>JBPKLU010000022.1:0-5286 GCA_051293815.1 Nitrospiraceae bacterium | reverse complement strand
AGCGCTCCGAGCCATGGGCACTGTCTCGCTGCCAGGTCCTGCCGCCTGCGATCGCTGTTGCCAAGGCAGTGCCTGGCTCGGCTGAGCGTCCGCGCCGCCCGCAACAGCCCGTGTTCCGCTGCCCTGCCCCGAAGCGCGACGGACGCGCCGCCTTACGCTGCTTGAGATGTGTCCGCCGCCCCGCCCGCATTGGGGCCGGCTCCCAATGTCAGCGCGAGTCGCCCTGGCCCCGTCATGCGCCGACAGCTTGCGTCGCCACTGCTAGAACTGGGCCTCGGAAAGGCCTTCGCTGTCGCACCACTCTCGCACCGTCATGCCGCTGCGTTGGAATCTCCGCAGCCGCTTCGCCCACAACCGCCACTTCGCCACATCGATCGGCCGTGCCATGCTCGCTCTCCCGCGTGTCCACGCAACTCGTACATGCCCACGCCCGCAAGCCTAGCAACGCCGTCAAGAATGGTCTGGGTGGACGGTTACGAGCAGGAGCTGGCCGACGCCCAGCGCGAATGGCAACAAGCGCTGGACGAGGCCGCCCGCCGCCGCGCCGAGCGCGAGGCCGAGCGCGAGGGGCCGGGCCGGATGCGCCGGGCCGGCGACCTGGAGGGGCTTGACGAGCTGATGGACACGACCCGGCAGAAGGTGGACATCCAGGGAACATTCAACGCCCTGGCCGTGCGCGGCCTGGGCGGCGAGTCGCTGGCGGAACGGACGGCCCGCGCCACGGAACAGATTGCCGCCAACACCCGCCGGCTGGTGTAGGAGGCCCAGCACGGCGGTCTGGTATTCGCTTGAGGACGGCATGGCCATCATCATCGAGAAGTTCGAGAGCCGCGAGGCCACGGTGGGCATCGAAAGCCGTCGGTCGATCTCCAGTTCATGGTGCTGGGGACCGAGGACGACGCCGCGGTCCGTGCGCTGGTCGAGGTCACGGTGCCAGCCTTCTACGCCGGGCTGGTCTTCCAGAGCTACCACATCGCCCACCAGGGCGGCGGCATCTGGGAAGCGTCCGCCCGCTACGGCAAGAAGGAGCCGAAGGAACCGGGCGAGTCGAGCTTCAGCTTCGACACGGGCGGCGGCACGCAGCACATCACCCAGAGCCTGGAGACAGTCAACAGCTACGCGCTGCCCGGCGAGGACTCGCCGGACCTCAAGGGCGTGATCGGCGTCAACACCGACAGCGTCGAGGGGACCGACATCACGATCCCCGTCTACAACTTCACCGAAACGCACTACATCCTCGTCCCGCTCGTCACCGGCGCGTACAAGGCGATCCTCTTTCACATGACCGGCCGGGTCAACGCCGCGCCGTTCAAGGGCTTCGTCCCCGGCGAGGTCCTCTTCATGGGCGCGTCCGGCTCGCAGCGCGGCCAGGAGGACTGGGAGGTCACGTTCCGGTTCGCCGCCAGCCCCAACGCCGTGAACTTGAAGGTGGGCGACATCACCGGGATCGAGAAGAAGGGCTGGGAGTACCTGTGGGTGCGCTACGCCGACGCCGAGGACGAGAACACGCTGGTGAAGCAGCCGATCGCGGCCTACGTCGAGAAGGTCTACGAGGAGGGGGACTTCTCCTTGCTGGGGATTGGTGTCTGATGCCCGGCGACGCCTTCAAGAAGGTCCAGCCGGGCCAACGGCTGGAGATCACCGCTGAAGCTTGTTCAATGCCTTGAGCAGTTCCAGAACGCTCTCTTCTTCCGGCTCCCACCAGGCAGTGTATAGTTGGATGAAATCCTGGGTTTGCTGGTAAAGCTTCAAGGCAGCGGCGACGCCGCCGTAGCGTTTTGCCGTCCCCAATTGACAACCCACCAGACACTGTGGGTTGACTTTGTGAATGGCTTTGGTCAGCTCACGAAGGTGCTGCACGACCTGCTTAAGCCTTTGCGGGTCTTTTTGCCAGTCCTGGCACTGGAGGATGTACGCATCGCAATGGCTTGCGACTTGAGCTGCTAGTTCCAGGTTGAAATTGTCCTGAAATTTAGCGTAGATCGGCGTCATTCCCAATTTCAGCTTGTTTTTGTTGCAGTATTCGCGGAGGGCCTTGGCGGCAGCGATGGGATCGTCTTTCTCCTTTTGAGGCGTGTGCGCCCATGGTTCCAGATCGTACCATAGCCATTGACAGCCCTTGGGTAGTTTGGCATCGCCGTTCAGGACCGCTTGGGCGGATGGCGTAACCCATCCCGGCACGCCGCGTTTGACCTTTGCCAGGCTGGCTTCACTCTGCTGCGGGTCTTTTAAGTTCGAGGGCATGGAAACCACCAAATCGTCAGCACGCCCCAGACGCTGATTCCATTCGTCGATTAGCTTGTCACAGTTGCGCCATGCCGGAAGAACCAAGATAAACGGGACGCTTCGCGGCCGAACTTCTTTACCATCATGTCCTTCAGCCGCTCGATTGCTGGTTTTGCTATCAGTCTCGGCTTGGTTCTTCAAATACTTTCCGAGGAATGCCATCATCGCTTTCTCGGCCTGCTCGTGGTGCTTGCCTTGAAAACCATGCCCGGCCCCTTCCAGGATAAGGAGTTCATTCGGCACCCCGCACGCTTGCAACCGTTCGTGGAGCCACTGCGCTTGCTCCAGAGGGACATGCTCGTCCTTCGTGCCGATGAGCGTCAAGACCGGGGCAGTATTGGGCGTGATCCAGTACAGCGGACTGGCCCGGATGTATTCACGGCGACGATCTTGCAGCGTCCCACCCAGGAAAGGTTCCAGGACCGGCTCTGACTTGCTTTTGCCCTGAATCCGCGTGAAATCTGAGGGACCAAAAGCATTCACCGCGCAGGTGATCCGACTGGATTGGCCAAGATGGCCACCATTCCCTTCAAACTCCTTAACGTCCGCAGTGGCCGCCAGAAACACCGACAGGTGTCCACCGGCCGACGTGCCCATCGCGGCAATGCGGTCAGGATCAAGATTGTATTTCTTAGCGTTGGCCCGCAGCCAGCGCACGGCTCCCTTGCAATCCTCGACGCAAGCTGGGAAACGATACTTCGGCGCCAAGCGGTACTGGATGGTAGCCGCTGCGTATCCTTCCGTGGCAAGCTGGACGCAGATCCAACGCATGGTTTCCCGTTGGCCGCCTACAAAGCCGCCACCATGAATGCACACGACGACCGAAAACGGTCCACCTTCCTTGGGACGATACAAGTCCAGCTTGAGGTGCTGACCGTCGGGATTGGCATATTCCACGTTTTCCTCGGCGACCACTCCCGGCGGCAGCGGAGGGTTTTGCGCGAAAGCCGGAGGTGGTACGGCCAAGCCGAAGAAGATTACAACACAGCAGAGGCGGTTCATGCAGCAACCTCCTTTCAAGGCTTGGGTTCAGCCGGTTGCTGGTCCGGACATTCGACCCTCAGTTCGACAAGCTGCAACGGCTGGTCCAGAAGTCGGCAATGGTGCGGTGCGTCGGGATTCGCGTAGCGATTCGCTTCAAAGAAGAGGCAAGTAGTACACATCCGCGCAACCGAAATCGTACCCGCACGCTGTAACCCTCCGATTAGCTCCAGAAGGGTGCCCAATAGTTGAACCTTGGCGGCTGGTGGAAGTTTCGCTACCTGCTGCGGGACCTGCTTGGTCCAGTTTGCCAGCGACCGTGCGGCCGCTCGACCTCGCCTCGACAGGCGCAGCCGCCCCGCCCGTGCATCGTTGGGTTGGGGCCTTCGCTCCAGCAAGCCTTTGGCCACCAGCACACGCACGGCATCGCTCAGGGTCGCATGCTTCAAGCCGAACCGCCGGGCCAGATCGGTGATTGTAATAGCCTCATCGCCATGAGTTTGCAAATACAGCAAAACCTGGGCTTGCGTCACGCTCAGGTTTTTCTCCCAGGCCGCCGCCCACAATGCCCTGTGCAGAGCTTGCGCCAGACGCTCCAAGGCGGCGGCAAGCCTGGCATCCAACTCCGGAGACAAATCCTCCTCGCCTGTTGAAAGGCTCAATGGCTTTTCCTTTCAATAGTCACTGTCCTTAGCATAAGGCTGGCACCACAAAGCCACCTGGAGCGCCACTGCCTACAACCAAGCGTGATACATCTTATCCACCGCTTCCGCAGAGTGGCCCTTCTTCACAAGAAAGTCGCGGTTGGTGACCGAGATCGGCACGATGAAGGCGATCAGGTAGCGGAAGGGGACCACGGTGGTGGCCGCGGCCACATGGTCGGTTTGATTCTTCTTGGTGCGATGGTGTCGCAGACCGATCTCGTGTTGGTAGTTCAGCCAGTCCTGATCGTGCGGCCGTCGACAGGTGTCCAGGATCCATTGGCCGAACCGCTTCCGCACCGCAGCCAGATATTCGGCAATCGGCTGACCTTGCGTATCAAGGAAGTACTTGATCAAGTGCGGGTGCGAGCCAACGAAGCCATACCAAAGATCGAGAATCTCCTCCACCTGATCGGCAAGCGCGTCGCCAGCCATGCGCAGGTACTTCTCGTCCTCGGCGCTCCAGAGCACCGATTTCTTGAGGTCCGCCAGATCGGCAAGCGTGACCGGCGACCGGACTAGCGTTGGCGCACCATAGGCATAACCGGGAATGGCAAGCGTTGCGTTCATGTATCCTCCCTTGTGACAGCCAACAACATCGGCTTTCACTTATAGGACTCCTGTATATAGTTCCGGTTGGGTTGTCAAGAGGCAAGTTAAGTTTCCGGATCATAACGTCGGCCACAATCCAGCCGAGCGGACTTTGAAGAGGTCCGCCGCCTCCGGGCCACGGGGATCAGCCCTTTATAGCTAGCATGAGTGTCCCCTCGCGGCGGCTAGGATGCGGGCAGTAGACACATGTCCTTCCAGTGGTTTCCCGGGTGGCTTCCGCTTCTTGGTGCCACGGGGTTGTTTCTGATATTTGGACAAGTCAACCTGCCGCGCAATGCGCAACAGGCCCCGACGAGTGCCGTCGCACGTCCCGCTCCGTACATCTCAGCCCAGTAGCGGTCCGGAATCGCCAGGGCCAGGCCCCCTTGCATCTCCGCCACCTCCGTGGCCAAATAGTAAAACGACAGCCGCCGCTCCACCTGCTCCTCCCCGTGCACCGCCGCCAGGGCCGCTAACACCACGCACACCAGGTTGTACGCCACCAAGGCCACGCAAAAAGAGAACAGGGCTGCTTTCGGATAGCCCAGCGTCCGAATCTCCCCTTGCAGACACGTCGCCACCTGGGCAAACGCCGTCTCGATCGTCCAACGATCCGCGTAGAGGTATGCTACACGCGTAGCCCGAATCTTCGCCGGCAGGTTGGTCAAGATGGCAATCTCCCAGTCCCCATTCCGCATGGGCTCATGCAGACGCACGATCACCCTCC
>JBPKLU010000021.1:0-5442 GCA_051293815.1 Nitrospiraceae bacterium | reverse complement strand
GCCTGCCCCTCACGGACGCAAAGTGGCGATTCTGTCATCTGCTCACGACCGGGCGATAGACTACGCAGGTAAATTGGGTGCCGGCACGACCTCGGCTCCCCGTTCTTCGAGCAGGCGCCGCAGCACCGAGCGATGGCAGCGCTCCTCGTCCTCACAGTAGCAGCCGATCGAGAAGTCGGTATGGTAGGACAGCGCCGCGAGCAGATCGAGGAGGCGTGCGGTCCCTGGCCGCCTCATCTCGGCACGATAGCGCCTCACAAAGGACCGCCATGCGGCAGCATCCTTTGCGCGTTGCGCCGCCCTGACCAACGGCTCACTGGGAGCGAGATCGGGAAGCCACACATCGTAGTAGTTGCGCGACGCAAACTCGGACCGCGGCACACCACGAGGGGGCCGCCGTACGGTACCGAGGCGAAGCCCCTCACCCGCCGCGCGTGGACTGCCTAGCCGAACGATCCGTATCGCCATACGAGGTCTATTGGCACCTGACCGCTCGATCGTGTTCAGGGACAACTGCCCTCGCCGACCGCTGTGCGCAGGTTCCGCACCACCGCCGCCATTCCCTTCCTCGTCGCATCTGCCAGGGGACCGCGGCAGCATGCGGCCTCGAGGTTGAAGCCACCAACCTATCCACCCATGCGCCCTCCTCCAGCTCTACCCACCTGCCCAGCCCGAGCCGAAGCCTCGCCTGCCTACCGGCGCGGCTCCCCCAGTTGCTCACGGAGCACGGCGGTATCGACGATCTCCCACAGCTCGGCGATCTTGCCGTCTCTGGTGTGGGCGAACACGGCCTGGTCTATCCTGAAGGCCCGCCCGTTTGAGGAAAACCCCCCGTAAGACCCGTACATCGTGCCCGTGACGACTGCGCGAGCGGCTTCAGCCGTGGGACTGCAGAGCACATCGATGAACTCGTGATGAATGTCCGGTATCACCGTCCTGGCCTTGCGCCAGGACTCGCGCTCGCGCGCCAGTCCCACCGTTGACAGCCTCCCGGGGGCATGAACGATCACGTCCTCGTGAAGATACCGATCGAACGCGTCGAGGTCGCCAGCATCACCTGCGGCGAACAGTGCGGCAATCAAGGACGGATTGGACATGCGGCCTCCTCACCTCGCACCCCGAAACCTCTCAGGGATGGCGCGTTAGACGGCGTCCGGGCTCACCAGGCGTGTCCGACCACCCAGGTAGAACAGTGCGGTCCCCACCACAAGACCAATCACATATCCGTAGGGCAGTCCGACGGCCAGAAGGCCCACCAGCACGGCAATGGGAAACGCGGTGCGAGAACCCGCTGTGTCGCGAACCACCCAGACGAGCGCGAGCGCTTCGAAGAGGAGGATGACGCCCAGCATGGGCAGCGGGAACGCCTTGACCACGTGGTCGAAACCGGCACCAAAGAACAAGCCGAGCAATATCAAAAGCGAGCCATAGATGACGACGGATCCACCGGTTCGTCCACCAAAGGCAAAGTGTCCCGCGAGTCCACCTGAACCATGGCACGTCGGCACGCCGCCAAACCACGGATTGACCAGGTTCATCAGCGCGTACGTCAGTCCGATCTTGCGAACCGAGAACCGCCGGTCGGGAAACAAGTCTTCGGCGAGTTGTCGAGTAGCAAGGACGGAGTTGCCGAGGGAAAGCGGTATTTGCGGCAAGGCAAGCACCAGGAATCCCGTGAAGACGTCCGCCAGCTGAGGAATGTGCAGCCTGGGGAGGTGAAAGCCGAAGCCGCGAGCCAGTTCACCATCCCAATGGAAGATCATCGCATAGCCGAGGCCAAGGAGCACAACCGGAAGCGCTGCAGGAAGCCTCCGATTACCCAGCAGCAGTACCGTGATGATGAAGGCGCCAGCAGCGAGCGCGTACCCGGGCACGCCATCCGCTGGAACAAACCTCCCCAGCGCCACAGAGGCCAGCTGGAGGCCAAGCCCGAGTTGGATGCCTCGTACCACACACTTTGGAACCACCCGGGCAAGCCAGTCGAGCAAACCGGTCGCCGCAAGCACCAGCATGGCCAGCCCGATGGCAAGTCCGGCGCCGTACAGCGTGGCGGCAGACACCTGCTGTGCAATGACGATGGCGGCCATTGCCTTGAGGGGTTGAACCGGCATAGGCATTCGGTAGACGAGGCCCGTGGCCAGCTGCATGAGGCCGAACATCACCAGGACGCTCGTGCCGTCCAGTCGTGCGGCGAGCGCCATCCCGATAAGGAGGGGCACATCGGTCCCGATGTCCCCGAACGCTCCGGCGAGTTCGTTCCTGTTGAATCTAATCCTGGCCCGCGCCGTGGCCACGGCGACGTCCGTCGCAAGAGTGGTCGAAGCTTGGCTCACGCCGTGTGGTCCTCCTGCCGTCTACTGTCTATCTCGGCGGCGCGCGGTGTTGGCACCTCGCTCGTATTCTTCGCGACGAGCGAGGCCCGAAACCAGACAGGGCCAACTTCGTCGGAGCGCCGCGACGCCGAAGCCACGGTTCCTCGCCGCCACAACCATCCCGGTTCCCAGGCCAGCGCGACCCTTCCGCGATGTTCCCACCGTTCTGACCACCCGCGACGATCCCTTCCCGATCCAGCCACCGCCTCACCCTCGCAGTCGCTTGTGCGTTCCCTTGTCCTGCAGTTCTCGGAGGGCATCCGCAGCAATCCACCGCGCAGCCTTCGAGTCGAGTCGTTGAATCCCCTTGGCTGCCTTGATTGCCGCCTTGTTCAGCCGCATGTTCCGCTTCCCGATGTTGCGTAAGGCCCAATTGACCGCCTTCTTCACAAAGTTGCGTTCGTCGCTGGCGCCACGCTTGATCACCGCCAGGAACCCCAGAAACTCCTGATCCGGAGCCTGCTTGTCGTGCCGGGCCAGGCACGCGATCAAGGCAAAGGCCGCTCGTTTGACGAATTCTTCTCGCTGGGACCACTCAATGATCTTCCGGCGCGCCAACGGTGCCTTCTCAAACAGATTCATGCATACCTGGTCGCAGACATCCCAGGAGTTGATGTCTTTCACCCAGGCATCCATATCCTTCCCGGTCAACTGCTCCGGCACGGCAATCATGGAAGCCACTATCCTGGCATCGGCAATGCCTGTCTTCCACAGTTTGACAGCTAGGTTGTGATCTTTGCCGGTCTCCTTGGCGATGCGGCGCATCTCCGGCACTGAAACGCCAAGTCCCCTGTCAACCGCCATACCGAACTTGGCCATTCCGGGGAGATTGTCAGGATTGGCCTTCGCCTTGAGCTGGCCCAGGATGTCGGCGGTGGATGCCATCGTTTCTCTCCAAATCGGCAGAGTCCCTCTGACCGCTCGATGACCACGAGACCCTAGGTCATCTCCTGTCCAAGGTCAATCGTCTGAACTCCCGCCTGCGTTTGGCTGTGTATGGTCGCCGGTACATGCAAGCGTCATCCCTCTCATACAAGAGCCGTACCTCGTCAAACTCCGGCATATCACCGTACGTCAGTTCCGCCACCCGATCCAGCAAGGCCAGATCCTCCGCTGAGAGGTCTGCTTCGCGCGCTTCGATGATCCCCCAGCTGTCCCAGGGCAAGAGCTCCATCTTGTTCAGTGAGGCCACATCCCGCACCAGGTTGCCACGTACACACCAGAGGCCATGCATGTCAAAGATGCCGAATATTTCTGGATCGGCTTGCCCCCTGCGGCACAGTTGCCATGCTCTTCCGCCAACGAGGAATTGATCGCGCGGCACGTCCGTCGGATCGAATCGAACCGACAGCTTGCCGCATTGGAGTTCGTCAAGTTGGGCGTCCACCAGCACCCACCGGCATCGGGCGGCATCCCAGTACTCACAGACCCAATGGTCTTCATAGTGATTCGGGATGAAGTATCCCGCGAAACCACATCGGGCGCGCGCCGGGATCCCATGATGGCGCAGGATGGCGGTCAGCATCACTGAGAAATCGCGACAGTTGCTGACTAAATTAGGCGTTTGTCTGGCTCCCGGACCTCGGTGAGGGGGCGCGGGTCAAGTTCAATGATGCGCTCTAGCTTGCGGGCAACGGACCGCAACTGAACCTCGTCTCGGCGAGGACCCGCAAGTCCCACACTGTATTGTTCTGCCCAAAGGACATGGATCATCAAGCCTTGGACGACCTGGCGCAACGACCCTACGTCGTAGGGCAGGCAGGCAAATAGACGTGCTTGGCTACCGGGAGAGGTCATCACTCCAGGTGTGGCAAAGAATGCCAGAGCATTGACCATTCGAGGTCCCTTCTCCACGGAACGCGCTAGAACACTCGGGTTGAGCGGTCCAACCGGCCGGCGGCGAACTTTGGCTGTTGGGAACGATGTGCTGTTGATTATCCGGCCTTCTGCGCCTCGCGGATCTCATAGTGTTGTGAATGCGCATCATATCGTGCAAGCAGTAGTCGGGCCTTGGGTGGGACTACCGCCACTTCGAAATCCTCACCGGCGAAGGTGCGCACCGCGTTGAATAAATCAAACCTCATAATCGTGACGAACTTGACTTCGCCAACTCCGTCTCGCCTGAGAAGTTGGAGCCCGCGGAAGCCACGGATATGACGACCACTCGCACCTCGCTGGACAACCTGTGGCGCAGGGCTAACTCGCGTTTAGACCGACCAGTCTAACACTTCGCCCCTGTCATTCTAACACTCCAGGGGTCAGAAGTCCTGCCCCCTGCAATCGCTCGTCCGGCTTGAATCGCGCCATGCCGCGCGGCGAGTGCGAGGTAGTACCGCCTCCGACGCTCAGTGAGTGTCGCCGCCTGCCACGGAGGTCCGAAAGGTGATGCGCGCCTTGGGAAGCTCCAAGTGGATACCAAGCACCTCGATGGTCTCACGGTCTTGCTGCCGGCCATTCAGGCCCGCCAGCTCCCCGCCTGCGAGTACACCACCCGAGCGTCGCTACCGGTCTCGCCTACTCCTCGACGCCTCCAACTGTCTACCGACGCCCTACTAGCGCCGGTGAGCGGGGGTTGGGGAGCATCGCCTCGACGTTCACATCAAGACGGGGCCTGCTGAAGAACAGCCAGCGTCCTTCGCGTCAGGAGCAAACCCAGATCGTGCAGGTCGCGGAAGCCCTCCGGTGACGGGAAGTTGATCTCGCTGGCCATGAACCGCAGATCCGGGCCCCCGACCCAGACTCGGAGAGACCCGCGATGGTTGGCATCCCACCGCCCGATCGCAGCGATGACATCGTCCGACACGATCTCCAGTGCCAGGCGGGCATCGTCGGCGAACACGCGATAGCCGTCGGGAAGCCTTCCGACGGCCGCGGTCACATCTCGCGCTGTCTGAGCAAAGGCGATGACGGGCGGAAGCTGAACTGCGGCCCTCTGTCGGGCTACGGCGGGGAAGAATTCCGCACTGACGCCAACCGTGGGATCAACATCCAGCCGGTACCCAGACCCGGCCAGCCGGCCCCACGCCGAGTTGCCCGTCTTGATATCGTTGCCGACGACCACGAGTACACG
>JBPKLU010000020.1:0-5800 GCA_051293815.1 Nitrospiraceae bacterium | reverse complement strand
AGCCTGGACATTCTGGTCCTGCGTAGCTCTCTGCCGGTGGCCGAGGTCAGCCGGGCCCTGGTGGCGCTGGAGCTGGCGGGGATGGCGCGGGCGCTGCCCGGCCAGCGCTACGTGCGGGCCACGGTGGAGGGGTGATGACAGGCCCGTCGGTTCGCGGCATCCACGAAGAGGCTGCGAGACGTGGTGCAGCACCCGGCGACGCCGGTGCCCGTTGCAGGCGGGACCCTTGAGCAACGGGTCTTGCTGCCTCATCACGCCATATCAGCTGCCACACCGGAGTGCGCTACGGGCACCGTCTTCTGAGTCATCCGGCGGGCGGTGATGGAAGCGGTCCGCCGCGCAGAGCTGACGAAACCCGCTTCCTGTCACTCCTTCCGCCGTTCGGCCGTTCGTTCGCCTCGCATCTCCTGAAGGACGACTACGACATCAGAACCGTTCAGGAACTCCTCGGGCACAAGGACGTGAAGACGACGATGGTCTACACCCATGTGGTGAACCGGGGCGGGAAGGACATCAGGAGCCCGATGGACGGGTTGCCGCCGAAGGCGTGGTAGGGACGGCGAGATGGGCCTTGGGATGTTAGATTGACCGGCGGCATGGTATGATGCTCAAAACAGCGTGAGTGAAATGGCCGAGACCCAGGCCGGCCGAGCCCTTTGCGGCGGGGGCCCCGCGCGCGCTTCCATCGTCATAGGCTGCACGGGTGTTAGGCCTCGGATTTGGAGGACACATGGCAGGTTATTCAGGCACGCCATTGGCAGCGAAGCTCGGAATCAAAGCAGGTTTTGAAATCCACCTGGCCGGCGCTCCCGATGATTATCTCAAGCTCCTCGAGCCACTACCTGAAGGTACGAAGATTGCGGCACGCTTGTCTAGGAACACCGACCTTGTGCACGTTTTCACCTTGCACAAGGTGGAACTTGCCGACGCACTGCGGTCCTACCGTGCGAAAATCAAGCCGAGCGCGATGGTCTGGGTCTCGTGGCCCAAGAAGTCGGCGAAGGTTCCTACCGACATCACCGAAGATACGGTTCGCGAACTCGCGCTCCCTCTCGGCTTCGTCGACGTCAAGGTGTGCGCCGTCACAGAACTATGGTCTGGACTCAAGCTCGTCGTCCGAAAGGACCTTCGGTGAAGTTGCGGCCCGACAAGGCGCTCCAGCCGACAGCCCGGCTTCGCCGGCCTGCGGCTGAGCTGTGTCGTCAGGCGCTCGAGGGAGGTTCAGTTTGAAGGAGCACGTTGGAGAGTGCGGGGATCATTGATGAACATCGGCCCGCGCGCCGTGACTGGCCCTTCAAGGGAGCCGAGATGAAGAAGCAGCCGACGGGGTCGCCCGACGCCGATCCGCTCTTCGCATCGATCATCGCCGCCTTCGCTGCGGACCGCACCGTGACGGTCGGGAAGATGTTTGGATCCGTTGGGCTGAAGGTCCACGGCAAGGTGTTCGCAATGGTGGTGAAAGGGAAATTGGTTGTCAAACTCCCCAAAGAGCGCGTGGAGGCACTCGTTGCTTCGGCGAAAGGCGAGTTCTTTGATCCGGGACACGGCCGTCTTATGAAGGAGTGGGTCGCGGTGGCCACCGGCGACAAGAGGAGCTGGCTCGGTCTTGCGAAGGAAGCGAAGCGCTACGTGGGTGGCGCGTGATTGTTCCCGGCCGTCCCCGGAGCAAGCAGTCCTCATCGCGCCTGACAACGCGATGAACCTGACGGCGGCTCCGCCGCAGGTTATCGCGAGTGGGGAGGACGTGCAGCGAGCCTGGGGTTCCGAGCATGAGCCCGCTCGATGTGGTTCTGCGGCTCGTGACCGCGATCAACGCGCACGACCTGGCGGCTATCGGAGCTCTGCTGACCGATGACCACCGCTTCGTCGATTCGCTTGGTGCGGCGGTCGCTGGAAGAGTGAATGTCCAGGAAAGGTGGCAAGCGTACCTCGCAATGGTGCCCGACTATTGCATAGAGGTGCGCCAGACCTGCCACATCGGTGAAGTCGTCGTTGTCCTGGGATCGGCCCGCGGAACCTACGCACCCGATGGGCGCCTGCGCGCGGAGATCGCTGGGAAACACCGGCCGCCTGGCGGGCTGTGGTCAGAGGAGACCGGGTAGCCGAGTGGCAGGTGTACGCGGACAACGAGCCGATCCGTCAGCGGATTGCGGCACACTCGGCCCAACAAGGCGACGCAGCGGACCGGCCCTCGGCCGGCCGCTGATCGGCACGCGTTGGGTCAGACAGGACATGAGCCGCGCGAGGGAGCCGCATTCATGGCGATGCTGCTCGTCGGGTTTGATTCCGCGTGGACCGCTACAAACTTCGGTGCCCTCGTCGCGGTGCTCCGCGCTGACGCCGGGACGTTCCAGGAAATCGGTTCGCCCCAGGTCGTGAGCTACTGCCAGGCTGAACGCACGATCCTTGAGTGGCAGACCCAATACAGCCCGGGGGCGACGATCGTGTTGCTGGACCAGCCCACGATCGTGAAGAATTCGTCGGGCCAACGGCCCGTCGAGAACCTCGTCGGGTCGCCGGTGAGCCGCCGGTATGGCGGAATGCAGCCGGCGAACACGGCGAGGAAGGAGATGTTCGGCCAGGACGCACCGGTGTGGCGGTTCCTGACCCGGTTTGGCGGCCCGGCGAATCCCCTTGGACCGTTGACGGGGACGTCGGTGTTCGAGACCTACCCGGTGCTTGCAATGATCGCGCTTGGCTGGACGCTGCGCGACTCACGCCCTGGAGGACGGCTGCCCAAGTACAACCCTCAGCGGAAGAAGTCCTTTTCAATCTCGGATTGGCGGCACGTGTGCCAACTGGCGTCGAGCGAGTTCCGAAAGCGCGGACTCTCGGGCGTCGCTGAGTGGCTCGACGGCGCCGCTCGGAGCAGCGCGCCACGGAAGAGCGATCAGGACGGTGTGGATGCCTGTGTTTGCCTACTTGTCGCGCTGTACCTGGTCGAGACGAGAGAGTGCCTGATGGTCGGGAATCTGGACACGGGTTACATCGTCGTCCCCTACGAAAGGAGTCTGGCCGAGGAACTTCAGGCGCGGTGTGAGCAGATCGGTCGAGCGCCATCGGACTGGGTACGCTCGTTCCGTCTGTCGGCGACAACGGCAGCGCTGCCCGGCGGGCCGTCCAACAACGGTGTGTAGCGGACAGCGCTGTGCGCCGCCGCTGATCCTGAGCGTTAGCTAGCGCGACAACAACATGGCGTAGGTTTTGCAGTGACGCCCCAACCAGTGCGTGAAGCTCTCGCCCGTAGCGACTGCCTGAAAATGCGATTCGCGGAGAGCGCTGATGACCTCGCAGACCATTGATAGTGTGTTGAATCAAGTCGTGTCCCAACTTTGGGGTGCAACTTACGAGTATAAGTATTCCAATGAGACCGCGTCCAAGGTGGGTGTGTGGCCCCGTTTGGTGTTGTTGTCGAAGCGTCTCGGGTTCGGTTGCCTCACGTCCCACGCAGTCCACTCTGATCGACCGATTGAAAAGTAAAAACGGTTTTGCCAGTCGCCGGATGGCCCGGACGTCCGAGTTCTCAGCGGCAGGAACCGGCTCGACATCGTGCTCAGGCGGGACGGCATCGGCTCGGTCGGCGTGGAGATCCAGTGCCTCGAAAGGCGAGGACACATGCGGAAGTTGACGCAAGGGCTTGGGCAAGCCCTTCTGGGACTTGCCAACCGCGACCGCACAGTCTTGTTGATACACTGCCGGGTGGCTCGGCGGAGGCGGGCAGGGAAGTCAGCCGTGTTCGCAGGCACCCGCCCCGCGTGCGGAGGGATTGGTTCGCTCCCTGCGGTCCTACAGGCGCAGGGTGCGACGTTGCGGCCCGATCCCGCCCTTCCGGTTCGGCGCATGCCCCGGGACTTCATCCCTACCGGCTCACCCGACAGACCTGCTTCCCCTCGCGCAGGTAGTCTGCCCGGCTGAGGTCCTGGAGGTTCGAAGGATTCGCGACCCGTTCCGGTTGCCACGGATAGCGCCGGAATCGGTGTCGTTCTAGTTCTAGGCCGCGCCGAGGACTTCATCTTCCGCATCACCCCGCATCGCTCGCAGCGGCGACAGCGCGCCCTCGACACTGCTATGCGGGACCTGGCGGTCTGCTGCGCGACGTGCAGGCCGTGAGGCTGACACCACGGCACAGGTGTATCGGGGCGGAGAATGCGATCTCTGCCACGCCTGGAGGCACGTATGAGACAACTCCTGGAACACGCGGCTCAACGGGCGATCGCCTACCTTGAAGGTCTTGACTCAAGACCCGTTGCCCCGACGCCGCAAGCCGTGAGTGAACTGGCGCGCCTGGACGAGCCTTTCCCCGAAGATCCGACCGACCCCGACGTCACGCTCAGGATGCTGGACGAGTACTGCTCCCCGGCCATGATGGCCATGGCTGGACCTCGGTTCTTTGGCTTTGTCATCGGGGGATCCCTTCCCGTCGCCCTCGCGGCTAACTGGCTTGCCGGAGCCTGGGACCAGAACTCGGCGCTCTACAATGTGACCCCGGCCACAGCACACCTCGAACAGATTGCTCTCCGCTGGCTGCTGAGTCTCTTCCGCCTCCCCGAAGAATGTGGCGGTGCATTTGTCACGGGCGCGACGATGGCAAACTTCAGCGCCCTGGCCGCCGCGCGAAACGCGGTGCTCCGCCGCACCGGCTGGAACGTGGAAGCGGACGGCCTACTCGGCGCCCCTCCGGTCACTGTCGTGGTCAGCGCGGAAGCCCATCCCACTGTCATCAAGTCCCTGGGGCTCCTCGGCCTCGGCCGGAGCCGGGTCATCACGGTGCCGGTGGACTCTCAGGGACGGATGCGCGCTGACGCCTTGCCACGCTTGGTGGGACCCGCAATCGTGTGCACGCAGGCAGGCAATCTCAACACCGGAAGCTTCGATCCCATAGCCGAGATCTGTCAGGCGGCCCACGAGGCTGGTGCGTGGGTGCACGTCGACGGCGCGTTTGGCCTTTGGGCAACGGCGGTTCCCTCCATGACTCACCTCACTGCCGGGATCGACAGTGCAGATTCCTGGGCCACGGACTTTCACAAATGGTTGAACGTCCCATACGACAGCGGGCTGGCTCTTGTGCGAGACCCTGATGCGCTTCGGGCGGCGATGGCCGTGACCGCCGCGTACCTGCCCACCTCCAGCCCTCATCGGAACCCGTCGGACTACACTCCTGAGCTGTCGAGGCGAGCCAGGGGTGTGGAGGTATGGGCCGCGCTGCGTTCCCTCGGCCGGCAGGGCGTCGTTGATCTCGTCGAACGCACCTGCCGGTACGCCAGGCGCTTTGCCGAAGGTCTCCGGTCCGCAGGCTATCGGGTCCTCAACGACGTCGTGCTTAACCAAGTGCTGGTCTCCTTCGGAGACGCCGAGACAACCCTGCGCGTGACCTCCGACGTCCAGCAGGACGGCGCCTGCTGGTGTGGCGCCACCGTGTGGCAAGGTCACACGGCCATGCGCATCAGCGTGTCCGGGTGGGCGACGAAGGACGATGACGTGGAACGCAGCCTGGAGGCCATCCTCCGCGTTGCGGCACGGCGGCGCCAGGCGTAAGGTGGGGCGGTTCATCTCGTGGCCGTGAGGTGACGTCAGGCTGCCAGGGCTCCCGCGGCCGCGAGGATGGTTCACTCGTGGAGGTGCCGGATGGCGACCTACATCATCTTCGACGTGGAGATCCACGACCGTGAGCGCCATCAGGAGTTCATGACACAGGTGAAGCCCGCGCTGGCGGAGGCCGGCGGGCGGTCTCTGGCACGCGGTGGCCTCGCAGGATGTCGGACGGATGGAGAGGCGCCGTTATGGACATCGAATCGCTGGT
>JBPKLU010000019.1:0-6294 GCA_051293815.1 Nitrospiraceae bacterium | reverse complement strand
GGGCTCGTCGAACTGACGCGCCAGCCGGGGGAGCAGCTCCGGCGTCGCCTCGGCGGCGTCAAGTTCGACGTGCTCGGTCCCAAAGTGGCTGGCTACCAGACGGGCGTGCTCCGTCTCGTCGTAGGAGCCGTAGCCCGGAAAGCGCACGGTGAAGGTCTTGATCCGGGAATGCCCCCGAACCGCCATGGCGGTCACCAGGCTCGAATCCATCCCGCCGCTCAGTAGGACACCCACCGGGACATCGGCGACGAGCTGCCGCCGCACGGCATCCGCGAGCAGGTCTTCCAGCTCGTCAACCAGGACCGCTTCATCAGGCCGACCATCCCGCTCGGGTACCGGCGGGAGATCCCAGTATCGCCACACCCGCACCGTCCCGCCCTCGAGTTCGAAGACGAGCGCGTGCCCTGGCGGAAGCTTCCGCACCCCTTGCAAGATGCAACGCTCGCCCGGAACGAAGCCAAAGGCCAAGTAGCAGTCGAGCGCCTCTGGGTCTATCCGACGCGGAAAGTGTGGATCGGCCAGGAGGCCCTTGAGCTCCGACGCGAACCGCAGCTCCCCCTTCGCGATGGAGTAATACAGCGGCTTCTCGCCCGCCCGGTCCCGGGCGAGAAAAAGCCGCCGGTGTGTGGCATCGTAGAGTGCAAAAGCGAACATGCCATTGAAGCGGGCGAGACATTCCGTCCCCCACTCGCGATAGGCGGCGAGAATAACCTCTGTGTCCGTTCGCGACCGAAAGCGATGTCCCCGGCTCTCAAGATCGTTGCGCAACTCCCGGAAATTGTAGATCTCTCCGTTGAAGACAATCTGGAGTTCCCCACTCGGGTCCGTCATGGGCTGGCGGCCGGCCGGCGAGAGGTCGAGGATCGCAAGGCGACGGTGGCCCAGTCCCACTCGGCCATCGGGCGACCACCATTCCCCTGTATCATCTGGCCCCCGGTGGAGCAGCGTGTCGCGAGCCTCCACAAGCAAGTTACGCTCGGCGACCGGATCTCGTGACGCGACCCCTACGAACCCGCACATGAAGGCCGCCCACGAGCAACTTCAATCACGATCCATCGACCAGCGACGTGCATATATCCCACCACGTCGAACCAACTGGGACCGCAACGCAATTTCAGGCGCGATTCGTGTGCTGGTCGAGTCTGCCCAGCCGGTTCAACCGGAAAATCCGCCACCCGTCGCCGACAACATCTAAAACGGCCGATAAATCATACCGCGCGCGACCGATGTGGTTGTACTCAAAAACGATTAGAGGGCGATATCGGTGGATGAACCACGCCCCTCCCCGCAACACTTCCACTTCATACCCTTCCACGTCTACCAGCAAAACCGCACCTTCGACGCGAGCGCCAACCATCAAGGCCTCAAGTTCGCTGTCGAGTGTCGTAGCCAGAACAGTCAAAGCGCCTTCGTTCTCTTCTCCCACCGTATGGGCTAGGAGCCGAGAACCCATTGGATTCTTTATGTCAACGTGAAACGACAAGCTGCAACTCTTCTCGAATGCCACTTTTTGAATAACTACATAATCTGTGACATCATTCACCTGTAGTGTTTGCCTAATAGCTGCCGCGCAATCGCCGATGGGCTCGAAAGCTATAAGTTTCACGACATTCTGATACCGTGACACGTCCACCAGCATCTCCCCAACACTAGCGCCGACATCAATGAAAGCCAATGTGCCAGGATAGACCCCGACACAATAGCCCAAGAACCGATGGGTTTCTGGTTCGTTCCATTGCCCCGACACTAGCCGACCGTAACAGGCGGCAACGCTCCCGCTGAAGAACATGCGCCGGCCTTGAACCAGAATGACCCGGTCTCTCTTGAGCAGCCGGAGGGCAAAGCCAAGGCCGCTAAGGTTCCAGCCGCACGTGTCCTTAACGAGCCCGTACAGACCAGCATAGAACTTCACAAGCCGGTATAGCACCGCAGCCGCTACGCCGTCGTGTTTAGCAACGCCGCGAGTCGCCTCGCAACTGTGTCAACACCGCAGTTCTCAAGCACAAACGCCCTGGCCCTCGACAGCCGCTGTTCCAGTTCGTGTCCACCCTTCAAGACGCCGGTCAGCGCCTGCCTAAACGCCTCTTCGTCATCCGGCGCAACCACCTCAGCCAAACCCTCGTGTTCCAGCTCCCAGCCGATCCCCACTCGCGTTACAACCGTCGGCCTTCGCAGCACCAACGGCTCGACCATACTATAGCCGAAGGTTTCGGCGTTCGAGCAGTGAACGACCACTTCTGCAGCCGCAAGTAAGCCGATTACGTTATCGAAAGTCAGCCTGCCGAGAAAGTTCACTCGCTCCCCCAGCGCCAACTGGCAAGCTAGGTCCCGCAATCGTGATTCCTCTGCCCCAGATCCAGCAAGGACCAGGTCGAACTCTGGGAAGTTGCTCGCGAGCTTGGAAAATGCCCTTATCGCTATGTCCTGCCGCTTCCTTGGCTGAAACGACGCTGCGTAAACAATTCGCCGCCTTGATGGATCCAGCCCCAGTCTCGATAAGAAGGCCGGCCGTCCGCTAGCCAGAGCCCTCCGCGCTGCTTCCTCAACCCAGTCGGTATCCAGCGGATTAAAGATCACATGCAGTCTACGCTGATCCACGCCCGCAGCCGCCAACCTCTGTCTCTCCAGATAACACAGTGCCACCACAGCGCTCGCGAGACGGTTAAGGATCTTTGCGCCTACCCAGGCCTTTGCCGGCGCCCCATCGTGCCCCATCGCCTCAACGACGACGACCCGCGCCCCCTCGCGTCGCACACAGTGCGTTAACTGGACCAGTTGAAACGGGCCGAAGGTTATCACCGCATCAAGTTCGCCGCACCGCGACCTCCATGGAACTCTGGTTAACCCCGTGAATCCCGCCGACCATTTCAGCGCCGGCAGGTCAACCACTTCCACTCCCCCTTGCTCAAGCTGCTCGACCAGTCCAGGCATCTGGCCCCTTCTCGTCCACGTGAAAGCGACAACCGTCGCGTCCTCGGTCACGCGCGACAGCGAAAGCGCTAATCGTGTCAGGTGGAACAGAACCCCAGACGCTGGGTCCGACACCACGATCCCGAACCGGCGCACACCTCGCTCACCCACGAAGCCGATTCACCTCCCGAAGCCATTCGCGCATCCGCGAGTAAATGTCGTAACCCGCCGTTACACACCTCCTCCACCCTGCCTCAGCAATCCCACGCCGAGCCAACTCGTGCTTCAGGTAGAAACGCACCTTGTCAATCAATTCGTCCGAATTCTCGTAGAATACTGCCTGCCTGTCCTCATCGTAGAGCCGCATCATCGTCGCCGTTCGCTGACACAGCAGAAACGCGCCACATGCTGGTATTTCGAACACTCTCCGGGTATAGGTATCATGATTCCAACTTGAGAGAAAACTCAACGCGATCTTCGTTCCGTTCAAATACCTCACGTACTCCTCGCCTTGGACCTCTTTCGTTACCAGCCCATGCCACGGCCGTCCCCGGCTAAACCTCCCCCAATTTGACCCTCGGACTACATAGTTAGCTCGCACGCATCGCATCAGCCTGTCCAGCTCAGCAAGGCGCCGATCCGGCTCGCAGTGCCCCAAAAAGCATACGTCGCTCTCGTAGCTGCCCAGGGAACTTTTTCCCAAGCGACGGTGCAGCCACGGCAGGTAATGGGAATAAAGCTGGTAGACGGAGCCTGGATAATCCCGCTGGTACCGTACCAGGTCCTCCTCCCGGGAAACGAGATGCAGATCACAATAACGTAAGGTCCTCCGGAAATACCTCCAGAATGCCTTCCTCCCTATTGGTCCATACAGGTTGTCATTGTTGTAGGATACAAACACTGCTTTGAGCCGCTCGCGAAGCGCCGCTACCGTATCAGGGCGGATCAGCAAAGATCGATAAAGGAGCACAACATCGCACGCAATTTCACGAGTAGCGCGAATCAAGTCTTGATTGATGCGCTTGACCAGCGGACCAAGCAGGAACCTCGCTGCTAGACGCCCAGCGAGATTCCTCCGAAGATAACGACCGTACCGAAACTCGATAACATCATGGCCCAGCTCTTTCAGCGCCCTAGACCACGCCTCCTCGTGCCAGAAGTGACTGAATGCGCCGACGAGCAGGATCCTCATAATGTGTCCCGAATCTTGTGGAAAAATGGCGTAACCTCCTGCTGATGCAATAAGATCGCCGTTCGCAGCGGCGACGGAGGATACGCCATGCAGGAGACTAGCGGGGGATGGCCCGGTAGCTGTTGAAAATTGAAGCGGGGGCTCCTCACTGCTCGTGAGACACGAGGGGTGACTAAGCCTGAGGCCAAGGCCTCACGGAGAAGGAGCCTCCAGGAAGAGGCAGTCTGCCACAGTCATTTCCCCCGAAGACGAATCCGGGCTCCCCTTCGGGACCGAGGACGCCGCGTTGGTCATCCTCTATGGGCTCGCGGCCTTCGGGCGGAATTCACCTGCGGTCTGCTCGGCGGCCTGGACATCGAAAGAGCGGTCCCACGTGGCACCGGACCACCCGGTGTCGTTCTCTCTTGTGGTGCTGACAAGGGCCAGCAATTCTGGACCGTGCTGTCCGATGCGGCGCACGGTGAGGTGATCGGAGTGCGCAAGAATCGCGATGAAACCAGCGCGACGGCGCTCCTGACCCAGGAGCTGACGGCGCGCCAACGCGCCGCGGTGACCGCGGTCTGCACCGACATGCATCGCCCGTATCTCAAGGCCGGGGGCACCGTGCTGAAGCAGGCGGCGATCGTCTTCGACAAGTTCCACGTGCTCCAACACGCCAGCGCCGCCCTCGACGAAGTCCGCCGGCAGGCATTCTTTCGCGCTGGCGCCGTCCTGCGGGAGCACGGCCGTGGGAAGCGCTGGCTGCTCCTCCGCCGCTGGAAGACCGTCCGCGGGTCGAAACGCGCCGAGCTCCACACGCGGTTCGCCGCGAACCGTCGGCTGTTCAAAGCCTATGTCCTGCGTGAGCAGCTCGATCGGCTCTGGACGTACAAGACGCGTCCGGGCGTGTCATACGTTCTGCTGCGCTGGATCAAGGCGTTGCGCTGCCAACGGCTGCCTGAGATGGAGCGTCTCGGCGACTTCCTCTTCCCGCACATCGAGGGCATCGCCGCGTACTGCGATCATCCGGTCCGCTTCGGCGTCGTCGTATCCATCGACATCACGATCAAAGCCGTGCGCCGCCGCGGCCGCGCGGCATGTGGGATGAAGACATGCCGGTGCTGACACTGAAGTGGGCCACCGCTCACCCGATTCGATCGGCTCGAGGCCTCATGCGCTTTCTCGCCCTTCAATCCCTGTACTCAAATCGGTGAAGACCGAGAAAATGCCGGCGCATTTCACTCAACAGCCAACGACGATCCAAGCCTCCGGCAGTAATCCCTTGAACCCCCAGGCAGTAACACCCGCATACAAGCGGACATTTGGCGCCACCACGAGTTTGGCCGGTGTCTTGGACAGCCACGCGCCCCACCAACTGAAGGTGCTGTTGGCCAGGATGAAGTGCTGGCACTGTGTCATCAGCCAGAGGTCGGTGACGGGGTCCCCGTCTCTCACCACGTCCCCCACGACTAGCAACCGGTCGGCCGGGAGCCCGAGCAGCGACACGGCGGGGCCAGGTCGGTCCGAAAAGAGCGCATACACAGGTTTCTCCACACGTCGTTCAATCTCGGCCATGGCACGCTGGTAGTAGCCGGCAGGCAGGTTATAGGGGGAAGTGCCGCTCTGCGGAGGGTCGAACCACCGCACGTGAATCGCCACGACGTTGAGCTCACGGATCTGCGCGGTCAGCCGACGCACCGCTTCGTCCTGCGGAGGAACGATCTCCAAATCCCTGCGAATGAGGGTCTCGACATCCTTGAAGTAGCCTTCGCTCTGCCATAGGCCGTCCAGATACACCGTGCTCCTCACCTTGTAGTCCAACAGACGCGGATCGAAGTCCAGCCCCTCCTGCTCGAGATAGCGTCGCTCGTGGAACGGCCGCTGCCGATTGGCCCACTTCAAAATCGCCCGCCGCGCCCGTTCGAATGGCTCAAGCCGCTCCGCCGGCCTCGCTTTTCGGCAGGGGATCTGGAAGCTATCGAGCAAATAGGTTCGGTGGTACAGCCGGTCGCGGGCAAAACCCGTGACATGGTCAATCACCAGCTCTGCGTCATTCACCACCGCGAGCCGCCGCGCCGCCGCGTAGCAGAAGAGCTGGTTACCCAACCCCCCTTTGATCCGCGCAATGACCTTTCGCTCACTCACTCGAGCTGCACTAGCAGGGTGCTGAAGAACGGGCATTGATGAATGGTGTTTCCAGCAGGATGCGTGTG
>JBPKLU010000018.1:0-6624 GCA_051293815.1 Nitrospiraceae bacterium | reverse complement strand
AGGCATTCGGACACAACCATCGATAGTTGTGCAGAGCTTGAACAACGGCTGCACCTGCTGAGCGTGCGCCATAGTAACCCGCCGGCGATATGAGAGGAAACACGTTGACAAAGTGCACAATTTCGGCTCCACTTTGAGCCACCGCCGTGCGGATTCCAGCGTATGATTTCATGTTCCAAACCGCTTTCATTCCAACGAGGGAAAGGTTTCTGGAATCGATCGACTGATTGTCGCAGGCATATGTGTATACGGCGTTTCCTCTTGCTTGCAGAGCTTCTACTAGCGCGGCAAAAGAAAGGTCCTCGCCGGATCGGTGGCGGTAGTGGTTGTGCACGACGAGTATGCGCACAGGGTCAGCGGACCGAGTCCAGCAAGACGGACTCCAGCAACGGGATAATACGATCGGGGAGAAATTCGGTAGCCCGAGCCCGCGAGCGCTTTCTCAGCTCGGCCGCCAATTCCTTCCTAACGAGGACTTCCACGATGGCTTTGGTCAAGGAGGGTGAGTCGCCCCGTCCCACGAGGATCCCCCATCGTCCTCCTTCGAGCAAGTAGCGGGGGCCGCCTCCGGTTGCGTCAGTGGCGATGACGGGCAAGCCGAGCCAAAGCGCTTCCAGGATTGCCAGGCCGAAGCTCTCGGTGTCCGACGGACACACGTAGACCGCGCTCTTGCGCAACAGCTCGTAGGGACTGGCAAGGAAGCCTGGCATTAGCACTCGATCCTTTAGTGCCAAGGCGTCTACCAACCGGGTCAAGGCGTGACGCTCCGGCCCATCTCCGGCGATAACGAGCCGCGCCCGATGACCCTGGCGGATCAGGTCAGCGAAGGCCAATATGAGCAGGTCGAAGCGCTTTTCTCGGACAAGGCGGCCGCAGCTGGCGATCAGTGGCTCGCCGTTGCCAGCGAAGGCCTCGTTGATTTCGGCCTCTATCGGGCAAGCGGGCCGCAGGTGCTTAGGATCGATCATGTTCGGCACGACTACAGTCCGACTCCCGGTCTGCTTCGGAAGTGCGCCCACCAGGTCCTCCGCGCTCCCCGGCGAGGGACAGAGAATCTTCCGCGCGCGCGGATAGAGGAGGCGTGAAACCGGTCGATGCCACGATCCTCGTGGAAAGAGCGTGCTCCAAACTCCGTGCGTCCATGCGACTACCGGCCGCCGTGTCATCCATCCCGCGAGAAGTGCGAGGTAAATTGGTGTGCCATCTTGCAATCCCACGATCAGGTCGCTCCGCCCCGCCGCTGGAGCGACCGCTCGCAGAAAGCCGGCAGCGGCTCGCCATCGCCGCCCAGCCTCGAAGGAACCAAATTGCACCTCAAGGTGAGGGGCCACATCACGATGAAGGGACCCCGCGGGGCTCATGTACCAGATCGAGATGCGGAAGCGGCGCCGGTCCAGCCATCGCAACGCCGTCAGCTGTCCGCGCTCCGCGCCTCCCAGCCGCAGGTCGCGTCCGATACATAGCAGCTGCATGTGGAAACGTTGTTGTCGCTCGGCCCTCTAACAGGTCGCTGAAAAACCGCCCCTGCTGAGCTGAAAAGTGTTCCGTTTTTCGATTTCCGCCCAGTGGAAAGTCTCAGACAGGGTCCGTCGGCTTCCTGCTCGTCTTCCAGCGGCCATTGGAAGGGCGCCGGAAGGCTGCTTCCGCGCGCCTCAGGCAGTCGCCGCCATCAGGTTCCTCATCCGCACCAAGTTGTAGGCCGCCGCGGCCAGCGTGAACAGCCATCCCACCTTCTCTCCCGCCCCCTCAACTTCACCTTTCTCCGCCCCGCCACCGCCTTCGCCCACCCAAAGAATTCCTCCACCAGCTTCCGCCTCCGCTGGCTCATCCAGTAGCCCTCATGCCGCGTCGTCCGTCCATTCACCGGGCTGCGCCGCCCGCTCACATTCTGCGCCACATGCGGCGTCACGTTCAGATCCTTCATCTGCTCGACAAACTCCCGCGTGTCATACCCCTTGTCCCCAGCCAGCGTCACCCACTTCGTCCCTCCCGGAATCTGCCGCGCCATCTCCACCGCCGCCTCCCTCTCCGCCCGCCCGTGGGCTTTCGTCACCCGCACGTTCACAATCAGCCCGTGCCGGCTCTCCCCCAGCACGTGCCCCAGATAGCTCAGCCTCGCCTCCGCCGTCTGACTCTTCCGCCACCGCCGCGGCTCCGGGTCCGTCGCCGACTCATGCGTCTCATTCGATCGCTGCTGCCCTCGGAAGTCCACTTCGCGATTGCGGCGGCCCCCTTTCGGCTCGTCCTCATCCGACTTGTCCTGTTTCGGACGGTGACACAGAAAGTGTCACCATCCCAGCCCTTCGGCTCGTCCTCATCCGACTTCTCCTGTTTCGGCCGAAAGCTCTTCTGACTGGCCCACGCCTCCACCATCGTCCCATCCACCGAAAAATGCTCGCTCGACATCAGACCCCGCTGCTTTGCCTGCCTCACGATCTCGCCAAAGAACTGCCACGCCACGTCGCCCTCCAGCAGCCGGTCCCGACTGCTAAGCGCGGGCCACGGCGCAAAGATTCACCGTGAAAACCTTTTCCGAGCGATTCCCACAAAACCAAAAGACCGTTTTCGTAAGCAACTCCTGACACCACTGGCGCGCCGCTCCGATTCGCGATCCCGCCGGTGCCCCGTAGATGCGCCAAGTCGAAAAACCTCCAGCCTCCAGCAGCTGCACGAGCGAGGTCGCCGTGTAAAGCCGGTGATGCGTCAAATCAACATAGCGACAATAGGTACTCAACAGACTGGCCGCATTCGGCACGCGGCAAACGAAATAGCCCCCACTTTTCAACGCCATTCTGGCGGATTGCACCAAAGCGACCGTCTCAGGGACCGATTCGATATGTTCCAATACGTCCGTGCAAAAAACGCAATCGAAGTACCGCGAGTACGACGAAAGAAATGACAACCCGTCGATACAGATTACCGTTGCGTCCGGGACATATAAGCGGGCAGCCCGGGCTTGCAAATAGGATTTCTCAACTCCGACCAGCCGGCCCGCGCGTCTTGCCGCGAGCCAACCCAACAAGATGCCCGTACCACAACCGACGTCCACAATCAAAGCGTCCGCGGGAAGTTTGCTAACCACATTACCAAACGTGCGCTCGAACAGACGCCACTGCTGCTCTCGACCCCGCGGCGTGTCACTGTTCGGATTCATGCGCGCGTAGTGATTTGTATATCGGGAAAGAAGGTGATCGTGCCGACCACATACAGAGTGCATTTGTAGTTGATTTATTTTGCGGAAGGATGACGTCATCGAACACCCCCTTCACCTTGCGTTCAGGCGCATCACTACAAGCCTGACACCTGTGTTGCGTCAAAAATAGGCCTAGACCGAAGATAGACCAAAACCAGATTCCTCCGGCTGGGCCCTCCAGGTAAACGTCAAAGCTCGCATTGACCAAAGCCGCTATCCAATAAACGAGAACCCACTTGGCGAGCGTGTTTCCGTGCGGATGGGCGGGACAGTTCCGCCTGATGCAGCTCAGAAGAGATGCGCCGAAGGTCAGCTGAAGACCAAGCCAAAGCGCTAACCCGGGCAAACCCGTCCGTGCCAGAATGCCCAGATGAACACTGTGAGGACTGCGGAGCGAGTGCGTCGGGCTGGTCTGGAAGCCGTCATCGTCTGCGAGGTTCACACCGAAGCCTTTGCCGGTCCACCGGTGGGCACCGAGAGCAGCGTAATCAACAATGCGGCTCCACCAGGCCAGCCGCCACTGCCTGGTTCCTTCAAAGATTGGATGTCCGCTGCCCCCGATGCTGCGGATATTTTCGGCAATTTGTTGAAGGGATATTTTACGCGGCAGTCCGACGTCGATTTCCTGTCCGGTAGCTAACAACACGAAGGACAGCGCACCCATACAGGCAGCCGGCTTGGCCCAGCCACGTCCACGACTGAATGGCACCAGGACCACCGCAGCTGCGAGAAAGGCAAGAAGCCCCCCGCGGTTTTGAGAACCATAGAAAAGGACAGCGCAAGTAATTAGAAGCCAAAAAAGCGATGTTCTAACCCAAGCGACATTCGGATAACTCATTGAACTGCCTAGGCCCAAAACCACGAACGCAGATATTCCGGCAAGATGCACAGCGACGTCTCCTGGCTTTAAAGCCAAAGGAGAAATTCCTGCAGGGCCAGTGGGGAGTTGCAGGTCAGGAAGCAAATAACGCAATAGAGCAGAAGAGAAAATCCACGACAAAAAAAGGGGAATGAACAGTGAATACCAGCGAATGATGGATTTCAGGGCATTGCCGGTGGCGATGGACGCGGCGACGACTAATGCAAATAGGCTGTATCCCCAGACCACTGCGTCCCGCAGTGCATCGAATCCATACAGTGAGAGGAACGGTGCTGTGCGAGCAGTACACCATGCGGCAAACGCCGCCAACAGCCACACTACGCGGGACAACCGAACTCGACCGATGCCTCCGTTTACAAGGCCAATAAGCGTCGCAACGAAAAGCGTGATCTCGCCGACGTACAATGGCGGAACCCCAATATAGGCAAAGCTTCGACCCAAAAAGGCATACCCAGCCAGCAGGACACCGACAAGGGCGAGACAGAGGCGTCCGGACAGCTCCGTGGGCAACATGCCGATTGCGAAGCTCATCACAAGCAGAACGATAGCTGCGAGAAGCGAGGGCGCCCACACCGCCCCGAAAGCCACAATCGCCGACAGTCCGACCGCGACCGCGCAGAAAGCATATCCTTTCCCCCCAAGCTGTTCTCGGAACACACCTGCAGCATTCATCCTAGCCCGCGGTCGACATCGCCCCATTAGCGTCCTCAGCTCCCCGCCGGCTAAGCTCCGGTGGGAGTTTGGCCGCGTTCGACGTGAGCCGGTCGTACGTCGCTGACACCAAAGCCGATTGCCGATCCGCCGCGTACTGAATCGCTATTTCGCGCGCCTCACGGCCAAGCCGGTGCCGAAGTTCCACATCACGCACTAATCGACGCAACGAACAGTGCAGTAACTCGCACAAGTCGCCATTGCGGGACACGGGAACCACAATGCCACCGCCCTGTCGGACAATCGAGGCCGGAGCGCCCGTATCCAAACAAATCACCGGACGCCCCGCGGCCATGGCCTCCACGACCGCCGTTCCGAAAGAATCCCGCAGGCTCGGATGAACCACAATATCAATCTCAGACAGTACGTCAAGCGTCCGTTCTCTTGGAAGCCAGCCAAGAAACCGGACCTGGTCACTGCAGCCTAGCTTTCGGGCCAAGGCTTGCAGAAACCGTCGGTCGGGGCCGTCACCAATGATCCAGTATTCGCATGCGGAATATTCCCGTATCAATTTGGCGAACGCACGCAACCCAAAGACCTGGCCCTTCCATCCCACAAGACGTCCTATGGTGGCGATACGGATCGTCCCGCACGCACGTAGCGGGAGACTGACCAGTATTCTCAGATCCTCCGCGCTTATTGTCCCGCATCCGATAGCAGACAGGCGATGGTCCTTGAAGCCCCTGCCCAGACTCAGGATGACATCTGCGCGTTGTTCTGTCGTATAGCGTGTGACAATCCAACCCACACGGGTTACCACATTCCGAAGACTCTCAACTAGACGAGAGCGCCAAGAAAAAAAGCGCATTAGACGATAAGGGGTGACTTCTCGTACTCCGGCATTCCATACAAACGGAACACCTAGCCAGCCCAACCAGACCGGTACCCACGAATTCGCAAAACTAATGTGGTGGACAATATCGAATCGAACAGTCCTGTGTAAATTTCGGACAGTTAGATAGGCGTACAGCTGCCACAGGCCGTAGTAACAATATACTCGCCAGGTGTCCGTGTACAATCTGCTTAGAATGCCCGGGAGGCCAAGAAAAACAAGAGTGAGATTTTCCCGGTGGTGTGCCTCGGCGTATTTCTGGATGTGCGGTCGGTTGTGCTCGTCCAAGATAAGCCAGATCCGGTGGTGCCGGGCCAGGGTGGACGCCAGATTCCAGGCAATGCCCGGTTCCGAGCCGCTTTTGGGGGCGCAGCTAAAGGCTGATATCAGGACTTTCGCCACGGTGCACTCATCCAGCTTGGAGAGACTTATAGTACTTTTTGTAGTACCCGTAATGGTAATAACTGTCGCTCAATTCTTTACGCACTTCATTCAGGACCAGGCCCACGACTTCGGCCCGCAGGCGGCGGAGGGCGGTGAGAACGCCGCCCACGGCCTTGCGGCTGGTTTCGCCGGCGCGGGCCACCACCAGGACGCCGTCCACGGCGCGGGCCATTTCCAAAGGCTCGGCAAAACCGAGCAGCGGCGGCGCATCGAGCAGGACCAGGTCGTAGACGCCCGCCGCTTCCTCCAGCAACGCCGCCAGGACCTCCCCCATCAGATCCGAAGCCCGGCGCGATGGCGGACCGGCCGGCAGAATATCCAGGTCCGGGGCCACCGCCGAGGGCGCCACGGCCTGGCGCCAGCCAACCTCCCCAAGCAGGACGCTCGACAAGCCAGGCGCGGCCGGCACGTCGAAGCGCCGGTGAACGCTCGGCCGGCGCAGATCGCCGTCAATTAGAAGGGTGCGGCGCCGCTGGCCGGCATGGGCCAGGGCCAGATGAATGGCAATCGTGGACTTGCCCTCGCCGGGGGCGGCGCTGGTGATGAGCAGGGAGCGCAGGCGAC
>JBPKLU010000017.1:0-7148 GCA_051293815.1 Nitrospiraceae bacterium | reverse complement strand
GTTGGAGGGACGCCGGCCTGGGTGCCCGCTCTTGATCCACGACCACGGCGCGCAGTTCCTAAGCGCGGAGTGGCGGCGTTTCGTGATCGGTGCCGGGCTGGTGGACGTCAAGACCCGGGTCGCTCACCCCGAGTCCAACGGGCGGCTGGAACGACTGCACCGCACGCATCGGGAAGAAGGGGTCGGCGGGTACGACCTGAGCGAGTACTACCAGGCTGTGGACGCCTTAACCCGCTGGAGCCACTACTACAACTATCGGCGGCCTCACTCGGCTTTAGGCTACATGCCGCCCATTGAGTACTACCGCGGCGATCCCCAGGCTCGTTGGGGAGAGCGCCGGCGTAAGCTGGCGCAGGCCACCGAAGCACGCAGAGTGTACTGGAGGCAATCCGGCCATGGGAGACAGGACCCTCACATAATTGAGAGGGCGTTTTGTCTCACTTCGTGATGGGCAGGGCAGCCTTCTCTGCCTCTTGGGCGTAAGGCCCCTGCGAAAGGCTAGGGGAGCCGCGGGTCCTACTCGTTTTATGTGCCGGCAATCATGCCGGGCACGGATGGAAGGATGACCACGGGTCTTCACGCGAGGCCGTAGTTGACAAGCGCTTTCACGGAAGGAACTACTGTTCAAACAGAGAAAAAATTAGGAGGCGGACGTCAGCCGTGAGGACAAGAATTCGATGCATCGGGACGGTGGTCAGTAACATCAACCGGAACGCTTGGTTCGGTTCACGTCGCTGCCGATCGCGACCGCTGCGCCGGTCAACCATACCGCGAATGCCTCGGAGTGCCGAGCGAGGCTAAGTTGCTGTTGGCCAGGGTGGCTTCGGACAAGCGGTTCTGAGGTTTTTGATCGTGCATGCATCAACGACGGGCATCTGGTTTGGTATCGACCGGTTCATCGTCGAATGTGCCCCCCGACTCCGAAGCCGGCGTGTCGCCCTGCTGACCCATGACGCCGCGGTCACGGCGTCGGTGCCGAAACCCCTGACGCCGTCGCGCCTAGCCGTACTACACTCAGGCGTGCGTCTGGTTACATTGTTCTCGCCCGAGCATGGAATTGGCGCGGACACACCGGACGGGGCCGCGGTAGTCGATGGTACCGACCAGTTGACCGGGCTTCCGGTACGTAGTCTCTACGGATCTGACATCAGGCCCTCTCGCGCAGTGCTGGCGGACATCGAGCTCCTCCTAGTGGACTTGCAGGACGTCGGCACTAGGTTCTACACGTACATCTGGACGTTCTCGCATGTCCTCGAGGCCTGCGCAGAGATAGGGGTCCCGGTGTGGGTCCTGGATCGTCCGAACCCATTGGGCGGCGATCTCGACGCGACAGAAGGGCCTATCTTCGACGAGTCGATAACCGCCGGCTTGGTGGGGCGATGGGCTGTCCCCATTCGCCATAGTCTCACGATTGGAGAACTGGCGCGGCTGTGGAATTACGAGCGAAGCATTGGTGCCGATCTGCGCGTGATCGAGATGAGGGGCTGGCACCGATCGACACGATGGTGGGGCCTGGGCCTGCCGTTCGTGCCTCCTTCGCCCGCAATGCCCTCGTACGAAACCGCTGCACTCTATCCGGGCACCGGCCTGCTAGAGGGGCTCAACGTCAACGAGGGCCGAGGCACCACCACGCCGTTCCAGATGGCCGGCGCGCCGTGGATGTGCGGTTCCGCGCTCGCGGAAGCATTGAACGATCTCCGCCTTGCCGGCGTGATTGCGAGGCCGGTCGAGTATACTCCGTCCTCTGGACGGTATGCGGGGCGCCGGTGCTCTGGCGTCATGCTTCGCGTCACCAACGATTCAGCCTTTCGCCCCGTCGCCCTTGGGTTCCACCTCATTGCTCTGATCTGGCGCCTGCATCCGAAGCGCTGCGCGTGGGCGAGCTACCCCACCGCCACGAACCCGACCGGCCGCGATCACTTCAAACGGCTGGTCGGGCGGTCAGACGTGGCACCGGTGCTACAGCGCCCGCCTGTTGACCTTCGAGACCAGGTCTCCCATTGGACAGAAGCGCCGGAGTGGTCGTCTCGGACTTCGTCCCACCTGCTATACACTTGATCGTGCGTGCAGCAGAGCGGATACCGTCTCGCTCAAGGGCTACCGTGAAAGCTACGCGTGCTATGATTGAACCTGAATCCGGCGCGAAAACCGTCAAGGCTTGAGCCTGAGTCGGTAGTGTGATTCAGTGTGTGCATGATGGCTTGTTGCTTTGAGGGCGCAGAGGGCAAGCGTAATGTCGGCCTATGACCAGCCTAGACGATCTCTCCCGGGATCATGAGAATCCGGCGACGCAGCGTACCTAACGTTGCAGGGCGATACCCGGCGGGCAAACAGAGGCGCTTGAACCAGTTCACCAAGTTGTAAGCAAAGAGCAGGAGGTGAAAGTAGGCTTCGTTGGCGGCGAACTGCCCGGTGGGGGATCTTGGCCAACGGATAGTCGGCCTTGAGTTCCTTAGATGGTCAGCCCGACGGCGGCGCGGTCGTTGTAGAAGCGATACATGTAAGGGGCCGAAAGCGGAAGTTGGTAACGAAAGTATGGTAGCTGTGACGGCTGATGGTGAACAAGGTCGTCTGAGGGTTTTCCTCCTCGGGCAAGCTCTTGCAAATGACCACAAAGCGATAGGGCCTGGGCTAGCCAGGCGGTTGATATGACTCCGACCGAGCGGTACTATGCTGCCGTCGTGAAGCTCCTCGATCGCGTTCAGCGAGAGGAGGCCGATGCGATCCGCCGCGCAGCTTGCGTCCTAGCTGACGTGATGGCCCGTGACCGCTTGGTCTTTGTGTTCGGCACCGGCGGTCATTCCTCTATGGCAGGGGAGGAGATGGCCCGGCGTGCCGGCGGCCTTGCGCTCGTCTACCCGATCCTCGATCCCGGCATCTCACTCCTGTTCGGCCCGGTGCGTGCGGGCGCATTGGAGCGTACTCCAGGATATGCCCGGACCGTACTCAACACATACCCGATCACGGCGCATGATGCCCTGGTGATCGTCAACGCCTACGGGATCAATGCCTGCTCCATCGACAGCGCACTGTGGGCGCGCGAGCGTGCGGTGCCGACCATTGCGATCACCTCGCCGGCATTCAGCCTGAGCGTGCCCGCTGACCATCCGGCCCGGCATCCTAGCCGCAGCAACCTCTTTGAGATCGCAGACTACGTTATCGACAACAAGATGCCAGAGGGCGACGCGGTGCTGGACTTCGAAGGGCTGACGCCGAAGGTGTCACCCGTTTCGACCATTCTGAATGTGTTCATCCTCGAGTCGCTGGTGGCGGAAACTGCAGCGTTGCTGCTCGCGCACGAGATTACTCCGCCGGTCTGGGTGAGTTCGAACGTGCCGGGCGGCGATGAGGCAAACCGCGAGTTGATGGCTCGCTTGTCGACACGTATCCGATGGCTGTAGTCGCGTTGTACTGCTGGGGCGCTGGTGAGTGTGACATCCTGTCGCCTACGCGAGTTTGGGATTTGTGTCTTCGTCGGGACTGAGCTTCCCATCGCCGACCAGCTCGAGTTCCTGCGGGAGGCGCTGCGCCGCGGGTGCCGTCTGGTAATGACCTCGCTGCATCTCCCAGAAATGGACCTGGAGCGCGCGCGGGGCGAGTGCGTGGCGGTGGCGGCGGAAACCCGCGCGGCTGGCGCCTTCTTCTTTGGGGACATCTCAATGCGGACGCTTGCGCACTTTGGCAGCACGCCGCACAATCTGCGGCGGCTGGCCAGTTTGGGGCTCGATGGGGTGCGGCCGGACTATGGGTTTGACGCCGACGAGTTGGCTGGGATCGCCCTCGGGGGGCACCTGGCTTTGGTGCTGAACGCGAGCGACGTCCGGCAGGCCATTCTTGACACGCTGGCGGCTAGGTCCTGTCCATTGGCCGGAGCCTGGGCGATCCACAACTACTTTCCTCGGCCGGAGACAGGAATCTCGCTCAAGCGCCTGATCGCCACCGCCCGCGACCTAAAGCCGTATGGCCTGCGCATCGGCGCCTTTGTCGCTTCACGTCGCGTCCGGCGTGGCCCGTTGTACGAGGGGTTGCCAACGATCGAAGACTTTAGGTGTGCGCCATGCGGCGACGCGGCCAAGATGCTCTACGCTTCGCATGCGGTCGATGCTGTAATGCTTGCCGATCCGTCGCTAGATGTTACTGAACTGGCGGATCTGCAAGCAGCTGCTGGCCGCAATGTTGTGCAGATCCGGGCGCGACGCACTGGCCTGCCCTCCGAGGCAGAACGACAGGTGATGGAAGCGATCCACACCTGCTGGGGGCTTAGCGATGCGCTGGTGAGAACCGGAAATCCCACGCTGGTAACTGCTGCAGACCGGGTCGCGCCGAGGAATGTTGTCCCTCGGCCTGCGTACAGCATCACGATCGACAACGAGCGGTACCCGAGGTTTGCAGGTACGTTGCACGTCACGAGACAGGATCTCCCAGCGGATCCCCGCGTCAATCTGGTCGGTGTCATCGAGCCCGCCGACCGGCCGCTGGTCGAGTTGCTGGAGCCAGGAGACCAGTTCCAGCTTGTCTGGGTGACATGACTGTCGCAGTTGACTCAGACGGTCATACGTTTGCTTGTTCGTTCACACACGCAAGACGAACACCAGGGGAGGTCGGTGCCCATGAAGTTCTCTACCGGTTCTCTCGCGGCGATCATCACTGTGGCGGTGCTAGCATTGATCCCTCCAGCCGCTACTGCGGCGCAGCAACAACCACGGCGCGGAGGCATCTTTCGGATTGCCACCGTGGGCGAGCCACCTACGCTGGATCAGCACTGGACGACGGCGCAAATCACGATCGACATCATGTCGAGCGTGACCGAGATGCTATTCGCTCTGAACCACAAGTATGAGCCGAGGCCCATGCTTGTAGAGAAGTGGAGTATGAGCCGCGACCGGCTAACCTACACGTTCAACTTGCGGAAAGGTGTCCGCTTCCATAGCGGCAGAGAGTTAACGAGTGAAGACGTGAAGGCGTCGCTTGAACGGTGGGGACGGATCTCGGGCCGCGGCCGGGCCTTGTTCGCCAACGTGGTCTCCGTGACCACACCAGACGCCTCCAAGATTGTGCTGCGGCTGCGCGAGCCTTACGGTCTGCTCCTGGTTGATTTGGCGATGCCGGCACAGGGCGCAGCCATCTATCCTAAGGACGTTATCGACGAGGCCGGCGCCGGGCAGATCAAGCGCTTCATCGGAACCGGACCCTATCGTTTTGTGGAACACCTGCCCGACCGGCACATCCGACTCGATCGCTTCGACGGGTACGCGTCCCGCACGGAGGAACCGGACGGCGCAACCGGCAAGAAGAACGCCTACTTCGACTCGCTCTACTTCGTGCCGATCCCCGACCCAGCGGTCCGGGTTGCAGGCGTGAAGCGCAACGAGTACCAATACGGCATCACGATCCCAAGTGACCTCTACGATCGGCTCAAGGCCGATGTAGATGTGGTCCCGTACATCTGGGAAGTGCCGGCTTGGCTGCCCGCCGTGTTGAATCATCGCGCTGGGATTATGACCAACCTTAGGATCCGCCAAGCGGTCCAGGCGGCGATCGACTGCGAGGCGGTCATGCGCGCCGCGTATGGCAACCCACGGTTCTGGCGCGTGGATCCCGGGCTGATTCCCAGGGAGCACTACATGTGGACCGATGCGGGCAAGGAATACTTCAACCAGAAGAATCCGACCAAGGCGCGTCAGTTGTTGCAAGAGGCCGGCTATAGGGGCGAGCCAGTCCGTTGGATTACGTCGATGGACTACCCTGAATTCGGGATCGCGGCCCAGGTCGCGAAGCCGATGCTCGAGCGGGCGGGGTTTACCGTCGACCTCCAGGTGGTGGACTGGGCTACGCTGGTCGCCCGCCGCGCGCGTTCTGAGCTATGGGATGTCTTCAGCACGGGTTTTGGGTTTGTGCCGGACCCTGTGTTCCTGATTGCGCTCCAACCGACTTGGCCAGGCTGGTACGACAACCGGGACATGAACGCTATGATGACCCTATTGCGACGGCACTCCGACCCCAAGGTGCGCCGGGAGCTCTGGAGCCGGATGCAGAAGTTGTGGTATCATGACGTCGGATCAATCAAGTTCGGTGACTACTTTGTCATGCACCTGCACCGCAAAGAGCTCAAAGGGTACGTCGGCATTCCTACGCACGTGTGGTGGAACGCCTGGCTAGAACGCTAGGTTTCAATGCATTTTATGCTCGACTGATAAGTCTTCTTCTTGGATTGACTGGCCTGATTCGGATTTGGGACGGTGGTCCGCGCGGACAGGAGGCGGTCCGCGCTGTCAAGGGAGGGCTCACAGTGACCAACTGCACTTTCTTCCGTCTGGTGCCTGCCCTTGCAGTTGGCGCGGTGCTGACGCCGTGCTCCGCGCCCGCCAGCTTACGAGATTAACTTGACCGTCCGCTCCGGGCCCGGTGTGAACCCCCTCCCCCTACGCCTGGATCCGGGAAGGGACCGCGGAGGTGTTCGCCAAGCACTTCCTTCACCACAAGGGCCTGACCGCCTATCCGCAGACGATCGCCGTGGCCGCCAACTTGCTCCGGGAGCGACAGAGCGTGGGAGGGCTGCCGTCTCTCGGTTCCCTGACGACGCCCGACCTCTGGGAGCGTCGCGCGCACACGCTTACGCGGCGCGTGGTGTACGCCACCGCCCTCGTGGCCGTCGATTACCTAGGAGCCTGTCCGAGAAATCGGTCTTGGACAGGACTTTAGTGCGCTAAAGTCGAATCGTTGTCCATGCCGACCAAAGAGTACCGTCCCTACAGTCCGCATCAGCTCCTGATCCTCCCGCCCTCGCTCCAGGAGTGGCTGCCCGAGGGGCACCTGGCTTATTTCATCAGCGACCTGGTGGAGAGCTTTGATCTGAGCGCCATCGAGACTACCTACGAGGATGAGTTGCGAGGCGGCCCGCCCTACCACCCGGCCATGATGGTCAAGGTCCTGCTGTACGCCTACTGCACGGGCGTCTACAGCTCGCGGCGCGTGGCCCGCCGGCTGCACGAGTACGTGGCCTTTCGGGTCCTGGCCGCGGGCAATGCCCCGGACTTTCGGACGATCAGCGAGTTCCGCCGGCGGCACCTGACGGCGTTGGGCGGTCTGTTCCAGCAGGTGCTGCGCCTGGCGCAGCGGGCGGGGCTGGTGAAGTTGGGCCACGTGGC
>JBPKLU010000016.1:0-7199 GCA_051293815.1 Nitrospiraceae bacterium | reverse complement strand
GTTGGACAGGCCCTCGGCCGCTCCCAGGATGATGTGCACGCGCAGGGCGAGCTTCTGAGTCGTCTGCGGGTTGCGGGCGATGGCCAGCAATCGCTGCCGCTGAGCGGGGGTGAGTGTGATCGGTTCGGCTGGCTGCCACATAGGTAGCGATAGTATGAACCACCCCGCTGTCTTTGTCAAGCTATTTCAGTTACAGAACACCAGGAAGGCGAAGGCCGCACGCTGGAAACACGGCACCGTCCGTAACCGCATCGGGTAATCATATCCTATGTCCCGGGCACTTCGCTAGTCGCCCACTCTCCTGTGACACCGTGGGCAGCAATATGGTCCTGTACCCCAAAAGCCAGATTTTTCCGCGCAATCGGGGCAAATCCAGAGCTCGCAGTGGCTGCAGTAATACGCCTTGGCCGGAGACCGCTCCTGTTTGCAGAACGCGCATTTAACCAACGGCATCGTTTGTGACTCCCTTATCTTTGGAAACCAAGACCCTATTCATTGTGATTCGGTAACTCTCTGGGAACCGTTCCCATGAATCTAGCTCGGCCTATAACCGCTATCTTACCGCCACCCGTACGACGCAGGGAGCGCACCATGGCGCCCGGCTTGATGCCAAGTGCAGTTCGTAGACTCCCGGCTTTTGCTCGGGTCGGAAGCAAACCGCGAAGACGTCTCCGGTCCAGGAAATCTCCAATGGGCGCCAGCCCACTGCAAACAAGCCATTCCCAAGCGCAAAGCGGCATCGGGCGTCCGGGACACGCAAAACCACGAGCAGGTCCTCGCGGGGAAAGCGCCCGAGGAAAAGGAAACGAAAGGAGCAGGTGCGCCCGAGGACGCTCCTCAACGGAGGTTTTTCTCCCAACATCTCTGCCACTGCTTCAGCGAAAAGTTGCGTCGCGAACACGTACCGGCCTGACTGCTGGACCCCCACCCCTAAATGGGTCCAACTCGGCTCAAGGATGTTCTGCCGGTGACCGGGCGAGTCCATCCAGGACGCGACTAGCGAGCTTGCGAGTTGTTCTTCGGGTTCGGCTGGGACCATGGCGATGTTCTCGCCGACGCGGGCGATCACCTCGGGATGCAGAGCTGCCAGCCTATCCTGAGGAGAACGCCCGTGGGGATCCACATGGTCAAAAAAACCGTGCTTAGACATGTTCGCGGTATGAAAACGGGCGACATCGTCAAGCTGCGGGAGGGGCTGAAGCGGAACCAGCCCTTGGCGCGCGCGTTGCTTGTTTGTCAGCATGCGCACCCAGCGGCTGAGCCGGTCCATGTCTAAGGCGGCCCAGTGCGGCGGTTTGAGCAGACGGAGAGTCGTGAGCATGGCGTCTAGGGTTTCAACAGCCTTCCGACGGCTTCGAGCGCGGTCGGCTTCACTAGGGGCGTAACTCGGAAGTCAACCTTAGTCGGACGGACAACGAGGACGACCGCTTCGGCTTTGGTTTGCACACCGAAATAGGATTCAGCTGTGAGCACGAAGCGTGTGTCCATACTGGGCCGTACCTGAACTCTTCCCTCGCTGGGAACACGACCGATTCCCGGTTCGATTTCCACGCGCGCCGCGTTCTCAACCTTCCAGGAAATCACAACGGGCTGACCCTGCCAGACCAACGCTGGCTCGGCGCGGAAAAAGCCTATCCGGGGCGGATCCTTCGAAACCCGGACTGTAATCTCGCGCTGCGCACTACAGCCGAAATATGAGACTGCCTGAAGCATATAGGTCTGGTCCCGCGTCGGTCGAAGCTGGACAGAACCCTGCGCAGGTACCTGTCCCACGCCGCTGATGATCACCTGCTGGGGGTTACCGGAGACGCGCCAGCGCAACTCCAGGGGGCGGGCATCGTCTAGAAATGTACGATCCGCTTCGAACAGCTCGATCCGGGGCGGTTCCTTCCAAACATTCAAACGCAACTGGGCCCGGGCGGTCACCCCGAACAAACTCGCCGCGATCAGCGTCAGCGTCGTATCCACCCGAGGGGCCGCGATTTCGACCGACGACATCCCAGTTACATCGCCAACTCCTTCCAATTCCACCTTGGCCGCATCTGTCACCTTCCAGGAGAGCCGCACTGGTCGCGAGTCCTTGAGAACATTCCGATCGGCTAGGAAGTAGTGGATGCAAGGCGGCTCGGTCGAGACTTTGACGCTAAGGGATCGCTCGAGTCGCGAACCATCCTGGGCAAACAAGATCAGGGTGAACTCTGTGTCTCGCCGGATGGTCACGTCCAGGCATGTTCGGCCAGTGACGTCCCCCACGGGCGCCAACTCTAGGCGAGCTGCACCGGTCACCTCCCAGCTCAGCCGCACAGGACGGGAATCCTCCACCATTGTTCGGTCCGCCTCGAATCGCCTGATAGCGGGCCGATTGACAGCATTAAGCACCGCCTTCCACTGGCCGTAGGTTGTACGCCGGCCAGGCTCGCCATAGCCCTCATTGAAGGTGGCCTGGAAGCGGTCAAGCACCTCCCTGGGCAGTTTCGTCCGTAGGAAGTGCACGTAACGGCTGTAGGCTTGGCGCAGATCCCGCCGGAAGTACGGGAAGTTCTCCTTCACGTCAGGCCAGCGGTGCGCGCGGAAATACGCCCGCATGGCGCGCTCGCTCATTTCGGTCAAAAAGAAATAGGGATGGAAGCCGAACAGGAGGTAGTGGATGGCGACATTCACGGACCAGATATCCGATAGCAGATTGACTTTCACCGCTCGCGTGCGTTTGGCGGAGGCCGACAACTGCCGGCCGATCTCAGGGGCGAGCCAGTCCTGCATGGTTCCGAACGTGGTCGGACGGTCGTTGGGATCCCGGGCCAGCGCACCGCTATCGTAGTCGATGATGGCGCACCGTCCGCGCTGAGTGTCCAGGAACAACGCCTCGGCCTTGATGTCTGCGTGGATGAAAAGCAGGTGTGTGCTGAGAAACTCAAATGCGCTGGCCAATTGGGCTGCTATTTGAATCTTCATGGAAAGAGGCAAGGCCTGGTATCGGCTGATCTTGGCGTCATCCTCCAAAATCCGCCCGAAGTCCTCCATGCCCGCCGCGCTGAGGTCGTTGGCCGAATAGCCAAGGATCGTCCGGTGATTCAATGTTCCCTCGAAGCTGAGCTGCGGTACACCGTACAATGCGGGGAAGCGTTCCAGAAGCGGCTTCCCAGTGACTCTAATTGACTCCATGTTCTTGGCCTCCAAACGGCGCTGGAGTTCCTGGACGGTTTCGAGACCGCGTCGCGCCAGGCCTTGGCCGTTCTCGAACAACAGCTTCACCACCTGAGGCGGCGCCTTGCGCCCGTTGATGCTCAACACCCGGTAGACTTCACCAAAGCCCCCCTCGCCGAGCGCTTGATCTTCAACCTCAATGGATTGAACGTGCGCGAACACCGGATCCAAACCGGTCGTTTGCGCCGCACGAACATGGATTTTCCTCATGCCGCCTCCGCCGTGTCGGATTTCCGCCTTCTCCGTGCGGTGTGGAAGAGTAAAGCCTGCTCCGTGACCAGAACTGCAACTGTGCAATCGTCGTCTACAAGACCACGCTTAGACAGGTCGGTCAGGTATGCGCCAAGCGTCTGCTGTAACGCGGCGTCGTCGTATTGCTTGTTGGTGAAGAATCGTTTCAGGTGGTCGAGAAGCAGGACAAGCTTGGGCTCGGCGCTAATCCAGACGCCACCCTGCTCATCCTTGCCTACCGGGACCTGGTCAGCCGAGTATATGCCGTCGCTGCAAATGACCACGATCTCACCGAAGCAGCGCAGATCCTTTGTGATACTGACCTGGTCGGGTTCACAATCGGTCCGCTCTTTATACGGAGACAAGATCTTGTAAAGGACGTTCCGCCCGTGCTGCGAGACGGAATGAGGGTTAAGCAGGTTCAGCACCGACCACGGCACAAGTTGCGAAGCAGGGAAAGTGTCCAAATTGCCTCTAATGTGAAAAATGCCGCCGTTGCCTAGGTAAGCGGCGAGGATATAGGTGTCGGTCTCGATCGCGCAAATCACGGTTGTACCGAACGCCTGATCCCGGCTGAAGTCCGAGGAGAGGTCCGCCCCAGAATTCCTTACTCGGCGTGACAGCGTCTGGGCGGTTTGGCGGAAGAGCTCGCCAAAATCAATCGAAGTTGGATCCGAAATCTGCTCGAGTTGCTCTCGTAAGGCAGCTACCGCCTCCGCAGACGCGATCTCCGCCCCATAATGACTTCCGACGCCGTCAGCAACGATGGCGGCAGCGAAGCCAGCCCGTTGGTTGCGCAGCACCGCGCACGCGTCCTGATTGACGGGTTTGTTGCTAAGCGTAGCCGCTGCCAGAAGTGTCACTCGAACCTCCTTCAGCGCGCGTGTTCAACACGCTACGCGAGGTCGGGCTCCAGGGTTTGCCAGGAGCCCGCCCCCCGCGCACATCACCCGATTTGAACGCCTGAGGCGGAGCTCATGCTTCTGATGAAGAAGCCCCGCAGGGTCTCCCCGTCATAGACCGTCTTGTAGCCCATCACCGGGTCACTGGCAAGCTCTCTGAGGAGCTGCTCGCCGGCCGGATCCGGGTTGCCGACCGTCGCAAAAAGCGTACAGCAAATCGTAATCTTCGAGCCGTAGGGGCCGTTTTTGATCTGTTCGGCGACCTGCTTGGTGCGGGCGGGGTCCGCGCAGAGACCGTCCGACATCACCAGGATCACAGCGCTATGCGGTACCCCTTCCGCCGGCGCCGAGGCGAGAAAGTCATTGACGATCTTCTCGGCTTCCTCGAGTGCCGCGTAGATGCGGGTACCGCCCCCGTGACCTTTGGTAGGGTCATAGTCGGCGTTATCGTCCAGGTCCGGGCCCACCTGAGTCGGTTTCAATCGAATTTCCGCGTGGTCGTCGAAGGTCACGATGGCAAAGGTAAAATTCTTCGCCACGCGCGACACTTTGAAACGGGTGAACATCTCGCGGATGGCGTTGTTGGTTGCTTGGGCCTTCGTGATATTGCCCGCGGCCGGCTCGGTCATGGACCCACTGCCGTCCACGACCAGCACGCCGAGCTGCGAGAACTGCTTCGGGGTTTCGATTCGGCCGATGCGCAAAACATCGGCCCGGACTTGCTCGCTCATTTGCACCTCCCTTTTCCATGGTCTTCATGTTTTGCGCTACGCCGCCACTTCACGGACCTCTTCGAGCACTCGCTCAAGCTCGGACGTGGTCAGCGCACGCTGATGCAAAGCCTGTACTTGCTGGTCTCGCCACCGCTCGAGCGCCTGGGCCTCCACCCAGGCGGCCACTTCGGCGGCCTTCTGCTGGCGGAGGGCTTCCCGGTTAGCGCGCAGGTTGACGCGTTCAGCGTCGAGGAACTCGACGGCTTCCATCGCGACATCGAGCGGGGTCCGCCGGCTGAGCGCCTTCATGAGCACCGGCGTTAGCTCTAGGATGATGAAAAAAGTGTGAAGGCCGAGTTCCACTGTCTTGATCGCCGCGGAGTCGGGATGGCCGGGATTGGATGTGATCCGGCGCAACGCTTTGTACTCGTTGACGAGGTTGGCGCGCAGGAGCTCGGAAAGCTCCTTTTCGGCTTGAGCTCCACGCTCAGCCACTCGGTGCGCCGCACGAAGCTGGAGAGGCTCGAGCTTCGAGATGTCCGCTTCCGCCGTTTCGAGGAGGGCCCTGATCGCTGACTGCCACTCGCGCGCCGCCCGTTGGACCCCCTTCCTTGCCTGGGCCACGCTGCTCTGTGCCCTGTCAAGTTGCGCTTGCCAATCGGCGATCTGGCGCCGCAGGATGTCCGCCCGGCCCTGGTGCGGCCTTCCCGCCGCGAACAGACGCTGGATCTCCGCGCGAGCTTCATTGATTTTTGGTCGAAGCGCAACATCCAGGCTGCGGAGCCTCCCTTCCGCCGCCCGAAGTTCCTGGAGGGCCTGACGGTATTCATAGGAGTCGGGCTCTCGCAACAGGCGCTCCCGCTGTAGATCGCGCGTCGCCCTCAAATCCGAGATGGTCTTGCGGAATTCCGTGAGGCCGGTAACATGGGATAGCGAGGCAATCTCCTTCAGCCACACGTCCTGCCGTTCTTGCCGCAGTTGCAGGCGGATGGGCCCTTCGCAAACCTTCAACACGAAGGGCGTGCTCATCACGAGCGCGACGACGATTGCCAGCGGGACCCGCACTAGGACCTGGAACGCAAGGCGGCGGGGCCCGGCCGCCTTGTCTATTCCCAAAATGAGGCCGCGGTCGACGCAGAAAACGAAGCTGCCCCACAGGGTTCCGCCAGCGGCGGCAATCCAGACCGCCAGCGGCGATCCCAGGAAGACTCGATGGACAGCATAGCCGCCCGTGAAGGCGGCAATCGTGGCCGTGATGAGCAGGAGCGCGCCTAACGTCGCAGCCTGCGCCGCGCCGTGTGGGGTGCGGGCCACGGCGTCACGCCGCGCCCCGCCGAGAACGGAAAGAACCAAAGTTGCGTTCTTGAGCATGATCGTTCCCGTGACCAAAGATAGAGCGCAGCCTGCCGTTTGCGCGCCGCCTTGGTGGACAGTGCCTTGACCGTATGCGGTTGCTGAGAACACCTTTTTGCCTGAAGCCCGCTCTGCCACTGGTTCGCTGTCCGCGAGGCGGCCTGCTAGCCAAACCGGGAAGCCGCCTCTTGGGCTCAACGACCGGGTCAGGTCGCTCCGCCAAGGTCGAGAGAGCATTTGATCGACTGCCTCCAACACCAATAACGCGCAGCCGAAATGAAATCTTTCACTCCCGCCACAAGCGCTTGTCCAAAAGTTTCCGCCGTGACTCTATAAGACGGTCACACTCCTCAACCGGCACCCCCCACCTTTGACGGCTTGCCGCCGTGAGTCTCGCCCGGCGTTGCGGATCCCCGCCGCCCGGCGGCGGGAAGCTGCGAAAACTGAACGGAGCGATGGTACCCGCGTCGGCATGCAGGCGCATGTAGCCCTCGAAGTTTGGCGGGCTGATCAGATCGAGTGCGGTCACGGCAGGAGCAAAAGCCGGCGCCAACAAGCTGGCGTCTTCCACTCCAACGCGAAAGGCAATCAAAGTTCCCACATTGCCCAAGAGGGCAGACAAGTTATCGAAACGGCCATCCGGGTCGCGTAACTGCCGGGCGTATTGAGTCGCCAGGACCAGTCCCAGGCCGCACTTCCTGGCTTCCGAGAGCATTTGCGAGAAGGTATCATCGCGGGCCAGGCTGCCGAACTCGTCCACGTACAGAAAGTAGGGAGTGCGTCGCTTGCGAGGCAG
>JBPKLU010000015.1:0-7225 GCA_051293815.1 Nitrospiraceae bacterium | reverse complement strand
CGGAGATCCGTGCAGCAGCCAACGGTACACGGCGGCCATGCGCGCGCCGATGGCCGGCCAGGAAAATTCGGCCTCGACCCACCGGCGCCCTGCCTGGCCCATCGCCGCCAGGCGCTCTGGGGGATAGGCCAGCGCTTGCTCCAGGCAAGCCACCAGCGCATCCACGCCCGGCTCGATCCACCAACCGCAGCCGTGCATCTCCAGACCGCTCCACGGCGCGTTGCGGGTGACGATGGCCGGCGTGCCGGCGGCCAACGCCTCGGCCACGACCAAGCCGAAGTTCTCGTGCCGCGTAGGCAGGACGAAAAGCTCCGCCTGGGCGTACGCTCGCCATTTGTCCGCACCGTACAGCGGGCCATCGAACGTCACGCGGTCAACCCCCAGCGAACGGGCCAGGGCGACAAGCTCAGCGAGGTGGCCCCGCTCGTCCGGCCCCACGATGCGCAAGCGCCACTCGAGAAAGCGGGCTTCCACTTCGGCCCACGCGCGCAACAGCCAGTGCACCCCTTTCTTCGGATGAAGGCGACCCAGACAGAGAAGCGTGCGGGGGTGGTGGAATTCCTTCGGGAGAAGCGGCGGCACGCCCATGCCGTTGGGAATCACGGCGACCGGCTGCCGAAAGCCCATTCGACGGATCTCTTCGTATTCAATCTGGCTTGTCGCATGCCAGCACGTTACGGACGACAGCGCCGGCTTTTGGATGAGCGGCCAGAAGCCCCGCTTGACCGGCGAGCCGCTATTGAACGGCCATTCCCCCAGCGTTCCGCGTGGCGACACCACGTAAGGGATGCTGAAGCGCCGGGCGACCCATCCGGGATACACATTCGGCATCATCCACAGACCGTGGTTGTGCAGCAGCCGAATGCGCCCGCCACTGGCTTCTTCCCGCAGCCATCGCACTAGGCTCGGTGAACGCCCGAGGCGCCGAGGTCCCATCCCCAGTGGAAACAGCCTCGCGTACTCGGGAACTGCGTTCATCGGCAACCAATCCAGCGCCGCGAGGCATACTTCCACTCCAGCCTCCCGTACCGCCTCGCACAGCCGCCGCACGCTATAGACCGGCCCCGAGGCTTCGATGGAAATGGCCGGCAACGTCATCACCACGCGGCCCACCACGTGGTCCCTCACCTCACGCCGGCCGTCTGCGAGCACTCGCGCCAGCAAAGATCGAGACTCCCGCGTGCAGGACAACGAGAAGCACTCCAGCCTGGATTATTCCCCCCACGACCAAGCTCAGATTACTTTCGATCAGCAAGAGTTTGAGCGAGATATACAACACCGCCATCATCGCACCCAATCCCATCTGTGGATGCACGAAGACCGCCTGCAACACACGGTAGAAGACACCCAACGAAAACATCCCCAACCCCAAGCCAACCACGCCAAAATTTACGTAAAATTCAATGACCTGAGGCAAATTGTACGCTGTCACAAAATCGTCAGCCGATAGAAACCCGACACGATGGCCGAACGCTTGCCCCACGTTCTCCATCGGCTTGTCCAAATAGATCACGCGCGGCACCAGCTTCCACACGATCGGCTTATACGTTTCGCCCATCCAGAAGGGTACATAGTCAGGTACCAGTCCTACAACCTCCGCGAACGTCATCAAATAACTAATCCGTGAGAGCCCTATTTGCCAAGCCGCACTAAAGAAATCTGGCTCCGTTACCGCTCGGCCTGCAATCTCCGTCATTGTTGAAAGTCGCTCCAGAACGCTTGTAGCAGCTCTCCCTTCCTGCCAGGTGACTTCACGAAATGGCACTTGGATCGCTCTCACCACCAGAAAAAGTCCTAACCCTGCGATGATCCAAGTGGTCGGAAGGCGCCTCCGAATCGTCGCATACGTCAACAGCAAAGCCGCGACTACCACCAGCCCTTGATAGGTCGCGCCTGTAGTCACGCCGAGCATGAACCGTAAAGGAACCAAGATAAGCCACAGGAAGGCATCGCTGGCTCCGCTCTGAATATCCGCAAGACGCAACAAAAGTAGATACACAATGGCCATGAGAGACAGATCACTTATGAATCCAATTATCCCCACAAGCCACAGCGGCAATGAAACCAGGATCAACACAAAATACGCCACTAACCCAGTGGCCCCTAGAACAACGCCCAACGTAACCAGATACCTCGGCGGCCACGCCCAGCGCATCTGAAGTCTTGGCACGAGCGAAGCCACCCGCCGGGCGACGGGGCCGTAGTACCCAGCGAGAGCCGCCACAACTCCCAGAAGGGCCAGCATAAGCACCCGTTCGATACTTTCGTGCGCTATGACGTCGCTGATGTAATAAGCCCTGGAGAACCGCTCAAGTAGGAACACCGGAGCCGCAAAATAGCCCGCGTATATCCACCCCCAGAACACCATGAAGGGCACACCCGACTCGCGCCCTCGCAACCAGCGCCACGTTGGCACGAGCGCTGCAATGATGATGAGAGAGGCCAGGACCCTTTCCAACGGAGCGGGGGCAGCTGGCGCATAGCCGTTCAGCGCCAACAAGACAACCAAAACCGAGAGTACGAACAGCAAGGCCTGCCGCCTCGGCGCGCGCCCTCGGCCCGCTACAAGTTCGTACCACGTTGTTACATGGATGCGCCCAAAAGGCGGCCGCCGAGAGCCCAGCTGCATACCGAGAGATTGGTGACCGGTCACCATTAGGTCCTCTCCGTCGCCGCCCGTTCCTGCCGATCCGGATCAGGGCGATACAAGATGGAGGATCTCTTCCAAACGATTCTTATAGGTGTGCCCGCCGAAGATGACCGCTTCTCGAGCTCGCTGGGCCATGCGGCGGCGCTCATCGTCCTTCGGCAGACAGAATGCAATTTTGTCGACGAGCTCCTCTACCGATCCGAAGAAATCGACACCGCAGCCTGCCGGAAATATCTCCTCGTGTTCGTCCGTTCGTTCAGCCAGCATGAAGCCCCCACACGCAGGCACTTCGAACGTCCGCATGACATGGCCGTCCCGGTTCGCTCGCCGAACGAGATTCACTACGACCTTCGCACCCGAAATCGCCAACCGATAATCCCGACCGACCGCGAAGCCGCGAGCACAGCGTCGCAACACGGGATGCGAATCCCAATAGCCGCCGTAAAGACCTAAGGATACACCAGGCAATCTTTTTCGAAGCCCCTGTAGCAGAGCCTCGAAAAACGAGAGGCGGTCCGGATCGGCTCCGCCGACGAAACCGACGTCGCACGAAAATCGCGCCTCTTCGCCCGGTGTCGCTGGCACTTCTGGATAATGAACGCTAGGCTTGTATCCGAACCGTACATATGCCACCCTCGGGCATCCTGCCTCCTGCACATCGCCGAGCACCGCACGTCTAGGGCTCGCGTAGATGTCGTACACCGGAATCGCCTTCAGAAGGTGACGAGAACTGGCCCTGGGGTTCCACGGGTCGTCAGTGGCATAGTTTATGAGGACAGCACCCGTCTCCCGCTTGATACACTCCAATATCCTCGGCCAGTAATAGCGCCCTTTCACCACCAGGAGGACGTCGGGGCGGAAGCGCCGTGCCTCGGTTAGCAGACCGAAGTTCAACGCAACCTCGGTCACAGGCCGAACGATACGGCGCATCAGACGCGCACCTATGTTGGAACCAGGTAGTTCGTATTGCGCTTCATCAAAAAAGCGCCACTGATATCCCCGCTCCTCGGTCAGTTCTCGTAGCGCCTCGAGAAAGAGCGGACTCGAGGGCGCGTACTGCGTCGTGTCAACCAACAGTAGCCTCATCCTGAGCCCGTATTCTCGTCAGCGCAGCTCGATATGCAGCCACAACCTCATCGGCATAGCTCTTCCATCCGCCGAGCGACGCGACACGCCTCAACGCCGCCCGACCCATTTCCTCTCGAACCTCAGGGTGCTCGTACAGGTAAACCACCTTCTCCCGGATCGTCTCCGGATCTCTGATAGGCACGATGAAGCCTTCCACGCCGTCGGTAAACAAATCCTCGGCGCCGGTGTTTCGCGTGGCGATAACGGGAAGACCGCAAGCCATCGCCTGCGCTTGAACTAGCGCCAACCCCTCCTGAACAGAGGCAATCACGAAGACCGACGCCTGACTGTAATAATTGTGCAAGCCAGCACGGGGAACGATCCCGAAGTACCGGTAACGCCCTTCGTATCTGGCGAGGAAAGGCCTTACCTCTGGGTGCAGCCCACCGATAAGCCATAGCTCAAACTTGGGAAGAATGAGACCCGCAATCGCATCGAGGAGGTAGGGAAGTCCCTTCTGGAGGCTCATCGCACCTACATAGATCACCCGAAAGATGTCATCATCCTTGGCAAGGGGGCGAAACAGGTTCAGGTCGACGCCGTAAGGGATCTTGACGAGCTTTGTCTCCGGCACGCCTTTTTCGGTGAAGGACCGATACGCAAAGCTCGAAGGGACGAAGATCAGGTCACAGAAGTCATACTCCTGTAACTCCCGCTCCACGAGCTGCCGGTCGATTGGATTGTACCTAATCCCCCACCTGGCATACTCCTCGGCCAGGATTTCGTCCTGATAGAGAATATGGGAGGATCCGCGGTCGCAGATCGTAAGGGCTCCATAGCGCTCTTTCGCCATTCGATGGGTTCTAATCCCGAAACTGGAAAGGCAATGAAAGACATCGCACGGCTCAAGTCTACGAGACATCCAGTTGTCGAAGGTTTCGGTCGCCAGCCGATTCCAGGGCCTTTCGAACCACCGAAGGCCCCACTTCGAGGCCAGCGCTCGCGTCGAGATGAGCCACGGCCATGAGCGGACCTTTTCTCGCGGCACACCATCCACCTTCCACCGCGGATACCCTGTGTACACAGCATGGAGGTGTCCGCGTCGCTCCACCTCCCGTGTGAGGTTAAAGGTGTGAAAGCGGCCGGGACTTCCGACGCAGACTCTCACGGTTTCCGTCCAATCATGATGAAGGAGTACGCATGGCGGTACCTGAACAATGGCGGTAAGACTGCCATCACGACCTGCAGGCCGCCATAGATCAACCAATTGAACCAACCGGGTCTCCAGCTCGGCCGAGCAAGGATATACCCGAACACATTGTGAGGCAGCACCATCACTTCCCGGACGCCAACGTGTCGCATTTCGCTCGTCAACATTAGTGGATCGTAGTCAACCTCTGGAATGTTGTAGCCTCCCCACCGCTGCTGCTTCTGCTCTTCTCTGTAAGGATGCGTCCCCGCGGGAACGATTGAGGCAATGAAGCCGCCCGGCTTGGCCAGAAGAAGTTTTCTACGAAGGAAGTCCAGGCGTTCCTCTTCCTCCAGGTAATGCTCGATTACACCTGCGCTAAATACCAGGTCGTAGTAGTTTACGTGTCCGGACACATCCCACGTCATGAAGTCGCCTTCGAGTAGCTCCACTGGGGGCAACCCATAATCAAACGCCCTTACGGATTCGATCAACCTCCTGGCCCGGACAAGAACCTCAGGAGAGACATCGATACCCGTGCAGATGAAGGCGTTCAAGGCAAGGCGTACTAGATGAATCCCGCCGCCACAGCCCGCTTCGAAACATCGCGCTGGGGGTTTCAGCCCAGTTACCCTGAGAATGAGGCGCCACGTCCGTGTCAGTCGCCTCAGTGCGTGGTACTGAGCATCTGTTGTGCAGGAGTGCTCGTAGCCACCCTCTTCCAATAGCTCCTTCCATCTCTCAGCTGGACCAGTCACTGTAGCCTCGCGGTCGGCTTCTCCTACTCACCGTGTATCTATCCGCAAAGCGTGATACGCCCACCTATAGGCCGCGTGCACATCGCTGCGAGCAGGGATCAGCAGTGTTCTCAAGCTCACGCTGGCCATTTTGATGGTCCACGCGACCGAGACGATGCAGACGGCAACATACCCGACAAGAGACGCCAGCGCGGCACCGACGAGGCCCAGTCGCGGAAGCAAGAGCCAAAGGAAGAACGCCGTGACGCCTAGCCCCGTTGATTCCGCCCACAGGACCGCGGTGGGACGTCCGAGACCTCGCAACCCCTCTTCCATCACTTGATTAAGGCCCCAGACGCTACCGGCCATCACCAGAATTAAGGCTGCGCTGACAGCCTCCCGAAACTTCGCTCCAAAGAGCCAGGGAAGGCCGCAAGGTGTCACGAGCAGAAGGCAAGTGCCAACCATCAGGGAAACAAGCACCGTCACACGAATGGCCTGTCCCAAGACGTGAGCCCGTTTAAGCCCCTCTCGCTCTCCAGCCACCCGCGGGAAGACCACCGACCCGATGGCGCTGAGAAGTGGCGCCGCTATGTTCCCCCAGGAGGTCGCGACCACGTACAGGCCCAGTGCAGACGCGGGCAGAAAGGCGGCTATCACCATTTGGTCCAACCGGTAGTTCAGCATTTGGGGAAGGCCGCTCGCGAACGACGGTAATCCAAACTGCACGAGACAGACCCACTCCCTCACTCCAGGGCGGTACGGCCCAGGAATGCGATCTCGGACGACGCTCATCACGGGCAAGAACAGCGTGGCCAGCATGACCAGGTAAGCCCCCGCCAGCCAACGAGGCTTGGCAAGTCCCAGGGTCCACGCCAGGACAAGCACGAGGACCCAGCCCAAGCTCGGAAGCAGGCGCAAGGCGTTCCAGCGCACGAAGTCCTGTCGACCTCGCAACGGGTGATAGGGAAGTCCGACCAATGCAAAGAGAGGGACCAACAAGAAGTACCATCGGGAGACAGCCACGACTTCCGCAGGCTGAGCCGCAAGGAGGACCGGCACCAAGAAGTAGCCTGCCGTCGTAAACGGCAACGAGGAAACCAATGCCAAAGTTACGGCCGAGCCGAGATAACGCCCTGCCCGATCCGGCTCTCGGGCGCAAAAGTACACGAGCGCCTCAGGCAAGCCCAGCATAGCCATGGTGGCGATGAAGCTGGGCCACATCTGAATCGCCGCCAGCTCGCCGCGACCGGTCGGGCCGAGGAGTCGCGCTGCCAATACCCCGGTGAAAAGCCCAACCATGGCCAGCAGGACATTCGTCGCAACCGTAAGGAGTACGTCGCTCCCAAAGCGGCCTATCGCCCTGGCGCGCCGCCACGCCCTCTCGAGCCTAATACGGGCGCTCTTGACGGATGAACTCATGACCGATTACATCGATTCTTTGGCACCGCGGTTGACTCAAGCGCCTGGAGCAGCCCTGTAACATCGGCCTCAAAATCCCACGTCGAGATGACCCGGAGGCTAGCCGCGCCCATCCGGCGGCATAGCTCCGGGTTCGCCGTCACCTCTCGCAGGAATCGC
>JBPKLU010000014.1:0-8561 GCA_051293815.1 Nitrospiraceae bacterium | reverse complement strand
GTCCTGCGGCACGCGCTGCTCGGGGGAGATGTAGCTGAACATGCCGTCCTGGTCGAAGTTATCTCCACGCATCGTCGTCTGCTCCTTCGAAGAGATCGTTGGCGGCTGCGCTTTGACCAGACTATACGCAGAGGCGTGCACTTTGTGAAGCCACAAGATATGGAGCGTTTTTCAGCATCCTGCTAGGGCAATGTTGGCGGCCGCCGCCTGATACAGCGCCTCCACCAGGACATCGGACCGTTCGCCACGAGCCTTCTGAAGAGCCAGCCGCGCCGCGCAGAGAGCACGAAGGTGTCTTCCTCCGCGAAGATATGCTCGTGAGAGCACGACTAAGGCTCTCGCTTCGGCATCCTCATTGCACTCCAACTGCGCCACCCTGCGCGCCTTACGCGCAAGAGCCGCAGCCATCGAGAAATCGCCTATGTGTTCCTGGAAGTGGGCGCTTCGCACAAAGTACTCCATCCTAGCAGACGGCGATGCACCTCTCCGGCACAGCTCGCCCAGCTTGGACAAGACGACGCGTCTGTCACTAAGGTGCCCGAGGACCCCGAGCGCTTCGTCGAGCCGCGTAAGTACCCTCATCTCAACCGTGCCGCGTTCATCTACACTCACCGTCGTATCTTGCCGCAGGCACTCCAGCGCCCGTCGGTAGCTCTTCAACGTCTCATCAAAGGCACAAACAGCCCGGGCCTCGCTCGCCGCCTGAATCCACGACTTCGTCGCCAAATGCCACTGGCCAGCGCTCTCCTGATGCCAAGCGAGAAGGTGGGAGGCAAGCTGCGGCCTCTCGGCAAGCGCCGCAGCGGCTTTGGCATGATAGGCCCTCTTCCGAGCCTGAGGGATTCTGTCATAACATACGGCGCGGATTTTCTCGTGCGAGAAGAGGAGGTGCGATTTCTCGCGAACAAGGATGCCTACCGCCACGAGGTCCTCAACTGCACGGGAAAGCCTATTTTCGCTCATCCCGGTGATCGATCTGAGCATCTCGTCGTCAAAGGCCCTTCCCAAAACCGATGCAGCTTCAGCCAGTCGCAGCGAGTCGCGCCTGATCAAACCCAACCGCTGCCCGACCGCTGACCGCACCCTGTCGGGCACGGAAAGCGGCAGGTTCGCGCCAGCAAAACTGGGGGCTGCAAGCTGCCCTATCTGCCCCCGCTGGCACAGAAGCCGTAGTGTCTCGACCACAAAGAGGGGATTCCCTTCGGTCTCCCTCAATATCCACGCGTGCGCCTCTCGGGAGACCGGTACGCCTTCAAGGAGACGGCTTGCTAGGTCACCCGTCTCGACCTCGGTCAGAGGTTCCAACCGGATGACTATGGTACACTGACGACTCAGCCGGCTGACCCACTCACGGTGATGTCGGCGCGAGCTTGGTGGCCAAGCGGAGAGTAGTATCCCCAACCTACTGCTGCGAGACCTTTCGAGCATATAAGCGACAAAGTCCAGGGTGCCAGTGTCGGCCCATTGTAGGTCTTCAATCACAAGCAGAAAGGGCCGCGACCTTGCGGCTTGCTCAATCGCCGCTGCGAGTCGTCTGAAATAGCTAAGCTTGCCCAACGGAAGCTCGTTCTGAGGCTCATCTCCCGGCAGGTCAGATTCCCCGTGTGCGCGCGTCAACGGCTCCACGGGCTCAAGGTACCGTACGACTCGCGATACGTCGTCCCTGGCCACGTGGCGCTCAAGCGCGTCTAAGACCGGTTGGTAGGGGACAGGCTCGTTGAACTCCACGCATCGCCCGCAGGCATACTCACCTCCGCGTACACACCACTCCTCCATTGCCCATTCCACAAGTCGGGTCTTGCCAATCCCAGACTCGCCAAGTAACAGAACTCCTCCGCCTGATCCTGCAAACACGGCCTCGATCCATCCGTCCAGCTCACTCTTCTCCTGAACGCGGCCGACAAGCGGGATGCGCTCTGGATGAATCGACAATGTGCGCGCCTCCCCGTTGGACGCGGTTACCCACGAGCCAGCCACGCCGCGTCGAATATGCCTCACGAGTTGAAGAGTCTCGTCGTCAGGCTCGGCACCCAGTTCAGAACGCACGAGGCGGGCAAATCCATTAAAGTGATGCAATGCGGACACTCTATCTCCCGACAGAAACAGTAGGCGAATTAGATTCCTTTGAGACCTCTCGTCCATGGGCTCGCGTGCAACCGCCAACCGCGCGTATCGAAGAGCAAGGTCAAACCTTCCTCGTTCGGCTAAACCCTCAGAAATCACACGAGCGCATTCCACGTAACGCTCTCGGAGATGCTCCCTCTCTAGTCGACACCACTCCACATCCCAATCCTCAAGCAGGTCTCCCCGATAGAGATCCAAGGCATGCGCCGCCCGTCCGAGCGCTTCCAAAGATAAGTGCCGCCCGTCCGACCGGATGGATCCTCGCACAAACTGCTCGACGTCCAACCAGTATTGCTCAGGATCCAGCCCGCACGAGTCCGGTGAGGCCTGGATAATCGACTGCAGAAACCCGTGCTTTGAGAGCGCGCCCCGAAGCCTCCAAATGGCTGTACTAAGGTTCGCCTTGGCTCGTTCCTCGGACAAGTCCGGCCACAACGCTCCTGCCACCCTTGTCCGCGGCACCAGTCGGCCTCTGGCGAGGGCAAGGTAAGCCACCAATGCCGCCTGGCCCGGATGCAGCTGAATCTTTACACCGTCCAACGACGCGGTGAACACACCAAGGAGACCGATTTCCAACTTCACCGCCACCACCCCCAAGTGGCCCCAGTAGACCACCCAACGCTCGCAGGCTCTGCCGCCACAAGATCACAGCGTTCGAAAGACTCGCTCCAAGGCCCGAACCACGGCTGGGTCGAACTGCGTACCAGAATTCTCGCGCAGAATCCGCAGAGCCTCAGCCTTGCTTGCCCCCTTCCGGTACGGCCTATCTGTCACGAGAGCGTCCAAGGCATCAGCAACAAAGATGATCCTCGAGCCGACCGGTATCTCATTGCCCTTCAGTCCATCCGGATACCCGTTCCCATCCCACCTCTCATGATGGTGGCGAACCATCCGCGCCGACTCACCCAGAATTTCAAGAGGTCCGATAATACGCGCGCTCACAGCAGCGTGCTGCTTCATCAAGTCCATCTCCGCCGAAGTTAGCTTTCCCGGCTTACGGATGATCTTTCCACTGATCCCAATCTTCCCTATATCGTGCATTAGCCCACCGATCCTTATGCGCTCAACCTCCTCCTCTGGCAGGCCCATCGCCCGCGCAATGCGAACCGCGTAATCCGCAACTCGCTGGGAGTGATTTGAGGTATACGGATCCTTAAGATCCACGGCCTGCGCCATCATCTGCAAGCTTGTTAAGAGCACGTCATTCTGCTGCCCGATCAGTTTCCACGGATAGTACGCTTCAACTACCATAACGGAGGCGAAACCCGCTACGATCAAGCCGAAAGCCCTCTCAAATTGACCCAGGGCGACAGATAAGCTCGTCAAAGCTAGGGCATGAGGCAATGCGCGCCGCGTCAGGTGCCTGAGTATCGCCAAGAAACGAACGCCTTCCGTGAACTGGAGCTCCAAGGCCTGCATCGGTATTTGCACAAGCCAGAAACTAAAGCCACAGAGCGCTTGAGCTGCTATCTGACTGTATGCGTGAGGCCCGAGCGGGCCGCGCAAGCCATGCCAAGCCACCAAATACACTACGTAGCACACCCAGAACGCCAAGGCATCGCGGCCAGCAGTCACCAAAATCCGAGCGACACTGGAGCGCCTTCCCAGCGCCCTTACCAGAACGGCAGGTACGAGGCCAACGAACATCAGCATCCCCATGTTCCCGATCCACAGCGCAACAAGTGCGATCGCGGGGCGCAGGGTAATAGCTCCTATCGGACCGAGTCGCACCTCCAACCATTCCCCGACGGCCGCTAGCCCCGTCAGCAGTACCACGGAGAACAACGAGCTCTCTTTCAACGTCGAAGCGCCAACGCCCATTGAGAGCCCAGCAAGGGCGGCCAGCAACAACTGCGTCCCGAACACGGTGCTCCGCGGAGTCATCGTGCAGGAAGCTCCCCGGAAATCGCCGTCTGGGTTGGAACCCGCGGCGTAGAGTCACGATCGTCAAGCTGTAGCGAGCCTTGGCGCACGAGCCGAAGGAATGCGTCAACTACTCCGGGATCGAACGCTCGCCCGCGCTCCCCGGCAACATGTGACACGACGGCCCCGAGCGGGTTCGAAACCACGTACGGGTACACTCCGTAAGTCATGCTATCTACTTCCTCGGCAAGGGCGATTATTCGCGCTCCCAAAGGAATGTCCTCGCCCTTCAGCCCACCGGGGTAGCCTCTCCCATCAAACCGCTCGTGGTGATACAGGATGGCTTCAGCTATCTCCTTTCTGGGCAACTCCCTCGCGATCGCCGCGCCAACACGCACATGCTCCCTCAAGTCTGCAACATCTGCCTCGCTCAGGGCGGGCTGGGCGAGCAGGTCGTCCTTGCCAATCATCCCCACATCATGCAACAACGCAGCAAACTGGACCATCTCGATGAAGGACTCGGCCAGCCGCATTTCTCGCGCCACTGCCACCGACAGGTCTGCAACACGGCGAGCATGGCCTCGCCCCGTCGGAAAGTTTGCATCAGTAGCCACAACGAGCCCATCTACGATCTGCGTAAAGAGTTGTCGCCGCCTCAGGTAGTAGCGTAGCGCCATCCATTGAAACGGAAGCAAGGCAACGTACGCCAGAACTACCACGTAGTTCAGGCGCTCAAGTAGGATCGCGAGCACTACTGCCGTGGGGACACTCAGCAGATTCGGCCAGAATAGGTCCAGTATACCGCCGAGCCAAGTACTCAAGAACGGCGTGCCTCGATCCCGGCTGATCCCAAAGGCTACGAAGAAGTTGTTGGCAATCTGGTGAACCAATGGCCCAACTACCGCAGCCAAGTAGGCTAAATAGTCACTGGTCCCGAGCCTCCCACCTAGAGCTCCATACGCCATGGCCCCCAGGGCTGCACTAAGTCCTGCCTGCGAGCCGTTAAAAATGGCTCTCCATGGAACCCACCCCTTTGAAGCGACGTAGCCCAGGGTCCTGGCTGCGCCGATAACGAGTAGCGCAGTGGGAGGGTTAAAGGTGTATATTGCGAGATATGTCAGCACCGTGCTGGGCGTAATCGAACGACCTCGAGGATCAAGCATTCGCACAGACGACGCCAGAACCATCATGCCAAAGAATGCAACGAGCCTGTCCCATTTGTCCCAGGAGACCTGCTCCGCCGTGATGACTGCCAAGAGTGTTGCGGCCGCTATGACGACAACAACAACGAGGCGGATAGTCAGCGACAGAGTCTGCACGACGTCGCGGAGGAAAAAAAGAAGACCAGACCGACAGCTTACCAATCAACGTCCCCGCCCAGCAAGAGCCCCCGGCCAAGCATATTGCGGATAGCTCTTACGAGCTTCACCTGTCACCCTCAAGCTCTTCCCTACCGCGCGCTGCTACGCCCGGCAAACACGGGTGATCCTCAGCAACCGAAGTAGCCGGTAGCACCGAGGGTTCCTATAGAATTTGCGACATGGAGTGTCGCCACTGCCTAGCTGTCGGTCCGGTACTTCAATACTATTCCGCGCCACCCCCTTTCTCCTGCCTGAGTGCCGCCCGCCTCCCTCTTCGGACAACATTCACAACAACCATCGTGCCGGCGGCCACACCAGCACCGCCGAGCGCTTGCATTGGAAGATCTAGCAACACGAGAAGCCAACCTACGACAACAATCGCAAGCGCGGAAGCATTCAGCCACCGCTGCTCGTGGCTTGAGAAATCAGGGTCTGCTCGGGCTCCCGATATCCTGACAATGACCTGAGAGAGGACTGGCTCTGCTACCTGTTTCGTGAACGGAATGAGTGGCGCTGTCGGCACAGTTGTCCGCGTGGCAGAGTAACGCAGAAGGGCGGGGAAACGAACTCCTGCACCGATGGTGCCGGCAAGAGAGACTGCAGCCATGGCGAACACAGACGTCCTCACCGTGGTTGCATCCGCTAGCGCACCGAAGAGCAGCAGGGCGGCAACTCGGATGGTCGAGACTGCGATCTGACGGACGGCAATTGCCCGCCCAACCTTATCCGGCGGCGTATGCTCCATAATGACTGTTCCAACATTTACAAACACCAATATATTCGCAAACCCCACCCAGAACCCGGTCACCAACAACATCGGATAGCTCGTACTCTCACCCATCGCCCCGGCCGCAAGCGCCCAGAGCAGATACCCAAACACGATGGCCTGCCCCCTGGGTATAGCTTTCCCAAACCACCCCAGCAGCAGCGACGCACCAACGAAGCCCAACCCCCAGACACTCTGAAACCACCCGAACTGACGATCGGTGATGCCCAGGACCCCCTTCGCCAGGGGGGTCTGGAGCGAGCTCAGCCCTACCACCCACTGGGCCGAGAACAGGAACGCGAGCAGGGCCACATGAACCTGGTCGCCCCGCACGTACAGCAAACCCTCTCGCACAGCCTGGAGGATACCCGGCCGGGCCGGGGGCCCCTTGTCCGGAGGGCCAGCCCCGGCCGCCAGGGCGGGCAGTCTGAGCCCGTAGACGAACCATGCCGAGACCACGTAACTCAGAGCATCCACGTACATGGCCGCGGCGTAGCGGAACTTCATCACCAGGAGCCCTGCCAGCGCGGGGCCCACGACCTCCACGGCCGACTCCAGGGACGCAAAGAACGCGTTGGCCTGGAGGAGCCGCTCCTTGGGGACGGACTGGGGGATGGCCGCGAACATGGCCGGCCGGAAGAACGCCGAGGCGGCCGACACCAGGAAGAGTGTCGCATAGACCCACGGCAGGCCGAGATCCATGAGGGTGGGAATTGCCGCAACGAGGCCGGCACGAACGAGGTCGGCGACAACCATGATCTTCCGCCGATCCAGGCGGTCAACCAGGGCGCCAGCGAGCAACCCGACCACGGCCGGGGCCACCATGAGGGCCATGATGGCGAACGACACGGACAGGGCCGATCCCGTCTGGGCGTAGACCCACAGGGAGATGGCGACCCAGTGAAACCGGTCTCCCAGATGGGAGATCAACTGCCCCGTCCACAGGAGGGCATAATTGCGGTGGCGCATGAGGGCGATAAATCCGCCCTGGGCACCACTGGTTGCGGGTTCAGCCACGGCGGTCATGCGTCCGCCTCGAGGGTGGCGGACTGCCGGCTCAGTCCACCGGCGCTTGGGACCGTGCCGCCGCGGCGCTTGAGGGGCATCTCAAGGAATTAGCGGCGCCGGCCCGAAACACCTCTGAAAGTGCGGCTGCTAACGCGTATCCTCCTTGGCACCACGCTTCTTTTGCTGCTCGGGACGGTCGACTGGACGTTAGCACAGCCCCCGTCGCCAGCGACACCCGGACCCCGAACCTGGCCAGGCGTGGATGTTCTCCTGGAGTCACCAGGCCTCCTGCAGGGCCGTCGTCCGGGGCTGGTGACCCATGCCGCAGCCGTCACCAGCGGTGGCGAGGCCACGTGGACGGTCCTCTTGCGGGACCCCCGCTTCACCGTCGCGGCGCTATTCGCCCCTGAGCACGGACTGGCGGGAACCATTCCTGCCGGTCGAGCGGTGCCCACCGTGAACGGTCGCGTCCCGATCTACAGCCTCTACGGTAGCACGAACCGCCCAACGCCGGCCATGATGGCCGCCGTCGACGCTCTCGTCGTCGATCTCCAGGATATCGGCGCCCGAACCTACACGTATGTGTCCACAATGGCGCTGGTGATGCAGGCTGCCCGCGAAGCCGGCACGCCTGTCGTAGTGCTCGACCGACCCAATCCCCGCGGTGGTGTCCAGGTGGACGGCCCCGTGCTGGACCCGGCCTTCCGGTCGTTCATCGGGATGTTTCCGCTCCCCATGGTCCATGGGATGACCATCGGCGAGCTAGCGTGGATGTTCAACGAGAGCTTCGACATCAACGCCAACCTTACGATCGTGCCCATGCGCGGGTGGACGCGGTCAATGGTGTGGGAGGAGACCGGCCTGCCGTGGGTCCGTCCTTCTCCCAATATCCCGGGGATGCACACGCCCATCTACTACGCGGCAACCGGTGTCATGGACGGCACGAACCTGTCTAACGGCGTCGGCACGGCGAATCCGTTCGAAGTGGTGATCAGCCCCTGGTTGGACGGCCGGCGCCTGGCGGGCAGACTCAACACCCTGGGCCTCCCAGGCGTCTCATTTGAACCGTATGCCACGGTGCTGACCGGCGGGTTGTTCAGCGGTGTGCGCCTGGTGGTGACCGATGCCCTGCGGTTTCGGCCGGCCACGACGGCCATCCACGTTCTGATCGAGGCCCGCAGACAGCACCCCCGGCACTTCCGATTCGTCGCCCGCAACGGACGGCAGGTCTTCGACTACGTCTGGGGCACCGACAAGATCCGCAAAGACATCGAGCGCGGAGCGCCGGCGTCGGCAATTGTGGCACGCTGGGAGCCCGATCTGCGGCGCTTCCAGGCGCTCCGTAACGCCTTCCTTATCTACCCCTAGCCAGGTCGGCTCGGCCGGGGAGCAGGCCTGTAAGCCGGGTTCTGTGCGTCGGCACGCGCGATGGCACCCGC
>JBPKLU010000013.1:0-9505 GCA_051293815.1 Nitrospiraceae bacterium | reverse complement strand
CGTTTGCGGTCGCCCAGCAGACCGAGCTGGAGGTCCGGCTCCAGCGCGAGAACGGCTGGTTGAAGAAGCTGGTCGGCGAATTGCCTGTAGAGTTCTCAACAAGCGACGAGACGGTGGGGCCATGAGCTGCCCTCGCCACGATCCCCAGCGCAATGCGCCAGTACTGCCAGGGATTCAAACGCTGAAGGCCGACCGTCCATGTTGGGGCTATCGGAGGATCTGGGCCCGGCTGCCTTCGGAGAAGGACTGGTCATCAACAAGGCGCCCATCCTGTGCGCTGATGCGGGAGCAGGGGATGGTGAGGCAGAGCCCCCGACTGAAGGCACGGCTCAGTTCGCGGCCGCTTGACAAATGGGGCGCACTACATGTATCCAGCGACCACTCTGGATTTTGGGGGATGTCTCACAATCTAGCAGTTCCTTAACCGATGACGAGCTAGAAACATGCCCTCCTTTATCATCAATCAGTGCTGATCCCTGTGTCTGTTACAGACCCTGCTTACTGATTTAGCACGATCGCTCACTAACGGGAACGCGCCGTCGCGAGCGATAGGTGAACAAAGACTGGTTTAAGAACAATGGATTGGACATCCGTCCAAGCTCTTGGAATCGCTGGCGCATTTATCCTGTGCGGTCCAGGTCGTTGTGCTCGTCACCCGATGGGGCTGCGGACATCACGCCGTACCTGCGCTCGAGGTGATCGGCGAATTCGTCGTGATAGGGGCTGCCTATCTCGCCATCGTACTAGTCCTTTCCGTCGCCCTGTTACCGTTGATAAAAGTAAAAGTGATCTGCTCGACGTGGTGAGGAGCGAGGCATTTAACGAAATCTTGACTCGCTTGTGATCACCGTGAAACAGCGAAGGCCTAGTATGCCTCCATCATTGCGTTGGGTATCACAACAGAGAAAGAGGGAGGCATGCATGGTTGTCATGCGAAGGTGGACGATGGTGTTGGGGATAACCGTGTTTTTGGAGCTGACCGGCCTGGTCGCGCACCCAGCTCGTGCCGCGCAGGCTGCCATCATCAAGATCGATGGGTCGAGCACGGTCTACCCACTGACTGAAGCAGTTGCTGAAGAATTTCAGAAAGCCAAACGCGGGCAGGTGAAGGTCACCGTCGGGATTTCCGGCACCGGTGGGGGCTTCAAGAAGTTTTGCCGCGGTGAAACGGATATTTCTGACGCTTCTCGCCCCATTCTTAAGGAAGAAATGGACCAGTGTCGAAAGAACGGCGTCAAATACTTCGAACTTCCCATTGCATTCGATGCGTTGACCGTTGCCGTCAGTCCCAAGAACACATGGGTTAGCGCCATGACGGTGGCGGAGTTAAAGAAAATCTGGGAACCCGCAGCTCAGGGGAAGATTACCAGATGGAACCACGTGCGTCCGGATTGGCCGGATGCCCCGCTCGTCTTGTTCGGAGCCGGCTCCGATTCTGGCACGTTTGACTATTTCACAGAAGCCATTGTAGGAAAGGCAAAGGCCAGTCGTGGGGATTACACGGCTAGTGAGGATGATAACGTGTTGGTGCAGGGGATTGAAAATGACAAGCACTCATTGGGTTACATTCCGTATGCCTATTATGCCTCCCATGCGAAAAAAATGAAGGCCATCGCCATTGATAGTGGGAAGGGTCCAGTCTTTCCGAGTCTTGATAATGTGATCAAGGGAATCTACACTCCTCTTGCGCGTCCTCTCTTTCTCTATGTGAAAGAGAGTGCCGCCAAGCGGCCAGAGGTGAAAGAATTTGTCGAGTTCTACCTCACGCGAGGCCCGGAATTGATCGCAGAGGTCAAATACCTTCCGTTGCCGGCGAAGGCGTATCAACTCGCGCTTGACCGGTTCCGAAAAGGGCTTCTCGGAACCGCGTTCGGTGGAGTCCCGGAGGTGGGGTTACCGGTCGAAGAGATTCTTCATCGCGCTCCAAAGCTCTAGTCGAGCAGAGCCTCGATTTGGTGGCTGGAGCACGGAGCAGAGTCAGACCACACGCTCAGCCGTCAGGCGCTTCGAAGGGCTCTCGACCGCGGGAAACAACTCGATTAAGATTTCCCATGCCAGCGCCATGATCAGCATTCCGGTTCACATCTCCTCACAGTCTTCCCGCAGATGGCGCTATGCGCTGGAGAACTGTCTCCAAGTCGTGCTGTTTCTTGCCGCACTGGTCTCGGTCGCTGCGACCGTCGCCATCGTCGCGATCTTGCTCTATGAATCACTCGGATTTTTCCGAACGGTTTCGCTTCGAGAGTTTTTGAGCGACACGCTCTGGACACCTCTGTTTGCCGACGCGCACTTTGGCATTCTTCCTCTCATGGCCGGCACCCTGGTGACGAGCGGAATCGGACTATTGGTCGCCGTGCCGCTCGGCACCATGGCTGCAATCTATCTTTCCGAATTCGCCTCGTCACGGCTTCGGGAAGTGTTGAAGCCGTTGTTGGAACTCCTGGGGGCAGTCCCAACGGTAGTCTATGGCTATTTCGCCTTACGGGTCGTCACACCGGGATTGCAGATGATTATTCCCGATCTGCCGGGGTTCAACATGCTTGGACCAGGAATCGTTATCGGGATCATGATCATGCCGTTCGTGATCTCGCTCGGCGAAGATGCCATGCGGGCGGTGCCGATGTCGCTGCGCGAAGGATCCTACGCCGCGGGAGCGACGCGTGTGCAGACCGCCCTTCGCGTCGTCGTCCCCGCCGCGACGTCCGGACTGGTGGCGGCCTATATTCTCGGTGTCTCACGCGCGGTAGGCGAAACGATGGTCGTCGCCATCGCAGCGGGGCAAAATCCTCACCTCACATGGAACCCACTGGAGCCCGCGGCCACCATCACCGCCTACATCGTCCAGGTAGCGCTGGGAGACTTGCCCCATGGCAGCATCGGGTACCAAAGCATCTTTGCCGCTGGGCTTGTCCTTGCGTTGATCACGCTCAGCTTCAATATTCTCGGACATGTCGTGCGAAAACGATTCCGTGAGGTCTACTGATGCCACAGGGAGTTGCTCAGCAGGCCCGGCTTTCGCGCCACTGGCGCATGGTGTCGGAACGGCTGTTTGCGGCACTGGGTCTTGTTTCCCTTGCCATGGCGCTTGGGACGTTCATTGTGCTGTTCGGCGATTTGCTCATCGACGGACTCCCCCGCATTGACTGGCAGTTCTTGACCTCATTCCCATCCCGTCGTGCTGCCGAAGCCGGTATCCTGCCGGCGTGGGTCGGCACTACACTGGTGATGGCGGTCACTGTGGCCGTCGGGGTCCCGCTTGGCGTGGCGGCTGGCATCTATTTGGAAGAATACGCGCGGAAACACTGGGTAACCGATATCATTGAAGTCACCGTGACCAACCTGGCCGGCGTTCCCTCGATTATTTACGGCTTATTGGCTCTCAGTCTGTTTGTATATATGCTTGGCATGGGAGAAAGCATCGCCGCGGCCGGCCTGACGCTGGCGCTGTTGATTCTCCCGGTGATCATCACCTCCACGCGAGAAGCCATCCGAGCGGTGCCGCAGGATATCCGCGAGGCATCCTATGCGCTCGGTGCCACCAAGTGGCAGACGGTCATCCATCATGTGCTCGCCTATTCCACACCGGGAATCCTCACCGGTGTGATCCTGGCGTTGAGCCGAGCCATCGGCGAGACGGCCCCGGTGATCACCATCGGGGCGCTGACCTTCATCGCATTTCTCCCGCCGGCCCCGTTCACGACTGAACCACCGTTCGTTTCTTTTGAATGGCTTACGTCTCCGTTTACGCTCATGCCGATTCAGATGTTTGCCTGGGTCTCGCGGCCAGGCGAGGACTTCTTGGCGAATGCTGCGGCGGCCGGCATTGTCCTGCTCCTGATGACGCTCACAATGAACAGCCTGGCGATCTATCTTCGGTACCGATGGCGGAAACGGCTCATATGGTAGGGGAACATGAATGGGCAATGGCCTGAGTAACCGCCAACCGATCAACCTGAAGGCTGAGGCCAGAGCGCTTGGCTTTTCCTATGGCAAGACCCGCGCACTGACCGATATCACCTTGCCGGTGGCAGAGCATGAGATCACGGCGTTGATCGGCCCGTCGGGGTGCGGCAAATCGACGTTCCTGCGCTGCTTCAATCGCATGCATGATCTGTATGCGGGCCATAGCTACGAAGGTGAGATCATCCTGTATCCTGATAAGTGCAACATCCTGTCCTCCAGCGTCGACCCGATCGAGGTGCGGATGCGCATCGCTATGGTCTTTCAAAAGCCCAATCCGTTCCCCAAATCCATTTACGAGAACGTTGCCTACGGACTGCGGGTGCGCGGCATCACCCGCCGTGGACTGATCGATGAGAAAGTAGAGCAGGCATTGAAAAGTGCGGCGCTCTGGGACGAAGTGAAACATCGTCTTCACGCGCCAGCCTTCTCGTTATCCGGTGGGCAGCAGCAGCGACTGTGCATTGCACGCGCTTTGGCGACGGACCCGGAGATGTTGCTGCTGGACGAACCCACGTCCGCATTGGATCCAATTGCGACCGCCAGCATCGAGGAGCTGTTGCTAGACCTGAAAAAGACCGTGACCATTCTCATGGTGACCCACAACATGCAGCAAGCGGCACGGGTGTCGGATTGGACCGCCTTTCTTTATCTCGGACAGTTGGTCGAATTCGGACCGACCACCCTGGTCTTTACCAACCCATCCAAGAAACAAACGGAAGACTATATCACCGGACGGTTTGGGTAAGAGGATGGTTATACAGCGTCATTTCGATGAAGAGCTGAAAGATCTGAAAGCCCGGCTCCTCCGCATGGGAGGACTGGCGGAGGATCAAATCCAGAAAGCCTTGACTGCTCTCGTTGAGCGGAACTCCGACCTCGCACGTCAGGTGATTATCCGCGATCATCAAGTCAACGCCCTCGACGTCGAAATCGATGAAGAATGTCTTCGCTTATTGGCCCTTCACCAGCCAGCGGCGCGCGACCTGCGTCTCATCACCACGGCGATGAAAATTTCGACGGAACTTGAGCGCATCAGTGACCTGGCAGAAAACATCAGCGAGCGCGCCATTGAGTTGAACGAGGAACCGCAGCTCAAGCCCTACATCGACATCCCCCGCATGGCGAGCTGGGCGGTGACGATGGTGAGGGAAAGCCTCGATGCCTTTGTCAAAGGCGATTCCGTGCTCGCCAGAAAAGTCTTGAAGGACGACGACTTCATTGACAATCTCATCGAGCAGTTGTTCCGTGAACTCTTGTCGTTCATGCTAGAAGACACGCGAACGATCTCGCGCGCCATTCGGTTGATGTTTGTGGCCAAATACTTGGAGCGCATCGCCGATCACGCGACGAACATCGCTGAACTTGTCGTGTACCTGGTAGAGGGCAAGATTATTCGCCATACCGGCTCTACCTCCACCGAGTAACCCTCAGATCGTCCCTCGGGTCTCTTTTCCGCTGATCATCAGAGCGCTGGTCTCTTCTTCCCTCGTTCTTTTCACCGTCCATTGATCTCTTCATGTTGTGAGGGGGGCCACCAACGGACGACCCGGTGGACAGTCCTCGTCATCCCCAATCTGTTTACCGATTCTTACCCAAAGCATCACGCGCCTGTCCTGTGGTCCTCTATAAATCTCGCCATCGGTGAAGGCGTTCTTTCCGCGCATTTCCGAAGAATCTGAACCAAGGAGGAGCACATATGCACGAGAGGTGCACGCGAGCGTGGGTTCAGCTCGCCCTTATGGGTTGCTTGATGGGAGCGCTATTGGGATCTGTCGAAACGGTTACGGCGCAGGTCCTGACCGAGCAACAAGGGCTGTCTTCTCAATCGGCCGGTCCTGCCCAGACCGTGGACTGATATACTGCTCCCCTGGAAGACACGTGCCTCCGAACTAGGTAACCCGTGTGTGATCCGTACAGGAGGGATCAGCCATGAAATGACACAAGTGGGACGCGAAGGCCAAGGCCACCATTGTACTCGAAGGCCTCAAGGGCTGGCTGGGAACGGCACTCTGTCCGGACTACCATGACCAGCCACGCACAGGATTCCCGGTGGTGCGATCAATTTCTGACGAATGCGCCCAACACGTTTGCGGTCGCCCAGCAGACCGAGCTGGAGGTCCGGCTCCAGCGCGAGAACGGCTGGTTGAAGAAGCTGGTCGGCGAATTGCCTGTAGAGTTCTCAACAAGCGACGAGACGGTGGGGCCATGAGCCGCCACTTGCCTATGAGCCCCAGCGCAATGCGCCAGTACTGCCGCGGATCCAGGCGCTGAAGGCCGACTGTCCATGTTGGGGCTATCGGAGGATCTGGGCCCGGCTGCCCTCGGAGAAGGACTGGTCATCAACAAGGCGCCCATCCTGTGCGCTGATGCGGGAGCAGGGGGTGGTGATGCAGGACCCCCGACTGAAGGACGGCGGACGCTAACAAGGAGGAAGCTTTGCCCGAGGGCGCAGCCTCGATGAGGAGGCCGTGAGGTGACCAAAGTGAAAGGCGCGCCTTTCGGCTGGATATATCTCGTGATCGTGCCAGACGGGTACACGAAAAAGAGTGCCGGCCACTAGGCTGGCCTCCAGGCCAGGACGTCCCACGGGCTGGCCGCGTTGGACCGGAAGGTGCCGTGCCAGTTTCCGCTTGGGCGTCGCGACCAGGGCCAGCATCTCAGGAGTGACAATGGGTGTCAGCCGACCGGGGTTGTTTGTCTGAAGGCTTGTGCCGCACTGGGCACCGCGGGCCTTCACCAGGCGACAACAATGTCGCACCCGTCACCGCGCTCAGTTTGTGGCCGCTTGACAAATGGGGCGCACGACGGGGGGCGCGTTTCTCTATCCTGTTGGATTCAGGATTGCTGAAACCCGGCAGTCCGGTTGTCCGTGTTAGAACGACGAAGGGGCGCATCCCCGTGTTCCTGGATGGGCAATCAACAACCGAGCCCTATTTAGTGGCGGACTGCATCGAGCTCTGGAAACCCGATACCAAGCAACTCATCTATTGCGCACCAAGAAATAACCGAGCCGTTGTCTTGTTGAGTCGCTTCTCCTTCGAGCAACGCCCCGTTGGCGGAGCCTTGAACCGCTGAGGTGGCGTGTTGCTGTCCATGCCCAGCCTCGATTCCGCGGAGAAGCCTACCTGGCCCTCCCTTCCTCAAGGGTTCACCAGATGTTCACCAAAAGACCGGAACTGGTCGGTTGGGAAGGAAACAGATCGGATCTCGAAAAGCGGGGGGCGTGTGGCAGGGCGCCGCGATTCACTGAAGGAATGTGGAGGCTTGTGGGGTAAGGGGAAAGACGAGACGCGGCTTAGGGGTCCGCCCTCTGTCCTGTACGGAGCTGAAAACCTAAGGATGAATGATGGATGGATTCAGCCATCGAGAGTGGCTCGGGTTCTGTCGTTTACAGCTGGTTCGTGTTAGACGACAAAAGAGCCTCAGACCCCTCCGCGGATCGCCGCATCTTGAGCGGGACTTCAGAAAAATCTGCAGGGGTTGTGGTGCCGAGGGACAGAATCGAACTGTCGACACCAGCCTTTTCAGGGCTGTGCTCTGCCAACTGAGCTACCTCGGCAGGTGAGCGCCATTCTGCATGGAGCTTTCCTGTCTACAAGATCAGGGGTCAAAAATCAACTGGTAGATCAGAACAACGGCCGTTTTGGCACAACTTGAAAAGAAGCATTTATCTGGTCATTTGATCATTGAGTTTGATCATTGAGAATGATTACTTGGCAGCCGGTCGAATTGCGCACGGTGGCGGAGAGGGCGGGATTTGAACCCGCGACAGAGCTTTTGGCCCTGTGACGGTTTAGCAAACCGTTGCCTTCGGCCACTCGGCCACCTCTCCGTCTCTAACGTGTTGATACATCGTGCATATTACCATGTGCCGTTCCGCTGTGCTGGTGCGTGGGCACTGGAGGGATACTAGACGGGATACTCGGCGTCTGCCGTGTGAGCAGAGCCGCGACCAGCCGGCCCGCCTGCTCGATGTCCCGTTCGCTCACAATATTATAGCGGTCAAAGACGCTCCGGGTCTTGTGACCGGAAATCGCCATCGCAATCCGCTCCGGGACGCCCGCGCGGACCAGGTTGCGGATCCCCGACCGTCGCAGATCATGAAACAAGGGACCGCGATAGCTGCGCCAGGAGCTGTCGGCTGCGCCCCGCTTCCCGGTCGCCTCCCCGAGCGTCACCCAGGCGGTCTTCCAGATAGTCGTAATCGAACGCAGGGGCCGGCCGGCCCGGTGGCACACCAAGGGACAGGCTGGCGCCGTAGTCTGGGTCTGTTGCTGCCAGGCGGCTAAGAGTTCGTACAGCTCTCCGGGCATCGCCACGACGCGCGCTTCGCTCGTCTTGGTCTGCTCGCCGGCAAGGGTCAGCCGCACAGTCTTGGCTGCGTGGTCGAAGGTGACTTGCTCCCACCGGAGCGAGCGGATTTCACCCCAGCGCATGCCGGTCCAAAAGCCGATCGCCACAGGCACACGCGCGTACTCAGGTAGCACTGTGAGCAGGCGCCGGTAGGCCGGATACTCGATAAAGCCGCTCCGGGGCGGGGCTTCCTTGAGCCGATGCCATTGAGGCCAGGGCCAGTTTGTCGGCAACAACCGCTCCTGCTGGGCGAGCCGCAACCCCCGAAAGAGATGGGTCATACACCGGTTGACCCGTGCGGGGGAGCGTCCGCGGGCGAGCCACGCATCCGCCCAGGCGCGCAGCTGCCCAGTCGTGAGGGCGCTCACGGGTAGCGCGCCCGCCTCCCGTCGCCAGAACCCGGCCAACTCCTTCGCACTCTTGAGGGATTTGTATCCGTTCCGCTCGTAGTCCTTGATCACCAACTCGACAATCTCCGCCACAGTGACCCGTCGCGCACGGCGGGAGGCGTATTTGTCCGGAAAGAAGGTGCCCTCGTAGCGCTCGGCCCGGACCTTATCCCGGAAGGCTTTGGCGGCGGTGAGGGTCGGAAAGCCTTGCCGTTTCCAGAGGCGGCCCTGAATCCGGAGCCGGACGCCGTACAGCCGCCTTCCGCTCGTGGTCGAGTAGGTGAAGAGGCCAAAGTCCGCCCGGCTCTTCTGGCGCATGTCGCTCACGAAACTGGCAACCTGCCATAAGTGCGGGCAGGGCGTCAAGGGATCGCGCCTCGTGTAGTACCGAAGAGGGAAGGGGAGGTGCATACCATGAATCTGGAGCAGTACCTGGAGGCGCTGTGCGCGGAGCAGCGCCGGACCAACCAACTGTTGGAGCAACTGATCGGCAGCCGGCCCACGCTTGTCAGTCTCTCCGAGGCGGCCAAGCAGCTAGGCGTGTCGTTGATAAGTCTCCGGCGGCGGGTGGCCTCGCGTGAGTGGCCCAGCTATCGGATCGGACGAGCGATCCGGGTGAACCTCGATGAGATTACGCCGTTGGTCTGCGTGGAACAGAGGGAACAGAGGGCGCCCATCGTCCAGCTAGCTCATCGCAGGCCGCGCGCTTCACAGATCCCACCGCCGTGACAACAGCACCGACACGGTGCATCAATCACCCGCGACTGAAGTCGTGGGTTTCCTTGCGATGGAGCGATAGC
>JBPKLU010000012.1:0-15046 GCA_051293815.1 Nitrospiraceae bacterium | reverse complement strand
ATCCGACCGGTGCTACGACTTCCTCGACACCCTGAATCCCGGGCTTTCGCTTTTCGAGTGTGCGCAGCACGAAAACATAGCCTACGACACATTGAACCGCCGAGGCCTGCTGCACATCACCAACAATCAGGCAGGCAACGTGATTCTGGACGCGGTTTCATCTGGCATCGACGTGTATGTGGAGAACCGTACCTTTGCCGAGACGTTCCCGGGGTCCGATGCCACAAGGACTCATAATGAATGTTTCTACATCGGACAGGTAACAAAGCCGTAACGGCAGAACGCAGGACCCGAAAGAATGACGGACTTTCCCCGACTGATCGAATTCGCCTTTCCGCTCAAGCAGGCGTCGCTCGATAGCGTGCATGAGAAGAACGTGCGGCATGGGCACATTTCGACCTTGCACATCTGGCCTGCGCGGCGGCCGCTGGCAGCGTGCCGAGCGGCTCTGATCGCCACGCTGCTGCCCGACCCGAGCGCTGAGCCGAAGTCCGAGGGCATGAGCGAGGCCGAGTGGCAGAAGGAAATCCAGCGCCGGCGTCAGGAATTGTGCGAGAAAATCGGCGGCAAGGTGGTCAAGCGGATCGAGCGCAAGAAGATGCCCGGCGGGCAGGTGGTCGAGCGGGAGAAGGAGGAAACCGAAGGCGGCATCCTGCACTGGGGCCGCGAGACGGAAAACGCCGACACCCTCGAGTGGTTCCGCCAGGAGATTCGCAAGGCCTACGGCGGCCGCGCGCCCAAGGTGCTCGATCCGTTCGCCGGCGGTGGGGCCATTCCGCTGGAGGCCATGCGCCTGGGCTGCGAGGCCACGGCCATCGACATCAACCCGGTCGCCTGGTTCATCCTCAAGTGCACGCTGGAGTATCCGCAGAAGCTGGCCGGCAAGACCCTCCCGCTGCCTGAGTTCATCCTCGAAAACGAGGAGTTCATGAACGCCTTCTACAAGGCGCATCCGCACCTCGTCGGCCGGACCAAGCGGACGAAAAAGCAAGAGCAGGAGTTTGCCCAGGACCTGTTCCTCAAAGACAAGCCCGACTCGGGGCGGATTCCGAAGGCCGACCTAGCGTGGCACGTTCGGGCGTGGGGCCAATGGGTATTGGAACGTGCCCGGCGGGAACTGGCCCGGTTTTATCCGGTCTATGCTGACTTCGAGCCGCTGGAGGTAACAGGCAGGGACGCCTGTTCGCGTAAGCAGCCGATGCGTCTGGTGCCCTTGAAGGAAGATGGCACGCCGGACATCGACGCACTGAACAGCCAGTTCAGCAAACAGTACCTGGCCGACAAGCGCAACCCACGTTGGATCGCCAAGCCCACGGTCGCGTACCTTTGGGCCCGCACCGTGACCTGCAAGAACTGCCGGGCGACGATTCCGCTGCTTAAGACACGGTGGCTGTGCAAGAAGGACCGCAAGCGGGTGCTACTGACCATGCAGGTGGCACAGGCCTCTGTGCCTGTGCCGGATGCGGATGCACCAGCAGGGACGCCGGAGCCAACAACTCCTCAAGAGAGGTTTTCTCAGTACCGCAGAAATCTACCACACTGGCGTCTGGAGGGGGCGACCTACTTTGTCACCTGGCGCCTTCACAAGAACCAACGCGCATTGCAACCGGACGAACGCGATGCCGTGCTCTCCGCTTTGCGACATTTTGACGGCCAAAGATATGACCTACACGCCTGGGTGGTTATGGATGACCATGTCCATGTGATTGTAAAGCCGCATCCCGGCTGCGAATTGAGTCAGCTTACCCACTCGTGGAAATCCTTCACTGCCAACCAACTACAGCGGAGCTTTCGGCGCCAAGGAGCTGTTTGGCAAGATGAATCTTGGGATCGGATCATTCGCGATGAGGATGAGTTTTGGGAGAAGGTAGAATACCTCCTCAATAACCCCAAGAAGCATTGGCCGGAAATTCAGGACTATCGGTGGGTGGGTTGGCGGCATTCTGATGAGAGCACCGGCACAGAGGCCGGTGCCACCAATATTGCTTCTGTAGCCAAATCGGTGGAACAGGCCTCTGTGCCTGTTCCTCAGGTCATTTTCGGCATCGAAACGAATGTGCCCGTTAAAGGCGGCAACGCAGCCCAGCGGCGCGAGCACGACAAGCGCCTCGGCGCGGGCACCATGTCTCGCGCTGGGTCGAAGTGTCCTTGCTGCGGCGTGATCATGACGATGGAGGACATTCGCCTTGAAGGGCGCGCGGGCCGGCTGGGCGCCATGGCCACCGCCGTGATCGTCGACGGCCTCCACGGCCAAGAATATCGCTTACCGACAGAACACGAGAGGCGTTGTGCTGCGGAGGCTGCCAACGAGATCGAGCGAATCTTCGGCGAGATACCCTTCGGGCTGCCAACTGAACCGATCGCCAGCGCCGAGGCGCTTGGCATGCGCGTGCCCCTGTACGGCTTTGACCGATGGGACAAGCTCTTCACGCCCAGGCAGCTTGCGGCGTTGGGGACCTTCTGCCGACTGACGCGCAGCGCGCGCGATGTCCTGCGCGACCTCGGGTACCCAACCGATTGGTGCGAAGCCATTGGCGCGGGGCTGGCGATTGGAATGGACCGATTGGTGGACAAGCAGTCAGTATTGTGCCGGTGGGACAACACACGCACGAATCACCAAGGAACATTCACGCGCTTCGCGTTGCCCATGATGTGGGATTATTGCGAAGGTAATCCGCTGTCGAGCACTACGGGCAATTATGGCTCATGCATCGAGTGGGTGGCTGAGTGTTTCGAACACTCGATGACAGCGGGAAGCCAGTCGCCACCACCGCGTGCCTTGGCGCAAAGCGCCACGCTGGTTTCCGGCGGTCCCTACGACGCCATTGTTACCGACCCGCCGTATTACGACGCCATCGGCTATTCTGTATTGATGGACTTTTTCTACGTGTGGCTCCGGCGGACACTGTATGGCCTCTCGCCTGAAATCGACGCGGTGTTCCGCCAGCCGCTTGCGCCCAAATGGGATGCTGAGAAAAACGACGGAGAACTGGTCGATGACGCCAGCCGATTTGGCGGCGATGCACAAAAGAGTCAGCAGGCATATGAAGAGGGCATGTTCCGGGCGTTTCGGGCGTGCCACGAAGCACTGCGGCCAGAAGGTCGGCTGGTGATCGTGTTTGCCAACAAGCAACCCGAAGCCTGGGAAACGCTTGTCTCGGCGCTAATTCGTGCGGGGTTTGTCGTGGATGGTAGCTGGCCTATCCAGACGGAGATGGGCAACCGTACCCGCGCGTTGACGGGGGCTGCGCTTGCTTCTTCCGTCTGGCTGGTGTGCAAGCGACGCGTAGACGCGACGTCTCGTCGCGTTCATTCCAGCGGCGAGGACGCCGCTGCTACTAGTCAGAGCGGCGAGGACGCCGCTGCTACCAGTCAGAGCGGCGGGACGCCGCTGCTACATGCGCGGCCTGGCTGGGACAGCAAGGTTCTGGAAGAGATGCGGGCCAACATCACCGCGCGGTTGCGCGACTTCTGGGACGCCGGCATTCGGGGCCCGGACTTCGTGTGGGCGGCCACCGGGCCGGCGCTGGAGGCGTACAGCAAGCACCCGGTGGTCAAGAAGGCGGACGATCCCGGGCAGGTCCTGACCGTGTCCGAGTTCCTGTCGCATGTTCGCCGCATGGTGGTTGATTTCGTGGTGGGCCGCGTGCTGCAAGGTGAGCGTGGCACCGGCGTCTCTGCCGGTCAACAGCCAGGCACAGAGGCCTGGTCCACCGACAGATTGGATGAGCTGACGGCGTACTACCTGCTGCACCGGCACGACTTCGGGCTGGAAGAAGCGCCGGTCGGGGCGTGCATCCTTTACGCCACAGCCTGCGGGCTTTCGGACCAAGGGCTTGTGGGCGACTGGGATCTGCTGGTCAAGAGTGGAAGCGACGTCTCGTCGCTTGACGAGAATGCGGAGTCCGATGAACCCGAGGAAGACAGCGGCGAGGACGCCGCTGCCACGGACTCCGGCAGCAGGGTGAAGCTGAAGGCGTGGAACCAGCGGCGCGGGCGCTCGATGGGCTACGAGGCCCCCGGCGGTAGGCCCGTGCCGCTCATCGACCGCATCCACCGGCTGATGCACCTGTGGAAGGGCGGCGACGTTCACAAGGTGGACGAGTACCTGGACGAGCACGGCCTAAGGCGTCACGAGCTTTTCCGCCGCGTGTTACAATCGCTCATCGAGCTATCCAAGCCCGGCAGCGAGGAGCGGTCGCTCTTGGAAAGCCTCAGCAATCACATCGGCGCCAAGGGCGCCACGCGCAAGGAGCCGCAGGCGTCGTTCGCCTTTGACCACGAGGAGTAACCATTCTTCCGAGGAGACGAGTCATGCCCCGAGAAGATCTCTTGAATCGAATTTCGATCAATCCCAAGGTCTGCTTTGGAAAGCCGTGCATCAAGGGGCGGCGGATCTGGGTGTCGCTGGTCTTGGATTTCCTGGCCAGCGGCATGTCGATTGAAGAGGTGATGAAGGAATACGACCTGGAACGGGAGGACGTGCTGGCCTGCATCGCCTACGGCGCCGAGATGAGCCGTGAGCGTTATGTGGACATCCCCCTGGAGACCGGGCCGTGAAACTCAAGCTGGACGAAAACCTGGGGCATTCGGCGGCCGAACTGTTCCGGCAGGCGGGGCACGACGTGGCGATGGTCCGGGCTCAGGGGCTTTCCGGTTTTCCTGACGAGGATGTGCTGGCCGTTTGTCGGCAGGAAGCGCGATGCCTGGTGACGCTTGACTTGGACTTCGGCAATCCCTTGATGTTCAGGCCGTGGGAGCACGCGGGGATCGCCGTGCTGCGTCTGCCACCCAAAGCGTCGCCGGACGACCTGTTGCTGGCCTGCCGAACTCTGGTCCGCGCCCTGGAACAAGACACCATCGCGGGCAAGTTGTGGAGCGTCGAACGGTGGCGCATTCGCGAGTACCGGCCGGACCGGCTGGAAGAGGAGGAGTCATCCGATGCCTAAACTTCCCTGGACCCCCTGGCACAAAGTCGTCGCACTGCGTGACGACCTGAAGACGGGCGAGTTGTCGCTCCAGATGTTCGCTGCGGACCTGTACGAGGTCATGATGCAGCGGGGCAAGCAGCCGGTCTACGAGAAGCCGGAGAGCTTCTTCGGCCTAACCTTCCCCACGCACAACTTGCGGAACCTGGTGCGCGACGTGGGCCTGCGCCTGGCGGGCCGCAACGACAAGGCGGTCCGGCAGCTTGAGCTGACCTACGGCGGCGGCAAGACGCACACGCTGATCGCACTGTATCACCTGCACCTGGACCCGGATCATTTGCCCGACCTGCCGGCCGTTGCGGAGTTCACGCAAGCGATTGGCCAGAAACCTGTGAGGGCCCGGGTGGCGGGCCTGTGTTTCGACAAGCTGGATGTCGAGAAGGGGATGGAGGTCCGCTCGCCTGACGGCAAGACCCGGTGGCTGAAGCATCCGTGGAGTGTGCTGGCGTATCAGATCGCCGGCGACGACGGGCTGCGGGTTCTCCACGCCGACGGCAAGGCCGAGGAACGCGAGACCGCCCCGGCCGAGAACACGCTGAGCGAGCTGTTAGAACTGCCGCACAAGGACGGGCTGGGCATCCTGGTGCTCATGGATGAGGTGCTGATGTATGCCAAGGAGAAGGTGATCCAGGACCGCGATTGGCGGGACCGGTTGGTGAACTTCTTCCAGTACCTCAGCCAGGCGGCCACCAAGGTCCCGCGGTGCTGCATCGTGGCGTCGCTTTTGGCAACCGATCCCAAGAAGAGTGGCGACGAGCTGGGCCGGCAGCTCTTGGGCGACTTCTATGACATCTTCCGTCGCGAGAAGGAAGAGGGCGTCGAGCCCGTGGTCAAGGAAGACGTGGCCGAGGTGCTCCGGCGGCGGTTCTTCACGCCGGATTCGATTCGTGATCCAAACGTCTTTCGTCCGCATGTGATCGCTGCGCTACGGGGAATCGAGGCGGTCGATGAGCAGACGTCCAAGGCGGGCGCGACGGCCGAAGAGCGGTTCCTGAAGAGCTACCCGTTCCATCCCGACCTGACCGAGGTGCTTTACGCCAAATGGACGCAGATGCGAGGTTTCCAGCGGACGCGCGGCGTGCTGCGCACGTTCGCCCTGGCCTTGCGCGAAGCGGCCAACTGGGACGAAAGCCCGCTGGTGGGCCCGGCCGTGCTGTTGAATGCCCCGGATCAGGAAGACCTCTCTGAGGCCATGCGTGAACTGGTGACCGTGGCCGATACGGAAGAGCACGAGGGTCGCAAGACCACATGGACGCCCATCTTAGTCGGTGAACTCGGCCGCGCGCGGGAAATCCAGAAAGACTCTGTGGGGCTGAGGTTCCGCGAGGTGGAGCAGGCGGTCGTGGCGACGTTCCTGCACTCCCAGCCGGTCGGCCAGACGGCCCATACGCGGGACCTGACCGTGTTGGTCGCGGCAACGCGGCCGGACAAGATCGAACTGGAGAAGGGGCTTTTGCGCTGGTCTCAGGTGAGCCACTGGTTGGACGACCTTTACGCGCCCGAGGGGGACCAGTTGCCCGGCACGTGGCGCCTGGGAAACCGGCCGAACTTGAATCAGATGCACGCGGTGGCCATGAAGAGCATTTCGGACGACGTGGTCCGGGCCCGGCTGATTGACGAAATCGGCCGTGTGAAGAAGCTGACGGCCGGCGCGTCGGCGGCCGGCGTGCAGGTCCACACCCTGCCGGTCAAGCCCAGCGACGTGAAGGATGACGGCGCGTTTCGCTACGCCGTGCTGGGGCCGAGCGCTGCGTCCGACTCGGGCAGACCCAGTGCTGAGGCCCGGCGCTTCCTCGACGAGAACACCGGCCCGGACAACCCGCGCGTCTATCGCAATGCCGTGCTCCTGCTCTGCCCGTCCAGGGACGGCCTGGAGATTGCTGAGGCACGTATTCGCGACTACCTGGCTTGGGAGACCGTGCGGGATGAACTCAAGAAGCAGGAAGAAGGCGGGAGTATCGACGCGGCCCGGATGCAAACGCTGGTCGTGAACATCGATAAGGCCAAGGGGCGCGTCCCCGAGGCGATCCGGCAGGCGTACTGCATTGTGGTGACGGTTTCGGAGAAGAACGACGCGCAGGCGTTCAAGATCACCGTGACCGACGACCCGCATTTCACGACGATCAAGGCGGACAAGCGGTCGCGCATCCAGGACACGGCCATCACGGCCGAAGCGCTCTTGCCCGGCGGCCCCTACGACCTTTGGAGGCAAGGGGAGACGAACCGGCGAGTGAAGGACCTGGCCGGGGCCTTTGCGCAACTGCCGCACCTGCCGAAGATGCTCAAGGCCGACGCTATCGTGGATACCCTCGTGGGTGGCTGTGAGCGGGGCGCGTTCGTCCTGCGGCTGACTCGGCCCGATGGATCGTTCCGCACGTGGTGGCGCTCGCGGCCGGACGAGACGGCGCTGAAGGACCCCGCGCTGGAGCTGGTCCTTCCCGAGGCGGCCGAGCTTGCCGAGATAGCCCCGGAACTGCTCGCGCCGCACAAGCTGCCCGAGCTGTGGCCCGGCGACGAGATTACCGTGCAGTCGGCAATCGACTACTTCAGCGGCGGAAAGATCGTTCAGGTTGACCGTGGGGGCTATACGGAACCAGTCCAGATTCCCAAGGCCAGCCAGCAGGTGGTCGAGAAGGCAATTGCCACCGACGTTGAGAACGGATCGATCTGGCTTCGATCTGGCCCGGCGAGCATTCTCGGCGAGCCGATCCCCGCTGGCGTGTTGACTCCTGCGGCTGTCCTTTCCGTGCCGCCCCCCATGATCGCCGCGGCGGAAATCCTACCGGAGAACCTGCCGGCCGCCTGGCAGAACGACGAGGCAACCGCGCTGGCGATTGCCACGGCGCTCTCGCAGAAGGCGGGGAAAGTGCTTCCCTGGAAGACGGTTCGGGACGCGATCAGCGGCTCGCTTCAGGCCCGGTTCGTGGAACTCGTGGACGGCTCGGCGAAGTGGCCCTGCGAATTCCACGCGGCTCAGTCGATCCGGCTCAAGGTTGCTACCGGTGGGGGCGGCTTACCGGGTACGGGTGGCACCGGCGCCGCTGCCCCGCCGAAGGTCCTTGCAGCCAGTGCGTACCTGGAACCGGCCCAGATTCAGGACCTCGGCGACAAGATGGACGAATTGCTGAAGATCAAAGCGAAGTCCAAGGTGCCCATCAAGTTCCACGTTCGGGTAGAGCTTGGCGATGGCCAGAACGTGCCCCCGAAGGAGGTCGCTGCCGAGGTCGCGCGGGTGCTGGCCGAGGTCGCCGATGAATTGCAGTTGGTATAGCCAATGGGGGACGTGGAGCAGGATACGATGTTCAGCAACCCCGAAGTCTCCACGATGGTGGCCAGGGTGGAACACTATCGAGGTACCGGCCGAACCGCAACCACGGAGTGTTTGAGAAGTTATTGGGCGTTCACCACGAGGTAGGCTACACACGCGCCTGCTGGCAAGATACCTGCCCCAAGCCATCCCGCTGGACCCTGCGGAGGACCCGGGAGTATTAGTCCAATGTGCGAGAGGCAAAGAAAATGGGATTTCGAGCGGAACTGCTTGATGGTGTTAATGACCTCCTAGCCAGTGCCAAGGAGCGTGCCAAGGCGCTCAAGGCCGAGGCGGAGGCTGCTGCCCGCATAGAAAAGGTCTGGGAACGACTGCATTACTTCATGGCTAAGGAATGGCCGCTCCACATCCTGGATCTTCTTGACCGCGAGCAGGCGCTGCTCAAGTCGCTTCGGGCCAAAGGGCATTCGGCGATCCAAGCCATTGAGGAAGTGTATCGCGACGCGAAGGAGCAAGCCGATGCCGTCAAACGGCGCTACCCCAGCTACCTCGAAGAGGCATGTCGGTCTGCCGGCTTGGCGCTGGACCCCGAGAGCCGGCACCCGTCCTACAGCCTGGAGCAACGATTCTTCCAACTGAAGGTGGATGAACGGAAGTGGGCCGCCAGACTCTCCGACCATGAAGGCCGGCTTGCCGACCTGCCCGCAGACGTGGGCGCTGTCGCCGAACTCATCCTTAGGGAGCGAGAACGGATATTCGGCCGGCCTTTCAACGGCCCGAAGTTCCTCAAGCGTCTGCGGTCTCAGTACTTGGCGGTCGTAAAGAAGGACAAGCAGGCTGACGGAGCGAGCATCCCAATTCGCCACATCACCCGCCGATTGGGAAAGAACGTTAAAGGCTTCCGGTCGGATGAGTTTCTGGTCGATCTTTCGCGGCTTGTCGAACAGGGCCCGATGGAGATTGATGGCTACCGGCTGGACCTACAGCAGACCAAGGACACGCAACAGGGCATGTTGCTCCACGGAGTGGGAGGCCGCGGGTACATTGGCTTCGTTATCTTCAGAAAGGTCTAACATGGACACACGGACCGTAGCAATGCAAGTCGTGGAGTCTCTCCGCAAGGGCATTCCGCCCCAGCGAGGCGTCGACATGTACTCAGTGGGCAACGAGAAGCTTATCGACGGCATTAAGAAGTACCACCTCAGCGGCATCGGCGATCGCGGAATCATCCGATTCATAAGCGGCTCTTGGGGCGCAGGCAAGACGCATTTCTTCCGCCTGCTTCGCGAGGTGGCCTTCCAGCACGATTGCCTCGTTTCGAATGTAGAGCTCGATCTGAACAGCGCCGCGCTGAATAGGTTCGAGAGCGTCTTCTACGCCATCGTGTCGCATGTGCTGACACCCACTTACTATTCGGAACATGCATTTGTCGAAGCCGCACCGTTTGGGACTGTTCTGCGGGAGTCCTTGGCGTATCTCGCAACCGGCACACGGTCGATCGGCCAGGAGATCACCTACGAACAGTATACGAAAGCTTCGGAAGTGTTGATGAGCAACCATGCAATCGATATCGACTTCAAGAAGATGGTCCAGCACTACTGGCAGACCTTCCTGCCCGAGTCGGCTGACCCGACGGTGGTGGAGCAGACGCGAGGCGAGATTCTCCAGTGGTTCTCAGGCGAAGGCACGGTTGGCAGGTACCGGAAGCGCTTCGGCGTCGGCAAGATGGTAAGCAAGGAGAACGCGAAGCTCATGCTCCAATCGCTGGCGGGCTTCGTCCGACAGGGAGGCTACCGCGGGCTTGTGATCTTGTTCGACGAAGCCGAGCAGGCATACTCGGTGATGCGCAAGTCCGCACTCCGCGATGCCCAGAACAATCTACTTTCGCTCATCAACAACATCGAGTCCCTGAGCGGCCTGTTCCTGCTCTACGCCACAACGCCCGATTTCTACACCGATCCCAAGCACGGCATTGTCACCTACGGTGCTTTGTCCGGGCGAATCGGAAAGCCTGAACAGCGGCATCCGCGGGCCTTGGACACGATCTGGAACCTCGACGCGGTCGAGACAACTCTAGCCGATTATCAGGCTGCTGCGAACAAGATTCGATTGATCTACGCGACCGCGTTTCCCGAAGCTCAGGCAAGCTTGCCGACCGAGGCGGAGGTCCAGGAGAAAGTATCGCAGCTGTTCCGCATCCATCCGTCGCTGGCTGCAATCCGCTTCTGGCGCCTTCTGGTCAGTGCTGTAATCACGGATTTAGACGATCATCTCGAAGGCGAGGTGCGGGAAACCGAGAAGCTGTATGACGATGTGATGGCTCGCCTGAAGGAGGAGTGAGATGGACCGCGTGCAGGCCCAGCGAGTCATCGAAGCTTTGAGGAAAGGCATCCCGCCGGATGGGTTCGTGCGTCACTTCACCGTTGGCCGGGGTTCCGAGATCGCGCAGCTTACGAAGAGACTGGACGACGCTGTGCCCGGTGCGCTCCTGCTGAAGGCCAACTACGGGTCTGGCAAGACCCATCTCTTGCGGTTCATCCGTGAGTGTGCTCTCGAAAAGGGCTTTGCCGTTAGCGCTGTCACGTTGGACTGCAAAGGGGCTGTGCGTTTCAACCGCATGGACCAGGTCTTTGGGGCGATCTGCCGGAATATCGAGGTTCCCGGCGTTCCAGGCCAGCAGGGCATCCGCGCAGTGCTCAACTTCGTGGTTGATCATCTGGAACGCGCCAAGGCGGCCAGGGTCGAGCCATTCTGGCAGGAGCTTACCAACAACTGGAAATGGGACTATTCCGAGGTCCTCGAGTCGCCGGCTGTGTTCGTCGCTGTCAGAGCATGGGCGACTGGCTTATCAAACGTCCATGATCGAATCGAGGACTGGTTCTTGCAACCTTGGATCTACCGAGTCCAACGCAAGGTGCTGTACGACGATCTTGTTGGCTCTCTCCGGTGGGCCTTCCACGACCCGCGGCCCGACTGGCACTTCTACAAGTACGGGGTGTTTGACTTCCACACGCAAGGCTACGCTCAGAGCTGGTCTGCTCTCCGCGATCTGCAACGACTTCTTTGTGAGGCGGGACTCAAGGGGTTAGTCCTGCTGTTCGACGAGTTCGAGGATGTTATCACCAACCTGAACAACGTTGCTCACCAGGAGGCCGCTTTCTGGAATCTGTTTCAGTTTTACGCCGGCAAGCAGTTCCCCGGACTCTCCTTTTACGCCGTCACGCCCGAGTTTGTGGAAAAGTGCGTCATCGTGCTCATCGGCAAGGGCCGTTGGGACTACGACTATGCGCGGTTCAAAGCAATTCCCACCTTCCAGATGACTCCGCTTGATGTGGAAGAACTGGAGGAACTGGCCATGCGCATCCTAAAGACGCATGGAGTTGCCTACGGCTGGGAACCTGACTTGGTGATGCGGGCTACGGACCTTGACAAGATCGTCCACAAAGCAGCTTCCGTCCAGATTCAGGACAGGGCACGCCACACGATCATTTCCGTCGTCCAAGCGCTTGACCGCCTTCTTGAGGAGAACGAATGAGCGCCGTCGACTTGCTCGATCCGCGCGTGGCTACGGCCTTTTATGGCCGGTTCCAGTCACTGCGCGTGGCTCAGCAGGTGGCGATCGAACCGATCCTCGCCGGCCGTAACGTCATTCTGTCTTCGGGCACCGGCTCAGGCAAGACCGAGGCCGTGACGGCCCCGCTCATGAGTCGTCTCTGGCGAGAGGCCGCGAAGACGGACGCTCTCGTCTTGCTCTATATTGCACCGACCAAAGCCCTCGTAAATGACCTGGAGAAACGCCTCCACTCACCACTCTATTCACTGGGTTTACGCGTTGGTGTCACACACGGCGACCGGGACGATCTGGCGGCCGGTCAAACGGTCCACGTCCTGGTGACGACGCCAGAATCCCTCGACGTGATGCTGTTTCGGAAGGATCCGGCCCTCAGCGATGTCCGCGCCGTCGTCATAGACGAGGTGCATCTCCTTTACAACACGCAGCGCGGCCTTCAACTGTCGATCCTACTCCGGCGATTGCAGGATCGCCTGAGCAAGCCCTTTCAATGGGCTGCGCTCTCAGCCACGATCGGCGACCTGTCCGATGTCCACACCTTCCTCGCGGTCGGTGACGAGGCCCCGGTGTTCCTGTCGTACCCATCACATCGCACCATCGACGCCCAGATCAGACACGTCGTCGCCGAGGCCGGCTTCCTTGACCTGGTCCGAAAGCTCACCGACGGCCGACCAACGAAGTTGCTTGTCTTCGCTAACTCGCGGAGAGAGTGTGAGCGGCTCGCCGGCATTCTCCAACACGACGCGACGCTGCGGCACGCGGTGTTCGCGCACTACTCATCACTATCGCCTGAAGTCCGCATCGACACGGAGAACAAGTTCGCCGCTTCCGATACCGCAATCTGTCTGGCCACGAGTACCCTCGAACTGGGCATCGACATTGGCGACATTGATGCGGTCCTCCTGTGGGGGGTGCCCGGCGGCGTTGAATCGTTCCTTCAGCGCATCGGCCGCGGTAACAGGCGGGCGCACAAGACGAACGCCGTCTGCCTTATTCCCGACACCTCAGAATCGGTCGGCTGGGATGCTCTCCGCTTTGCGGCGCTTGTGGACGCAGCCAGCAAAGGCGAGCTTACAAGACGGCGCCCCCATGAACTGTATGGAGCCGTCGCGCAGCAAATGCTCAGCGTCATTGCCTCGGACGGCGGACGGTTCACGAGAGTGGCCGACTTGTGCCAGCTTGTTCGACACAAGCCGCACTTGGACCGTCCGACCGTTGAGTCCATCCTCGCACAACTGGCGGCGAACGGTTATCTTCAGGCACACGGCTTCAAGAACCAATACGGGGCCGAAGAGCCGCTCCACGAGCTGGTTGACTTCCAGATGATCTACGGCAACTTCGGGGCCGGCTCCCAGACCGTGGACCTCTATCACGGGGCCAAGCGGCTGGGAGAAGTGCCCGTAACCAACCTGCTTCGAATACGCCGAGGTTCCAAGGTGCGGTTCGCCGGGAAATGCTGGAGAGTGCAGAAGGCATCGCGCGAAAAGATACTGCTCCAGTCGGCACGGCCCGGCCACGCGATAGACTTCACCTACGCCAGCGGCGGCGTGCAGACGGATAGTTTCGTCGCCAATCGCGTCTGGCAATTGCTCTATACCGACCAGTTCCCGGAGGATCTTTTCGAGTCTTCACTGCGTCGCAGTGTGGAAGAGGGGAGAGCCAAGCTTCGGAAGGCATGCACAGTGCACCAGATACCGTATTTTCGGTCGGCCGAAGGCGTTCGGTACTTCACCTTCGCCGGCTACCTGGTCAACAAGGCCATTGGCTTGGTCTCGCGGAAGGCGAGCTTCAAGGCGAGTGATGAGTCGCTTCTCGTACCATCGCCGATTGACTGGACAACGATACCGTCCGAGCCGACCGCGTATGAAGGCGTATTCCCGTCGCTCTTCGAGGCGTCGTCGGAGCGGTCCCTTTATCAGGCCCTGCTTCCGCCGGAACTCCAGCTTCGGGAGTATCTGGAGGATTGGCTTAAGGACCAAGCGATTGCCGACGCGCTGCGCAGGCTCGTGGGTTCATCACCGGTGGCGGTAGCCTCGGCGTCCATCGCGTTCTTCGCAGGCGCCGGGTGAGCCTGCACAACGCCACCCGCTCTGTTCAATTACGTTGTCCAATGCGAAAACGGTTGCGCGAGACAGGTTTCGGAGTACCGCCGCAACATGCTGCGGTCCGACTGCTCGACAGAACCAGGTGTCAAGAGGGTCGGCTCGACGGTGCAGCAGCAATAATGCGACCGGCACTGACGAGTTCGCTATGGAGAACCCGCCCATCGCACCGGCCGAAACAGTCGGTCCCGTTCGTCCGGAATCGGCGCCCATTCCAGTCGCCCGCCGCAACAGACGGCGCGGATGGCAAAGTCGTGGTGCCGCATGGGCCTTGCGCGCGATCGGGCCATTGGTGGGCTTCGCTGATGAATGACGAGGCGTTGAGCGGGAATCGCTGCTCCTGAATGCCTCGGTGCCTGGCTTGGCTTTCCCCACCCGCGTCCCAATCGTGGGCTCGCGCGTTGTGTCAAGCAGCCCGTCGGGGCTTCTCTCCCCAGAAAAAAGGAAACGCCTCGGGTTAACAAGTCGGCGCTCGTTGACTTGCTAGCGGCGTCGTGCAGCTTGGCGAAGGGGTTGGCATCGTTTCCGTGCGACCGAAGGGGACGCGAGCCAAGCAACTCTTGTGCCGAAAACCACTTGCTGCAATCCGCCTCAAGGAGAGTTTGCTTGCAAAAGGTTCTGACCGGGGAGCCTTTGGAGAACTAGCGGAAAACACCTGTTCCGGGGGTTGACTCTCAACGCCGCGGTGTCGAATCCCGTGGCGTTTTTCACGCGCCGACGTGACCCTTTTCTGTCCAAGCCTTTGTGACGATTCGCACCTTCCCGCCCGAGTTGACCAGGAACTCTCCAGTTCGCATAGTTCCGCTCGGGCAGCGAGCCGAACCTGCCAGGTTTCGATCGCACCCCGAACCAAACTTGCCGCGAACTCTCACACTCTCCGCCCGGCCGGCCCGTTTTGGTTTACAACCGGGTTCGGTTCGGCCCCCGAGGCCAACGTCGTTCGAACGACAAGCTCCTGCCACAACCTGCGCTGCGTTTGCCAATCCGGGACGGCGGCCAGTTCACGAAGATGACGTTCGGTGATCACGTCGCGCCCGCGACGGGCGCAAGGTAGAAACAGCACCGTCTCTTGGATATCGGGGGCCAGGCAGAGCAGGTTCATGATCTGCGTCAACCT
>JBPKLU010000011.1:0-15355 GCA_051293815.1 Nitrospiraceae bacterium | reverse complement strand
ATGCCCCGGTCCGCGCACACCTTCGTCAACGCCGACGTCAGCGTGGTCTTCCCGTGGTCCACATGCCCGATCGTCCCCACATTGACGTGCGGCTTCCGCCGCTCAAATTTCGCCTTCGCCATCGCCCGACCCTCCCCCTTATAAGCTCTTCTCGTCTGACACGTTCTCGCCTGAAGACCCGCTCATCACTCGCCTCGATATTTGGCGATGATGGCCTCGGCGATCTGCTTGGGAACTTGTTCGTATCGGTCAAATTCCATGCTGTACGTCGCGCGTCCCTGTGTACGCGACCGCAGATCCGTCGCGTATCCGAACATTTCGCTGAGCGGGACGGCCGCCTCGATCGCCTGAGACCCGGCGCGCACCTTCATGCCCTGAATCTTGCCGCGTCGTCCGTTGAGGTTGCCAATGACGTCACCCATATACTCCTGAGGAACCAGGACCTCAACCTTCATAATCGGCTCCAGCAACACAGGATCCGCCTTCTTGCACGCGTCTTGAAAGGCCATTGACGCGGCGATTTTGAAAGCCATTTCGCTCGAGTCGACTTCGTGATAGGAGCCATCCAGCAGCGTGACCCGGATGTCTCTCATCGGATAGCCGGCCAGCACACCTGTCTCCATCCGCTCACGGACGCCCTTCTCGACAGCCGGGATGTACTCCTTGGGAATCGCTCCGCCGACGATCTTATTGATGAACTCAAAGCCAGCGCCAGGCTCGGAAGGCTCGACGGCCAGCACGACGTGCCCGTACTGACCGCGTCCACCGGTCTGCTTGATATATTTGGCCTCAGCTTCCGCCGTTCGCCGGATTGTCTCACGGTACGCCACTTCGGGTTTTCCAACATTGGCCTCAACTTTGAACTCGCGCAGCAGACGATCGACGATGATTTCCAAATGCAGCTCGCCCATACCCGCGATGATGGTCTGCCCCGTTTCCTCATCGGTCCGCACGCGGAACGACGGATCTTCTTGCGCCAGCTTTTGCAGCGAAAACCCAAGCTTTTCTTGGTCTTGCTTCGTCTTCGGCTCGATCGCCATGGCGATCACCGGCTCAGGAAACTTCATGACCTCGAGTAGCACCGGCTGCTTTTCGTCGGCCAACGTATCCCCAGTGGTCGTGCTCTTGAGCCCCACCGCGGCGACGATGTCGCCCGCATAGGCCGCTTCAATTTCCTCGCGCTTATTGGCATGCATCTTCAGAAGGCGGCTGATCCGCTCCTTGACGCCCTTGGTCACATTGAGGACAGACGCGCCGCTCTTGACCGTTCCCGAGTAGACGCGGAAATAGGTCAATTGACCGGCAAAGGCATCGGTCATAATCTTGAAAGCTAGCGCCGCAAAGGGTTCGGAATCGCTCGCTCTCCGTTGCACTTCCTTATGGCTCGCAGGATCGATTCCAACTACCGGCGGAATATCGACCGGAGAAGGCAAATAATCGACCACACCGTCGAGGAGTTGCTGGACCCCTTTGTTCTTGAACGCCGAGCCGCACAGCACGGGCGTAATCTTCATCGCAATCGTCCCCGTCCTGATCGCCCGGCGGATCTCTTCTTCACTCAGTGGCTGACCATTCAGATATTTTTCCAGCACCTGCTCGTCGAACTCGGCGACAGCCTCGATTAGTTTCTCGCGATATTCTTTGGCGAGATCGACCAAATCAGGCGGGATTTCCTCGATCTTATAGGTGGAGCCCAGGGTTTCGTCGTCATAGAAATAGGCCTTCATCGAAACCAAATCCACGGGCCCTCGGAATTCGGCTTCCCGCCCGATCGGGATCTGAATCGGCACCGGATGGGCACCGAGACGATCGATGAGGGACTGAACGCTGGCGTAGAAATCAGCCCCGACCCGGTCCATCTTGTTCATAAAGGCGATCCGCGGAACCCGATATTTGTCCGCCTGTCGCCACACGGTCTCGGATTGCGGCTCGACCCCCTGGACCGAATCGAACACCGCCACGGCCCCGTCGAGCACGCGGAGCGATCGCTCGACCTCGATCGTGAAGTCCACGTGGCCGGGTGTGTCAATGATGTTGATGCGATGATCGCGCCAAAAGCAGGTGGTGGCTGCAGACGTGATGGTGATGCCGCGTTCGCGTTCCTGCTCCATCCAGTCCATCGTGGCCGCGCCTTCGTGCACCTCGCCCATCCGGTGCGTCAGGCCCGTATAGAACAGGATCCGCTCCGTCGTCGTCGTTTTTCCGGCATCGATGTGCGCCATGATGCCGATATTCCGTGTTTTTTCTAATGGAGCCGGCCTAGCCACGTCACCCCTCAAAAAAAGAACCGTGCTGCAATCCGACCCGACAAACGCCTGCTGCGACACAGGGGGCATCCGCCTGCAAATCGCAGCACGGCCCGACTGCAGCACAGATTCGCGTTACCAACGATAATGGGCGAAGGCTTTGTTTGCCTCGGCCATCCGATGTACGTCCTCTCGCTTCTTGACTGCTCCGCCAGTATTGTTCGAGGCGTCGAGCAACTCAGCCGCAAGCTTCTCCGCCATGCTCCTCCCACCGCGGGCCTTAGCACACTGGGCAATCCACCGGAGCGCAAGCGACAGCCGGCGGACAGGACGAATCTCCACCGGAACCTGATAAGAGGCCCCGCCAACTCGGCGGGATTTGACCTCAACCACCGGCTTCACATTGTCGACCGCTGCCCGAAAGACCTTCAGCGGATCGCCGCCAGTTTTCTCCTGAATCAGATCGAATGCGCCATAGCAGATCCGCTCCGCGGTGCTCTTTTTCCCGCGCCGCATGAGCACGTTGATGAACTTGCCGACTAGCTTGTCCCGGAACCGCGTATCGGGCAATGCCTCTCGATAACCGTGAAACGGACTTCTGGGCATGATCTTCCTGCCAATCTCTCAGCTATTCCCTGTCAGCCCTCAGCTTTTTACTTGGGCCGCTTCGCGCCGTACTTCGACCGGCCCTGTTTTCGATCCGCGACGCCAACCGCGTCGAGTGCGCCACGCACGATGTGATACCGTACGCCGGGCAAGTCTTTGACGCGACCGCCTCTGACCAACACAATGGAGTGTTCCTGCAAATTGTGCCCGACACCGGGGATATAGGTTGTGACCTCCATGCCATTCGTCAAGCGAACGCGGGCCACCTTCCGAAGCGCCGAATTCGGTTTCTTCGGTGTCGAGGTGTACACCCGAAGGCACACGCCGCGCTTTTGCGGGCAGCCCTTGAGCGCGGGGCTTTTCGTTTTGCCTTTCGCCTGTGCTCTGCCTATGCGAACAAGTTGGTTAATCGTCGGCATCGTGAGGTCTCGCTTTGATCATTCGCATTCACGCATCGGCCATCCCCGACCGAAGCCGGCGGATTATAATGAGGGACTTGCCGGCTGTCAAGATTGGTTTTCGCTGACCCGTTCTTACGAACGGGCCGCATCCGTTTGGGCCGATCCGCCGCTCTCCTGCCCGATGGCCACTGGCTCTTCCATCGAGCTCGAAACGTGGGCTTCTGGCTTGGTGCTGATCACGAATGTGTCGCGATACTCCTCGAACCCGGTTCCAGCCGGGATCAGCCGACCCACAATCACGTTCTCCTTGAGACCGAGCAGTTTGTCTTCGCGCCCGTTGATCGCCGCTTCGGTCAGCACGCGGGTCGTTTCTTGGAAAGACGCGGCCGAAATAAAGCTGTCGGTCGTGAGCGCCGCCTTTGTGATTCCGAGCAGCACCGGCTTGCCGAGCGCCGGTTTGCCGCCTTTCGCCAGAACCCGTTCATTTTCGTCTTCGAACACCCATTTACTGACTTGGCTGCCTGGCAAAAACTCGGTATCTCCGGGGTCCTCGATCCTAACCTTGCGGAGCATCTGCCGAACAATGATCTCGATGTGCTTGTCGTTGATCGACACGCCTTGCAGCCGGTACACGTCCTGCACTTCGTCGACAAGATACTTCTGCAGTTCCTTGGGTCCCAGCACGTCGAGAATGTCATGAGGGTTAGCCGATCCGTCCATCAACGGCTCTCCGGCGCGGACCCAATCCCCCTCGTGCACGTTCACGTGCTTGCCCTTGGGAATGAAGTACTCTTTCACATCGCCCATCTTGTTATCCACGATGACCTTGCGCATGCCCTTCACGAAACCGCCATAGGACACTTCTCCGTCGATTTCGCTGATGACAGCCTGCTCCTTCGGTTTTCTCGCCTCAAACAGCTCGGCCACGCGCGGCAGGCCTCCAGTGATGTCCTTGGTCTTGGTCGTTTCACGTGGAATCTTGGCCAGTACATCGCCGGGATGTACCACTGCCCCCTTCTCCACCAGAATGTGCGCGCCGACCGGGAGCAAATAGCGAGCCACCGTCGTCGAGCTCGGGGTCTTCGCCGTCTTGCCGCTGTCGTCCTTGATGGAGATCCGCGGGCGGAGTGTGGCGCCGGAATGTTCGATGACTACTTTGCGGGAGAGACCGGTAACTTCGTCGAACTCCTCTTTCATGGTGACGCCTTCGATGATATCGCCGTAGGCCACCCGGCCACCAACCTCAGTTAGAATCAACAGCGAATACGGGTCCCACTCGACGAGCTTTTGCCCAGGTTCGACCCGGTCGCCGTCTTTGACTTTGATCTTGGCACCGTACACCACGGGATACTTCTCGCGCTCGCGTCCTGTCTCATCAACGATCGCGATCTTCGCGTTGCGGTTCATCACCACCCATTCGCCCTCTTTGTTCCGGACGGCGATACCGGCATTGTGCACGTCGGCGTTCTTTTTCGCATCGAAGCTCATGAATTTCATCACGCCGGCATGCTTGGCCTCGAGCACCGTCTGCTCCACCACTTTGCTCGCAGTCCCACCGATATGGAAGGTCCTCATCGTCAACTGCGTACCCGGCTCACCGATAGACTGTGCCGCAATCACGCCGACCGGCTCACCCTTCTCCACCAACCGGCCGCGGGCCAAGTCTCGGCCGTAGCACCGTCGGCAAACGCCGCGTCGAGACTGGCAGGTGAGCACCGACCGGATTTTCACGCGGTCCACGCCCGCCTCCACGATGCTCCTGGTCCGCTCCTCATCGATTTCCTCGTTGAACTTGACGATGATCTCGCCGGTGACCGGATCACGGATATCCTCCGCAGCCAGCCGCCCGAGAATACGTTCTTCGAGGGGCTGAATGATTTCTCCGCCTTCCACCAGCGCCGTCACCGTAATCCCGTCGTTCGTCCCACAATCCTCCTCGCTGACGATCACGTCCTGCGCGACGTCCACAAGCCGACGAGTGAGATATCCAGAGTTGGCGGTCTTCAAGGCCGTGTCCGCCAATCCCTTTCTGGCCCCGTGGGTCGAAATGAAGTACTGCAGCACCGTCAATCCTTCGCGGAAGTTGGCGGTGATAGGGGTTTCGATGATTTCGCCGGACGGCTTCGCCATTAAGCCACGCATGCCGCCCAACTGCCGAATCTGTTGGGAGCTGCCGCGCGCCCCCGAATCCGCCATCATGAAGATCGGATTGAACGATTCGGGCTTGGCTGGATCGCCGCCGCCGCCCAACTCCTTCATCATTTCGCCCGCGACCTGCTCGGTGACATGCGCCCAGATATCGATAACCTTGTTGTACCGCTCGCCGTTGGTGATGAGTCCCTCCGCGTATTGCTTTTCAATCTCATTCACCTCGCGCTGGGCCTTGCTGATCAACTCTTCTTTCTTAGTCGGGATATGCATGTTGTCGATGCAGATCGACACTCCAGCTTTCGTGGCATAGTGAAAACCCAGATCCTTGATCTTGTCCAAGAACACGACCGTCTCACGATGACCGGCCTGGCGGTACACCACGTCGATCAACTTGGTCATCTCTTTCTTGGTCATCAACTGATTGGCGTGCTCAAACGGAATGGACGGAGGCAAAATCTCGCCCAGGATCACGCGCCCGACAGTCGTCTGCACGAGCGCACCCGCGATTCGCACCTTAATCCGAGCATGTTCTTCGACCTCCCCCGCATCGTACGCAATACGGACTTCTTCAGGAGAACCGAAAATTTTGCCTTCACCCTTGGCGCCAACCCGCTCTTTGGTAAGCCAGTAGCAGCCAAGCACCATATCCTGGGAGGGTACGGCGATCGGCCGACCGTTGGCGGGGGAAAGAATGTTGTTGATCGACATCATGAGCACGCGCGCCTCGACCTGCGCCTCCACCGACAACGGTACGTGAACCGCCATCTGGTCGCCGTCGAAGTCGGCATTGAAGGCCGCGCACACCAGCGGGTGCAGCCTGATGGCCTTACCCTCAACCAGCACGGGATCAAAGGCCTGAATGCCCAGCCGATGCAGCGTCGGCGCCCGGTTCAGCAACACCGGGTGCTCGCGAATCACCTCATCGAGCACGTCCCACACTTCGGGTCGTTCCTTCTCGACCAAGCGTTTGGCGCTCTTGATGGTAGTCGCGGCTCCCCGCTCTTCCAGCTTGTGGAAGATAAACGGCTTGAACAGTTCCAATGCCATTTTCTTGGGCAACCCGCACTGATGCAGCCGCAGTTCGGGTCCAACCACGATCACTGTACGACCGGAGTAATCGACGCGCTTGCCGAGCAAGTTCTGGCGGAACCGTCCTTGTTTCCCTTTGAGCATGTCGCTCAGCGACTTCAGCGGGCGCTTGTTGGGGCCGCGGATTGCGCGCCCGCGGCGGCCGTTGTCGAATAGCGCATCGACGGCCTCCTGAAGCATCCGCATCTCATTGCGGATGATCACACCGGGCGCCTTCAGTTCGATCAACCGCTTCAGCCGATTGTTCCGGTTGATCACGCGTCGGTAAAGATCATTCAGATCGGACGTCGCGAACCGTCCGCCGTCCAGCGGCACCAGCGGCCGTAGCTCGGGTGGGAGGACGGGGATCACATCCATGATCATCCATTCCGGTTTGTTGCCTGATTTCCGGAAAGCTTCGATCACCTTGAGCCGCTTGGCGTATTTTTTCTTCAGGGCGGCGGAGGTTGAGGTCTTGGCTTTCGCATGGAGGTCGTCCCACAGCGCGTTGATGTCGACCCTCTTGAGCAATTCCCGAATCGCCTCGGCTCCGATTCCGACTGTGAAGGCGCCGGTTCCGTACTCCTGCTGAAGCGCGCGCAGCCGTTCCTCGGTCAGAAGTTCCTTCTCGCTCAAGTTGGTCGTTCCTGGATCGATGACGACATAGTTTTCGAAGTAAAGAATTTTTTCGAGGTGCTTGAGGCTCATGTCCAGAAGTGTGCCGATCCGGCTGGGCACACCTTTGAGGAACCAGATATGCGCCACCGGCGCGGCCAACTCGATGTGCCCCATCCGTTCACGCCGCACTTTCGACTGGATCACCTCGACGCCGCATTTGTCGCACACAATGCCGCGGTGCTTCATCCGCTTGTACTTGCCGCAGTTGCACTCCCAGTCCTTGATGGGCCCGAAGATTTTGGCGCAGAACAACCCGTCTTTTTCCGGTTTGAACGACCGGTAATTGATGGTTTCCGGCTTCTTCACTTCTCCGTAGGACCAGGACCGAATCTTCTCCGGCGAGGCGATACGGATCCGCATCGAATCAAAAGAAACGGAATCGCGCGGTTTTTCGAACAGGGTGTACACGCCTTCCAAGGTTTATCCCTCCTCTTCACCGTGATGGATGAAGCGCAATGCGTAAGGCACGTGAAGCGCGGGGCCGGATCTTCTCTTTCTCCGGCCCCTTCGCTTCATGCTCAGCGCTTCACGGTGCACGGTTTCTCAATCCTTGGCCTTGACCAGTTCGACATCGAGGCCGAGGCTCTGCAGCTCTTTGACCAGCACATTGAACGATTCCGGCAGGCCGGGCTCGAGGAACGGCTCGCCTCTGACGATCGCTTCATACATACGCGAGCGGCCCGGCACGTCGTCCGATTTGACGGTGAGAAACTCTTGCAAGGTAGACGCTGCGCCGTAGGCTTGAAGCGCCCATACCTCCATCTCTCCGAGCCGCTGGCCGCCAAATTGCGCCTTGCCGCCCAACGGCTGCTGCGTGACCAGCGAATAGGGCCCAATCGATCGGGCGTGGATTTTGTCGTCCACCAGGTGATGCAGCTTCATGACGTACATGTATCCGACTGTCACAGGACTGCCGAACGGCTCGCCGGTCCGCCCGTCCATGAGGACAGTTTGGCCGCTGGTCGGGAGTTTCGCCTTCTTGAGCAGTTCCTTGATCTCTTTTTCCGAGGCCCCGTCGAACACCGGGCTCGAGACCTTGATGCCCAGTGCGTGTGCCGCCCAACCCAGATGGGTCTCCAGAATCTGCCCAACGTTCATGCGGGACGGCACGCCCAACGGATTCAACACAATCTCCACCGGCGTCCCGTCCGGCAGATAGGGCATGTCTTCCTCGGGCAGCACCCGCGAGACTACCCCCTTGTTGCCGTGCCGGCCAGCCATCTTGTCGCCGACCTGAATCTTCCGTTTCATCGCGATGTAAACCTTCACGAGCTTGATCACACCAGGCGGCAGCTCGTCACCGCGCTTCAGGCGGCCGACCTTCTCGTCGTACAAGGTCTGGAGAATCTCGATCTGTTCCTTGGCCCGCCGCTCAATGTCCTCCAGCTCCTTCTGCTCGTCCGGATCGCTCAAGATAATGTGCCGGACAGCGTCGTCAGACAGACGCTTGAGAATGTCCGCCGTCAGCTTGCCCTTTTTCTTGAGAATGACCTCACCGGTCTCCGGATCCATCAGATCGCGGCCGACCACTTTGCCCAACAGCAGTTTTCGGATCTTTTTGGTCTTCTCCTCGTCGATGATGCGCAGCTCTTCCTGATGATCGCGCTGCAGCTTCATCGCATCTTCGCTTTCGATGCTTTTCGCGCGCTCGTCCTTGTCCAACCCTTTGCGGGAGAAGATCTTCACATCGACGACAACACCTTCTACACCGGGCGGAACCGTAAGCGATGTATCCTTCACATCCCCGGCTTTTTCACCAAAGATCGCGCGGAGCAACTTCTCTTCCGGCGTCAACTGGGTCTCGCCCTTCGGCGTAACCTTGCCGACAAGGATGTCTCCGGGCTTGACTTCCGCCCCGATGCGGATGATGCCGCTTTCATCGAGGTTCCGCAGCGCTTCCTCGCCCACGTTGGGAATATCGCGCGTGATCTCCTCCTTGCCCAACTTCGTATCGCGCGCCTCGATCTCGAATTCCTCGATATGGATCGAGGTGAAGGTGTCCTCGCGGACCAGCTTCTCGCTGATGAGGATGGCGTCTTCGAAGTTATAACCACCCCAGGGCATGAAGGCGACAAGCACGTTCTTGCCGAGCGCAAGCTCGCCCCGGTCGATCGCTGGACCGTCCGCCAACACTTGCCCCTTCTTGACCGGCTGCCCCAACCTCACAATCGGCGTTTGTGTGATGCAGGTATTCTGGTTCGACCGTTGGAACTTAATCAGATCGTAGACATCCAGTCCGGCGTCGTTCCGTTTGCGGCCGTCCTTCGAATCAACACGCACCACAATCCGCCTGGCATCGACGCTTTCCACGACACCGTCGCGTTTCGCCTGCACGACGTAGCCGGAATCCCTGGCCACCACCGCTTCCATCCCGGTGCCCACCAACGGAGCCTCCGACTTGATCAACGGTACCGCCTGCCGCTGCATGTTCGAGCCCATGAGCGCGCGGTTGGCGTCATCGTGCTCCAGGAACGGAATCAGCGCCGTGGCGACACTGACAACCTGTTTGGGCGACACGTCCATGTACTCGACCTTGTCCGGAGTCGCGGTGATGAAATCGCCGCCATAGCGCGCCGAGACCGTCTCGGACACCAGGCGCCCAGACGCATCCACCTTCGAGTTGGCCTGCGCGATGACGTATTTATCGCCCTCGATCGCGGACAGATACTCGATCTCGTCTGTCACCCGCCCCTTTATCACTTTCCGATACGGAGCCTCGATGAACCCGAACTCGTTGATGCGCGCATAGGTGGCCAGCGAGGTGATCAGTCCGATATTCGGACCTTCTGGCGTTTCGATTGGACAGATGCGGCTGTAATGAGACGGATGGACGTCGCGGACCTCGAATCCGGCCCGTTCCCGCGTCAGCCCGCCGGGGCCCAGGGCAGACAACCGTCGCTTGTGCGTGATTTCCGCCAGAGGATTGGTTTGATCCATGAATTGGGACAACTGGCTGCTGCTGAAAAACTCCTTGATCGCCGCCACAACCGGCTTGGCGTTGATCAGGTCGTGTGGCAACACCGTCTCCATATCGAGCAGATTCATCCGCTCCTTGATACTGCGTTCCATTCTGACCAGCCCTAGGCGGAACTGGTTCTCGAGCAACTCGCCGACCGACCGGACGCGCCGGTTCCCAAGATGGTCGATGTCATCGACCTCACCTTTGCCCATCTTGAGGTTCACCAGGTACCGGATCACCTCGACGATATCCTGTGCAGTAAGCGTCCGCTGTTCCAGCGGCAGGTCCAACCCGAGCTTTTTGTTCAGCTTGAGCCGGCCGACCGGCGACAGATCGTACCGCTTGGGATTCAGGAAGAGATTCTCGAAAAGCGCCTTCGCCGTCTCAACCGACGGCGTCTCGCCGGGGCGCAACCGACGGTAGATCTCGACCATCGCCTCTTCCTTCGAAGCCGTCCGCTCCATCTCCAAGGTATCGAGGATGACCGGCGTGGCCGTCACCGTGTCTAGGTAGATCACTTTGAAGCCTTCGACATCGCTCTGGAGAATCTTGTCGATGATCTCGGCAGTGAGTCGTTGATTTTTGTCGAGAATCTTCTCCTTCGAGGTTGGGTCGACCAACTCGGTCAACACGGCGCGTCCGATGAGCTCTCCCGGCGCGACGGGAATTTCCTTAACGCCCGCGGCCTTGAGCCGTGCGATAAGGGCCTTGGTCAACTTGGCGCCTTCGCGGACCAGGGGCTCTTTTCCTCCCTTCTCCGTCACCTCCATGGAACACTTGAGTCCATGATGAATCTCGGGATCCAGTTTGCGGAGGAGCTTGCCCTTCACAACCCGGATTTCCTCCACCGGGTAATACATCTTCAGCAGGTCATCGCCGGAATATCCAAAGGCCTTTAGCAGGATCGTCGCCGGCATTTTCCGACGTCGGTCAATGCGCACGTACAGGATGTCCCTGGCATCGAACTCGAAATCGAGCCACGACCCCCGATATGGAATGATCCGCGCGGAATACAGCACTTTGCCGCTCGCGTGCGTCCGGCCCTTGTCGTGAGTGAATGACGCCCCCGGCGAGCGATGAAGCTGGCTCACCACCACGCGCTCGGTGCCGTTGATGATGAACGTGCCGCGCTCCGTCATCAGCGGCAGCTCGCCCACGTATACCTCCTGTTCACGGACGTCGAGCACTTTCCGCTTCTGGCCTTTGTCCTCCTTGTCGAAGACGACCAGCCGCACCCGCAGCTTCAACGGAACAGCGTAAGTCATGCCCTGTTCGAGGCATTCCCGCACATCGTACTTCGGCGTCCCGAGCGAATAGCTGGAGAATTCAAGCACTGCCGTATTGTTGTAGTCTGCGATCGGGAAGACGCTGGCTAAGGCCGCTTGCAGCCCCTGGTCTGCGCGATGTTCCGGTTCCACCTCCATCTGGAGAAACTGCTCGTACGACCGTTTCTGAATCTCGATCAAATCGGGTATCCCGATGCTGGAGCGGATTCGAGAGAAATCCTTCCGCTCGACGAACTCGCTGACCATCGATTCCGCCATTCCCGCCATCCTCCAGGTTAACCGTCAAACTGAAAAGGAACGCCCTTCGCCGGCCGGTCACCGGTCATTCGCGACAACGCGATGCCGTCCAACCTGCGACCGAGCGTTGGGCTCGGCTATTTCACCTCGACCTTTGCGCCGCTTTCTTCGAGTTTCTTCTTCATCATTTCGGCCTCTTCCTTGGTCACGCCGGTCTTGACCGGTTTCGGCGCGCCTTCGACGAGGTCCTTGGCCTCCTTGAGTCCCAGATTAGTAAGCTCGCGCACGACCTTGATAACCTGAATTTTCTTATCCGCCGCGGCGCTGGCCAAAATGACATCGAACGAGGTCTTCTCCTCGACGGGCGCCGCAGCCGCGCCCGCCGTCGGCGCGGCCACCACCGGCGCCGCCGCCGTTACACCGAATCGGGCCTCCAATCCCTTTACCAGCTCCGACAACTCCAGTACGGTCATGCTCTCAATCGCCTTGATCAATTCCTCCTGCGTCAACTTTCCTTCCGCGGTTGGCATATCGCCCTCTCCTTTCTTTTTGTCCTGAATAGCGCTGATCACTCCGACGAGTCCTCGCAAGATTCCGCTCAACGCGTACACGAAACCGCGTATCGGCCCTTGCATGGCCGAGAGCATCATGGCGATCAAGGCCTCTTTCTTCGGCAACTTCGCTACAGCCGCCAGTTGCGCCGCCTGGAGCAACTTGCCTTCCAAGACCCCGACCGTCATCTTGATCTTTTCATCCCGCTTCTCGGTCTCAATGAACTCCCGCAACACCTTGACGGGCAGGACCGGGTCGTCATATCCGATGACCACACCCAACGGTCCCTTGAAATGGGGCTTGACCTCTGCCAGCATTGTCCCCTCTGCGGCGCGGATGGCCAGGGTGTTCTTGACCACCTTGTACTCGGCTTTGACATTCCGCAGTTGCTTACGGAGCTCCGTCAAGTGATTCACTGGCAACCCAGTGCATTCCGTCAGAATCGCGAGACGGGCGCGGGCAAATTTCTCGTTCAGTTCCGCAACCGCCGTCACCTTGTCGTCTTTTTTCATGCCCTCCCTCGCGCAGCCTAGGCCTTAGCACAGGATAAGGAAGCTACGACCCAGCCACTCCTTCCCAACCTGTTGCAATTGCCCACTCACCGTTGACCGCCGACACCTTCTTTCAGCTCCACTGCTTCGCGATCGCCGCCGCATCCAGCTTGATTCCGGGGCCCATGGTGCTGGAAATCGTGGCACTTTTCAGATACTTGCCCTTGCAAGAAGCCGGCTTAGCTTTCATGACCGATTCCAAAACAGCTTGGGCGTTCTCATAAAGATGCTCCGCGTTGAACAAAATTCTGCCGATCGGCACGTGCACAATCCCGGCCTTTTCCACCTTGTATTCGACCCGCCCCTTCCTGATTTCCTGAACGGCTTTTGCCACATCAAACGTGACGGTTCCGGTTTTCGGATTCGGCATCAATCCACGCGGACCGAGCACCTTGCCGAGCTTGCCGACCGAGGCCATGAGATCAGGCGTCGCGATCGCGCAGTCGAAGTCCATCCATCCCCCCTTGATCTTTTCTATGAGGTCTTCAGCGCCCACATAGTCCGCACCGGCTTGACGGGCCTCCTGCTCCTTCTCGCCCTTGGCGAAGACCAACACGCGCAATTTCTTGCCCGTGCCGTGCGGCAGCACCGTCGTTCCCCTGACCATTTGATCCGACCGTTTCGGATCGACCCCCAATCGGACCGCTAGGTCGACCGATTCATCAAACTTCGCATAGGCGACTTGTTTGACAGTTTCCACGGCTTCTCTCAATCCATACAGCCGTGGCTCCACCTTTTTCCGCGCCTCCTCCATCTTTTTCCCCATAGCCGGCAACTCCCTTGGCCTGAGCCCTCGATGGTCGCTTACCCCTGAATCACGATACCCATGCTGCGAGCCGTGCCCTCGATGATCTTGACAGCTCCCTCTAGGTCGGCCGCATTCAAGTCGGCCATTTTCTTTTGTGCGATCTCCCGCAACTGCGCCCTGCTGATCTTTCCCACCTTCTCCTTGTGGGGCACTCCAGACCCTTTGATGATTCCCGCCGCCTTCTTCAGCAAATCCGAGGCGGGAGGCGTCTTGGTCACGAACGTGAACGACCGATCCTTGTAAACGGTAATCACGACCGGAATGATGCTCTCGCCTTCTTTTTGAGTCCTGGCGTTGAACTGCTTGCAAAACTCCATAATATTAACGCCGTGCTGTCCCAACGAGGGACCGACCGGCGGAGCGGGATTGGCCTTACCGGCTGGAATCTGGAGCTTGATCTGAGCCACGACCTCTTTCGCCATGATCACTCCATTCTCTTCTCAAATTCTTTCCACTTGCATGAAACCGAGTTCGACGGGGGTCGAGCGCCCAAAGATGCTGACCAGGACTTTGACCCGATTATGATCGGTATCCACTTCGTCCACCAAACCTTGGAATCCAAGGAAAGGCCCATCGATAATGCGCACGGTGTCTCCCTTGATGAATCGGATCTGCTCCCGCGGACCGGCCGTTCCTGCATCCACCTGCTTCAGGAGGTACTCAACCTCCTCCTTTGTCAGCGGCGTCGGGTGAGCGCCTCCTCCGACGAAGCCGGTGACTTTGGGCGTTTCCTTGATCATCTGCAGGGTGTCTTCGCTGAGAGGCGTTTCCAATTCCACCAGCACGTACCCCGGGAAAAACTTCCGCCTCGCGGTACGGCGCTTTCCGTCTCTGATCTCGATGACGTCCTCGGTCGGCACCAACACCTGGCCGACCTTATCCGCCAACCCCATTTGGTTGGCCCGCTCGATCAGACTGGTTTTCACACGCCCCTCAAATCCCGCGTAGGTATGAATCACATACCAACTTTTGTTCATCACAATCCCTCGGAAACAGCAACCGCCCTGCGCAGGCGACGGAACCTGAGTCCGCCTTGCGCTGCACGTGCCTTATAAGATCTTGCTGATAAGCCAAACAAGGAACGTGTCCACGATGGAGAGATAGAACGACATAATGATGCAAAACACGATGACAACGGTAGTCGATCCCATCGTCTCGCTCCTAGTGGGGAACGAAACTTTCCTGACTTCGGCGCGAACATCGGTCAAAAATTCAACGACCGACGCCCACAGCTTTTTGAACATATCCCCCCCTTCCATTCCCGTTTGCGAAAAGGGGCACGGAACCAACGTTCGCCTGGTACCCCCTTTCCAGCAGAGCGCCCTGAGAAGCCTGCAATCACCTCACCATGGCAGGGGCACCAGGAATCGAACCCGGACCTTCGGTTTTGGAGACCGACGTGCTAGCCGTTGAACACCATGCCCCTCCTCCGCAAGAATGCTGCGCGTTGCGCGATGAGTTCTGCATGCTCGGCACTGCAAGACACTCAACACTTCCACCTCATCCCTTCACTATCACTTCACTTCCTTGTGGAGAGTGTGTTTCCGACAGAAGCGGCAAAACTTTTTCCGTTCAAGCCGGTCCGGGTCGTTCTTTTTGTTCTTCGTAGTCGAATAGTTGCGCTGTTTGCATACCGTACAGGCCAGATCGATGATTTCGCGCATGATCCTACTCCTTGACTCTCTCGCACCAGGCGAGAACGTGCCGCGTCAAGCCAGGATTTCCGTGACGATCCCCGAGCCCACGGTCTTGCCGCCCTCCCGGATCGCAAACCGCAGCCCCTGATCCATCGCAATCGGCGAAATCAACTCC
>JBPKLU010000010.1:0-21429 GCA_051293815.1 Nitrospiraceae bacterium | reverse complement strand
AGGGGTACTTGCCGCTTTGCGGCTGTGCGTGACCGCACCTGGTTCGGTCGAGCCCTGCAGCAAAGCCGACATCCTCAGACGCTGGTGAGTCGCTTGCGTATCTCCTCCATCCGACTGGCGAGCTCATGCTCGTCAAGCAAGCCGCGCTTGATCAGGGAATGAGCTAGGGCGAGTAGCACCCGCTCAGGGTAGGGGACGTCCTCATACAGGGTTGCGGACAGTTCGTCTTCCTCAGCCCGGCGTTCGAGCGAGGGCAGTACGCACGAGCCGGGTACTAACTCGTAGTAGTGCTTGACGCTCGAATCGCCTGCGAGCAGATCGCAGGTCGCCTCAAGGTTCACCTTCCACGGCGGATCAGGGTTGGTCACACCGTACTTGGGGGCCAATTCCTCCCACGGCTTTCCGAGAGTCTTGACGGTCTCGAGCAGTGGAATGGGTTTCAGATCGACTTTGAATTCGTTGGTAGAAGCGTCTGTATCATTGCGTGCAGCACTCATGCTTTCACTCCGCGCAGCAGGACACCCGCATTTTTGATGACGTCTTACCAGAAAGATAAATCCATCTAAGCTTTAGAGAGTTGCATCACACGGAAAAATCGGGGGCGCTATCCGACATCGGTACTGGCAACTCTCAACTAAGATAGCACAACTCTGGGTCATTAGCGCCTGTTTGATCAAGATGAATTTCCGATCGAACCTATATGGATTCACTTATACATGTATGCTATGTGCGGATCGCACAGTCGCCCGGCACTCGGCCCCTGGACTGCATACCGTTCATAACGTGCCGCTATAGTCTTGATCGGAGCAAGATCTTGGACAGCCGCGCTCGACCTGCGTCATAGTTGAAACATTGGGTGAAACCCAGGAGCACACCGCGTGTTCGGATATCGTTGTCCAGTGAGCCGCAATGCAGACCGATTTAGCCGAAGCCTACCGTGATTCCGTTCTGGCCCACGAAGCGCAGGCACTGTTGGAGCCGTGCGTGCAATGCGGTCAGTGCACCTTTACCTGTCCGACTTTCCGCCTGTTGGACAACGAGTGGGATGGGCCGCGCGGGCGAATCTATCTGATCAAGAAGCTACTAGAGGGCAAGGAACCTGGCGGGGCTGACATGTCCCCGAGCTATTCGCTCGAAGCACTTGGTGGCAGGAGCCTGCTCGCCAGCGTACGGCTGCATCTGGACCGCTGCCTAGGATGCCGCTCCTGCGAGAGCAGTTGCCCGCAGGGCGTGCGCTATGGGCGTCTGCTCGACATCGGGCGCGAGCTGGCCGAGCAGGCTACACCGCCACGTCCGCTCAGGGAACGCTTGGCGCGTTATGTGCTGCGCGCCGTGGTGCCGTACCGCCGGCGTTTTACCCCATTGCTGCGCGTCGGCCAGGCACTGCGTCGCTTCCTGCCTGCGGAGTTGCGCCAAGCGATTCCGCCACGTCGCACGGCCGGTGCCTGGCCCGGGCGCACTCATGCTCGAAAGATGGTGATCTGGCAGGGCTGCGTACAGCCGGCGCTGGCGCCGGAGATCAACGCTGCCGCTGCGCGGGTGCTGGACCGTTTTGGCATCCAGGCGATTCCGGCGGGCGACAGCTGTTGCGGCGCTCTGAGTTATCACACGGCGGCGCCAGAGCAGGCGCGTGCCTTCATGCGCCGGAACATCGATGCCTTGTGGCCGCACATCGAGGCTGGCACCGAGGCCGTCGTGCTCACCGCAAGCGGCTGTGGTATGCACTTCCGTGAATACGGAGAGCTGCTGCGTGACGATCCTCGCTATCGTGAGCGGGCGCAGCACTTATCCGAACGAATACGCGATATCGCGGAGGTCGTCGCCGCCGAATGGAAGGACAACCCCCTGATGCCCACACGTCGACGACGTGTCGCGTTCCAGGCTTCCTGCAGTCTGCAGCACGGCGAGCGGCTGAATGGGGTGGTCGAACAGCTCCTGCAGCGAGCCGGCTTCAAACTGTTACGTGTAGCCTATCCCTTCATGTGCTGCGGCGCTGCGGGCGCGTATTCGTTGCTACAGCGTGAACTTTCGGAGTCTCTGCGTGCTCGTAAGCTCGAGACACTGCTGGCTCTCCGTCCCGAGATCGTTGTCACGGCCAACATCGGCTGTTTGGCACATCTCGCGCCGGTCACGCCAGTGCCGGTTCATCACTGGATTGAACTGCTGGATGAGGTCCTCGTAGACGCTGCGGCACATACGCTGGTTGAGCGGGGATAAACAAAGCCAGCACCTCTTCTTCCGTACAGTGGTGTGGTTCTGAATGCGCTCAGAATCAGAAACGGAAGGTGGCTCCGATCAGCCAGGTGTCGTCCGGGGTATTCTCACTGAGTCCCTTGCGGTAGCCAAGATCGAGGTCCAGGTCCGGCCACACCGACCAGATCACGCCAAATACCACAGAGCGTACTTGCACGCTCACCTCCGGGTCCGGGTCAGTTTGCCAACTCACGTCGGTCACCCATCGCCAGTGCGGCGAGCTGCGGTAGGTCGCAGCCACCGAGCCGTGGTAGATGTCGCGGCGTTCGCCCAGGACGTTGCGGTTGCGCGTGTATCCCAGGTGCAGATGAAAGCCCCAGGCACCCGGCTCGTGTGAGAGTACGGCGAACAAGCTGGGAACAGCACGACCCGAGCCTAGGCCTTTGTCTTCATCGCCGGAAGGCAAGGCAAGCCCCGATCGCAGGGCCACGCTGGTGTCTTCCCATTTCAGAAATCGCCACTTGGCAGCCAGCTCGATATCGCCAAGTCCGCGGTTCTCGGTGGTGTTGCCCGTGTCCACTGTCCGCACCCGCTCGTGGGGAACGATGAGGATGAGGTCGAGCCGCTCGGAGGCGCCGTAGGACAACACCACGGCGCTGCTGCTGCTCTGCTCACGCACTGTACCGGCGCGGTGATCCCCGCGGCCATGAGTGAGCTCCAGTTGCCAGTTGCCGGCGCCCTGGGTGCCAGTGTCTTCGGTGATCAGAGGGTGAGCCGCGAACGTGGGCTGAGCTGCAAAGCACAGTTTGGCGATAACGGCGCACCACAGCCTTTGGCGAAGACGAACGTCGATCCGCTTCAACATTCTTCCCCTTGTTTTTCGTATGTATACGAGCGTTGGTACCGACTGGGTGCAAATGGCACGGAATTCTCCAAGACGTCGTTCTTATCCGATGCATAGGACTTCGTTATACAGCGTCAGGATTCGCTGCAGCCGCGGCAGTGATGCGTATGCATCGTAAATTCCTATGGGGTTTATCGTGATAAGGTCTTGGACAGGGGGCTGTACTCCGTACATAGTTTTATTAAAGGTTCTCCCAGCGCATATGCTGGTGCGATACGCCTCGTGGGCGCGAGGTTGAAAGCTGGGGCTGTGCTAAGGGTGTCTGCGGAAGAGCGGCCAACTGCAGACCGCACGTCCGGTGGTCAGTCGGCGGCAGCGAGGAAGACAGCCACGAGGACGGTGAAACACCTTCCATCGGAACCTGAGGGGGTGCCCATCATCACACCGCTGAATGCCGAGCGAGCAGGCCTCCTGCCATTTTCTTCTCTCACCTCCTCCTGAGGTACTTACCGGCTGGCGCCAATCGGCGCACAGCCGGGCTTTTTTGGTTTGGCCCACGCCGCCGCCGGCCGCAGCTGATAGGTAGAGGACCGCGGGGCCAAGGCATCGCGCGCCACATACACAATGGTGCTGTGACTTGGTTCTTTAGCTCGACACCAGTCCGTGCCGATCGCCGTTCGTGGACGGCGCTTGTTCTGTTTGGCGTCGCTGCTCCTGCTGCAGCACGATGGCCTCGTAGCGGTGAGCCACGCGATAGCCCAGCCGCTGCATGTGCTCTGCCGTCTGCGGGGAGTCGTAGTGGTACAAGACCAGGCGTCGCAGGTGCTGCGGCGAGTAGTATTGCGCGAGCTCCTCGACGCCAGTGTGAGAGGCGTTCGCCTGGATGCCGCAGTCGTGAAAAATGATCTCTTCCCCGTTGGCAAAATGGGCCAGTACGTCGGGGATGGGACGTGTGTCGCCGGTGAACAGGAACTGCCCAGGCAGCGCAAGACCGAAAGCCGACAGGTAGCGGTGGTGGCGGACCGGGAACACGGCGAACCCCAGACCTTGGTGCCAGAAGTGTTCGGAGACCGGAATGAGTTGAAAGCAGTCCCAGAAATTCACGCCACCCTCAGCCAGAGGCTCGGGATATTCACCAATACGCCGATGCAGGTGCTCGACGATCTTGACCGGTACGTACAGGCGGATGCGACCACGGAGCTGTTCATCGAAGATGGCCTTGTAGAACAGGCCTTCCAGGCCGCTGACATGGTCTAGATGGGTGTGGGTGACGAAGATCGTCTGCGGCAGGCGCCCCCCGTAGCAGCGGGCGAATCCGTCCAAGGTGTCGGGGCCACAGTCGATGAGCAGCAGCGGCTCGCCAGCGCGTTCCAGGACGCAGGCAGAGCTGCCGAGAGTGTGGGCGTGGGAGTTGCCAACGCCAAGAAAGCGCATCGTCAGGCTTTCTTGCATCAAAAGACTCCATGCATGGCGACACAGGTCGAGTCGAGCCGCTGCCGCGCGGCAGCGAGCCCGCTCCGGAGTCGGCCACTGCGGTGGAGGTTCCCGTACTCCCGACTACCAGGAACGATAGGGCAGGAACTTACCATTCAAAATGAGCACCACGCGGTCGCCTTTTGGATCCTCCTGCCGTCGGATATCCAGCGAGAAGTCGATGGCGCTCATGATGCCATCGCCGAACTTCTCGTGGATGAGTTCCTTGATAGTGTCACCGTAGACACCGACGATTTCGTAAAGCCGGTAGATGACCGGGTCCTGCGGCACGGTGTGCTTCCAGGACTTGTGCGGAAACTCCTGCAGGGCCGTACAGACCGCGTCGTCGAGCTCGAGGAGCTCGCACAGACCGCGGGCAGTGTCTTCGGTCATGCTGTTCATGCCCAGGCAAGCGGACGTGACCCAGGCCGTGCCCTTGTTCAGCCGACCGGCGATGGCCTCCCAGGTCAGGCCCTTGGCCTTCTTGGCGGCGAGGATGCGGTCAGTCATTTCTTGTTTGGTCATTTCGATTGTTCCTTGTATGGGACTGGTCAATATATCCCACGCTGTTACACGTCCTGTCAATCGAGATTTCCAATCTACTCCGATCGATATCATAATAGCACCCACGCAGTCGGTCAGTCTCTTGTTCCGTCTCGCGCACTATCGGGAGAACAGCTGCGAGCAGTCCTTGAGTGCAAACGGGTCTACGCCGTGCATGCCGCTCTTAAGCAAAGGTGCCGGAATGTCCTGCACTCCAAGGTTGAACCCATAAAACTCACCCACATGGTTCACCGCCATCCCTAAAGGATCGTTGTTTGGATCCACGTGTGTTACCGAATAGTTATTGAAAACGAACTTCAGGCGTGGCTCGAGTGGCAGTGCCAGTCCATGCAGGAAGGGACGTTCCATACCTTGTGCAGCTAAATAACAATGTCTACGCTTTGACTCGCGCCGTTGCCGGCTGCGGCTGAGAGCGAGGATCGCGGTTTCCCCTCGCTTCGCGCCCAGCGCTCACATAGAGAGCGAGAGCGTACACACTCTGGAGAAGACATGTACCACGATAGCCTGAGCTGGAACGCCGACGGCCAAGAGGTGGTGCTCGGGCTCGATCGGCAGGGAAGCGGTCCCACACTGTTGCTGCTGCCCGCGCTGAGCTCCATCTCCACCCGCCGTGAACTGCAGCCCCTTCAGGAGCGACTGGCCGCGCGGTTCACCACGGTGGTCGTGGACTGGCCGGGCTTCGGGACAATGCCCAAACCCTGCGTGGACTGGCGGCCAGCGCTTTATGCCGCCTATCTCGATCATCTGTTCACCAGCCTCGTGCCGCGCACGTTCGCGGTGCTCGCGGCGGGCCACGCGGCGGGCTATATGCTCGGCTACTGTGCCGAGCACCGATGCGCGGTCGAGCGGCTGGTGCTGTTGTCGCCCACCTGGCGCGGGCCGCTGCCGACCATGGTGAACGCCCGGTGGCCGGTATTCGTCCACATTGCCCGGGCGATCGACCGGCCGCTGCTAGGACCGCTGCTCTATGTTCTCAACGTCAATCGCTTCATGGTCGGGGTGATGGCGCGCGGGCATGTCTACGCGGACCCTCACTGGTTGCGCGGTGAACGCCTCGCAGAAAAGCTCGCTGTTACGCGCTCGCCCGGTGCCCGCCACGGCTCGGCCCGCTTCGTGACCGGTTGCCTCGATCCCTTCGGCAGCCGCACCGAGTTCCTGGACGCGGCGCAGCGGATCACCGTGCCGGTGCTGAACGTATTCGCTAAGAAAGCACCGCGGAAATCTCGGGCGGAGATGGAGGCGCTTGCCTCCCTGCCAAACGTGAAAACAGTGCGGCTGCCGAGGGGGAAGCTCTCGTTCTATGAGGAATTTCCAGACGAGACGGCTGACGTCGTTCGCGAGTTTCTGAACGACTCCACCTGAGCGCGCACGGATGAGTGCCGTTCGCACCGCACATCTTCAACTCCCTGCACGCATTCCGTGATGTCGCTGTCGTTACCCCTTTTCTCGTATTTCTCTATTACGAATCGCATTTTTTACCGCCTATTTGGCGTGACATCATCCGCATTGATTGCCTGCGGCAGGAAGGATAGTTGACTTAGATCAAATACGATAATGCTGCAGAGGAATTATCTTGATAATTCTCATTGGTTGACCGCACATGCAGTGATTGTTCGGGTCACTGTAGCCGGCATCGTCAGTGTTTGGCGAAAAGCTGCCACCTAGCGAGTCTGGAATTGTTCTACCCATAGCGATATCCGATCCAAGCGATAACATCAAAATCTTGGACCGATGCAGTGAGTCGTTATATTCATTTAGCACACATACTTTTCAAAGTATTGGCGGAAGATCCCGGACAATCGAATTGCGACTGCAACAGCCTATGCGAACCGAAAAAAAGCACGAGTCCGTGACATCGCTCGAGGCGCCTGAGCTTGCGAGTGCAGCGCCGGCCGCCGCCAGCTTTGATCGCGCACGGTTCAAAGCGGCTATGCGTATTGTCCACGACATCGGTGGCGAGGAGGGCGGGCCGATTTCTCTAGAAGAAAGAGAAACGGAGCCGTGGGAAGTCAACACCTATGCACTCTGCGAGTGTCTCGCCTGGCGCGGCGTCTGGACTAACGTGGAGAAGCTTCGTCGGGGCGCCGATCTGGGCGATAAATACTTCTCGCTGCCCTATTCCGGCCGCTGGTTGCTTGCCGCCGCGCGGGCACTGATTGATAAGGATCACATTACGCTAACGGAACTGACCGAGCGAATTGAAGAGGTGAGAAGACGTTATGCGCAAAAACCGCCACGCTGAGACGGATGACATAAGCCCGGGCAAGGCCTGCAACTCGCCGATGTACGATCACCGGCGTATCGCTGAAATTGCCGCCGGGGTAGGCGATCCACAGTGCTACAAAGGCAAGGCCGGCGCTCCACCCAAGTTCAAGATCGGCGACCGATTGCGTGTCAAAGACCAGCCTGACCTCTTTTATAACCAGACCCCCAGTTACGTGCGAGGGGTCGTTGGGACCGTTACAGAGATAGCCTACGAAAGCCCCGCCCCGGAGGACGAGGCCTGGGGACACCTCGACAAGGTCGAATGGTTCTACGTTTTGTGTTTTCGGCAGGGAGATGTCTGGGAAGATGATTCGTCCGATGTAAATCCGAACGACACGATTCAGGTACAGGTTTCCGAACGGTGGCTCGAGCCGGTGTAGCGTACATCGGACAGGCGTAAAACCCGTGCCTCGTGATACGAACAAGGGACCGCAAGACGCGTTTTAGCGGCACGATGCCAACGGCAGTAATCAAAATTTCCGTTGTCGGAGTGTTTTATGGCTCGACAGCTCCTCCATCTCCCCCTGGTATACAGTTGCTCCGGGTGCTCCAGCGCCGCCCAACTCGCCAACACTTTGGCTCTGCGCTTGGATCGCGATGGGGAAGCGCAGATGTCCTGCATTGCCGGCGTGGGTGCCGATCTGCCGAATTTCGTGCAACAGGCTACCTCCGGCCGGCCGATTCTCGCGTTGGACGGCTGTCCGCTCGCCTGTGTCCGCAACACTTTGAAGCGTCACGGCGTGCAACCCGACCGCTACGTGCAACTACAGAAGCACGGAGTTAAGAAACATTACGGCCAGGATGCTGCGGACGAGGATGTGGCACGTCTCTATCCGCGGATCGTGGAGCTGGCGCGGGAGATTCGCCCGGGATGTGATCGGTCACAAAGCCTGCCTCGATCGGTGCAAGGGGACCAATAGCGCGGCCGTGTTCGACGCATGGGATCTGTAACTGTCACACGGAAGGGAGCTTATGAAATCCATGACCGCTGAACAGAGAGTTTTTTCCGCCGGCGTGCAGTGGGAAGCCGACGCGGGTCCGCGGCGGATGAAGGGCCACCAGTTCCTCGCGGAACTAATACGCCGTTCGGGCACCAAGGCAGTGTTTTTCGTGCCCACATTCCTGTATCCGACACTGGTAGAACTGGCAAAAGACCCGATCAAACGCGTACTCTGTCACTCGGAGAAGGCCGCAGGCTACATGGGCGACGGCTACGCGCAGGCCTCGGGCACGCCAGCGATCGTCATTGCCCAGGGCGGTCCCGGCGCAACGAACCTGTACGCTGGTCTCGTGGATGCTTGGCAGAGTCATACGCCGCTGCTCGCGCTGACGCCGGTGCTGCCGAGCTCGCGCTACCACGGCAACTCTTATCAGGAGGCCTACGTCGATTTCCGGCCGGTGACCAAGTACGACGCCGAGGTGCGGTCGATCGAGCGGATGGCGGAGTTCTTCGGCAAGGCCTACCGTGAGATGACGACGGGCGCGCCGCGGCCGGTGCATCTGTACTTGGACAGCGCGCTGGAAACGGGTGAGGCGGAATTCGATTTCCGGTATTTGGACCGGCGCTACTTTTCCTATCCCGCATTCCGTTTGCGCGCGGACGATGATCTGGTGGAGCAGGCGGTTTGGGAGCTTCGTCGCGCAGAGCGGCCGGCGATGGTCTGCGGCCGCGGAACGGTTGTATCGGGCGCATGGGAAGAAGTGATGGCGTTGGCCGAGGCGCTGGATATGCCGGTTACCACGACTTTGGGCGGCAAGGGAAGCATCGACGACCGGCACCCGCTGGCCCTAGGCGTAACGGGCTCCTACCGGCGTCCGCCGACCGATCGGGTGATCGCCCAGGCAGACCTGGTGCTCTACGTGGGTTGTCATCAGGGTGGGGCGACGACGAACCTTCGGCAACTGCCGAAGCCAGGAGTGCGGGTCATCCACATCGATATCAACCCGGCACAGCCTGGCGCGAACTATCCCAACGTATTGCCGCTTGTGGGCGATGCGCGGACGGTTTTGCGACAGATGCTGGCGGTCACGCGCTCAGAAAAGAGAATCGTGCACAGTGAGTGGGTCGCGATGGCTCAGAGAGAGCTGCGCGCATGGCGCGATGGCGAGGACGAGCGCGTGCACGGAGATGTGATCCCGATCCGGCCGGAACGTTTGGCAGTTGAGCTCGTCAAGGCGTGCCCGGAAAACACACTATATGTCACGGACACGGGGTATGTGGGTACGTGGGCCGGTGTCTTCATGGACCTCCCGGCGGGAAGGAATTTTCTGCACTGCGAGGGTAGTCTGGGATGGGCGTTCCCGGCAGCCATCGGGGCCAAGGCAGCGGTACCCCACCGTCCGGTGGTCGCCTTCTCCGGTGACGGTGGTTTCTTCTATCACCTCGCCGAGCTTGAGACGGCGGTGCGTAACCGGATCAACGTGGTCACGGTGGTGTTGAACAACCAAGCAATGGCGTTCCAGACGCATCTTTTACATGCCCTCTGGCCAGACTCGCCCGACCTGGACAAATTGTCGGAATTCAGCGATACCAGCTTCGCTGACATCGCGCGAGCGATGGGCGGCTGGGGCAGGCGTGTGACCGACCCGAGAGACATCGGAAACGCGGTAAGACAGGCGATTGATGCGGACAGGCCAGCGGTGCTGGACGTGGTCATCGATCAGAACGCCATAGCACCCGTGGCATTCATGGCCGGGCAGGCGAGTCGCGGGAGCGTGTTAACTACTTCTGACAAGGAAAAGAGCTGATCCAATCCCCTGCCGTGTTCTGCGTATAACTCCGGCGTGAGATTGGCAAGCGCAAGCGTACCGGCGTTTCTACCGCTCTGCAGCTCGTGGTATCGGGGTTTATCCCTGGCTCAGCGACGATTCCTCCTCACAACATTTCGGTAAGATTCTTTCCCTCTTATCAGGGGACAGAACTCCCTCTTCCGGCTGGGCACCACCCCTTCCTCGAGCCGTCGAGTGGCCCATTCCAACGCCAGTGCCCCGAAGGCGCGGCAAGCCGGGCTCTTGTAGCCCGCGTTGCGGCAGAGGACAGAGATCACCTTGTGCGGAATGTCCGGTATCACGGGGATCGCATGTAGGCCGCACTGGTTGTACACGATCGTGTTGGGCAGCACCGTGGCCAGGGTACCGACCTCGACAATCTCGATGAGTACGCTCAACGAATCGGTCTCGATGGCGATGCGAGGCTGAATGCCCTGCTTCAGACAATAGGCGTCGACATGCCGGCGCAGGGCGAAGTTCGTATTGAGCATCACCAGCGATTCCTTGCCGAGTTCTTCGGCGGAGATCGGCTCCCTCTGGTCCGCGCGGGGATGGGCGTTGCCCACCGCCAGACAGAGCTTCTCCTCAAACAGGGCCCTGCTTTCGATTTCACTGCTGTGTGGCTCCGGTGAAGGCGCGTGGCTGAAAGCCACGCCCACGTCGATGCGGTCTTCCATCAAGGCGGCCTCGATGGCGTCCTGGGGCATCTCCAGCGTGGTCACGGTGATACCGGGGTATAGCGTGTTGAAGCGTGTCAACAAGGAACAGGCCAGATAGTCAGTGATCGGGGTCCATCCCACGCGTAGCGAACCGCGGCTCAGATCTTCCACGTCATGAATCGCCCGCGCCCCTGCATAAAGCTCATTCCAGGCGCGCAGAGCATGATGTACGTAGATTTCCCCAGCATCGGTCAGACGCACAGTCCGTCCGGAACGATCCACCAGTTGGGTTTGCAGCGACTCCTCTAACTGCTTGATCTGCTGCGACAGGCTCGGCTGTGAGACATGCAGCGCTTCGGCAGCGCGGGTGAAGCTGCGATGCTCGGCGACGGCCATGAGATATTGGAGCGATCGCGGGAAGATGACCCTCGGCGGATGCATAGGAAACTCCTAAGGGGGCGATAATCACAAAGTCTTAGACTCTGAGAGACCTAGATTATATCTTTGCTCCTGGTCAGGAGGATATTGTGCACTTCGGTCCTGATAAATTGGTATTAAATACATCAGTTTATGATGTATCGAAGTTTTATAACAATATTAGTAGATCCTAATATGTAGGATGGGCAATTGAGGTTACCCGGATCATTAGCGTAGGAGGAATCCCTGCGATGGCATCTCGGACAAGACAAGACATTTTGCGGCACATCGATATCTGCACTCAATTGCAGCCAGCATACCACAAGCCGACACATGCACCCTCGCCCGACGAAATCGATCATGAGCATTTCCGTGCTTTGACGCGCTCGGTTCATGACATCGGCGGCGAGCCGGATATCCCGATCCAGTGGGAGGAGAAGGAAGAAGAGCAGTGGGAACTCAACACTTTCGCGACGTGCGAATGCCTAGCGTGGCGCGGCGTGTGGAACGCCGAGGAACGCCGCCGGCGGCAGAACGTTGATCTCGGCCAGACAGCATATCTCGGCTTGCCGTACTACGGGCGGTGGCTGCTGACCGCAGCGCGGATCATGGTTGACAAGCAATACGTCACGCTCACGGAACTGGTCAACAAGATCGACGAGGTGAGGAAGCGCTATGAGCAAAGTTCATCACGATAGGACCCATCACGCCAAGAAGGCCACCGGTAAGGGCGATCCCCAGTGCTTCAAGGGCGAGGCCGGCCCGGCTAAGTTCAAGGTGGGTGACCGTGTCCGGGTCAAGGACCTGCCTGACATTTTCTACACCCGGACCCAGACCTACCCGCGCGGCGTGGTCGGAACAATAACAGCTGTGGTCTACGAAAGCCCCGCACCGGAAGACGAGGCCTGGGACAACACCGACAAGCCGGAATGGTTCTATAGTGTGGTGTTCAAACAAAAGGACCTCTGGCCCGAGTACCACGACGCGTACGCGAACGACACGGTCGAAACCGAGTTTTCCGAACGTTGGCTGGAGAAGGCATAGAGCTCCCGCGGACGCCGAACAGAGTAGAGAGGATACGCAGATGGCTGACAAACATGCACCCAAACAAACATCCGAGCACGCACCTCAACCGATGGTCGATGAGGTCACCGATTTCGAGATACTCGAAATGGCAGTACGCGAGCTGGCCATCGAAAAAGGACTCTTCTCCGCCGAGGACCATAGGCGCTGGGTCGAGTATGTGCACAGCCTGAGCCCGATCCCGGCGGCGCGCTTGGTTGCCAAAGCGTGGCTCGATCCCGAGTACAAGAAGCTCGCGGTGACTGACGGCGTCAAGGCGAGCCTCGCGGTGGGCGTCGATTGGATCAACAGTCCACCGACCGGTTTCGGTACACCGAGTGACTACTGTCATCTGCGCGTGCTCGAGGATACGCCCAAGCTGAAGCACGTGGTGGTGTGCACGCTGTGCTCGTGCTATCCCCGGCCGATCCTGGGCCAGTCGCCGGAGTGGTACCGCACCCCGAATTACCGTCGTCGTTTGGTCCGTTGGCCGCGGCAGGTGCTCGCCGAGTTCGGTTTGCAACTGCCGCCGGATGTCGAAGTCCGGGTGGTCGATTCCAACCAGAAGACGCGCTACATCGTGCTGCCGGTGAGGCCAGCCGGCACCGAGGGTTGGACCGAGGATCAACTCGCCGAGATCGTGACACGCGATTGCCTGATTGGTGTAGCGGTGCCGAAGCCCGGCGTCACCACAAACCAGCCGCGGCCTGTGCGTAAGGCGATTCATCCGGTACATCACGACCATTGAACAAAGCACGACCCCCGGTCACGGCGGACGAGAAAAACATGAACCTCAGCGACGGCGGACAAGCACAGCAGCAACGGACACGGCATTGGGCGGAGCTGGGATTCATTCCACGGATCGAGCACACCCGGCGAGTCGCAGGTGTGCGGAGGAGAGGGACTGGGGCACATACGGCGTGACCTACCTCTACCCGCCGAAGGTGTTTATCACGTCAGGGAGTTGGGAGCGTGTACGCGCTGGGAGGGGGCGTGGTGCCTTGCGACCTGAGCGCACTTTCCATTCTAGGGAAGATAGACTTGCTTCCATTCTGTATGAGCATAAGGCATCTCTAATGTAAGAGGCTTGACCATGAAGGTACTAAACGAGACCCTTGCTGCGACACCACGGCTGAATAGAGCCGAGAGGAGAACCGTACAATGAGCGTCCGTGGCGTGGAGATCAAGATCCAGGACCTGACGCACAGATATACTGCGAAGAGTCCACTCACTTTCGAGAAGGTCAACCTGGAGGCGAGTCCGGGTGAGGCCCTTGCCATCATCGGCCGCTCTGGTTGTGGTAAGTCGACGCTCCTTCACATCGTGGCCGGATTGCTGAAGCCGATGTCCGGTGCTGTGTACATCAACGGTGAGCGGGTTGTGCAGACATCGCCACGCTGGGTGATGATGTTCCAGGCGCCGCATCTCTACCCCTGGATGCAGGTTACGCAAAACGTGGGTCTTGGATTGCGTATTGCCGGGTGGCCCAAGAAGAGGATCGAACAGCGCGTCAAGGAGGTGCTTGAGCTCGTCGAGCTACAGGATTTCGCGGACCACAACGTGCAGGACCTGTCCGGCGGGCAGCAGCAACGTGTCGCACTCGCTCGCTCTCTGGTGATGGAGCCCGAGCTGTTGCTTCTGGATGAGCCCTTTTCGGCGCTTGATGCCTTCACCCGTGCAGCTTTACGGCGAGACGTGCGCTCCATCGCCAAGCAGCTCGGCATTAACCTGATCATTGTCACCCACGACATCGATGAGGCAGTGATTATGGCCGACCGAGCCGTGGTTATGGCGGGCTCGCCCGGCAAGATCTGCGACGAGCTGGAGATCGACCTCCCCAATCCACGCGAACGCGATGATCCGGCGGTCCAGAAGATGCGCAAGAAACTGATGGACGCCTTCCATAAGGCTGCGGGCGCACCGTCGTCCCCGGGCAGCCGTGAGAATGGCTCCAAGTCGGAAGAGGACGAAGACGAGGACGAGCCGACCGCTGCCGGCCGGGACGGGGCCACCAGAAGCTCGTCAAAACCCAGGCTTGTGCCCGCCGCTGCCCGATCAGGCAAACCGGTCTAAGTGGGGAAACCAGAAGGAAGACCGGTAGTGGTCGTGGCGGATACCGCGTTAGCCAGTTTCTCTGGTTCTTCAGTCAGGGAAGGGGAGAGAGACGTAATGTCTGGAATGTGCGATTAATCAACCGGCAAATCCACACAGGAGGGGCCCGATGAAGAAGCGAAGCGTTAGCGAGCACAACGACCCGCGCCTGCCGCCGAACGACCCGGATATCGCCGACGGGGCGCCCGATCCGAAGCTGGTGCCAGACTACGATCCGAAGGACCCCAGCAATGGCCTCAGAGGAATCCTCGGTATGGGTGCGGGCATCGAGCGACCGGGTATGATTGACCACGGCGCACGCGTCGACCGCCGGACATTCCTGAAAGCTGGTGCCTTCGCCGGCCTGAGTGCCATGATACCGGGGCGAAAGGCCTGGGGCCAAAAACCCAAGGATGAGGTGGTGCGCGTCGGCTATATCCCCATCACCGATGCGGCGGCGCTGCTGATAGCCTATGATCAGGGCTTCTACAAAAAACACGGTCTGGATGCCGTACGCCCGGAGCTTCACCGCGGCTGGACACCCCTGGTCGAGGCCTTTGCAGCGCACAAACACAACCTCGCGCATTTGCTCAACCCGATCCCGGTCTGGATGCGCTATGGCAACCAGTTTCCGATCAAAATCACGGCATGGGACCACACCAACGGTTCGGCCTGCGTGGTCGGCGCTCATACGGGTGTCAAGAGTTTCAAGGAATTCGGAGGGCTGCAGGTGGCCGTGCCATGGTGGTATTCCAATCACAATATCATCCTGCAGGAGTTCCTGAGGCACCACGGCATTAAGCCGGTGATCCGGCCGCAGCACGCAAAGCTCGCGCCCGACGAGTGCAACCTGCTGGTGCTGGCACCACCGGAGATGCCCCCGGCGCTCGCGGCGAAGAAGATCGACGCCTACATCGTCGCCGAGCCGTTCAATGCCTTGGGCGAGCTCAGGGCTGGCGCCAAGGTGATCCGCTTCACCGGAGATTTCTGGAAAGGTCATCCGTGCTGTGTGGTAGTGATGCACGAGGCGGATGTCATGGATCCCGCCCGTGCCGCTTGGACCCAGGCAGTAACGGATGCAGTCATCGAGGCGCAGATCTGGATCTCGGAGAACCGCAAGGAGGCCGCGCTTCGGCTCTCCCGAGATGGCGGCAACTATCTGCCCTTCCCCTTCCAGGTGATCGACCGGGCGATGAATTTCTACGATCCGGCCTACTACAGCAACCCCCCGGCGATCAAGCACGTGCATTGGCAGCAGAGCCGGATCAACAAGCAGGGCTGGCCCTACCCATCGGCTACCCGGTATGTGGTCGACCAGTTGCGGAAGATCGTCCTGACCGGTGACCGGTCGTTCTTGGATAAATATACGACTGACTTCATCGTCAACGATCTGGTCAACTACGACTTCGTCAAGAAGTCGCTCGAGAAAAATCCAAAATGGCGGAATGATCTGAGCGTTCCGCAAACCGGCGATCCGTACGTACGCGAAGAGGTGTTTGCGATATGAGCAGTGGTGTCGCGCCCCGCGAACCCGGGGTATATGACGAGGTGTATGCATTCGTGCGCATGAGATCCCGGCGCTGGGCGCGACACCTTGGTTTCGCGATTCTGGGCGTGTTGGCCCTCTTGGTCCTATGGGAGATCGGAATCAGGATTCTTGTGAGCTTCCCGGAGACCCGGGCATTCGGAGCCTTCGGGCCTATCCCCACGTTCGAAAGGATCCCGACGCTGTGGGAGGAGAGCAGGATCCAGTCGGCCGTCGGAGCCAGCATGTATCGCCTGGGTATCGGTCTTCTTATCGCGACGCTTATCGGTATCCCGGTGGGAATCCTTGTCGGTCGCAGCAAGTGGTTTCGCGAATTGAGCCACTCGCCCTTTCAGTTCGTCCGCATGATCAGCCCCCTAGCGTGGATGCCGCTGGCGGTGCTCGTGTTTCCCACATGGGATCAGGCGATCATTTATCTCATTGTAATCGCGGCGGTCTGGCCGGTGATATATGGGACTGCCGCTGGTTTGGCCAAGGTGGATCCGGCTTGGTACAAGGTGGCGCGCAACCTCGGTGCCAGGCGGACCCACATCCTCAAGGAAGTCATTCTGCCGGCGATCGCATTTGATATCTTCAGCGGCCTGCGACTCGCGTTGGGTGTTGCCTGGATTGTACTCGTGCCCGCCGAGATGCTTGGAGTCACCTCGGGTCTGGGTTACGCCATCAAGGACGCGCGCGAGACGGTTGACTATGCTTATCTCACAGCGATGGTGGCGACGATCGGCGTCATTGGCTTTACACTCGACAGCATCTTCGTAATGCTGATCAAGCGCTACAGCTGGTATCACCGTAGGCAGGCTGAGACATGATCGGTCGGAGGACGCGTCGGTCGACCTGTCGAGCGCTCGCCTGCAGCAAGCCGACGATACAGGGTCGGCCTATTTCTGGCAGTTGGTCTGAGTCAAAGAGTCGGAAAACAAAGACTGAGCTATGAGCACTGTACGCGCCGCAGTAGAGCCCACCGGTGAGACCCTACTTGCTCTCTTCGGGAGATGGGCGCACACGAGCGGAAGAAAGGTTTTCAATTTCGTCGCGGGTCTCGCGATTCTGGTTGCACTATGGTGGCTGGGGATCTGGTTAATCACCAGGAATCCGGCGCTGGCCCATTTTGGCGACTTCTCGCCCGAGCGAGCGATCTTCGAAGGGATTCCTGCGATGTGGGAGTATGGGAGCATCCAACGCGGGCTCGAGGCTAGCGGATATCGTATGGGTATGGGATTGCTGATCGCCATCGCGATCGGTGTACCGATCGGCATCCTCATGGGCCGCAGCAGACGGACCGCCGAGGTGACCCATGTGCCGTTTCAGCTGCTGCGCATGGTCAGCCCGCTGTCCTGGGAACCCATCGCGGTGATCGCCTTCGCGGCCTGGGACCATGCGATTATTTTTCTCGTCGCCATCGGGGCGGTGTGGCCAGTGATGTTCGCCACCGCCGCGGGTGTGGCCAAGATCGATCCCAACTGGATCAAGGTGGCGCGCAACCTCGGTGCCAGGCGGACCCACATCCTCAAGGAAGTCATTCTGCCGGCGATCGCTTACGACATGCTCACTGGCATACGGCTCGCGGTGGGTGTTGCATGGATCGTGCTGATCCCGGCTGAGTTTTTCGGCACTCACGAAGGCATCGGCTATGTCGTCGCGGACTCGCGCGAAAACCTCTGGTATGACCAGTTAATGGGGATGCTGGTCGTAATTGGTGCGATCGGCTACGTGATGGACAGCATCCTGGTATATTTGCTCAAGCGAGCAAGCTGGACGCGCGAGCCGTGAAAAGAAGGTGCTGGATAGCAGTACGACTTCCATGCTCAACGAATCTGTCGGGCAGGAAGGTTCCATTGTTATGTTTCACTAACCGAGCAGGAGGAAATCATATATGAACAGCCTGAGCACAGTCGTCGCCGCTTCCCGTGGAGCCGTGATCTCCAGGTGGCTGCAGATCGCCGGTATACTTTTGCTTGGGATCGCGATCCTCTACGGCGCGGGCTTCCTGCCGACTGCCGAGGTGCACAACGCGGCTCACGACATGCGCCATGCTCTGGGCTTTCCCTGCCACTGAGCCCTGAGCCCGGTCATGCTGTTTCGCCGTCTTGTGTTTTCCGCGCTGCTCATCGGCGTGGTAGCAGGACTGTTACTGAGCGCGGTGCAGCGGTGGCAGGTGATCCCGATCATCGAAGCCGCCGAGCGCCACGAACAGGCACGCACGCCGCCGGCCGAGGGTGCGGATGAGCAGGCGGGTCATTCGCATTCGCATGGCGGCGGCGATCATGAGCATGCACCGGGGGCATGGGAGCCGGCGCCTGGACTTGAGCGCATCGGCTTTACCGTGCTATCGAATGTGCTGGCTGCGATCGGATTCGCGCTCATCATGTTGGCCGCCATGGTTTTCGTGATCCAGTGGCGTTACACCGCTTCGAAAGCAGTGAAGCTCGACTGGCGACACGGACTACTCTGGGGTCTGGCAGGTTATGCGGTGTTTTTCGTAGCCCCGTCGCTCGGTCACCCACCGGAGATTCCGGGGAGCGTTTCCGCACCGCTCGGGGCGAGACAAATCTGGTGGGTGCTCGCGGCGGTGTGCACGGCGACGGGGATTGCAATCATGGCGTTCGGCAAGGCGCCATGGCGCTGGGCCGGACTCGTGTTGCTCCCTGTTCCGCATTTCATCGGCGCTCCGCAAAGCGGTATTGACCCCTTCGTGGGTTTTCCGCCGGAGGTGGCTGCACAGATGAGCGATCTGGCGTGGCGATTCGTCTGGGCGACGGCCATCGCGAACGCCGTGTTCTGGGTGGCGCTGGGTGTGTTGTCGAGTTTGGCGATACAGCGGTTCGTAAGACCGGCGGTCGTCTGAGCTCAAGCGACAGGCCCCACCCGCGCGTGCGCGGGAGTCCGTGAGATGTTCTCACGAGCCCGCGGAGGTGAATCGCGGTCGTGCGTCAGTCCACTTAGAAATGCATGGCCCGCCAAGCTAGACACAGGCGGGCAGGTCAGTCTGCGCGAGCGGCGTGACCTTGAAGCATCGGAGTGGAAGGTAATAGCGTCATGTCACGAAAGATCGACATCGTTTGCGTGTCTGGTTCGCGCGAGAAGCTGCAGATGGCTGCCATGGTAGCATCTGTGTCGGCGGCGTCGGGTGATGCTGTCTCGGTGTTTTTTTCTATGAATGCATTGCCGTATTTCATCAGGGGACGCGAGGAGCAAGCGCCGGCAGAGGGTGAACTCGGCATGCTCATGAACCGCCAGGAGGGTGTGCCGTCGTTCAAGCAGCTGTTCAAACAGGCTGCGGAGCTCGGCGACGCAAAGCTGCTGCCATGCTCGATGGCGATGGACCTTTTGAAGATCACCCGTGACGAACTCGAACCGGAATTCGGCCCGCCAACCGGATTGACTCGCTTCTTGAGTGATGCCGAGGGCGGCCAACTGCTCACCTTCTGAGAACCGATGCCAGCGCACGAGAAGCGAGGTCGTTAATGAGTCAAGCCAAGATTGTGGATGCGCGCAACACGTTTTGTCCGGGTCCGCTCATGGAGCTTATTTCCCACATGAAGCAGGCCAGTGTGGGTGACGTGATCGAGTTGTTGTCGACGGATGATGGAACGGCCACCGATGTCCCGGCGTGGGTCAACAAGGTCGGGCACGAGCTGCTCAGCAGCGAGCGCGTCGAAGGGGTTTGGCACATCAAGGTCCGCAAGGTCAAGTAGCGTACGCGAAACGTCCGCGAAGTGGGACTCAGTAGGACTCAGAAAGAGAGGAGAGTGCAATGAGAATTCTGGTGGTCGGTGGCGGTACGGGCGGCACCATTGTGGCGAACCACCTTGCACGGCGGTTGTCCAGCGAGATCCGCACCGGCGAGGTCCGAATCCGGCTGTTGTCGGACACCGACAAGCACATGTACCAGCCCGGGCTACTTTATGTCGCGTTCGGACAGATGACGCCGGATCAGCTCTATCGTGACGAGGCGAGCCTGCTCGAGCCGAGCATCGACTTCCATGTAGATGCGGTCACAGAGTTTTATCTCGACCGTAACCAGGTTCGGACCCGAAGCGGCAAGACCTACGAATACGATATCCTCGTTATCGCCACCGGGTCGCGCATCGTTCCGGATGAAATCCCCGGCCTACGCGAAGGGGCGGAGACGTTCTACACGGTAGAAGGCGCCGTCCGGCTGCACAAACGCCTGATGGAGTTCAAGGGCGGCACCGTGGCGATGGTAGTATCTATCCCGCACAAGTGCCCCGTCGCGCCGGTCGAGGCGGCGTTTATGCTGCACGATTTCTTCAAGGCGCGCGGTATTCGAGACAAGGTGAAGCTGCGCTATCACTACCCAGTGAATCATGTACATGCCACGCCGAACGTGGCGCGGTGGGCCAAGCCGGAGTTCGACAGGGTCGGCATCGAGTACGAGACCCTGTTCAACCTGAAGGAAGTGGATCCAGTGAAAAAAATCATCTACAGTGAGGAAGGCAGCGAGGTCAAGTACGATCTGCTCATCGCCATCCCACCCCATCGCGGCTCCGAAACCGTCGACCGGAACAACTTGGGGCAGGGTGGCTGGATCCCCACGGACCGTTTCAAGCTGACCATGAATGGGCACGACAACGTCTACGTAATCGGGGATGCCAGCGACGTGCCAGTCAGCAAGACCGGCTCAGCCGCCCATTTTGAGGCCGAACTGGTGGCCGAGAACATCGCCTCCCTCATCAAGACCGGCGTCCCGGTGCGGGAGTACGACGGCAGGGTGTACTGCTTCATCGAAGCCGGTTTCGATCGCGCTACCTACAACGCCTTCGACTACGTCAACCTCCCCGAGCTCAAGCCCCCATCCAAGGCGATCCATTGGTTCAAGGTGGCGTATAACCAGATGTACTGGACCACCGTGCGTGGATTGCTCTAACTTTAAGGAGCCGCTACCGTGTCAGCAAATGAAACCCCCCAGGTCTCCCTGGCGCTGAACGCAGAGGCTGTCAACAGTCTGGTCGAAATGCTCAATCTGTTGGCATCGGCCCGGGACGCCATGTCTGATGAGATGGTGTCGCGGTTGGCGCGCACGGTGAGCGAGGGAATGACCTTGCTTGACCGCCTTACGCGCAACGAGGGGCTGATGCGTCTGCTCAGCGTCCTGGATCGCCCGGAGATTCAGTACCTGCTGCTGAGCCTGAGCCAAGCGATTGTCGCGATGAGCCGTGATCTTGCCACCGTGCCGCCGGCCAGGGGCGGTGTGCTGGCGTTGTACCGGCTGATCCGTCAGCCCGGGACGCAGGAAGGGATCCGGGCGCTGTCGCTGCTGGGGCAGTACTGGAATGACAGCTTGCGCGAACTTCATCGCCGCGGTAGCTGAAAGGCCGCCGCCGTGCTACAGGACCCTGCGGAGAAACAGACACTCTCTACGGTGTGTGGCGCTGCCAGACTAGGGCATAGGTAGAGCGGTCGATATGACCGCGGTTGTCGGCGATGTCGATCACGGCACCGAGGTGCTGAATACGGTGATTGACCGGACTGTTCATCAGCACCCGCCGGAATCGACGGTAGTCGAACTCCCGTAAGGTGGGATC
>JBPKLU010000009.1:0-22522 GCA_051293815.1 Nitrospiraceae bacterium | reverse complement strand
GAGCGCCAGCTCGAACTCGCCGAGTGCCAGGCCGTGCAGGGACAACCGGGGGAGCAGTTCCCCCACCGGCTTGGTCCGGCGCGTGAACCACGGTAGGAGTCGACTGACGAACCGCTTGCTCACGCCGTGCACCGGGGGTGTCACGCGGTGATCGTGCCGCAGCTCAGGGTGAGTTGGCGCGGTCTGCCGTCCCCATTGCAGTATCCCACCGGGGCGTCCACCGCCGCCCGGCCTCCGATTTCTTCCATCCTCACCGATCCATCACTTCATCTTCCACCAGCGACTGGATGAATCGCTGGACGTGGCCCCGAACAAAGTCTTTCCAGATGGTCCCACTACTCCCGGCTTGACGATGACCCAACTCCTGTGGTCGTCCCCCTCATGGCGGTGCCACCTTTCGTTGCCGGGCTTCAGCCCAGTGGGTTCAGTCACCCGCGAGGTTGCCACCGCCTTGTTCCTAGTTCCAGCCTTTCTGACTCTACCTCGAAGATATTGTTTAGTTTAGTTAGACAGCAGTTCCCGGCGCACTGAAGAGAGGCTGAACTTGGCAGAGATCCACGCGTCGTCGAAGCGGAGAGTTAGTGCGGGGTGTGTTCAAGCTGCTCTTGGCTCACCCAGAGGGCCTACCGGCGAAAGTCATGCTCGAGAAGCTTGCCGAAATCGTCCCGCCCACCGAGTTTGAGAAGACTACATACCCGTGTCGCCCAGACGTTCGCCGCTACGAGAAAATCGTGCGCTTTTCCACGATCGGCCCGGTCAAGGCCGGATGATTGGTGAAGAACAAGGGCCTGTGGACACTCACCGATGCAGATCGCAGAGCGTATGAGCAGTTTGAGGACCCTGAACCGTTCATGCAGGAAGCGGGAAGGCTGTACCGCGAGTGGGCAGCCGAGCAGCCTCAGGAACCCGAGACCCCTGTGGACGAAGGCTCACCGGATGCCGCGACGACCCTCGAAGAAGCAGAAGAAGCCGCGTGGACTGAGATCGAGGAACACTTGGCACAGATGAACCCGTACGATTTCCACGAACTCGTCGCGGGCCTTCTTCGGGCAATGGGCTACCACGTGGCGTGGGTTTCACCCCCAGGCCCCGATAAGGGGATCGACGCCATTGCCCACACGGACCCACTCGGCATTCAGGGGCCACGGATCAAGGTTCAGGTGAAGCGTCGAAGCGACAAGACGACCATCGACGGCGTGCGGTCGCTGCTCGCTCTCCCTGGTGAGGGGGATGTGGGGCTCGTCATCTCAACCGGAGAGTTTGCGCGCGACGCGGGAGAAGAGACTCGACGGCAGGAGAAGCGCCGCATTATGCTCGTTGATCTGAAGCGACTCTTCGATCTCTGGGTAGAACACTACGACCGGATCCCGGAAGTGCAATGACGATTGCTACCCATTCGACCTGTGTACTTCCTCATCCCGCAGGACTGATGCGGTCAGGAACCACTGAAGGAAAGCGAGAATAATGAAACGCCTAAACGCCTACTGGCTTCTCTCTTACGAGCACGAAAAGGAGGAAAGGTGTCGGGCGTCATGGTTGAGCGCTTGCGAACGCTGATTGATCTCTTCTCAGGGTCCCTGTCGCAGCTCATTTAATCGAACCTATCTCAAACTCATTGACAGCGTGACTAGAAATGCATATCCCTCCGGTCATGCTACGACTGTGCGACGACCAATGAGCGCGGATTCGAGAGCTCTTTTCTCGAAGAGCGTCTGCCAGAACGCCGTCCCGGCCGCCAGCCCGTGCCAGCCCTCGCCGTCTTGGAGGCGGTGCCCTGGATTCTGCCAGAGCAAACTGGCACCTGGTGCCTCAGTGCTATCCCAACCGGAAAACGGGCCATCGGCGGTTCCAGCAGTGGTACGAATGCCAGGGGCGGCGAGCGATGCTCATCGACCTCGCCAATCCCCTGCGAGACGAGGGAGCCCAGGACGAGCGCGAGAGTTTTATTGAGGCGACGGTTGCCACCGCGAGGGGGAGGAGCGACGGCGTGGGCCTCACAAAACGCGGCAAGAGCGTGAAAATCATCGCTGGAGTCGACCGACATGGGCTGCCTTCTTGGTCAGGGGGCACGCCGCGAATCATCATGAAGTTACACGAGTCCAGCTCACTTTCGCCTGCTCCATACTGGGGACGAAGCCCGAGCACCTCATTGGCAAGCGCGACTATGACAGCGACAGGCTCGATGCCACGCTCAAACAAGACGGCGTGAACCTGATCGCCCCACACCGGTCCACACGCAAACTCAAGACCCAAGACGGCCGCCACTTGCAGCGGTACAGCGCCGCTGCTCGTCGAACGGTTCTTTGCGTGGTTGAATGGAAGCGGCGCTGACTGGTCTGGCGGGACTCTTACGCCTCAAACTTCCTGGGTTGTGTGCAGCTCGCATCGATCACCAGGCTCCTGCAACAATTTTGAGAGAGGTTCTAGTCTTCATCGTGGGAGTAACAAGCGTCACGGCATGGGGAGAGCCGACTCAAACTGCCTCCCTGACAGTAGAGTCGGCTCCGAGCTTGGAGGCAGTATTCCAAAACATCATCCCGATGTTCGAGCAAGACTTGGGCGTGAAGGTTCACATTGTGTATGGTCCGTCAAAAACGCGGCGTCGGCAAATTGAAAAGGAAGAGCCGATTGATGTGTTCTTCTCGGATGGGGTTGAAGACGTCGAGAAGCTGCACAAGGAGGGACTGACTCTCAACGGAAAACCTCGGGTTTACGCACAGACGTCCCTTATGTTCGCCCTATCGGCGGCTTTCCCGGCCATGGCGATTTCCTTTCATGATCATGATGTGCTGCGTGAGCGGGGAGTGCGCATCACTGTCGGCGATCCCAACACATCGGCATTAGGAGACATCACGGCCAGGGCGCTCGGAAAGCTCGACCCTGCCTATAAAAACCATTTCAGTCTTCTCTACGGTCGAGACGGCAAAGACAGTGTGAATCTGGTTCGCACGGAGAAGGCCGACGAAGGGATCGTCTTCCACGCGGACGCCATCAACGGCGGGCAAGTTCGCATCATTGCTTCGGGCGGAACATATCCGCCGGTCCTGTTCGGGCAAGCTGTGGCATGGACCTGCCGAGACGCCTCCGTTTCTGTCACACAAGTGACTCGATTTCAATTATGATGAGTCCCCGCATCCAAAAGCTCCTCCTCCAATATGCCTTCGATCCCGCATCATCGAATGGATAACCTGCCGCGGTGGACGGCATTTGCAGCACATCTTCGGCACGCTTGTCTCTATGACGTAAGATCGGAAGCTATCCTGCTGGCGTGATTTCGGACCAAGTCGGCGGACGACCTGTTCATCCGCCCGATAACCACCTGCCACCGATTGTTGCCGTCTTACAGCGAGTTCAAAATGATCACGACCTGCAAGAGAGTGCGATAACTGATATCCACTCGACTGCCCATGGCCTCGCGTTGACTCTGATCAGCGCCTCAATGCACCTCTGCGTTGTTATGTGACTTCCCAGGCAGGTGTGAAAGGCCCACGCCGACGGATGATTACATGTGAAGGTCAGCCGATTTGGGGCATGATTCGCAGAAACTAGGAGAAAGCAGCCTCGCGTGAGATATGACCGAGGTCTTCCTGGGGTGGGGAAGTCCGAGATGGACTCCCCCGTGGATCCCAGGAAGACGAGAGCGCCGGCTATCACAGGGCTGACAATGATCCTTGAGGCAAGGAAGCCAACTCGGCGTGCTTCACCCCTGCTGCCAGCCGTCTAACGGAAGCAATCGACGATCGCCTGGTGGCAACACCCGGAAATAGCCCCATTGCCCGGACTGCGAGTACGGCAGCCGCTGGTTGCTCCACACGTAATCGCCAGGCATTCGATAGGGTCCGCCGGCTTCTTTGACGAAGACGTCCAGCGCCTCTGATCCAGAGAATTCAACGACACTGATGTCGTCGGCACCTGGCATGAACGGCTCGATCGGCCATTCGTGCTTCTCGATGCTGAACATGCCGTTCTGCTCGTTACTCGCCCCGAACACATGGATACGGACCGGATCGCCTGCATGCGCTTCGATCAACGGCGTCACTGGGTCTTCGGGTTTGTCCACCGTACAGGGCGAGAAGATTCTGCCCAGCGTGCAGCCTGCTTCTTCTCGAGATTTGTAGGGCTCGGATCGATAGTTCACACCGGTCAACCCCGCCGTGTTCTGGACATAGGGCATGAAGCTGGTGCCAATGATGTTATCCTCGTCCTGGAAAAAGAGGGCTGCATCCCGGTAATTCCTCCGGTGCTCATTGCCCGGAATCGTTCGGTCTACGATCACATCCGCAATCCAGCTATTCTTGTTGGAGATATCGGCGCCGGTCTTTGGGTCGCGGTACTTGGAGCCCTTCGGCCCAATGATAATGGCGCCGAACAACCCGTTTCTCGGATTCAGCATCACATTACCCCAATCCCAGACCAGCGAGGCGATTTCGCCGATGAACGGATCCGCATAGTAGGTGTACACACGACTCTCACCTGGTGCAATCGTCTGGTCTCCGGGATTGTTCCCCACATTCGCTCCCAGTGAATCCTTCGGATCGAACGCCAAAGAAAGTGCGGAGAAGCTCGCGCGGCTGTTCTTCAACTTGTTCGTCAGCTTGACTTTGATACAATCGCCCACGTTCGCGCGCAATGTCAGCGGCATGGGCTGCCATCCTTCAGCCACCTTGGAGACATCCTCCTCCAATACGTAGATTTTCGCCTCAGGGTTGGCCACCTGGATCTTCCGCTCAAAGTCCACCTCGATCGCATCGGGCGCTTTCAAGTTGAACTTCATCGCCGGATAATCCATTGCCACGACGTTGAACGTCTTCACCGGTGCATCTTCCGGACAGACCGGCAGCGGTTTGGGGATCTCGCTGCGGCCCGTGTAGCCGGCTGGCAGTTTCTGGAGATCCGGCACCTCATGGTCGAGCACTCGGAGGATTCCCCAGGCGCCTTCGGAGAAGTGCGAGTCGCGGCCGTTGAAGTGGATATAGTCGCCAGGCTGCAACCGCGGTCCTCCGGCCTGTGGTATGACCAGGTCATACCGTTCGGCGATCCCAATATGAATCGAGTTCTTCCGGTTCGCATCGCCGGCGTACCGCTCCGTCAAAAACGTGTGTCCGGCGAGCGTCCACACCGAGGTCTCGTTGGCCATGGTTTGGAGCAGCCGGAAGACGACTGTGTCACCCAAGTAGGCGCGCACTATCGGCGTGTATGGATCTCCATGGATCGCGCTGTTGAAAATTTGCGAGTGATCAGGATGCGCCTTCAACCGGGCTGCGATTGGCTCGGCCCGGAAGTTGAATCCGCTCCCCGTTGTGTGCGTGCCCCCGTTGAGGAACGGCATTGGAGAGAGCGGAATCTTCTCCGGCATGATGAACGAGATCGTCTTTCCGGCTTCGAGTGCCACCTCGATTGGCTGGCCTGGCGGATTGCCTTCCGTCACGAGGTTCACTGTGTGTGGCACGCTGTCGTGCACCTGCACGAGCAGCTCACGGAAGCTTCCGTTGACTCCGTATCCGACTGGTTCCACCGTCCGGATATCGGCAAGGGGACCACTTCGGATCTCTTTTCCGGTCTTCGGATCATGATAGGTAGACCCGACCGGCTCGATAATGATGGTTCCAAACCCGCCGTGCCCCCACGTCACGCGGCCCAGGGCGTGGTCATGCCAGAACACAGTCCCGACGTCCGAGTCTACCCAGAACCGCTGCCGGACGAACTCGACCGTTACGATATCATTAACCGGGTGAGGGAATTTGAGCGGCCGATATAATTCGATCGTGTTGCCCTTGATCGCCTTGATCCGGCCGACTTCGTTCCCATCGACATTGTCGGCCCCAATCAGGATTTCGATGTTCGGGTGGTACTGTGCGGCGTTCTTCACATGAATCGTACGATCACCCTTTTTCGCCGGCTTCGTGAACACCGTGTTCATTGGCAGCGGCAGGCCCTTGTTCACCTTCTTTTCCATCATGGTAAATGGCCTCACCGACTGCTCATAGGAAAAACCTGTGATGACGCCGTCGGACGATTGATTGTCGAACTGCAAGAAATGCCAGTGCGTGTTGATCTTGGACGACTGAAAGTTCGTCATGTCGTCATCTTCCCACTCACTGGTCAGCATCCAGTCGATGCAGTCGTAGATATTCGCCCGCACGACGAGCGGGTATTTGCGGTCATTGTTCTTTCGGATCTCCGCTTCTTCCTCGTGTAGCACATAGATCAACCCGCCGTTATCAACGATCGCCGGTTCGTCACCCTGTTTGTCGGCGAGCATCATCGGCGTTTGGATAAAGTGTACGTTGTAGTACTTCCTCCCCGCGTTCTCCGGGCACATGCTCCAGCGCCCGTTTTCCCCTGGCTTGGCGGGATCAGAGCTCGGCAATCCATCCTCATCTAAGTGAATCGGCTCCAACCACGGAGAGGGATTGTGAGTGCCGGAGAACGGTGCCCGCCTCCCGAAATGCGGCTTCAGGTGGGGCCAGGCGATCTTTCCGGTCTGCGGTTCAAATAGAATTGGCAGTCGCCGCCCGGGAGTCGGTGACTGATAGCGCGGATTCGGGATTGTATTTTCCGGCTCGGTCATGGCCCGATTTCCATCCCACGTCCAGTCCAGGACGCTGGCATCATAGGAAAGGGTCTGTCCTCGCTCATCATTCTTGTGACCGGGTTTCCCCTGGGGCGGCAGGAACATTGACACCCAATCCTTGATGTTGACCACAGGAGGGGTTGCCTTCCAGTCTGTCTTCTCCTTGCCGACAATTTTGAATTGCTTTCCGAACCAATCGACCGTTTTCCCAATGAGCTGATCGGATGTCACACCCGCCTTGATCCGGCCTTTGCGATCCGGCAACTCCCGCAGGTCTGGCATTGTGTCGTTATGATGCTCGCCCTGCTGCAGGGTGTTATACACCCGCCAGTAGCCCCACATTCCTGCGATGTAATGGTGTGCGACGTGACAGTGGAACAGAAAATCGCCGGCCAATTGTTGACAGAGCCCTGACCCGCATTCGGTTTCGAGATCCATCGTTTCGGAGGGTCCGATGACCTCGACATCCACACGGTCCGACTTCGTCCGGATTACCGGATACTTCACAGGACCGTTCTTCGCGGCATGCCACAGGGGCATCTGATCGATCGCCCGTGGGCTGCGAGGCCAACGGATCGCGCCGCCGTGCGGATGGTGCGAATGGAACACTTCGGAGCCACCGTGCACAAGACGAAACTTGGCCGGGTCACCAAGATAGCTCCTTGGAATGGTCGTGGCTGGGTCCCCGAACGTATACGCACTATACGCCATCGACTCATCCTCGAAACCGAAGTACTCGTGCTGTGTCTGCATGTTGTCGAGTCCGAAAGGCTCGCTGCGATAATTGAGCGCGCGAGCGACCGGGCGGTAGACATCGGTCAACGGATCACGCTGGGGAATAAAATCGCCGCGTTTGTTGACCGGCCGGAAGGCTTCATCCCCCACCTCGTGATAGATGATCACGAATTCTCGGAAATCCGGCCCGGAGCCGTTCTTAATCATGGCTTGCCAGCCACTCTTCATCGGCGTTGGCTCGCCGCTTCCCAGTGGATCGAGGTACTCCGAGCCTTTGGGTTCGATGATGAACGCGCCGAACAGACCCATCACTGTTAACTCGCGGTCGTTGCTGTAACTGTGAAACTGCCGGCCGCCCTCCTGCATGGTCGGCGGAATGTACCACTCCAAATCGACGCTCTTGCCCTGAGCGGCGATGGCATCCGGATTCGTCGTTGTCGCCGGCATTCCAGTGGCGCTGACGACCATACTGGAGCCGTGAATATGCAGGCTCACATCCTCGCCGCCCTCAAGCTTGTTCCGCAGCGTGATCTTGATACAGTCTCCCTGGTTACCACGAATCACCAACGGCTGAATCCACTGGTCCTGCAGCCCGTTCTTGACAGCGCCGGGATCATATTCGGTTTTTTCACGCGCCTCGCGGTTCTTGGCTTCCTCCTCGCGGACCTTCGAGATATTCTCGGTCAGCACATACATGTAGCCTGGATAGTAGTCCAGCCACATATTCAGAGAGATCTCCACATTGATGGCCGAGATATCGTAGTGCTTGACGGGCGCGGAGGCCGGGCAGCGCCCCCCGCGATCAGAGACCGGCTCAACCCCGCCATGAGACACCAACAAGACATCCTGCCCGCCGGCTCCGTATTGGTGCATCAACGACATGTTGTTGTAGAAGCCATCTGTTTTCTGCACTGAGAGATCTTGAACCATTTGCTCTTCAATTTTGCGCATGACCCGCTGGTGCTGACGATCCACCATCGATGTCCGCTCGGGATGCCCCTCGATCGCATCTTCGATGATCGTCTGACCTCTTAGCTTCTCCGCCCATTCCGAGGTCTGATGCAACGAGGAATGGGACATCGAAGCTGGTTGCACTTGGGTCGGCTGGGAAGCATGATGCACCTTATCGAGGGAGCTCCCCTGGGCGGTGGGAGCGAGTGCGAGAGCCAAGGACAAGCCACACGTAATCTGTAACCATCTGAACACGTGCCTGGGATGCCTAGTGCTGTAACCGATCATGCGTTCCTCCTCAACAAACAGTTCAGAACTTTGAACCCGCGAGGGCAAAATGTCGAGCGTTCACGACCGGATATAAAAACCGGTGGAGAGATCCTGTTCTCGGATTGGGATCGTCAGGAGGCCGGTCCTTTCTCTTCCTTTTCCCTCTGCCGGGCTGTGACTCGATAAAAAGACAGATTCATCCCTGAGCTTTGGATGACGGTCATGCAAGCGACATTCCTATCTAAAGGCCACGCGGCGCTCCTACCAAAGTCATTGAAAAGTCGCCCTACTCGACGTGCCGATACAATCGACCTGCAGACAAATGGGACTTCAATGTCCTACGGTTGAAAGACAAAAATCATGATCGATCGTTTTTCGCGTCATTTTCAGCGGACATGACTGCACCATCTTCGAGACAGCCATGCCCCATTGATTGAGAGAAAAAGCGGAAAAGGAAGAAGACTAGGGAAGTGAAAGCAACTCTGAGAGAGGAACGTGTGTGTGGCCGGAACCGACTCAGCGCAGATCGCGAAGGCCGTGTTTTTTTAGCAGACGCTCGATGGTTTTGCGATCCACACCGGCCTCCCGTGCTGCCAGACCGATGTGGCCTTGGTGACGCTTCAATAGATCCGACAGAAACGTCCGCTCGAATGCATGGAGCAACTCCTGTTTCGCCTGCTTGAACGTACTACCATGGCTCTGGCCTGTTTCGTGGCTGCACGATCGAATCCGGTCAGGTAGATGCTCGGCTCTAATCACCGGGCCGTCGGCCAGTGCAGCCGCGCGCTCAACGACATTCTGAAGCTCCCGCACGTTACCCGGCCAGGGATAGCAGGTCAGCAGAGACCGCGCTGTCTCGTCAAACACTTTTGCTCCCAATATTCCGTTTCTCTGCAAGCAGCGTTTCAAAAATTCATCCGCCAACAACGGGATATCTCCCTTCCGCATCCGAAGCGGCGGAAGCGAGATCTGAATGACATTAAGACGGTAATACAGATCCTGGCGGAACGCCCCTCGTAAGCAAGCTTGCTCCAGGTCTTGATTAGAAGCGGCGATGACTCGTACATCCACATCGATGAAACGGGTTGCCCCGACCGGTCGAATCTGCCGCTCTTGCAACACGCGCAACAGCCTCGATTGGAGACTATGACTCATGCCGCTCACCTCGTCCAAGAACACCGTCCCGCCGTCGGCTATTTCGAACAGTCCCGGTTTGGTGGTATGAGCACCGGTGAAGGCTCCCTTCTCATGACCGAATAACTCGGACTCCAAAAGACTATCCGGCAACGAGGCGCAATCCACCGGCACAAATGGCCGGTGGGCTCGAGGGCTTAAGGCATGAATCGCTCGCGCCACCAACTCCTTGCCGGTTCCGCTCTCGCCGTAGATGAGCACTGTGGCCATCGTCGGAGCGACCTTCCTGATCAGTGCCAGCACCTCGCGCATAACCGGGCTATCGCCCACGATCGAATCATGACGTCGCGGGACGGCACGGCTGAACTCTTGCCGAGTCGTCTGACCAATAACAGTATCTCCAGCGTCGTTTCCATCTTTCCGGCCGTCATCCCCGAAGGCCCTCCGTACGACCTGCTCGAGGTCGGCGCTGGAGAACGGCTTTGAGAGGTAATCCAGTGCGCCCTGCCTCATTGAGGAGACCGCAGTTTCAACGGTGGCGTACGCCGTCAACAGCACGACCCGCACATCGGGATCCAGTTGCTTCGCGGCGTTGAGGACCTCGATCCCGTCCATGCCGGGCATCCGCAGATCGGTCAGCACGAGGCCCGGCCGTTCCAGCTCAAGCAATGACAGCGCTCGGCGCGGATCGGTCTCCGTGAGGCAATCGTAGCGGAGACGAGTCAGGATGCGCCGGCAATTTTCCAACGCTTCTGGCTCATCATCCACGATCAAGATCTTGCCTGGGGTTCCCATGCCGATCCTTTCCGGACGCTCCCGACGTCCACCAATGCGGGCAATTGAACCGTGAAGATCGCCCCTACGTCGCCGTTGTTCGCCTCAATCCGTCCCCGGTGTTCCGCCACGATGCCGTAACTGAGAAAGAGTCCGAGCCCGTTTCCCTGTCCGGCCGGCTTCGTCGTAAAGAAGGGATCGAACAGGCGATCCATGGCCGCTGCAGGGATTCCGGGGCCGTTATCCGATACGCTGATCACTACCCAGTCTCCTTCACGATCCCGGCACCGCTTCGATTCCACTGTCACCATTCCATGGCTCCCTTGGTGTTGGACCGCGTCGATCGCATTGTTGATCAGATTCAGCACCACTGTTTCCAACCTCGCCCGATCCCCCATCACAGGGGGAAGATCGGGATCGAGCGAAGATTCAAGACGAATCCGCCGTGCTGACACCCGCTCTCCCGCCACGGTCAGGCAGGTGCGGATCACACAATTAAGGTCGATGGGCTTCAGCGTGATGACCGCGCCGCGAGACAGGTTCAAGATACTCCCGGTGACCCGAAGAATGCGCTCTGCTTGAGTACGGATGGTGGCCAGATCGCGGGCCAGATTATCCGGAAGCGGAAGCTGCACTGCTTCCGCTTCCATGCATTCGATCCGATTCAGGATTATTCCTAACGGATTATTGATCTCATGCGCGATTCCGCTGGCGACCTTGCCGAGCGCGGCTAATCGCTCCGAGATCTCGAGCTTTCGCATCTGCCGGGCAACTTCCGCCGTCTTCTCATCAATCCGGCGAGCCAGATCCCGGTTCAATGCCTCTAACTCTTCGCGTGAGGTTTGTAAATTAGCAGCCATCCGATCGATAGCACTGGCTAGGTCCTCGAATTCATCGTCGGTGCCGATCTTCAACGGCCCGCGGTAGGTTCCTCGACTGATGGCCTCGACCCCCTGCCGCAACATCTGAATCGGTTTCGCAATGCGGGCCGCCGCCGAGTTTCCCATTGCGGCAAGGAGCCCGACCATCACCAGCCCAATGAGCGCGACGGACCACAGTTGTTGACGAATCGGGGCATAGCTTTCCGAGGGATGCTGGCGGACGAAGATATGCCAACTATTCCCAGCGGTCCCAAGCCTGGGTACGGGAGCAAAACCGACAACCGTCATGTGCGCGCCGTGCCCGTCGTCCTCGGCAATCCCCCATCCGGGCTCGCGGGCGACGACTAGGCTCATAAGCTCCTGCGGAATGCGATGAGCCGATCGTGGAAGAATTGGACAGATTAAGGGCTTTCCCTCCGCACTGAACAGCATCGCGTGCCCTGTTTGTCCGATTCGAAACTCTTTGATCATTGCGAACAGCGCATCGAATCGATACGAAGCTTTGATCGCCCCGATGATCGTGCGCTGATGGTCGTCGAAGATAGGGACCGCAATATCGATCGTCTCTTCGGGAGTCCGGAACGAGCCTGTGTGAGCAGGAAGCATATCACTGATGAAGAGATAACCAGCCCGCTCATCATGGACCGCCTGCCACCAGGCATCATCACCGAAAAAATACCGATCCGGCTCGGAGCTGGCTGCCACCAGGCTGCCATGCCGGTCGGTGATCAACAACCCCACCATTTTATCCCCGTCTCTGACCTTTCTCTCGAGCAAGAACCGCGAGAGTTCCGAATTTAGCACACGCGCCGCCATTTCCGTTCCTTGCTCCCACTCGTGGATGCGCTGGCGGATCAGTTGAGAAGTCGAAGAAGGAAGCGAAGGATACGACAGATTCGCGACCTGGACAGGTTGGCGGACGCGGAGCGGAGCGGAAGCTAAGAGGCGGAGTCCTTGGATCTCTCCTTCGACGAGCAGGGCCACCTGATCGGCCGCCTGCTCGGCGATCGCCTGAAAGTTTCCGCCGATGACATCCCTAAGCGACCGCATCCCCGACATAGAGGCCAGGAGCAAACCGATCGACAACGGGATGCATCCAACAAGAATAATGGCCAAAACAATGCGTCCCCTGATCGTGCGCACCGGACACTCCCCTTCGTCTGAGTGCGCCTATTCTAATGAAATAAAAGGCCATTTCTCTAGGTCATGATCGAAAGGTTGGACAGTTCAAGACCGCTGTAAGACTACCTCCGGTTCAAAACTCATTGCTCATGCGAGCAGCATCGACGACAAGGGCACCAATATGCTCGCGGAAATCCAAACCTCACCAAGTTGCGCAAGAAGACCCGGCATTCATGCTGAGGAGGACTACCGCCGACCGCAAAGCCGTCATTGTTGCTCTGTTGCGTCAGAGACTGATCCTCTCTCTAATTTGAAGCATGAAACTGACCTTGCAAACCTAGCGTGCGCCGTCGGACGAGCAAGCCAAGGCGCTTGAAGCGACCCTGCGCGCATTCAATGCTACCGCCGACTGGCTTGTCGGCGAGGCGTTCGCCAGGAAAACAGCGAACACGATGCATTGCAAAAACGTTTGGTACAGCTCGCTGTGCAAGCGTTTCGGCCTGTCGGCGCCGATGGCGGTGCGCTGCATTGCTCAGGGCTGCGGAGCCGACAAGCAGGACAAAACGAAGCGCCTACGGTTTCGCCCGCTGGTCGCGATCCCCTATGACCAGCGCCTGCTGAGCTTCAAGGGACTGGATCGCGTATCCCTTCTGATGCTCTCCGGCCGCATCCTGGTACCATTCATGATAGGGCGGTATCAGTCCGAGCGCTTGACGACCGTGGTCGGCCTGTGCGATCGAGTGCGTCGCCAGGACGGCAAGTGGTTGTTGCCCGTGATTGTTGATCTGCTGGATCGGTGCGAAGACGCCAGCAACCGACTTTGCTGGCGTCGATCTTGGGATGACCAACATCGCCACAGGCTACGATGGAGACCGACACTCTGAAGAGCGTGTCGATGTCTGTCGCGACAGATACCACGAGCTGCGCCGCAGCCTCCGGAAGGCAGCCTCCGGACGCACACGTCGGGGATTCCGGGCGAAGAACATCGGTCGTGGCTTGGCCCTTGAAGAACTCAAGGGCATCCGTAACCGAACTCGGTTTCGCAAGCGCAACGCGCGAAGATGAGCGGCTGGGCGTTCCATCAACTTCGCGCCTTTGTCGAGCACAAGGCAGAGCAAGCGGGCGTGGAACTGGTTCCTATCGATCCGCGCAACATGAGCCGGGCATGCGCTGCGTGCGGACAGATCGACAAAGCCAACTGGCCATCGCAAACCGTGTTCCGTTGCAGGGTCTGTTGACACACCGACCATGCAGATGTGAATGTGGCTCGGAACATCACTTCCAGGGCCAGGGCCGTTGTCAATTGTCAATCGGCCGATCGTCGCTGAACGGCATCAAGCACTCCTTGTTGCCTTGTACAGGGATAAGCTCCAGCCTTCAGGCCTGGGTAATTGACAGCCATGGCTTCACCTCCGTAGGAAAGCGCGAAAGGATTGCCTCGCACACCAGCTTGGCTGTTGCGAGAGCCACCTCCGCTTCTCCTCTAATCGGTTCTTCCATATCTCCACGATAACGGAGGTATGATCAAAAGGTGTGAAAATAGAAAAAGGGCGGTGGCAACCTTTCGGGTGACCAAACCTAGCGGGAGGCATTCCGGCCTTGAAAGGAGGCACCGCCGTGCAGAAGCAGAGCACACCACTGGGATCGCCATCAAGCCAGGAATGGTGGGAGCAACTGGGGGACGTTGTCCGCAGCCATATCCAGCGGTTCATCCAATCGCTGTTGGAGGAGGACGGGACGGAGCAGTGAGGGCGGAAGAAATCGGAGCGCCGGGCGGCGGTCGATGCGCCGGAGGGGGACCGCCATGGGTCCGGCAAGCCACGACGCTGAGCCTTGAGCAGTGGCATGATCACCGTGCGCTGGCCGCGGGTGTGCGGGCTGGCCGAACGGTTCGTCAGTCGCGTCCTCTCCCTGGTCAAGCGCCGGACGAAGCAGGTCGGCGAGCTGCTGCCGCGTTTGTACTGGCATGGGCTCGCGCTCGGCGACTTCGAGCTGGCCCTGCGGGGGCTCTCGGGCAAGGGGGCCCCCTGGTCCCAGGCCTCGCTCCAGCGGCTCAAGGCCCAGTGGCAGCAGGACTACGAGACCTGGACCCAGCGGCGGCTGGATGACCTGGAGGTGGTGTATGTCTGGGCGGATGGGCTGTACGTGAAGGCCGGGTTGAAGGACAGCACGGCCGCCCTCTTGGTGATGATCGGTGCTCTGACTGATAGGTGGAAGGTCGTGCTCGCGGTGGAGAGCAGCCAACGGGAATCCAAGGAGTCCTTGGGCGCCGTGCTCCGGGACCTGCTCGCACGGGGGCTCAAACCCTGGCGTTACACGATCGCCGATGGGCATCTGGGGATTAAGGCTGCCTTCGCGGAACAGTAGCCCACGGCGGCCGAGCAGCGGGACTTGAACCACCGGCTCCTCAACTGGCTCGATGCCATCCCGACGAAGCACCAAGCTGAGGCCAAAGCCATCCTCAGCGCCCTGCCATCTGCCGAAAGCCAAGCCGAGTACGAGCAGCGCTGGACCCGTTCAGCCGCCGGTATCGGGCCCTGGCCCCGAAGGCTACCGAACGCTTCCAGGCGGACTGGGAGCGGCTGGTCACGTTTTCCCAATTCCCCCGGGAGTGCTGACGGCATTTGCGCACCACGAACATGGTCGTGTCTCCCTTTGCCGTCGTGCAGGGACGGACGACAGCGGGCAAGTGCCACAAGCGCGGGGAGTCGGCCACGGCCCTAGTCTGGAAAGTCTTGCAGGTCGCGGAGCAGACCTTCCAGCGCCTGAACGCCCCGGAGTTGCTCTCGGCCGTGTATGTTAGCATCCGGTTTGTCAACGGCGTGAAGCAGTCAACCAGCGTCGCTTCACAGGCGGTCGCCGTCTGATTTCATTTTTACATATTTCTATTGACAAGACCATCCTCGATCGTTCCAAGGAGATCAATCAGACACTGGGTCGTGAAAAGGGCGACGCGTTGCTCAAGATAACGGCCGATCGGTTACGGCAGTGTTTGCGTGAAGTGGACACGGTTGCGCACCTAGGGGGAGATGAGTTCACCATTCTGCTGGAATGGTATCAACTGCATGGCCGATATGGAGATTGTCGCAAGCGGGTTCTGGGACTCTTCGCCAAACCGTTCGAGCTGGATACACAACAAGTGAGGGGCACCGCAAGCCTCGGTATCACAGTCTATTCCCTATTCCTTGGATCCTCGCGAGATGGACGAGTTGCCGACCCACGCAGAACAGGCGATGGACCAGGCCAAAGAACAGGGGGGCAATTCTTATCGATTCTACAAGCCGATTGGGGCATGAACGGCGGATGCAGAGCCGGTTGACTTCGCGTAGCAGCGTGGTTAGCATTAATCAGCTAAATCGTGCGCGGTCCAATGTTGCTATGCCATCGCGTCATTTGACGTTCCTCGTGGTTCTTTCCACCTGGTTTCTCGTCGGAGGGCTTGGCTGGGTGGACTCGTGTGATTTGAATGACGAACTTGTGTCGCCCATGGCGCAGGCCGTCGAGCCCGACGTGGACGAAGTCAAGTATGACGTCCTAGAGATAGTCTCTACTGCAAGCCTATTCCAGCAAGCGACTGCTCTCCTTCCATCACGGCATCTGACGTCTGCTCTTTCCGTCCAAGCAGTTTCGAAGATAAGCGACTGCCCGCTCTACCAGCGTCTCTCCACCTACCGGATCTGATCTCCTTTTCAAGCACATTCCCTTTCGGTCCTTGAGGCTTGGCACCTTTGGGGGCAGGGCATGGCGCCGGCTGCGTGGCAGAGCGCTGCTCGAGGCTTATGGAGAAGCTGTCCTTCAGAAACTGATACGTGTCAACCGATTATTTTCAGATCATTCAGATAGGAGAGCTGGTCCATGCTCGAACGGCTGTTGCAGTTTGCCTTGACCCAACGCGTCTTTGTCTGCTTTGCGGGGCTCCTCCTGCTCGGCGGTGGGTTGTACGCCTTCCATCTGCTGGACGTCGTCGCCTATCCGGACCCCTCGCCCCCTATGGTCGAAGTGATCACGCAATATCCCGGTTGGTCGGCCGAGCAGATGGAACGGGCGATCACGCTGCCGATCGAAATCGCCTTACAGGGTATGCCCGGATTGACCGACATCAGATCGCTGTCGATTTTCGGACTCAGCGACATCAAAGTCTATTTCGCGTTCGGGACCGACTACTTTCGCGACCGGCAGGAGGTGCTGAACCGACTCCAACTCATTACGCTGCCGCAGAACGTGCAGCCGACCATCTCCCCCTGGTCGGCGATCGCCGAAATTTACCGTTACGAGGTGGTCGGGAATGGGAAGAACCTCACGGATCTCAAGACTATCCAGGACTGGCAAATCCGCCGGGAGTTTAAGCGCGTGCCCGGGGTGATTGATGTCACCACCTTCGGTGGGACGACCAAGGAGTATCACGTCGATCTCGATCCCGGCGCCTTGCTGAGCTACAACGTGACCCTTGACCAGGTCATGGATGCACTCAGGCAGAGTAACACGGATGTCGGGGGCAATTACCTAACCATGGGGTCGCAGAGCTTCAACGTTCGAGGGCTGGGTCTGATCAGAAATCTGGACGATATTGCGAACACTGTCGTCACGGAAAAAGAAGGAACGCCCGTTTTCATCCGAAATCTGGGCCGGGTGAGCATCGGCCACCGGGTCCGGCTGGGGAAAGTCGGGATCGACGACCGCGACGATGTCGTGGAAGGCATCGTGTTGCTCCAGCGCGGCGAACGGGCTTCACTAGTGCTGGAACGTGTGCACCGGAAGGTCGAGGAGCTCAATGGCCGAAAATTGCCGCAAGGCGTTGCGATCAAGACCTTCTATGACCGGACGGTCTTGATCCGTACCACCATCGAAACCGTGGTGGATATCCTCCTGGCTGGAATCCTATTGGTGTTCTTCATCCTGTACATCTTCCTGGGAAACCTCCGGACGGCAGTGATCGTCGCGCTCACGGTGCCGGTGGCCTTGCTGTTTACGTTCTGCCTCATGGTGATCAGGGGTGATTCGGCCAATCTGATCTCGCTTGGCGCGATCGACTTCGGGATCATCGTCGACTCCACCCTGATCATGGTCGAGAACATCTTCTCGCATTTGTCACACAGGTGGGTTCAGGGACTAACCGTGCCGATGCACATTATGCGGGCTGCGCGTGAGGTCAGCCGCCCGATTTTCTTCGCGACGGTGATCATCGTGGTCGCGTTCATCCCGCTGTTCACGATGACCGGTGTACCGGGGAAAATTTTCGCGCCGATGTCGCTGACGTACGGCTTGGCGCTGAGCGGGGCGCTGCTGATGGCGTTCACGCTGGCTCCGGCCCTGTGTTCACTCCTCCTCAAAGGTCCCCTGGAAGAGGAGGACACGCGGATCGTCGACGCCGTTCGGCGCGTTTACTTGGCAAGCCTGCGCTGGGCGCTCGATCATGAAATTCTGGTCATCGGCGTCGCGTTGGGCGCTCTCACCTTGACCTTGGCAGCCGTTCCCTTGATCGGCGGGGAGTTCATGCCGACTCTAGAGGAAGGCAATATCTGGATGCGCGCGACGATGCCAGTGGACATCTCCTTCGAAGAGGCGGCTCAAATCGCAGCGGAGATCCGATTGATCTTCAAGAAGATTCCGGAGGTCGTCAGTGTGGTGTCTCAACTTGGCCGCCCGGACGACGGCACAGACCCCACGAGTTTTTTCAACGCTGAATTCCTGGTGACGTTGAAGCCGCGCAAGGAATGGCGAGCCGGATTGAAGTCAAAAAAAGAGCTGATCGAAGAGATCGAACGAGAGTTGGCCGGGATTCCAGGCGTGACGTTCAACTTCTCCCAAGCCATCCAAGACAACGTGCAGGAAGCGATGTCCGGCGTCAAAGGTGAGAACGCCGTTAAGCTTTACGGAAACGATCTGAAAGTGCTGGAATCCGTGGCGGCGCAGATCAAGAGCGTCATGCAGCAGGTGCGCGGGGTAAAGGATCTCGCCATCCTGCCTGTCCTCGGCCAGCCCTACCTCGTCATCGAGGTGGACCGGCAGGAATGTGCGCGCTATGGGATCAATGTCGGCGACGTCAATGACGTAATCCAAGCGGCGATCGGTGGGCAGGCCGTCACGCAGGTCTATGAAGGTGAAAAATGGTTCGACCTGGTCATCCGGTTTCTGCCGGAATATCGGCGGGACGAAGAGACGATCGGCAACATCCAGGTGAGTACACCGGAGGGCGCGCGGATCCCGCTCAAACAATTGGCAACGATTGCGGAGCAAACCGGTGCGTTCATCGTCTATCGGGAAAACAACGAGCGCTACATTCCCATTAAATTCAGTGTGCGCGGACGCGACCTGGAGAGCACGGTCCACGAAGCGCAGGAGCGCATCGCTGCGGAAGTCCGGCTGCCGGAGGGTTATCGAATCGAATGGCACGGAGAATACGATCAACTCCAGGAGGAAAAGCTGCGGCTGGCCAAGATCGTGCCCATTACTCTCCTGGTCATTCTGTTCTTGGTGTACTTTGCGCTGAACTCGTTCCGCGACGCTCTGCTCGTCCTCTGTGCCGTGCCCTTCTCACTGGTAGGCGGCGTGTTCGCACTGGCGGTGACAAAGACGAACTTCAGCATCTCTGCCGCGGTCGGATTCATCTCGCTGTTCGGGGTTGCCGTCCAAGGCGCGCTGATCCTTGTCAGCCGCATCCGCGATCTTGTCCAGGAAGGGCATGATATTAAGACAGCGATCCTGACGAGCGCCGAGGCCCGGATGCGGCCGGTCCTGATGACTTCACTGGCTGCGGCGATCGGTCTCTTCCCCGCCGCGGTGGCCACAGGGATTGGTGCCCAGTCTCAGCAACCGCTCGCGCGTGTCGTAGTCGGGGGGATGCTCTCATCGCCGGTCTTAATTTTGGTTGTGCTGCCGGTCCTCTATCGGCTGCTCCATCGGGGGGTGACGAAACAGGAATGACAGCGACGTCCTGGGATGTATCCTCGATCGCTGTTGCCGTCTCCACGGACCGCAGCGGGCCTCCTAGAACGATCGTGTCACACGGATAGTAGGTCACCAGGACCAGCGCGGCCGCAGTCAGGGCGATGAGACCGAGCAGCGGTGTGTGACCTGTGACTCCTCGGCAGGCGAGGTCTCGGCGGGCCTGGCCGTCGTCACACTGACAAGGTGCGAGAGGGCGACGTCAAGAATTGCCTTGCGAATCGATTCTTCAGCCGTTCCTGTGCCCATCTCATCTATCAGGGAGGAGATGATGGTCTGTGTGGCCCAGTATACGGAGAGCCCTCCTCGCGCTGCCGCCTGTTTCACGGAGACGGGGTGAGACCACGATTCTGAGCCGATCCGTCCGTGGAGGACCGCTTGGCCCCCGGAAGAGAACGCGCTTTGATCGCGAACACGACTGGTTCACCGTCGTACAAATCGACAATCTGAGAAGGGGAGTGTTCCAGGCCTGTCCAACCGGTCGGATCGATCCGGAGATCAGTCAGCACAGGGATTCAAGTTTCTTAAACGGAGCATCCAACTTGTCTTTCATCTCCCCAATGTTGCCGAGGTAGTAAAAAGCCACGACCGAATTTGGCGGTCTTCCGCATCAGGTGGCTGTTGGGGGCAAGCCGATGCCGTTCGTGAAGACCCGTCTCGTGCCCAGGCAATGATGCCGCAGCTCAAAGAGTTCATCTTCATTCCCGACCTGCCCGTCGGTGATGAGAATGATTAGCTGGAGCCTGGCCGAGTCCTGTGGGCTTTTCAAGACCTGTTGCAAGGCCGGCAGCATTTCTATGCCACCGTCGGCGGACAGGCCTTCTACGTCGCGGATGGCCTTCTTGATCGCGGTAACGGAACCGGCTTGGCGGGGGATAGAGCGACCGGACGGCATGGTCAAAAGATGATGGTGAAGAGGTGACGTCTTCAAGAGACATGCGGGCTCACTGTCCTGGCCTGTCCATCAAGGTGAGACAACCTGGACCGGCTCTTACTGGCACGAGCGGCCTTACGCCGGCTGCACCTTCCGCGGATCATAGGGCTGCCCGGACTTCAACACGCCGTACGCGGTGATCAGCAGCTTCCGCGCCAGCGCCACGACTGCAATCTTCTTCCCCCGCCGCCGGGCGATGCGCGCGTCGAACTGTAACCACGGCTTCGCTCCCAAGCTCTTCATGCATACCACTGGATGGGCACAGTGGAGCAGGACCCGGCGCACCGCCAGCCGCCCATCCCGATGGAGGGGCCCGAGTTGCTGGCGCTGCCCCGCTCTGAGAAATCTGAGACATCGTGGGAGCCAGCGCCCCCATCGGGCACCACGGCCTTCTGGTCGTCAACCCGCCGGGCCTCATCCCCTGCGCTCACCAGAACGTAGGCGGCCAGCGGGCCAATGGCTGGGATGCACTCCAGCAGCGGACAGCGTGGAGCCTGGATCGCCACCAGCCGCTCGGTGAGCTGCTGCTCCGTCGCCACCAGCGCCTCGAGGCTGGTCATGAACGTCTCAACGATCAGCTTCAGGGACGTGCTGAGCGGCAGCCGAGCCCGCTGCTCCCACCAGGCGGCATCCACAACGCACTGCTCGGGCAGGCGATCCCCTTCTTGGTCCACATAGCCCCGGATCGTCTGGATCCACACGAGCCGCTTGCTCTGCAGGTGGTGCCACGCACTCACCACCTCCCTCCGCGCCCGCACGCGCCCCTCCCCCACAGGCACGGCTCGTGACAGCAGCCCCGCGCGCGCCAACTCCGCCAGCTTCTTCGCCGCTACTCGATCTGTCTTCCCCCGACTCTCGGTGATCCCCGTCACCTTATTCGGCTGTCCCATAGGGACCTGGACATCCGTCAGCGTCTTCACGGTCTCCGCGATCCACGTCATCGAATGGCCCGCCTCGAAGGCAACCAGCTTCATTCCTGCTCCCACCTGTCGCAGCCGCGCGCGGAGTCCCACCCGCGTGGCTGGCTGCTCCCCCGCAAACACGCGCGGCTTCCGCTCAGTCCACATAGGCCTCCAGACTCTGGCCACTCACATCCAATCCGACGGCCACCATCTGCTGCCCCTTCGTTGTGGTGGTTTCCTAACCCTACCAGCCGGCCCATCGGACCTCGACTGTCAACCAACTGCAAGAGGGCCCTATTCATAGAATCTCCCTTTCACGCGCGAGGAACGAACTGGCTTATCGCCGTCCAGCTTCCACCCTTCTTGGTTTTACACAGAGAAGCTTACATCACCTATTTAAAAGGGATAATCCCATCCGACGAACACGTTGGGCCCATCTTTGCCGTAGGCCACCGTCCTGGCCGCCGCCCATGAGCGACTCTGCACCGCACGGCAGACGGCCCCCCAGGCCGGCGGGTTGATTGTCGCCAGCTCCCAGGGCCACGCGCGCGCCCTCGCCCGGCTCCTCTCGTCGGTCACCGGCTCCGTCCCCGCCCTCGCCATTTCCGACGATCCCGCGGCGTCGCTCGCCCTCGAGCGGTTCGCAACGAGCACCACACCCTGGCTCGTCGCCGTCAACATGGTCAGCGAAGGCGTCGATCTGCCACGCTTGCGCGTCGGGGTCTACGCCACCACGGTCACGACCGCCTTGTATTTCCGCCAGGTCGCCGGACGGCTCGTCCGCCGCCGTCCAACGGACGCCCCCCACACCCCCGCCTGGCTGTACTTGCCCGGCGAGCCCGCACTGATGGCTCACGCGCGGGAGCTCCAGCACGCCCGGCGCCATGCCCTGGCGTCTCTCCCGCCCGCTCCCGCCACGTCCCTGCCGCTGCCAGAGTCACGGGCGGCCTCCATTCGAACACGCTTTGCCGCCCTCGGCGGCCTTGCCTGGACGCGCGAGATCATTGCGCCTGCCGGCGTTCCCGGCGGTCTCGCCGCCTGCTCCCCGCCTGAACCGCCACCGTTTGAAGCCCGCGCCCGCCTGCGGGCCCGCCACCATCGCCTCGTCGGCGCCGTGGCTCGCCGTTGGGGGCTCGCCCATCGCCTGATCCATGCTGAACTCACCCGCCGCACGGGCGTCCGCGTCCACGAAGCGAGTCTCGCCCAATTGCACGAACGCCTCGCCCTGCTCCAGACCTGGTTGACACAAGGCCTTCGCTGAGTCCGCGCGTCTTCCCCCGCCCCCGGAAGCAGGCGGCAT
>JBPKLU010000008.1:0-32725 GCA_051293815.1 Nitrospiraceae bacterium | reverse complement strand
GATGCCGGTCTTCCGGAAGTGATACCCCACCAACTCGCGATGGATCGGCACCGCCTGGTTCTTGTTCAGATCCCAGACCATGAAGCCGCCGAGCCGCTCAATCTGCTCCGGCTTCAGCGACTGCACCCGACCCGAATAGCTCTTGGAGAAGTCCGGGAACTTGTAGTCTGCAATCACGTCGCGCGGATCGAGGTATTGCAACGTGTCGCTACGGACCAGAAGCGGTGCGTCCGTGTATTCTTTCAGGAAGTCGACGTCGTGCATGTTCTCGTCCGTGATGATCTTCATCGCGCCCAAGAACAGCGCGCCGTCCGAGTTATTGCGGACCGGAATCCAGTAATCCGCCCGGTAGGCGGTCGGGTTATATTCCGGCGTGATCACGACGATCCGGCAGCCGCGCTCGATCGATTCCAGCTTCCAGTGGGCTTCCGGCATCTTGTTCTCGACGAAGTTCTTGCCCCAGCTCGTATTCATCTTGCTGAAGCGCATGTCCGAGAGGTCGATGTCGGAGGCCTGGGCACCGCACCACCACGGATCCGAGGGGTTCTGGTCGCCGTGCCAGGTGTAGTTCGACCAGTAGCGGCCGCCCTGCGCCTGCTCCGGGCCGACCTTGCGAATCCAGGTGTCCAGCAGCGCATTCACGCCGCCATTCATCCGGGTGTTGCCCATCTTGCCGATGATGCCGAGCACTGGCATGCCCGCCCGATGCTTGAAGCAGCGGGTGCCCGCGCCCTTCATCATCTCGATCATCTCCGGCGGATAGCCCTGCTCGCGCAGCCGCCGCGCTCCCGCCTCGCCGCTGTAGCGCTGGGCGATGATGATCATGGCTTTGGCCACATAGGTGAAGGCCGTGTCCCAGGACACCCGCAGCATGTCGTCCAGGTAGCGGGCGTCGAACTTGTACTTGCTCTTCACCTGTGGCGTGAGTTCCGGCGCTCCGGCGTCCATCCATTCCTTCCACCCCTTGCGCATCAGGGGCCCTTTCAGCCGATAGGGGCCGTACACCCGCCGGTGGAAGGTATAGCCCTTCAAGCACATCCGAGGGTTATGGGCGAAGGTGCCGCGGTTGCCGTAGAGGTCCTCGTAGGTCTGGTGGTCGTAGTTCTGCTCTACCCGCATGACGACGCCGTTGCGGACGAAGGCGCGCACACGGCAGCCGTGGGTGTCGTTGGGGGAGCAGCACCAGGTGAACGAGGAGTCATAGCGGTACTGGTCGTGGTAGACCCGCTCCCAGGACCGATCGGGATAGTCGCCCAGGGGGTTGCCGACCTCGATGACCGGCTGCAGGGCCGTCAAGGCCAAGGCCTTGTCAGCCAGGGCCACCGCGGCGACCGTCCCCGCTGAGACTTTTAAGAACTGTCTACGTGACAAATACATCGTTAGTACCTCCCTTGCTGCGATGACTCTAAGAACTTCACTGTCTTCGCTTTGTCACAGTCCGTTGACCGTGCAGGTGGTATCCGCGATCACCTCCTTCCTCCGGCGCACCGGTCCAGTTCTCACAACTCTTCTCGGCAGGCTGGTTTCTGAGCAAGGAAGTTGCCAGGGCGGCTTCACCGAAGTTCAAAACACAGAAAACGTCTGAACTTGTTGAAAAAATAGAGATTGTGAAAGAGGACAAAGAGAAAGAAAGGGAAGGGAAAATAGGAGAACGGGTTAGGAATTCATATTTTTATATGTAACTGTTACTAAGAGATAAACAAAATGTGGAAAAGCAATGAGTTGGAAGTACATATCGAAATATGTGCAAGTGCTTTGCAGAATAAAAAACGGTGGTCGCGTTGCGGAGAAGAAGAATACCGGAGAGCTCTGTCACCTTTAAGAAATGTCCGACTATCCTGCAACCTTTATGGTCCGATCAGAGCGGGGTCTGCATTACCAAAACCTCACACAAGGGTTCGCCACGGTCAGCAAAGGTCAAGAGCCGTCGCCGTCGGCTCCCCCGAGGTGTCGTTTCATGAGAAGGGAAAAATGTTGTTGCGAGATGCCGCTGCTCTCCGCCGCCTTGGTAATCACGCCCCCGTTGGTGGCCAGTTTGGATCGGAGAAACGCTCGGATGAAGGCGGTGAGCGCCTTGCGCTTGGCCTCCATGTAAGTCAGATCGGCATACGGATCGTCCAAGAAAACCCTCGCCTGACCGGTAGGGAGCAGGGTTTTCACGTCGGCGCGCGTAATCTTGTCGGACGTTGCGAGCATGACCACCCGCTCGACGACGTTGCGCAGTTCGCGGACGTTGCCCGGCCAGGGATAGGCTGTCAATGCGTCGATGGCGGCAGCGTCGAAGTAGCACCGCGGCTTCCCCATCTCGCGCCCGAGCCGATCCAACAGGTGGCGCGCGATCACCGGGATGTCCTCGGTCCGCTCCCGCAGGGGCGGCACCGGAATATGCACGACGGCCAGACGGAAGTAGAGGTCTTTGCGGAACGTGCCCTGTTTGACCTTCTCCGCGAGGTCCTGGTTCGTGGCGGCGATGATGCGCAGGTCCACCCGCTTGGCCCGCGTGCCGCCAACGGGCCGCACTTCATTCTCCTCGATCACGCGCAGCAGCTTCGCTTGCAGGCCCAGCGGCAGCTCGCCGATTTCGTCGAGGAACACGGTGCCGCCATGGGCCAGTTCGATGAGCCCCGGCTTGTCGGTACTGGCGCCGGTGAAGGCGCCGCGCACGTGGCCGAACAGTTCGCTTTCGATGGTGCCCTCCGGGATGGTCGCGCAGTCGATGACCTGGAAGGGCTTGGCGCGTTCGCGGCTGTGTTCATGGATGGCTCGGGCGATAAGCCCTTTGCCGGTGCCGGTCTCGCCGGTGATGAGCACGGTGGAGCGGACCTGGGCGGCTTCGCGGACCTGGCGCAGGACGCGCTGGAAGGCCGCGCTGACGCCCACCAGGCTGCCGGTCTCCAGGTCGTGGCGTACCATCCGTTCGAAGGCCGAGGTGCGCCGCAGGATCTCGGAATAGCGGATGGCGCGATGCAGCCGCATCCCCAGGTCGGTGGGATTGAGGGGTTTGAGGACATAGTCGAAGGCGCCGCGCCGCATGGCCTCGACCGCCAGGTCCACCGTGTTCATCCAGGTCACGACGAGGACCGGGAGGTGGCGGTCGAGCTCCAGGAGGTGGCTGACCAGATCGAGGCCGTCCATGGCGGGCAGGATCAAGTCGGTGAGGACCAGATCCACCGTCCGCTCATTGAGCAATTGGAGGGCGCCTTCCGCGGTCGCGCGGACTTCGACGTCGAGGTGATCGTCCAGGGTTTTGAGGTTGGCCTGCTCGAGCGCGTGCAGGAGCATCTCCGCATCGGCGGAATTGTCTTCGACCACTAAGACGGTAAAAGGCGCCTTGGGCTTCTTGACGAGTAGTTGAGGATCTACCAGGGAGTGCATCTCAGCAGGTCCTTTCTGGCGACTGTTCTATGTCCATAGAACCTAACAGCGGGCAGCGAACAATTCTCCCTCCAGGTTGCCGTGCGACGCGCATGACCGGCGGGTTTGCCTTCTTCCATTTCCGCGAGTCACGCTGTTTTCACTTTTCTTTCCCGCAGCGTCAAACACGTCACGGTTCGCTTCGCCCGCCCATGGCTGCTCCTCCCGTTTCCGATCCAGCCAATACAGCATGGGGGAAAGTGGTCATGTCGCCGATCACCGGCAGGGAGAAGGTCACGGTGCAGCCCGGGCCGTCGGCATTGGCGTCAATGCGCACCTGTCCGCCGTAGAGTTCCACGATGCGTTGGACGATGGTCAGGCCGATCCCGCTGCCCGGGGCCTGGTCCGGCCGCAACCGGACGAACGGCTGGAAGACCCGCTCCCGATGTTCGGGCGGAATGCCGACGCCGTTGTCGCGCACCGCGAACCACACCCGGTGGTCGCGGCAGTCCGCCTGGATGGTGATCGCTGGCGCCGCCTCCGGCCGGGCGAACTTCAGCGCGTTGGACAGCAGGTTGTCGAAGACCTGGCGCAGGTAGGCGCCATGGCAGGCGACGGGCGGCACCGCCAGGCTGACCGCGACCCGGGCACCGCGCGCCTCCAGTTCTCCCGCGCGGGCTTTCAGCACGTCGTGGACCACCGTCGCCGCGTCCACCGCCTCTACGGCACTCGCGCGGGCGCCGACCCGGGCCACCGTCAGCAGGCTCTCCACCCGCGCCTCCAGCTCCCGGGCGTTCTCTTCGATCAAGGCCAGCCACCGCGCCGCCGGAGCGGGGAGCGCGGCGCCGTACTCCTGCTGCAACAGCGCGGCGAGGCTGCCCATGCGTTTGCCGGGCGCTTTGAGGTCGTGGGCGAGGGTTTCAGCCAGGTGTTCCAACTGCCGCAGCCGCGCGGCCAGGTCCTTCTGCTTCTGGTGCGCCTGCTCGTAGAGCCGGGCGTTGGCGATGGCCAAGGCCGCCTCTTGCGCCAACCCTTGCGCCAAGCGCACGTTCCAGCCAGCCGGGCCGCGATCCTCTTCCTTCAGCAGCAGCAGCACGCCGAAGGGGGCCCCCTGGGCCAGCAGCGGGATCGCCAGCACGCTGTCGCCGATGAGATTGCGCCGGCTCACTTGGGGGCGGTGGTCGCGGCGCAACTCATGGCCCATCGCCGGCTCGCGGGCGTCGAAGGCTCGCACCGCGACGGGGAATTCCTCCCACAGCATAACGGACTTGCGCAGGGTGTCACTCCACGCCCCGGAGGCGGCCTCGACGACCCAGCAGCCCATCGGCTCGTGGCGCAGCAGCACCAGGCAGACATCCGCTTGGGTCAAGTCCACGGCGCGGTCGACGATCCGTCGCAGGGAGCCGTCGAGGCCGTCGGGGCCGATGGTGTTGAGGTCGTGCCCGGTGGCGATGAGGGCTTCGAGCTCGCGGATGTGGGCACGGATCCGATGCGCCATCGCCTCATAGGCGCGCGCCAACTGGCCGATCTCGTCCAGCGATTGCACGGAAATCGCCGGGAGCGGCGCGTCCGCGGCCTGCGCCTCGCCCAAGCGCTCGACGGCGGCACGCAGCACGGCCAGCGGCTGGGTAATGGATTGCCCCAGCAGGCGCCCGCCCAGCGCGCCGAGCGCCAGCCCCCCGGCGAGCGCACCCAGCAAGCCCCAGAAGGTCACATGGGTGACGCCTTCTTGGTCGGCGGTCAGGCGGGCCAGTTCGCGGTCGAGATAGCCCTCCAGGGTCCGCAGGTCCTGCCGCACGCGATCTGACAACGTGAGCCCTTGCCCCGATCGCACGTAGGCCAACACCTCCTCCCGATGCCCCTGTTGGAGCCGTTGAATCAGGGTGTGTTTGGACTCGGTCAGGGCTTGCAGTTGTCGGCCGGCCCGGCGCACCGCTTCGGGCGGCACCCCGTCGACCTGCGCGACCAGGCGCAGCGTGCGCGCCAGCACCGGCTCCAGGTCCGCCTGCGCTTCCTGGAGAGGGGTCAGGAACGCCGGTTGCTGGGTGAGCAGGTAGCCGCGGAAGGCGTCTTCGGCGTCGACCGCCAGGCGACGAAGGACTTCGATCTGCTCGCGCGCGAGGTGGACTTGATGCCGCTTCTCCTGGAGCTGCAGCAGATGACGCACGAAGGCGAGATGCACGGCTAGCGCGATGAGAACGGGGACAAAACACCCGATGAGAATCAGCCAGAGCTTCTGCTGGACTTGGAGCTGACTCCACCATGTCCGCAGAGGAAAGATCATCGTGCTGGATCCGTGTTGATGAGGGACGGCGCTCGCCCGCGCGGGCGAGCCCGATGGTATTCGTCGCCTCAATGCGGTGTCAAGCCGGCAGCTTGTCTGAACAATAGCTCACTGCGAAGAGCGTATAGCTAACGCGTAGCCAAGAGCTCGAGCTTTCTTCCCATCCAGAGGAGCGTAGCCCTTGCCAGGCATGCATCGGGCTAAAGACCACGCCGTACTCGATGATGCGCAGGAGTTCTTCGTCAGACTTCAGCATCGAGACGGCACGATGAAAATTCGCCGGCCTCGTCCCCAACGAGGCAGCTTCAGGGCCGTCACCCCGGCCGCTGACGCCATGGCAGGCCAGGCAATGCCGTTCATAAACCGCCTGGCCGCGGTTCATGCCATCAGCTTTTTTTGGCGGTGTGGGGGACGAAGGAAGTGATCATCTGCCGCATGTTCGTGCTCCCGCAGGCAGGGCATTTCACTTCGCCCTTCTCATGCTGTTGCAGGGTCAGCACGAGCAAGGATTCCTTCCCACAGTCTAGGCATTTGTACTCATACATCGGCATGGGTCGCTGCGCTCCAATTCCGAATTGGAATTGTGAATTATGAAAATTGGGAATGTTGCATCAAGTTCAGCATTCAGAATTCATCATTCAGTCGCTACTCTTTGGCCGCTTCCAGCCGCTCCGAACCACTCCATGCCGCGACCGCGTGCGCCATTTCGGCGAGACGTCTAGCTACGCGCCCGTAGATGCTGTCAGGCGGATAATCTCCATCGGGTGCTCGCTCTCCGGCCGGGATTCCGGTCAGGAGTTCCAAGGCTTCTTCTACGGTATTCACACCGTAGACGGCGAACGTGCCGGCTTCGACGGCGTCGACGACTTCGCGCCTCAACGACAGGTGTTTCGTATTGCGGGCTGGAATAATGACCCCATGGCGCCCCATGAGCCCGCGTTTCTTGCAGGATTCAAAAAACCCTTCGATTTTTTCGTTCACGCCACCGATCGGCTGTACTTCACCCAGTTGATTGACCGAGCCTGTGACCGCCAGCCACTGCCGCACGGGCACGTCAGCCAGACTGGAAAGGACCGCGGCCAACTCGGCGACGGCGGCGCTGTCCCCCTCGACCTCCGAGTAGGTCTGCTCGAACGTGAGGCTTGCGCTCAAGGCGAACGGATGGGCGCCGGCGAATTTTCCAGCCAAGAAGCCGGCCAAGGTCATCACGCCCTTGCTGTGAATATGCCCGGCCAGCTCGGCTTCCCGCTGGATGTCGATGAGTCCCTTGGTACCGACAAACGTTCGGGCGGTGATCCGGCAGGGGCGGCCGAATGAATAGTCGCCCAGTTGGTGAACTGACAACCCGTTGACCTGGCCGACAACCTCGCCCTCCAGATCGACCAGAATGGTGCCTTCTTTGATCTCGTCCTGGATCCATTGCTCGGGCAGGTTGGCCCGACGTCGCTTCCGTTCGATCGCGGTCTCGACGTCGGCCTGGGTTACCAGGCTGCGTCCTTCCTGCTTGGCCCAGAACGCGGCTTCGCGCACCAGGTCGCTGATCTGGCTGAATCGAAGGGAAAGCCGGTCGTGGCGTTCCGCGAGACGGAATCCCTCACGGAGCACCTCGGCAACCGCGTCTGCTGTGAAGTGGGGGAGCTGCTCATCGCGGCACAGGCGGGCGATGAACCGGGCATACTGCCGCTCCTGGTGCTCATCGTGGTGCACGTCGATGTCGAAGTCGGCTTTCACCTTGAAGATCTTCGAAAAATCCTCTTCATACGCTTGCAGGAGATGGTAGATGATCGGGGGGCCGACCAGGATCACTTTGACGTCGACGGGAATCGACTCGGGTCTGAGGCCGGCAGTCGAGAGCCCGAAGAACTCGCTCGGATCTTCGATCTTAACCGATCGCGTCTTGATGACGCGCTTCAGGGCATCCCATGAAAAGGGTTGGCGCAGGACATCAAGCGCGTTGAGGATCAGGAAGCCTCCGCTCGCCTGCAACAGCGCCCCAGCACGGATTTCGGTGAAATCGGTGTACATCACGCCCAGGTGGGCTTTCCGTTCGATCTTCCCGACGAGGTTGGCATAGGTCGGATGCGGTTCATCCACCACCGGTGCCCCGCTGTCAGCCTTGTGCTCCACCACGACGTTGACCTGGTAGCGGGTCAAGTCCGAGCGTCGTCCCGGCGGCTCGAGCCCCGGGATCGGCAACACCGGACTTTCGCGCGGAAGGAAATCCTTATAATTGGCGATCACGTCCTTACGGACTTCGTCCAAGTAGGCGCAGACCGCCGGCAGGTCGGCGTACCGATCTCTCAAGGGCTGAAATCGCGCGTCCAGCACATTGGCGACGAGTTGTCGATCCATCTCATGAAGCCGCTGCTCGGCTTCATGGTCCAGGGTATGGACCCGCACGTGGAATTCGCGGATTTCGCTTTCCAGCGTCTTTCTCCGTTCCGTCAGTTCGCGCTGCTCCTCGTCCGACAGGGCCTCAATCTCCTGTTCAGTCATTGGGCGACCGGCCCGGAGAGGGACCAACCCGAAGCCGATTGGCGTTTCCTCAAACCCGAATCCGCGCTCCCGGCAGAGCTCAGCCAAGTCCCGGAACAACGCTTTTTTCTTTCCTTCGGTTTCTTCGATCAGCTTGGCCTTCGCATCGAGATACTTCTTGGTCTCGAAGATCGCGGGAATTTCCCGCCGGAGTCCGTCGATGAATGCGGCCATGTTGCGCATGAGGGGCCGGCCTTGACCCGCCGGGAGAGCCAGGCAGATCGGCCGGGTGGGATCATGGAAGTTATTGACGTAACACCAATCCGGCGGGGCAGGCGATGACTGCGCCAACCGGGCGACCATCTGGCGGACAAGCGAACCTCTGCCCGTCCCGGCCGGCCCAGAGACATAGAGGTTAAATCCGGCGCTCTGCATCCGCAGGCCAAATTCCAAGGCCTCGACCGCCCGTTCCTGCCCGATAATGTCATCAAGCGGATCGAGTTCGCTGGTGTCTGCAAAGCCGAGCCGGCTCGGTTCGACCGTAGGCGCCAACATCGAAGCCGGCAGTTTGAACTTGTCCATCACGTCGGCGTTCATTCGATCACCGGCACGGGATTCACGGTGGTGGCTTGAGGACCTTTCTCGCCTTCTTCAACGTTAAACACGACCTCGGTCCCGTCTTCGAGTTCGTCGAATGACAGGCCGTGGAGCGCGTTCTTATGAAAGTACACCTCGCCTCCGCCCTCCATGAGAATGAATCCATACCCTTCTTCGGGGAACAGTTTGCAGACGACACCGCGGAACGGGGGAAGTGGCGGGGTGCGGATTTCGGTGCTGGCACGCTTTTCACGGAATTTGCGCAGTTCGATCGCGACGGCGTCGAAGGCGGCGCGGATGGCTTCCTCGAACGTCTTGTCCGCTTTCCGAGCCGTGATCGTATGACGTCCGGATAGGGTGATGACAACGAGTGCTTCGGCCACGTTTTTAAGCTTTTTATGGTGGCGGTTCTTGGTCAAGGTCACACGCCCATGAATCAGATCATTGTGACCGCGTTGCAGATCGTTCATCCGTTCCTCTATCTCGGTTTTCCATCGCGGCGTCATCGCCACGTTGCGGCTCTCGATTTCTAGGTCCATCGCGCCTCCTGATCCTGAAGAGAGGGTATCCATCCGTTGGATCAGCAAACGATATGCCTTGAGCAAACCCAGGCGGGGGATGAGAGGCTAAGGTGGGGGAATGAAGAAATTTTAAGGAAGGTTGGTCCAAGGGAGGTTCAGAGTGAGCAGAGAGGATGTTCAATGGCCGACACGCAAAAGTCCGCGCGAACATTCAACATTCCCAATTTCTTCTTTCCCAATTCTCATTCATTCCTGCTCCATTCTGGCCGCCTCTCCTTCCTGGCCACATATTCCTAGCCGGCTCACCGACTGGCGCATAATTCCTCAGTCTCTTTTCCAAGACTGCAGCCGAATGCAGCACTCCAAGGCATGTTTTTCGGGACAGGGAGCATGCCAATTCTAAATTCTAAGTTCCGAATTCTGAAGTTGTGGCGGGGCATTTCTGAAAATTTCCTTTATTGTCGATTTGGAACATGACTTGCGTAAGGAGTCTGTATGCCGACGCTCCAGCGAGCGAAGTTAGAAGCCTATTTGCGGCAACGATTCGGTCCCACCACTAGGCTGCTCTCCTTCGGGCCAATCGGAAAGGAGACCGCAGGAGATAGGTACAAGCGATACGGGTACGGAGTGCCGGTTCGGCTCACGTTTCAGGTGGGACGGACCGTCCGGCAGGCTGTGCTGGAGACGATGAGCCCCGGGCCCTTCGGCCACGAGCACATGGCGGACCGGGCGCAGGCGCTCCTCTGGGACTATGATTCGTATGGCCGCCTGCCGCGGCATGTGAAGGCCCTCGATGTCGGCGCGTTTACCGAGGACTATGCGCTGTTCTCCGTCGCGGCCGCGCGCGAGTTCTTCGTGCTCACGGCCTGGGCGGAGGGATCGAGCTATCACTTTGACCTCGAACGGCTGGCGAAGGGTGGCAGGTTGCGGGATCTTGATCGCCGCCGCGCGGCCGGGCTGGCGCGCTACCTGGCGGCGATCCATCGGGTCAAACGTCGCGATCCCGACCTGTATCGGCGGAGGCTGCGCGAGCTGATCGGCCATGGGGAATGTATTATGGGATTGACCGACAGCTATCCGTCTCGTTTTGCCTTCATCACGAGCGACCTCCTGCGTTCGATCGAAGAGGCCTGCAACCGATGGCGGTGGCGTTTGCGGAACCGGGTTGGTCGTCTCTCACAAGTCCACGGCGACTTTCACCCCTGGAATGTTCTGTTTCGGCGCGGCACGGATTTCAGTGTGTTGGACCGTTCGCGTGGGGAATGGGGCGAGCCGGCCGATGACGTGACCGCGATGTCGATCAACTATCTCTTTTTCTCCTTGTGCCGCTGGGGGAAGCTGCGGGGGCCGCTGGAGGTGCTATTCCGCCTGTTTTGGGAGACTTATCTCTTAGCGAGCAAGGACCGCGCGGTCACCGAGACGGCTGCACCGTTCTTCGCGTTCCGCGGGTTGGTCATTGCGAGTCCTTTGTGGTATCCGGACCTGAGCATCCAGGTCCGCCGGACCATCTTCCGCTTCGTCGAAAACGTGCTGGCCGCCGACCGTTTCGAGCCTGAGGAGGTGAACCGGTACTTGCGGGAATGAGACAACGTCCATCATCAAAGAGTAAAGCGGCGAGTCTCTTTCACTGGCGGTCGTCGAGTAACGGTCGATCATTCACGAATTGATGCCTGTGTGTCGCTCGGGAAGAGCAGCGATCAATGCCGGCTGCTCTACAAAGGGAGCTGGCGGAGTCGCCCGTGCCGCGGAATTCTGACCCAGTCCGGGCGATGGGTTCAGTTCGTAGCCCAATTCATAAAACGCTTTTTCGATGAGGTCCAGGCGAGGCAGTGCTTCGGTCTGTTGAGGGACGGTGCCATTGAGCAATCGCGGACAACAGATCCTTCGGCTTCGCCGCGTCGGCGGACACCACAGAAGCCGGCCGCATCACCGAATGCGGCAGCCAGAGGAATCTGGTATTGCTCACCAGCACAACGGCGCGCGTCTTCGCCGCAGGAATCGGAACCACGTCGCTCACCGTGCCGGATTTGATCCGTCGGGCCTTTCCGCCGAACCAGCGGCGGGTCGGTAGCGCGTTACGGTGCAGGGCTTCCAACGCCTCTTTCGCGTTCCCCTCGCACAGCGTGTCCCAGCGGTCTGTGAGTCTCGGTGTCTGCAGTCCATCGTGCATCCGCTCCGGGCACAGTCACAGGTTGTCGTCAAAGTCCCGTTCGGTCCGGACCCGGCGTCGAACCCGAAAAATGTGCGCCGGCGCGGTCCGTGGATCGAGCAAGGAAAGGACGTCGGGGACCTGGCATGGCGTGTCAGGGTCGATGCCGACTTCGTCCAGCCTGAGTTCCATCCAGCCGGCACGGATGTGTACGGGGCTGAGGCTGACGACCGTCACCACGATGTTGAATCGATCTTCGGTGCGCGTGCTGTAACACAGTGCTCGTCGTTGTCGACCGGATGGAACCGCGGGCTCCAGTCGTTCTGCAAGGCGGGATTGTCCTACCGGATCGCGTTCACGCGGGCGATGAAGTCTCGCACCTCCATTTGGGGTAGCTCCGTGCAATATTGCATCGGTTCCGTCTTGGTGTTGCCCTAGGCGAAATAGGTGTAGGACTGGGTGAAGCCCAGCTTGACTAGTTGATCCATGGCTTTCGGGTTGGTGAAGGCCTCGGACAGAAAGATGACGTCGGGGTGTCGCCGTTCGATGTCCACGATGAACCCTCTCTCGAATGGAAACGGCGTGGAATGGGGATTGTCCACGTGGAAGATGCGACCCCTCCTGGTCGATCCCATAGGTGACCACGCTTTTCAATTCCGGCCATAGCCCACGCCAATCTTCGGTCTCGAATTCCAGCGGGGAGAGGTCCTGGCACTGTGGGGGCGGGTTCTCGGCATACTCGAGGCCCCAGTCCGGCCGTCGCCGGAGCCAATTCAAGCGTTCCCTACCAGAGGGATAATCGGGCGAGCAGGCGGCGGAAGTCGCTCAGGCTGCCCAGTTGCGGATGGATGCCTTGTGCCGCGTTCTTCGGCACCGATGCCTCAAGGACTTTCGGGATCGTCGGGTCCGCTGACCGGCCAATTGTTCTTTCCCTTGTCCCTTGCGGGGTGTTCGGCAGATCGGAGGAATGGGCGGAAAGCACCGCACGTCGAAACCCATTGACGTGATGTAAGGAAGCCGGGCTTCGCAATCCCAAACGGTTCCGTGCCGACCCGGTCGGGGAAACAAGACCGAGGGAACATTTCATGCCAGGTGCTGAAGCAGGCCTTCTCCCAATCGACCACGACCACCCGCTCTTTCTCATCGGTCGCGGCGAACCGCCAGTCGGCATGCCGCCCCATCAGTGCGCCACCTCTTCGCTCTAGGCGATTCGGATTCGCTCCACGGGGTCTGCGCCTGCCGCCGCGAAATCATCGGCCGATCGGGCCAACGCTTGCCCATCGGGACCAGTAGCACGTCGGGCCGCATCCCTCAGCGGTCCCGCACCGATCAAGAGGTCCACCGCCATGTCCTGGCCCGCCTCGACTTTCTTGGCAAGATCGCATCGCCACGATGTAAACCGATCCACCCAGGCGGTCAACGTCTCCACGCCCCGCCCTGTTTCCGCGACCTGGAACAGGCCGCTCCAGCGATCGTTGGCCACGAGCGCGAGCGGAGCCTCGGTCCAATGGGGATCCCGTTCCCCGCGGGAAGGAGCAGGCCGGAAAGCGCGTCGTGCCCGTTGGCGAACATCTCTGCTTCCACGACGACCGCTTCACTGACCATGCGCTCGATTGGAAACCAGTCCCCGTCGATTTCCGGTGTGGCATTGATGACGACGCGGATTCTGCCTTCCGTGTGCTCCTTGCCCGCTTCTACAGATGTGAAATATCTTCCTCCCGTTCGCGGGCGTCGCGGAGACGGCGTTCCAACGCCTCCTTCGCAATGTTTCTCCCTCCGAGGCCGAGCGCAATGGCCAGCGCCAACACGATACCGCCAAACATGATCGAAAAGGCTGCGACCACGATCTCCTTAGCGATCCCCAACTGAGTGAGGACCATCGCGGCCGTGAAGATCATGATCCCCCACCGGATCAGGTTAGCGATAAGCCGGGCCTCCCGGATCTGCGCGTTCACGGCAGCGATCAGAGCCGCTTCGGCGAAAAAATTGGCCAAGAGCAGGCCGAAGAGCAGCAGGACCAGCGCCGCCAGCAGGCTGGGCAGAAAGCCAAAGATGACGTTCATCAGGCTGGTCGAGGCCGGCAGTTGGAGGGCGCCGAGGCCCATAAACGCGAACAACAGAAAAATTATCCAGAAGGCCAGCCGACCGACGAGGTGGGCAGGAGACCGCCCAATGCCTGCCTTGACCAGTGTAGCGGTAAGCCCCCAGCGCTCGCAGAGCGAGTCGAACCGGACGGCACGGAGAAGGCGCAGCAGCACGACCTTCGCCAGCCACGCCGCCGCCAGTCCGGCCGCCACCAGGCTGATCATGGCGAGGAGATTAGGCAAGAACAGCGCGATCCGCTTCATGGTGTCCCGGAAGGCTTCGACCATCGCTTCCCGCCACAGTTCGCTCATCCCGCTACCTCCATCGCTGCAACAAATACGGTTTCATCGCTTCATAGGTCGCGCACAGCGATTCGATGGCTTGTTCGACCTCGGCCTGGCCTCCGTCCTTTGTGTCCAGCACGAACGATGCGGTCCAACCCAGGTACAGAGGCGTCATGGCTTTCAGCAAGTGCTCTCGGTGCAGCAAGCGCTCGTGATAGGCCACGGCGAAGTCGTAGACGATCTGGACCCAAAGCTGGGCAGGAAGACGAAACTCTTCGCTCTCAAGACCGCCCAACGGAAGCAGTTCGCTCAACGTCTCGTAAGGCAGGACGACTTCCCAGATCGGCAACAGGTCGCGGAGCCCCTGCTTGAACGCCTTTACCATGCGCGCCACGTTGATCGCGACCGGCGCCGTCTCCATCTCGACCGGGGGACCGAAGACCGGCACAGGCACGGACTCCGTCACGCTTTGCCACTCCGCTTGGTAGCGCTCCATGAGCATGAAGACCGTACCGACTGCGTGGGTCAACAGCGTGGCCAAATCCGCTTTGCTGTCTCGGGACTCGTGGAGTACTGGTCCCAGGTAGGCCTGACAGATACGCGCGCCCTCCGCCAGCGCGGAAGTCAGCATCCAGATATCCAGGCCCTGTCGGACTGCGCCGCTCTCCCACCCGGTGTCGGCCGACCAAGCTGCAGCCCGCGCCCCAGCCACGCCATAGCCGCCGCTGGGTGCCTGGCGGGCGCGTTTCCCGTACAAGGCGCGGGTCAGTGGATAGAGGACGCTGTTGCTCAGGCTCCCGTCGTATTTGTGGCGGCGGGCGAGTGGCGCGACGTACTCGAACCGCTCGTTGCGGATCGGTCTGATCAGCAGGTCCATCCAACCGGGTGTGATCGACAGGAGATCGGCGTCGATCATCGCGCAGGCTTGCACCTGGAGGGCAACGCCGATCGCCAAGAGGGCCCGGACGGCTTCCCCCATGGCCGCGGCGCCCTGATATGAGGCGACGGTCCGCGGCGAAGGAGGCAGGGGAACGAACAACCGGATCGGGGTCTTGAGCGCGGCGCGTTCCACGATTGCCCGCGTCTCGTCCTGCGAGCCGCCGTCGCAGACCACAATCACGCAGCGTGCGTCTGGGAAATATTCTACCAACCCTCGATCGACGGTCAGCAGCACCCGCTCGATGGTCTTGGCGTTGTTGTAAGTGGGTACGCCGACCAGAATGTCGGCGGCGCCGATCTCCGACAGCCGTCCCTGAACGTCGCGAGAGAGGAGGTCGAGCGTCATGGTCGGGTAAAGATCTTCAGCAAGGTCAGGTAGTCGCCCAGGTGCCGGGTAATCAGGAAATTGCGGCGCACATGTTCCCGTGCAGCGCCGCCCATTCGGCCGATCAGCCCAGGGTTGTTCAGGAGATAACGGATTCGGAAGGCGGCGCCCTCCGGCGAATGCACGGTGTACCCGGTCACATCCTCGATGATCTGGGCCGCGAGACCCCCGGCCGTGCCACCAATCACCGGCTTGCCTTTCCACATGGCTTCCGACACGGTCAGCCCGAATCCCTCCTTGAGGGACTTCTGAATCACGATCGTCGCCGCCCGTTGTAGGGCGTTGATCTCCAGGTCGGCTTCCGGCGGCAGTTGTAGCACGTGGATATCGGGGTCCCGTCCGGCGGCTTCTCGGACTTCGGCGAGCACGGCTTCTCCTTCGGGATCGTGCATCACGCCGCTACCGGCCAGGATCAGCCGACAGTTGTGATGCTTCTTGACCAGCCGGTAGGCCTGGATCACCCCGACAGGGTCCTTGAACCGCTCGAATCGGGAGACTTGCAAGAGGATCGGCTTGTCCCGCGGGATCTGCAGCCGGTCCAGGATCGCATGCACCTCGCTCCTGGCCAGTTCGCGGTTCTTCTGGCTCAGCGGATCGATGGAGGGGTAAATCAAAAACTGGGGGATCGGCAGCCGCTGGGTGAAATGGGGGAGCGAGAAGATCGCGGCGTCATACTTCACCACGTACCGGCGCAGGAAGCTCCACACCCGCCGCTGCGGCTGCGCGATGTCGAGGTGGCAACGCCAGATCCACGTGCCTTTCTTCCGATACTCGACCAGCGCCGCAGGTTGCGGATCGTGGATCATGACGAGATCGGCCTCCAGATCGAGGGTTTGCGCGTTCCGCTGGTTGACCTCCAGGTAGGTCTGATACATCTCCTCCGTGATCGTCTGATCCTCGCCCTGCAGCGCATTGGCGAGGCGCTTGGTGACGTCGAAGAATTCCTGGACGCCAGCGATGACTTCCCAGCGCGCCTCGATGCCCAGGGCCTTCATCATCGGCACGAGGCGGCGCAGGATTTCCGCCACCCCGCCTCCGTACCGGACCGTGTTGACGTTGACGAAGCTTCGGCCCTTCACCAGCTCGCTGAGCCGGTAGAGGAAATCCACGGTCCCTTTCGGCGCGATCTCTCGATACTCGTCCAAGCTTGCGGTCATGGCAGCAGTGTCTTCCTGAACAGAAGAACTCTTGAGCTGTGCGGCGAGGATTGGGCGGACGGCAGCTTGGAGCTCCTAGCTCCTCGTTCAGATCGCGGTGCGTTCAATGCCATAGAGAGTGTCCTCGCTGTCCTTCGAGCGAAGCTGGAACCAGTAGTACCCATAGGGGCCCACGCTGAGCACGTACGGACGGTCGCCGATCGGGGGAAACCGGGACTCACCGAACAGCTCGACCGGCGTCGAGCCGCGGAACCGGCCCAAGTCCAGCTCGACTGGCTGGGCCGAGCTGGCGAGATTGTGGATCAGGAGAACAGTGTCGCCCTGATATGCCCTCACGTGGACCAGCACCTTCTCGTTGGCGTGCGGGAGGAATTCAATCGACCCACGGCCGAACACAGGATGGGCTTTTCTGATGCGGATCAATTGCCGCATCCAGTTGAGCAGGGAATGCGGAGTCTGGATCTGCGACTCCACATTGATCGCCTGGTACCCATACACCGGGTCCGTGATCACCGGGAGATACAGCTTCGCCGGGTCGGCTTTGGAAAAGCCGGCGTTCCGGTCCCCGGTCCACTGCATCGGCGTGCGTACCCCGTTCCGGTCGCCGAGGTGAATGTTGTCGCCCATCCCGATCTCGTCGCCATAGTAGACGATCGGGCTTCCGGGTAGGGTGAACACCAGGCTGTTCAGCAACTCGATCTTGCGACGATCATTCTCCAGCAGTGGCGCAAGCCGGCGCGCGATCCCGATGTTGCGCCGCGCTTGCGGGTCCCGCGCGTAGGCGTAGTACATGTAGTCCCGCTCCTCGCCGGTGCATGTTTCTAGCGTCAACTCGTCGTGGTTCCGCAAAAAGAGACACCACTGGCAGTTCGGCGGAATGGGCGGTGTATGCGTGAATATGTCGATGATCGGCTGGCGGTCCTCGCTCCGCACGCCCAGGAACAGCCGCGGCATGAGGGGGAAGTGGAACGCCATATGGAACTCGTCGCCGTCACCGAAGTAGGGCCGCACGTCGGCCGGCCACTGGTTCGCTTCGGCAAGGAGGATGCGTCCGCGGTACCGCTCGTCGAGGTGTTTGCGGATCTCCTTCAGATAGGCGTGCGTCTCGGGCAGGTTCTCGCAGATCGTGCCTTCCCGCTCGAACAGATAAGGCACCGCGTCGCATCGAAACCCGTCCAGCCCCAGGTCCAGCCAATAGGTCATGACATCCAGCATGGTCCGGCGCACCTCGGGATTCTCGTAATTGAGGTCCGGTTGGTGGCTGAAAAAGCGGTGCCAGTAATAGGCCTGTGCCACCGGGTCCCAGGTCCAGTTGGACTTTTCCGTGTCGATGAAGATGATCCGGGCCTTGCCGTATTTCTGATCGGTGTCGCTCCAGACGTAATAGTGGCGCCAGGGTGAGTGGGGTGAGCGCCGCGCCTCCTGAAACCAGGGATGCTGATCTGAGGTATGGTTCAGCACCAAGTCCGCGATCACACGGATACCGCGCCGATGGGCGTCGTCGAGAAACGCCTGCACGTCTTTGATCGAGCCATAGTCCGGATGGACGCCGAAGTAATCCGACACGTCGTAACCGTCGTCCCGCAACGGCGACGGGAAGAAAGGCAGGAGCCAGAGGCAATCGACGCCCAGCCACTGCAAATAGTCGAGCTTTTCTCGGAGGCCACGGAAATCGCCGATGCCGTCGTCGTTGGCATCGTAGAAAGCTTTGACGTGCAGCTCGTAGAAGATTGCATCCTTGTACCAGTGCTCGTCGGCGCTCAGCATGGCGTCCTCACCTTCTCGTTCATGTCTCGCCTGCCTTGGCCAGGAACTCATCGCAGGCGACCAGCAGGCCGGAGCGAAGGCGTTCGAGGCTCCCGAGGTACGGATTGATGGCGCGGAGCTTGGCCGCCAGGTCGGGGAGTCCCAACGCCTGCCTGACCCAGAAGGCAAAATCGCTCTCCTCCCGATGGAGCCGGAATCGTGCTTCGAACATGTGGTAGTAAATCGCGCTGGCATCCACCTCCGCCAATGCGTTCCGGAACTCCGACAAGGTGCGGGCCTGCAGGCCAGTGGGCACCTCGATGATGCGGGACTGGTTGAAATGGAACGATTCTCCGAAGATGACCCGGGGCACGACCGAGGTCCGCGACAGATGGTCGTCAATGATCGAGATGATTTCCTCCCGCAGTTCTTCCAGGCTTGCAAAGTCGAAGGGATCCAGAACTGCGAGCCGTTCCCCGAGTACCCGGTCGCGGACCTGGGTGACCACCCAGTGCGCAAAGTCGTTTGCATAGGCGCCGGCGATGACGCTGTGCCGCAGGAAATAACTGTGCGTGTGAAAGTAGACGGAATCGACCGGCACCTCTTCCAGCAGTTCGGCCAATTCCTTTTCGTCGTCGGCCTTCTTGCCCAGCAGCTCCTGCAATTCGCTGCACCCGATGAATGTGAACGGCGTGTCCGCCGCGCTTGGGCGCCGCTCTTCACGCATCTGTGGCGTCATGCGGCTCCTTCCCGTCCCAGATAGCGGTCCAGATTGTACGCGGCGCTGATCAACCCGATGTGCGTGAAGGCCTGAGGGAAATTGCCCAATTGTTCGCCTGTCGGCGACAGTTGCTCCGCGTACAGTCCCAGGTGATTGGCGTAGCTCAACATTTTTTCAAAGATCAGCCGCGCTTCCGCCAGCCGTCCGGCCCTGGTGAGCGCTTCCACCAGCCAGAACGTGCAGACGCTGAACGTGCCCTCGCCGCCGGGCAAGCCGTCCGGCGCGGCCCGCCCAATGTGGTAGCGGTGCACGAGGCTGTCGGAGACAAGGTCCGACAGGGTCCGATCCAGCGTGGAGAGCATGCGCGGATCGGTCGGCGAGACGAAGAACACCAGCGGCAGCAGCAAGGTACTCGCATCCAGTTCCCGACTGCCGTAGTGCTGGACGAAGGCGCCAGCCTCCGGGCTCCAACCGCGGCGCATGACATCAATGTAAATTCGGTCGCGTTGGGCCGCCCAGGCGGCGCGGTTCGCCGGAAACCCACGCTTGTCGGCGATCCGGATTCCCCGGTCCAGCGCGACCCAGCACATGACCTTAGAATACACGAAGTGCTGGCGGCCGCCGCGCACCTCCCAGATGCCTTCGTCCGGTTGGTCCCAATGGGCGCAGACGTACTCCAGCAGCTTGGTTAGGTTGACCCACAAATCATAGCTGATCGGACGGCCGTGTTTGTTGAACAGATAGACGGCGTCCATCAGCGCGCCGTACATATCCAACTGCAATTGTCCCGCGGCCCCATTGCCAACACGGACGGGGCGCGACCCCCGATGCCCGGCCAGGTGCAACAGTTCCACCTCGGGCAGATCGTGCCGCCCGTCGATCCTATAAATCGGCTGGAGCGCACCGTCCGGCTCGAGTTCGTGACAACGGGCGTTCAGCCATTCCATGAAGCGGCTGGCTTCCCGCGTGAAGCCGAGGCGCAGCAGGGCGTACAGGGTAAAGGCGGCGTCGCGTATCCAGGTGAAGCGGTAATCCCAATTCCGCACGCCGCCCGGATCTTCAGGCAGGCTGGTCGTGGGCGAAGCCACGAGAGCGCCGGTGGGTGCGTAGGTGAGGAGTTTCAGGATCAGCGCCGATCGTTGCACCATTTCGCGCCACCGCCCGTGGTACCGACACTGAGCCAGCCACTTTCGCCAGAATGCCACGGTGTCTCGCAACGCCGACTCTCCCGACTGTGGCACATCCAGCAGTTCGTCATCGGTGCAGGTATCCAGGTGAACGAGGAAGAACGTCACACTTTGGCCGGCGGACAGGATGAACTCCGTGGTGCAAATTCCTTCCGAGATGGTGAATGGAACCGGGCTGACCAGCCCGACGGCCATGTCGCCGGTGCGAAAGATCACCCCACGTTTGTGCGCGACCGGGACATGCTGGTCCCGTCCGTAGTTGAAGGCCGGTGCGCATTCGAGTCGGAAGCGGACTGTGCCTCGTGCCACCGAGACGATCCGAATGATCTGCCGGCGGCGTGGTGGGCAAACGCCCACTTCGTCCTGCTCGATCGGCATGAAGTCGGTGATTTCCCCGACCCCGTCGGGACGCAGAAATCGGGTGAGCAGCACGTTCGTTTCGGGCAGGTACATCTGTTTGCGGATTCCCTGGTCAATAGGGGTGATGACGAAACGCCCGCCGCGCCGCTCATCCAGGATCGCCGCGAAGAGGCTGGGCGAATCGAACCTCGGCAGACAGCACCAGTCGATCGAGCCGTCGAGGCCGACAAGCGCGACCGTGTGCAGATCGCCGATCACGCCGTGATCTCCGATCGCCGCACCCGGTGTATCCTGAATGCTCACGCCTCCGTCCCTCCGTTCCGTCACGCGATCCGTTCCAGCAAGGCGACCGGACAGATGCCGAAGATCTCGGCCGCCGGCAACGCCTGGGCCCCTTCTACGTCGGTCGTCTTCAGGAGTTCGCCGGTGAGAAGATTCCGATAGGGCGATCCAGACCGCCACGACGGCACCGTGAGCCACGTGTCACCCCAGGCGCTGCGTCCCAGGGGGAACGAGGCGGCGCCGCGGCCTAGTCCGGCTGCCAAACGGGTGACCGCCGCGACCGTCGCCTGATCCCGGTGAATCCGCGCGTAGGCGACCAGGTGGTCCGGCCGGTCGCCGCGCGCCCCCAACGGCACGTATTCGCCGCGCAGGAAGAGGTCGGTATGCTCGCGGCGGTACCGCAGGCAGCTCATAGTCACGTACAGTTTGATCCGCCCGTCTGTGTAGCTCTCCATTAACCGCGCGACCAGGCCGCGCCGATCCGTTCCCGCTTCATCGCATGCCTTCTCTAGATCGGCAAGCAGGCTGGCCCGGAGGGCATAATCCACCGGGCGGCGGTTGTCGGGATCGACGAGGCTGAAGTCCCACAGCTCCGTGCCCTGGTAAAAGTCCGGAATGCCAGGCGCCGTGATTTTGAGCAGCACCTGCGACAGCGAGTTGCAGACGCCATAGCGTGCAATCCGTTCCTGGAACGGGAGAAAATCCTCCAGAAAGGGGTTCGGCTTGCTGCGGTCCAGCAACGCCGCGATGAACTGGGCGACCGCGGTTTCGTAAGCGTGATTCGGATTGACCCAGCTCGTGTGGACCTTGGCTTCCCGCAACGCCTTGTGCATGTAGCCCTGGATGCGGTCGCAGAAGATCCGGTATTCGCGGTCGTCCAGTTGCGTCAGGGGCCAGGTGCCCAGCAGCGTCTGGTAGAGCAGGTATTCTTCGTTCCGGTCCGGCGCCGGCTGGCCGTCCACTTTGGTCTTGAGTTTCTTGGTCAACCGGCTCCAGCCAGTGACGCGCGCCCGCCACTCCTGCGGTAGTTCAGACAGCACATTGATCCGGGCTCGCACGTCCTCGCTACGCTTGGTATCGTGCGTCGAGGTGGCTGAGAGCGAGCAAGGCCAGCGAGCCTGGCGTTCACGCATGCGTTTGTGAAACAAGGCCGGCGGGATGCCGAACTGTTGCGGGTCTCCTCCGACCTCGTTCAATGACACTAGCCGGTTATAGAGATAGAACGCCGTGTCCTCAATGCCCTTGGCCGTTACCGGACTGGTGGTCTGCTGGAATTTCATGACGAACTGTAATTGTTCGTGCCGGTCCTGTGCGGTGCGCTCATCCCACTCTTTCAGCAGCAGGGTCTGGACGAAGTCGAACACCAAGCCGCTGTGGGCGGGGTTGCGCCGCTTGGCTCGGGCAACTGCCTGCCGAATGTACATCTGATCCCGCTCCAGGACCGGCTCCGGGCCGTCGGTAACGTAGGTCCGGTAGACCGGGAAGCAGGCGATGATTTCCCGGATCGCGTGTGTCAGACTGTTCAGGGTGAAATCGCGCGAGCGGCGGTCTCGCTCCGACAGCCGATTCAACTGGTGCCCGAGCACGTTGATCTCGCTCGCCATCGAGACGCGCATGATGAGCTTTTTCGTCTCGTAGATCAGGTCGGCGTAGGACGTGCGGGTATGGGTGAACCGCGCATAGGTCTCCTCCATCGCCCGTTCGTGGGTCCCCTGGACGAACAGGCCGTTGACCAAGTTCAGGAAATCGTACCCGGTGGTGCCATATACCGGCCAGGTCTCAGGCAAGGGCTCGTCTTTGTCGAGGATTTTTTCCACCACGATGAACAACGGCCGGTCTGCAAAGGCAGACTGTTCCGAGGAAGGCAGCAATTCGCGTGCCGCCCAGGCCTGCATCTGCCGGAGGTAACGGCCAGGATCGTAGAGCCCGTCGACGTGATCGATCCGCAGGCCCGTCACGGCCCGCTCTTTCAACAGCGAGAAAATCAGTTTGTGGGTCTCCCGGAGTACCGCCTCGTCTTCCATCCGAATCGCCGCCAGTTCGTTGATGTCGAAGAAACGCCGGTAGTTGATTTCCTCGGATGCTACGCGCCAGAAGGCCAGCCGGTACGGTTGGTCGTTCAGCAGGTCGTCGAGCAGATCGAAACTGCGCGGGTCACCCTTGGTCCCGTTGAAGCGGCGTACGTTTTCCTCAATGAACGCCGCGATGGTGGAGTTGTTCCGCACCAGCGCAGCCAGGCGCATCCGGGCAATCTCTTTTTCGCGATAGCGCTCACGTACTTTCTGTGGATCGACCTCCGTCCGGGAGGGCAGGTGGCGCAGCGCCGTGACGATGCTTTCGAGCTCTTGCATGTGCGGGGCGTCTTCGCCGGTCTGCGCGATCAACTGATCCAAGCGGTAGGACAGGATTTTTACCCAGGACTTAGGCGACACTGGCAGGGTGTGGTTGTAATAGCGGACGACGAAGCCTCCGTCCTCAAAGGCCAGTGTGATCTCTCCGTTTTCCAGCACGATGCCGTAAAGATCGCCAAGGATGGGCAGCAACACCTTGCCGTCCAGTTCGCGCTTGAGCGGGTGCCAGTCGATGTCGAAAACGTTGGCGAAACGGGAACTCGGCCCGTTTTCAAGCACATCCAGCCACCAGCGGTTGGCCGACTGTCCGATCCCCATGTGATTCGGAACCAGGTCGAGGATGTGCCCCATGTCGTAGGCTTGGAGCGCCCGCACGAATTGCCAATACTCGTCTTCCGTGCCAAGCTCGGGGTTGAGGGTCGTCGGGTCCACCACGTCGTAGCCATGGGTGCTGCCTGGCGCTGCCTTCAGGTACGAGGAGGCATAACAGTCCGTGATGCCGAGAGCGTGAAGATACGGGACGATACGCGTCGCGGCTTTGAAGGGGAAGGCCTGGTTGAACTGGAGGCGATAGGTCGCGGACGGAAAGCGCGGCCCGCCGGCTGAAGACGGATCCATAGTCACAATGTCATAGGGGAAAGGTGCGAGGGCTGTCCTCGCGGTAGCACGACCAGGCCGGTCTTTGTCACCGCCTGATAGCGCGTCCGGTCCTCCACCGGATCGTATCCGATTTCGGCTCCGGCCGGAATGACATTGAACCGGTCTGCGATCACACGACGGAGTCGGGCCTTCGAGCCGATGACCGCTCCGTCCATGATGATGGATTCCTCGATCTGCGCGCCGTGCTGAATCACGACGTGTCGGCCGATCACCGACCGCCTAATGTTCGCGTCGACGATCAGGCTGCCCTGGCCGATCATGGATTCGTCGATCTGGGATCGGACCAGACTGGCCGACGGCGCATCGTACTTGTCGGTCAGGATCGGCCACTCGGTGTTGCGAAGATCGAAGACCGGCGTTTCCCCCAGCAAGTCCATGTGGGCCTGCCAATAGGCGTCCAAGGTGCCTACATCCCGCCAGTATCCCCGCTCCTCGTAGGGTTTCAGGCCGGGCACGTCGTTCGACAGAAAGTTGTAGGCCATCACGCGGCGGGTCTGGAGCAGGCGCGGGATGATGTCCCGTCCGAAATCGTGGGAGCCCGGCTGGGCGGCGTCCTGTTCCAGGATCTCCAGCAGCACGTCGGTGTTGAAGAGATAATTGCCCATCGACGAGTAAGCCTGTTCGGGATCGGTCGGCATGGGTTTGGGCTGCTTGGGCTTTTCTTCGAAGCCGAGAATCCGGTCTTCCTGGTCCTTTGACCCCACCTCCACGATGCCGAAGCCTTTGGCCGCGTGAAGAGGAACGGGCAGAGCCGCCACCGTCACGTCGGCGTGACGGGACAGGTGGAACCGGATCATCTGGTTGATGTCCATCCGATAGATATGATCGGCTCCGAACACAGCCACCAGATCTGGATCGAAGTCCCGGATCAAGTTCAAGTTCTGATACACCGCGTCGGCGGTGCCTTCGTACCAGCCGCCACGGGCTTTCATCTGCGGCGGGACGACCGTGATGAAGTTCTGCTTGATCAACCCGCCGGTCCGCCAGGCGCGGCGGAGATGCTCGATCAACGACTGCGACCGATACTGAACCAGCACGTACATCGCCAGTATACCGGAGTTCAGAAAATTGCTGAGGACGAAGTCGATGATGCGGTACTTGCCGGCAAACGGAACCGCGGGTTTGCTGCGGAACGCCGTCAATGGCATGAGGCGCTCGCCCTTGCCGCCGGCCATGATGATGGCCAGCACTCTGGGTTGACGTCGTCGCTCTACCATCGTTCCCTCATGTTCTCGCCGGAACGGCGGATCGTCCCTCCCGACGACAAAACTTAAATCTATGATACCCCCGCTCTATGTCTTATGCCACCGCTTCTGCCGGCTGCTGGGACGAAGCCCCGGGAAAATTATTGAAACAAGGGTTCGTTCGACTTCAGGTAGATTGCTGCTGTATAGGCCGGCAGATGCACTGTCACTTCCACCGTCTCGCAAGAAAATTCTTTGGGCCACCGGGCTGCGCCGCTCCCGCCGAAGTCCGCGGCTTCGGAGCACAGCGACAAACGCCACATTCCCTGCGGCGGATGTAGGCTGAAGGAGACCGGCTCTCTGTTGAATCCCAAACAGATAAGCGCGGCAGAGCCGTCGGCGGCCCAGCGGTGCAGGATCAGAATCTGGTGTGCGTCGTCGGTTTGGACGCGGTGTCCAGCCTCGCCGGATTCCGAGGCGGCAAGGGCTGGAGTGGATCGGCGCAAGGCAAGCAGTCGGCGGTACCACCGGAGCAAGGCTGCCTGCTCGGGATCGGTCGGCTCGCCGGGATGCACCCGCGAACGGTCGAAGGTCGCGGGATCCTGCGGATCGGGAATGTCGTCCGTCCATCCGAAGGCGGCGAATTCCGCCTTCCGTCCGCGACGGACGGCGTCGACCAGGGCCGGGTCTCCATGATCGATAAAATAGAAGAAAGGCGCACGCTCGCCGTATTCCTCGCCCATAAAGAGGAGCGGGATGTTCGGAGCCAACAGGACGGCCGCAGCCGCGACCTTCAGCGCATCGAACGAAATGAGTGTGCTCAGGCGGTCGCCGCGGGCACGGTTGCCGACCTGGTCGTGGTTTTGGGCGAACACCACGAAATGCGAGGGCGGCCGGCCCCGGGACACGCTTCCGTGACGCCGTCGGCGATAGGCTGACCGCTGCCCCGTGTAGACAAAACCATCCTGCATCGCCGTCGCCACCTGGTCGAGCCGGCCGAAATCCTGATAGTAGCCGTCTCGTTCGCCGGTTAGCAGCGCGTGGAGCGCATGGTGGAAGTCGTCGTTCCATTGTGCGTCCAGGCCGTATCCGCCCTCCTCTGGCGGCGCGATGACGCGGATGTCGTTCCGGTCGCTCTCGGCGATGACCAGAGCGGATCGTCCCAGCCGCTCGGCTTGCGTGTGGACCGCGTCGGTCAGTTCGTGCAGGATGTGGCGGGCACCGAAATCGTAGATGCCGTGAACGGCGTCCAAGCGGAGTCCGTCGATGTGGTATTCCGTAATCCAATACAGTGCGTTGCTGATGAAGAAATGCCGGACCTCGTCGCTGTCGGGACCGTCATAGTTGATCGCTGCTCCCCATGGAGTCCGATACCGGTCGGTGAAGTAGGGCCCGAAGTCCCCGAGATAATTCCCCTCCGGGCCCAGGTGGTTGTACACGACATCCAAGATCACGCCTAACCCCTTGGCATGGCAGGCATCGACCAGTAGCCGGAGCCCTGGCGGTCCGCCGTAACTCGCCTGCGGCGCGAAGGGATAGACCCCGTCGTATCCCCAGTTTCTAGTCCCTGGAAATTGCGCGACGGGCATCAACTCGATCGCCGTGACACCGAGGACCCGGAGATAGTCCAGCAGGGGAATGAGGGCTTGAAAGGTGCCTTCGCGGGTGAAGGTTCCAACGTGGAGTTCATAGATCACAAGCTGGTCACGGGCGAGGCCGCGCCAGCCCTGATCTGTCCACGGGAACGCGCTCGGGTCCACGACCGCCGAAGGACCATGGACACCCTCTGGCTGAAAGCGCGATGCCGGATCGGGGCGCTCCTGCTCGCTGTTCAGCACATACAGGTACCGGTCACCTTCGCCCACGCCCGGCACCTCCGCTTCGAAGTAGCCGAGGTCTTGCGCCTGCAAGGGGATGGGACCGCTATCGCGTCCGATCAGTCGGACCGAGACGGTCTTCGCCCGGGGAGCCCACACGCGGAAACGAACGCGGTCGGGGGTGAGAAGGCATGCGCCCAGATCAAGTTGCCACGGCCGACTCCAGTCCATCACTTGCCTTGGTGCCTTTCCTTCCTCCTGCGAGGGAACGAATCTATGCTACGGAGTTCAGCAGGCTTGCACAACCGGAAAGAACGGATGCATTGCGCCTGCGGGCAGCCGGGGCTATAACTACACACCGCGTGCGTTCTGTCTGGCAGGAACCCGGACACGTGGCGCACGGGAGGCCTATTGGCCGTTGACCGTTTCGTTTTTAAAAGGACTGCTCCAAAATGAAAATCTGGCCTGGTCGCCCGTATCCCCTGGGCGCGACGTGGGATGGAGAAGGGGTCAATTTCGCGCTGTTCTCGGAGAATGCGACCGCCGTCGAGCTGTGCCTGTTCGACGGACCGCACGACACACGGGAGACCCACCGGATCCGCCTCGAAGAACGCACCGACCAGGTCTGGCATGTGTATCTCCCCGAAGTGCGGCCCGGACAACATTACGGCTATCGCGTGCACGGCCCCTATGCGCCCCAAGAAGGGTACCGCTTCAATCCTGCCAAGCTGTTGATCGACCCGTATGCCAAAGCGATCGCGGGCACGGTCGAATGGTCGGACGCCATGTTCGGCTATCGCCTCGGAGATCCGGAGGCGGACCTGTCCCGGGACGATCGGGACAACGCCGGTAATGTGCCCAAGTGCGTTGTGATCGATGAGGCCTTCACCTGGGGGGGCGACCGCCTGCTGCGCACGCCCTGGGAGCGGACCATCATCTACGAAGTACACGTCAAGGGGCTGACGGTACAGCATCCGGAGGTGCCGGAGGCGCTACGAGGCACCTACGCTGGCCTGGCCACCCCTCCGATCATCGACTATCTCACCGCGTTGGGTGTGACAGCGGTCGAGCTGCTGCCGGTCCATCACTTCGTGCGGGACAAACATCTCCACGATCGCGGGCTGACAAATTACTGGGGTTACAACACCATCGGATTCTTTGCGCCGGACATCCGGTACGGGTCCTCGCCGGTACGTGGACGTCACGTCAAAGAGTTCAAGACGATGGTCAAAACGCTTCATAGCGCCGGGATCGAGGTGATTCTGGACGTCGTGTACAACCACACGGCGGAAGGCAACCATCTTGGGCCGACGCTGTCGTTTCGCGGTATCGACAATGCCACTTACTACCGCCTGGTCCCCGATCAGCCTCGGTACTACATGGACTATACGGGCTGTGGCAACAGTCTGAACGTCAGGCATCCGCGGACGCTCCAGCTCATCATGGACAGCCTGCGCTATTGGGTGCTGGAGATGCACGTGGACGGCTTTCGCTTTGACCTGGCCTCCACGCTGGCGCGCGAACTTCACGATGTGGACCGGTTGAGCGCGTTTTTCGACATCATTCATCAGGACCCGGTTCTCTCCCAAGTCAAGTTGATCGCGGAGCCGTGGGATCTGGGCGAAGGCGGCTATCAAGTCGGCAACTTCCCAGTGGGCTGGGCCGAGTGGAACGGCAAGTACCGGGACGCCATTCGGCGGTTCGTTCGGGGGGACGGGGGGCAGGTGGCGGAGCTGGCCTACCGCCTGTCCGGCAGCAGTGACTTGTATGAAGGCGGAGGAAGACGGCCCCACGCCAGCATCAATTTTGTCACCGCCCACGACGGCTTCACCCTGCACGATCTGGTGTCCTACAACCACAAGCACAACGAAGCCAATGGCGAGGACAACCGCGATGGGACCGACGACAATCTGAGCTGGAATTGCGGGATCGAAGGCCCCACCACTGATCCGGCGATCAACGCGTTGCGCGAACGACAGAAGCGGAATTTCCTGGCGATTCTGCTTCTGTCACAGGGAGTCCCGATGATCTGCGGCGGCGACGAGATCGGCCGGACGCAGCGTGGCAACAACAACGCCTATTGCCAGGACAACGAGCTGAGCTGGTTCGACTGGAGACTCGACCGCGCAGCGCGCGAGCTGTTGGTGTTCACACAGGGCCTGATCGCGTTTCGGAAGCGGCACCCAGTGCTCCGGCGGCGGCGCTTCTTCCAAGGCCGCCGCATCCGAGGCTCCGAAGTGAAGGACCTCGCCTGGTTTCGTCCCGACGGCAAAGAGATGACCGACGAAGATTGGGGATCCGGCTATGCGCGGTCTTTGGGGCTGCGCCTGGCCGGGGACGCCATGGAGGAGACGGACGAGCGGGGCCAACCGATTCGGGACGAGACCTTGCTCATCCTGTTGAATATGCACCATGAGCCGCTGCCCTTCACCTTGCCAGCGCATAAGCGCGGTGTGCGGTGGGTGCCGGTTCTGGACACCGCGCGCTGGGGTGAGCGGAAGCTGTTGAAGATGTTCAAGGGCGGCGAGCCATACGATCTGGAAGCTCGGTCGGTCGCGGTGCTTCGCCTGCGGCAGAAGAACTGATCCCCGTCATCCTGACTCCGACCCGATTCCACAGTCGAGACGCGCGCCCGTTTCCGCATCGAAGAGGTGGGGCACCAGTCGATCGAGCGAGACCGTGACCCGATCACCAGGTTGAAGCCGAGCGGTCGCATCCGCGAGACCGACGAGCATCCTTCCCGGATCGTGGCCGTGGAGTTCCGCGCTCACCCACAGTTGATTCCCCAACAGTTCGGTCAGCCGCACCGTGCCGAGGATGCCGCTACTTGCACCTGTGGCATCGGCCGCGGAGATCCGCACATGGTCTGGCCGGATGCCGAGCGTGACGGTGCCCGCCCGGCGCCGCGTCTCGCTTCCCGCTGGCAGACGGAAACGGATCGGTCCCGCCCGGACTTCCCCGTCCTCCAGGCATGCATCCAACAGATTCATGGGCGGGGAACCGATAAATCCCGCGACAAACCGATTCGCCGGTGTGTCGTAGAGGTTGCGCGGCGTGCCGATCTGCTGAAGGCGACCCCGATCCAGGACCGCTAGCCGGTCGGCGAGCGTCATGGCCTCGGTCTGGTCGTGCGTGACATAGATCATGGTGGTCTTCACGTCGTCGTGCAGTTTCCGCAGTTCGGCCCGCATGCCGGCCCGTAGTTGCGCGTCGAGATTGGAGAGCGGTTCATCCAAGAGAAACACTCGAGGCCTTCTGATCAGCGCGCGCCCCAACGCCACCCGTTGCCGCTGGCCGCCGGAGAGTTCGCGCGGGCGACGTTCCAGAACGGTCGTAAGCCCCAGAAGCTCGGCGATGCGCCGAACCTCCGCGGCGATCGCCTCGCGGGACCGGCCGGTCCCGCGCTTCGCCACGTAGAGCGGAAAGGCCAGGTTTTCCGCTACGGTCATGTGCGGGTAGAGGGCATAGCTTTGAAAGACCAACGCGACATCCCGCGCCCGTGGCGGCAACTCCGTTACATCCAGGCCGTCGAAGAGGATGCGGCCCTCTGTGGGGCGGTCGAGCCCGGCAATCAGGTGCAACAGTGTGGATTTGCCGCAACCGGATGGCCCGACGATAGCGAACAATTCCCCGTGACGCACGGTCAGCGTCAGCCCGGTGAGCACGGCGGCTTGGCCGTAGCGCTTGCTGACCGCTTCGAGTCGGACCTCGGCCATCTTTATCCTGGACCACAGGGGAGAGCGCAGTGATACGAGAGCGCCTCTCCTTCTTTCTCCTTAAAGCCGTAACAAGGTGTTCGCGACTTGCTGTTCGCTGTCGTTCATGTGCAACACACGACTTCCGGTCGGCGGATCAGTTGAGCTGGTCGAAGGTGTCGATCTGTTTGAGGGTATAGCTCAGCGCATCCCAGAGTTTCCCCTCCGGCGACGTGCGGTCGCTGGTGCGGACATCGCGGAGAGACCGTTGCAAAGCCAAAAGCGGCTCATATGCCCGCCGGTCGGGCAGTTGCCCCAGGGCCCAGACCACCTCGGTCTTGAGCGCGATGTCGTCCGTCTTGAGCGCATCAAGCAGCGGGGGGATGATCGCGGCGTTCCCATGCAGGGCACCGACCTTTCCCAACGCCTTGGCGGCGGCAAGCTTGAGCGGAGAACCGCCCGTTTGCAACGCCTCGACGAGTGCGTCCAGACTGTCCTGTCGGCCGATGTTGCCGAGGGCAATAGCCGCCGCGGCGGCGATCTCCTGGTTCGGATCGTGGAGCAGAGTCCGAAGATCGGGATCAGCGGCGGCGGAGAACAGCTCGCCGAGCGCCCGGATAACCTGCACCTTGCGGGTGGGAGGCTCATCAGCTTTGCGCAACAGTGCCAGCAATCGTTCCTCCTGTTCCCATTCTTGAGTGAGGATCACCGGGAAGTCATATGCTTCCAGCCGCGTCCGTAAGTGTTCCAGGGCAAACGCGCCAGGATCTTCCGCCTTGGCCTCCGCCGCTGCGGCAATTGCGTCGGCAAAGTCGGTTCTCACTTCCCGACGCCACCCGGAAGGACGATCCTGGACCGAGTAGGTGATTTGACAGGCGGGCCCTTTCCAGGTGCGAAGCGGTAGATCAGGAAGGTCGGCATCGCCTCCGAGCGAGGTGGTGCCTTCCCATACCTTGCGCTGCTCGCATTTGACCTTGAGGGTTGCGTCATGCGGCTGAGCCGGATCGGTCAGTACGGTATAGCCGACCTCCGCGAGTCGGCGAACGACGACGTCGCGGAGGGAAGTGGGATCCGCTTGGCCACGGTCGGTCAAGGCCAGGACCTCGACGAGCACCCGTTGGATCTGCCGCAACTGCTGTTTTTGTTCCGGTGTGCGGATCTCCCGCCGGGCCTGACTCTCCGAACCAGCGAACACAAGGGCGATGAGCAGCCCGAGAAACAGGCCCCCTACGATCCTCCTCCTCATCACCTGCCTCCTTCCTCGCGCATTGAGCTGATGCCATGTACCTTACTGGAGGTGGTCTCATAGTGCAACTCCGAGGAGGCGGGGCCAGATCAACCCGGGAAAGCGGGCCCAGGTAGGAATCCGGTTCACCGGTCGTTGGATGGCGCTTCCTGGTAACGTCGATTGTCTCGAGCTTGTGTTGCTCGCACTGTGTGCTGGTGGTCTATCTAGTGAGGCGGGCCATCTGCGGGGCAGTTGTGTGGCGTCGGTGGGGAGGGCTTTCGAAGCAGAGGGCGCACGGGGGCGGGGGCCCGAGGTCCGAACCAGACGAGGGCGATCAAGGCCAGGCTCCCGCCGATGACGAGGAGACTGCTTCGCCGGGTTGCACGCACCCCATCCTCGTACATGGCGCCGGCCACCTTCGCCACGACGTCCAATACCTGATCCAAAGCCATGCTGACCTGGATCAACGTGGTGCCGGCGCGGGCGGCCGCATGCTGCGTGGCCTGCTCCTGCCAAGCGGCGGCCTCCTCGGGGCGGGTAGCGGCCCACCGGCGTTGGATCAAGCGGACGGTCTCGTCGGCGTTGGCGAAGTAGGTCTCCACCTGAGTCTGCAAGGCCTGCAAAGCGGGGGCGGCCGGGTCGTGGTGGGCCGCCTGCCGGCTGGCGGCGGCATAGCGGTCGATGGCGCGGAGGACCCGCCTTCGCTGCTCGGGGAGCGCGGCGAGGATCCGTTCCGCCTCCTGGGCCGTCGGCGCTTCCAAGGCGCGCAGGATGGTGCTGCGGTAGCGGATGAGGTCGCCGGAGATATGGCCCAGGTCCGCGGCAGCAAGGGTGTATTCCGTGTAGAGGACGCGCAGGTCTCGATCGATGTGCGTCAGCGCCTGGGCGGCGAGGTACCCGGCCAGCGCGATCAGGAGACTGACCGCGATCTGGCTGAGCGTCGGACGAGGGAGAAGTCTGCGCATCATAGCACTCCGGGTCAGCCACAGCCCAAAAGGAAGGGGACAAGGAGCCCTCCGGGCTGCTCCTTGTCCCCCTCGGGTACGGGCGGGAGCGGACCCCGGTGTGCCGGGGTCCTGCTCCCAGGGTCCTCCATCGGAACCGGCGTGGCGTTACAGCCAGTTCACGCGCTCGGCTGGGCGGATGTAGATCGGCTCTTCCACCTGCTGCCGCACGACCTCCTTGCCCGACTTGTTGAAGCCCAGCACGGTGTCGTTGTACATCTCGAACCGCTTGCCGTGGATCTGGGTCTCGAACACTTTCG
>JBPKLU010000007.1:0-138106 GCA_051293815.1 Nitrospiraceae bacterium | reverse complement strand
AGAATCGAACTACCGACCTCACGCTTATCAGGCGTGCGCTCTAACCATCTGAGCTATAGGCCCAGCCGATGTAAATAACCGGCGGGGGCGACGACGATATCCGCTTCGGCATCCGCCGCATATGGCGGTGCGGAAGTTCACCCTCGCAAGCTGGGACTGTTGCTAGTGTACTGAAAGGGTGGCCCCCAGACCACGGTTTTGTTGTAAGGAGTGTAAAGCTCCTTAGAAAGGAGGTGATCCAGCCGCAGGTTCCCCTACGGCTACCTTGTTACGACTTCACCCCAATCACCGGTCATACCGTGGGCACCTGCCTCCCTTTCGGGTTGGCGCCGGCGACTTCAGGTACAACAGGCTTTCGTGGTGTGACGGGCGGTGTGTACAAGGCCCGGGAACGTATTCACCGCGGCGTGCTGATCCGCGATTACTAGCGATTCCGCCTTCATGGGGTCGAGTTGCAGACCCCAATCTGAACTGAGGCCGGTTTTTTGCGATTGGCTCCCCCTCTCGGGTTGGCAACGCTTTGTACCGGTCATTGTAGCACGTGTGTAGCCCCAGGCATAAAGGCCATGCTGACTTGACGTCATCCCCACCTTCCTCCCCGTTCTCCTGGGCAGTCCCTTTAGAGTGCCCGGCATAACCCGATGGCAACTAAAGGCAGGGGTTGCGCTCGTTGCGGGACTTAACCCAACACCTCACGGCACGAGCTGACGACAGCCATGCAGCACCTGAGCAGGCTGCCCTTGCGGGCTCATCCCCCTTTCGGGTTCTTACTACCTGCATGTCCAACCTGGGTAAGGTTCTTCGCGTTGCGTCGAATTGAACCACATGCTCCACCGCTTGTGCGGGCCCCCGTCAATTCCTTTGAGTTTCAACCTTGCGGCCGTACTCCCCAGGCGGGACACTTACTGCGTTAGCTGCGGCACCGGCGGTAACCCGCCGACACTTAGTGTCCATCGTTTAGGGCGTGGACTACCAGGGTATCTAATCCTGTTTGCTCCCCACGCTTTCGTGCCTCAGCGTCAGGAACGTTCCAGAGCGCCGCCTTCGCCACCGGCCTTCCTCCCGATCTCTACGCATTTCACCGCTACACCGGGAATTCCGCGCTCCTCTCCCGTCCTCTAGCTCGGCAGTCCCCTCCGACCTTTCCGGGTTAAGCCCAGAGCTTTCCCGAAGGGCTTACCGAACCGCCTACGCACCCTGTACGCCCAGTAAATCCGAACAACGCTTGCCACCTTCGTATTACCGCGGCTGCTGGCACGAAGTTAGCCGTGGCTGCTTCTGGAGGTACCGTCCGAACGGTTGCCCGTTCCATCTTCCCTCCCGAAAGGGGTTTACAATCCGAAGACCTTCATCCCCCACGCGGCGTCGCTGCGTCAGGCTTTCGCCCATTGCGCAATATTCCTCACTGCTGCCTCCCGTAGGAGTCTGGCCCGTGTCGCAGTGCCAGTGTGGCTGATCGTCCTCTCAGACCAGCTACCCGTCGTTGCCTTGGTAGGCCGTTACCCTACCAACAAGCTGATAGGACGTGAGCCCATCCTTGAGCGCCATACCCTCGGTATAGCTTTCCTTCTCGATCCGCAGACCGAGAAGCGTACGCGGTATTAGCCCGCCTTTCGGCGGGTTATTCCCCACTCAAGGGCAGGTTACCCACGCATTACTCACCCGTTCGCCACTGTACAAGCGTCTTGCGACGCCTTCTCGTTCGACTTGCATGTGTTAGGCGCGCCGCCAGCGTTCGTTCTGAGCCAGGATCAAACTCTCATGAAAAGTGTCAAGGAATCTGACCCAGGGGCCACCTTTTCAATACACCTTACCTCGCTCACTCTATTCAGTTGTCAAAGAACAACTTGCCTTGCGCGAGCTGCATATTATGCAACGCGCGCCAGCCCCTGTCAAGGGCCTACTCCAAGCTCTTTTGTTTTTTAATGATCGAGTCTTCCCTTAGAGCCTACGCCACTATGATTACTTATGGCAAGCGGCGTGGTCGCAGGTAGGATCGCAAGCGGTGTTCAACATACCAGTGCTTTTGTCCGGAGTCAAGTCAGACAAACGGTGTATAATAGTGGCGATCTTTTCATCCAAGGCAGTTTCCCGTCCATGAACAACCGCTTCTCGCTACGCCGACGAACGCTCCTCAAGCTCAGCGGATTGACCGCTTTGGCCTGCTTAACCGGCGGATGTGATTCCATCGGTTCGCTCTTCGGCCGGATGTTCGCGGTGCCGCCTCGTGAAACTACGTATTTCACACCGAACGAAAAGTTCTACGTAGTCAATTACTCTGACTCTCCGTTCGGTGCCAACCTCACCCGCGATTTGAACCAGGAACAATGGCGCCTCGTCGTCAAAGGCGAAGTCAAACGCCCCATGACGCTGGGCTGGCGAGACATTCTTAATCGCGATGCCTTCGATCAGGCCGTCACACTGGAATGCATCGATACCCTGCCGGGCGGTGATAGCCTCGGCAACGCCATGTGGCGCGGCATCTCGCTGAAGAAACTGTTGCAGGATGCCGGAGCCGACGAAGAACTGGCCCGCGACGTTGTGTTCCGCGCCGCGGACGGCTACGACGACAGCATTCCCTTCGCCCGGGCCATGCAGGACGATGTCATGCTCGCCTATCTGATGAACGGCGAAAAACTGCCGAAGGAGCACGGCTTCCCCTTGCGGCTGATCGTACCCGGACTCTACGGCATCAAGAACGTGAAATGGATCATCGAAATCGAGGTCTACGCCGGAGATTACAAGGGCTACTGGCAACGCAAGGGTTGGACCGATGACGGCACGATCAAGATTTTCTCCCGCATTGACAGCCCCGGCCACTATCAGCCGCTGGTGGGGCCTGAGCATCTATTCCGTGGCATCGCGTTCGGCGGCCCAAACTCGATCAGTAAGGTCGAGATCAGCTTCGATGCCGGCCGGACCTGGAACGAGACGGAGCTCCAGCCACCAGTATCCCCCTACACCTGGGTGATTTGGAGCTATCGCTGGCGTCCACCGAAGGTTGGCAAGTACCAGGTCGTCGTTCGCGCAACGGATACCAAAGGGCAACTGCAGACTGCTGAACTCGTCCGCCCGCAACCGAACGGCGCTTCTGGGTATCACACCATTATTGCGGACGTGGAACACATCTAGACAGTTCACCCTTTCTGCCCCCGTGCCTACGACACCCCAAGGATCTATCGCCTTCATCGCACTCCCTTTGATGGAAACGCTATAAAGGAAGATCTTTCACCTCGTCTCGTCTCGTCTCATCTGAAAGAAGGGGGCATAAAATTAATTAAATATGTCCATCGTGTTCTTTACAAACGTGCATCGTCACTGCAATACCACAAGATCCACTGCAACCGGTGAATCCATCCGTGGTCGTTCCGCATAATGCAGGAAGTGGTATCCTCTGAACATTGGGGGGCCAACAGAACCCTGCTGCCAACCCAATTTCTCAAAAAGATCGAGCAAGCCATCTGCCCTGTCCGGTACCAAGTTCCAGTATTAGTTGGAGGTATAAACAGAAGGTGTGGAAATAGGAACAGGCGATGGCAACCTTTCGGGTGGCAAAACCCCGCCGGGGGATCCTAGCCAAGAAAGGAGACACCGCCGTGAACGAGCAGCGCAGAGGGACCGGAGTCGAATCAAGGCATCTGTAGGACTTTGTGCGCGGCCACATCCAGCAGTTTGTCCAGCAGCTGTGAGTGGAAGAAGTCACAATGCGGCTGGGCCGAGCGAAGTCGGCGCGGCGGGCCGCCGTGGATGCGCTGGAAGGATACCGCAATGGGGACGGCAGGCCGCGCCAGCTTACCCTGAGCTGCGGCACGATCACCGCGTGATACCCCCGGGTGCGCGGCGTGAGCAAGCGGTTCGTCAGTCGACTCCTACCGTGGTTCACGCGCCGGACCAAGCCGGTGGGGGAACTGCTCCCCCGGTTGTCCCTGCACGGCCTGGCACTCGGCGAGTTCGAGCTGGCGCTCCGGGACCTGTTAGGTGAGGGGGCGCCACTCTCGGCCGCCTCGTTGCAGCGGCTGAGGGCCCAGTGGCACCAGGAATAGGACACCTGGAAGCAACGGCGGCTCGATGAGCTGGAGGTCGTGTCCGTGTGGGTTAATGGGCTGTATGTCAAAGCCGGCCTGGAAGCCGGCAAGGCGGCGTCCTCGTCTTGATCGAGGTGTTGACGGATGGGCGCAAGGTGGTCCTGGCGGTGGAAAGCGGCCAGCGTGAAGCGAAAGAGTCTTGGGACGCGGTGTTGCGGGATCTGCGGATGCGGGGACTGAAGCCCTGACGCTGCACGATCGTTAGATAGTCATCGGGGGATCTGAGCGGCGCTGGCCGAGCAGCCGCCCGCTGCCGCCGAACAGCGCTGCGGGACCCACCGGAGCGTCAACGTGCTGGATGCCATCCCCCAAACACACCAGACGGAGGCGAACACCTTGCTGAAGACCATGCCGTATGCGGAGGCCCACGTGGAGTGCGAACGGCTTTGGGACCAATTCAGTCGTCGCTACCGCATGCTGGCCCCGAAGGCCGTCGAGTGCTGATACACCGAGTGGGAGCGCCTCGTCAGGTTCTCTCAGTTCCTGCAGGAGCATTGGCAGCATCTCCGGACCACCAACGTGGTCGCATCGCCGTGTGCGGTCGTGCGGCTGCGGACCACCGCGGGCAAGCGAGACAAGCGCGTGGAGTCGGAGGCCGCCTTGATCTGGAAAATCCTGCTGGTCGCCGAGCAGACGTTCCGGCACCTGAACGCATCGGAGTTGTTACCGGTCGTGTATGCCGGCAGGCAGTATGGAAATGGAGTTCAGAAGGATCGTGTCATCCGGCAAGGGGTCACCACCTGATTCTATTTCCACACCTGTTGACAAGACCTCCCGATAAGCCCACCGAACCGGGATACAGAAGATCATTCATTAGCGCATGAAAGGACATCTTCGGTGACTTCTGCTACGCACTTAGGTAGAACCCGACGCCGGAATGTTGGGTGTCCTGCGCTTTGGCAATGACGAGGTCACAGACACCACGGCGTGAACGGCGTCCAGGACGTGTCGGTACTCCGAAGCGCGGACGGAAAGTGATTGTGCCGGGGCTACGGAGGGAATTCGAAGAACCAATACCAAGCTATGAGCGGTGAAACAATATTAACCGGCTGCCCCAGTTTTGTCCGTCAGGTGATGATCCCCGAAATGGCCTCGCGTGGCGGAACTGATGCACGAATTGAACACGGTTGAATCATGATATCGCTCTTACCCTTCACGTAGAAGACCGCTTCTTCGTACGCTTGGTACGCCTCTATCTGCGGCGCCAGCGCACAGCCGCCCAGAAAGGCTCTCACCTTCAGGAGCGCCGCGATGTTTTGCAAACGTGTGCACGCGCGACATCCGGCTCAATACCGAGGCTAAGGCAGGCAACGATTCGCACTGGAATCTGATCGGGTTCCTCGACCGCACAAAGCGAGATCGCATCCTTACCCAATGTGCCCATCTCTGACTCATCCCCTCAAACCAGACTATCTACCCAGCAATGCCTAACCCAACACCATCTGTGGACAGCCGCTCAGTCAATAAACGATGGTTCTCCAACAATGGGCCGGTGCCAGTCTTATGAAAGTGAAAGAACCGGACTGTGACATCCCGATTGCGCTTTTCTGTCAGCCACTGCGAGAGGGAGAGTTCGAAGGAATGAGGCAAAATCCGTGACTCCAGCATCCACTCCGACTAACGTTGCCGATAGACAGGCCCCATCCTCCAGCAAAGCGATGTCGGAGACACTAAAAAGTTTACCAGATGGTCTTCGTGCACGTGCCGCTGTCGCTTGAAATAAATCGGCACCCACCAGAGCGGACCGAATCCATACTCTAGCAAACAAGAAATTTTCGCAAGGGGTGAGCTGGTCAATGATCGGCAGGTTGAGGTGTACGTATTACCTCTCATGCTCGGGAAGGCAAAGAGCAGCAGCCTCCCCCCGCTATGGGCATCCACGAGAAGGACATCGTCTTATTTTGACGTCGCCGCGCTTCCAATTACGCCGCGGGACTTGAAAAATACAACTGCGAACTTTTCGATCAGGTTCCGCAGACCTTTTCGGATACTGTCAGGAACCTGGTCCTTCGGCCCGTAGCCAAGCAAGGCATGCCCCCACACCGCGTTCGGCGTTCTGGGAGTAACGTAGGGTCCCGCATTGCAATCCACATGATAGGCCACAATGTACTCTTCTCCGACTGTCCACACTTCGCAATAGATAAAGCCAGCCTGATTCGGTCGCTCGACCTCGTCGAGCGACGAAGTGCCGGGACTTTCCAAGGCCACACCGGGGAAATTGTTCAGAAACGCCAGTCGGGTGAGATCGGTCAACTCAGCGCTCTTGAGACCGAGCTTCTCCGCACTGCCCTGGGTCTGCACCTCAACGGAGACGAATTTCTTAATCTCCTGCAATTCGGCAAGAGGGACTCGTTCAGGCCGTTTATCCGCTTCGGGCGCTGCTGGTGCAATGATCGGAGCCACACCTATAAGAACGAATGTGCAGAGTGCAAAAGACACCTTGAGAAGGAAACTCATCGTGCCCACCCCCTGTCTCGCTGAATCGGGCCAACATCTTGAGGCCCCAATTTGCCATAAGCCGGGCTGGCCAGCCACTGGAAACGGCTGACAGGAGCAGAACCGGGTGAATCCATTGTCTTGTCTCTTATAACGCCGGTTTCTGTACGCCCACCGTGGTGTTACACGTGAGTGGCATTAATTCCCCGCCATGGAGAAACGACTTGTGGGTCCACTGCCTGAGCACCCCGTCGGCGTCAAACCTGAGCGTATATTCATCGCACCAAGACCCCGTTGTCGCCCATGTGTTCTGGCTTCCGGGCTCCAATTGTCGAACTTCGTACACCCAGACCAATTCTCCATCTTGAGTGACGACCGTCCGTTGCGGATCCCCCAGTTCCTGACGCACGTCTGTCTGTGTGGCCCGATCCTGCGCTGATTCCAGATACCTGGTCTCCTTGGGAACCAATAGACCGCATCCTACCACCGGGGCGAACAGACCAAGGACAGCGATTTGCAGAACAGTTTTCATCGCGCACCTCCGAGTTGCTTAGCGCGTATCCGATGATGCCGCTTGATTATCCCTAGGCACGCAGTAGGTCGCCGCATACTCTCCACCGTGAAAATAGGACCGGCGGGTCCACCGCCGTAGAACAGCTTGGCTGTCGAACGTGAGCACATATTCGTCGCACCACATACCCGGCGCTGTGACCCGGTTCCCCGGCTGCTGCGTCCGAATCTGGTACACCCAGACCGACTCCCCTGTCTGCGTGGCGACCGACAAGGTGGGTGCCCCCAGTTGCTGCCGTATTTCCTCCTGAGTCGCCCAAGCTTGAGCGGCTTGCAAATAGGCGGTTTCCACCGGCTCTACCCACGAACAGCCCACGGCTAGCGACACTGAAACGGCTAGGATGCCCTCACAGATCATGCTCAAAAGGACACCTCCCGGATACGGAATGTCCTTCTCATCCGCTTTACAACATTCTACACGTTCGCCCCCTGGTGGGGAACGGGTTGGCTACGCTTCGTTCGTGCTCATCCTTTAGGAGCCTTGCCAGGAAAGGCTCTGATAAGAGCCGTTGACCCGCATCCCCTCCACCGCAGCTTGACAGGAAGCTAACCTGGCTCTTGCGCTTCAGCCGCACAGTCGGAACTATCGGTCCTCTTACCATCTGAGCCTTCTCCGGTCATAAAGGAGACGAAGTTCCTTGTCTGTCTCCAGCACGACCCACTCGACTTTTGCAAATCATCGTGCTCTTGCTGGACGTTCTGACAACCATTGGCCTCAGCCAATGAATTCCCGCTGGGCAGAGCGGAGGCGGAGATCAGGCCGTACCCGAAGGTCGGCACCATCGCCCAGGATTAATCGGGAGGCGTCGGCGAGCACAAGTCACTAATCGGCGTCGGGTTTACCACGGACCGGGAACGCATCGGGACCAGGCTTGTCGTTGAGAATGGCGTGTTTGGGGGATTCGCCTTCCAGTGATAGCGAGCCGAACCGATCGTTACACGACGATATCCAGCTTGATCCGCAGCTCTTTCAACTGATCTGGGCTGACCGGCGAGGGAGCCTCGGTCAGAGGACACTGAGCCTTTTGGGTTTTGGGGAAAGCGATGACATCCCGGATGGAGTTGGCACCGCCCAGCAGCATGATCAGCCGGTCAAGCCCAAAGGCAATCCCGCCATGCGGAGGAGCGCCGTACTCGAGAGCTTCCAGCAAAAACCCGAACTTGGCCTCCGCCACTTCCTTGTTGATACCGAGCAGGTCAAGAATTTTCATCTGCACGTCGCGGCGATGGTTGCGAATGCTTCCTCCGCCGATCTCATTCCCGTTCAAGACCATATCGTAGGCCTTGGCCCGCACCTTTAAGGGGTCGGAATCCAGCAATTTCACATCTTCGTCCAACGGCGCCGCGAAGGGATTGTGCATGAACACGTAGCGTTTCGCTTCCGGATCGTAATCTAACAACGGGAATTCGATGATCCAGAGCGGCCGCCAGGCGGACCGGTCGATTAGGTTCAGTTCCTCGCCCAGCAGGAGCCGCAGCCGACCCAGCACGTCGTGCACCACGCTGGGCTTGTCAGCTGCGAAGAGCACCAGGTCGCCGACCGCCGCATCCGGCAAGGCAGCCAGCAAGGCTTTGGCGTTCAGAAATTTCGCAATGGAGGAGTCGAGCCGCCCCTCGCCGGCGACCTTGACCCAAGCCAGCCCTTTCGCCCCGAAACGCTTGGCTGTTTCCCCCAGCCCGTCGATGCGGGTCCTCGAAATAGCCGCGCCATCCTTGACGATCAACGCCTTCACGATCCCACCCTTGGCCACCTCGTCTTTGAACACTTGGAAGTCACTCTTCGCCGCGAAGCTCGTCACGTCGTAGAGAGGCATGTCGAACCGCAGATCTGGTTTGTCGGAGCCGTAGCGACCGACGGCCTCCATATAGGTTATTCGCGGAAATGGCGTCGGCAGCTCAACACCGGCGGCTTCCTTGAAGACCGCGCTGATCATGCGCTCTGTCAACGCCATGACCTGCTCACGGTCCACGAAGGACATCTCCAGGTCAATTTGCGTGAACTCCGGTTGCCGATCGTTCCGCAGATCCTCGTCCCGGAAACAGCGGGCGATCTGATAATAGCGATCCACCCCGCTGACCATCAGGATCTGCTTAAAGAGTTGCGGCGACTGCGGCAGGGCATAAAATGAGCCGGGATTGACGCGGCTGGGCACGAGATAGTCCCGCGCACCTTCCGGTGTGCTTTTGGTCAGTATGGGGGTCTCGACTTCCAGGAACCCCTGCGCATTGAGAAAGGCCCGAGCGTGTTGCGTGACTGTGTGGCGGAGGGCGATCAAGCGCTGCATCGTCGGCCGGCGCAGGTCCAGATACCGGTACTTGAGTCGGATCGCCTCGGTGACGTCGGCCTCATCTTCGATGAGGAACGGCGGCGTCTTGGCCTCGTTGAGAACCTCAACGTCGTCGACCAGCACCTCGATCGCGCCGGTCGGGAGGTTGGGGTTCTCCGAGCCTTCCGGCCGCAGCGCCACTTGCCCACGGACCGAGACAACGTATTCGCTGCGCAGTTCGTGGGCGTTCCGATGCGAGGCAGGGTTCCGTTCCGAGTTGAAAACGATCTGCGTGATCCCATACCGATCGCGAAGGTCGATGAAGATCAGGCTACCGTGATCACGGCGCCGCTGTACCCAGCCGCTCAACACGACCGTCTGCCCCACGTGGGACTTGGTCAGCTCACCACAGTGATGGGTCCGCATCAGCATGCCCACCTCCGACGCAGGTGCGAGGCGAGAAGAGGGGAGCGGGAGGCGCAACCGGAAGCGGACTCCCGGGTTTCATAGACATTTGCGCCGCCAACCGTTGACCTCGTGCGTTTGGTCACGCACTCTCGAACGAGAACGCGGATCGCGTTCACTTCCCGATCCGTCAGATACCGAAACTCGCCCGGTTGGAGGCTTCCCAGCGACAAGGGACCGAACCGGACCCTCGTGAGTTTGAGCACCCGGTGCCCGACCGCCTCCAACATGCGTTTCACCTGATGCTTCCGGCCTTCGTAAATCGTGATTTCCAACCAGGAATTCTGCTCCGCCCTCCGAACCGGCTTGACCGTCGCCGGCCCGGTCGGCCCGTCCTCCAACGCAACTCCCCGAGCCAGACGCTCCAGTTCTTCGCGGGTCAACACGCCTTTGACCTTGATCAGATAGGTCTTCGGCACATGATACCGGGGATGTAACAAGGCCTGTGCCAGTTCGCCATGATTCGTCAGCAGCATCAGGCCTTCGCTGTCGAAATCCAGCCGACCGACAGGAAATACCCGCACGCCGACGCCACGCAGCAGATCCTTGACCGTGGGTCGGCCTTCGGGATCGTCCAAGGTGGAGACGACCCCCTTGGGCTTGTTCAGCAAGAGATAGACGTAAGGCTGCACAGCCTTGAGATGCCGGCCGTCCACCTTCACATGGTCACGGGTCGGATCGACTTTCGTGCCGAGTTCACGCACGACTTTCCCGTTCACCGTGACCCGCCCTTCGGCGATCATCCGCTCCGCCTTTCGGCGCGAGGCCAAGCCAGTGCCGGCGATCAGCTTTTGAAGCCTTACTTCCATCAACAGTCTCTCGTCGTTCGTGAAGCGTATCTCGTCTTTCTGAACCGCCGTACCTCGTGAAGCGTTGCGTGTATTTCACGTATCGCGAGAGTTAGTGGGGCAACTTCCTTCTTCCCGCTTCACGTCTCTCTACTATTCCCATTCTATCGTGCTGGGCGGCTTCGAACTGATATCGTACACGACCCGATTCACGCCTTTGACCTCGTTGATGATGCGATTGGAGATCCTGCCCAACAACTCAGGCGGCAGCCTCGCCCAATCGGCGGTCATGCCGTCAAGGCTAGTCACGGCCCGGATGGCAACCACGTGTTCGTAAGTCCGTTGGTCTCCCATCACGCCGACTGTCCGGATCGGCAGCAATGTAGCGAAGGCTTGCCACAGCTCGCGATACAGCCCAGCCGCGCGAATCTCCTGATCCACGATCGCCTCCGCGCTGCGCAGAATCGCCAACCGCTCTTTCGTGACCGCCCCCAACACACGGATGGCAAGCCCGGGGCCAGGGAACGGCTGCCGCCAGAGGATGTCGTCCGGGAGGCCCAATTCCTTGCCCAGCACCCTCACCTCGTCCTTAAACAGCTCTCGCAGCGGTTCGATGAGTTTCAGTTTCATCCGAGCGGGCAACCCGCCGACGTTATGATGCGTCTTGATCGTCGCGGATGGCCCTTGGAAACTCACGCTTTCGATGACGTCTGGATACAGCGTACCCTGCACCAGAAACTTGACCGTTCCCAACTTCTTCGCCTCCGCCTCGAAGTTCTTGATAAACAGCCGACCGATGATCTTCCGCTTGCGCTCCGGATCGACTACGTTTTCGAGCGCGTCCAGAAACTGTGCGGACCGATCAAGGAACCGGAGATTCAGTTTCAAATGCGACGCGAAGGTTTTCTGCACCTGTTCGCCCTCGCCAGCCCTGAGAACACCATTGTCCACAAAGACACAGGTCAACTGGCTGCCGATCGCGCGGTGGGTCAGCGTTGCGGCTACCGCAGAGTCAACACCTCCGCTCAACGCACAGATCACCTTTTCTTTTCCGACTCGTTCGCGTATCTGCTGGACTGCCGTATCCGCATAGGACCGCATCGTCCAAGTCGGCTTACAGCCACAAATGTCGTAGACGAAGTTGCGCAGGATGCGGGGGCCTTCGACCGTATGCGCCACTTCCGGATGGAACTGGAGGCAATAAATCTTGCGCCCGCCCCCGTCCATCTTCATCGCGGCCACAGGCGAATTCGCTGTATGGGCAATCGAACGAAATCCCTTCGGCATGCGCTCGATGCGGTCCCCGTGGGACATCCACACCGTCGTGGACGTCCCTTCGCCCACGCTGTTGAACAGATCGGCGCGATCATCGATGACCAGTTCCGCCCGGCCATATTCCCGCCTGGTCGCTCTCGCCACTTCCCCGCCCAGCAGATGCGTGACCAGTTGCATGCCGTAACAGATACCGAGAACCGGGATGCCCAGATCCAGCAGACGCTCGGAGATCAGCGGCGCACGAGGCTCATAAACACTTGCGGGACCTCCCGACAGCACGAGCCCCTTGGGGCGGTACGCCAAGACAGTGGCAAGCGATACCGAATACGGAAGGATCTGGGAATACACCCGAGCTTCTCTGATGCGGCGGGCGATGAGCTGCGTGTACTGGGATCCGAAATCGAGGATGAGGATCCGGTCGTGCCAGAATTCCATGTTGCAGCCAGTAGCAAATAGCTGGTAGCTAGCAGCCGACTCGTACGAACGTTTCTCCCCGTGCTATTCGCTATTCGCTACTCGCTATTCGCGTTACTCCCAATCCGTGCGGTAGTTCGGCGCCTCTTTGGTGATGATCACGTCGTGGACATGGCCTTCGCGCAGTCCGGCCAGGGTCTGGCGAATGAACGTCGCTTTCTGCTGTAACTCCGGAATGGTCCGACAACCGCAATAACCCATTCCGGCCTTGACACCGCCGACCAACTGATAAACGACGCCGGCGAGTGGGCCCTTGTACGGCACCCGACCTTCGATCCCTTCCGGAACCAGTTTCTGTGGAGCGCGCCCGCCCTGTCCGTACCGATCCCCGCCGCCCCGTTCCATGGCGGCGATCGAACCCATACCCCGATAGACCTTGTATGTCCTGGCCTGAAACAACACCGTCTCGCCGGGCGATTCTTCGGTCCCGGCCAAGAGCCCTCCCAGCATCACGGCCGATGCGCCGGCTGCCAGGGCCTTTGTAATATCGCCGGAGTATTTGATTCCACCGTCGGCAATAACCGGGATACCGGAGTTGCGCAACGCCTTCGCACAATCGGCAACCGCCGTGAGTTGGGGCATCCCGGCCCCCGACACGACACGGGTAGTGCAAATGGAGCCAGGGCCCACACCGACTTTCACGGCATCGGCGCCGGCCTTCACCAGATCCTTTGCCGCCTCGGCCGTTGCGATGTTTCCCGCCATAACGGCCAGGTCCGGATGCTTTTTCTTGATGAATTTCACAGTATCCAACACACTTTGTGAATGCCCATGGGCCGTATCCACCACCACGAGATCGACGCCCGCCTTCACCAACGCCGCGACCCGCTCTTCGGTATCCGGCCCGACGCCCACTGCGGCACCGACCCGCAGGCGACCATGGGCGTCCTTGCAGGCATTCGGGTACTTGATCCGTTTCTCGATATCCTTGATCGTGATCAATCCCTTCAATTCGAAGTTTTTGTTCACAACCGGCAGCTTCTCGATCCGATACTCATGCAGGATTTCCCGCGCTTTTTCCAGGCTCGTGCCCTCCGGCGCCGTGATCAGTTTCTCCCGCCTCATCACTTGTGAGACCTTGAGATCCATGCGGGTCTCGAAGCGCAGATCCCGATTGGTGAGGATGCCCACCAACTTTCCATTTTTCGTCACAGGAATACCGGAAATCCGATACTTCGCCATCAGGTTATGCGCATCGCGGATCGTCTGATCCGGCGAGATCGTGATGGGATCGAGAATCATCCCGCTTTCCGACTTTTTGACCTTGTCCACCTCAGCGGCCTGGTCCGCCGGTGCAAGCACGCGGTGAATAACGCCAAGTCCGCCTTCCCGGGCGAGGGCGATGGCCAGGCGCGCTTCGGTCACCGTATCCATTGCCGCGCTGACAATCGGAATGTTGATCGTGATCTGGCGGGTCACCCAGGTCCGCGTGTCGACTTCACTCGGCAGGACCTGAGACTTGGCCGGCACCAGCACTACATCGTCGTAGGTAAGTCCTATACGGACCTCGTTATCGAGCATGAGGCCTCTCCGTCGGCTCGAAGCTGGACCTTACACTTGCGCCGCGCCCTGCGACTTTGCGAGTTCCGCAGCCGCTTCGGCTTCCTCCTTCAACCGCTCGCTACCTTCCTCGGCCGGCATGAACTGCTGCACGCGCGTGTTGCCGCTGTCGACTACGTACACACTGCCCTTGGCGTCCACGGCAATCCCGTACGGGAAGTTAAACTGCCCGTCGCCGTTGCCGAAGCCGCCCCACTGGGTGATGAAGTTGCCCTCACGGTCGAACTTCTGCACACGGTGATTGCCGGTGTCGGTGACATACACATCGCCTTGGCTGTCGACCGCAATTCCCCACGGCGACCGCAACTGGCCGGCCTCTTGAGCCTGCGGGCTGCTGGCATGGCCAGCCTCCGAACTGCCGCCCCACTTGGTCAACAACTGCGGCAGCACGTTCGTGCTGGTGTCAAATTTCTGCACCCGGTGGTTGCCCATATCCACGACGTAGACTGAGCCATCCGCCTGATCGACCGCGATGCCGCGCGGGAAATAGAACTGGCCGTCGCCGTTGCCGAAGCTGCCCCACGACATGATGAACTCGCCGGTCATGTCGAACTTCTGCACCCGGAAATTCGCGCTATCCACGACGTAGATATACCCCCGCACGCGATCGATCGCGATTCCCCAAGGCGCGTTGAACTGCCCTTCGCCGTTGCCCCGCGAGCCGAACTTCATCAGGTACCCACCCAACTTGCCATCGAATTTCTGCACCCGGTGGTTGTTCGTATCGACGACGTACACATCGCCCTTGGCATCACAGGCGACGCCGGTCGGATTGTGAAAATTGGCGTTGGCTGATCCGAAGCTTCCCCATAGGATGATGAAGTTGCCGTTGCTGTCGAACTTCTGCACGCGGTTGTTGCCGTTGTCGACCACGAAGAGACAGCCCTGCTGATCGACGGCCAATCCGTACATCGGCGGCATGAATTCGCCACCGTGCAGCAGGGAGGCGCCGCGGCCCGGCTTTCCCCATTTCGACACGCAGAGATAGCCCGACGTGTTGACCAGGATGCTGGCCGAGGCAGGCGTCGACACATTGTTGCCCGCATCCTTGAACCAGACATAGATGGTTTTCTGTCCGTCCCCCGGAGAGAGGACGAACGGAATCGTGGCGCCGAACTTTTGCGCCGGCTCGACATCGACCCAGCCTGGCGTGCCGGCCATGGGCGTCATGGGATTCTCCGAGATGTAATACGCTGCAACGCCCGTATCCACATCGACCGCCGAAATCGTGACCATCACCTCCGGGGAGTTCGTCATGAACGCGCCGTGATTGATCAAGGCGTTGGCGTTCTGCGGCGCCGTCATGTCGATGAGAACCGGCGTCGCCGTCACTTCTTCCGACAGGGAACTCTCGGCTCCGTCCTCATAGACTGCCGTCAGCGCGTAGTAATAGGGAATGTCGTTAGTCAGACCAGTGTGGGTGAAAGGGCTGGTCACACCTTCAATCTTGGTCGCCGTCTGCATCGTGAGATTCGGCGAGGTGTTGAAGTAAAGATTATAGGAGACCGCTCCCGGCACCTCCATCCAACTGATATGGGTTTCTGTGTCTCCGGGCTTGACGACAAGGCTCCTCGGCGGCGCATGCTCGCCCGATTCTTTGGGCGTGGCCTTTTGCTCCTGCGCCAACTGTTCTTCGGTCGGCACGTACTTCAGGACGCGGTGGTTACCGCTGTCCACGACATAGACACACCCCTCTCGGTCAACTGCGATCCCGGAAGGGAAATTCAACTGTCCTTCGGTTTTGCCCCGGTTACCCCAGGCACATAAGAAGGTGCCGTTGCCGTCGAACTTTTGGATGCGGTGATTGCCACTGTCCACTACGTACACGTTGCCGAGCGCGTCGCAGGCGACACCCCAGGGGGCTTTAAACTGGCCGGGGCCGCTGCCTTCGCGGCCCCACTTGGTCAGAAAACTCCCCCTGGCGTCGAATTTTTGGATGCGGTTGTTCCCTTCGTCGGCCACGAAGATGTTGCCGACGAAATCGACGGCGATCCCCCGTGGGAAGAAAAACGCACCGTCGAAGCTGCCGTCGCGGCCCCACTTCAGCAACGGCGTTCCGTCGGACTTAAACTTCTGAATACGGGAATTGCTAGTGTCCGAGACGTAAATGTTGCCGTCTTTGTCGGTGGCGATGCCCCAGGGCACGTCGAATTTCCCCATGTCGGCGCCGCGCCACGCGAACCCGAATTTCCCCCAGGCATGCATGCAGTTACCGTCGGCATCGAACTTCTGCACCCGGTTGTTGCCGCTGTCCGCCACATAGACTTCGCCGTCGGGGCCGATCGCCAGTCCGCGCGGATAGTAAAACAGCCCTTCCTCCTGACTCGGCTCGCCGCCCCAGCGGGCAATGAACTTGCCAGTTTTGTCGAATTTTTGAATCGAATGGTTGTCGGTGTCAGCGACGTAGATGTTGCCGTCTTTGTCCAGCGCGATGCCGGTCGGCGAACTGAATTCTCCATCGTCGACGCCCTCCTGCCCGAACTGCATGGCTAACAGGTACGGCGACGGGATCGCCATCACTTCCTGGGACTCCGGGCTCTCGCCTTTCGGCGTCACCACCGTGACGACGTAGTGGTAGCAGGTGCCGTTGGCAAGATCGTCGTGCACGAACGGAGAGGTCGCGCCTTCAATGCAATTGCCTTTTTCCTTGGTCACACCGATGGTGTGCTTGAAGTCCTCTGGACCCGCGATCGGGCGGGTGAGTTCAGAAAACTTGATCTGAACACCCTTGGACGTCAGGAAATAGAGGTTGTAGTACAGGGCGTCCGGGACAGGATCCCAGGTCAAGGTAATCCGACCGTTTCCTGGCTTGGCGGTCAACCCGGTCGGCGGCGGTGGTGGTTGTTCTTCTTCCTCGGTAACCGAATCACCCGCGCCCCACTCGTCCTGGCCGCCTTGCACCCACAACGCGAACCGATTGAATCTGAATATCTCGTCAAGTAACCAAGCCTTGATCATGGTTGTTGCCTCATGTGGTTCATACCCGTTCAAAACAACGGGAAAGCGCGGATTTTTCGAGTAGATAAGCGGGCAGTCTAACAAAGCGAAAAGAAGGGAGTCAAGGCGAGGGCGAGGACGCCCTCACTGCTCGTGCGCTTGCGGAAGCCGCACCTGAGAAAGTTGGACGCATGATCAGGACATAATCAGGAAAGGACAATCGAGAGGTTCCGAAAAAACCATCGGCCTACGAGCGATGGACAGCAATTACTCCTACTCCGCAGGCTCCAGATTGAGCGTCGGCGAACAGCCGACAGCGGTCGCCCATGCCCCTCCATCTGCCCCGAACGACTCGCTACCGGGATCAACGTTCACGTGGCCGGTCGAATGATCGCCTGGGGCGAGATCCTCCTCAATCGGCAGGAACGTTTGCTCAGCTTCGCCCAACTCCTTGAATTCCTTGAGCGGAGGCAGTTCCGACAGGTCGCGAAGGCCGAAGTGCTCCAGAAAGAATTTGGTGGTGCCATACATGATCGGCCGCCCAGGCACATCTTTGCGCCCGACAATCCGCACAAGCTTGCGTTCGAGAAGTGTCCTGAGTACGCCGGAGGTTTCAACGCCGCGAATCTCTTCAATCTCCGCCCGAACAATTGGCTGTTTGTAGGCGATGATCGCCAGCGCTTCCAGTGCGGATCGCGAGAGCTTGGGAGCGGTCTTGCTCTTTTCGAGCCGGCGAATCCAAGGCGCATACTCGGCCTTGGTGGCCAGACGATATCCCCCCGCCACCTCGATGAGCTGCAGGCCGCGCCCTCCCCGTTCTAGTGCCTCGCGCAGCCGTCCCAGCGCCTGCGCGACCTCGGCGTTTTTCACATCGCCGACTAGGGCGCAGAGGCGATCAAGCGAAAGGGGCTCGTGTGCTACAAACAACAACGCTTCCAGGATAGCCTCAAGCTCCCGCTCTTCCTGCAATTCCGGAAGGCCATCGGCCGAGCCGCCGGCTCTATCGCAGTGCTCTGCCCGCCCGTCGGCAAGAAAATGTTCATATCCACTTTCTCCAGGCATGTCGAGTTCCGCATTTTGCACTGCGTCATCCATGGCAGAGAGCGATGTCGAGCTTATCAGTTTCTTCATTCCGACACCTCCAACATTTCCGGCGGCTCGGTCTCATTGACCAGCAAGAACGCACGTGAGATCAGAATCGGCCCAAACGTCTCGGCCTGAAACACCCGCACCATCCCGATTCGGATCAGCTCCAGCAGCGCCAGAAACGTCACAATCACGACCAGGCGATGGCACGCGTCTCCGAACAGCGACCCAAAGGTCACCGCGTCTTTGCCTTCCAGCACATCCAGGATGGCACTCATGCGGTCCCGAACCGTCAGGTTCTCCGGCAGGATCTCAATCAACCGCTGGCCGGGTGTCCTGGCGATGATCTCTTGCAGCGCGTCGACCAAGTCGAACAAAGTGATGTTCTCCAGTGGCGCTTCTTCCGGGCGGACTCTCATCGGGGGGCCCTGTTCTCTCACAAACACATCGCGCCACAGGCGTTCCCGCGCATCTAATTGATTGGCGGCTTCCTTGAACTGCTTATATTCGAGCAAGCGCCGGACCAGTTCTTCCCGCGGATCCGGACCGTCCTCCTCATCGGTTTGCGTTTCCTCCACAGGTAGCAACATGCGGGACTTGATATGCAGCAGGGTCGCCGCCATCACTAGAAATTCGCCCGCTACCGTCAGGTTCAGGGATTTCATCGCGTTCAGATAGTCAAGATACTGCTGAGCAATGAGGGCGATAGGGATGTCGTAGATGTTGATTTCATTCTTTTTAATCAGGTGCAAGAGCAGGTCCAACGGCCCTTCAAATTTCTCCAGACGCACCTGATAGGCCAATTCCATCTGTTCCACGGCCTTCCCCTCATGAAAACCGCAACGCGCCCCTTATATCAGCTTATAGTGGTGCAGGCAAGCGCAAAAGCTACATATAGGGGCACATGGCTCTTCAGCCCGTTACTTGGCTTTGACAAGGTAGATCACCAAAGCCGCCGCTACCAACAACAAAACAGCGGTGAGAGCGAGCTGCAGGGGCGAACCCCGCGCTCGGAAGGGTGTGGAGCGATCACCGGCCAGTTTGGTCCGCTCAAAACGGGGTTGGGATTCAAACCGGGCTTCCGTAAGATTTTCGCTTCCCTTGAATTGGCTGTCCGAAAAATCCGCGACCGAACGGAAGGTAGCTTGACGGAACGAGGCGTCTCCTCCGAACACGGAAAAGAGAAAATAGGCTTCCCGCTCGAAGACGGCTTCTGAAAAGTCAACCTTCTTCAAAAACTCGCTCCCGGAGAAGCCGGTGCCCAGTTTAAAGATCGCCCGTGAAAAGTCGGCATCCTTCTGGAACGTCACCTCCAGAAACTCGGCCAAGCCGTTAAATGCGGCTTGATGATAGGTCACAGGTTCGGCGAAGACGGCTCGGAAGAACCGCGAGTGAACACCGAAGGTGGTTCCTGCGAATCGGACCGGGCGGGTGAAGCGACCATGAACAAAGTACCCTTCCCGAACGATCACGGCCTTCGAGAGATCCACCGGTCCAAGAAAGATACCGCGTGACAGATCCAGCATTTCCTGAAAGACCGTGCCGGTCAAGATGACTGGACCGCGCACCACGACGTATCCCTCCTTGATACCGGTGCTGATGGTGCCTTTGACCACCGAATCTCGAACCGACAGGGGTCCGGAAACCAGCCGGACCTTCTCCACGTTCACCACCGAGACAGCGTTCCGCTCGTCAGGCGATAGACCAGGGATGGCGTCGACCGATACGGGAGGCAACTCATCGAGCTTGAGGTCGCCGCTGACGACAACTCCGGCGAGATCAATGCCCTTCCCCGATCGTATGGCGGCGAGCAACTCCCTGGCCGTGACGGCACGCGCCTCCCGCTCCTGCTCCGAGCATCCGGTCAGATGCTTCACGAAAACCTGTTCCGTCCCTGTGGCAAGCGACTCGTCCGTGCAGACTGCCAGAAGAGGATTCGGGTCCAGGAGAATGACGAGCAGCGGCAGCCACAGACCGCCGAGAACGGATAAAGACCGGAATGCCGTTCGCTTCACACGGGGACCATCCACATCAATCGCAGGACCGAGTGCAAGACGCACAACTCATTTACAGACCCTCCCTACACCTTTCAATACCTTCGCGAACTCATGCAGTCGACGAGTCGCCGGTTCATGTTGCGCCGGAGGATCCGCTCGTTTACGATCAGTCTCGCACCTCTCGTTCTCTCCGCCTCGTTTTCCTATGCACGCTGCCGGCCGACGCCGTGGCCGAATCAGTCGTCGAGCTACCGGTGTTGGCCTCCTTAGAATCCAACGAGCGCGGCGTTTTGGAGATCCTGCTGCTGCATTGGGACCAGAAACCCGAACCGCCCCCGGTCGCCTCGCAATGGCTCAAGGCCGGTGTCATCTTGGGGCAAGCCCATGTGGACGCAAGAGCAATCGCCTTTCACTATGCGGTCAACGAACCCCATCCGTCTCGCATACCGGGACCGTCTCAGTTCAAGGAGTGACGTCCCTTTCGACCACCAGCGACGGTCCCAGCGCTGGAGCCACTATAGGAGGTGGACAAGGTTCGTGCCGCCGTCCTGAAGAGGTATCGAACGGTACCCATCCCAGCCGGTCAACCGTATGAACCGCACTGGAATCTGACCGGGCTGAGCGTGGAACTGAACGTGACGATCCAGAAAGTGCACACGATCAAAGAAGCCCATGAGCTCATACCCGACCGCAAACTGTAAGAGGTGTTCCCTCTCACCCCAAGGCCTTGAGAATCGCCTCATATTCCTCTTGCGTCAGCGCGTGCATTCCCAGATTCAACCGCCGTGCCAGTTCCGCCTGGTCTGGAATCCGAAGGACCTTCTGCAAGAGCGCCTGACTCTCGCCAGGCGACGACTCCCAACGCTTCAGGAGTTGAATCCGGATGAAGCCGAAGCGCGCTTCATTGCGCAACTCGTCCTTGAGCAGATCGTCAAGCTGGTCGAATGGCAGAACGCTCGAGACAATCCGAAAATGGGCGCAGATTCCCGCTTTGAGGACATAGACCAGACCGCAGGACCCCGGGGTCAGAAGCCCTTGGAGGTTGTCCCGAATGAGCGCGGTCCTAAGCCCCCACAGACCATGCGTCAACTGCAGTTCCGCGCTTTCGCCGGAGCTTCGTTCACGAAGGGCGCCGGCCACAAACAGAAAATGGCTCATCGGGGCGAAACATCTTTTGAGGCCGAAAAGTCGGGAGGTTGGCGTCGAGCTGGGAAAATCGTTAACGGCTGCGTTGAAGAGCGCCGGCGAGGAACCGCCCATGCCGACAATCCGGCAGACGATCAGCTCCTCGCCGCGACACGATTTTGCATCCGCTAAAAAGCCTCAACATGATCGAGGCAATTGTCTCCAGTGGAAAGAGGCCAGTTACTAATTATTCCGATAGTCATCGTCGTCGTCTTCAAGCAGGTCCTCGGATTTTTCGAGATAGTCTACGTCGTCATCTTCATCCTCAAGCGAGAGATGCTCCTCGATGTCCTCATCTTCAACCTCGTCCACATCCTCGGGTATCTCCATGTCCTCCGCCATCTCCCGATCAAGATCGGGCAGCTTCGGCTCCGTTGCGGTCTTCTCCGGCTTGGCTGACGCTTTCGGCTCAGCCGACTCCGGAGCGGGCTTGGCAGCCTTTGGGGCCTTTGCCGGAGCCTTCTTTTTTGACACCTTCGCTTTTCCTGTTTGGGCCGCTTTGGCCGTTGATCGCTTGGCCACCGCTTTCTTCGCGGCGACCTTTTTCTTCGGTCTCAATCTTGCCTTGGCTTGCGACTTCGTCGCGGCGGCCTTCGCCCTTTTCTTCATCGTCTTTTTCTTTGTCGCCATCGGCAGTCCTCCTCAATGAGCCGCTGCGCGGCAGGAATTCTTTTCGGGGTCTCCATCTAGCATGAATGAGCATCGCGATGCAACCGTCCATGACGAACACTCTCTACGTAGAGAGCACCAGTTCTCTCGGCCAAACTCCGCACAAAAGTAGCGGTCCGCCTTAGGCGTCACGGTTCTCCCCATACATTGACCACCGCAGGAAAACTGTCGGCCCCCTAGACGGTATCGAGCCCCGCCATGTCGGTGACTCTCAGCCTGAACTGTAACAGCCGCTTGCGGGAGACCTTTGGCGCTACAAACATCGCTTTGGCCTCATCCATGTTGAAGAGGGTCACCTTATGGCCTCGGATCAGTTTCCATTCATACTGCAATGGATCCCCATCCGGATCCGTGCTGTGCAGACCGTTCAGCACCACAGTTGCCCCGGATTTGACCGTCAAATTCTGGCCGGCCCTGGCGATGGGGGCTCGATTGGGCGCCGAGTCCCCGGCCACCCCAACTTCCAGCATCCCGACTTTGCCACGATTAGCCACTCTAATCGCGGCCCGCCCGTGGCCGACGACCTGGGCCAACCCTTCCGGGAATAGCCAGATGACTCGCTCGTCTGACGAACGGTACGTGCTCCCGGCCGATGCTCCACCGATCCGTCGTAAGACCCCGTCGGCGAACCGTCCGCCTACGGGAATCTCGACCATCTTCCCGATCGTCTCCAGCCGCCACGGTTTCTCCACCGCGAACTCGATGGTCGCCAACTCCGCTGCCGGCTCGACTTGCACCAGGATTTCATCGAACTCTTCCCAACCGTCCATCCGGCCTCGGATCACCTCGCCCACCGCCAGAAGACGCATCGCGCCAATCGCGTCCACAGGCACGCGGAGCAATCCGCCAAACGGCGGGGTCGAGGCGGCGGTCGCTACCAGAGCAGGAGCGGCCTGCTGCATGGACACCGGTTCCTCTCCTTGACGAAAGCATAAATACTGGACGCGGCGGAGGCCGACCTCGGACCCGACATCGACGGAAACCGGCACATCCTGCCCGGATTGCAACACATATCGGAACGAGGCAAAGTGATCGAAAACGCCATGGCGACCGGAGGAGCAATGACGCAGGCGGCCACCACCTGAAGAACCAGGAATGTGCACTGAAGTCTGCCCCGCATCGCCGCGCTTGCCTTATCACAGAACGGCGGTGAAGAACCGCTCTATCGCATATGTACTATGTTGCCCACACGGGCCGTTGAAATTGGCATCGTTGCCACGGGTTGCCCAGAACAATCGGTGCACAAGGGGGACTGCCGGCTTGCACGGCTTGGCGGCTCAGCGCGCACGTTGTGCCGCTGAGCCGAGCTCGTCCCGTTAGCGTGGATCAACAGGGCCGGCTCCGTGTTTGCTCCAACCGCATTCAGCGGAGAAGCAGCTTTATACAACGCCGGTGCCTCGTCAAGAGATATGCTGAGAAGGGTTTTGAGGAGTCCTCGATTATCGAGGACCACTGGGTTGCCAGGATGCCGACAGGCAAACGCAAGATCGATCGGAGCACACAATGCTACAACGCCTTTGATCGCAGGATCCCCCGGGGTCTAGGCCGCCAAGAAGGCCAGTTGGCCTCGGCCGACCAGCCGATCAACGCGAGGCGTTCGGGATCGATGCCGAACTCCGCCGCTGCGTCATGAGGTGGTTGATCGCATCGGCGGCATCCTTCTTTGACAGCAGAAAAGCGCCATTGCAGAGCGAGTCGATAATCGATTTAACTACCACATAGCCGCGAACGGCTAGGTAAGCATTCAGACAGCCCTGTTCGGTCCAACTACCGACCTGCCACGAGCCGTTGTGCAAGACGACAAGGCAGGGAGCCTTGGCCAGTGCGGCACCGCTTCCCAGCGGGGCCGAAGTGGAGATCGTCCACGGTCACCAATTCGGCCAGCACCAAAGGAGAAGGTCTAGCCGCAGCCGGTTTCAGCTCTACGGTTACGTCTCCGAAGATGGCAGTAAATTGGGCCGGCAGGTCTCTGGCAAGAGGACCGGCGCTCAGCATCGGATTGAGCAGCAGACCGCAGGCCACCAGTCCCAGGGAATACTCCGATCCATTCGGGCACGGCCAGCAAGAGCAGCCAAAGCACGCGGCTTGGACAGCGGATCACAGTCGGGGACGAAACAGATGCGACGAGGGTATCGAACCTGACATCCCATCGGTGACGAATCCTTTCCGCCTTTCCGAGGCTCTCTTTTTATAAGAAGTTATAAGAGCGTCTGACCGCTAACACCGGACAGACACCAACATGCGAGCCTTGCCCTTGATTGCCATAGCGGCTTGTTCCCTGGTCCTTGCGGTCACTTGGCCAGGTGTCGCCGCAGCGCCTCAGCTTCACATCACGATCGAGAACGGCTCTCCTTATTTTGTGCCGGCCAAGGCCGTTGCGGTGGCGGGCGCGCCGATCCGTTGGGAGAACCCCACCCCGACGTATCACACTGTCACACACAACGGCTGCGTCGAGGAAGGGGCATTGTGCGCTTTTGATTCCGGTACGATGGAACCGGGCGGCAGCTACACGATTGCCCGTCTTCCTCCAGGGAACTATCCCTACCATTGCCGGATTCACCCGATCATGCAGGGTATCCTCATCGTCGTCGAGCACGGTTCCGTTTCTTCACAGACGTAGGTTCCTAACACGAATCGACATAGCTGTCGATCTCTTTTCCCCCGTCCAAATCGGTTTTCCGACAACTTGCGACGGCCTAGGGCCATCGTGTATCCTCACAGGCTCTCACCGTCGGAACGATCAAGTCTGGTTCGATGAAGCGAACCGCCGCAATTTGCGAACCACTGGTGCTGACCGATGAGGTCCTCAAGCTCCGGGCCTGGCGCATGCCGGACATGGTGGCCTACCAGCACGGGCCAGACGAATGGTGGCTGACGCCGCTGGATGACAACCTTCCTCTCGTCCGGCTGAACCGCTTGGGGATCGAGTTGCTGACTTCGATGGACGGCCATAACACCGTCGGGGCCTTGTTCAACAAGTACAGCAGATGGGTCTGCGGTCCGGACGGACAGACCGGCCGCTGGTGCCTGGAACATTGGTCTCTGCCTGGCTACTCCCTCTGCTATTTTGGGGTGAATCCACCGGCCGGCGACCATCGGCTCGGCGCCAAGTGGGATCTGCTCCTCCAGCAGATTCGTGACAAGTGGTCCGGCCAAGAGGGATTTGAGGGAGAAGAGCAACTGTCCGAATTTCATCTGCACGACATCGCCAAGGAGGAGGGACACTTCGACACAATCGAGACCACCGTGTCGCATCTGTTCAGAGAGCCTTGCGACGCCCTCCAGGGGCAGACTTACGGCCGCCTCCTTGCCAAACACTTGCGGCGATTGGGTTGGTGGTCACCGAAACCTCGGATACTGCTCGAAGTAGGCGGCGGCCTTGGATACGTTGCACGGGAGATGGCGCGGGAGCTCTCACCACGCGAAATGGAAGGTGTCCATTATCTCTTTCTAGACGTAACCAAGCCGTTCTTGAAGTCGCAACTCGCCATGGCCCATAACGCCGGCTGGAAGCGCTCCGCGCTGCAAGCCAATGCGGAATGGTTGCCTCTCAAGGACGCCAGCGTCGATCTCGTCATCGACAACGAGAACCTCGCAGACATGACGCCCGTTCAATTGACGAAACGGGAGGTGCTGGCAAATACGGGTGAGACCCCCATCCACCAAGAAGCGATGGACTGGATCCGGCGCACCAGACTCTCCCTGGGACAGGACCTGCCCGATGAGTTCATTTTCAATTTAGGGCCGTTCCGCTTCGTCGCCGAACTGTGGCGGATCTTGAGACCGGGCGGGCGAGCCATCTTGATCGAGTTCGGTATTGACACCGGTTGGCCGGCTCCGGTAAAGCTCCCGGGCCATACCGAGTACGAGGTTCAATACACGCACTTGCGCCACCTGGCCCGCTGGCTCGGCTTTCAGGAGCGTTACATCGCCTTGCCGCCGTTTCTGGGCATCAAACCCGACACCCCAGTTCTGTGTACTGGCGCCGCCTATGCCATCCAGCGGTTCTGCGAAGCACTGGGCAAATCCTTCGCCATCCGCGCATACACCGAGCAGGAACTGGCCAAGGCACTGGGCGACATGTTGCCCAAGCTGCACGGCTGTCACTACCACAAGATCGGCGATCCCGCTTGGTTCGGCCTGTGGGATTTCAAAGTGCTGCTGCTAGAGAAGCCCGGGGCAACCCCGAAGCCGGCGTTCACAGAGACAAAGGGATTTCGGTGGTATTCGCAGCAATAAAGAAGACCGTTCACGACGACTAAAGCCGGCTTTCCATTCCCTGGTACAGTCCCAATCAACGCGGAGATCGTCCTGGCAGACTCTGACGTTTTCAAGATTGGCCTGATCCTGGAGACGCCCAGCCAAGGTCTTCAGCACAAGACAAAGATCCTCCAGAGTCAAAATAAGCGTTGGTACCGCGTCGAATGGAACATCACCGCCGCGCCAGCACGGCTCGAAGATATTCAGGGTCCGCCAGGGGCAGATCGATGACGATTTTTCTGATCTTTGCGAATTCCCACACATCGCCAAACCGATATCACCCGAAAGCCCATCGGCGCAGGTACACCCAGTGGAGTCGAACAGTAGCAAGAGCATGGAATGGAGCTCCACGAGCAGGCTGCTCGACAAGGAGATGAGAAGATCGATATCCGTCGTGGCCCGTGACTCAACCAGCGCACCGTATGCCCAGCCTCTTGCCAGCGCATAAGTGAAACTGCGTTGATTGAATCCCGTGACAAGAGCGAAGAGCATCTGGACGAGGAAGGTTCCGCTGCCACGCTCGCTCTTTGGCGTGGCGAATCTCCCGCACCACCTTTGTCATGGCATTGCCGTTGGGCTCGCTTTCTTGCCACACCAAGCAACGCAGGGCCAATCCGAGTTCCATCAACTCGATCGCACGGCGCAAGTTGTGCGCAATCCTCGCGGCATCGATAAGCGGAGACTGTCGTCGCAGCGGTAAGAGTCTCGCTGCCCAAAGCGCACAAACTTCTATGGATCGGAGCAACCCGAGGGGGGAGGCGAGTGGCCTGAGTACGCCTGTGCTCACGGACCGCGCCTGCCTCCTGCAGTTCTCCGTCGTTCGTAAACTGTCAGCCGTATAACTGTGACACTCGGCAGGTCCCTGACAGTGTCGTTCATCCTCGTCCTGCCATGTTCAGGGTCTTGCAATCACTCCTTGCGGGTAAGCTGCTTTTCACCCCTACCGCGACGATCGGTCTGGGTTCCTGACTGCGTTGCGACGGCACTGTCCGACCATGCCGTTGCGAGAAGCAGTCCTACTCAGCCCCGCGCCGGCTGTTCACGAGCCTGTCATCCGCCTCGCCAGGTCGATCAGCACTCCCTCTCTGAGTCCCAGATCGCTGACCAGACATTCTGACTGCCCTAATGTTTCCATCACCGTACGCAGGATCAACGCTCCGGCGACAATGACATCTTCGCGGCCGCGCTCTAGGCCGGGCAGACCCTGGCGCTGCGCCTTGGTCCGGCTCAGCAACTCCCGCTCGAGAGCCTGAATCGTGTCCAAGCTCAACCGGTAATTGTGAATCCGCGCCGGTACGTAGGCCGGCAGGCGCTGGGCCATGGCGGCTAAGGTCGTGATCGTGCCAGCGCTTCCGACAAAGGTGACGCCTGCCAGATCGCCGAGCCAAGCCTGTACCTTCTCGGTTTCTTTGCGGATCAGCGCTCGCGCCGCCTGCACTTCGTCCGCCGCCGGCGGGTCGTGGTGGAAACACCGCTCTGTCAAACGGACAACGCCGAGATCGACAGAGCAGACAAAGGGGGCCGAGCCCTGGCGATCGAGGATGAACTCCGTGCTGCCGCCACCGATGTCGAGGGCGAGCATCGTGGAGATCTCGGCCGGCAGTCCAGACCGGATACCCAGCATCGTCCGCCGCGCTTCTTCTTCTCCACTGATCAGCTCTACTTCCCAACCAATCTCCCGTTTGACCCGGTCGAGAAACTCATCCCGATTGGCGGCATCGCGAACCGCGCTGGTCGCCACGGCAATGGTCCGTTCGACGGGATAGGTGTCGATCACCTGCTTCCATTCCGTCAGCGTCTTGATGACACGGGTCATCGCTTCAGGACGTAGCAGACGAGCGCGATCGACTCCTTCGCCCAGCCGCAGAATGCGCCGGTCCGAATGCAACTCCGTCAGTCGCCCTGCCTCGGACACACAAGCGATCAGCAGCCGGCACGTCAGGGTTCCGATATCCACCCCGGCCAGCACGTTGGCACCGGAGTTCTCAGGCCGTATGGCGTTCACAGACCGATCCTCATGTTGTCCATCTCCCGCTCGATCTTCTTCCGCTGTTCCTGAAGCGTGCGGACTTCTTTGACCATCTGACCGATCCCCATGTCGTTCAACACGCGCTCGATCGGTTCACCACGCTCGTGCAACCCGACGGCTCGCTCCCCGATGTCTCCGCACAGATCCCGAATCCGTTCGTCCACCTTGCGCAGATCCAGCCGCAGCCGCAACAACTCCGCCTCTTCCATTGCACGATTGGCTGCCTCGGCTGTCCCACGCCGCACCGTCGCCCATCCAGCCTTTAGATCGTGTTTCAGTCGTTGAAGAAGGCTCACGGCCGCTCCGCTCCTGGTTAGGGGCAACAGATACGTTGGTGAGGAATCCTCAGTCCTGAGTCGAAGTCCCTGACCCTCTGTCGATTAGCTAATTGATCCCAGCTCTAACTTCGCCTGCCAGCGCCGCAACATCGTCTCCCGAAGTGCATGATGCTGGGGTTGGATCAGATGGGGGTCCTGTTCGAGTAACGCAAAGGCTTCTTCTCTTGCCCGCTGGAGCAAATCTGCGTCGCGGATCAGGCTGGCCGCCCGAAACTCCGGCGCGCCCCACTGTCGCACGCCGAAAAACTCTCCAGGTCCCCGGATGTTCAGATCCTTTTCCGCGATCACGAAGCCATCGTTGGACTGTACCAGCGCCTCTAAGCGCTGCCGCGCCTCTGAAGAGGGGGTGCTAGAGCGAGCTGATGCGATGAGGAGACAATACGCCTGTTGTCCCCCACGCCCAACCCGCCCGCGCAGCTGGTGCAACTGGGCCAGCCCGAATCGCTCTGCATGCTCGATCACCATCACCGTGGCGTTCGGCACATCTACCCCCACTTCAATGACGGTCGTCGCCACCAGGATGTGAAGTTCGCCGGCCTTGAAGGCTGCCATCGTCCGTTCTTTTTCGTCCGTGCTTAGACGGCCGTGCAGCAGCCCGATGCGCCGGTCGCGGAATTCTCCGGCTTGCAGCCGTTCCATCCCCTGAATGGCCGCTTGAAGATCGATCTTCTCCGACTCTTCGACCAGCGGATACACGATGTACGCTTGGCGTCCGGCTTCGAGCTCGTCCCGCAGAATCCGATAAGCCCTGCGGCGCTGCGATTCCGTGAACATCCAGGTGCGGACCGGTTTGCGGCCGGGCGGCAGGGTGTCGATGACCGACACGTCAAGATCACCATACACGGTCATGGCCAGAGTCCGCGGGATCGGCGTCGCGGTCAGCACCAATACATCGGGATGGTACCCCTTGTCCAGCAAGGTCTTCCGCTGCAGGACACCAAACTTGTGCTGCTCATCGATGACCGCCAGGCCCAGGTTCGCGAATCGAACGTCCTTTTGGATCAAGGCATGAGTACCGATGACAACCTGGGCCTCGCCAGAAGCGATCGCCCGCAATGTCGCCGTCCGCGCCTCGGTCCGTCCCCTGCTCTTGAGCAGCACCGGTTTCAAACCCAATTCCTGAAGCAGTCCGCGCAGGGTGAGATAATGCTGCTCGGCCAGAATCTCCGTCGGTGCCATCAGCGCCGCCTGATAACCGGAACCGCAGGCGATCACCAGGGCATGCAACGCGACGACGGTTTTCCCGCATCCAACATCGCCCTGAATGAGCCGGTTCATCGGCCGCGGTGACGCCATATCCCGTTGGATATCGGCAATCACCCGCTCCTGCGCCGGGGTAAGCGCGAAGGGGAGCGCCGCGCGCAGGCGGCCGAGCAACGGCGTTCCGGTATCGAACCGAACGCCCTTGATTTCTTCCTTGACGGAGCGTTGACGGCTCCCAAGTGCCAACTGAAGCACGAACAATTCCTCGAAGGCGAGCCGCCGATGTGCCGGCGTTGTCCCCCGTTCAAGGGCCACGGGGTCTGTTCCGGGGCCCGGAAAATGAACCTCCTGGATCGCCTCCGCCAGATCAGGCACGTTCACCCGACGACGAATGGGATCCGGCAGAATATCCGGTATGGCCGCTGCATACTGGTCGAGCAGCGACTTGATGAGCACCCGCATATGCTGGGACGTCCAGCCCTTGGTTTCATGGTAGATCGGGACAATCCGGCCGACATGCAGCGGGACGTCACCATCCTCCTCCAGCAGTTCGTATTGCTCGACGTCCAGCCGCAGGCCAGCCCAAGATTGCCGGCCGATCTGGACGCGCCCGAGCATCATCGCGCGGACGCCGGGCACGAGCACTTCTTTTAAATAGGCCTGATTGAAGAACACGGCGTGGAGTCGTCCGGTCGAATCAGCAAGCGTCACGTCCAGCACGGTCAGCCGGCGGTGCGGAATGCGTGTCAGCGAAGCGGCGACAACCCTTCCGCACACCGTGACCCTCTGGCCCGGCCGAAGCCATTGGATCGGCGTGACCACCGACCGGTCTTCATAGCGCCACGGCAAGAACCATAGGGCGTCCTCCACGGTGTGAATGCCCAGTCGTTCCAACGCCATAGCCCGTTTAGGCCCAACGCCTTTGGTGAACCGGATGGGGATAGCGCTCAATTCGATCTGGGCGGATGGGCCAGTGGACGGCGGATTTCCTTCCAGGTCCCCGTTGTGTTTCCCGGTGCAACGGGCGACGTTCGTGCTGGGTCTGGGCTCCTCGCATGACGCGCGTGCCTCGACTTTCACGTGATGGCTTGTCCCCTCCGTCTCATGGGCCGCGCCTATCGCCTCAATGTTCGCCAGCCGTGCCAGGATCGCCCGTGCCCGTTCCAGGCGACGCTTCTGCTCGGCGGGAGCCAGCCTCGTGTGAAAATCGGCGAACAGTTGGCGAAGGACCAATAACTCTCCTTCCACTTGGGGCGAATAGACCGCTTCGGCCAAGGCTTTTACCACCTGAGCCGAGACGAACGAGCCAAGATTTTTCACGGTGGTCAGATGCGCGTAGGCATCTCGACTGGCAAACTCAATAGGGCGGGCGAGGCGCTGCACGAGGTCCCGAAGGCGATTGGTTGGGTCGGCGCCAGTAGCAGCCTGAGGTGAGGCGGACATGAATCAGGCCTCCCCGACCCCGCATGATGCCCGCTGACCACCGCGCACGGTGATCAGAAGCAAAGCACGGCAGGTTCGCGAGGTCGTCAGATGGTAGCACAGGCCCCGGAGCGTGACAACGACGGCACCTTGCCGCTCAGCGTGAATTTCATGCGATCTTCGTGCACCATAGGTCCCGATGGTGCAGGACGACAAGGCTGGCGGGGCGTGAAGCGAGGGGCTCGGAGCCAGGGGAGAAGCGCCTCTGACCTTTCCTGCCGGTCGTTAGTGTCGCGACAATTTTTAGAACCATGTTTGGAGTCTCTGATCAGCAATGCTACACTGCCTGACGATAGGGAATACCATGTATCGCCGCAACATCTCCCATATTCTCGGCCCCTTTGCCTTTCTACTGGCACTCTTCGTCGGCTATCACGCGTGGTTCAAGCCAACTTTCCGACCGGCGCCCCCGGCGCCTTCGCCCCCGGCGCAGGAAACCGAAGCGCCAGCGTCGCGACCGCCCGAGCCGGCCATATCGACGCCGGCACCCGCAGAAAGCCGACAGACCCGCACGATCGATCCGGGCCATATACCGGATTCGCAACTCGCCGAGACGCTCAAGGCCGCGCACGAGGAACTGGAGAAAGCCAACTACGCCGAAGCGGAGGCAAAGCTCGCCTCCCTTTCTCCCGAGGCGTTGGCCCAGCCGCAGATTCGCCGGTACGCCGCCGTCCTGTGGAACAATCTGGGCGTTCAGCAAGAAAAGACGGGCGGTGCCGAGGCGTCCGTCAAGGCGTTCAAGACCGCGGTGGCGTTGGACCCCGACAACCCAGTGGCCCACCTCAATCTCGCCCATGCCTACTGGGAGTTGCGCGATCCTGCGCTCACGCCAGATTTCCTGGAAACGGTCATCCGCCTGGCTCCCGCCGAACCGTTTCCCCACCTGGCAATGGCTGATCTGCTGCAGGAACAAGACAACTTGGCGGCTGCCGCCTATCATTTGGACCAAGCTGCCGAGCGCGCCGGGCATGATGCGACGCTGCGCGCCTATCTGCAGAGCGTCTCCGCCAAGGTCAAGCGGACGGAGAAAGCGGAGCACCAGATGACCGCCCGCGGCAGCGTCCACTTCACGGTGAAGTTCGAGGGCGGGGAAGACCAGACAACCTGGTTCAGCGTGCTGGAGATTCTGGAGGAAGCCTACCGGGACATTGGCCAGAAGTTCGGCTATTTCCCCTCGAAGCCCATTATCGTTGTGCTCCACACGAAAGACTTTTTTCAGCACGCGACCGGCAGTCCGCTATGGGCGGATGGGCTATTCGATCCGGTCCTAGGACGCATCCAGATTCCGACCCAGGGCGCCCTGACCGAACAGGTCTGGTTGACCCGCGTGTTGCGCCATGAATTCGTGCACGCGCTACTCCATGAACACATGGGCCTCGAAGCCAGCGCCGTTCCCACCTGGCTGAATGAGGGACTGGCCATGCAATTGGCGGACGACTCCTGGCCCGATGTGGATCAGGTCATCCGAGAAGAAACGAAACTCCTGCCTCTGACCGCACTGGAAGGAAATTGGAGCAGGTTGTCAACAGAGGCTGCGGCGGTGGCTTACCTGGAAGCCAATTCCGCCGTGCGCTATCTTATTGACCGCTTCGGCATGCACCGGATCAGGGAAATGCTCGCGCTGCTCAAGGCGAAACACTCTCTGGCTGCGGCGATGCAGGATAAGCTGTTCCTTTCCTATGATCAGTTTCAACGTCAGTGGGCGGAGCAGCTCACCGCAAAGCGGAAAACCGGCAAGACGTAGAGTCAGCGTCTTTCCAGACCACAAAGCTGACCGCTGCGTTCCGTTGCCTCACCGGCCACGAGGGCAACACCCTGGCACGCGCCTCTTCTTCCGACGCCGCCTCATGTTCCAGAGAGTCGAAGGTATCCACCCACAACAGGGATCCGCTTATCCGGTCGTACGCGCTCACCATCATTTCAAACTCATGACCGAGGTCGCGGAACGAAACCGGTCGCAGCGGCCGATATCCCGTCGCCCTACTGGTGCCATGACCGTTTCCGTCGAGCGCGAATTGGTCCTGCCACACCATAGTTTTCGTGTTCGGATCGAGGGCTCGAACAAGGTAATAAGGTTGGACAGTCGGGCCGCTTTCCTGTGCAGTCGGCCTGAGCGTGACCGCGGGCCGGACCACCTGCGCGACGGGCCGGGCTGTTTCTCCTTCGCCGCCGGTCGGCAGGTTCAATTGGCCTTCCCACAGAAAGTTTCCGGTTTGAGCATCATAGACGCGTAGAAAGAATCGTGACAGCCCATCCCTACCGGTGTGATCTCCGTCGCCGACGCCCCCGGCGAAGATCCGTCCGGTCGTCTGGGAGGAGGTCGGTGCTCCGTCCTCAATTACCGCCAAGTCGAAGGACTCTTCCGAGAGCACTTCGCCGGTCCTGGCGTTGTAGATTTTGATCACGATGATCGACTCGCCGCCGGCTTGAAACCCGAACCCGGCCGCAAGTATGGAAACGTCGGCATGAACGCCCGGCGACTGCTCACTGCCCCATCCCGCTCCGGCCCACAGCAACAGTCCAATTCCTGCCATCAACCAGGCGATCCGGGCATGGTGCAGCAAGCTCTTCATGTCACGAACTCCGAGGGTGAGTGCTGAGGGATTCTGGCGGCATAGGCGGCTGGAGTAAATTCTGCTTAGGTCAGGCCAACCCCTCGAAAAGGGGGGAAAGGGGGAGAGCAGTAAGGGTATTTTCAGGAGGAAGCAGGATCGCTGAAATCAGCGCGGTGAATGGATTTCGCCGAACCAACGATACCGATTTCGGGCGATGATCCGATAAACCAGATAAGCCAGTGGCTTGAGCATCGGCACCCGCATCAACGCCAACAAGAGACGGCCGCCTCTCAGGCCGGGCAAGAGAGAAAGAAAGGCATCGAGCCCCCGGCGCAGCTGACCGTCGGCCTCCACCAGGAAAGCCATCTCGGGACGGCCAGGACGGTATTCCGCGCCCAAGTACTGTGCCGCTTCCTCACTCTGATACGGAACGAATCGGACAGGCGATCGGAGATCCGTACCCCGATCGAGTCGCTCGATTCCCGCCTTGGCCGTCACGCACAGACGGCATTGGCCGTCGTAAATCAGTACACACGGCGCTTCCGGCTGTGAGTGATGCTGGCTCATCAGCAAAACAGCTTTGGACCGAAAAGGGACCGACCCTCCTCCTGCAAGCCCCAGCTTGCCGATGTGGGTCCTCAGCGCGAGAGCCTCGCTCCGGGAATCCGTATCGCCTCAAATTGTGGCGGCTTGGTGCGTTGGTGGGCCCGGCCGTTCTGTCACGCGCTGCGCATCCAACCGCTGCGCATTTGCTCACTCGCGTAAGTGATCTGAAACGGATTGTTGCTTAGTCGCCAATCACGGCGCGATCAGACCAGAAACCCGGGCTCTCGCCCTCGCATTGACGGGTCAACTGCCGGTTGAATTCCCCCTTGATTGCCCGGGGCGGATGCTAGTCTCTCGACGTGCGACCGGACGAGAGGCCTCCAGCAGGCCGCCCTCCCAATCTTCGGCTCCCTTTTTCATTCTCACACGTCTGACCCGCACGTAGCCGGCTTCCCGCAACCATCGGCTCGTCTCCGCGATCGCATACGTATTGCCCCTTTCGGTACACAGCAACATGGTCACGGCGAAGAGACTCGCCTCTACCGGGTAGATTCCTTCGCGATCCAGCAGAAACGCATCCTGGATCAGCAGCCGTCCTCCCGGAGCGAGTGCCGGGAGCAGGCGTCGAAAAAGCGCCCGGTTCTCTTCTGGCGAGTAAATGTGCAGCACATTGGAGCACCAGATAACATCATAGCACCCAGGTACGGGCTCGCGCATGAAATCGAGGGGGAGATAGGAAAGCCGATCGCCTGCTCGATGGGAAGCTGCAATCTTCCGCGCCACGCCCAACGCCGGTGCCCGGTCACAGACCGTCGCATGTAAGCGCGGATTGCGGGCCAGGAACGCCAGCGCATAGGTGCCCGGCCCTCCCCCCAGATCCAACAGCGTCCGGGCGTCTCGAAGATTCACCTGCGCGGCAACCTTGGGCGCAATCGCCATCGACCGGTGGTGCATCGCCCAAGTGAAGCGGCGGCGATATGCTGGGTCATCAGGGTCCTGACGAGCCACCGGTTTGCCGCGCTTCACGCAGGCCGTCAATTGCGACCAGTCGTTCCACTGCTCCCGCAGCAGTTGCAGATACGCGCCGCGATAGTGCAGGCTGTTCGCATTGAGGACGTCGGCGGCCAACCGACTGTTCCGGTAGACCCCGTTCCGCTTGTAGAGGAGACCCGCAGCGGCCAGACTACGGCAGAGAATGTCAAGCCCGCGCGGACTCGCGCCCACCTCCCTCGACAGTTCGGCAATCGTCCACGAGCGAGAGCCGAGGACCGTGAAGAGATCGAGATCCAGCGCAGTGAGGATGATTCGCGGCAAACGGTAGGCGAACACCGCCTCACGGAAGTCTTCAAAGGAACGGATGGGCATTACCGTTCACGCGGCATGGTCACGCGAATTGTCGGCGGCACCACAGGACCATCTCCTTAAGGTCGTCCAGCTTTCGCAAGTCCACCATCTTGTGGAAGGTCACAGCAACGTACTGGGTCGTCATCTCGGTTTTTTCGTGGAAACCGGCATCGAGGAGAAACGCGCGGCACTTGGCAACGGCCGGCTGGAGATAGTATTTGGCCTGTTTCGCCAACTCGTCCGTCCCGAGATCTTCCGTCGTGCCGTCGGACATCAGGCGCTGAATGTCTTCCATCGCGAGGCCATTCTGGCAGATCAGCCAGCCGTCCGGCGTGACCTCCAGTATCCACCCTTCGCTGCCCAGGTCCAAGGCCAGCGCTCCGCCCGGTTCCAATTCGTAAAATTCCGGCGCGATCCGGCACAGTAACGCGCGGACCTGCTCCCAGGACGGAGTGGACGAAGACGCTCTGTTCATGAGGAGAGCTCTCGCGGTTCAGAGTGGGATCGGACTTCACCGGCAAGGCGGGTGCGGATGGTCGCCAGGCGTGTCTCATTCTCCACGAGTTTCGGCAAACGGTGCTTCCGGTCCATCCGGACAACCTGCTCCAGCAAGTCAGCGGCCTCTTGCAGCCGACCCAACTCTTCATAACACTGTGCCAGCACGTAGTAGGCACCGCCGGTGCGTAGTTCATCTCCGGCCCGCTCAGCGATTGCCTGGCTGGTTTGACAGCAGGCGATGGCTTCGTCATAGCGTTTCTGAGCCAGGTAGGTCCACCCCATCATTCGCCACGCGTCGGCGACCCCGCCCTGATTGCCCAAACGCCGCATCAAGACCAGCGATTGCTCATAGTAGCAGATCGCGTCTTCAAACTGTCCCGTCTCCTTGGCCACCAGCCCGAGGTCAGAAAACAACACGGCCTTGCCGGCTTCATCGTGCGCACGCGTCATGATATCCAAGGCTTCTAGGTAGTAGGCACGAGCGCGGTTCCATTCCCCCGCATCCGCGCACAGGTTCCCGAGATTAGCCAACGTCGTTCCGATGCCCCGTTCGTCGCTGAGCATCTTTTGCAGTTCGAGCACCTCCTGATAAAAGGCCTGCGCCGCTTTGCGCCGTCCGCTGACAGCGCAGATGTTGCCGAGATTGCCGAGCGTAGCCACCAGTGCGCGATGGTCGCCGGTGAGACGATCGCACTCCAGCGCTTTCGCGTAACAGAGATAGGCCTCGGTGTAATGACCGCGCGAAAAGTACTCGTTGCCCTGGCGGTTCAGCTCTTCGGACAGCCCGTTGCCCATGCGGCGGACTCAGTTCTGTATGACGCGCTCGACGACGGGTTTGGCTCCTCCGAGAATGGAGGCGCCGTCGCCGACCAGAATCGCGTCGAAATTGTAGCGCAGCAAGCGGCGGAGACCTTCCTTGGCTTTGGCGACATCGACATATTTGTCCGCCGGGAGCATACTGAGCGAGCCCGGCGGTTTTCCGATCAACGCATCTCCCACAATGAGAATCCCCTTGCCCTGCGGAATAAAGAGCGCGCATTCTCCCGGCGATTTCTGATCTCTGAGATGCACGACCCAGATACCGCCGGGCAGCAGTTCGCCGTCCCGGAACGTCTTGGTGGGCTTGAGCGGCATCTGCGGCGCATCCGCTTCCGGCACATAGAGCTGGCACTTGAACTCGGCCTGATAGGCCACCGCTTCGCGCTCATGGTCCCGATTGGTGACGATGATGTAATCGATCGGCCCGCCACGTTTGACCTGTTCCAGATCGTCTGTCGCCATGGGAGGAGGATCGACAAGAATCCGATGTTCGCCCACGGCCAGCAACAGCCCGTTGAAGTCGAGTTGCTTCTCCTGCGAGAACCAGGACCACTGCCAGATGCCGGGGAAGAGCTGCCTCATGGTAGAACCGCGCAACTGGCGAGATCGGCGCAAGGAACAAGGCTAGTCGCGGTCATCGCTTGCCCCCCTTCTTGTTCCCCGTCATGCTTTCTCCCCGCCTGCCTCTGCTCGTTGTGCCGTTTCAGAGCGCCGCCATGGCGTCTGTGACCACCTTCGTCACTTTCGCCAGAATGCCTGCGTCGTTGGGAAGATCAATGATATCGTCTTCAGGAATGGTGATGAATTTGCGATTGGGGCCCTTGGTCAAGGAAATCAGAAACATGCTGTTTGACGGCGCAACAGGGATCACTACCTGCACGGCGGCGTCGATCTCCTTCACGAGATCGAGAAACTTCCGCTTCCCCGCTTCCAGTTCGTCCATATCTTTAATCCGCATGAAGCCGCGGCCCGTGACGCGCGACACATGACAGGTCGGGCGCTCTACAGGAACAGGGCAGCGCTTTGCACCCAGGCACCCCCTCGCCGCATCGCGTCTCGAGCATCGCGTATCACGTCCCTTGTGATTTGCCTCCGCTCGCCAGCAGCTTCTCCACTTCCTGAATGATCACTTCCGCCCCTGCGAGATCCATGTTGCCGACCCGCTGCCATCGTATGACGCCTTGCTGGTCGATCACGTACACGTTTGGGATGAACTTCCCTCCGCCGTACAGTTTGTCGGTGACCTTCTTGGGGTCCAGCAGATACGGATAGGTGACCTTGACGGGAAAGGAAGCGACGAACTCACTGACCTCTTTCTTGGAGTTGCCGGCAGAGTTCACGCCGATCACCGCCACGTCCTTGCCCCTCATCGCCTCATACACTTTTTGCAGATTCGTTCCTTGAATCATGCAAGGCTCGCAGATATGGAAAAGTCCTAGCACGACGACCTTGCCCTTCAGGCTCTCCAGCGAAACGGTTTCACCGGTAAGCGAGGTTAGCGTAAAGGGCGGAGCTTTCTCCCCGATCTTGAAAAACCCGGCAGCCACCGCCAGCTCCGCCACAACCATGCAAACCACTACGACCAGAAGAGCAGTCAGTTGTCGATTCATGGCGGCCTCCATCGAGAGCTCTGAGGAGTTCTAATCTAAGCGGATCACTCAGCATTCCTCTCCTCATTTCGCACTTATCCTAGCATGCGAATTTTTTCAGGGGCAACAGGCAGACAAGAGCATCGACCGTCGTCCACCAATCGTCAAGCGCGGGAGCTTGAGCGACTCGATGCTCACGGTTAACAATTCACCAGTGACACTTGACGGTCTCTCAGCGCAAGGGGTCGAAGAGCCCGAGCTGCAGCTCTTCCGCGCGGGTGAAGGAAATGGGATAGCGTTCGGTAAAACAGGCGGTGCAGTACTGCTGCGGCGCGCCAGGGACCGCCTTCAGCATGCCATCCAAACTAAGATAGGCCAGGCTGTCAGCAGTGATGTACTTGCGGATTTCCTGAATCGTATGGCTGGATGCGATGAGTTCCTTTTTCGTCGGAGTATCGATCCCGTAGAAGCAGGGGGAGATGATCGGCGGGGAGCTGATCCGCATGTGCACTTCCTTCGCGCCGGCGTTGCGGATCATCTTCACAATCTTCCGGCTGGTAGTGCCACGGACCAATGAATCGTCCACCACTACGACCCGCTTGCCCGACAGCACCTCAGGAACCGCGTTCAGCTTGATCTTCACGCCGAAGTGCCGGATCGACTGCTCCGGCTCGATGAACGTCCGGCCCACGTAGTGATTGCGGATCAAGCCGTTCTCGAACGGAATGCCAGACCTTTCCGCATAGCCTAACGCCGCCGGCACGCCGGAGTCCGGCACGGGGATCACCACATCGGCTTCCACCCAGGCCTCCTGCGCCAACTGCCGGCCCAACGCCTTTCTCGTCGCGTAGACCGCATTCGCACCGAAGATCCGGCTGTCCGGCCTCGCGAAGTAAACATACTCGAAGACGCACATGGCCGGCTTGGTCGACGGGAATGGCTTGTAACTGGTCATGCCTTTTTCATCTAAAACGATCAATTCTCCCGGCTCGATCTCCCGCACAGAGTCGGCTCCAAGCAGATCAAAGGCACAGGTCTCCGACGCCACCAACCAACTGTCGCGCAGACGCCCCAAGCATAACGGTCGGAATCCGTAGGGATCGCGCGCGGCGATCACACCATCGTCCGTCAACAACACGACGGAAAACGCCCCGCGCACCTGGCTCAACGCGTCGATGACCCGCGCGAGCAACGTATCCGCCCGCGAGTGAGCGATCAGATGGATGATGACCTCACTGTCCGACGTGGATTGGAAAATCGCCCCGTAGGCTTCCAGTTCGTGCCGCAACACGGTGGCATTGATCAGGTTGCCGTTATGAGCGAGTGCCAGATTGCCGAAGGCAAAATTCACGATCAGCGGCTGGACATTCTTGAAATCGCTCCCGCCGGCGGTCGAATACCGGTTGTGGCCGATGGCCATGTGCCCGGGCAAACGCTTGAGGACGGACTTGGTATAGATGTCCGCGACCAGCCCCATGCCCTTTTCGACGTAAAAATGGTTCCCATCGCCGGATACGATTCCGGATGCCTCCTGCCCGCGGTGTTGAAGCGCATACAAGCCGAGGTAGGTGAGGTTGGACGCTTCCTTGTGGCCGTAGATGCCGAAGACGGCGCATTCGTCATGGAACTTGTCGGGAGCGATCAATTGCATAAGGCTATCCGCGATGAGCGATGGAGGATAGGCGAATACGGATTCGCCCTCTCGCCTATTGCCCCTTGCCTAATGCCCTCTCCAAACTGTTTGTCCAGCGATCATAGAGCGTCTCGACCGGCACATCGATCCGGCAGCCAGACCGCCCGCCTTCTGCCGTCACCTCGATCACCAACCGATCCCCGCCGACCGTTCCAATCAGTTCGGCCGGCACCTTGGATTCCGAGGCGACACGCAAGACCGTATCCCGATGGTCGGGGCTGACCGACAGCACCACCCGCGACTGGCTCTCCCCGAACAACAGCGAGTCCAGACGAAGCCTGCGAGCATTCAATCTTACCACAGCGCCCAAGCGGCGGGCGTGTGAGGACATCGTGCATTCGGCCAGCGCGACCGCCAGCCCGCCGTCGGAGCAGTCATGCGCCGATCGCACGAGGCCTTCCCGAATCAGCCGCAGCACGCAGGCATGCAGGGCGCGTGCAGCCTCCAAGTTCAGTAGCGGTGGGGAACCCTGTTCTCGCGAGTGAACCACGCGCAAGTATTCGGTTCCACCCAACTCGTCGTTCGTCACGCCGAGCAACACAATGTCGTCGCCGGCTTCCTTGAACCACTGCGTCATCACCCGATCGGCCGGCTCAATCAAGCCCACCATGCCCACGACCGGCGTGGGATAGATTGAAAGACCGTTCGTCTCGTTGTAAAAACTCACGTTGCCGCTCACGACAGGAATGCCGAGCGCCTCGCAGGCATCTTTCAGCCCTTCGATCGAGAGGACGAACTGCCACATGATGTCCGGCCGTTCGGGATTGCCGAAGTTCAGGCAATCGGTGAGTCCGATCGGCTCGGCGCCGGAGCAGACGAGATTGCGCGCTGCCTCCGCCACCGCGATCTTGGCGCCCTCATATGGATTCAGCAGGCAGTACCGGCTGTTGCAGTCCGTCGTCACCGCCAGCGCCTTGTTCGTCCCCTTGATGCGGAGCACCGCCGCATCCGACCCGGGACGGACCGTCGTGTTCGTCCCCACCATGTGATCGTATTGCTCGTATACCCAGCGTTTGCTCGCGATGGTCGGCGACTCCAGCAAAGCCAGCAGCGTACCCTGCGGATCCTTCACCTCGGGCAGCGCATCGTAGTTGAGCGCCTGGAGCCAGTCCTGATAGGACGGCGGCGCGCTCGGCCGCTCGTACCGCGGCCCCTCGTCCGCAAGCGCCTTGGCCGGAATTTCGGCCACCACCTGTCCGTTTTCTTTGACACGCAACAGGCCGTCGTCCGTCACCCGGCCGACCACGGCCACCTCCAGGTCCCACTTGCGACAAATCCGGACGATCTCATCTTCCTTGCCGGCCTTCGCCACCATCAGCATGCGCTCCTGCGACTCGGAGAGCATGATCTCATAGGCGGTCATGCTCGGTTCACGGCGCGGCACCCGGCTGAGATCCAACTCGATGCCGGTTCCCGCGCGCGACGCCATTTCGCACGAAGAGCTGGTCAGTCCCGCCGCCCCCATGTCCTGAATACCGACCAGCAGATCGTCGGCCATGAGCTCCAGACACGCTTCCATAAGTAGTTTCTCCGTAAAGGGATCACCCACCTGCACCGTCGGCCGCTTGGATTCGGATTCCGCACCGAAAGCGTCGGATGCCATTGTCGCTCCGTGGATGCCGTCGCGCCCGGTCTTCGAGCCGACATAGATCACGGGGTTGCCAATGCCGGCTGCCTTGCCCTTGAAGAGCTTGTCCTTCTTCGCAATGCCGAGACAGAAGACGTTCACTAGCGGATTCAGCGAATAGATGTCGTTAAAGACGACCTCGCCACCGACGGTAGGCACTCCCACGCAATTCCCGTAGAAACTGATCCCAGCCACGACGCCTCGGAACAGATGCCGGTTTTGGGGATTGTCCAGCGAGCCGAACCGCAGCGCGTCCAAGAGCGCGATCGGCCGCGCGCCCATTGTGAAGATGTCGCGCAGAATTCCGCCCACCCCGGTCGCCGCGCCCTGGTACGGTTCGATGAACGAGGGATGGTTGTGCGACTCCATCTTGAACACGGCACACAGCCCGTCTCCGATATCCACCGCTCCCGCATTCTCGCCGGGTCCCTGGACCACGCGCGGCCCGGTCGTCGGCAGCCGCTTTAGATGGACGCGGGAACTCTTATAAGAGCAATGCTCCGACCACATGACCGAAAACATCCCCAACTCGGTCAGGTTCGGCTCTCGCCCCAAAATCTCGACGATCTTCTTGTATTCGTCGTCGGTGAGATTATGCTGTGCGATAAGGGATTTGGTGATGGGCTGCAATCGAGGTGTCATGGTGTCTCACGCACGCTTCCGAAGCACTGAACCTTTGATCCCGTACTGACCAAGAATAAGGATGTGGCTCGAGAGCATATCCCGCTGATCGGAACTGCGAAAGATAAAAGAGCAGCAGCGGAACGCTTTTCATCCAAGAGAATCTTCAGGTAGAAGCGACACCAGAGCCGAGCATGGCGACCGCCGAGAGATTACATAACTTCTTGCGATGGGCCGCGTTTTTCCGATTGCTGCGTCGAAGTCCCTTCATTCTGGATGGTCTAGAATATGAGCTAATCGCTCATCGGTTAGCCGAATCGCCAGTCCTTCGCAATCACGTAGCAGCCTCATGGGCAATCGGCTGTGACTTCTGTCTCTTCAACGCATCCAGCATCGACAGGAAAATCAGCCGGCCATCCTCGTTACCGAGCGCCGCTTCCGCGCAGCGTTCCGGGTGCGGCATCATCCCTAACACATTGCCGTCGGGGTTGCGGATGCCAGCGATATTGTCGAGCGAGCCATTGGGGTTCGCCTCAGACGTCACCTTGCCGTCCGGTGTGCAGTAGCGAAAGACAATCTGCGCGTTAGCCTGTAAGGCGGCAAGCGTGACGGGATCGGTATAGTAATTGCCGTCAGCGTGGGCGATGGGGATTTTCAAAACCTGGCCGGGCTCGCAGCGGCCGGTAAAGGGCGTAGCGGCGTTCTCGACACGGACATAGACGTCCTTGCAAATGAAGTTGAGCGAGGTATTCCGCAACATCGCGCCAGGCAACAATCCAGCCTCCAGCAAGATTTGAAACCCATTGCAGATACCGAGCACCAACCCACCGCACTTGGCGAAGGCCTTTACCGCTCCCATCACGGGCGAGAAGCGGGCGATGGCACCTGTCCGCAGGTAGTCCCCGTACGAAAATCCGCCGGGCAGAATCACCACATCGAGGCCGGCCAACGAGGTCTCCTTATGCCACACCATCGTGACGGACTGTCCCAACACGTCGCCAAGGACATACGCACAATCGTGATCGCAGTTAGAGCCGGGGAAGACGACAACGCCGATATTCATAAGAGCATAAATCGCGCACAACGGAGAACTCAGGACTTAGAACTCAGAACTCGAACTCAGCGTGTCTCACTGGTCGCTGAGTTCATAACGGTACGTTTCGATGACGGTGTTCGCCAACAGCTTCTCACACATGGCCTTCACGTCAGCCTCGGCCTTGGCCTGATCTTTCTCATTCAGGTCCAGCTCCAAGTATTTTCCGACCCGCACGTTGCTCGCCGACTTGAAGCCCAAGGTCTCCAACGCGTGCTCGATCGCCTTCCCCTGCGGATCGAGAATGCCCGGTTTGAGCGTGACGTGGATTTTGGCCTTCATGGTCTTGCTGTTGTTTCTGGTTTGTTTGGTTGACCTGGTTTATGTGGCTTCTGAATCCACGGCTTAACAGGGCAACGAACGAAACGCAACACCCCTCTCACCCCGCTTCTATTCCGCACACGCGGCGGAGCACCTCCTGATATGCCTCCTCAATCTTTCCCAAATCCTTCCTGAAGCGATCCTTGTCCATCGACTCTCCTGTGACCATGTCCCAGAATCGGCAGGTATCCGGCGAAATCTCGTCAGCCAGGATCAGCTTATTGTGGTACACGCCAAACTCCAGCTTGAAGTCCACCAGCAGCATCTTTCGTTCTTTGAGAAACGGCATCAAAATGCGATTGGCCTTGAGCGCCAGGTCCTTGAGATCCCGCACCACCGCCGGCGTCGCCAACTTCAGCAACCGCACGTGATCGTCGGTAATCAGCGGATCACCCAGCGCATCGTTCTTGTAATAGAACTCGACGAGCGGTGGGTCGATGGTGTCCCCTTCTTTCAGCCCGAGCCGTTTCGCCAGGCTGCCGGCAACGATGTTTCGTACCACTACCTCGATCGGCACAATCATCACCCGCTTGATCAGCATCTCGCGGTCGCTGAGCCGCTCGATGAAGTGCGTCGGCACACCGTTCTCCTCCAACAACCGGAACAGCCGCTCCGAAACCTTGTTGTTGACCACACCCTTCTCGACGATCGTGCCGCGCTTCTGCGCGTTGAAGGCCGTGGCGTCATCCGTGAAGTACTGGATCACCCGATCTGGGTGATCCGTCGCAAACAACTTCTTGGCTTTCCCTTCGTAGATCAATTCACCTTTGGTGACCATGTCCTTCCCACCTATGCGCGCCGTGTGCTCCGACGGGGCCGCCGCATCGATGCCCGTCCAAACACCCGTCGATACACCGTATCCAGATGCCGCAGATAATACCTGGGATCAAAACAGGCCTTAATCTCCGCCTGGCTAAGGTACTTCGTAATGAACGGATCCTTGCTGACCAGGTCCTGGAAGTCGGTGCCGTCTTTCCAACCTTCCATCGCATTCCGTTGCACCGCTTCATAGGCGTCCTGCCGCTGCGCGCCCTTGTCCACGAGCGCCAACAGCAGCCGCTGTGAATAGACCAATCCGCCGGTCAGATCGAGATTCCGCCGCATGCGATCCGGATAGACGAGCAGATTCTTGATGAGATCTGTGAACCGGACCAGCATATAGTCCATGAGGATCGTGCTGTCCGGCAGAATGACCCGTTCGACCGACGAGTGGCTGATATCCCGCTCATGCCAGAGCGCCACGTTCTCCATCGCCGCCAGGCTGTTGGCCCGAATCACGCGCGCCAAGCCGCAGAGATTCTCTGATACAATCGGGTTGCGCTTGTGCGGCATGGCTGAGGATCCTTTCTGTCCCTCCGAGAACAACTCCTCGGCTTCCAGCACTTCGGTCCGTTGCAGATGGCGGATCTCCGTCGCGAACTTCTCGATGCTCGCCGCGAGCAGCGCCAGCGCCGACACATAGGCCGCGTGCCGGTCCCGCTGGACCACCTGGTTGGACACCGGGTCAGGCTTGAGCCCGAGCCGCTTGCAGACGAACTCCTCCACCGCCGGCCCGAGATGGGCAAAGGTCCCCATCGCGCCGGACAGTTTCCCGACCGCAATGTCCTCACGGACCGTCCGCAAGCGATCGCGATGGCGGCAGACTTCCTGATACCAGATAGTGAGTTTGAAACCGAAAGAAATCGGTTCGCCATGGACACCATGCGAACGCCCGATCATGATCGTGTCGCGATGCTCTAACGCCCGTTTCTTCAACACGTCAAGCAACGCGTCCAGATCCTCCAAAATGATGTCCAGCGCCTCGGCCATCTGAACGGCCAGGGAGGTGTCCACGATGTCGGATGAGGTCAGGCCCATGTGGAGAAACCGAACTTCTGGACCCACGGAAGCCGCAAGCGATTCCAAAAAAGCGATGACGTCGTGTTTCGTGATCTTTTCGATCTCCGCAATTCGTTCCGGATCAATCCGCACGGCGCGTCGGATGCGGGCGGCGGTGCCACGCGGCACCCGGCCGGCGCGTTCCAGCGCTTCGCACGCCTGCAGTTCGACCTCCAACCAGATCTCGTATTTGTGCGCGAGATCCCAGACAGCCTTCATGCGCGGTAAGGTGTAGCGGTCAATCATCTTTTACCCGTGGCGCATCTCTCGTGACGAGTGGTTCGCTCGGACTTGGAGGGACATTCTTGCACGATACGCTTCATGCTTCACGCTTCACGCCCGCGGCCGCCACTTCCGTCCGCTTGGCTTCGAGACGTGGCTCCTTGTTCAGGACTTGATCCAGCACGCCATTGACGAATTTTGAGGCTTCCTCGTCGCCGAAGCTCTTGGCCAATTCGATCGCTTCGTTGATGGTAACCTTGGCCGGCACCTCGGGCAACCAGAGCAGCTCGAAGAGGCCGGTCCTCAGAATATTCCGATCCACGATCGGCATCCGGCTGACCTTCCAGTTGGCAGCGTACGCCCCGATGAGGGCGTCCAGCTCTTCCCGATGACTCAACACGCCTTCGATCAGCCGCTCAGCGAACGCCCGGACGTCTTCCTTTTCCGGATAGGACTTCCAGAATTCGTCCAGCCACTCACCGCCCTTGCCGTGAATGTCGTACTGATACAGCACTTGGATGGCCCGCTCGCGGGCCTTGCGTCTGGCCCCCATAGCTTCGATCAATCGCCTCGGCGGCGCGAACCCACGCGCACGCCCGACGCTCCCCCGCCCGCTGGCCGGCCGTCGCCTTTGAGTTGTCGCATCACCGTTGCCATTTCAATGGCCGTCCTCGCAGCTTCCGCCCCGCGGTTGTGCTTATCCGGATCGGCTCGCTCGATCGCCTGCGCCACCGTATTTGTCGTCAGCACGCCGAACACCACCGGCACGTCGGTATCAAGACTGGCTTGCATGATCCCCCGGCTGGTTTCCGCGCTGATGTAGTCGAAATGAGGCGTGTCGCCTCGGATGACGGCGCCGAGGCAAATCACCGCATCAAACCGACCGGACTTCGCCAAGGTACGAGCGACCAAGGGAATTTCGAATGCCCCTGGCACCCGCACCACCTCGATCGCGTCTTCTTTCACCCCCGCTTTCGTCAGTGCCTGCACGCAGGACGTCAGCAACTGGCTGGTCACGAATCTGTTGAACTTGCTGACCACGATCGCGAAGCGCAGTCCGGTTGCATTGTGCGAGCCTTCACGTCGTTTCATATCAACGGGTCATGAACACAAACGATGGGCGATAGGTCTGGTGAATGAGCCCCCGCGTTGTCCTTTCCCAGAGCCTCCAGCCGTTCGCCTCGAGTCGTTTAGACTTTCTTTAAGATGTGCCCGAGCTTGGCCTTCTTGGTGCGCAGGTACCGTTCATTATGCGCGCGCGGCGGGATTTCGATCGGCACCCGCTCGACCACGCGGAGGCCGTAGCCCTCGATGCCGACGATCTTGCGCGGATTGTTCGTGATGAGCCGGATCTGCCGAAGGCCTAGGTTGACGAGAATCTGGGCACCGATGCCGTAGTCGCGTAGATCGGCTTTGAACCCGAGCTTGAGGTTGGCTTCAACGGTGTCGCTTCCCTGGTCCTGCAGATGATAGGCCCTAATCTTGTTGAGAAGTCCGATGCCGCGCCCTTCCTGATTCAGATAGAGCAGCACGCCGCGTCCTTCTTTCTCGATGATTTCCATCGCCCGATGAAGCTGGTCGCGGCAATCGCAGCGCAGTGAGCCGAACACGTCCGCGGTCAAACATCCGGAGTGAACCCGAACCAACGTCGGCGCCCCGTCGTCCACCCGCCCCTTGACGAGCGCGATATGGTTCCCGCCGTCGATTTCGTTTTCGAACGCAACCGCCTCGAACTCCCCGAAGACCGTCGGCAACCGCGCGCTGGCGACTCGCTTCACGAACGTTTCGCGGCGCATGCGGTATTCGATCAGCGCCTTGATCGTCACCATCTTGATCCTGTGCATCTTGGCGAACTTGGCCAGCTCCGGCACCCGCGCCATGGTGCCGTCTTCGTTCATAATTTCGCAGATCACCGCAGCCGGATACAGTCCTGCAAGCCGCGCCAGATCGACTGAGCCCTCCGTCTGCCCAGCCCGTTTGAGCACGCCGCCCTTCTGCGCCTTCAGCGGAAAGACGTGACCCGGCCTGGCTAGATCGGACGGCTTGGTCTTGGGATCGATCGCAACATGAATGGTGGTCGCACGGTCGGCAGCCGAGATGCCGGTCGTAATATCCCGTCGCGCATCGATCGACACGGTAAAGGCCGTACCGAAGGTCGCTGTATTCTCGGGGGATTGAGGCGGAAGCTGGAGTTCTTCGACCCGCTCGGGCGTCAAGGCGAGACAGATCAGCCCGCGCGCGTGCTTGGCCATGAAGTTGATGGCCTGGGGCGTCACCTTTTCGGCTGCGATGACGAGGTCGCCTTCGTTTTCCCGATCCTCGTCGTCGACCAGAATGACAAAGCGACCCTTCTTGATCTCTTTGATCGCCTGTTCGATGGTATCGAAGGGAGACAACATCGCTGAAGCCTAATTCGGAATTTTGAGTTCTAAATCGTGCGCCGCGGTCATACCTTACCAGAAATGCGGCTCCCAAGTAACCTTCTTGACGGGGCCCCTTCACGGGACCTCCGTCGATGGAACCTCGGCCTGACTCGTCCTACGGCTGGACGGGCGTCCGCTGTCGTTTCCGGATCCCCACCACGCTCGCCGCCGCTCCCCCAGCCAGAACCGCAAAGAGCCATAGCCCGAGTTGAAAAGAGCCTGTCGCCTCCTTCAAGACCCCCAGCCAGACCGGCAAGAGAAAGCCGCCCAAGCCACCGGCTGCCCCGATCAATCCGGTAGCCATGCCGATCTGTTTGGAAAACCGATCCGAAACGACCTGAAAGACGACACCGTTCCCAAATCCCATACCGGCCACAGCGAGAATAGAGAGCGGCAGGGCCCACGGCAAAGCCGGAAGTGCCCCGACAGCGACGACGAACCCGGCGATCAGCAGAAACGTTACGCACAGGACTCCGAGCCCTCCTTTGCGATCCGCCACATACCCGCCGAACGGTCGGATCGCGCTCCCGACCAGCCCACACAGGGCCGTCGCCGAACCGGCCGCCACAGGGCTCAACCCATATTGGTCATGCAAGAAAATGGGCAGCACGCTGCAGAATCCCACAAATCCACCGAATGTCACAGAGTAGACGAAGCACAGCCAGTAGATCGACGGTCGCCGGAGCAGTTCCCTCATCGGCGCCCAGCAGTCTCCTCGGCACTCGACCCGCGAGAGGGTCACAGTGTCGCTGCGCACCAGCGCCGCAAACAGGATCAGCGCAAGCAGAATGGGTACGATCATCGCCCCGAATACACCGCGCCAGCCGACGAGTTCGGCCAGTCTGGGTGCAAACAGCATGGCCAGCACGGTTCCGCTGTTGGCGGAGGCCGCCACGCCCATCGCCAGCCCCTGATGCGCAGGCGGATAAGCGCGACTGGCAATGGGCAAGGCCACCGCGAAGCTGGCTCCGGCAGCGCCCAAGAGCAACCCCACAGCCAGGATCTGTCCATAGCCGGACGCCCCCAACCAGCCCACCATCACCGCAATTAACTCGCCGGTCAGTAGCGCAAGACCGGTCCGCTTTGCGCCGAAACGATCGCTGAAGAAGCCCACTGCCACTCGAAGCAGTGCGCCGCCAAGCAGGGGAACCGCCACGAGCAGCCCTTTCTGCGCCGGTGACAGCGCGAACTCCTCCGCGATCGACACCCCGAGCGCACCGATCAGGAGCCAGGTCATAAAGCTGACCTCGAAGTGGAGCCAAGCCCCGATCAGCGACGGCCAATGCCCGCCGCGCAAGGCTGTCAACATCCGTCTCGTCACCTGCGCACCACCTGGTCACTATAGGGTACCGCGTTTCATCTCTGCAAGGCGCGACAGCGCCCGTTGCACCCGCTCGCCGTTCCGATTACCATCTTCAAGTCGGAGGTCAACCCGCCGCATCATGCCGCCGGAGGTTGCTGCCATGGATATGTCTGAGCCAGACCGATCCCTTGCCTGCGAACGACCGTTGTTCGTTGCCGCAGTGTCCGCAGGATTCCCTTCGCCAGCCGACGATTACGTTGAGGGAACGCTCGATCTCAATCGGCATCTGATTACGCACCCCGCCGCGACGTTCTTTGTCCGTGCGACCGGGGATTCAATGATCGACGCCGGCATCCATCCGGGCGATCTCTTGATCGTGGATCGGGCGCTGACGCCGACCGAGGGCCATGTCGTGATCGCGGTACTCGACGGAGAGCTGACGGTGAAACGCCTGGAGCGGATTGACGGCCAACCGGTCCTGACGCCGGGCAATCGACGCTATTCCCCGATCCGACCGCGCGAGAATCAGAATTTCGAGATCTGGGGCGTGGTGACCTACGTCATCCACAAGGTCTGATCCGCGATGCACCAAGTCTTCGCCTTGGTCGACTGCAATACCTTCTACGTCTCGTGCGAACGCGTCTTCGACCCGTCGCTCGAAGGCCGACCCGTCGTGGTGCTGTCGAACAATGACGGATGCGTCGTCTCCCGGTCCGACGAAGCGAAGGCCTTGGGCATCACGGTCGGCGTTCCGGTCTATCAGATCCGTGCGCTACTTCGAACTCACGGGGTGAAACTCTTGTCTTCCAACTACGCCTTGTATGGAGATATGTCCCGACGGGTGATGGACACGTTGGAACAATTCAGCCCGGAGGTGGAGGTCTATTCGATCGACGAAGCGTTCCTGAATCTTTCCGGCCTCTCCCAGATTAACCGGACCGAGTACGGCCGCCGGATTCTCATGACCGTGAAGCAATGGACGGGCCTGCCGGTCTCGGTCGGCATCGCAGAAACGAAAACGTTGGCCAAGCTAGCCAATCGGTTTGCGAAACGAGCCACTGAAGGCGCCGGAGTGCTGGACCTTATCGACGCGCCGAATCGCGAGCACGTTCTCGCTGCCACGGCAGTCCGCGACATTTGGGGACTGGGAGAGCGCAGGGCTCGCCTGCTGGAGTCGCATGGCATTTGTACGGCTCTGCAGCTACGCGACGCAGACGAACGGTGGATTGGAACCCATCTGGGCGTCATCGGGTTCAGGATCGTGCAGGAGTTGCGTGGGCTAGCCTGTTTTTCGATGGAAAGCGTTCCTCCGCCCAAACAGAGCATCACCGTCTCCCGTATGTTCGGGCGTCCTGTCGAATCTTTGGAAGAACTCCGCGAGGCCGTCGCGGCTTACACGGCGCGGGCCGGAGAAAAGTTGCGCCGGGAACGCTTGCTCGCCGGAGGGCTGTGGGTGTTCCTGACGACGACCCGGCCCACGAACGACTCGCGCAACTCGCAGTCCGTGTTTCTTGACCTGCCCGTTCCCACCGAGGATACCGGCGATCTCATTCGTTGCGCCCTGTACGGAGTCGAGCGCGCATTCACGGCCGGATGCCGGTACAAAAAAGCGGGCGTGGTGCTGACAGAGTTGACACCTGCGGATCGACGACAGCTCGACCTGTTTGATCCAACCGATCGCGAGAGATCCTGCCGCCTCATGCAGACCCTGGATCGGCTGAATCAACGGATGGGCGCAGGGACGATCCGTTATGCCGCTGTGGGACTAGCTCAAGCCTGGCACGCAAAGTTCGCGTACCGCTCGCCCGCCTACACGACGAACTGGCAGGATCTCGTTCAGGCACGTGTCTAACCAGTCGCACAGGATCAGGACTGAGTGATTGGCTGGGGCTTTAAGCCTTTTCACCTTGTCCTTCAGACGCCGGTTTCTCCACGTTGAGCACGGTGACGTCGTAGACGAGATGTTCGCTGGCAAGCGGGTGGTTCAGATTGAGCACGACGGTCTTCTCCTTCACCTCCAACACCTTCACCAGCCAGCTGTCAGCGGACTGCAACCACATGCCAGGCTTCACGTCAGTCGGCACGTAGCTTCTCTCGCCCCCCTGGTCCGCAGACTGTACGGGCCGAATCCCTTCACCGCCGACGCCTCCACCCGCTTGCTCTGCTCGGCCCTCCTACGACCAGCGCCTTTTCCGGTCCGGCACGCGCTGATGCGCGCCATGGATGAATGTCAGCTCCTCTCCTCCGGTGGCACGCGCGAAAGAGAAAGAAAAAGGGGCCGCCCTCCATGCGGAAGGCGACCCCCTAAGGCTGCAAGACCCGTTTCGATCAGCGTCTGCCGCCGGCGTTCGCGCCCATTCGGCCACCGCCCGAACGCGGTTCCTGGGGACGCGCTTCGTTGACGGTCAGGGTGCGGCCGCCTAGTTGGGTCCCGTGCAGAGCAGCGATCGCGGCCTTGGCTTCTTCGTCCGTGGCCATCTCCACGAAGCCGAAGCCCCGCGACTGACCGGTAAATTTATCGGTGATGATCCGCGCCGATTGCACATTCCCGTGCGCAGCGAACAGCTCGCTCAACTGCTGCTCGGTCGTGGAATACGGCAACCCCCCAACATAGATCTTCGAACCCATCGGGTTCCTCCTTTGCAAAAGTTGATATTGTCTTGGATGCGAGAACGAACGAAGGAAGGAACGGCCCGAAGACGCGACCACTGCGGCGACTTAGGTCTGGCTTCCAATCAGATCCCGGACACTACCAAAACAACATCGATTCAGGCCCTCTTCCTCTCCCGCTCTGCTGCCGGGCCACATGGCAGTCGAGCGACTTCACTCTACTGCACAGGATGCGCAAAAGCAAGCCGGAGGTGATTGGTGACTTCAGGCTTCCATAGGCGGCTAGTGGGGAACAGCGAGACCCACATGAAAATTGTCGACTGCATGATCGAATCGCCACACGCCACCAGCTCCGCCCATCCCACCCCAGGAGCTGGTCCTCAACCACGCACCCCGTTTCCCTCTCACGTTTCGAGGAAGTCCACATCGCATTCCGCTGGCCCCCAAGGTATGCCAGGACAGTGGCTTGAGCTTGACAGTGGTACGCGGCCGAACACACTCTCCCTGCCGCCCATCACCCGGATCCCTCCTAGGGACTGCTGAGCCCAATCCACCACCCCCTCACCTGTTGATCAAACCAAAGTTTGAAAAGCCCGGTCTCGGTCTATTGCTTGAGATTCTCCACCCTTCCCTTGAGGCTCCCCCCTGATAGCCGCCGCGAGCGGCATGGGGCACGCCTCCCCCATGCAAGGTCATCATCCAAGAGACGGTCATGGCTGCACCCCGACCGTGATGTCCCCTACCTCCGTATCAGGATGCTCTGTCCCCGGCGGCTGTAGGACGCTTCTCTCTCGATACGACGAAAGATTTTGAGTTCCTCACGACGAGCCATCCGAACGGATCTCCCCCTTCTCGCCTTCCGCCCCGGGCACCGCCCGTCGCGACGACTGCTTGATCTGAAGAATCTCCTGCTGCAGCCGATCTCGTTCTTCTCGGACCCGTCGCAGCCGTTTCCAACGATCCCACGTCCACCACCTGAGCCGCTCTTTGAAGCTGACGGTGGGCGGCGGCACATTGCCGAGCGGCGCCTGCTGAAACTCATACCCCTGTTGCGTATCGCGCTTCTGGACGTACCGCTCATAAAGATGGTCGTACAAGCCTTGCCCTGGCTCGCTCATCGCTCAGCCTCTGACGGTGTTCTAGCAACAGCCACTACTCCCCCTCACTCGGGCCCGGCCTGGAGCAGGTGAATCCGTGCCAAGTGGAGACGGTCGGCCTGCCGCTCACGGCAATCCTGCTGGCGGCAGCCGCCGGGATCTGACCCGGTCGCTCGCCTTGCATATGCTCCAGCACAGTCGAATTTTGTCCGGAAGATCTTGGCCGTCACTCCGCCGCCATTGGATCACCTTGGAAGTTCGCGTCCGGCATGGTACCCTGCCGGCGTGAAACTCCGCAACAGGGGCAATAAAAGGATGACGGTCATGCCCATCGGCCTTGCCACCCTGTGGCTGCTAGCGGCCAGCCTGGACGTCGCGCCGGCTGGAGCCGAGGCCGACACCCGCGCACTCATCAAAGCGCTCGATCTTGTTTCGAGTGAACGCCTTCTGGCTGATGTCGCCAAGCTCAGCAGCGAAGAGTTCAACGGCCGGCAGACCGGCTCGCCCGAAGACTTCCTGTCCGGTCTGTACCTGGCAAACCAATTCCAGGCGATGGGTCTCGAGCCGCCACGCGCAACCCCCACGGCAACACAACCCGCCGAGCCCGCCCCAACTATGACCCGACCGGTCATGGTGACGCAGATTGAAGACAGCCCGCTGCTCCAGTTTTCGCTCGGCGATCAGACCCTTCCACTCCGCCCCGGCCCGGACTATCTCCCCGTGCTGGATTCCCCATCCATCGACGCCGCCGCTCCGCTTGTGTTCGTCGGCTACGGCATTTCCGACCCAGATCACGGGTACGACGACTACGCCGAGCTGGACGTCAGCAAGAAGATCGTCCTGTTCTTGCGCGGGAAACCGGAACATTACCCCCACCCGGTGACACATGCCGAGAAGGAACGGACCGCACGGCAGAAAGGCGCGATCGCTTACCTCACAGCGACAGGCCCAATTCTGAGCGCCTATGAAGCACGACGCGGCCTCTCGGGAAGGCCCAGCGCCTCTTACGGAGCAACCGAGGGAGAACAGGCGTTGCCCGGCGCGTGGATCGGCACGGAGGTAGCGGAACGGCTGGTCGTCGGTCAGGGACCAAACGGCAAGACGCTGCGCGAGCTGCAGGAAGCGTTGAACCGCGATCCGACACCCCGGTCGTTCGCGACACGCGCACTGGTCCGCATGAAGTGGATCAGCCGGCGGGCGCCAGGCACGCTCTACAATTTTCTGTTCCTGCTGGCCGGCTACGACCCCGCCCTCAAAGACGAAGTCGTCATTCTTGGCGCGCATCGCGACCACTTCGGCCGACAGGCCGGACTGTTGTTCGCCGGCGCAGATGACAACGCGTCTGGCACCGCGGTGTTGCTGGAAGTCGCGCGGGTTCTTACCCAATCGGGATTGCACCCCAAGCGCTCGATCCTGTTCGCCTCGTTCAGCGGCGAAGAACAGGGGCTGCTCGGATCCAAGCTGTACGTCGGCCGGCCGGTCTTCCCCCTGCAGCGCACCGTCGCCATGATCAACGTCGATCACGCCGGCATCGGCAACGGCCGGCTTACCGTAGGCATCACCGGGCTTGACAAGTCGGTCGCGGCTAGGGCCGGCCAGGCGGCGGGATTGGCCGACAAGGTGGATCTGTTCGGGTTCTTTCCGGGAGGTGATCATGTGCCGTTCAAAGAAGCCGGTATCCCCACGGTCACCGTCGTCACCGGCGGACTCCACCCACACTTCCATCAACCGTCTGACACGGTGGACACGATTCAGCCCGACTTGCTCCGCGCTGCAACTCGGTATGTCTTGGCGCTGACTTGGGGATTGGCCAACTAAGAAAGGCTAGCGGCACGAAGCGAGGGGCGATAAGCCGTGGCCGGACATTACGGAATCACGTCGAGCAGGGTGGACTGAATCGGTAGAAGCGGCGGAGGTTGCCGCGGAGGCCCAGGCAGCACGATCGGCGCCCCCACCTGGTTCGCCCCCTGAATCAGTCCGATGGAGAGCTGCGGGCCCAAGGTTGTGACGGCGCCGCTCCAGGCCTGACCGGTCGTGGGATTGCGGAAGCTGAAGGATTGAAAGTTGTTCCCTGGATTGTAGAGATAGCCCTGGGTCCCTTGATTATCCAGATACAAACTCCCCGGCCCGGTCAGGGAAAACAGCACGCCCACGCCACCATCGAAGGAACGTACCCCCGATACCGTTTGCGCCTCCGCAAGGAGCGGGCATGCCATCAGCGCGACCGCCAGCAGCCACGTTCGCATCTCCATCGTATATTCCCCGTATGCGCCCTTTGTCACCGGCCTCCGTGAGACGGATTCGCCGTGACACTTGCTCCATGACGCTTTATAGTATGGGCTTTTCTCGAATCCTGATCAAGGGGGGCTTTATGAACACGCATCGTGTCGCACTGCTGGTTGGCACCATCCTCTCTTGTTGGACGTTCCTACCCTTAGACGCCTGGAGCGATATGCCGCAACCGGCAGCCACGACGCAACGGCAAGAAGCTATTTCACTGGCTGACGCCGCGCTGCGTGCGCTGCAAAATAACTTGGATATCACGATCAGCCGTCAAACGAAGGAGAGCCGCCTCAGCGACATCATCATCGAGCAGGCGAAGTTCGATCCCACTTTCAGCCTAAACGGTCAATACAACCGGATCGTCAACCCGCTGAACCGACCGGTCTTCGGCGGCACCGGCGGGGTCCTCCAGGAGATCACCATCTTTGATCAGCGTAATCATTCCGTCACTGTCGATCTGACCCAAAACCTCTTAACCGGTGGAAACATTGACCTCAATTACAGCCCCCAGCGAAGTAACATCAACGCCAACGTGGCATCTGGCTTCCTCTTCAATCCCGCCTATACCGGCGGTCTGGCGCTCACATTCACGCAGCCACTGCTTCGCAACGCCGGCGTGGACGTCAATAAGACCTTCATCAAGATCGCCCAGAACAACGCAACGGTCGAGGAGCACATCTTTCGGGATCGGGTGATGACCGTGCTGGCGACCGTCGAGCAAACGTACTGGGAACTCGTCTTCGCCAATGAAAATCTCAAGGTCGCGCAGGCCGCGTTGAAGGCGGCCGAGGAGCTGCTCGCCAGCAATCGCGCCAAGGCGAAAGCCGGCGTCATGTCGATTGTGGATGTCCTGCAGGCAGAGGCGGCGGTCGCATCCCGAGTCGAACAGGTCCTGATCGCCGAAAAGACCATTCGCGATCAGGAAGATCAACTGCGCCGGCTGCTCAATCCCTCGGAAGAAGAACTGCGACAGGATGTCCGTCTGGTTCCGGTCGACCAGCCGGTCACGACGTTGGAGCCGATCAGCCTGCAGGAAGCAATCGACGTGGCCCTCGAGCGACGCCCCGAGATCGTTCAAGCAAGCAAGAATGTCGAGACCAGCGAACTAAACATCAAATTTGCCAAGAATCAGCTTCTCCCGACTCTCTCATTTCAGGGCACGATGGGATTAGCGGGATTGGGCAACGACTATCCGGATTCCGTCAGCAAGAATTTCGGCGGGGATTTCTACAATTACGGCGCCGGCCTGGTCTTGAGTTACCCTCTGGGCAACCGCTCAGCCTGGAGCACCTACAACAAGCGTCAACTTGAAGCCAGAAACGCACAGGCGTCGCTGCAGAGCGTACGGCAGCAAATCATCGTCGGCGTGCGTGAAGCCGTCCGCCGCGTGCAGACGGACTTCAAGCGGATCGAGACGACCCGCTCGGCCCGCATCATGGCAGAAAAGCAACTGCAAGCCGAGTTGGAACGGCTGAAGGTCGGCTTGAGCACCACTCGTTTCGTGTTGGACTTCCAGCGGGATTTAGCCACCGCGCAGGCGAATGAATTACGGGCGATCGTGGACTACAATAAGTCACTGTCCAATTTGGCGCGCCACAAGGCGACGACGCTGGAACGCTATCACATCGAACTGCAGTAGCGGTCTTGTGCGAGCGACCGCCGAAAGCGCAGCTTGCGGCCACGGCGCGGACACGTTGCCGGTCGCTGAACGGACCGCGGCGCTGGCACTCCTTCCTGTCGTGGCCACTGTGTTGTTTTATGCCCTGCCGGTGGGACTTCAACGAGACAGGTGGTTTCAATTTCTTCCCCAAGCCCTCGCCTACCTTGCGCTGATCGCGTGGAGCTTTCGGAACACTGGCGCCCTCGAACGTCTGGGGCTGAAGTTCGATCGTTTCCCGGAAGGCGTCCGCTGGGGCCTGGTCACCGGGCTGCTGCTCGGCGCCGTGAACACGCTGGTCATCCTGCGCTTGACCCCCTGGCTCGGCCAAGACATCGCGTTCCTCAAGGACACACCGCACGCCAAGGTTCCCGTTGCGCTGATGGTGCCGTGGACCATTGTTCTCATCGCGGTTTTCGTCGAGCTGAACTTTCGGGGATTCGTTTTGGGCCGCCTGTTGGCGCTCGGGCGCACCGCGTTCGGCGCGCACGCCGACCGATTCGTTCCGGCAGCGGCGACCATGACCAGCGCGCTGACGTTTGCCTTCGACCCCTTCCTGGTGGCAACCTTTCAGCACCTCCATTGGATCGCGGTCTGGGACGGTCTCATCTGGGGAACGATCTGGATCCGTTTGCGGAACCTCTATGCGACGATCATCGCCCATGCGACCGAGGTCCTGGTGATGTACCTCGCCGTCAGGGCGGCGCTTATGTGAGAATGGTCTCAGTCGCTCATGGACGATTCAGCTATGCTCTTTCAATGGTTCAATGATCAGATGATGCAATGACTCAATTCCGATGAATCCCTCGTTTTCCAGCTATCTCATCAACGATGTCTTCGGCGACCCCGGCGTGTTCGTCGAAGTCCGCTGGTCCAAACGTGCGCTGCTCTTTGATCTTGGGGAGAACGCCGCGTTAGGGCCCACACGCTTGCTGCGGGCTAACGACATCTTCATCTCCCACACCCACATGGACCACTTTATCGGCTTCGACAAGGTCCTGCGGGTCGCACTGGGGCGAGGCAAGACCCTGCGGCTGTACGGTCCGCCTGGGCTCATCGCCAACGTACACGGAAAGCTCACCGGCTATACCTGGAATTTGGTGGACGGGTATCCGCTCTCCATCACCGTCCGGGAGTTTCACCCGCACGAAATCAAACAAGCCCGCCTTTTCGCCACGGATGGGTTCGCCCTGCATGAGGACCCGTCGCAACCTCATCAGGCAGGGGCAACCGGCGCCTTCCCAGTGCTCGAAGATCCGATGTTTACGGTGCTCGCCGTTCCGTTAAACCATCGCGTTCCCTCGTTCGGCTACGCTCTACAGGAACAGTTTCACATCAACGTCAATAAACAGCGCTTGCACGACGCCGGCTTGCCGGTCGGCTCCTGGCTGAAAGACGTCAAGCAATACCTCTGGCAGGGCAAACCCGACGACTTCCGATTTACCGCAACCCTATATTTCGGGCATCACCGGCAAGACCTGGAGTTCATGCTTGGAGAGGTGCGCGAGCGATTCCTGACCATCACGCGCGGCCAGAAGATCGCCTACGTCGTGGATGCCCGGTATGACGATGAGAATGAAGCCAAGATCGTGGACTTGGCCCGCGGCGCGGACGTGTTTTATTGCGAGGCACCCTACTTGGATCGCGATGCTGACAAAGCCTACGAACGGTACCACCTCACCGCCCGGCAAGCGGGGCTGATGGCCAGAAAAGCCGGCGTGCGAGAATTGGTCGTCTTTCATTTTTCGCCGCGCTACACGGGCATGGGCGATGAGATTGTGCGAGAAGCGATGGAAGCGTTTAAAGGATGAGCGAGGAACGTCACAAGTGCCGGGGGCGGGAGCTACCTCAGTCCTGCCGGGCACCTTTTATGCTTTTTCGATTGCAACAGCGCTGGGGCCTCTCAGATCGGCCGCACCCGCAAATGAATCAGACCGTGCTTGGACCGTGACCCTTTGAGCAAGGAGAGGAATTGAATGAGTGAGCTGGCAAAATACGGACTGTACTTTGTGCTGGGCGGTTTGTTGGTGAGTCTATCCACTTACCTAGGAACACAAGGGCGAGGGTTTTGGGCGGCCTTCGTCAGCACCTTTCCGGCCATCACCGGCGTCACGATCGTGCTGATCTACCTCAACGGAGGAAGCGAACCGGCGCAACTTTATGCCAAGCATCTGCTGTGGTTGGTCCCCGCCTGGCTCGTTTATGTCGGGTTTCTCATCCTTGGTATCCACCGGCTCGGTTTCTGGCCTGCCATGGCCGGCTCGCTTGCCCTCTATATGTGCTGCGTGGGCTTGCTCAAGCTGGCGTTGCGGTAATCGCCCAGCGGAGGCAGAAGCCCCGATCAAGAGCGCCCTTCAAGGGCGCCCTGTGACGCCTCGTTGAGCCATCCCCTCGATGACAAATCGCTCGAAGGCAGATTTCGGCAAGCACGGTATGGCCTTAGCGGGTGTGGCCTTATTGCATTCTCTCTCGCCGCATCAAATCATCGAACCAAAGCGGCTGGGCGCACCTACCGTTGAATAGCGGAAGGATATGTAACACGAAGGCAGCGGGCAGCTCCTTTGTCAGCCCATTGCTTGCTCTTTCACCTGTTGCCACCGTCGATCTGTCGCAGATTGTCGCCTGGCTCCCCTCAGGGAACCATTAGATGCGGTGATTTCTCAAGAGAACATCCTACACGCCCAGCAACCACTGCCCGACGAGACGACGGTCGAGGAAGCGAGTGAACGCCTCGGTTCTCTCCCCAAGGCCGAAGAACGTCTTCGATAGGCGGATCAAGACGAGACCGTTCCGCATGAAGAGACAAAGCAGTGCTTGACCGCATGAGACGCCTCGTTTGAACATGCCATGTCATCGAAAACACGCCAGCGATCAAGCCCCTCATCAAGCAAGATTTCCCGCATTCCACTCGAATTGGTTGTCGCGCGCCTTATCGCCGCCGTTGAACACTGGCTTTCTCGCAATCCGGTCATGAGATGCCCGAATACCGAGAGCACGACCCTGCGAGAGCCCATGCGGCCACCCTATCGAATCGTCTATCGTCTGCGACGGGAGGAGATTCAGGCCAATGCGGCTCACCCGCTTCGTCTTGAGTTGGATCCGAGACCATGATCCAGCCGACAAACCCGGGTCCCGGTCCGGCAGGTGCCCGAAATGATTCCCATCCCAATTGAGGCCAACTCGCCACAGTTGGCTCGTTCACCATCCACATGATGGCAGCAGCTCAAGCCGCGGTTTCCATGGCATTGGGGCAACTCCCACCGTACTTACTCGCTTGATAGAGCTTTTTCCCCGTATCAGGCAACGCCGCATCTCATCGCGCAGGCGCGCAAGGCCACAGGCGCATCATTCGAGCCAGCCGCTCGGCTTGGTGCATAGCTTGGGGTGCCTGCCTGGGGATTTTGGGGATGCTGTCCCGGCAGCTGACTCTACCATCCGCCCGATGAGATGTCGAACCGGAGGCCGCAGAGGAGCCACCCGTCATCCCGGAAAAGGCGCTGGGTTCTCTCTCCAACGCTTCGAGGAGAGTGTTCTGAGTGTAGCTCACAGATTCGTGTGCCCGATCGCGCCACACTTGTTCCCTCGCGGTCAGCCGTTGCCAGCTGATATCAAGACCTGTGGCCAGGTTCCTTCAGAGCCGCAAACCAACTGCCACCGACGCCCTCAATGTGCCGCTCCGGAAGAACATTGATGCAGGCTTCGCCGACGGACGGAGCAGAGGGCTGCACTTGCAGCCCGCAGAGCCGCTGCCGGCCGCCCGTCAAGGCTGGCTCCCAGGAGATCGGCCAACTGTCTGCCGAGTTTCAGATACTCAGCATCCAGCAACGGCTGGTCCAGATTCATGGGAGCCTCCGTGTTTGACCTTCCCGCACAGCCTAGCCTGGTCACGCTCAAATAGCTCGTAATCATTCATGAGCCTGCGGCCCGTTATTTTCCCACCCGATCTTTCTCACAAGCCCGGCATCGGTTGCGTCGACTGTAAGCGCTTGCTAGGATGTGGAATTCGAGCGCTGCGAGGGTTTTCGTGTGCCGGACACTCCGAATCCACATCATGCCTCCGGCGACCTGATTGTCGAAGGCGCGCGGCAGAACAACCTCAAGAACATCTCCCTCCGCATCCCGCACAACGCGGTCACGGCCATTACCGGCGTGTCCGGATCTGGCAAGTCGTCGCTCGCGTTCGATACCCTCTTCGCCGAAGGCCAGTGGCGCTATGTGGAATCGCTCTCGACCTATGCGCGCCTGTTCTTGGAGAAGGTGGATCGTCCGGACGTTGATCGTCTGACCAACATCCGTCCCGCCATTGCGATCGAGCAAAAGAATCCAGTGCGCACAGCTCGTTCGACGGTCGGCACAGCGACCGAGATCGCCGATTTGCTCCGTTTGCTGTTCGCTAAGATCGGCCGGCCGGTCTGTCCCGACTGTCGAGAAGAGGCGCGGGGGTTTCACCCTGGCTCTGTCACGGACGACCTTTTGGCCCGTTTCCCCAACGCCCGGGCCATGATTCTCTTCCCGATCAAGGACCTGGGGCCAGGGCATGACCGCTCTTTGGCGGAATCGCTGCTGCGACGCGGCTTCACCCGACTCAAATGCGGCGACGAGGTGGTAGACCTGCTGCCGGGTATCACGATCCCACGTCCCCCTCACTCCACTCCCGTCCCACACAGGGGAGAGGGTCAAAGCGAAATGAAAACCGACCTCCATGTCGTCCTCGACCGGCTGGTGATCCGGCCCGACAACCGCAATCGGTTGATCGAAGCGATCGAGATGGCGTTTCAGGAAGGCGAGGGGCGCTGCCGCGTCGATGTGATCGGGCAAGGTTCGCAGACCTACAGCACGCATTTCCGTTGCCAGCGGTGCGGCCGCACGTTCGAGCCCCTCAGGCCGGTCCTCTTTTCCTTCAACCATCCTTTGGGTGCCTGTCCGGAATGCAAGGGTTTTGGGAACATTCTGCACTACGACGAAGATTTGGTCGTTCCGGATCGCACACGCTCGCTGGTCGAGGGCGCCATCGAACCCTGGACGAAGCCTGGCGCGGACTGGTGGCAGAATCAGATGCTGCTGGCCCTGAAACGGCGCGGCGTGAACCTGTCGACGCCCTATTACAAGCTGCCGGACGAGGTGCGCAGGCTCCTATGGGAGGGCGATGACAAGTTCGAAGGCATTCGGCAGTTCTTCGAGTATCTGGAAACAAAGCGCTACAAGCTGCATGTCCGGGTGTTCCTCAGCCGCTACCGCAGTCCTTTCCCATGCCAGGCGTGTCGCGGGACCAGGCTGCGTCCCGAGGCTCTGTACGTCAAAGTGGCAGGACGAGACATCCACGAGATTTCCGAGATGACCGTGCAGGAAGCGGCTGCCTGGTTCGGCGCATTGACGCTCTCGGACTTTGAAGCCCGCGTGGCGCACGACATCCTGCGCCAGATCAGAGATAAGCTTGGTTTTCTCTTGCGCGTCGGGCTCGGCTACCTGACTCTGTCCCGCCAGACGAAGACGCTGTCGGGCGGTGAAGCACAGCGGATTACCCTGGCGAACCAACTCGGCGCCCGTTTGGTCGGCACACTGTATGTGCTGGACGAACCGACGATCGGCCTGCATGCCCGTGATACGGCCACGCTGGCTGGCATCCTGCGGGACTTGGCCACCCACGGGAATACCGTCGTGGTCGTCGAGCACGACCGGCAGATGATCCTCGCCGCCGACCACGTTGTTGAGCTCGGCCCCTGGTCCGGCGAGAAGGGCGGCGAGGTCGTGTGCGCCGCCCCGCGCGAGGCGTTTTTGCGGGACCGCTGTTCGCTCACCGCACGATACTTGCGGGGCGAAGAATCTATTCCGGTCCCTCGCACACGCCGATCTGGGAGTGGGAAGGCTCTGGTGCTCGTCGGCGCTAGCGAGCACAACTTAAAAGACCTTGTGGTCAAGATCCCGTTGCGGATGTTGGTCTGTGTCACTGGCGTCTCGGGATCGGGCAAAAGCACGTTGGTGGAAGAGACCCTCTATCGCGCGGTGGCCCGCGCGTTCCGCGTGGAGTCGCTGCCGATGGGCCGGTTCCGGGCGATCAAGGGGCTAGAACACCTCAAGGGCGTCCGAATGATCGACCAGCAACCGATTGGCCGCACCCCACGCTCCAATCCCATCACGTACCTGAAAGCCTTCGACGAGATCCGCGCACTCTTTGCGGCCACACCAGAAGCCCGTCGCCTGGGGTTCACTGCCGCGCATTTCTCTTTTAACACAGCTGGCGGCCGCTGCGACCGATGCGAAGGCAACGGCTATGAGAAGCTCGAAATGTATTTCTTCGAAGACGTCTACGCGACCTGCGAGGAATGCAACGGGCGGCGATTCAAGCCAGAGGTCCTGCGTGTCCGTTTCCGCGGGAAGACCATCCACGATGTGCTGACCATGACCGTAAACGAGGCGCAGTCCTTCTTCTCCGACTCGCCTAAGCTGACCGAAACCTTCTCCCTGCTTTCGGCGATCGGTTTAGGCTATCTGCGGCTGGGCCAACCGGCCACCACCCTCTCCGGCGGTGAAGCGCAGCGGCTAAAAATCGCCGCCGAGTTGGGAGGGGCCGGGGCCCGCCCGAACCGCCGGGGGCAGACCTCGGCCTCCGGCCGGAGCCAGTCCCCGGATCTGCTCTACATCATGGACGAGCCGACCACCGGCTTGCACTTCGAGGACGTGAAAAAGCTTCTCGCCGTCCTCCATAAACTGGTCGATGCTGGCAACACGGTTGTGGTCGTCGAGCACAACCTCGACGTGATCAAAACAGCCGATTGGATCATCGATCTAGGCCCAGAGGGTGGCGAGCAGGGCGGGCGAATCGTGGCAGAGGGTAGACCGGAACATGTTGCGCAGACGGCCGGTTCGCATACCGGCCGATTCCTCGCTCAGGTTCTTGCAGAAACGGCTTGCCCCTTGTCCTGATCCGAACAAGGGCCGACGGTGGGCGGAAGACCTACAAGAGAGGCATCCCGTCCAATTGCTGGGAGCTTAATTCAGGCTAGGATCGAATGGCATGTCGGCATAACGGCGGAACGGTTCGCCGAGCGAGGCGAGGATGTCCGGCCAAATCCTCGCTGGATCCTTTTCAAAGACGATCTCGGGATCGGCCGGCAACGTGATCCAGGAACCGGTCTCCATTTCCCGCTCGAGTTGGCCGGGTCCCCACCCGGAATAGCCGAGATAGGCGCGAAAGGCTTCGTTGCTATTCGAACTCGTGAGGATGCGCTCCAACACCGCCAGATCTCCACCCAAGCAAACGCCGTCGAAAATATGGTGCGAATTCTCCGGCACCTGCTCCAGCCGATAGAGCAGCATGATCTGATTGGTTTGCACCGGACCGCCGGCGAACAGCACATGTTTCTGCCCTTCGAGGACCGGCACCTGCGGCAAGGCTTCCGCGATGTGCATGGCGGTCGGCCGGTTCACCACTACTCCCAACGCCCCCTCCGGCCCATGCTCACAGAGTAGGACCACGGTCTGCCGGAAATTAGGATCGCGCAACGCCGGCGAGGCGACCAGGAAAATACCTTTGCCGAGCGGGGCTAGCATCGGGACCCTGTGTATCGTCCATTCTTCCATCTGCGTATCCGGCTTCACTGGACGGCGTACCCCGTTACCTGGCGTAGAGGCCAGGGCGGCGCCCCTGCAAGAGATCGTTGTAGGGATTGAGGGATTTCTTCCGGGCTTCGGCGGGATCGATTTCCAGTACTGTCACTTCCTCCCGATCGCGCGGAGCCCGGTAAAGAATGCAGCCGTTGGGCGCGACAATTTCGCTGCTGCCAATAAAGGTCAGTCGGTCTTTTCCGCCCCGCGCCTCGCTGCCGATCCGGTTGGCCGTGATGCTGAACACCCGGTTCTCCAAACAGCGCGTCACCATGGCGTCCGGACAATGGGGCAACACCAAGTTGGACGGATGGCAAAGAATGTCGGCACCTTTCAGCGCCAGGGTCCTTGCCGATTCCGGGTAGAACCAATCGAAACAGATGAGCACACCCACCTTCGCTTCTCCAATATCCCACACCTGAAAGCCCGTATCCCCGGGGAGAAAGAACAGAGTTTCTTCGAAAAACAGATGGGTTTTCCGATAACATCCGATGAAGCCCGAGGGGCCAACCACTACCGCTGAATTATAGCACCCACGCTCGCCGCGTTCCGCGAGACCTGCCACTACGTACATGCTTCGGCTGCGGGCTACCTCGATGAGTCGCGTGGTGGTCTCTCCGCCAGGAACCGGCTCGGACAGCCGCTCGACTTCTTCCTGCGACACAAATTGATAGCCCGTGGCGAAGAGCTCTGGCAGCACCATGAGGTCGCACTCGACCTCGTGCAGACGTGCAACCACCTGGTCGAGATTACGTTTGACCTCGCCGAACAGCGGATTGAACTGGAAAAAGCCGACTTTCATGGGCTAGCGGCAAGAGGCCAGCGATCGCGGCAAGGGAAAGAAAATAACAAGAGGCGAAGGCATGTCTTAGATCTCTAGCCTCTCGCCTCTTGCCGCTGGCTGGTAGAGCTATTTCACTTCGGACAGATGCATTACCGCGCTTTCCGCCGCCTTGGTGGCGACATCGGCATGGCCCGCTTTGCCGTGCTCCACCGCGTCTTTCAATCCCTTGATGCCTTCGTCGAGATGGGGGCTTTTCACTTCTTTCTGCGCGGCCTCCGCGTGCTTCAGCGCACCTTCCGCGTGCTTGACCAGCGCGTCTGCATGACCTTGCTTCCCATGCGACACCGCCTCCTTGGCATGTTCGATCGCCTCAGACACGTGCTTATTGCCCGCCAATGCTGGCCCGCTCATCGATAGAGCGGAAATGAACACCGTTATCACACCGCCGATTATTGCTCCGCGGAGAATTGAGCTGCGCATAGTCGACCTCCTCGATGATGTGCCTGATACCCAGCCCGAACATGACCGCAACCATTCGGACCCCTTGCCCACGCTCGATTCACCATACACACGCCTCTCCGCAGTGTCAAGAAGGCTTACTGGCTTCATCGTATCCGAGAATTTTCTGCAGCATTTTGAAATCCTTCTCGACGGGACAGGCGAAATCCCGGCTCCACTCCCACCACGACCCGGGATAGTTGCGCACCTTGGGATACCCCGCCAGTTTGAGAATGAAATAGAGCCATGCCGACCGAACGCCGCCGGTGCAGTAGCAGACAATCTGATGACTGTCTTGCAAACCCTTTTCTTCGAGCGACTCCCTGATCTTGACCAGATCCTTGACAGTAGCATCCGGATTGAGGAATCCGTTCCAGGGCACATGGATCGCCGATGGGATATGGCCTGGTCGAGGGATCCCGGACACTTCCTTTCCCAAATACTCTTCGAGACTCCGGGCATCGACGATCATAGTCTCCGGATGGGGCCGGCGGACGATCTGTTTCAATTCATCCTTCATGATGATGAGCTCGGGGACCGGTTGCGCATTGAACGAACCAGGCCGTGGCTTGACCCGTCCGTGCTCGAATGGCCGTCCTTCCTGAGTCCATTTCACCCATCCTCCGTCCAGGATTTTGAGGTTCTGATGGCCGAGATATTGCAGCATCCAGAACATCCGGCCTTCGTCTCCCCAGTTGTCGAACGGATTCGAATAGATCACCACATCGCTGTCGTTGTCGATGCCCAGCGCACGGAGTTTCTGCTCGATCCGGGACAGATCGGGATCCAGCAGCCCCTTAGCGACTGCGTTGGGATCGCTGTACTCGTGCCAGGTGGAATGGACCGCACCGGGGATGTGGCCGCCGAATTCGTAAGCCGCCCGGCCGCGCACGTCGATGATGACGAGTCCGGAACGGCCCAGGTTCTGGTAGAGGGTTTCCGTATCAATCAACCAAGGATGGATCATACTGGTTCCTCGTGAGTTTCTGCGATCCCTGTTAGCCCTCAGCGTTGAGGAGACAGCTCTTTGACTGAGACTGAGGAACGAGAGCCGACCACTGACGGCTCTCGTGGCTCAGCATCGCTGCCAAGCTTCCTGAAAGCGGGAAGTCACGTTCATAAATGGTAAACGCATACGGGTCATCTGCCGTCAACCCATATTTTTCCCGCAGCATCTCGTGTTGCCCTTCCGTCAGAATATGGTACCGCACCCGGGTTTTCAGCGTCAGCCGCTCGGATCCGGCGGGAACCCGATACTCATAAGTATAGTCCCGACCGGCTAGGGGCAGAAGCCGATTATCATACACCTCAACGATTGCCGGCTGCCAGAGAATCCACCGGCCCATAGTCGCCACCTGCCGGTCCAGCACCTGCCCTGCGCCGTTTTCAACCAGGAATTCGACGGTAAAATGGCGGTCCGGATCACCGGTAGGAATCTTATGGCCGGCTCCGGCGTTGATCAACGTTAACGTGAAACGGACGCGATCCCCTGGTTGAGGAGAGGGCGGGTCGGCCTTGACCTGAATCGCCACCGCACGCCTGATCATGTCCGGATCGTGCCCCCCGCGCCACAGGTGCCGACGCCCGCGCCGGATCGGCCCTCCGTCCGCCGCCGGCCGGTCTACTTCCGGCATGTGGCAGCTCTGGCAGATGAACCCCCGTTCCTGCATGAAATACTTCCCCTCGTACTCCGCATACGTCCCGCAGGGACCGACACGATAGAACTGTGCCGGCCCCGACACGACGTTATGGCACCGATAGCAGACCTGTGCGGTACGAAAGTTCGGATCGAATTGCGTCGGGTGCGGCGCAACGGAATCGTCGAACGGACCCAGGATGACACCGTTCCGGACATGACAGGCGGCGCACGTGATGGCTTCCTGTTGATACTCGGGATCGTACCGAGGGTTCGGCTCTTGGACCGCCTTCTCCACCCGCCCGCGCGGGATCTCTTTGATCAACGTCGGTTGCTGATTCTCCAACGGCGTATGACAGTTCAGACAGATCCAAATGTTACCATCTTTCTTCCAGTAAGCCTGAAAGAACGGGTCTCGATAGGCATAGGCGTGAATGCTCGATTTCCATTCCTCGTAGATTTCGCGGTGGCAGGTCCCGCAGGATTCCGCCCTCAGGCTTTCAAGGCCTTCGGGGACCTTCTGGTAAGGAATTGCCAGCGCATAGTCCGATCGCAGCCCGAAGATCACCACCGGTTTCACTTCGGTGTAATAAACATAAATCAGCGCAGCGCCGACTACAGTCAGGACGATCGTTTTGGCGTTCTTCATACCTCCAAAAGCGCGAGCAGATGACGTTCGACCGAGGCGGAAAGCGCGGCGAGATTGTACCCGCCTTCGAGGCAAGAGAGAATCCGCTTGCGGCTGTGGCGGCGCGCAATCGCGGCGACGATTCTGGTCAATCCGGTATACCCCTCCTCAGTCAAGCTCATGTCGGCGAGCGGATCGTCCCTGTGCGCATCGAACCCGGCCGAGATGAGGACAAAGTCCGGCCTGAACGCGTCGGCTGCGGGAACCAGTACCCGCTGAAACACGTCGAGATATTCCTGATCGCCTTCCCCAGCCGCCATGGGAACGTTGATGGTAAAGCCTTCCCCCGGCCCCTCCCCTCGCTCCGTCGCGCGGCCGGTGCCAGGATAGTGGGGGAATTGATGGATGCTAAAGAACAACACCGACGGATCGTCGTAAAAACTGTGCTGCGTTCCGTTGCCGTGATGCACATCCCAATCAACAATCAGCACGCGACCGAGTCCGTATTTGCGCTGGAGGTAGCGAGCAGCGATCGCCACATTGTTGAATAGGCAGAACCCCATCGCCCGATTGCTTTCCGCATGGTGGCCCGGCGGCCTGACGGCGCAAAAGGCGTGCTCTACCTGCCCAGCCATGATCATATCGACCGCAGCGAGCGCGCCTCCCGCCGCCAGATAGGCAGCGGCCAGCGAACCCGGCGACATCGAAGTGTCCGGGTCGAGAGACACCCGGCCGCTCGTGGGCACCCGTGATTTCAGACCCGTCACGTAGTCGGCCGTATGGATCTGTAAGATCCATTCATCGGGGGCGACGACCGGTTCGATGCGGACCAGTTTCCTCATCGTGCCGGTGGATTCAAGCCGATCTACGATGGCCCTGAGGCGCTCCGGACTTTCCGGGTGTCCCAGTCCCATGTCGTGGTTGAGGTATGCCGGATGATAGATGAACCCGGTACGTCCCATAAGACCACGCATGACTGGCGTCACGATCGTAACACGACGGAAAGATGATAGACAACGAGCACAAAGGCGTGTTACGGTCTTTGCTGCGTCTTGCGCGTCTCGATTAGCTAAGATAAGGGGTAGCCTATGGCGAATCCGCGCATTGAACCGCTTAAGAAAGTGCTCGCAATCGACCCGAACGACGAGGTTGCCTGGTTCGGGTTAGGAAAGGCTTACATGGAGGATCAGAACTGGGACGAAGCCATCAAGGCACTAGAACATTGTCTGAAGGTGAAACCGACATACTCCGCTGCCTATTATGCGCTGGCCCAGTCGCTCGCGAAGCTGGGTCGGATCGAGGACTGTTGCCGCATCTGTGAGCAGGGGATCGAGGTCTCTACCGCGACCGGCGAGGCCATGGTCACCAAGAATCTAACTCTGCTGAAGGAAAGTCTTAGCTGATCTCTGCCCCTCTGTAATTTTACAACGAGCGTGCTAAGGTCTCACGCTGGACTTCGCTCATAGGGAACTCCGCCCACGGATTGGTGATCAGCACGCGCACCCTTGGAGAAACCGACTGTCGACGCGACCGCTCCACCACCAGGACATTGGCCAGCCGGATGCCAGATCGTGAGACCATTGGTTCGACTTCCCACAACGACAACAACACGCCACTGAGTTGAGGCAGCTTGGACAGGTGAAGAGTCACGGCACTAGCCAGCCGCTTCAGATCGACTTCCTCGACCCTCCGTCGCTGCTCTCTCCGTAATCCTGCATCGCGGCGGGGTACCGACACAGCCAGAAGCACCGGCGCACAATAGCCGGCTAACTGCTTGGCCTTCTGCGCCACTCTGGCCAGGACGCGGTCGATCAGCCTCGCCCCGTCCTCGTCCTTTTCTTGCCCTTTTACAGGGTCACGATCCTGCCGCGCAAAAGACAGAGCCGGCTGGCGTCGAAACGCTTGCCCCACCATCGCCGTCACCTCGACGAACAAGCGTTCCTGCCCAACTACACACTCCAGATCAGCGGTTCTGGCCTGAGACTCGGGCAAGAACGCCACCGACGCATTGGCACGGATCAGCAAGGTTGCCAATTCCAACTCTGCCAAAGCCGATTCCCGGGCCCCCCGGTCGGCACTCGTCAGCCGATCAATCAATCGCGTCAATCGGACCCGGCTGGCGAAGTTGGCGCACAACCGGTCGAGAGACGTCCGGTGGGCCTCGACCTCTTTGGGAAGCCAACCGGCCCGCGCAGCATGAAACATCCGGCCTGGCCGCCAGACGGCGTCAGAGCGGCGCAGCGGATGCCCCCGGTTCCGCCTCCATCGAACACGACGCATTGCGGTATCCCCAGAAACCCTGCCGCCGGTCCCTGAGAAGCACTCCATTGCTCACGTGTCTTGGGTGCCTAACCATTCCGGATGCTCCGCGACGATCGTCTCGTACAGCTCGTCTAGCCACCGGCCAGCGCAGCTCAGAATTTCGCGCACCACCGGCTCGGGTTGTCCGGTCCGCTTGATCGTCCACTGACAGACATATTCTAACAAGGCTTGACGCTCAAACCGGCGCGAGGCCTGCATGGCCAGCGAGGATAGTTCGCTCAATCCCGTGCGGATAACTTCCGCCACAGTTTCCCGCGCATACGAGGTGCTGGCCGTCACATATTGGACGGCACGGTTGATTTCCTGCTCCGTCATCGACCACGCCGTTCCCAGCTGACGATTCTAGCATCGCCGCCGACTCTGTCAATGCGGCTTCTGGCGAGGTGGTCCACCGACATTCACCGGCTGATCAAGGTCGAGATTTCCGGTTGTGGCTTCGGCTATGATACATTTCACCGGTTTAACGAGGGGATCTATCATGCCTCTTGCCACCGCACGTACTTCAACGTCGACCCAAGCCAGACCTCCAGGTTTGCGACAGATTCCGGATCGGTGGGACCTGTCGCACCTTGTCGAGAATCCGCTTCGAGATCTCGATCGGTTCATCGCCGAGTTGGACCGAAAAGTGACTGCTTTTGAATCCTGGCGCACTCGTCTGAATCCCGCCATGTTGAACGAAGCCTTCCTTGAAGTGCTCCGTCTCGATGAGGAGATTGCCGCTGAGTCATCGAAGCTAGGCGCCTATGCCTATCTCTGGTTTTCCGAAGACACCAAGAACTTGACAGCCCGGTCGTTCAAAAGCACCGTGGAAGAACGATTGGCAGTGCTCCACAATCGCATGCTTTTCTTCGAACTCTGGTGGCAGAGCGTGGATGAAACGAACGCCGCCCGGCTGCTGGCCTCCTCCGGAGACTATCGCTATTACCTCCAAACCATCAGACGTTTCACCCCGCACACGTTGTCTGAACCGGAAGAGAAAATTATCAACCTGAAAAACATCACCGGCCGAAGCGCATTGCATACCCTCTATGAGGTGGTGACCAACGGGTTCACGTTTACGTTAACCGTCAAGGGCAGGCGCAGAACACTCAACCGAGAAGAGTTGATGGCCTATGTGCGGAGTTCCCTGCCCCGCCTGAGGGAAGCAGCATACCGGGAGCTTTACCGTGTTTTCGCGGCCAATCACGACCTGATCGGCGAAATCTATAAGACACTGGTCAACGATTGGAAGACCGAAAATCTGACACTCCGCAAATTTGCCACGCCGATCGCCAGTCGGAATCTGGGCAATGATGTGCCCGATGCCGCCGTCACTGCTCTGCTGTCGGTTTGCACCAAGAACGCCGTCGTCTTCCAGGAATATTTCCGGCTGAAGGCCCGCATCTGCAAGATCAAACCGATGACTCGTTACCACATTTACGCTCCGTATCGGATCCAACAGAAGCGGTATCGCTACCCCGACGCCGTCCGGATAGTACTGGATGCATATCGCGCCTTCTCGCCAACGCTGGCTGACCTCGCCGAACGCGTGTTTCGCGACCGCCACATCGACGCCAAGGCAAGGCCAGGCAAGCTGAGCGGAGCATACTGCTACAGCGTAGTGCCAGGACTCACCCCGTATGTCTTGCTGAATTTCACGGGAGAGGCTCGCGATATCGCCACCATGGCCCACGAGTTAGGACATGCGGTCCACGGTATGATGGCATCCCGCCATTCCACGTTGACATTCCATGCCACCTTGCCGCTGGCGGAAACCGCCTCGGTGTTCGGCGAGCGGATTCTGTCTGATGCTCTGCTGTCGCAGGAGCAAGACAAGGCGGTCCGGCAAAGCCTGTTGCTGTCTCAACTGGACGACCTCTATGCCACCGTTCTTCGGCAGGCGTACTTCGTCCTATTCGAGCAAACCGCACATGAGATGATCGCCACCAAGAGCGCGACCGTCCAAGACTTGGCTGCCTTCTACCTGGAGAGCTTGCGACAACAGTTCGGCAGAGCTGTGCGTGTCCCTGCCGAATTTCGCTGGGAATGGTTGACTATCCCCCACCTGTTCGCCAGCCCCTTTTATTGCTATGCGTACAGTTTCGGTAACTTGTTGGTCTTAGCGCTCTATCGGATGTACAAGGAGCAAGGCTCCGCCTTCATCCCGCGCTACCTGGCCCTCTTAGAGGCTGGAGGATCCAGAAGCCCACAGGATCTCCTCGCAGAGATGGGTGTCGATATGACTTCCGAAGTGTTTTGGCAGGCAGGGTTTGAAACGATCAAGGAGATGATCGAACAGCTTGCCAGAACAGCCCCATAGTTTTGACACTTGAGCGCTCATCGCTCCGCCGTGCCCGCGTGGATCCTCCCCCAGCTTCAGCACAACGAAGGACCCCCTTGACGAAATGAAAAAAAGGTTGTAAAGTTCTATTAGCTGATAACGGTTATCATAATCGTTTTTCTAGAGGAGTTTTACTTGCCTCAAGGCTCACGGCTATGTATGTCTGTCTCTGCAAAGGGCTCACCGAATCGGATGTGCGGGCGGCCGGACAAGCCGGTGTGGTCACGCCCAGCCAGTTGATCGAAACCTTTGGCCTGAAGAAAAACGGCTGCTGCGGTCGCTGCGCCAAGAACATCCACGAATTTGTTTCCCTGGCCACGAGCCATCTCGCCACTCCCCGCCGCAATTCGGTGACGCCGGCTTCCTAGCCCGCGGGGCCCTTTTCCTCCTCTGGTGAGAGGCAGCTTGTCATCGTTCACACCGACCGCTCGACTTCGCTTTCGGAAACCGAGGAGGTGTCACCGTTGTCCGCATGGTGAGAAGACACAAAAAGCGGCCAAGGGACATTGGTTATTGCACCATTCCCCGCTTCACGATCGCTGCGACTTCGGCAACACGTTGGCCGAGCGCTCGTGCGTCGGCGAGTTCGTTTTGATCGATACCCGGACTCTCCCCCTCGGTCGTCGCTGAGGCGCCGAACGCTCCGCCTCCGCTGACTACGATCATCTGGTTGCCTAGCATCGCGGCCAAAATGGTCAGCATGGTGACTTCCTTGCCCGATGAAATCTGCCCACCTGTTGCAAAAGCCGCCCCGATCTTGTTGCGCATTTTGAACTCCGGAAAAACACCGAACTTCAGCTGCCAGTTGTCGAAGAACGTCTTCACTTCTCCAGCCATATTTGACCAATAGACGGGAGAGCCGACGATGACGGCGTCGGAAGAGAACAGATCATCGCCCGTGACCAGTCCCACCCGCTTCAGCACGACCAGCGTCCCTGGAACGCTCCTCGCTCCTTCGGCAACCGCTTCGGCCATTTTCTCTGTGTTCCCGCTCATGGAATGATACGCGATCAGCACCTTAACCGAGGACAGCGCCGTCTCGGCCGCCTCGACACGACCGCTGAGCGCGACAACAGCTATTAAGGAGACAATGAATCTCACTGTAAGGCGCATGCGGACTCCTCCTCACGTGATAGCGATCGATCGGACATGAATGGAGAGCGAGGACGATGCAGGTGAGAACCCAAACGGACACGTGCCGCCGTTGGCAACCAACGGCCAGGTTGACCGTATCCGCTTGGATGCGACTAATACCGGACGATTTCTTCGTCCATGTGTTCTTCGACGGAAATCTCGGTCAATGAACCGCGATAATCGCACTTATGGCAACGAATCCGCCACTCCTCAAGCCATTTTTCCTGAACGTAGGACTGGTTGCACTTGGGACAGACAAACACGCCTTTCTTATAGATAACCCTGCGTTTCGCCTTCATGCCGCTCCCCCTTCGTAGGAGTCATATCAAAACAGAAAAACAACATGGCATAGGTGCTGATGGGATTGCAAGACAGGGGAGACACCTGTTGTGCCTTGACAGCCGAAAGTCGCACTGACTACGATACATTTGTGTATGCCCATCCTTCCAGTTCGCTGATCCGCCCCCGTCGGGGTATTCTCGCATCGCACCTGGCCATAACGCTCTTCTTGGCCATCGCCGGCGTCGCCGCATGGGCTGTTCTCTCCCCAGTATCCGCAGAAGAAGGTCTCATTCCCGTGAAAACGCCGGCCGGTGTCGTCATCTATGCGGAGCTCGCCGATACGACCGAAAAGCGAGCGCGCGGACTGATGTTCCGAAATAGCTTGGCTAAAGATCGGGGTATGCTGTTTACGTTCACCGAGCCGAAGCCATGGGCTTTCTGGATGAAGAATACCAAGATCCCGCTGGATATCATTTGGCTGGACAGCCAAAAACGCATCGTTCACATCGAGCGGAACGTGCCCCTCTGCACGCGCAACGACGACTCCTGCCCCCAGTACCAACCGACTGAAGAGGCAATGTATGTGCTGGAAATTGCCGGCGGGATGGCCGATGCCTTGAAGCTGCAGCGTGGCGCCACGTTACAGTTCCCTTGAAAGGGCTAGGCCGGCGTATTAGACGGGCGTTCCCCCCCACAGAAATCGCCGAATGCGCTCGGTCAGCGAGCGTGTCTGATTCACCACCGCGATGGTGGGGCCTTCCTTGGCAAGTTGTTCCTTGGCGGCGGTGGTCGCCAGTTGGCGGCGCGCGACCACCTCGCCGATCAGGTCGATCACTCGACCATCTTGCTGCGCTACCCGACTTAATCCTTGCTTGCCAACGGCCACAACCCATAGCGGCGTCCTCGCCACGACAGTTGCCGTACGAGGTTCACCAGTCAACAACGACATTTCTCCGAAAAACTGCCCCTTCTGCAGCGTGGCCACCGTCATGCTTCGACCGTCTTGTCGGATGCGAACGTCGGCAATCCCCTCTAAAATGACGTAGAGTTCCTGACCGGCTTCACCCTGTCGGACCACACACTCGCCGGGCAAATATCTCTGGATCGTTGCGTCACGGGCGAGAACCTCGAGTTGTTCAGGAGCCAACACCGCCAAAAAATCCACCGCGGCGAGATGGCTGACGATCTGGTCTGACTGCCGCGCCATTTGTTCGGGCACAGTCCCGGTCAGCGTGTGGACCACGCGCTGGGGGAACGGAATCTCGATCCCGTTCCGTTGAAACGCATTCCACACATAGACCCGCACCTGACTCTCGATCGCTTGGTGAAGGGAATAGTCGTTGACTGCAAATCGCACGCGATATTGCACGCCGGAATCATTGAACGAGGAGACCAACGCAACTGGCCTGGGTTCGGACAAGACCCCCTCCACCGCCAAGACCGTTTCGACCAGCACGGCACATACCTGGTTGGGAGGCGTCCGATAGGCGGCTTCGACCGTGACAGAACAGATGTGCACCGACGTGGGACGACTGTAATTGATCAGCCCGGCTTGGATCACCGCGTTATTGGGCAACGCGACGTAATCCTGCTCTCGCGTCAGCAGCGTGACATGGCCGAAGCCGATGTCCGTCACCAGACCTTCCCGATCGAGCACGGAAATCCAATCGCCCACCCGCACCATCTTGCCTAACGCGATCCCAGAAAAAAACCGCACCAGCGTATCTCGGAGCGCGACACCTACCACCGCGGTGGCGACCGTAGGCAGCGCCACTAGCGCGATGACGTTGATATTCATCACTAACCGTAGGATGACCAGTGTGGCGGCCGTCAGCCCCGTGAAGAGAATCAGCGTCCGCACGACATCGGGAATGTAGGTCCCCTTCCGACCAATCAGGTAATCCCCGATGATGAACAAATCGATCGCTTTCAAGAATAGAAACGAGGCACCGCAATAAGCCCCCACTTCGATCCAGTTGAGAACGGTCTCCGGAGGCGAAGGTACGACACCGCTGGTGAACACCAGCGCCGCATCGGCCAGCATGGCCGTGATCCCGGCGCTGATAATGACAGCCGGAGGAAGCGTCTTCTCTCGCCTGCGTGCGAGGTAGGCAAGGCCAATGACGACCGCGATCAGACCGGCAGTTGTGAGCACAATTTTGATGAGGAGGAGGAAGCCGAGGCTCATGATTGCCCAGCCCGAAGGGTTCCGATCAGGATTTCAGCCTAAGGTTGACTGGCGTCGGTCACCGCTCCTGCCAGGCTCGGACGCGTTTGGCAGTGATGACACCGTCCACTCGCTCTATGGCTTTCAGCACTCGACCGAGATGGGCAGTATCGCTGACCTCGATCACGAAATCCAGCACTGCCTTCCGGTCTTCGCGCGTCGTGATTTCGGCTCGACTGATGTTGGCCTGGCATTCTGCAATCGATGACGAGACATTGGCCAATACGCCGGTTTTGTCCACAGCGATGACCGAAACCTTTACCGCATGCGTACCGGTCGCAGTTGTATCCCACTCCACTTCCACCAATCGATCCCTGTCGTAATCCAGCGCTTCGAGATTGGGACAATCAACCGCATGGATCGTCAGTCCTCGGCCGCGGGTAATGTAGCCAAGAATGCGGTCACCAGGAACCGGGTTGCAACAGCGGGAAAGCTGCATGAGTAAGTCCCGCGCACCCTTGACCTTGACCCCCTTGTCCTCCGCTTTCCCGGTGACCGCCTTTGGCGCCGCTGTGGTTCCAGGCGACGCAGGAACCTCGGCCTCCGTGGCCGGAAGCAACTTGCTGACGACTTGGGCTGTCGCCAGGCGGCCGTATCCGACCGCAGCAGCCAGCTCGTCCGTCGTTTCAAACCCGGCTTGCTTGGCCACCTCCGACAACTGCTCTGACTTGAGCATCTGAGCCGGCGCCAAGCCGTGCCGACGGAACTCCGCCTCCAGCAGCCGCCGGCCGATCTCAATGCTGCGCTTTAGTTCTTCGGCTTTGAGCCAATGCTTGATCTTCGTCTTGGCGCGCGACGTGCGGACGAACTTGAGCCAATCTTTGTGGGGCGTTTGATTGGGCGAGGTAAGGATCTCGACGGTGTCTCCGCTGGTCAACTGATGTTTGAGCGGAACGATCTTGCCGTTGACTTTGGCACCGACACAATGATCTCCGATTTCCGTATGGATGGCGTAAGCGAAGTCGACAGGCGTCGAACCCTTCGGCAGCTCCTTCACCATGCCTTTGGGGGTGAAGACATACACGACATCGTGGAACAGATCCAGCTTGACGGAGTCCATAAACTGCCGATTGTCCGGCAAGTCTTGATGCCATTCCACGAACTGCCGCAACCAACTAAAAACCTTACTGTCGCGCTCGTCGATCCGTCCCTGCTCCTTGTATCGCCAATGCGCCGCGATCCCGTACTCCGCCACGCGATGCATTTCCTCGGTGCGGATCTGAAATTCCACGTGTTCCCCCTTCGGTCCAACTACCGTCGTATGGAGTGACTGGTACAGGTTGGATTTCGGGATCGCGATGTAGTCCTTGAACCGGCCCGGAACAGGGCGCCAGAGCGAGTGAATCACGCCCAATAGCGCATAACAGTTCATTTTGGTATCAGTGATGATGCGAAGCGCCGTGAGATCATAGACTTCCTCAAACGAGATCGATTGTTTCTCCATCTTCTGATAGATGCCGTAGAGGTGTTTCGGCCTGCCGTAGACCTCGCCTGGCAGACCGGCATCCGCCATGGCCTTCTTCACGAGCCGGATGACTTCGTCGATGTATTGCTGGCGATCCTCATCGCGTTTGGCCACTCGCACCCGGAGCATCTCGTACACATCGGGTTTGAGATGCTTAAGGCACAGGTCTTCCAGTTCGTTCTTGATCCAGCCGATTCCGAGCCGGTTGGCCAAGGGCGCGTAGATCTCCAATGTCTCCTGGGCAATTTGCCAACGCTTGGACTCGCTTAAGTATTCCAGCGTCCGCATGTTATGAAGTCGATCCGCAAGCTTGATCAGGACGACGCGGATGTCGTCCGCCATTGAAAGCACCATCTTGCGAAAATTCTCGGCCTGTTTTTCTTCATAGTTTCGGAAGGAAATCCTCCCGATCTTGGTCACACCGTCGACCAGATGGACCACTTCCTTGCCGAATTCCCGCTCCAATTCTTCGGGAGTCGCCAGAGTATCTTCGAGCGTGTCATGGAGCAGACCGGCGACCACGGCGGTTACGTCGGTCTTGAGCGAGGTCAGCACCCCGGCGACCGCCAGTGGGTGATGGAGATACGGCTCGCCGGATTGCCGCGTTTGGCCTTCGTGCGCTTTCGCGGAAAACTCGTAGGCCTTCCGGACGAGCGACAGATCCGCGTCGGCATGATATCCTTTCAGCCGTTCGATCAACTGTTCGATATCGGTAATCGTCTCAAACGGCATCGTTCGCTTACATCGTCTGACTGGCCCTGACATCCCTGATCCGCAACTGGATGCGGTCCAGCCCGTTCCATCGATTGAGCTCCGGCACAAAGGCCAAATCGACAGGCTGTCGAGGTGAAAGACCAAGATTATCCAGCGACCCCATGCGGAATCCGATGCTGTCGAAAGGGAAGGACGTCCCTTGGCGAACGGTCAGCTTGAGATGCCCGTCGCCCACGACCCGCGCGTCGAGAATCGCCAGGTTCCGCACCGCCAGCGTGGGCTCCGGATTTCCCGCACCGAATGGATGGAGCGCGCCCAACTCCCGCACCAGCCGCACATCGACGTCATTCAGCCGAACCTCGGCATCCACATGAAGAGCCGGATGCTGCAACTCGTTTCCCGACCAGTCGGCCGCAAGCTCGCAGAATCGTTCACGGAAGGCAGAAAGATTCGCTTCTCTGATGGTCAACCCAGCTGCATTCGGATGGCCGCCGAATCCCTCCAGCAGATCGCGACACGCGGCGAGCGCCCGATAGAGATCGAAGCCCGGCACTGTTCTGGCGGACCCTTTGCCCATACCCTGCTTGTCCATCGCGATCACGATCGCGGGACGATAGAAACGCTCCACCAAACGGGCAGCGACGATCCCGACCACGCCGAGGTGCCAGTTCGGCGAGGCGAGCACCAGGGCCGGCATATCGGTTGCTTCGTCAACCAAGGCCGTCGCCTCGGCCATTATGCGTTCTTCGATCTGTTGGCGTTCCCGGTTGAGCCGTTCAAGCTCTTCGGCCAATTGCTTCGCCTCCCATTCGGATTGCGTCGTCAGTAACCGGACACTCGTAAGCGCATGGGCCAACCTTCCTGCCGCGTTGACACGAGGCGCAAGCCGAAAGGCAACGATGTCGGTTGTACAGTCCCGATCGATACCGGCCACCAGCTTCAGTGCTCTGATACCACAACGAGCGCCGCGCGTCATTTGCGCCAGCCCTTCCCGGACAAACCCGCGGTTTTCGTCTTGCAACGGCACGACGTCTGCAACGGTCGAGAGGGCCACCAGGTCCATCATGGACTCAAGCGCCGCCTCGCCGCCGCCGTATTTCAACCCATAGGCCTGCGCGACCTTCCAGGCAAGCGCCCCAGAACATAATCCTCTGAAGGGATAGGGTGAATCATTCCGATGAGGATTGAGGACGGCCAGCGCCGGGGGTATCGTTCCATCGGTTTGATGGTGGTCAGTTATGATGACATCCAACCCCAACGCCCGGGCTGTCGCAATTTCACGATGCGAAGTGGTTCCACAGTCCGACGTCACCACCAGCCCCACGCCCTCCTTCCGAAATCGGTGCAGTGCCGGTTCGTTAAGGCCATAGCCTTCTCGAAGGCGGTGGGGAATGTAAACCAACGCGGTCCCGCCAAGCGACTGAAAAAAGGTCAGATACAGACTTGTGGCCACGACACCATCCACATCGTAGTCACCATAAAAACAGACCTTTTCGCCCGTCATTGCCGCCCGGTGAAGCCGATCCACGACCCGTTCCATATCGGGCAGGAGAAATGGATCGTGAGGCGCCTGCATACTGGATGAGAGCCAACGGCTAGCCTCTTGAGGCGTTGTCACGCCGCGAGCGAGAAGCACGGACGCGGTCACGGGAGAGATTGAAAGTGCGCGGGCCAACGCGGCCCGCTGCGACTGGCAGATGTCTTTGACCACCCACCGCTTCTGGCGCATCGCGTCCCTCCCCAAGTGAACAGGTTTCCCTTTCGCAACCCTCTGAGAACTAAAGAAAATAGCACAGGAATAGTATAGAGCCCCGGAGACTTTGTCAAACCAGCCTGTGGCACAACCTAGGGGAAATTTCTGGTCTACTGCGTGTCTATCACGAAGGGACACCCAACGCGTAGCAATCACTCCGAAGAAGGGAACGGTCAGCCCAAACGAGATCTGATACAGTGAGAGAATAGCGGCAGGCGACGGCAGGTCGTTGCTTGGAGCGGGAGGGTTATTCCCCTCCTTTCTGGACATAGTTCTTCACGAATTCCTCCGCGTTTTCTTCAAGCACGTCGTCAATCTCATCGACCAGCCTGTCAATATCTTCTTTGAGTTTCTTGCCGGCTTCGACGACCTTAGGATTTGGTTTCACCTCGTCCTTGGCCTGCGGTTCTCTTCTGGTGGATTCCGGCCTCCTCTCTTGTTTCTCCATAGGAGCACCTCCCACATTCCCGCGGAACAGCGCCGAAAGCCGTTCCGAACAGGATACATGTAAAATCCACCATACTCCAGCGTTGTTCAATCCGTCAAGCGCTCCCTGCCTCTCATTACGTTCGTCTCGTTTCCGTCAGCGCACGAGCAAAGCCACGATCAACAACGCCACGATGTTGATGACCTTGATCATTGGATTGATCGCCGGTCCCGCTGTATCTTTGTAAGGATCACCCACTGTATCGCCGGTTACCGCGGCCTTGTGGGTTTCGCTGCCTTTCCTACCTTGTTCTTCTATATACTTCTTTGCGTTATCCCAGGCTCCTCCGCCGCTCGTCATGGAAATGGCGACAAACAGTCCAGTGACGATGCTACCGACCAAGACCCCGCCAAGCGCCTGAGGTCCCAGGATTGCGCCGACCAGAATCGGGGAGACCACTGGAATCAGACCAGGCACCATCATCTTGCGAATCGCGGCTTGGGTGACGATATCAACACACGTACCGTATTCGGGCTTGGCGGTCCCTTCCATAATCCCTTTGATCGTCCGGAACTGTCGGCGCACCTCCTCGACCACTAGACCGCCAGCCTGTCCAACCGCTTTCATACACAACGCACCGAATAGGAACGGCAACATGCCGCCCAGGAACAACCCGACCAACACGGATGGATTCGAAAGGTCGAAGTTGCTGGACTGGTTGCCTGCTTCCACGGCTCGGGCATATTCCGCGAAGAGCACCACCGCAGCCAAACCGGCCGACCCAATGGCATACCCCTTGGTCACCGCCTTGGTGGTGTTACCCACTGCATCAAGAGGATCGGTAATGCCGCGCACCTCTTTGCCGAGATGGGCCATTTCCGCGATGCCGCCCGCATTATCAGTGATCGGCCCAAACGCGTCGATCGCGACCACGATCCCCGCCATTGACAACATGGACACTGCCGCGATGGCTACTCCATACAGTCCGCCGGCTGTCTGGCCGCCGCAGACCCAATAGCTCACCAAGATCGCGGTGGCGATGGTGACAACCGGCCATGCCGTCGCTTGCATACCGACCGCCAGCCCAGCGATGATGTTGGTGGCATGACCTGTTTCGCTGGCTTTGGCGATTTCCTGGACCGGTGAGAAGCTCTTGGATGTATAATAGTCGGTGATGAAGACCATCGCCAGAGTGACCACAAGCCCTAGCAGTGCCGCCACATAGTAGCTTGCCCCGGTCACCCCACTCACCCCGTCCATCAGCTTAACGGTGATCGGATAAAATGCGATCGCCGCGATCCCGCCGGCGACAAATAATCCTTTGTACAGCGCCGGCATGATGCCGCCGCTTGGGCCGACTTTAACGAAGAGGATACCGATGATCGTCGCCAGAATCGTCATCCCACCCAACGCGAGCGGATAGACGATCGGCTCAGGCTGTCCCTTGAACATGGTGAACGCCAACGCCATGGCTGCAACTGTCGTCACGGCATAGGTCTCGAAAAGATCCGCCGCCATACCGGCGCAGTCGCCCACATTGTCGCCCACATTGTCGGCGATGACCGCCGGATTGCGAGGATCGTCTTCAGGAATGCCCGCTTCAACTTTCCCGACGAGATCCGCGCCCACGTCCGCCGCCTTGGTGTAAATTCCTCCGCCAACTCTGGCAAAGACGGAAATGAGACTTCCACCAAAGCCGAGGCTCAACAACGCATGCACCGCTTTTTCCTGCCCGGCGATCCCTGACGCGATCGCGTAAAAACCAGTCACGGCCAGCAAGCCCAATCCGATCAACAGCAGTCCCGTGACCGCCCCGCCGCGGAATGCAACGGTTAAGGCGGCATTCAGGCCGCTATGGGCCGCCTGCGCCGTTCGCACGTTCGCCCGAACCGCAATGTTCATCCCTACATAGCCGGCCGTCGCCGACGCCGCCGCGCCGATCAGAAAGCCGATCGCCGTGAGGAGACCGAACTTGTCGGACCAGAATCCAGCCGCCCATAATACGATGAACAGCACCGCCGCAACCACACCGACCGTCCGATACTGTCGATTCAGATACGCCGCGGCACCTTCTTGAATAGCCTGCGCGATCCGCTGCATCTCGGCATTGCCCGCCGGGAGTCTAAACACCCAAATCGTCAAATAGAGCCCGTAAGCAATTCCAGCCGCCGCAGCGGCGATGGCGAAGATCACGACTGCCGATACACTGTCCACTGAACGATCCTCCTGGTTTGGGGGTCATGAGATTCCCGCTCCAATCTGCGTCGTCGACGGAGAGCATTCACCGCTGAGGATGCGCTACCGATTCGGGCGGGATCGATTGTCCGTCAAAAGGAAGTTCAAAAAAGCGGCGCCATTCTATACAGAGCGCGTCAAATGATCAAGAACAAAGGGGAAACCAGCCGTTTGCGAGACAAAGAGAAAGTCTGTTATAGTGGCCGGTTTGGAGGGGCCAATCGATGGGGATCGAGCCGAATTATATCGTCGTGGAGGGACAGACCTTCAAGCAGCATAAGCTGTCGCTCGACAACCACGTGTTCAAGAACTGCACGTTGGATGACTGTGAGATTTACTACAGTGGAGGCCCCTACGAACTGATCGATACTCACATTACCAATTCGCGGTTGATCCTCAACCAACCCGCCAAGAACATCTACTCGGCGATCCAGATTTTTAAAATGAAATCGCCCGGATCATTGATCGTCGCCGACTGAAGCTTGGTTAGTCAATTTTCACCAGCGGCACGTTCCGCGTCAACTTGACGATCGGGATCGGTTGGAAGACCGGGTCCTGGGCACCCTTGGGAGATTCCGCTTCGATTCGCTGCAAGAACTCCGGTGGGCCGGTCACTGGTGCGTAACTCAGCGCAACCTCGATGTCGAAACTTTTGGTGTCCTTCGGTGTCGGGAAGGTAAACGTTTCTACGCGACTCTCTTCCGGTTTCAGAACCGTGTCTTCTAACACCTTGACTGCCTTGAAATCGAACACCGTTTTCTCGCCTTTGGCATCCGCATAGGTCCGCCCATAGACCCGTTGATCGCTGAAGACAGTTTTGAGATTCTTGCCTTTGATCACAAAATCGAGCACCACGCTTGCCCAGGCGGGATGAGTCGTTGGCAAATTGTGTGGCACGAGACTCTGCACGGTCACCTTGACAGTGGTCTTGTCCCCTTTGACATCTGCAGACACGTCGAGCTTGGCGGCCTCCTGACGGAGTTTTCCGATCCGGCCGGGGAAGGTGTGATTGGCAACCTTGCGCTTGCTCTCGCCATTGGCGGATTCGCCGATCTGCTCCGGCATATGGCAGGTCTGGCATTCCTTTCCCAATTTAACTGCCCTGCTCTGATCCCAGTTGCCCAGCAAATCGTTACTCTTGCCAAGATTCGCGGCGGTGGGGACAGCCTGATGGCAATTCAGACAAAGGTCGGATTTGCGGAACAAATCCAATTCCATGGATTGGTGTGCCAGATTCTGGACAAAGTCCTTGTATGGCCCATAAAGCGTTTTCCCTGGTTCGTACTTGGGGAATGGCAAAGGGCTGCTCCGATCGACCTGCTTGATCAGATGGCATTGGGCGCAGCCGACCCCGTCAATGGTTGGATCTCCGGATTGCACCTGGGTGATAAACATCTGTGCTGAATCCGCAAACTCCCGTACGTGAGGGGCGTGGCAACGGAAGCACAGCGCCTTGTCCTTGCCTCCAGAGAATTTCAGGTACTCATCCAATGCCGCCCGGAAGGCCGGAGAATGGATGGATCGTGAGAGTGGAGACGTCTCCCACTCCTCAAAGACCCGCTCGTGACAGCGTTTGCATTTATTGGAATGAGGGAACACCTTCTCGATAGCCGCTTGTGCTTTGACAGAATCCTGTGCGACACTCACATCGGTCACGTTGCCGGCTACAATGAGGCTTACTAACACCGTGCCTACGGCACTCAGCCGACCTGCGCTCCTGGTTGGAAACACCGTGATCTCCCTTCCTGCTCGGGAAGCTCGTGGAACTTCTCTTCCAACTGTGCCGAACGCGATGCAAACTAAAGTGACTTTGTCCGGAACGTCAGCATGCGAGGCTGCGTGTATTCCTCGATAATTTTGACGGCCGTCGCCCGGTCCTGGTCGGTGGTCAAGGTCCCGAGGTAGCGTTCTTTCAGCAAAAGCGTTGGCTCAGGAATCAGTGAGTAGGTCAACACCGCTTCCACGCTGGCCGGCGCTGACCCGCCTTGAATCGTCAGCGAAAACGGCACTCGCCTAGTCGTGCCGCCCTTGACGAAAGGATCGGGAATCGGCCCACGTAAAATCTGCTCGTAGGGCAATCCAAACTTCTTAACTTCCTCTGCCAACACCAGCCCTTTGGCATCTTTGACGGTGATCGTCAGGAAGAATTGCTTCAGGACCGGGTCTCCATCCGGAAAACTGTGCGGCAAGCTTCCAACCCTCACCAAAACCGTTCCTTCTACGGCTGTCGAGGACTTGGTGGCCTCGATATCCACCCGAGGCATCCATTCGGCTTGCAGGTTACGGTTTTTCAGCAGGATGCCGGGAATCACCACGCCTCTGAACCAGTGGCGGCCGATCGCCCTCGTCATAGCTCCGCGCTTGGAGGTCGAGCTGCCAGTGGATGGTTCCATATGACAATCCTGACAGATGGTGCCTTGAAGAATTTCGCCGGGAAGATCGCGCCGTGTCACATCCTTGACTTTGTCAAAGTGGCAGGCAGCGCAGTAATTGGCCCCTCTGTAGAGATCCGATTGACTGGCTGGATGAACCAGGTTCTCTTCCGGGTCTGCGTATGGCCCGTAGAGCACCTTCCCTGGCTGAACCTTGAACGTCGGTGGCGAACCTGGATTCTTCTCTATCGAATTGATCAAATGGCACGAGGTGCATCCGATGCCTTCCACTTCCACTTTTCCCGAGAGAATCTGGTTGACGATCTTGTCGGCATGCTGAGGAAACACCGTAACTGCAGGCGCATGGCAAGACAGACACCGGGCACGCTCCTCAGCTGTCGGATTGGTCTGCATCCACAGCCCCAGCACCGTTCTGAATACTGGCGACTCAAACGAGGTTCCGTGTAACAGCGCCGCATCGACCCGCCCGAATGTTTTCAGATCGGGCGTCTGCTCGCGCATGCCCTTCCATTCCTCAAAATGCCGGTCATGACATTGCTTGCAATCTTCTGAACGGATGAAAATCTTCTCGATCTCGGTCACCCAGTCGCTAGACGTTTCGGGAGCCTGTCCATCGACTTTCTGAGCCACGGCCTTTCCATGGTAGAACGCATTCACTCCGACGATAATCGCCAGCAGAATACCCGCTACAAATTTCTGCATCAGTCGCATACCGCGCTCTCCGACCGCCGATCGCTGCCCGTCTTTAATCCCGCTTGCAGCCAACAAAATGAAAATTGAGAATGCCCCCGACGCCTTGATTATCGGGGTCGGCTGGTTCATAGGTGCCGACCGTGAAGTTGCAAGTTGGAATAGCGCGCTTGAGGGCAAGGCCGAAATCCTTCAAGGTTCGGACCTCCACCTTGTCAATTTCTTTGATGACCGCCCGCACTTTGATACCGGCCAGATCCGCTGGAGTCCCGCCGATCACTTCAAAGACCACTACTCCTTCAGGCTTCTGCAATTTCAATTCTTTTTGAATCTCCTCGTCGACCTGTCCGACCACGATGCCGAATTCTTCACCGATTTTGAGCGCTTCTTCATCAGTCATCTCTCCATTGCTTGCAGCTCTCGGCGGAGGAGAAGTAAAACTGGCACCAAACCAAACCGAGACCATGCAAACGAACATAAAAAAAGCCCTACCGTAGAGGAGGGCTTTTTGCCCAGCCGGCCGATTGGTGATCCCGCCAATCTCCAAGTTGTTTACTCCGATGCTTACGCGGACTCCAGAACCGTGACGGTCATCCGTTCATCAGCCCTGTCGTTTGAGGACCGAGCCAGGACAGCTACAGCTTCACCGGATCAATCGACAACTGAAACCATGGAGCCACTGCTTTTTGCCCATTCCGCTCCTTGTTCTCCCCATTCCAAACAGCGAATGCAATGGCTTGCATCCGACCCGGAATCAGCTTAGCTTCGTTTTCCTGCTCTTCTGTTGAAAGCGGGCGGAAGATCACGACATGCCATACCCCGTCCTTCCATGTTGCCTTTCCTTGGACACGCCCTTGCTTCTCTTTGGTCGTCAAAGTGCTGAATCCGCCGCCGATGAGGTCCTCCACCGAAGATACCCGTCTCGGAATGACCTCAAACCGTCGCACTTCGCCGCTTTGCTTCTCCGCGGCTCTCGCGGCTCGGCGATCGATATCGCTCTGCCAATCGGCTTTCCAATGCCAGATATTAATGTAATGATCCAATTGGCCCATGCAGAAGAAAGCTGGAGCGTCTCCGAGCGGCAACCCGACCGCGACCCCGTCCCGGAATGTGCCTGGCGTGAGTCGGTCGTTCTTGGTGTTGTCCTGCCACTCCAACAAAAAGGCAAGATCCTTTCCGTTGTGCACGGAGCGCACAACCAGTGCCCTCGCAGTGGGCTCGGGCCAGACTGGCCGCGTAATGATCTGGCCGCTGAGCGGTAGCGTCATCGGCGGTATCTTGTTCCACATCGGATCTTCCGGCGTGGTGGGAATCTCGCCGTCAATCAAATGGGAGCGGATGATCATCCCCTCGGAACTCACGACGGGAATGCCCAGCCCGCCCAGCACGAACGCGCTTATCAGGATTAGACACAGCAGACACCACCCAAAAGGTCGAGCTGTCTGCAATCTGGTCATGTGTGCCATCGTTCAGTCCCAACACCTGCAAATAAACGGTTCGGGATAGATGCAACCGTCACCCCTGAGGAACCTACCCGCTTGAACTCTCCCACAATCGCATACGCCGGATCTTGTTCTCGCCCCGCTCACAGATGTACAGGTAGCCTTGAGAATCGAGCGCCAAGCCGACAGGAGAATTCACAACTGCCTCAATCGCCGGAAGTCCATCCCCATGCTTGAGCGCACCAGCCGCTTCTTTCGCTATGAACCGAGCCGCGCCGCATCCCCCCATGTTCTTGTCTTCATATCCGCTGTCGCCATTGCCCGCAACCGTGGTCAGGATCCCGGTTGTTGCATCCACTCTCCGAACGCGATGGTTCATCGTGTCGGAGATATACATATTGCCCCAAGGATCGAACACCACCGCCTCAGGAGCATGCAGCATCGATCTGGTTGCCGGCTTGCCGTCACCATCGAAGCCGTAGCGACATACTCCAGCGACTGTAGAGATGATGCCAGTGTATCGGTCGATCTTGCGCACCCGGTTGCTTCCCTTATCCACTATATAGACATGCCCCTCACCGTCTACGGCAATTCCGACGATGTCATACAACTTCGCTTCTAGAGCTGATTTTCCGTCGTCCAGATATGGCGAAAGGTCCAGACCATCCGAACAGACCGGCATCAACCAGCCATGATCATCGCTAAAATCGATCCCGATCGCATCACCGGAAAGGACGACAAGATTCTTGGCGACAAGCGGTTGTTCACGAGCGTCATCTTCGGCCGACCAGGTACCAGCGATGGTCGTCACCATTCCGGTCCGGGGATCGTATCGACGGATGCGGTGGGCCTGAGTATCCGCAATATACATCACATCGTCCGCATCAAACGCAATGGCGGCAGGCCAGGTCAGATTGACCTCCAGGGCCGGACCGTCTCCGTTGAAACCGTGCTGGCCGGTGCCGACCACGGTCGTGATAATTCCGCTCTCATGATCGACTTTTCGAATCCGGTTGCTGCCGGAGTCGCAGATGTACAGATCGTTTCGGGAATCAAACGCCACATCGAGCGGCAGATAAAGGCCGGCTTCGCTGCAGGGACCTGAATCGCCGCTGTAGCAGGTTTCACCAATGCCAGCATAGTTGTGCACCGTGCCTTCGAGCAAATTGATGCGCCGGACACGGTCCGAACCAGATTCGGCAAAATACAACCACTTCTCCTCTTTATCCAACGCAGCATGGTGAGGAAGAGGAATCCCGGCCTTCACGGCCTTCTTGCCGTCTCCAGTGCTGCGCGCCTTGCCGTTTCCGGCAAACGTTTCGATGTATCCAACAGCCAGTTGATGAACATCAGTTCCCATGGCACGCCCCACCAGTATGCCTTCCTGACCTTGCTGTTGTCCTGCCTATACATGGGACGGAGGTGTCACGGTTGCAGCAGGCTGTTCTGCCACCGAAGTGGCGGCAGCGGGCTGGATCGATGGTGAAGCCGGTTGGGACTGCGGAACCGCAACCTGCTGAGCCTGCGCCTGCGCTTCAGCTTCAATTTGGTCAGCTTCGTGAACGGATTTCTTGAAGCCCTTGATCGCCTTGCCGAGCCCCTCGCCCAGTTGAGGCAATTTGCCAGCCCCGAAAATGATCAGCACGATGAAGAGGATCAGAATCAGCTCCGTGAACCCGATGCTTCCAAACATGGTAGGGGTCTCCTTCGCGATGATTTGTTCATGTTGTCGTTACATCTTTCGACCGCTTTGCAAATCGGCTCTTCAACCGCTGCCTAGCCTCCTCCGCCTGTTCAAACATTTTACACTTGTCGTAGAGGCTGATGAGATTGTAATACGCGAGCGGCTCGTCCGGATTGTGCTCGACCGCGCTTTCCATGACCTTGATCGCTAGGTCAGGTTTCTTGTGACTCAGCGCAATTTCCATGAGCTTAAAGCTCGATTCGAGATGCTTCGGATCGAGCTCCAATACACGGAGATAGCACTGCATCGCCATGTCCATCGTGTTGTAATCCGAGACCTGGGGGTTATCAAGTTCTACGTACACTCCCGCAAGGTTGTACCATGCAATCGGATCGTCGGGGGTGATTTCAACCAGCTTCTCGAAATATTTCTTGGCCTCCATGTACTGCCGCTTTTCGGCGTAAACACGACCGAGATTGAAGAGCGCAAGCACATCGCTGCCATGAATCTCGAGCGCTTGCTTGAATTGCGCCTCGGCTTCTTCCATCATGCCTTTAGTAGCATAGATTGTTCCAAGATTAGAGTAATACATGGCCAACGATCGGTTCATCTCGGCCCGCAAACCTTCAGCCATCTCGATGGATTTCTTCACCTCAGTGAGCGCATCGTCCAACCGCCCCTTCCTGAAATACAGCTCTCCCAGCCGACAACGCGCTTGGAAGTCGTCGGGTTCGGTCGCCAACAGCTTTTCAAGTTCCGCGATTTCCTCATCTGGTGTGAGCGGGCGCTCACCCTCTTCCACCGTTGCTCCTCCTAGATCCGGAGAAGGCGTCGTTTTCTGTTCATCCATGGGTATTTACCAGACTTTCTTCGTTTACGTACGCCCGCTAACAAGTGCTGGAGGAGTCGTGACCAGCCGGGACTCGCTAGCAGGATTCTCGACTACAGCAATCGCCCGTCGCTTGTCCAGATTAAGAAGCATCAGGCCTAAAATCACCATCAAAGTCAGGTGCGAAAGCTGCAGCGCGTAGCCAGCAATGAACAAGAACCCCAGTCCATAGCCAGCCATGCGCCCCATGAAAAGCAATTTGATCACAGCGTATGACCAACACAGCAAGCCAGCTACGTAGAAAGCGAAGGGCAAATAAAATGTATAGCCCATGCCCATCTGGAAAATCCAACTGATGCCCTCACCGGCCCTCCTCACAGTTTGCGCCATCGCTGGACTGTAGAGGCTGAGCACGTAATCCATAAATAGCAACGCGGCAAAGAGAGTGCAGGCAATGCTCCAGAACCACAGTGCGCGCCGACGCAGGCGGTGATTTTTTGTGCGGAAAGACACGCCTCCTCCATAGGCCCAAAATGCAAGAATGCTGGCCAACACCATAAACGCCTCACCGGCCCGGTTGACCTCGTGAACGAGCGGGGGCGGTGTCAAGATGCCGAGCAAGCCGAAACCGGTTGAGAGGGTCTGGTAATAGAACCAACCGGAGATCCCAAGAAAGAAACAGAGGCCGAACGCCAACCGGGACGGAGACTGGCGTGAAAACAGGTACTCCACTGTCAACAAGGTGATTGCCGCGAATGCAACCAAATTGTAGACTACCGACCCCAGCATCGCTGGCGGCACGATAAGGAATCCGATTGTCAAGAGGAGCACAAGCACAACCGCCGGAACCGTGAGTTTGCCGATCCCAACAACCCAGCGCTTACCGGCGATTTTGTTCGTGAGCAGTATTAGGAGAGCAAGAAACACAAGCAACGATACGGTGTTCAACAGTGCAAATCCGATGGAGGAAAGGGCCTTAAAAATGAGACGAATCGACTCGTGTTGAGCAAACACTTTGCTCAAGTGCATGCCAAGGCGAGAAACTAGCCGATACAACACCAACTCGAGCAGACCGGCCACCAACGCCAACCGGATCGTGTATTCGAAAAGCAGGCCTTGCTCCTCAATCCGTCCGCTGTTTTCTACAACCGTTTCTCCGACCATTACTCAACTCGGAACACCCATTCTTTCACCCACCATCCTACGCGCGGAGAACAAATTATAGCCGGATGGAAAAAATAGCGTCAATTACTGCGATCTACGCTCAAGAGCGAGCTGGCTGAAGAACTCGGGCTGCCTGAGACTTCGCGCGGGCGATGTACAGAAGTCCATCGGCCATTGAGTAATTAAACGGCAATTCGCACACCACCTCGCTGATTTTTTCATAGATGTATTGGTATACTCGCTCCGCCTGATCCGGGGTCATCCCTTCCTGGACTTCATAGAAGAATCCCAAGCTCAAATCTTCGGCAGCCGGGCGCATGATTCGCCTGATCCCGTAGCTGCCTGGATCACTCATGATCGGTGCTTCCTTCTCCAAATCGAACAAGCACGGCTGGCACGAAAAACCGTACGAACTGTGTAACTTTTTATTTTCAACGATGAAATTCATCGTTTCCAGTGCCTCTTCTTCGCGCTCAGTCGGGAAGCCCACAATAATATAGCAGTGGACGGCAATGCCCAGGTCCACACAGTCATCGGTAATACGCCGGACGCTCTCTTGCTTGATCCCTTTTTTCATGAAATCCATGACCCGTTGATTGAAGGATTCAAGTCCAAACACGATCTTCAAGCAGCCAGCGTCCCGCATCAGCGCGAGGAGATCGCGCGAGAGATTCTTTTCGAACCTCATCTCGCAAGTCCACTGAACGTTGAGATTTCGCTCGATCATCTGTTGGCACAACCGCTTCGTAGGCGACAATGCAAAACATTCGTCCGTGAAGAAGAAAAAGTTCGCGCCGTACCGCTGTTTGAGCCAAGCCAGCTCATCGACTGTCTTGCCTGGATCTTTCTGCCTAAAGTTCTGGTGATCCAGTGTCAGCGCGCAAAACGCACAATCCTTATAGTAGCACCCGCGGGAGAACTGGACCGGCAGCACTGGTTCAGGGGATAGATAGCGGCCAAGTGGGAACCCGTCATAATTGGGCGCCGGCAACTGGTTAATGTTTTCTGAATAAAAAGGCTGGTTAACTGTGATCTTACCGTTTTGGCGGTAAATCAAATTGGGCACCTTACTGAAATCCCGCTTACCCTCCATCTGATTGACTAATTCAAGGAGAGCCGTTTCACCTTCAAACACCACGAAGTCGTCGGTGAGATCGAAAAGTCCTGGACACCGCCGCAGGTTGTCGACCAGGCGCGTAAAGATGCTGCCCCCGATTGTCAGATGAATATCTGGATTGGCCTCTTTGAGCAGTCGACAAAGAGTCAGACCAGGCACGATTTGCGACGTAGCCGTGATGGACACCCCGACCAGCTCTGGCTGGCCAGCAAGAATCGACGGCAGGCACTTCTCGCGAAACAGGCCGATGTAAGGATTCTGTTCCTCATCACGAATGACCTTCAGCAAATCTTTTGATGAATAGATTGAATAGGAGCTAAATTGGTTGTCCACGACGGTAATACGGGTGGGGAAATAGAGCGACGAGACCAACTCGAGCCATTTATCGATCAGGAAGAGACTGTCTCGGTACTTGTCAAGATCGTAAAATCCTTCTCCTCGCAACGTTTCCTTCGCCAACTCAATCCGATCGATCAGGTACGGAAACCGGTCGAGCGATTCGACCAGCCGTGCATAATGCTCCGTGCTTGACGGACCGGTTTCACCTTCTCGTTTTCGCTCAAGACGGCTGACCTTCTCTATCAAATGCCGGTAAATCTCCTCGCCGTACGCCCGTGTCAGCATGGTATCAAGCAGTTCGATACCTAAATCGCGCTGCGAGACGTTCCGGACTCCAGCCTGCGCAAGAAATCCCGTAAGGGATGGCAGGCTCAAATAAGGCTGGGAGGGGTGCCAAGTTGGCGGGAATAGCAGCAAGATCTTCATGGGTTGGCTTTCTTGCCGATCAGAATTCTATAGAAGATTCTAAGAATTAGCAGTGTACCACCGCTGGGTTGTCAAATTTTATACACCCCGTAATTTAGCAAAAGCAACCCTACAGGCCCCTGTGCCAATTAATATAGGCTCGCACCGCACCGCGATACCCTTTTTGATCCGAAAAGAAAAAACGGAACCACAAGGCTGTCAAATAGAGAAAAGCCTCGAGCCGCCTCATCTGACGAGCAAGAGAAAGGCGGACTCGAGGCTTTTCTCAAACCAACTGATTTTGAGGCGATACCAATCCCGTCTCTAGTCCAGACAACGCCTCAATCATGCCCCCAATCACTCACGGGAGCTTTAGCGTGAACCATGTGGAGATACCCTTCATGCCGTTTCGCTCCACGTTAGCGCCGTCCCAAACTGCAAAAGCCACAGGGACAGACATGCCGGGTTTGAACTGCACATCATTGGGATCACTGGTCTCCAGAGCCCGCTTGACGACAATACGCCAGGTCGGGCCCGTGCAGCAGCCACCCTTTACAGAACCAGCCGGTTCCCACACACCATTGCCGATCACATCCTGATGGGCCTGCGTAGTCAATGTACTGAACCCGTTAGCATTGAGATCCTCCACAGAGCTTACGCGCAACGTCGGATCCGACATAATATTCCCAGACCAGATACCAGGATTGAAGGGGCCGAGGCTTCGACCGATCCGGTCGGGATAGGTGACACCGCCGGCGGGTTCTTCAAAATAGTAATCCCAGAAGATCCCAGGATATTGATCGTCTACATCCCAAATCCCGGCGCTATCCTTGCCCAAGTCCTTCTGCCATTCAGCATTCCACCGCCAAATGTTCACAGTTCCCCCCGACTGCCCCATGCACTGGAACGGAGGCGCACCAGAAGTATTTACCGGGAATTGAATCGCCGCCTGGTCCCTGAAATCTTGAGGGCCGATCGTGGTATCGTTCTTCGTCTGGTCAGCCCAATCGAGACGAAACCCGATTTCCTTACCGTTGGTGACCGCCTTGACGAACACCGACTTGACCGAGATATTCGGGTGCATCGGTGTGGTAATCGTCTGTCCACTCAGGGGCACGACAACACCCGGCACACCTTCCCAGATCGGATTGGCACCGTCCATAGGGATAGGGCCCTTAATGGCCTTCACTGGGATCGTGACCGGTTGGCTAACCGCCAGCGGCACTTGCCCAATCGTCAGCATCGCGCCAACAACCAGGGCAGAGAGAAGAATGCCAAACACCAAACGCTTGTTGCGTGTCTGCATCAGTCTCATATGAATATGCCCTCCTCTCATGAAATTAAAAAAGATTAAAAAACGACGGCGCCTTCCTGCTCTACTAGCTCAATCCTAACACTGTGAAGATTGCGAACTCCCTACGCTGTTCCAATCGGCCCGCTTTCCTCTTTTTTCTCTTCTTTTTCCAAAAACGTCTGGGCACCAACTTCGTTAAGCAACATGCTCAACTCGTTCCCTTGATCCTGCGCACCGCACTCGTATGCTTGACCTTCTGGTGGACTGAACGTCGCAGGACGGTAATCGGTTTCAGAGTAGGGTTGCGGATTCACGCCGAGGAAGGCGACTTCAAAATCCATCCAATCGGTCGTGACATCCGCCATCAACTTGAAGAATCCCGAATCGGCCTTCCTCGCCAACATCCGGCAGAAGAGGGGCACCCAACGACCAATGTGATTCTTCACAAACTTCTTCTGGGCGTCAACGACAATCTGGGTTTTATCCGCGCCATCGTGACAGCGGGAGTAACTCTCCTTGTACGCTAAAAAGTGCATGAACTCCAGCTCCACGCTCAGATGGTCGAGTCGCTCATGGATATCCCTCGAAAGCTCGACGCCAAAGGCTTTATAAAAGCCGGCGATATCCCCCATGACATGGGACTGCGCAAACACGTGATCATTCCCGAAAAGGGTCTCATAGGGAGGACAATCGAGGGTGATAACGTTGCTGAATACTCGACGGTGCTCGCCCTGCAGATCGCTGAGTTGCCAGTTGACACACTCCGCCGCAACCCACTGTTCGATCAAGTCAAAATGCTTGAGCAATGCCCCAATCTTCTGCTTCGCACGCTCTCCACCGATGCCGTCAAGTGCCAAACGAAGGCTCTCCAAGGCAGAGCGGCCGTCTTCTACGAACTCCCCGCTCTGGAGATAATCGAGAAATTCATCGTCTTCTGGATACAACAAACTCCAGGAGATCAGAAGATAGATCTTGCTGCGGTTCAAAGCCCGTTCGACCGCTGGAGTATCTTTTACGACTTCAGCTCTGTGAATGACCGCCGTAGAGCTTTCTGCCTGTTTCTGAGATTGCTTCGCCGTCATCAATACCCTCCTCCGTCCGACGCTTCAAACCGTTGTATGAACCGGCACGTTACGGTTTAAAGCTTCGGACTTCTGGCACAGGCTCGCGTATCATAGGTAAAGGCCAATGCGAAGTCAAGCGTGATCTCGGCCCCCTCGCTGCCTGACCGCCTGTCTTGACGTTTCTCTGTGTTAGCCAAGAGTTCCAATCTCCCCGCTCGCGCGCTAACTATAAATACCTTACAACCCCATGTAAAAACGGCCTTTTGTTAGGTTTGTTAGTCAGCGCGCGGGGAAAACCTTGATGGCGATTCTGTCGTTGACGGTTTTGCACACGGATTCGCAAATCCCACAACCGACACACCGGTCGCTTGTGACCACAAGACGCATTACCTTGAAATCCATGTATAACGCGTCCATCGGACACTTTGAAACGCAGGCATGACACCCCTGTCCGGCCGTGCAATCGTGGTGCACCACCACGGCCTGCCCCATTTTGACGTCTTCTCGCCCTGCAAGTGGTAGCAAGGCATCCGTTGCGCAGGCAGTGATACAGGGGAAATCCTCGCACAGATAACAGGGAACCTGATCAGGAAATACGACGGGTGTGCCGTTCTGTCGGTCGAACACGATGCTTCCATAAGGACAGGCTTTGGCGCAGTCGCCACAGCGCGTACAGCGCTCGAGGAAGATGGCCTCCTCAATTGCTCCCGGTGGTCTAAGCCAATCCATCCGCGGAGGAGGCTCGTCCTTTTCCCGAGGCGCATTCTTGTGCTTAACGAACTCATGCGCAGCCCTGGCCATGGAAATCACGGAGTCTTTCAGAAACTGCCGCCGTCCGTACTGTGGTTCGAAGGCCATCGGCTGAACATCCTTCAATCAATTTTTTAACATTATCCCATTACCCCATCAGCACGAAGCTTGTAGACTTCGATACAGCGGTCGCAAGCGCCAAACTCTGTATCCCAACCGGGATGATTCTCTCGGATATAGTCCAAAACATACTTCTCAACCTTCTTCTCCAAGTCTTCGACCCAGGAGTACGTCGGAAAGCGGCAGAGCGGGCACGGAAAGCCCGGCATCAGCATGATCTTGTTCTGCGTTTGCGGCACCTCGCCGCCCTCGACCTCGACCGCTCGGTCCATCACCCGCAGCGTATCAGTTGCCATTTCCACCAACTCGGAGTGGGTAAAGAACTGCGTCTGCCACAGGCCTTCGAATACCGATTTCAGCTGGGCAGGCGGGATCTTCCGGTACCACGAACGGAATTCTTTATACCGGTCTTCCTTGGTGAGCATCGGCTCTTTGCCTGCAGCCTCGAGGCGGCTGTCAATGCTTAAACACCACAGCACCCGATAGCGATGAAGAATCAGCGCCTCCTCGCCGGGGTTCTGCCCGACTTTGGTATCCGGATCGTAGTTGAACGCCGGGTCCAGCATGTCGGAGATGTGAGTCAGTTCATGCCGGCAATAACGAGTCAACGCGGGATCATAAAATCGACGAGGAATGAGTTTGATACCGACGCCTTTTAGGCCCTTCTCCTCAAACTGCTTGGCCAGTTCATGCTCGACAGAACCCCACTTTCTCAGGATGTCGACTCCTTCCTGATCCTCCTTCAGCACCCCCTTGACCAGAACAATGCCAATTTTCTTCTTCAACTCAGGGAACTCGTCAAACGCGTCGCGGATGATATCCGAGAAGCCCCAAACACCGAAAAGATATTGATAGAGTTTCTTGAACTCCGGTTCCCGATCATCAAGCGAGAATTTCTCATAGATCGGGTCGGCAAGCTCGTGAAACTCCTTATAATAGGTGGGATCGCCTTCTCGTTCAGTCTTTTCGATGAACGAATCGATCACTTCTTGGAGCAGAGCAGGTTGAAACCGGATTTCCATTGGATACCTCGGCAGCTAGAGCTGAAAGTGGAACCGTGAACCGCGTAATTCGGGAAAGCCGAATAGAGTCCTTCCTCTCGCCACCGGCTCCCTTGACTTGTCCGCACGGTATCTCTTATTTTGGAAGGACTAAAAATTATACTCGCCTGGGAAACCCTTTTGCAATTTGAAGAACGGTTCACCCAGAGGCAGCAAGGAGTAAAAGCGATACCCATGCCTGATCACGCTCTGCATGCCCAGACATCACAAACAAGTCCAAGTCTCGCACCTGAACAAACCGACGGTCAGCGACCGAAAGTCGACCTGCTTGAGTATTGGAAAGCAGGCGCGCGTGAAGTCCGAACCTTTCGTGGGCATTCCCACGGAGTCTGGACAGTTGCCTTCTCGCCTGATGGCCAGATCTTAGCGTCCGGAGGGGTCGACCGCATGGTGCGTATCTGGGATATCGAAACCGGACGGCTGCTCCGGTCGTTGAGGGGCCACACCCACGACATCCGAGCGGCGGTGTTTACGCCGGACGGTCAAATTCTCGCTACCGGCAGCGACGACCGAACGATCCGCCTGTGGAACCCCAGGACCGGAGAACCCTTGAAGCTCCTTTTCACCCGCTACGACCACAACGTCTGTAGCCTCTCCATCTCTCCAGATGGCCTGATGCTGGCCCGCGGAAGTCATAACAAGGACATTAAGATCTGGGAAGTCACAACCGGCACCGAGCTGATGACTCTCCTAGGGAAAGATCCGTATGACCACCATTGGTCGGTTTGCGTCGCTTTCTCGCCCGACGGTATCCATTTAGCCAGCGGTAGCGATATCGGCAAGATCAAGGTCTGGGAAGTCTTGCCAAGCGGAGAGGAAAAAATCGTCCACAACGGCCATTGGAGAGAAGACGAAGAAGACACCCCGGAAGCGCGCGGGTATTTTTTCGAGGATGACGGCGGCTTCCAAAAACCAATGGACTATTGGATTGGCGCCATGACATTCACACCAGATGGCAAGACTCTCATCACCGGAAGCCGGGATACGACCATCAAATTCTTCGCCATGCCGCAAGTGACTGAACTGAGAACACTGAAAGGTCACAGCGGCTGGGTTCGGTCGCTAGCCGTCTCGCCCGACGGGAAAGTGTTAGCGAGTGCAAGCGATGACCACACCATCAAGCTGTGGGATATCGCCTCAGGGCGGCACTTCAAGACGCTGAAAGGGCATACTAGCTATGTTCGGTCTGTATGCTTTTCTGTCGACGGAATGCGCCTCGCCAGTGCCTCCTGGGACCGGACTGTCAAACTGTGGGAAGGGGGTTCAGAACCGACGGAATAGGGTCAGTCATCGTCGGACTCCGGTTCTGCGGCGTTCCTCCCTGAGTGGATACCGTACCGTTTACATTTCTCCCACAGCGCCTTTCGCGAAAGCCCTAGAATTTTCGCGGCTTCAGTTCTGCTTCCCCCGACCCGATCGAGTACAGAGACGATGTATTCCCGTTCAAACTGTTCCCTCGCCGTTGACAGAGAGCAAGTCGGCGGCTCTTTCCGCGCTGCCCCTGTCAGACCTTCGCTGCAAAAACCGCACGAGTCCTGGGGCGGTCCGCCAAGGTAGGGACAAGATTGGAAACCACAAAGATCCCATGGCTGAATCTCCTCCTGCGTGCGCCCCAATGCAACGGCTCGTTCAACCATATTCTCCAATTCACGCACATTGCCAGGATAGGAATAACGCAAGAGCAGTTCGCGGGCCGCCTGTGAAAATCCCTTCAGGTTCTTGTTTATGTGGGCAGACCTCGTGCGGAGCACATGTTCGGCGATCAACAGAATGTCTTCCTGACGCTCCCGCAACGGAGGTAAAACCACTTGCACGACATTGAGCCGATAAAACAAATCCTCGCGGAAACGGCCGGCCGCGACTTCCTTCTTCAAATCCTTTTGTGTCGCGCACACCAAACGGACGTCGACTTCAATTGTCTCGTTTCCCCCCACCCTTTCAAATTGCCGCTCCTGCAGGACCCGCAGCAGCTTGACCTGTACCACAGGAGAAATCTCGCCGATCTCGTCCAGGAACAAGGTTCCTTTGTTAGCCAGCTCGAACCGCCCGCGACGTTGTCGCAGTGCTCCAGTGAAGGCTCCCTTCTCATGGCCAAATAGTTCTGCTTCCAGCAAAGTCTCCGGCAGCGCTGCACAACTGACCTTGATCAAGGCCTGATCTTTTCGAGGGCTAATGTGGTGGATCGCATTGGCGACCAATTCCTTACCAGTCCCGCTTTCGCCGACGATCAAGACGGTGGAATCCGTTCCGGCCACCAATTTGATCTTTTCCAACACCGCACGCATCCGCTCGTTCTTGCCCAGAATCCCTTGAAAACTGAACTTGCCAGCTAGCTCTTCTTTCAACTGCAGATTCTCCTGGCGAAGCGCCAGCACCTTGGCCAGTCGATCCACGATGAGCAGCAACTCGTCCATCTGGAAGGGCTTGGTAATGTAGTCGTACGCCCCCAATTTCATCGCACCGACCGCCGTTTCGACCGAACTATGCGCAGTGATCACAACAACTTCTGTTCGGGGCGAAACCTGCTTACACGTCTGCAACAGCGTCAAGCCATCCGTGCCCGGCAAGCGCAAATCGGTAATGACGATGTCGAACTGACGTTTCTGTACGGCCTCGACGCCCTCGGTCCCACTGGCTGCCGCCTGAACGTCGTATCCAACAGCCCTCAAGGCGTCGCTCATAGAGAGCCGCATCAGCGGTTCATCATCCACGATGAGTAGGCTAAGGGGCTTCACGGCAGTCTCCCAATTGCGACCCGCTCTCTGGCAACAGGCAAGCAAAGCGTAAACGTTGTGCCTTTTCCGACCTCGCTTTCGACAAGAATCTTCCCACCATGGCGTTCGACAATGCCGAGGCTGACAGAGAGCCCCAGGCCGGTCCCTTCCCCTTCTCCTTTGGTGGTGAAGAATGGGTCGAAAATCTTGGGCAGCACAGAGCCAGGAATACCGCACCCAGTATCCTTGATCTCGATCAGACAGAGGCCTTCGTCGATGCGCGTTCGGATCGTGAGTACCCCGCCTCCTTTCATGGCCTGCACCGCGTTGAGGATCAGATTCATCAGCACTTGCTCGATCATATGGCGGTCAACCATGAGGTCCGGCAGATTGCGGCCGAGGTCCGTTTCCAACACGATGCGATTTGCGATGAAAGTGTGATTGGTGAGCACAAGCACCCGCTCAATGACCTGATTGATGTTGGTCAGGGACAGTTCTGGCTCATGCTGTTGCGAGAAATCCAACAACTGCCGTACGATTTTCTGCACACGACGCAACCCGTCCTCCATGGAATCCAGATATTCCTCCTGTCTGGACGGCGGCAAGTTCCCTTTCCGAAGGTTGTACAAACAGTTCAGGATGCCTCCCAGGGGGTTATTGATTTCGTGCGCGACACCAGCCGCCAGCTTGCCCACCGACGCCAGCTTTTCGGAGCTGAGAATCTGCCGCTCAAGCTTCTTCGTCTCGGTCATATCGCGGGCAATGCCCAGGACACCCAGAATGCCGCCCTCCGAATCGTAGAGAGGCGATACACTGACCATCACCGTCCGGGTGTCTCCCGTCCGGGTAAGCACTTCGACTTCATAGACCTGCTTGGTACCAATATCCAGTGTGCTTTTGAGCCGGCGTCCCCTGTGCCGCTTGGACAGCAAGGAGAGGTACGGCCGACCGATGAGATCCTCTTTCCGATACCCCCACGCTTCGACCTTGCTGTTGACATAGGTGAACCGCTGCTCTGAATCCAGGGTATAGATGACATCATTCGCGTTCTCGAGAAGGTTTTCCAGATACTGCTTAGTCTCTTCGATCTCCCGCGTCCGCTCGCGCACTTTGAGTTCGAGTTCCTCTCGATACTCTTCCAACTGTCGTTCTAACCGCTTGCGATCGGTAATATCTCGAAGCTGAACCATGACCAATGGCTCCGCGTCGCCTTCCACCCGAATCAGATCCATCTCGACCGGTGTCGCCCGACGAGAATGGTCGAAGACGGCAATCTCCTGCGTGGGCACGCGCCGCTGGCCAGTCACGATCTTGTCGATCAGCTTCCGCATCTCCTCATGATGAGCCGGTAGCACTATCTCCAAAATGTTCCGGCCCACAACCGCTTTTTCCGTATATCCCAACGCCTGCTCTTCCCGTTTGTTCACCGCGACGATACACCCAGTGGAATTGACCATAAACACGGAATCCGCTACCAGATCGAACAGTGCCTTGTAGCGAGCCTGTGACGCAGAAAGCTGGCGGGTGCGCTCAGCGACTTCTTGCTCCAATTGCGTCGTGTACCGCTGGATCTGCTGCTCCAACTGTCGGCGCTCGGAGATGTCGCGGACGAAGGCCCGCGAGTGAATGAGCCCTCCGCTCTCGGTGTCGAACAACGCCGTCGCATGGATCTCCACATCGATGGGCCGCCCGTCCCGCGCCAGGAACACGGTCTCGATTGAGCCGCGGCCTTGGGCCATCAGGCGTTCAAGGTATCCCAGGATTTCTGATTCCCGCCCCCGGGGCACCAAATCCCATAGCCGCATGGTCAACATCTCATCTAGGGTGTACCCAAGCTTTTCAAGGCCGGTTTTGTTCACATGGACGAACTGGCCAACCTTGTCTAATTGACAGATCATTTCCGGCGAATTCTCGATCAGATCGCGATATTTCTCTTCAAGCCGTCTGACTTCTGCCATTCGCTGTTGAATCTGATTGAACGAATGTTGCAGGTTGGCGGCCATCGCGTTGAAGGCTTCTGCCAAGTCTTGAATTTCATCCCCTGTCCTGAGATTCAGTCGCTGATCCAGCCGGCCGCTGCCGATCTCCTGCACACCCTCGTGCAAGGTTCGAATGGGCTTCGAGATCCGTCGCGCAACCGCGACGCCGGTCGCCAGTAGCACAGCCAGCACGAAGAATCCGTAGAGCGTAACTTTCATCAACAGCTCGTCGAGCGGAGCATAGGTTTCCTCGGGATCTTGCCGCACGAACGTGATCCATCGTTTGCCGCCCAGGCTATCCGGCGCTAGGCTCTCACCTAATCGGATTGGCGCGAAGCCGACCAGCGAATTGTGGCCGCCGTGTGAATCATCGAACGCAATGACCCATCCGGCTTTTCCCTGCCCGATCGCGGCGACCAGCTCAGGTGTCACCGTATGCTCTTCCGGAGCGAGAACCGGGCAGATTAGCGGAGTCCCTTCGGAGCTCATCAACATCGCATGGCCTGTCGATCCGACGGTCACCTCAGAAATGGCATGAAACAACGTGTCTCGTCGCAAGAGGACCGTCACGGCCCCAATAGCTTCGTGCTGTTCGTCATCCAAAATTGGCGCCGACACATTGAGCACATGGGTTCCGAAGGAAGGATCGAAATATATATCACTGACGTAGACCCGGCCCTGCCCCTTCTTAACGGCAGCCTGCCACCATGGACTTTTCCCGTAGTAGTACTCCACTTGCGGAATGGAGCTAACCACCAGTGCACCCCGGTTGTCCGTGACAAAAATACCGACATAGTCCGCTTTTCGGATGTCATGCCAACGGATCAAATAATTGGTCACAATGCTGTTGATGAAGATCGGAAACTCGCTGCGACGGTCGCGCGCGCGCCACCGTTGCTGCCAATCGCGGATCATCAACTGGATGGTGCGCTCGTCCTTGCCTGCATAGGATCGGTTGGACTCCATCACCGCCGTCCGGAGAAACGGCATGGTGGCCAACTGTTGGGCTTCGTTGATCCCACGGGTGATTTGGAGTTCAATCCGACGCGCTGCTTCCACGGCCAGTTCCTTGAAATTCGCGCCGATCGTCTCGCGAAGCGCACGCCGCTCTTCAACGTATGTGAGGGCAAGGGACAGGGAAAGAGGGAGGAGGCCGACCATCACGATAGCCGCGATGATCTTCCGCTGGAGACTCCGAGACCGACCCCAGAACGCCATGTGAACCTAGAGGGGGCTAATCAGGCGACAGAGTCATGTCAATCTACCATTCCGGAAACACACAAAACGAGCCCTCATACGGGCGGCAGCTCAAGCCCGCTTCAACAGTCGCCCGGGCCCCCCAGGCCAAATTAAGAGCAGCGGGCTGGCCACGAACACCGACGAGTAGGTCCCAAAGATCACGCCCCATAATAACGCGAGAGAAAAGTCGTGAAGCACCTCGCCGCCCGTCAGGACCAGAGGAATTAAGACCAATACCACCGTCAGGCTGGTCACGATGGTCCGACTCAGCACCTGATTGATCCCGTTGTTGATAACCGTCGCGATGTCGTCGCGACGGCGAAACCGGAGATTTTCCCTGATGCGGTCAAACACGACCACGGTATCGGTAAGCGAATAGCCGGCCAGCGTGAGCAATGCCGTCACGACGAGCAAAGTGATTTCTTTGTCGAGCACATAAAATGCGCCCAGCACCGCTAACACATCGTGGAAAGTCGCCAACGCTGCGGCGACGCCGAACCGCAACTCAAACCGTGCCGCGATATAAGCGACGATTCCGGCGAAGGAAATGAGGATCGCGATCAACGCGTCTTGCTGAAGTTTCTTCCCGACCGTCGGCCCAATCTCTGTGCTGGAGTCCACAACGAAGCGGTTCCCCGGGAATTCCTGGCTGAACACCACCATGATCCGTTCGGCGACCTTCTCTTCAATCGTCGTGGAAGTCTTTACCCGGATTAACAGCTTGTTTTCCTGGACGAACTCCTGCAACTCGGCATCGCCCAACCCATGAGCTTCCAGCGCTTTCCTTGCCTGGTCGATCCTGATTGGTTGGTCGAATTTCAACTGCACCGCCGTTCCACCGGCGAAATCGATCCCTAGATTCGCAGCTCCCCGGCCGATCTGGACGACCGCCACTAGCCCCAAGAACACCATGATGCCGGAAAACATGAAGGCGATCCGTCGCTTGCCCATGAAGTCGATATTCGTCTTGCCCAGAATTTCGAACATGCCGGCTCCTTCTCCCACTAAATGCTGAGGTGCTCGACTTTCCGGCGCAGATTGATGACATCGAAGATCACTTTGGTTCCAACCAATGCAGTGAACAGATTGATCGCGATGCCCAAACACAACGTGACGGCAAAACCCTTGATCGGCCCAGTGCCAAACAAAAAGAGCGCAAACCCGGTGATCAAGGTGGTGACATGCGAGTCGATGATTGTCAGCAACGCCTTGTCGTATCCGCCGTCAACGGCCAGCCGCACCGGTTTACCCTGCCGCAGTTCCTCGCGGATACGCTCAAAGATGAGTACGTTGGAATCGACACCCATACCGATCGTCAGAATGATCCCGGCGATACCCGGCAGGGTTAAGGTCGCATTGAGCGCCGCCAGAGCTCCGATCAAACAAATGAGATTGAGTGCGAGGGCGAAGTCGGCAATGACGCCCGAAAGCCGATAATATACCATCATAAATAGCACCACCATCGCGCCGGCCAACAGCGTCGACTTAATGCCTTTGTCGATGGAATCCTGCCCTAACGAGGGCCCCACTGTCAGATCCTGAATGATCTTCAGCGGCGCAGGCAATGCCCCGGCTCGGAGCACGATCGCCAGATCGTTCGCCTCCTGCATAGTGAACGCCCCCGTGATCTGAGCCCGCCCGCCGCTGATCCGCTCTTGAATGACAGGCGCAGAATAGATGGTGTTGTCCAGCACGATCGCCATGCGTTTCTTGACGTTCTCTGCGGTGATCCGTTCGAATTCCCGGGCACCCTTGGCGTCGAAGGTTACAGACACATAAGGATCATTGAATTGGCCGATCGAGACCCGCGCGTCACTCAGCACGTCCCCAGCGAGCATCACCCGTTTCTTCACCAGGTACGGAATGCGATATTCGCGCCCGCTGTCCTTATCCACGACGCGCTCGAACAGAATCTCGTCGCCCTCAGGAATCTTGCCTTCGAACTGCTTTAAGACTTCCTCTTCCTTGCCTTTGGGAATGCGCTGCGGCAGATCAAGAGCCAATTTGCTGTCCTCGTCCAGCAGCTTGAATTCCAGAAGCGCCGTTTCCTTGATCAAATCTTTCGCTCGCTTCGGCTCCTTGATTCCCGGCAACTGGACGACAATCTGGTTCAAGCCCTGTCGTTGAATCAGCGGCTCCGCCACGCCAAACTGGTCGATTCGATTGCGGATCGTTTCCAAGGCTTGGTTGATGGCGGAATCCTTGATGCGCTTGATTTCTCCCTCGCGGAGCTCCCAGACCAACGTATGGGCGTCGCCCGCGCCTTCCACCTCATAAAATGCCGGAAAATCTTCGAGCAGTTTCTGAACCTGTTCCTTTAACTCCGTATTCTGGAACGAAAACGCGAGACGAGCGAAACCAGTCCGCTTGACCGACTCCACCGAAAGCTTCTTTTCGGCCAGCAGATCCTGGATAGCCACGATCGATCGATCAACAGCGAGCTCCACCGCCCGGTCTTCCTCGACCTCAAGAACCAGGTGGATGCCTCCCTGCAGATCGAGCCCCAGCGTGATCCCCTTGTTCGGAAGCACGGTTTTTAACCAATCGGGTAATTGCCGATACAAGGGTTGATAGGAGGGAAGAAAAAAAATGAACGACACCACTACCACAAACGCTAACAATGCCAACCGTCCGCCGACTTTCTTCATCCTTGTTCTGACCTCTCACATGCCATGGGCCGCTCCTCAGTCTTCGTCTTCGGTCCTCAACCGGGCAATGAATTCCTTCTGTATCTTGATCTTAGTATTGTCAGAAATCTGAAGCGTCACGGTGTCTTTCCCCAAATTTGTCACCGTTCCCCAGATGCCCGACGCTGTGACAACTTTGTCGCCTTTCTTGAGGGAATCTAGCATCGCTTTCAGCTTTTTCTGCTTCCGCTGTTGCGGAAGGATAAGCAGGAAATAGAAGACTACGAAGATCAGCACAAAGGGGACGAGCGACAAAAGCCCGCTCATGGCGGAATTACCCGCGGAAGTTCCCTGTGCCCATGCCGTCGATATCATCGCCTGCAATTCTCCTTGTCGACCTGAACCGAGCACGCCGTTTTAGCGCTGCGGCCCTCGACCGTCTCGCCGACCTGCTCCTCGCCCGGTCGCTGGTCTCGGCTGGCGAAAAACTCTGTCCGAAAGGCCGCAAAGCGGCCCTGCTCGATGGCGAGGCGGATCTGGCGCATGAGCTCGGCGAAATAGAACAAGTTATGGATGGTGTTGAGTCGAGCACCCAGCATCTCTTTGACATTGAAAAGGTGATGCAGATAGGCCCGCGAGTACTTAACGCAGACCGGGCACCGACAGATTGGATCGATCGGTCGCTCATCGCGCGCATAGTGCGCCTGTTTGATCACGACGCGCCCGAAAGATGTGAACAACCAGCCGGTCCGGCCGTGTCTGGATGGCACCACACAGTCGAACAGGTCAATGCCACGTGCGACGCCTTCGACCAGATCTTCCGGCATGCCGACTCCCATCAGGTACCGGGGCTTGGTAGCAGGCAATTCGGGTATCGTCACGTCGAGCACGTCGTACATGGCGGCTTTTTCTTCGCCAACCGACAACCCCCCCACCGCATACCCGTCGAACCCTAGAGTTACTAGATCTTGCGCAGATTGAACCCGCAGTGCAGGGTCTATCCCTCCCTGAATGATTCCGAACAGCGCCTGATCGGTGCGTCGTCGGGCTGCTTGACAGCGACGGGCCCACAAGCTAGTGCGACGGGCGGCTTCCTGAACCTGCTCAATGCTGGACGGTAAGGCAATGCATTCGTCGAGCGCCATGATGATATCGGCTCCCAAGGCCTCCTGGATGTGGACTGCCGTTTCCGGCGTGATATGGTGCAATGAGCCATCAATGTGAGATTGAAACGTGACGCCTTCATCGGTGACCTTGCGAAGTTTCGCCAGGCTAAAAATTTGAAACCCGCCGCTGTCTGTCAGAATGGCACCAGACCACCCGGTGAAAGCATGAAGTCCTCCCATGTCCGCGACAACCTGAGGCCCTGGTCGAAGGTAGAGATGGTACGCGTTGTTCAGGATGAGCCCGAAACCCAGACCGCGAAGGTCATCTGGGTCCACCCCTTTGACGGTTCCCAGAGACCCCACCGGTATAAAGGCGGGCGTCGCGATGGTGCCTCGGCTCGTCGTCAGCCTGCCGAGTCGGGCCTTGCCGCCCATGTCCGTGCGGATTACCGCAAAGTCGATCATGCCGTCAGGTGCTCGGTCAGAAGGGAATCACATCTGGTCCGGCGCCGATATCCCCAAAAGCTGCAAGCCGTTGCGCAGCACTTGCTGGACAGCTCGCATAAGCGCTAATCGGGCAGCCGTCAGTTCTGGCGACACCCGCTCGCGCCGTCCCGACGCTAAATCGCTGTCACATTTCGCTCTGTCGTCACGCATTTCGCCGTCATCCGCGGGAGCGAGGATACGGTGCTTATAGTAAAAGTTGTGCAGGAGACCGGCCAATTCTTGCAGATAGAACGTGAGACGATGCGGCTCCAAAGCCACCGCGCTGCCCTGAACAACAGACGGATAGGCCGACAGCTTGCGGATCAATCCCAATTCGTCTGGGTCGCGTAAAAGTGTTAATTCTACTTTGCTCGGAAATGGTATCGGAATGCCCCGCGAAGTGGCCACCCGAAACAGGCTTGCGATCCTGGCGTGAGCATACTGCACATAGTACACAGGATTATCTAAGGTTTGCTGCTTTGCCAGTTCCAGATCGAAATCCAGATGCGTATCAGGCCGGCGCATCAGAAAATAAAACTTTGCGGCATCTGCCCCAACCTCATCAATCACTTCTCGCAGGGTAATGAACTCGCCGGCGCGCTTTGACATCTCCACCTTGCGCCCGCCTCTCAGGAGGTTCACCATCTGCACAAGAACGATCCGTAGGCGATCCTTCGGATAGCCAAAAGCTTCAAGGACGGCCTGCATACGCGGAATATAGCCGTGATGATCGGCGCCCCACACGTCGACAAGGAGGTCGTATCCCCGAGCGAGCTTCTCCCGATGATACGCCATGTCAGCGGCCAGATACGTGTACTCTCCGTCCTGTTTTCTGACCACTCGGTCCTTTTCGTCACCGAATTTGGATGAACGAAACCACCAAGCCCCGTCCTTTTCGAAAAGCAGATCTTTCACTCGCAGTTCTTGCAGGGCCTTTTCCACCGTGCCAGCCGACACCAACGCGGCTTCGCTGTACCACGACTCAAAGACAATCCCGAATGCCTCTAGATCTTTTCGAATCCAGCCCAAAAGTTCACGATAGGCCAAGTCCTTGATTCGCTGTTCGGCGAGGTCGGCCGGCAGATCGAGCAAAGCCGTTCCAACTTGTTCCTTCACATGGGCTGCTACCGTTTGGATATAGGCGCCTTGGTAACCGTCTTCGGGAAATCTCATTACTCGGCCGCAAAGTTCTCCATAGCGGGCATAAACCGAGGCTCCCAGCAGTTTCATCTGCCGTCCTGCATCGTTGATATAGTATTCACTCACGACGTCATAACCTGTCGCCCGCAAGAGATTTACAATCGCCTGGCCGATTGCTGCCCCTCGACCATGCCCAACATGCAGCGGTCCTGTCGGATTGGCACTGACATACTCGACGAGCACCCGACGTCCTTGACCGAGATCGGTAGAGCCATAGGCCTGTCCTTGTTCTTCGATCTCCGTAAGCACTTGCAGCCACACATCCCGCTTAACGGTGAGATTGAGAAACCCCGGACGGATAATGTCTATCCGTTCAAAGAGCCCCTCGCGTTGCGGGATGTTGTCGACGATAATTTGGGCAATATCTTGTGGCGTGCGCCGCTCGGACGCAGCAAGCGTCATGGCGACGGTCGATGCCAAATCCCCCCACTCAGGACGCTTTGGAGCCTCAAGCGTAATGGCCGGGAAAGAGTCTCCTTTCAGCAGTCCTTTGCGTTTCGCTTCGGAGAGCGCATCGCCAAGCGCCCTTTGGACCTTCCGTCTGACAATATCAAGAGGCACGTCGAACCCCTCTAACCCGGCAAGAACCAAGGAAAAACCGAGCTTGCACTCTAGCATACCTCACAAGGTGTGACAAGGCAGTGCCTGAGGCTTGGTCGCCGAGGAAAGCCCGTGCAAGAGATCCATGCACTTCTCAATCACCCGCTCCGCTGAAACCTCAAGACAGGGTTTAGATGTGCACTGTTGAACGGCCTCCCATGTTCGACATTGACAGGCATTTCCCGTAACGATACTTACGTGTGTTCCACGAGGAGCCCACCGCTGCCTGTCGGTCGGACCGAACAGAGCAACAGTCGGAGTGCCAAGAGCGGCAGCGAGGTGAGTGATACCAGAATCATGACCTATATAAAGAACGGCCTGTGCAAGAATTCCGGCAACCGTGAGTAGATCAAGATTCCGGACGACCTTAGGCGGTTTTGAGACATGCTTGCACACCACCCTGACCATGTCCTCATCAGCCGGTCCCTCGATCAAGATCGGAACTTTCGCGTCCGCTGCTAAGAAATCCACGATCCTTGCCAGAACTGCCGGCCGGCAGCATTTATGTCGGCTGCCACTTCCGGGATGCACCACAACGACTGGATGACCGTCGCGAACGCCCGCATTCCTGAGCCATTTACATGCCCCTTCGATGACATCATGGGGAAGATTCAATTTCCCGTCATTTCTTTCCCCAGCAACACGTTCCCCAAGATCCGGCCAAATGGTACTGAGCAGTCGATCACTCTGGTGCATCGGCGGATGATCGGAAACTCGAGAAGATTGAGCGATCACACGGCGAACCCCGAGAGTCTTGAGCGTGGACCTGACACAGCCGGTCTTATCGCTCACCCAACACACCGCCGTGTCACATCGGACCAACCAGTCTTGAAAATCTGGAGTGACAAATTCCGGCCCGGCGAACAGCTGTGCCAAGAAGCTCGATTCGAGCGGGAAAATCCGATCGACTTCGCCAGCCCGACAGTACAGATTCCCCACTTCACTGCTGGTCAGCATTCCACATGCGTGCCCCGGATAAGCCTTCCTCAAAGCACGAACGGCTGGCAAAGCCAGAATCACATCCCCGAGCCCCCCAGGGTGAACCAAAAGAATCGTCCGAAGCGCAGGTGAACCTTGCATTTAGCCTTGCTCGGATTGCCTGGCTTGACATTCTGTGAAGAGTGTCTTTGCGGCCTCCAGGTCGGCCGGCGTGTTGATGTTCTGAAACGATAACAATTGCGGATCAACTCGAATGAGTTCGTCCTCATGAACCAGCCGCACTTTTAGCTCGGGCAAAGAGACTAAGCTTTGTACTTTCAAATTGCCTGCACGGGCCATTGCCTCAAGCGGACCAAGACAACGCTTCGAGTACAGCGCATGCATAGGTTGAAGTCCCGTCGTTAGGCGAGCCATGACAACGTCCGCACCCTCGTTCAATGTCGCCATATAACGAACCACCTTGTCGTTAAGGAAGGGCATATCGCAAGCTGAGGCGAATACGCGAGGATATGTCGCATAATACAACCCTGTGTACAGCCCGCCCAGGCTTCCGCATTGCGGAATCAAATCGGTCACCGTGCGCCAACGCGACCGCTTCAAAAGCGGCGTTTCTTCCGAAAGGACAAGGATAATCTCGGCAAAGAGTGACTCCATAATCTCCAAGACATGGTCAAGCAGGGTTTTCCCACAGACCTCGATGAATCGCTTGTCGCACCCCATGCGCCGGCTTTTTCCGCCGGCTATGACGATACCGGATACGCTCTGGACTCTTGAGGAAGACGCTCCGTATTCCATAGACCAATTCGACTTTAGAAACAAAGAGGGGGTGGGATCGCGCCCACCCCCTCTTTGCCACAGTCTAGATTTCCTACTGCTCGGAGAAGACCTTAGAACGTCTTCCCTTTTCTCTTGTTTGCCCGGCGGGCGAGGACCCAGCCCTCAAGAATCACGATACCCACCGCGATCAAGGTCGGGTAAATATACACCTCTTTGGGAATGGGAGGTTCCAGGAAAGTATAGTAGAAAGCGGACACAGACATTTTTCTGCCGGCATCGCCGTTATGGCCGTCCCAGACAAAAAACACGGTGGGGATATACTTGCCTACGTCGAATTGAGTATCCTCTTCGTAATCACCCTTCAGCGGACGCGATACCATCAGCGTCCACTGACCATTCTTCCACTCGGCCTTTAGCACCTTAATCTTTTCCTGAAACTCGTCCCGCTCCTCGAAGTCCTGATCCCAACCGGTTCCCTTGAAAGCGCGCAGAGAACCGTCCGCTTCCCACTTGATGATGTCAACAGGAAACTTCTGATCACCCCACAAATATCTCGGCTTAAACGGGGGTGGGATCTCCTGCCACTTTATTGGAAATTGGAATGCAAGCGCGTCATTGTAGACTGTGTACTTGTTTTGGTTCGCAGCAATCGATCCGGCCTCACCTGTCTTCGGAGGCTGTTCCAGCACACCGTACTGCTCCACGTTCACTTCCGTGGGTTGCCAAGGTGGAGGTTCTGCTGCTACGCTCTTCGTGCGGTCGTCCCACTGGAACAAGAACACGATCTCCTTATCGTTGTAGAGAGACTTGACCCAAACATCGTCAATCCTGGTCACGAAATTCCTAGGCTTGTGTGTAATCTGCCCCCCTAGCGCAACGTAGCGCCTCACCTGTTTCTTCCACATTTCGCTTTCAGGATCATCCGAAATCTCTCCTTCGACAGGACCCGAAGGAATGACAAAGTTGATCTTCGGCTTATCTGTCAACGGATCGATTGGAAGCGGGTTCCCATCCTGATCTCGCTCGCACAGCGAATTTACAAAATTCGCGATGTGCCAACGCTCTTCAATCGTTGTGTTGTCTGCAAACGATGGCATCGGCGTGCCATTGATCCCTGTCGAGAACGTACGGAATATATTCTTGACGTTGTAAGGATCTTGTCGACTTCCCCTGAAGTTCCAACACTTATGCCAATCCGCTGGCTGAATTGGGAATCCCCAGTCGTCCTTTAAGTTAAAGGCATTGCCATCTCCCCGCCCTTCAACGCCATGACATTCAATACACTTTTTATCAACAACCAACTGCGCCCCTTTTTCAATGCTCTCCTTACTGGGTGGAATCGGCTTTATACTATCAAGTTGGAGAACCGTCAGGGTTTCTGTCTCCTTGTCGTTAAACTTACGGTCCTTCACCAACTGTGTTGTCACAAACGAGAGTACCTGCAAACGCTGCTCCTCCGTCAAAATGCCTTCCCACGGCGGCATAGCGGACCCGGTCAAGCCGTGCGTGACGGTTTCGAACAGATCGTTTTGCCCTTTGATCGGCTTTCGATAATCAAATAACGGGAGCTCACCGCTCGCCGTGTGGCGAATCTTGAAGGTGCCCTGGTTAAAGTTTCTTGGTCTAGGCCACAGCCGGTCCGCCGCTGGACCATCACCAGCCCCATCCACACCGTGACACCATACGCATTTCGTGAAGTAGACTCGCTTGCCCGCTTCAATCATTTCAGCAGGCGGTTCAGGAGGAAGTTCGACTCTCTTGAAGCCCTCCGGCAAGCCCCCGCCTTCTTGTGCAAAAGTCGACACTCCAGCACTGCCAGAGACCATCACGAATCCTACGGCAGCGAGCAGCACCAGAGTTGGTGTACCTTTCAAGTCCAGCTTCCTCATCGGTGACCTCGCATCTCGTTCATCACGTCCATACACTTTTCGAAGAAGTCACATCCCTTAGACCTAGACGACTATTATTTAATCCCAAGTCCGAGGATAATAACCTGTATGCCAATACTCAAAGAGGATGACCTTCCAAATCTCGTCCGTTGTGAGATGTTGCTCCCAGGGCGGCATCACAGATGCCCATGGGAACCCCTCATTAGGCAACCCGATCCCGCCTTTCGAAACCCTCCAGAAAATAAAGGTCTCTTGAAGCTGCGCAATTGTTCCAGGATCGGTGAAGTTGGCCGGAATGGGATTGAAAGCAAACGCGTGGATGCCGCGACCGTTTAAATTGTCGCCGTGACAGAAGTGGCAATTCTGGAAGAAAATTTCCCCACCTTCCCGAACATACTTCAGATACCCCTCTGCCTTAGGATCCCAGGGGTTAGCATTGGGCTTCATCAAGCGTCCCATCGACTGCTCAACGATAAGGCTATTGGTGAACTCCTGATCATACTTGCCCTCAGGATTCACGCGAAAAGGATTCTGTGCAGTCTGGAGCACATAACTCTTTCCGTGGACCTTGGTGCTCGCCGGAGGGGCTGGATGCACCGTTCTCAGCTCAATGGGCTCTTCCGTCGTCGGCTTCATCGACATGTAGGAAAACCCGCCGATGATAATTGGCAGAAGCACCAAGTATACATAGCGCAACACCTTATTGAATCCGCTTTGGGCATCGAGCACATTGAGAATGGGCTGTTTGAATTTTTTCCAGTCTTCTTCGTTACTCGACATCCACATAAGAACGGCGATCAGCGAAACCGTGCCGTACATGGCCCGAACACTGAACGGAATGGGCGGATAGACGCGGTACTTCAGGTAAAGCAAGACAAACACCCAGAAGAGAATCCCTTGCCAGAACCGGGGAATGCCCATTCCCATCGAGTTAAGGAAGTAGCTGATCCCCGCAAATCCCGCCACAAATAAGGCAAGCTCAAAGAGCATTTGCATGGGCATATAGCCTTCGACCAAGCGCACGGTGTTCGAAGGGATGATTCCCAAAACCATGCCGGTCAAAAGGAGCACCCCAATCACTCCCACCACCGCCCCGATTGACATTAATGCTTTCATCGGTTCACTCCCTGTACTTCAGCCTTGAAACACCACGCCTGTTATGAAATCTTCGGGGGCTCCTTCCCTTCTTTGAGCTGCGAGAGATAATCGACAATCTTTTTCAACGCCCCCGCGCTTAACTTCTGTCCGAACACCTTTGGCATTGTATTGTCAGGAAATCCTTTCACCACATAGGTGCTCGGTGAAATCACCGATTCCATAATATACTCTGGAGTAGATTTGGCTGTCCCTTTGTACTCCGGATCCTTAAGCCGCAACGGCGCATTCGTCCCTTCGACCAACTTGGGGCCGATGGTCCCGACAGCTCCTGGGATACCCGGAATCGTATGACAGGCTACACACTGTGCCTTGGCAAAAATTTGGTCTACTGGTTCGGAGCCGTCCGCCAACAGCGCTCCCCCACCCCCCTTGGCTTTTTCGTCCTCCGTTTGCTGCTTGGGACGATCAGACTCCGGAATAAATTTCTCGTATGCCTTAATGATTTCTTCGTACGAAGGCGGTTCCTTTCCCTCTCGAACAAACAACCAGGTGTCCACTGCCGCCAATTCCGGCAAGCTCAAAGAAATAGGCGGTTTGTGAATTTTTGGCATTGGACTCTCTCGATCGTTCGAGCCTTTGACCCCGTAACCAGCGACTACGTAACAGCTCGGGCAAGCATGGGATTCCGCGATGTATTCGATTGCATTTTCCGCCGTTCCCGCCCCTGGGAACGATTCCTTCTCCACGGTATCTCGCTCCTGAGGCTTCCCCTTGTGATACCGGGGATCCTCCAATCGCTCTTTTCCAGCTCGATCCGGAATCCCCAGCAAATTCGGCGCACGCTCTCCTAACATCCCCTCATGAAACGCATGACACAGCGGGCACTGTCCCTTTCCTATCGCTCCCTGAACCTTGTTTTGGCCGATCCCACCAAAAATAATCTTCTCTCCTTCATCGGCCAGTTGCTGAGGAGTCATGGCGCTGAAATCAAGCTTCTCTTCTTTCGGTGGGAATCCCCCTTCCACCTGGGGGAGCCAATTACCATATCCGGAAAGGGCGGCAGCCACCAAAAACATGAACCCTCCGATTTTCAGAAGGGCACTGATGTTGGCAAAATACAGCCCCATCATGAAGCTGAGAGCGGTGATCATCGCGAGAGAAATAGGCAGCAACCGCGATTCGCCAAAAAAGTTCATCTTATAGTTAGCAATCGCGATGAACAACATGATGGCCGCAAGAATACCAATAAACGTCTTAAAGACCGCTCGACGGTTGGCCTCGGGGTCCTTGATCGAAACCTTAAAATAAATCATTAAGCCGACCAGCAAGGCAAAAGCTGGCCAGCCTATCGCAAACGCTTCCGTAAGCAGTTCAACCACGGTTCAACCTCCCAAGAGAGGGGGAGGCGCCTATTGACTAGCGCCTCCCCCTACTAATGCCTCAAGAGCAGCCGAAACTCTCAGTGACCAACAACCGGTTCCGGCGCTCGACCAGGTACCGGAACTTTGGCCTCGACAGGAACCTTTTTGACGCCGAGCGTTCCAAGCCAAAAGACAAAGAGGATGCTAATCCAGAAGAACAGAACGTTGAACGAGATCATATTGGCTGCAAAACCAATGGTATGGGTATAGGCCCAGGGCGAGTTATCCCGCATGATCTCGTTCACATGCCAGAACAGGCGCACGGACGAGCGGATATAACCCATCAACCCCATCATCCAGGTAAAAGCCGTCGCCAACATAATGAGAGCATACTGAGAACGGGCCGAAATCTTCCCCCACTCAATCGGACCCGTCTGCTTAGCTCCCTTCATCATAACCGCATTCAAGGCTGTCATGAAGAAGAGACAAGACAACGTGGTTGCCACCTGAGGCACAGAAAGCCCAATGCGAACATTGGCCGGAATATAGTAGCCGTAGATGGCGAGCCATATAATGTTGACGTATGCCCAGAAGAAGAAGGTGCCCATGAAGATATTGCCGAACTTCGCCCAGGACACAGTGGACACCTTATTGCCCCGCATGTACCAGATAAAGCTCAACACAGTGGTCGTGATGATCACGTTGATTCCGCCGTTTTTGGCGGACATTACGCCGTAATTCCCCAGCACCGGATGCTGCTGCCCACCCATGGCCTTGAGCTCAGCAGGCGTCATGACCATGGTGTGCGGTGTAATGAAGATCAGGAACCCGCATACTAAGATAAACACCAGGTATTTAATATACTTCTGGTATTTTTCAGCTCCGCGCATCCGACCAAGAGCTTGCCAAAGATAATAGTTGCTACTCAGGAAGAGGATTCCGATCATGGTCGCTTGGATGATAAACAGCCACGCCAGCAACCCTCCCATAAGGGTAATCCCCATTTGCTGCCGATAGGCATACACTTCTCTCATCAACCAATAGCCGGCGAATGGCAACGGGATCAGGAATGCCACACCGATCGCCATCGCGATGTAGCCCATCCAGTCATAATGAGCACGCTCCTCATCGGTTTTAGCGGACAAGAATCGATACGCCGCATACGCCGCCACGACGCCCCCACCGAACGCCATGTTTCCGAGAATGCGATGGACATTCAGAGGATTCCACAAGGCAGTATGAATGACGTGCCAAATGTTACCCAAGTAGCGGCCCTGCTCATCAACTCCAGCCGGCGACATCATGAACCCGATCCAGGAATTTGCAAGAAACATCAACACCGTGCCAATAACATTCAGAATGACCGACATGCTCAAGTGAATCCACTTGAGGAATCCCTCCTTCATCTTGTCCCAACCATAGTAATAGATGTAGAGGGTTCCGCTCTCGGCCACAAACATGAGCGCATAAATGTGCATCACCGGACGGAAAATGCTCGAGAGGTACCCGAAGAACGAAGGATAGAGCGTCAAAAACGTAAAGATCAGGATCCCGCCCAAAATCGCGGTCAACGAATACGCGGTCAAACTGATCTTGATGAAGTCATAGGCCAACTGATCGTACTTCTTGCCCATGGCCTTGTCTTTCGACACAACGCCCATGAACTCGATGATCATGCAAAAAATCGGAACCGCCAGCACGAAGCTTCCATAGTACAGATGCTGCTGGTTGGCAAACCAGAGGAGCACCCGGCTTTCGAAATTGTACCGAGGGTAATCCTTAGGACTGTCAGTCGTCTTCGGAGCCGGGGCACCAACAACGATCCCCTCGGTCTTGTAATAAACATCCCGTCCCTTCTCAACCTTCTTCTCAGCTTCGCCACCTCCCGCCTGGGCCGAATTAGGCGGTGGACCACCCGCAGGGGCTTCACCACCTCCAGCGAACACAGGAACTGAGAGAAGAATAGGCAGAAGGAGGAGGCCAACCATTGCGCTGAGCGCCATGATTGACATGATCTTCTTCCGGGTTACACTACCCATGGCTTACCTCCTTGATCCATCGCACTCATGCGGATATGTCACACTTCTTGGAAGCCGCCCTGCACAAGATTAACAAAAAGAACCCCCCGCCCATCTCTTGCTGTATAGAGTTGGGCGCCTATCTACCACGCCACCACAGCGGTCGCAGTTGAACTTGCGTCTATTTATTATTTTTACTTCCGGAACAGATACCAATAGTCCAATCCCTGCATGTCCATCAGGAAGTGATCAATGGCGGTGAAATAGATCAAGCAAATCACCGTTGAAATCAAAATATAAAAAATCGTCTGTCCCATTTCTGACCCCTCTCTCGTCACAACTGATACATGTGATACATATGAGATCTGTTGCGTAGTTTGTCCAATGGGCTCGACAAACAAAAAAGCCCGTGCCATCAGCACGGGCACTGTATCCCGGCAAACCAATAGAAGAACCACAGGCTGACTGCACACGTAATATAAAAAATCATCTTGCCGATTTTGATCTTCAGTTCCGAGTCCTGGCGAACCGCTTCAGCCATGTTCTTCTCCTCTTAAAGAAATTTCTTGAAGGGACGATTTTGCTCGGTGAAAACCAACCCGCTTTCTTGACACGCCACACCGGCTATGTTAATGAAAATCCCTCACTTTTACGGCGTGGAGCGAGAGAGAACAATGACGAAAAACTCAAAATTGTTCGACATTATAGTTTTGGCCGGTATGGTTGTCAACATAATTTTGGCCGTATTTCTTATTCTCTATTACTTTGATTTTCTGTAAGATTTACCTCTTTTAAGTCTTGTGTTTCCGGTTTGTTTTTACCGACTGAAACGGCACACCGAAAGCCGATAGTTTCATCTCGAAAATCCGGGACCATTTTGCTCCGACTGGTGATTCGGAGATCTGAGCCCGTGCTTGTATATCCCCCTCCTCGCAAGACTTTGAACACCCCAAACTCCGGACCTTGAGGGTTCTTGTATTCCGATACCTTGTAGGCATTTTCCTGATACCAATCAGCTACCCATTCCATGACGTTTCCAGCCCCGTCCATAACACCGTACGGACTTCGATCTCCTTGAAACGTTCCTACGGGAGCGGTGACTTCATACCCATCATTGAGACGTGCCCAGTTCGACGCCATCAAATCCATGACGTTCCCCCAGGGCCAAAGACGGCCGTCGGTGCCGCGCATTGCCTTTTCCCACTCGGCCTCTGTCGGCAAACGCTTCCCCTTCCATCGACAATAGGCGTCGGCGTCCTCCCACGATACATACACAACCGGCTGGTTGGGTCCCCGCATGCGCTCCATATTTTTGGCGTAGCGAGAGGGCGGACCAGGCTTTCGATGACCGGTTGCGGCGACAAACTCTGCGTAGTGATGATTGGTCACCTCAAAACGGTCGATCAGATAAGCGTCCAGATAAATAATGCGCTCAGGTTGTTCATCAAAACCACCGCTTCCGCTCCCTCGAATAAACGGTCCAGCAGGAATCAGCACCATCTCTTCTTCAATCGGCTTTTCGCTCCTTCCCACTCCCATCGTCGTGGTTTCGGAAACGGGGGCGGGGTAGGGATTGGTGTCTTCGACCGGTGGAGGAGTTCCGCGAAGTATGCCCATGATCGGAAGGCTCGCCGCGGCAAGCACGGCCAGAAGGAGCGCCACTTTGAATTTTGTTTCCAGCATGGGCGATACACTTGGTGCACGAGAGAGCGTTTTCAGTCTCAACAGGAAGGTCGTGTTTGCTATGAAGCGCTGGCGGCTTCGCCCCCGTCTTTCGCGCAGCGAAAACCGATAGTACTGTCGGTTCTCCACATTCTTGCCTGGAACCGCTTGGAGACTCTAGCTCCATGCGGTGTTTCGCGCCAAGACCCTCCTCGGATCACCTTATATTCTCCCTCTTCGGGACCCTTTGGATCGCGATAGGGCGTTTTTTGATAATAGTGTTCGTCATAGTTATCGGCCACCCATTCAGCGACGTTTCCGGCCATGTCATACACCCCGTAGGGACTACGGCCGCTCTCGAACGAACCGGGAGGTGCGAGATACTTGAACCCATCTTCTTCACCATCGACATTCGCGTGACCGACGCCGAAGTCGTCGCCCCAGGGATATCGACGACGCCCCTCGCCGCGTGCAGCCTTTTCCCATTCAGCTTCGGTCGGTAGCCGCTTGCCAGCCCACTTGCAATAAGCCACCGCATCGTTCCACGACATCCCGATGGCCGGCAATTCTGGCTTTTTGATCTTTGCGATATCATCTTCGAACACCGGGATGAACGGTTTCCCACGTTTGGTCATTTTCACAAATCGCTCATATTCGGCCTGCGTCACTTCTTTGAGATCGATATAATACGTTCCCAAATAGACCTGATGCTCGGGCGCCTCGTCGGGATCGCCTTCGGCACTACCCATTCTGAACGGTCCTTCAGGGATCTGAACCATTTCACGGCCATCATCCCCCACGATGGTCTTGTACATAGAATAATCTTGCTTCGCAACGGCCGTAGCCCGTCGGCTCTCCGTCTTGATTGTGGCCGCCAGTTCTCTCATTCGTTTAGATTTGTACGACTCGTACACCAATCCGGCGATCATCAGAATGAACGAGGCAAACACAAACACAATGGAGCCAATAAGGACCGCTCTATTTTCCATGGCTCACCATAGTCAATTCAGCATCTTGAAAGGAGGAACCAGAAGGATGATTGTCAACTCTTCCTTACCGATTATTTATTTAGATCGTCATGTCGGCGGATCTACTGGTTTCGACGCCTGCTTACGCGCCGCACGCAGGTCAAGCAGCATTGATGCCTGAACTCCCAGGAAACCTCCCATCGCAGCCCCTGCACCGGCTCCAACCGAGATCTTCTCCGCACCGGCTAGAATCCAAGCGAGCCCGCCGCCTAGCACCGTCCCAAGCAGAATGCTTGCCAGGAACCGCCGACCTCCGAGAAATCCTACCACGGTGCCAAGAACCAAACCGACACCGGCCGCCACCGGCACTGAAGCCCGTCCCATAATCATCCCGATTATGAGCCCCACCGTCCCCATTACGAGGGCACCGAACACCATGTCGAAGATCTTTTTAGCCGGAAACTGACTTGCTCCTGAAGAGTTTCTCATCTGATCAAACCAGGCTTCGCTCTTCCCAGTGCTTTTTCCTATCGCGCTGTCATCGCAGCTATCGGACCAATGTCTACGTCCACACCGGGACCTGCGAAAATCGAAATGCCCCAGGCCTTGTCGGCCGGCTCATGATGATGAATGCGTTTGAAGTCCTCGTACACATTGACTCGTTCTTCCACCCACTGGCCGACGGCGCTTACGCCGCTTTGCACAACAATCTCCGATCCGCTGAACATGCCGCCCTCGGTTAATGTCCCCTCCGCCTTGCTGGCGCTCCACACATATTTCGTAAAGACCGGGATAAAAAGCAGGTCGGTGTCCAACGACGCGTACACGGCTACGATCGGTTCAGTCCCAGTGGGGGCCTTGTGCAGCCGCCACTTCCAAACCAGGATCGGATAGGCCTTGGGATCCCAATCGATGTTTTTCTTTTTTATGCGTTGGCCAGCGTCTCTCACTGCCAGATAATTGATTCCGGCTTCAGATTGAACTTTGTATGCCGCTCGCCCCTTGGACCGACTGCGCTGACTCTCATGCTCCCACTGCGCTGGAAACCCATCAGCTTCTTTGGTCTGAAAATCCTCCAACATAATCTGCGAAGGAGCTTGAGCTGATGAAGGCAACCCTACCGCACTCCAGATTCCCATCACTCCCAACACAAGTGACCCGATGGTCTTAGCAGTCCGCATACCGAACTCACTCACTCCGCTGTGCTCAAGCTTCACGAGAGGCAGACGGCAAAAGCCCGGCTTCTCTCTCGGTGCCCAATTCCGCACCCGTCTCCGCACTCATCGCTGTCTGTCTCCCCCATTGGCACATCCCAAAAAGGCCCAACACCGCCACCCAGAAAACCACCATATTGAGCGTTACCATCTTCGCTGCAAAACTCAACGGGGGTGTGAAGGCCCAAGGCGATAGATCCGCCATTAGTTCATTTACATGCCACGAGAGGCGTCCAGAGGATCGAATGTATCCCATCAGCCCCATCACCCAGGAAAACGCGGCAGCCAGGCCGAACAGTCCGACCATTCCGCGAAAAGATATCTTGCCCCATATGATCGGACCATGAACCTTGGCGCCGCGCAGCATGGCGTGGTTGATGGCCACACCGCCGATAAGCACCGTCAATGTCGTGAACGCCTGCGGCCAAGACAACCCGACTCGGATGCTTGCCGGAAGATAAAACCCGTAGATGGACAGCCACAGAATATGAAGGATGCCAACAGTGAACAGCACCGCCAGCACGCTGTTGCCGGTTCGGATCCATGAAATGGTCATCGTCCGGTTCGCCCGCCGATAGAGGATGTAGCTGAGCGCGGTGAGACAGATCATAATGTTGACGGCGCCGTTTTTGGCTGACATGACGCCGTAATTCCCGACCACGGGATGCTGTGCTCCGCCCATCGCCTTGAGTTCGCTACCCGTCATCATCACCGTATGCGGGGTCAACCACACGAAGAGACAGCCCATGAGAGCCCAGACCAGGTATTGGAAGTACGGTTGATACCGTTCCCCGCCGCGGATCCTTCCCATGCTCTGCCAGAGATAGTAATTAATCCCGAGAAACAACGCACCGATCAGCAGCGCTTGCACGACAAACAGCCACGTCAGCAACCCGCCCATCATCGTCATGCCCATGCTCTGCCGGAACGCGTAAACCGAACGCATGAGCCAGTAGCCTGCAAACGGCATCGGCAAGAGTGCGCAGACTGTCACAAATAGGAATACGTATCCAACCCAGTCGTAGTACGCGCGTTCTTCGTCACTCTTGCTGGTGAAAAAACGGAAGCAGGCGTAAGCCAGCACTACCGACCCGCCGGACATGATATCCGCAAGAAACCGGTGCACATTGAGCGGGTTCCAAAGTACCGAGTGAAGCAGATGCCAGACATTGCCGAGATACCGTCCGTCAGCATCTACACCGGCTGGCGCCATCATGAAGGCCGCCCAAGCATTGGCCAACAACAACAAGGCAGTGCCAAAAGCATTGGCTACCACGCCGATCGCGGCATGGCCCCATTTCGCAGCGGGAGAGGCTAAACGATCCCAACTGTAGTAATAGATGATCAGCAACAGCGATTCGCCCACAAAGACGAGCGCGTACACCGGCATCATGGTCCTGAACGTCCCGCCCATGTACCGCATGAAGCTCGGATAGAGTGCAATGAACAGCCAGAGCATGACGCTGCCGACGACCGCAGTAATAGAAAGGGCAAGCAGAGCGACTTTCAACAAATCCCTCGCGAGTCCTTCATACCGAGCCGCATACATCCGATTGCGTGACACCAAGCCCAGGAACTCCAAGAGCACGCAAAAAAGCGGGAGAGCCAGCACAAAGCCGCCGAAATAGGTGTGTTGCTGCGTAACAAACCAAATGAGGATCCTGCTGTCCAGCGATCCATAACGAGGATAGACCGTTTCATTTGGGGAAGGGACAGGGGGGCCCACCGGCGTGCCTGTCGTCTTATAGTAAATATCTTCGGACACGCGAAGCACGCTTGAGTCCCGCTCGAATTCGAAACCCGACACCCAGGACGGTCCAAAGAACAGCAAAACACAGCCGAGCAAAATTCCCGCCGTCTGTATGTGATAATTCCTGCGCATGATGCCTACAATGCCGATAGTTTTCCTCTCGACTCACCAGATGCCAGATCGGCTGACCGGAGTTGTCTCGACGACCTGGACAAAATGCCCAAGACGAACGGGCAGCGCAAAAGCGATGAGGGAACGGTCTGAGCCAAACGATCCTCGACCAATCGACGGTGCCCGAGGTAATACCCGTACAGACTCATCAGGCCACCCACCCCGCCAGCCATGATGCCCAGAGTCGGCCAGCCGATCGCTTCCAATCGCAAGAGATAGATCCCGACCCCGATCACGGCGAGATAATACGTCGCCGCGAAAGTCAACCCTGGCCACCACCAAAACTTGAACAACTCGCTCCATGCCGTCTCGTTAAGAGATTGCAGCCACCCGCCAGGCCACTGTCGTCCCCCGAAGTAGGCAACGACCGCCAGTGAGCCAGCGCCGGCTGTGACCAGAATCAACTGCCAGAGCAGCATTCGCTCCGCATCGACCACGCTCGCGCCGGCAAGTGCGAGCGCGGCACAGGCCAACGCGCCGACAACCGTCCACCGGCCGACCCGCGCCGCGTTTTCCCGGATGAGCGCTCGGAGGTGCGTTCCATCAGGGAATGTCGGAAAGGGTTTTCCGGTCTGTTCCAGCCGGCGAACATACCCAATCTCAAAGGCATCCCGGGCCACGGCAGTGCAGGCAATGATGATCGCCATCATGGCAGGCCCCTCGGGGTGGGCGAAGAAATCATAGCCGACCACTACGCGCAGAAGCGCCAAGACCAGAAGAGAAAGCTGAACGCCATACACAAACCCGACCCAGCCAAGCAGCCAAGTCGCCCGTCTTACGCCGTCCTCCCGCCAAGCTCGGGTTGCAACTCCCCCTCTCCCAACCCAGTACGCCCAGGCCGCGGTCACCGTGGAGAGAAATCCGCTGACACCGAGCATCGCCAAAGGGTGGTCCAGCGGGACCACAGGTTTTAATGCCCGATAGATGCCAAACGCCGCAAGTCCCGAAAACAACATGGCTTGGCGCTTTCGTTTCCGAGCTTCGTTCGCGGTGACGGTCAAGGTCAAACTGGGAAGAACCCTCAGCGCCAATCGGTGCAGCATACAACTACCCAGACTCGTGAAGCGTAGTACACGAAGCGGCTGAATGCCAGACGGATAGGATTCACATTCCGCGCTTTACATTGCTGAGGCCAAAATACCTGGCTTTGACTTCCTCCATGAGGTCGACCGTGACTCGGGACAGTCCCCGTTCCATTGCCGTCCGCTCCAATTCGACGCGAGCCATGGCGCGGACGGGCGTCGGCACATTGCTCAAGCGCCGTTCCGCCTCAGGATCCCAGGCAACAGCCTCTCCTTGCTGGGCTCTGACGATCAGCTCATAGGTAACAACACGATGGTTGCGGGCTTTAGCGTAAGACTCGACCTCCTCCTTCACCAACGGCGCCAGATAGGGTGGCATCCGCTCCAGACGATGCCGCGCGTCATCGGTCCACATGAATCGGTCGACGAAAGCGGCAGCACGATCGGCCGGGAGGTCAATCCCAACACGGAACCCGCAGCCGCAGCACTCCCACCGCACAAACCAGCGCTCGGTCCCGGTTGCATCGATGTGCTCTTCGATGCCCTCCGTATGCATCCATCTGCCGCAGCCACAAACCAGAAATACCGCGCCGAACGCAGAATGCCAGTCGGTAAACAGAGAATCTATTTCCGTTTCGGCATGCATCGTCCGCCCACTCTTTATCGTTCACCATTCACCATCATCCGATTTTTCCAGGAAACAGGATGTAGAGCATCGTATAGGTCGTGCTGCCGGTCACAAACAGGATACAGTAAATGATCATCGTGAATCGGCCCAAGGCGCGATGTCGATCGGCGCCGTTCGGCCAGATACGCTGGATTGTCGTCTCGATCCCCAGTACAAGACCGACAAGAGCCACGAACCCGAGATACACTTCCAGCTTGCGCATCGAGAACCCGGCGGTCGTCGCACGGAACAGGAACAGCACAACAGCCAGTCCGGTGAGACCGCCCCAAATCATCCCGATCTTTTTCCCAGAAGTTTGCAAGTGCACGTCCTTGAGCAACCGCCTACCCTGAACGATAGCTTGGGTACGGAATCCGAGCACGATCATATAGATCGCCATGACAAGCCCGATAATGACGAGAATGATGTGCACGGTGAGCAGAGGAATAAAGACATAGTCGTAGAGCTCTTGCGGCCCACCAAACCCCTCTTTGCCCTCAATCGCCAATACACCCAATTGCCGGAACAGATAATAGCTTGTGAAAAAGGCAAGCATGGCGACCATACCGCCCAACATCAACCAGTGATGCGCGTGACCTTGCCCGCGCCGGGCTTGAAACCAGCCAACCAGAAAGAGTCCCGTAAACACTGTCGCCATCAATTGGCTCAGATCTGCTCCAAGTGTGGCGTGAGTTCCGAAGAACCCGGGTTGCTTCAGCCAGTCAATCATAAGTACGCTTTGTCGCGAGTCGCGATTCCACGCAGTGCCTATCGACCTCGTCACATCACCTGATCACGCTTCATCTGGGGTTTCACTCCCTCCACCACCGCCGTCGGTTCCAACTCACGGACCGGCTCAAAACCGGCCTCCGTCATCCACTTGAGCGTATCCGCGGTCGTATAGCAGGCTCCTCGCTCCGTATTCACGAGAATGTGCACGGCAAACGCGGTCGTCCAGGCCGGGCTGGTGCCAGATGGATCAAGAAATCGATCTTTCACGATCAACCTTCCCCCAGGCAGCAGATGCGCGAACACTTTTTTCACCAGTGCCGCGTTCGTGGAAGAATCTTGGTAGTGGAGGATATCGGACATCAACACTATGTCGTAGGAGCCGCCCAACGGATCGCGGTTGAAATCTCCTGCCAATAGCTTGATGCGATCCTCCAACCCGGCTTCCTTGATTGTGCGTTCGGTCAGACGGAGCGTTGTCGGCAGATCGAAGACCGTCGCGGTCAGGTTCGGATAGGTCTGGCAAAAAGCAATGGCATTGGTCCCGGCTCCGCCGCCCAGGTCAAGCAACGTGCGCACGCCGTCCAGTTTGAGTCGTTTGGCCAACTCCGGCCCGCTCTGTTGTCCGATCCGGTGCAAGACGGAGAGGACATTGGCACCCAGCTCAGGATCGGTTTCGAACACATGCCGGCTGACCGGCGATCGCCCGGTTCGGACCGCTTCTTCCAATTTCCCCCAGTTGTTCCATTCGGCATCGTGCAACGACAAAAGATGACCGACATACTGTGGGGCGCGTTTGACCAGATAACGCTGCGCGGTCTCCGTATTGGCAAACTGGTCTCCTTCCTTTGTCAAGACACGCATGGCGACCAAGGCGTTCAACAGCAACGTCAAAGCCCGCCTGTCCGCACCGATCCGTTCCGCGATTTCGTCTGCGCTCTTCGCTCGACCTTCCAGTACGGAAAACACTTCCAGCTTTACAGCTGTAAGCAGGATCTTGGTCTCCCAATAGTATCCGAGTTGGAAAATTTCGGCGAGGGACAATTCCCGTGGCACACTCACCCCTCCCAATCGGGAAAGCCAGCGAAGGAATGCAGAAATTTTTTCATGTTACTCATCTCAATAAGATAAAGGCAAGAACCAAAGAGCCTGGCAAGACACAAAAAATAAAGGGCAGCGGTCCGACCAGACCGCTGCCCTCATGCGGCAGTCATTGCGTTGTGTCGAGTGCTTACTTCTTTATCTCGGCCTTGACATCGGCTTTCCCGCCTTCCGGCACATCGACGTCAATCTCGACTTTTCCAGCAAAGGGATGCCAGGCCACTAGCTTATGCTTACCCGCAGGCACGTCTTTAATCTCGAACGTCCCGTCGTCTTTCACGACCGCATAATGCGGATTGGTGACTGGGAGAAAGAAGGACTGCATGAACTCGTGCTGGTCGCATTGCAAACGGAATATAGCGCCTTTCTTCCGCAACACCACGGGCTTGTCGAGTTTGGAACCCTTTTCGGCTAGACCAATATTGAACACCGTGGTCGAGCTCGAGCCGAGCACTTCAAAAGAGTGCGGGTTGTGCAGAACTCCTTTCACCGATTTCGGATCGTCAGGGTCCGCGTCATGGTTCTCGACGTGGAAATTCTTCTGTTTGACCACCACGCCGGTATAGGGCTGGAATTCGCAGAACTCGGCCACCACATCCGTGCCCTTGTAGCCGTCCATAAAGCCCTTGTCCTCAATATCTGCGATAGCCACGACCGCGGCTTTCAATCCACCATCTTTCGCCACTTCGATGGTCTTCAGGATGCGCTTATCGCCCTTGACCAAATCCGGCTTCTTTCCCTCCGTACCGATCTTCGGGCAGAATTTTGGATTCGGGAACTTGGAAAAGAGAAATTCTTTCTCTTCGGGCTTCCCATTGTACGTCACCTTGCCGGTAATCGTGCCCCCGGCAAACGCGGTGAGGGGCGCAGCCAAAAAGGCCGCGAGTGCCGCACCATAGATCACTGTCCACACACCCTTCTTCATAGGACTGCCTCCTTGTGATGAATAACCATTGTCGAATGCCCTCGCGTGAACCCCGCGATTTGACACGAGCTGTCGACAACAAGAAACGCGCGCACCGCTCCGCACTTGCCCCGAAACCGTTCTGACTGTCGTCCCAAGCACTGTAGAAAACGTGCGGCGAGAGAGCAGGCTTGCGTGTATACAGTAAATTCAGAGTGAGTGTCAATCGGAAAAATCAGAACAAAGCACGTCAACCAGTTTTTCAAGAGATTCGACGTTCCATCAATGCGCAGCAAGGATTCGCGCCAGGGCTCCGCCTGCCGTTGCGCGGACAGCCTCATCCTGGTCCTTCAACGCCGCCTTGAGAATGGGAATGGCTTCTCGATCTCCGACATGCCCCAACGAACGGGCAGCAACCATGCGCGGAAGCGGCAAAGCGTCCATTAACAGGGTGCGGAGAGCCTCTACTGCTTCCCTCGTATTCGCACCACCGGCGCTCCCCAATGCCTTTGCACTTTCTGCTCGCACCCCGGGGTCGTTTTGCTGAGTCAGCTTGCGAATGACCGGCGCAACTGATTCATATGGTTCGTTCAAACGAAGCAAGGCCGCTGCCGCCTTCGCCTGCACCATTGGGCTCGAATCAGCCAGGGCCTGTCTGAGCGCCGAAACCGATTCTTTCGAGCCCAGTTCCGCCAGGCTCAAGGCCGCAGTAGCCCGTACGGCCGGAACAGGGTCCTGCAGCGACTTTCGCAGCGATGCAGCGGCTTCCGGCTTGGCCAGCATTCCCAGCGCCTGGGCCGCGGCTCCTCGGACAGATGGCTGCTGATAGGTCATCGCCTCGACCAGAACCGGATAGGCCCGGGCCTCTTTCAGTTCTCCCATCACGCGCAAGGCCGCCGCGCGTTCCTCCGGATTCAACGCTTCTGCCGCCTGCCGGAGCCGATCCCACGCCTCCTTTCTGCCCATTCGGAACAACGCCCCCAAGGCAGCGGCGCGAACGATCGGCAGTTCGTCGCTCTGAGCCCGTTCCAGCGCCGGAATGATTGAGCGATCACCCGTCTGTCCTAATGCCTTGATCGCCGCGACCTTCACCAATCCCGCCTGATCCTCCAAGGCCTTTCGCAAGTGGGGAGAGCGGCGCCCCGCTTCCCGGCGGCCCAAGCCCTCTGCGGCCAAAGCCCTCACCAAACCGGACCCATCGCTGAGCCCATCTTCGAAATAGGGGATCGCCTCGTCCGAGTCCAACTCTTTGAGGGCCGTGTAGGCGGCGCCCCGCATCTGCTCCCGCATGTCTTTCAACAAAGACGTGATGAACCCGATCGCGACTTCGCGCAAAAGCAGCTCATCGTCCCGCTTGAGCTGACGCTCCAGTTGCTCGTATTCAGACAGCGCGTCCACCGGCCGTCCGAGCTTCAGCAACGTTCTGATTTTGAGTGTCCTGGCATCAAGGGACGCAATTCCTTTACGAGCGAGTCGGTCAAGCAATTCAAGCGTCTGCACATACTGCTGTTTCTTGAACGCCGCCAGCGCATCGTTCAGCGAACTAGGCGGGCGGGCAGATTCTGTAGCGAAGGCAACGGACGCAAACGGTAGAGCGCCAATAAGGAGAACCCCAAAGGCCACGGCCCCTATCACACGAATCTGAGGAATCTCACGAATAGTCGCCAAATGTTCTCTCATCGATGCGATGTTACGGTGTGACAAAGGCGGAAGCGATCGAGTGAGACCTGACAAGTCAAAAGGAAGTCAAGAAGTTCCAGCTTGACGCCGTTGAGAGAGCGAAACGGCGGCATGGCGCTAGTGCTGATGTTCGACCAACGGCACGATGTCGACCGGATACCCAAGGGATGCAGGCCCGAAACGGGGGTTGTCCATGACTTGAAACGCTGTCCGGCGCCCTCTGGGGGCCTGGAGCGAGAAATTCTCGACCACTATCCCGTCCGCCGTCACGATGACCGACCGCATCTGCATCGGTCCGGTTTGAGGATGCCAGACGATCATTTGATAGGTCCCCGGGGGGACATTCTCGATGCGATAGGAGCCCGTCTGATCGGTCACCGCGTAATACGGACTGGTAACCGCGATCGCCCAACTTTCCATATAGGCATGAAATCCGCACTGCATATAGAAGGTGCGACGGCCCTTGCTAAGTGACACTGGTTCGATCATGGATTTGCCCGGTAAGTGTTCGTGAGTTGCGTGAAGATCGCCGCGCCGGTGGTTGGGATTCATCGGTAACGGCGAGTTGAACAACACCCGCGTCCCGAGTTCCAGCGAGGTCTCGTACGCCTGAATGTCATGCATAACCGGATCCATGTTCACCACTTCCACCGCATGTCCGTTACGCACCACGGTGACAAAGGGAATAAACTGGCAGTCCCGCGCTTCAATCCGAGGCACTGATAATTCGAAGGGCTTGCCCGCTGCGATACCCTCCAGCACCACCACAGCGTCTTTCAATCCGCCCTCGGAATCCACGACGAAGTCCTTGAGCAACCGCCACCCCTGACCGTTGGAAATACGGCCGCAATAAACCGGGTCGGGAAACGTGATCAGATTGAAGCCTTTCGGGGTCGGTACTTCTCCGTCCAGCGTGACCTTGCCGACAACGGTTCCGCCGTGAGTCACTTCAATCACCTCGTAGGGCCAGACATCGGACGGACCGGCTGACACAGCGATCGCCAGCATGCCAGCGGCGAGGAGCGTTCTCAATAGGCCCACTGCGCTCATGGGCCGCGTACGCACCTTCATGTTCCCTCCAGCCGTGTTCAAGGCTTTTGCAACAAAAGAGTCGGTCTGATCTCCAGCGACTTCCCTAGGACTTCCAACCCGAAGTGGGGGTTCTCGACGATTTCATGAGCGCTCCGTCGTCCGGTCGGAACTTTGAATTGGAAAGATGTGACAACCGTCTGCTTGGGCCCGACCGTGACTTTCTGCTCCGCCATCGGTCCAGCCTGTGGGTGCCAGGCAACAAGGGTATAGTCTCCGGGCGGCACATCGGTGAGCGTAAACGAGCCATTGCTGTCTGTGATCGCATAATAGGGATTTTCCACAGCCATCCCCCAGCTTTCCATGTAGGCGTGAAAACCGCATTGCATCACAAAGATGCGGCGCCCCTTCGTCATGTTGATCGTTTGCTTCATCGGCTGACCGGGAAGATGTTCGTGGCTGTCAGCGCCGACGTCGCGGCGGTGATGTGGATTCATCGGCAACGGGGTATTGAACAGCACCCGGGGGCCGAGATGCGAGGTCTCGTAGGCCTGAATGTCGTGCATGACCGGATCCATGTTGACCACAGTCACTTCCGCCTTGTCGCGCACGACGGTCACGAACGGCAGAAACCGGCAATCGCGTGCTTCGATGGTTGGCGGCTCAAACGTGAAAGGTTTTCCTTTCGCCACATCGGTCAGCATGACGACCACATCCTTGAGTCCGCCATCCGGCGCAATCGTGAACTCATCGAGAATTCGCCAACCCGTCCCGGTCGAAATCCGTCCGCAGTAAACGGGATCGGGGAATGTAACCAGATTGAACCCCTTGGGTACCGGCTTGCCACCTGTCATTGTCACCTTACCCGTGATGGTTCCGCCATCCGTCACCTCGATCTCATCATAGCTCCACGCCGGCGACACTTCAGCCTCAACGAGCAACAGTGCTATTACGACTATCAGCAACCGCATGCAACCCTCTCTCTTGCTCTTTTTCTGTCCAACTAGCTCGCATTCACAAAATAGGGGTTGGATAGGACTCGCTCATCCTATACAACAACAGGCCTTAAGAAAAAAGGGGGGAGCCGCCTTGGCCCCCCCCTTTGGGTTCAGACATCGCTTACGCGAGCGGCTTAGCTTTACTTGGAAGCCACCGAAACCGCTTGAGCGGGTGCTTCCGTCTCGGCTTTTTTTACGCCGGGAGCGGCGCCGGCCAGCGGCAGCAGACGCTGATCCCCCGCCGGCAATACGCGGAAGTAGCCCCACTGGCCTGACTGCGAATACGGCAACCGCTGGTTGCTGTACACATAATCGCCGGCTAGCCGATACGGGCCACCCGCTGACGGGATGAATACGTCAAGGACCTCCGAGCCGGAGAACTCGACCACGCTGATCATGTCGGCTCCCCGCATGTATGGCTCAATTGGCCATTCGTGCTTCTCCACGCTGAACATCCCGTTCTGTTCGTTGCTCGCCCCGATAATGTGGATCCGGACCGGATCGCCGGCATGCGCCTCAATGATTGGCGTCGCCGGATCCTCAGGTTTGTCGGCCGTGCAGGGCTGGAAAATGCGGCCCAAGGAGCAGCCGGCCTCCTCCCGATACTTGTACGGTTCAGACCGGTAGTTCACGCCCACCAACCCCGCCACGTTTTGCACGTAGGGCATGAAGCTGGTGCCAATGATGTTGTCTTCATCCTGGAAGAAAAGCGCCACATCCCGGTAATTCGGACGAGTTTCGTTCCCGGGGATCGTTCGATCGATGATCACGTCAGCCGCCCAGGCATTTTTGAGAGAGATATCGGCGCCGGTCTTGGGATCGCGGTACTTTGATCCCTTGGGCCCGACGATGATCGCCCCGAACAGCCCGTTGCGCGGGTTCAACATCACGTTACCCCAGTCCCACACCAACGATGTCGTCTCTCCGATGAACGGATCCGCATAGTACGTGTACGTGCGGGCTTCGCCCGGAGCGATCGTCTGATCGCCAGGGTTGTTGCCCACATTTGCACCAAGCGAATCCTTGGGATCGAAGGCTAATCCGATCGCCGAGAACGACGCGCGGCCTGTCTTCAGCTTGTTCTTCAGGTTGATCTTCACGCAATCCCCGACATTCACCCGAAGGGTCAATGGCATGGGTTGCAAGCCTTCAGCGACCTTGGAGACATCTTCTTCGAGCGCATAAATTTTCGCGTCTGGGTTGGTGATCAGGATCTTCCGTTCGAAGTCCACCTCGATGGCCTCGGGCGCCTTCGAATTGAACTTCATCGATGGGTAATCCATCGCCACCACATTGAAGGTCTTCACCGGTGCATCGGCTGGACAGACCGGCAAAGGCTTCGGAATCTCGTTCTTGCCAGAATATCCGGCCGGCAGTTTCTTCAGATCTGGCTGTTCCTTGTCATACACGCGAAGGATGCCCCAGGCTCCTTCTGAGAATTTTGACGAACGGCCGTTGAAGTGAATGTAATCGCCCGGCTGCAACCTTGGTCCACCGGCCTGCGGCACAACCAGGTCGTACCGCTCAGCGATCCCGATGTGAATCGAGTTTTTCCGATTCGCATCTCCGGCATACCGCTCGGTCAGGAAGGTATGTCCCGACAACGTCCATGTCATGGTCTCGTTCATAAGCGTATGCAAAAGCCGGAAAACCAGTGTGTCCCCGACATACGCCCGCAGCAGTGGCGTGTACGGATCGCCATGGATTGCACTGTTGAAGATCTGGGACGGCTCCGGATTGCTGGCCAATCGCTGCGCGATAGGGCCGGCCCGGAAATTGAGGCCGCTCCCGGTGGTATGGGTCCCGCCGTTCAGGAACGGCATCGGCGTCATATAGATCTTCTCCGGCATCATGAACGACACAGTCTTACCCGCTTCAAGCGCCACTTCGACGGGCTGCCCAGGGGGATTGCCGGCCGTCACGATGTTCACGGTATGAGGCACCGTGTCATGCACTTGCACCATCAGCTCACGGAAACTGCCGTTCACACCATGCCCTACCGGCTCGATCGTGTGGATGTCAGCGACAGGTCCACTTCGGATTTCTTTGCCGGTTTTCGGATCGTGATAGGTGGATCCGACCGGCTCGGCGATGAAGGTGCCGAATCCACCATGCGGCCACGTCGTGGCGCCAAACGCGTGGTCGTGCCAGAAGACCGTGCCCACATCGGCATCCACCCAGAACCGCTGTCGCACGAATTCCACCGTGATGATGTCGTTCACTGGATGGTCGTGCTTCAACCCTTTAGTCAGGGTAATGGTGTTCCCCTTGATCTCTTTGATGCGGGCAACTTCATTCCCCTTTACGTTGTCCGCGCCCACGAGAATCAAAATGTTCGGATGGTACTGCGCCGCATTCTTCACCGTGATAGTCTTACTGCCCTTCTTCGCCGGCGCCGTCAACACAGTGTTCATTGGTGCGGGCAGTCCCTTTTTGTTCTTCTTTTCCAGCATCGTGAACGGCCGAACCGACTGTTCGTAAGAAAAGCCGGTGATGACACCGTCCGATGCCTGGTTGTCGAATTGCAGGAAGTGCCAGTGCGTGTTGATTTTGGACGACTGGAAGTTCGTATAATCGTCATCCTCCCACTCGCTGGTGAGCATCCAGTCAACGCAATCATAAATGTTGCCGCGCACCACCAGCGGGTACTTCAGGTCGTCATTGGCCCGAATCGCAGCCTCCTCTTCGTGCAGGACGTAAATCAAGCCGTTCGGATCAACCACCGGCGGTTCTTTGCCTTGCGCCTTGGCGATCTTGATCGGCAGTTTGATGAAGTGGACATTGTAGTACTTACGGCCAGCGTTCTCTGGACACAAGCTCCACCGTCCATTTTCTCCTGGGAGTGCCTGATCCAGACTCTCCTCACCATCGGCATCGCGGCGGATCATTTCCAGCCAGGGCGCCCCGACGTGATTCGGGGAAAACATCGCCCGCTTACCAAAATGCGGTGTCAGATGAGGCCAGGCGATTTTTCCGGTCCGCGGCTCGAACAGAATCGGATGCCGCTTCCCTGGATGCGTGGACTTATACTTGGGATTGTCAATCGTACTTTCCTTCTCGCTCATGGCCCGATTGCCTTCCCAGACCCAGTCCAGCACCGTGGCGTCGTAGGATTTGATCTGCCCGATTTCATCGTCCTTGTGGCCAGGCTTACCCTGCGGCGGCAACTGCATCGCCACCCAGTCCTTGATGTTGATCACAGCCGGATTGGATTTCCAATCGCTCTTCCCTTTCTCAACGATCTTGAATTGTTTCCCATACCAATCGACTGTCGTTCCGATCAGCTTGTCCGACGGCACGCCAACCAACATGCGGCCCTTGCGATCCGGCAACTCCCGCAGATCCGGAAGCGTGTCATTTCGGTACTCGCCCACCTGCAGGGTGTTGTAGACCCGCCAATATCCCCACATCCCGGCTACATAGTGATGCGCCACATGGCAGTGGAACAGGAAATCGCCTGCCAACTGCTGACACAGACCGGATCCGCACTCCGTCTCGAGATCCAGTGCTTCGGAGGGCCCGATCACTTCAACATCCACGCGATCTGTTTTGTGCCGGATCACCGGGTACTTCACCGGACCGTTCACCGCCGTGGCCCACAGGGGCATATCATCGATTGCCCGCGGGCTCCTCGGCCACCGAATGGAGCCGCCGTGTGGATGATGGGAGTGGAACACTTCCGACCCTCCGTGCACGAGCCGGAATTTGGCTGGATCTCCGAGGTAAGACCGCGGAATTGTGGGAGCCGCATCGCCGAAAGTATAGGAGCTGTACCCCATCGACTCGTCCTCGAACCCGAAGTACTCGTGCTGCACGTGCATATTGTTGATCCCGAACGGCTCGCTGCGATAGTTGATCGCGCGGCCGCCCGGCCGATATGCATCCGTCAACGGATCACGCTGGGGCAGGAAGTCGCCTTTCTTATTGACCGGACGGAACGCCTCATCACCGACCTCGTGGTAGATCAGCACGAACTCGCGGAAATCCGGCCCCGTACCGTTCTTAATCATGACCTGCCAGCCACTCGTGGCCGGCGTAGGATCGCCTGTTCCAAGCGGTTCGAGATATTCGGATCCCTTGGGCTCCACGACAAACGCACCGAACAGGCCCATCACCGTCAATTCGCGATCGTTGGCGTACGTATGGAACTGCCGTCCGCCTTCCTGCGTGCTCGGATGGATGTACCATTCAAAATCCTGGCTCTTGCCTTCGGGAACGATGGAGTCCGGATTGGTCGTGGTCGCCGGCTTGCCGGTGGCGCTGACCACCATGCTGGAGCCGTGAATATGCAGACTCACGTCCTCGCCGCCTTCCAGCTTGTTCCGCAGTTTAATTTTGACGCAGTCGCCCTGGTTGGCACGGATCACAAGCGGTTGGATCCACTGAGCTTGAACACCCGGCAGGACCGCGCCAGGATCATAGCCTTCCTTCTCCCGCGCTTCTCTGTTCTTGGCCTCTTCCTCACGGACCTTATCAATGTTCTCGGTCAACACATACATGTAGCCCGGATAGTAATCCAACCACTGGTTGAGCGTGATTTCGACGTTGATGGCCGAGATATCGTAGAACTTCACCGGTGCAGTGGCGGGGCATTTGCCGTTCGTGGTGGCAGAAACCGGCTCGACGCGCGGGTCCGACATCAGCATCAGATCCTGTCCCCCAGCGCCGTATTGATGCATCATCGACATGTTGTTGTACATGCCGGTATTGACCTGCTGCAATTGTGGATCATGGGCCATATGCTCCATGATGCGCTGGTGCTGTTGTTCCACCATCGCGGCACGCTCGGGCCTGCCGGCGATCGTATCCTCAATGATGGTTTGCCCCTTTAGTTTCTCGGCCCAAGCCGGCACCTGGTGAGCCATGGCGGTGTGCTGCGCCGCGACGTGTCCGTCGCGGGACGAAACCTCAGCCGAGGCGATCGTCGGAAACCACAGCAGCACCCCCACCGCAAGCGCGCGAAGCGCTCGGATTAAACAATGAACTCCCGCGTTGTGATGATACGGATACATGGACCGGCCTCCTTCGAAGATGAAATGACAATGAACGACGATGGTTACATGATCACAACATCGCCTGGACTGGCGGGTTGCAGAACGTCATCGCTGGCACGCCGTGCGTGCGTCGCCCTCAAGACGGTGATCTCACTTGCGAGGACGCCTAGGATACTCAGGTCGACTTGTAGTGTCAACACTGGGAGAAAACCGGTGATGCATGTGTTTGCCATGGATACCACCATGGTAAAGACGGGTCTCGTAGCGAAGAGGCTGATGGGATAACTGCGCGATAGCTGCTCAACCACGCACCCCCCAAAAGAGGGCCTAGGAGCATCACCCACTCCCTGCCCCGATCTTTGTCGAGGAAAGATCCCGCCTGGCTGAGGCCTTTCCTCAGCGTCGGCTTTACAACCCGGCGTGGTGTTACAGCCAGTTTACGCGCTCGGCCGGGCGGATGTAGATCGGCTCTTCCACCTGCTGCCGCACGACCTCCTTGCCCGACTTGTTGAAGCCCAGCACGGTGTCGTTGTACATCTCGAACCGCTTGCCGTGGATCTGGGTCTCGAACACCTTCGGGCCAGGAATGACGTCGTAGCGGAAGAGGATCTGCTGGCTCGCCCGCCACAGTTGCAGTACGGCCAACAGCTCCCGGCTCGGCACCAGGTACTTCTCGATCGCGTTGTCCACCCCCGGCCCGAACATCTGCCGCGCATAGCCCCGTGGGCTGTGCCGCGGCGGGATGTAGTAGCCATTGGGTTCGGTTCCCCACTGCGGGTAGAGGGGCAGGGCCACCTGCTCCACCCGGATGGCGAAGTACAGGGGGTGCCAGCGGTCCTCCGCCCACAGGCCATCCTCGCCGATGCGCACCAGACTCTGTAGGCGGATCTTGCCCACGCAGGCCGCCATGCAGCGTGTCTCCATCGGCTCGCCGCCCGTCAGCGGGCCCTTGCCCTCGATGCGCGGATAGCAGGCGATGCACTTCTCGCTCACCCGCGTGGTGCCCCGGTACATCGGCTTCTTGTAGGGGCACTGCTCCACGCACTTCTTGTAGCCCCGGCAGCGGTTCTGGTCGATCAGCACGATGCCGTCCTCCGGCCGCTTGTAGATGGCCTTGCGGGGGCAGGCCGCCAGGCAGCCCGGATACGTGCAGTGGTTGCAGATCCGCTGCAGGTAGAAGAAGAACGTCTCATGCTCCGGCAGGCTGCTGCCGGTCAGCTTCCACGGTTCGTCCCGCGAGAACCCCGACTTGTCGATGCCTTCCACAATCGCCCGCATCGAGGTGGCCGTGTCCTCGTAGATGTTGACGAACCGCCACTCCTGGTCCGTCGGGATGTAGCCGATGGCCGCCTGGCCCACCTTGGCCCCGGCGTCGAAGATCGTCATCCCTTCGAACACCCCGTAGGGCGCATGGTGTTTGCGGCCCACCCGCACGTTCCACACCTGGCCCCCTGGGTTGACCTGCTCGATCAGTTGCGTGATCTTCACGTCGTAGAACTGGGGATACCCGCCGTAGG
>JBPKLU010000006.1:0-257974 GCA_051293815.1 Nitrospiraceae bacterium | reverse complement strand
TCGGGGTTCTCGCGGGACGAACCGTGGAAGCTGACCGGCAGCAGCCTGCCGGAGCATGAGACGTTCTTCTTCTACCTGCAGCGGATCTGCAACCACTGCACGTATCCGGGCTGTTTGGCGGCCTGCCCGCGCAAGGCCATCTACAAGCGGCCGGAGGACGGCATCGTGTTGATCGACCAGAACCGCTGCCGGGGCTACAAGAAGTGCGTGGAGCAGTGCCCCTACAAGAAGCCGATGTACCGGGGCACGACGCGGGTGAGCGAGAAGTGCATCGCCTGCTATCCGCGCATCGAGGGCAAGGACCCGCTGACGGGCGGCGAGCCGATGGAGACCCGCTGCATGGCGGCCTGCGTGGGCAAGATCCGCCTGCAGAGCCTGGTGCGCATCGGCGAGGACGGCCTGTGGGCGGAGGACCGCTGGCACCCCTTGTATTTCGCCATCCGCGTGGAGCAGGTGGCCCTGCCCCTGTACCCGCAGTGGGGCACCGAGCCCAACGGCTACTACATCCCGCCGCGGCACAGCCCGCGGGGCTACGCGCGGCAGATGTTCGGGCCAGGGGTGGACAACGCGATCGAGAAATACCTGGTGCCGAGCCGGGAACTGTTGGCGGTGCTGCAACTGTGGCGGGCCAGCCAGCAGATCATCTTCCGCTACGACGTCATTCCGGGCCCCAAGGTGTTTGAGACCCAGATCCACGGCAAGCGGTTCGAGATGTACAACGACACCGTGCTGGGCTTCAACAAGTCGGGCAAGGAAGTCGTGCGGCAGCAGGTGGAGGAGCCGATCTACATCCGCCCGGCCGAGCGCGTGAACTGGCTGTAACCCCCACGCCGGTTCCGATGGAGCACCCCTGGAGAAGGACCCCGGCACAGCGGGGTCCTTCTCCCGTCGGTCCCCAAGGGGACAAGGAGCAGACAGGAGGGGCTCCTTGTCCCCTTCCTTTTGCCTCGGTTGACTCTCGCTTGCACGGAGTGACGCGATGCGCGGGCTTATTCCCCGTCCTACGCTCGGCCAGGTGGCGGTCAGTCTCCTGATCGCGCTGGCCGGGTTCCTTGCCGCCCAGACCCTCACCCAGGTCGATCGGGACCTGCGCGTCCTTTACACGGAATATACCCTCGCGGCGGCAGACTTGGGCCATGTCTCCGGCGACCTCATCCGCTACCGCAGCACCATCTTGCGCGCCCTGGAAGCCCCGACGGCCCAGGAGGCGGAACGGATCCTCGCCGCGTTGCCCGGGCAGCGGACGCGGGTTCTCCGCGCCCTCGACCGCTATGCCGCCGCCAGCCGGCAGGTCGCCCGCGGCGGCCCCGCCGCTACCGCGGCCTTGCAGGCCTTGCGGACTCAGGTGGAGACCTACTTCGCCGACGCCGACGAGACGGTCCGCTTGATCCGGCGCCGGTGGACCGCGACCCGCCTGGCAGAGGCCGCCGCCTGGCAGGAACAGGCCGAGCAGCACGCCGCGGCCCGGGCCGGCACCACGTTGATCCAAGTCAGCGTAGCCTTGGATCAGGTGTTGGACGGCGTGGCGCAGGTGGCCGGCGCCCTGTACGAGGACGGAGCGCGCACCACCCGGCGGAGCAGTCTCCTCCTGGTCGGAGGAAGCCTGACCTTGATCGCCCTCGTACTGTTCGGGTCACGGGCTCCCGCCTCGGTGCGTCCTCTTCTTCGAGAGACCTCTCCCTCGATGCGAGACGGAATCCCAACGAATGTCGCCTCTCAGTTGAATCACTGTGAGGATTCACCGGCGCCAGATCCGAAGAAATCCCGCTATCAGGAAGCACCCTCGTGGACCGGTGATCAAGGACCGTGAACGTCGCGTCTTCAGCGCGTTCCCCGAAGACAACGGACAGCGGATCAGCCATGCCCACAGCAGATCTCGTATCGCTCACTCGGCATTTCTTCCATCGCCTTGAAGATGGCGGTTCGTTCGCTGTCTTCTAAGACCTTATCGATGGCGGGATACAGAATTCGCTCCTCTTTCAGATTATGTGAAGCGAGGACCGCCAGCAGTCGCTCTTCCTCTTGATCGCTCTCCGGATTTTGTGCCTTCACTTTCTCGTGAAGAGCCTCCAGTAGCACTCCGATCTGCCGATGCTCCGTACGCATCACCTGCGTGGGTCCAGCTTCGGTGAGACCGGTTTTTTGTTCCCAGATTGGAAACAGTAGGTCTTCCTCCCTGACGATGTGCCGCTGCAGGCCGAACTTGAATTGCTTGAAAGCCTCTTTGGCCTTCGGATAGTCGCTTCGCTTCAGCTCCCGAAACGATTTGAACAGCTCGTCGAGCCGGTCATGATCCTCTTCGAAATAGCTCCGTATCGTGCTCTCGGTCATGGCTCACTCCTTTCTTTTCTTTCAACGATGAGCGATCTACTCCTTGTGACAGGCCGAGCAAGCACAGAGGGCTGATGTGTCCGCATGGACTCGCTCTCGGAGGTCACCGCCCTCATTCATCGCCGCCGAGTTCTTTGGTAAGCGCACGGTTTCGGGGCTCGTGCTCCTCTGCAGTTTCGCCTTCTGATCGGGCTTGCCTTACAGTTTTCGCTCTGCTATCGGGCAATGATCATGCCCTGCCCCCCACACTACTGGAAAGCGATGATTGTTCCATTAAAACGGGGGGTTGAGTTGGTCGACAGGGAAAAGGACCGGCAGGAATCGGGGACAAACACCCCAACGGTCCAGGGGGTATTGATGCAAAACGCCACGCTTCGAGCGAGCGGCCCGAGCCGTTTCTTCTGTTCCGGCACGGAGACTGGGGAGGACGCTGACAAATATCCGAGCGAATGGGCTATTGCCCTAACATGAGTCCTATAACTCTCGACTGGTCGCTGGGTTGCTATTCAAACACAAACAATCCTCATGCCAAGGAGGACTCGGCTTTTCCTCAGTCACACCTCCTTGGCTTCCAAAGCGATGACGCCTGTCCGGTCATCGTAGGTGAGCAATTCGGCATAGCGCCCCCAGGTAACCAGCGTGGCAAGCTGACGGTCGGCTTCTTCCGGCGCGAACTCGAGCTCCAGGGCCGTGTGGACCATGTCCCAGGTCAATGCCTGTCGCTCCGACGCCTTGAGCAAATGGACGAGCCATTGGAACATCGGCAGACGTCGCAGGCGGCTGGCGAAGATCTCTTTCCTCGCCAGAATACTCGCTTCCGCGAAGGTCTCCCCCAGCGGAGTCAGCGTGATGTCCCCCTCCGCAATCGCGGCAAAGCCCAGCAGGGTGGTCGCATCCGTCAATTCCAAGAAATGCTTGGTGTCCATCTTGAGTTCTTCGGCCAACCGGAAGAGGTCGGCGCGATGACCGGGAATCTCGGTCAGATGCTCAACTAAGCCCGCCAAATCGTGAATCGTGATCGCCGGCAGACCTCGAATATAGCCCGGCTCGCCGGCTGCCGCAGCCGGTAATCCGCGCACAGACGGCGCTTGCGTCGCCAGCAGCCCATAGACTTCATCGACGAGCGCGAGGAACGCGGTGGTTTTGTGTCGTCGAGGATAAGGCAAATCCACAGGCAGCTCCGTCACCACTCGCCCGGGCGCCTTGGCCATGATCACGATCCGGTCGGCGAGGAGCACGGCTTCTTCGATATTGTGCGTGACCATCAGGATGGTTTTCGTGGGGATCTTCCCGCTCGTCCAAAGTTCCAACAGTTCCCGCCGCAAGGCTTCCGCACTGAGCACATCGAGGGATGAGAAGGGTTCATCCAGGCAGAGCAATTCTGGTTCGACCGCCATGGCCCGGGCAAACCCTACTTTCTGTCGCATCCCACCGGACAACTCCCGCGGATAGGCCGACTCAAACCCATCCAACCCGACGCGGTCGAGCAACTCCGTGGCGCGGGCCGTTCGCTCTACCGGCGGCACCCCTCTCGCTTTCAGCGCGATTTCCACATTCTGCTGCACCGTCATCCAAGGAAACAGTGCGAAAGTCTGAAAAACCAAGGTCACATGGGGGTTCACGCCGTGCATCGGCTGCCCCCGATAGAGCACATGCCCCTCCGTAGGCGGCAGAAGACCGGTCAGAATCCGCAACAGGGTGCTTTTTCCGCATCCAGAAGGTCCCACAAGCACCACGAACTCTCCCTCGTGCAGGCGCAGACACGCGTCCTTCAGAGCGGTGAACCGCTCCCTCCCACCGAAGACATGCGTAACATGCTGGAGTTCAAACAACGGACTGCCGGTCACAGCCTACTCCATGCGAAACCGTTCTTCAGCCAGTCGATACAGCCGTCGCCATAGCAGGCGGTTGAGCGTGACGACGGTGAAAATCATTGTCAACGTCGCGGCAAGCAGCAACGGATAGTCCCCGCGCGCCGTGGCTTGGGCGATCTGCGCTCCAAGGCCGATGGTCGCCTCGACCTGCCCCCCGAATTCGACGTACTCCGCCACGATGCTCGCATTCCACGCTCCGCCGCTTGCGGTAATGCCCCCGGTGATTAATGACGGCACCAATGCCGGAAGGAGCAGCGTCCGCCAACGGTCGGCGCGCGACAACCGCAGCACGGCTGCCATATCCTTCAGATCCTGGGGGATGGCCGAAACCCCCGCAATCGTATTGAACAGGAGGTACCACTGCGTGCCCATCAGCATGAGGAGGACGGCCGCCATATTAAGCCCCCAGGGCAGGCCCAACAAGAGGAGCAAGACGATCGGGAAGAGAGCCGTGGCGGGGACTGAAGCCGCGACCTGGACCACCGGCTGCAGCCACCCGGCCACCCGCGGATTCGTCCCGATGGCCACGCCGACCGGAAGCGTCCATCCCAACGCAATGACCAAGGCGGCGGCCACGCGTCCCAGCGTCGCGAGGAGGCCGACCCCAATGTCCCGCCATTGGGCTGCCGTGACCGTCGTCAACAACGCCCCGGCCCGGTATGTCCCGTAGAGTAGGGCGCAACCGCCGGCGGCTGCGACGGCACGCCACATCCAGATCAGGAAACGTTCTTCGGACCTCTGCGCCGCCGACCGGAGGAACCGCCGCGTAAACCAGGCGTCCAGACGTTCGAGGGTCGGTCGCAGCACGGTCGCTCGCAGCCACCCCGCCATTGCCGAGCTGCGGAGCGCGTTGTAGAACCATGAGGCGTGTACGTCTCGGCTCTCGACCATCTCCAACTTGAAGCGTTCGGCCCACGCCAGCAACGGGCGCCACACCACTTGATCCAACAAGACGATGACCGCAATGAGCGTCGCCAGCCCCCACCCCATGGCTGTCACGTTTCCTTGAGCGGCGGCCTCCTTCAAATACGCGCCGAGTCCGGGCAGTCGGAAATCCCGATCGCCTACCGTAAAAATCTCCGCCGCCATCAAGAAGAACCATCCCCCGGCCCAGCTCATCATGCTGTTCCACACCAGCCCGATGGCGGCGAAGGGAAGTTCCAGATGCCGGAAGCGAAGCCAGGCATTCAAGCGAAAGATCCGACCGGCCTCCTGTAAATCGGTCGGAACGGTACGAAGCGATTGGTACCAACTGAATGTCAGGTTCCAGACCTGGCTCGTACAAATCAGCACGATCGATGCCAGTTCGACCGCTACCGCCTGCGGCAGCATCGCGCTGAAGCTGAGCAAGACCACCGGCAGAAACGAGAGGATAGGCACACTTTGCAACACATCGAGCAACGGAAGCAGGATAGGCTCTGCACGCCGATATCGGGCGGCGGCATAGCCATAGAGAAGCGTGAAGAGCAACGAGAGCGTGTACGCGACAAGCATCCGCCCGACGGACAGCAAGGCGTACCAGGGCAGGACGGTCAGGGAAAGTGAAATCTCCGGCCCCTTCAGCTCCGGCGGCGCATGGACCGCCAGGCGCACGCCCACAGAGACCATCACCGCGACGAGGAGGCCGACCACGAGGTCGCCCCAGGTGAAGGAGCGGAGTGGAAGCGGAGGAGCCAGGAGTCTGACAGACCGCCGTCTCACATTCGAGCCTCGAATAACATCCATCCTCCGATGGCCAGAAATCCGATTCCCGCGACTATTTTGAGGATCCGCGGGGAGACGACGACAGGAAGCTGTCCGCCGACCAGCACGGCGAGCAGGCTCGACAGGACCAGCGCACCGGCGGAGGCGAAGAACACACCAACCCGATTTATCTGTGGATCTGCAGCAAACAGCAAGGTGGCCAACTGGGTCTTATCTCCCAACTCGGCAAAGAGCACGGTGACAAAAATAGGCCAAAGCGACATGGTCTCTCTCCTTCTCATTATTGCGCGAATGGTCAAGACGAGAGCGAGGGGACCCCTCTGAGCCCTCATTCGATCCTGCAACCGTTGCCACCGGGTTACCGTCAAAAGCCTTACGGTTTTGATGCTCGATGGAAGCCCAGTTTGGGCACATCGAAGGCAAACCGCAATTGTACGGCCCAGTATTCCTGCACCAGCGTGCCGGGGCGATCCAGCGAGCGATCCTGTTCCCGGTACACGCTCAATTCGTAATGCTCATTGAAGCGAAACGCGAAGCCCAGAATCCAATCCAATTCTGTCGGTCGCAGTTTATTGTCCAACTCGCGGTCCGTGAACATATTCACGTCCCCGAACAACACGACCATGTTGTTGTACAGGTCCGCATCGAAGTGTCCCACATACCGGAAGAGGGCTCGCCCGGTATTATTCGGTCGCGCGAAATAGTTGCTGTTATGAAACAGCCAGCCGAATCCGGCGTAGGCGTTGAGATTCTGGTTCGGGAAGCGCCGCCGCCACCAGGACAGATCATCGGCGGCCTGAAAACGGCCGGTCGCGAGGGCATCCGCATAAATTTGTTTGGTGCCACTGCGGTCGAGGGGCGCATCGCGTTCGTATTGGATACGCCAGCCCCACCGATCAATCAAGCCGGTAAGGGCATAGGTCATATCCCACTCGGTGAGGATGATCCAGCCTCGGTCCCGGTCCGAGAAAAAATTCTGATCCGTGTAAAAGGTCAGATACTGCTTATAGAGATCCGTCTCCAGATGGAGCATGTGGCGTAACCCGACCAGACCGGTGTTGTCGGGACGCGCGGCAAACGTCGGGTTTGAGACAAATGCGGCGGTCAGAAAATAGCCTCCGAACAATGATTCCTCTGCCTCTCTGCCCGTTTCCCCTTGTTCCTCTAAGGAAGGAAGCGGACGGCCGTACTTTTCCAGCCCGTAGGCAGGCGAGACATCCAAGTCGGAGCAGACCATCAGAAGGCAGAAGACGCCCGCTTGGCTGACGGTCAACGATGTCCCGCCACAGGTAACCGAACGAATGATTCGTGGAAATGGGTTGGGAATCGTCAGCATCATGGCTGGCCCCTTTCATCCCGTCCGCACGCTCCGAGCGGGGGCAGCCATCATGCTCGTGTGTTAGACGACCAGGAAGCGAGCAGCCCTGCGGACGCGGAACGCGCAAACAGGCAAAGAACTGTCTGCGTGTCGGTTGAAATGACTACCGTCGGGGTCCATCCTGTTCCTCCAAAACGCATCGCCTCATTGAGGCGTCGAGGCGCTGTTCATTACCGGCATTCATGGAGGCTGTCAAGCACAAAGTTGTGCGGTTCGTGGAAAACAGCTTCCCTGTGAGGCCGCACCGATTCACGGGACACATCCCCGGAAGATCGCCTCACATTCATGGTCTTCACTCTCAGCCCCTTCGGGGACGGTCCGAAATTCTACCCCCGTCACCTTATCGTTGGAGATGAGGAGGCTGGCCCAGCAACCATGGTGGATGCCAGGCATGCTTCCCTTCAACAAAGGACGTGATTCCTCTAGCATGGGAGCCTCCTTGTAATAGCGTAGGATGACATCCCCGCCATGACGGCTTTGCCGAGTCGGGTTGCCGGCGCACTCAAAAATGTCTGCTCGGCTCTTTCCGAGCAGACGTTGTGCGATCGGACTCGAACCGGCTTTTTGAGCCGGGGACGCGCAACCGTTCAAGAACAGACCGACGAGAAGAAGAGTAACAAGGGCGGGCATGCTGCTTCCCTGGCTTTTTCGGATATCGCGGTTCGACACGTTGAAACCGTCCCTTACGCAAGCCTTGGCGGCCTCGCTCTCATTCACAGGCGGCACTCCTGGGGATCGCACGTGGGAGCATGGTCGTAGTGAAACGCCTCCTCGCCGGTCCCGAGTTCCAAGACCTGCGACTCCTTGCTGCCGTAACGATAGACCGTCACACCTTTCAGCCCCAACTCCCAAGCCCGCCGGTAGGCCGAGGCGACGTCCTCTGCCGTTGCCTCTTGCGGGAGATTGATCGTTTTCGAGACGGAATTGTCCACGTGGCGCTGGAAGGCCGCCTGTACCTCGAGATGCCGTTCGACCGGAATATCCAGGGCGGTAACGAACAGGCGGGACGCCTCATCGGGCAACCCGGTCACGCCGGCCAGACGACCACGCTTCTGTACCTCGTCAATCACCATCTCCGTGTTCAGCCCGTGCCGGGTGCAATAGTCGAGGAGAAGCTTGTTCACTTCCACGAAGCACTCGCCGCCGAGGCTGTGCCGCCGTCGGTAGGCCAGCGCGAACAGCGGCTCGATACTCGCGCTGGTCCCGGCGATGATGCTGATCGTGCCGGTGGGCGCAATGGCCGTGCATGTCGCGTTGCGCAGCCGCAGGTGTCGAGGTTCATAGATGCTCCCGCTCCAATTCGGGAACACTCCCCGCTCCTCTGCCAATGCCTGCGATGCGGCGCGCGCTTCCTCGGCGATCGCACGCATGAGCTGCTCGCCCAACTCAACCGCCTCGTCGGAGTCATAGGGGAGGCCCAGTCTGATGAGCAGCTCCGCGAACCCCATCACCCCGAGGCCGATCTTGCGGTTGCCGCGCGCCATGCGCGCGGTCTCGGACGTCGGGTAGCGGTTCACTTCGATCACGTTGTCCAGGAAGCGAACCGCCAGCCGGACGCTCGCGCACAAGCGCTCCCAATCCACAACCGGGCGGCCGTTTCGCTCGGTGATCAGGAGCGCGACGTTGAGCGAGCCGAGATTGCACGATTCATAGGGCAGCAGCGGGACCTCGCCGCAGGGGTTGGTCGCCTCGATGGCGCCGAGATGCGGCGTGGGATTGGCTCGGTTGATCGCATCCAGAAAGAGCAGACCCGGATCGCCGGTTGTCCACGCGGCGTTCGTGATGGTCTCGAAGACCTCCTTGGCATCGAGCCGGCCGACCGTCTGGCCCGTTCTCGGATGGATCAGGTCATAGGATGTCCCGTGGCGCACGGCCTCCATAAACGTGTCCGTCACCCCGACGGAGAGATTGAAATTCTGAAGGGTCAGCCCATCGCGTTTCGCCGTGACGAACTCGAGAATATCCGGATGGTCCACCCGCAAGATGCCCATATTGGCGCCGCGCCGCCGGCCCCCGCGCTTGATATGTTCGGTGGCACAGTCGAAAATCTTCATGAACGACACCGGGCCTGAAGCCTCCCCGCCCGTGGACGATACGAAGTCGCCCTTCGGCCGCAAATGGGAAAACGAAAACCCGGTCCCGCCGCCGGTACGTTGCACTAAAGCCATCTCCTGGACCGCCTTGAAGATGTCCTCGATGGAATCCTCGACGGGCAACACGAAGCAGGCGCTGAGCTGTCCGCCGGGCGCATTCATGAGGGTGGGACTGTTCGGCAAGAAGATCAAGGAGGTCATCGCCCGGTAGAATTCATCGCGCCAGTACGAGACTCGATCGGGATGACCGAACGCCGCCTCAGCCCGAGCGATGGCGTCCGCCACTCTGGCGAACATCTCTTCAGGCGTTTCCAGGACCCGCCCCGCTGCATCGCGGCGCAGGTACCGCGCCCGCAGCACCCGGAGCGCGTTGTCAGAAAGTTGCACCATCGACTCTCTTCCGATACCGGGTCAAAGGCCGCGTCTCGGCCGTGTGTCAGGCTGCTTTTCCCGAAAAAGGTCCCGCACAATTCACCGCACGTGAGAGCGGATGATCAGATAGAGGAGTTGCGCACCCATCGCACGATGTCCTCCGTCCTCATCGCCCCGATCTGTCGCCCGATCTCGCGCCCTTTGTGAAAGAGAATGAGCGTAGGGATGCTGACAATGCCGAAGCGGGCTGCCAGCGCCTGTTCTTCCTCCGTATTCACTTTCGCCAGACGAGTATGCGGCTCCAGCGTCTTCGCAGCCTGCTCGAAGGCGGGTGCCATCATCCGGCAGGGTCCGCACCAGGGCGCCCAGAAGTCCACGAGCAACGGAATCTCGTTGCGTGTCGTATGGAGGTCGAAGTCCGCCCCGGTCAGCGCGATCGGATGTCCGGTGAACAGCGGGGCATGACACTGGCCGCATTGGGGTCCCTCGCCGAGGCGGGTACCGGGCAGGCGATTGATGCGGCGGCAATGGGGACAAACGATGTGCAACGGCTCACTCATCCGCACCACCCTCTATCCTCGATCCTGGCGGTGCGAATCGAGGGGAACACAAACCGGCCAAGGCGTAGGCCTCTTTTCTGCAGCCGACTATTTGGAAATCGCAATGGCTGGCGTGACAGCACGTGAGACCTCGGTCACAGTCAACTGGTAAATCTCGTAGAGCAGCTCGAACGCTTGCCGATCCCAGTTGGAAGCCGCTCCCGGCCGATCCGCATGACCCGAGATCCAATAGGCCTGATTTTTATGAGTAATCACGACGGCGGCCGTCGGCGGAGGCGCCGGTCCAACCCCGATGGTCATGGTCTTGGGAGGATTCACGGAGACCGGTCCCGTGCGCGGGTCCGGTTCGACCGCATATTCTGGCGCTTCACGAATCCCCTTCGCTAGAAATTGGAGCATCTCGTGCAAGCTCCGCAACTTCAGAATTCCGCGAAACGGATACTCCCCGCCCGGTCCTTCGGGCAGAATCTCCACCAGTACCGCATTGGGCGGCAACAGCAAGGCCTCCTCGTTGAGGCGACGACGGACCGCGTTCGAGAGCCGGTCTGGATTCACGTTCGTGATCAACATGCGCCCGGTCACCTGCCGGCTCAACAGAAAGCGGTTCGTCCCGTTTCCCGAACTCCAGCGATAGCCCTGTGCAAGACCGCTGATGATTTCGGAGGCGGTCGGGGGCTGCTGCAGGGAAACCTCGACCAGCTCCTCGTACCGCAGGGGAACCAGGAAGAGCCGACGAGTTTCATGCAGCCAGGATAGGTGGAGAATCAGGCGGCGAAATTCCTCATACTCCTCTTTCCGAGCTGGATTGTTCAATAAGCTGCGTCGTGCCTCGCCTTCCTCCAACTCCAGCGTCCTCGTGACCAGCCGGAGGAGCATCTGCAGATTCCGGCCCTCGTGCACCAAAAAATCCAGCTTATTCTGATCGAGCGGCGTGAGAATCCGCCTTGTGAATTCCTCTCCTTGGACAGGCACAATGCTGACAGTCGGGTTTTCGGCGACCGAGCCGCCAAGATTGAGCGTATAGGCATTCCGAGTGAAGGCCGTCCCGCCTCTCTCGAAGATCTGCCCCTGCAACCCGGCATTCGCCCGAAAGTCGAACGTCGCCGCGATATTGGCCGTCACTGTAAAGTGAGCAGGGTCATCATCCTGAAGTCGAGCGATGTTCAACAACAGGAGTTCGCTTTCGGCCTTCACGATGGTGCGATCATATTCAACCATGGCCCGATGCAGCGCGATCGGACTCCAACATCCGGCCAGCGACACAAGTCCCAGGCAGCCGAGCACGGCTCGCATCAGGATCACCAGGACCATGCCATCGTTCAAACCTCTCCCAACCACGAATCCTCCGCAGCCCCAACGGCTCCACGATCACTGCTGCGATCGGTCGCCAGCCTCCTCAGTGCTCACGGATGGCCACAGTGAGAGATGGGAGCACGGTGCCAATTCCGTCCACGACAAACTGCATCGCAATTGCGGCCAGGACCAACCCCATGATCCGCTGCAGCACATTGAGCCCGGTTTGACCGAGACGCTCTCCGATCCCGCTGGCGAATCGCAGAATCGCGTATGTCATCGCCGCCGTCATGGCGATGGCGGCGAAGATGGCGCCCGATTGCCATGCCTGCTCCGCTCGGGTCATCAGCACCATCACCGCAGAAGTGGCCCCCGGCCCGGCCAGCATCGGAATGGCCAGAGGAAAGACCGAGACATCGTTTGTTTCGGCAGCCTCGGCCTCCTCCTCGGGGGACGTACGCTGGCGGGACCGTTGGGCCCTGAGCATGTCTACCGCCAGGAGAAAGAGGAGCAGCCCGCCGGCCATTCGAAAGGCTCCCAGTGAAACATGCAGCAGTCGAAAGATCGTGCCCCCTGCCGCGGCGAAGACGGACAAGACAGCGAACGCGATAAGTGAGGCCCGCATCGCGGTCCGCCGTTTGCCCTCAGCCGAGTAGGTCGCCGTCATCGAGATGAACAGGGGTACCGCTGCCGGTGGGTCGACCACGAAAAAGACAGTCACGAAGCTTGAGAGGAAAAACGATGTGATGGCCGCGATATCCCACACGAAGTGTCCCTCGCCTCGCAGGTGTCAGACCAGGCCGCGATAGTCTGGATGAACGGAGAGCCCTCTCGCGGAATTCGCCCCATTTCCCCCCACAACGAGAGGATCGAGAAGAGGCCACGTCCCGAGCCACTCGATCGTCCAATGAGAATACGGCGAGCCACCGACCTCCGCCAGAGTTGCCATCCTCGTTTTGGAGCGGACATGGCCCTCTTGCGTCGCCACGTCTCCCTCTCATGGCGTTTGGCATCCCGTTAAACGTGATGGGCGTCACGCCCCACGAGCGGTTCCTCTTGCCGACGTCGATGGCCGCGCGGCCTCCTTGATCGATAAGCCTGCCCCGCTTCGATCTATCAGGACCCGTCCTCCCGGCTGGACTTCTCCCGCGATGATTTTCTCTGACAACGGTTCCAGCAGATACTCCTGGATGGCCCGCCGCAGCGGACGCGCGCCGAAGGCCGGATCATACCCGACCTCCGCCAGGAACGCCTTGGCCTGGTCGGTGACTTCGAGGGTTAGATTCCGTTGAGCGAGCAACGGCGCGAGATGCCGGAGCTGAATGTCCACGATCTCGCGTATCCGCTTGGCATCCAATCTTCGGAACACGATGATCGCGTCGATCCGGTTCAGAAACTCCGGTCTGAAGGTTCCGCGCAACGCGTCAAAAGCCCGTCGCTCCGCTTCGCGTTGATCGTCGATATCCAGCACATAGCTGGACCCGACGTTGGAGGTCATGATGAGAATGACATTGCGAAAATCCACCGTGCGACCGTGGCCGTCGGTCAAGCGGCCATCTTCCATGACTTGGAGAAGGACGTTGAAGACATCCGGATGGGCCTTTTCGATTTCATCGAAGAGCACGACCGAATAGGGACGTCGCCGCACCGCCTCCGTCAGTTGTCCCCCTTCTTCGTAGCCCACGTAGCCGGGCGGGGCACCGATCAAGCGCGCCACCGCGTGTTTCTCCATGTACTCCGACATATCGAGTCGCACTATGTTCCGTTCGTCGTCGAACAAGAACTCGGCCAGCGCCCTGGCGACTTCGGTTTTTCCGACACCGGTCGGGCCGAGGAACAAAAACGACCCGATCGGACGCTTGGGATCCTTCAGCCCCGCTCGGGCGAGGCGGATGGCTTTCGACACCCGCGAGATGGCTTCGTCTTGACCGACCACCCGCTGCCGCAAGCGCTCCTCCATGTGGAGCAGTCGCTCGCTTTCCGCTTCGAGCATCTTCGCCACCGGAATCCCGGTCCAACGTGACACGACGGCGGCAATGTCCTCGTCAGTGACTTCCTCTCGGAGAAATGTGCCCTGGGCTTGGCTGTGCCGCAAGGCGTCCTGCACGGTCGCGAGTTCCTGTTCGATTTGAGGAAGCTGACCGTAGCGGATTTCAGCCGCGCGCCCGAGATTGCCCTGGCGTTGGGCTTGCTCGCTTTCGGTCAACAGGGCTTCGCGCCGTTCTTTCAATTCTCGGATCTTGCGGACGAGATCCCGCTGCTCCTCCCAGCGGGCACGCAAAGCGCGCACCTGTTCGACCTTTTCGGCGATCAGCCTCCGCACCTCCCGCAGACGGACCTTCGCCGCGTCGGTATCTTCCCGCCCCAGCGCCTGTTCTTCGATCCTGAGCCGCATGATCTCGCGTTCGGCATCGTCAATCACAGCCGGCACGCTTTCGATCTCCATTTTCAAACGGCTGGCCGCCTCGTCCACCAGGTCGATGGCCTTATCGGGCAGAAATCGATTCGTGATATACCGATGGGAGAGGGTCGCCGCTGCCACCAACGCCGCATCTTGGATGCGAATGCCGTGATGGACTTCATAGCGCTCTTTGATACCCCGCAGAATCGCGATCGTATCTTCGACACTGGGTTCCCCGACCATGACCGGCTGAAAGCGTCGCTCCAGCGCTCGATCCTTTTCGATATACTTTCGATATTCGTCCAAGGTCGTGGCACCGATGCACCGCAGTTCGCCGCGAGCCAACATCGGCTTGAGCATGTTGGCCGCATCCTGCGCGCCTTCGGCGGCTCCGGCGCCGACCAGCGTGTGGATTTCGTCGATGAACAGAATGATGGAGCCGGCCGCGGCTTTGATCTCGGCCAGCACGGCCTTGAGCCGCTCTTCGAATTCGCCGCGAAACTTCGCGCCCGCGACCAACGCGCCCAAATCCAGCGCCAGCACGCGCTTGTGATGGAGGCTTTCGGGGACATCTCCAGTAACAATCCGGCGCGCGATCCCTTCCACGATCGCTGTCTTACCCACCCCCGGCTCCCCGATCAAGACCGGGTTGTTTTTCGTCCGGCGGGACAGCACCTGCATCGCTCGCCGTATCTCCTCGTCTCGTCCGATTACCGGGTCAATCTTGCCTTTGCGAGCCAAATCTGTCAGGTCCGTCGTGTATTTCTCCAAGGCTCGATAGGTCGCCTCCGGCTCAGGGGTGGTCACCCGCTGGTTCCCCCGTAGGTCCTGTAAGGCTTTCTCCACCGTCTCGCGGGAGACGCGCAAACCAGCCAACAGTTCCCCAGCGAGCGTCCTTCGCGTACCCAGCATCGCCAACAGCAGATGCTCGGTGGAGATAAAGTCGTCCTTGAGCCGCTCGGCTTCGTCGAATGCGCCGTCCAGTATGTCCTTGAGGTCACGTCCAATAAATGGTTCGCCGCCGCGAACGACCGGCAAGCGGCCGAGCGCCTGGTCCAACCGAGCACGGAGGACCGGCAGCGTGACGCCAGCCCGATCGAGCAGCGCCGGCACCAATCCCACCTCCTGGTCCAGCAGCGCGAGCAAGAGATGGAGGCTTGTGACTTCCTGCTGATCACGGCGTCGCGCCAGCGACTCGGCCGACGCCAGCCCTTCGCGGGATTTGACGGTCAGCCGATCAAGCCGCACGGAATCCTCCTTCCTCCGCGGTCTTCACAGCGGGTTTCACCTCGTGGACGATCTCCAGCACGTACGCGACCTCGCCCAAAGAGAACGCCATACACCGCCGTTCCAGGTCGCGATCATCGCGCCGAAACTGTTCCAGGGCGACGTAGCCGCGCCAGTCCAGATTCAGGGCCTCGGCGGCCCGATTGCAGTAAAGTTTTGCGCCGTCGGTCGTCCAGAGACTGACGGCTTCTTCGATCGTTTCGAGCAAGAACGCCACCGGATCATGCCGGTACCCAAGAGTCCAGGCCTGAGGTCCAGGACCCCGACACGCCAACAACGCACAGGCAGCGATCAACTCCGCCGCGCCCATCTCCATCGAGGACGCTGCGGTTCTCCGCCTGCCCGGTTGAGGCGTCCAGGGCGCCGGCAAGAGATCCTGTTCCTCTACCAGTGCGAGACGCCATCGATTCCCTGCCATGACCTGTGCCTTTCCTTCTGAGTCAGCGTGCACGAGAGGCCACGCCGACAGACTACGTGTCCACCGCGTGACTCGGCGATGGTTTTTTTTGCGTTACTCGCCCCGCCTCACCGCGGGCTGATGGACAGGAAAATCGTCGCATTCCCACGGGTTACCAGCAGAAGGACCCGCTCCTTGGACCGTAGTCGTCCGGCGAGCCGCTCGAAATCCTCGACCGACTTCACCGGTTTGCGGTTGATTTCTCGAATGACATCCCCGGGTCGCAACCCAGCGAGCGCCGCCGGGCTCTCAGGATCCACTTCGACGACCCGGACTCCGCCGATTTTCCGACCTGACCGATCACGGGGGGCCGGTTCGACGACGATGCCTGCCAGCGCATGCTCGCCCTCGACCCCGCCCGCCGCTCTCGCCACTTCCTGGGGAAGCTCACCAACGGTCAGCTTCACCTCGCGCGTCCGACCGTCCCGCCACACCGTCAACGTGACCGTGGTCCCCGGTGCGGTTTCGGCTACCAGGGTCCGCAACTGTGTCGGCGTAGCGACCGGCTTTCCCTCGTAGGCGGTGATGACGTCGCCGCGTTCGAGCTTGGCCTTCGCGGCCGGCCCATCTTCCAGCACATCGCTCACCAAGACACCCTTGACGTCCTTCGCGCCGAATTCCTTGGCCAGATCTGGAGTCAATTCCTGGATCGACACGCCGATCCAGCCGCGGACGACCTTCCCGTGCTTCTGCAGACTCGCCATGACGCTCTTGGCCATGTTGCTGGGGATGGCAAATCCGATCCCCATATACCCTCCGGTTTGGCTGAAGATCGCCGAGGGAATGCCGATCAGCTCGCCTTTCAGATTCACCAGGGCCCCACCGGAGTTACCGGGGTTGATGGCGGCGTCGGTCTGAATGAAATCCTCGTAATCGACGATGCCCATATTGGCACGGCCGACCGCGCTGACGATGCCCATGGTCACGGTCTGCGTCAGTCCGAACGGACTGCCGACGGCCAATACCAGCTCGCCCACCCGCAACTTACTAGAGTCCCCCCACGGCAGAGTCGGCAAACCCGTCGCATCGATCTTGATCAATGCGAGGTCCGTTCGCGGGTCGGTGCCGACGATTTTCGCTTTGAAGCGGCGTTTGTCAGGGAGCACGACGGTCAGCTCCTCGGCTCCTTCGACGACGTGGTTGTTGGTCATGATGTACCCGTCCGAGCTGACGATCACGCCCGAGCCTTCGCCGAACTCCCGCTCCTCGCGCCGCGGCCCTCGTTGACCGAATTCCTCTCCGAAAAACCGCCGCCAAAACGGGTCGCCATAGAACGGCCCGAACGGTTCGCTGATGATCGCCTTCCTGGACGAGGCGATATTGACGACCGACGCCGTCGCGCGCTCGGCGACCGTCACTAAGGCCTCATTCGATGGAAGCACGCCGGTGGACACCAGGATCGGCCTGGCCTCTCGTGCGGGTGCTGACTCAACCGCCAGGGCTGCTTCGGTCGTCATCCCAGCGACGCCGATGCCGACCGCCAACCATCCCGCAATCGCCGCCACCCGCCACTGCCGGCACCGTACCTCGCTTCGGGTGTGTACTGCCTGCCTCATCTTGATCCTCCTTGCACCATTCAGCCGGCTTTGACTTCGATCAGTCGCGAGGCGCCCTTTGGGCTCGGTTTACGGGGTATCGTCACCGTCAGGACCCCATGTTTGAGCTTGGCCTCCAACCGGTCCCGATCGGCATCGTCAGGCAACGACAACATGCGCTCGAACGCTCCGTAGCGGCGCTCCATCCGGTACACGCCGGCATTCTGCTTCTCCCATTCCTGGCGCTTTTCTCCCCGGATCAGCAGAGTGTCCTCCAACAGCTCCAGATGGAGATCGTTCGCTTCCAAGCCCGGAACTTCGGCAGTGATGACATACTCCCGATCGGTCGCCGCGATGTCCACGTGCGGTTTCAGGGGGACTAGCGCGGTGTCTCCGAACAGGCGGCTCATGTCGGTCCCCGGCCAGCCGACCGCACGAAACATCTGGCCAAACAGCCGATCAATATCGGCATGGAGTTGGGCCAGCGGATCGCCGGAAAGAAGATCCGCGCGCTTCACCGGGACCGTTGCCGTTTCCTCTTCCTTCTTGAACCAATTCCATGGCATGAGTTTTTTCAAGTTCATGACATCCTCCTTTTGACAAGTCCCACCTGTTCATGCCGAGGGCCGGCCGGGCGAGCCAGTCCCCATACCCGCCTCGCGCTTGAACCGCCGGAGCTCTGGCAAATATTCCACGCTGGGTTGGCGGCGAACTGGTTGGGGGAACAAGGCCATCAATCGGAGCACGGCCCCTGGCATGTCCGTGCTGACGGGCAATCCCAGACGACCGGCCTCGTCGCAGGAGATCGGATAATCGTGCGTCCAGGTCCCTTCGGTCAGTAAACGCGCCAGTTCTTCCGCCTTCTCCGCGGACTGCCGACCTGCGAGCAGTTCTTGAACCGTGCGACGCAGTTGCGTGATCGCTTTTTCTGCCTGATCCGCGAGCAACAGTGTCTGATCCTCGACGTCGGCGATCGACTTGCTCTTGACGACCTTCAGCACGCTGGCGGCCGGAACCTGGCCGAGTTGAGGGTCCACGGGTCCGAGCACGGCATGGCGGCACATGACGATCTCGTCCGCCGCCAGCGCGATCAAGGTTCCGCCGGACATGGCATAGTGCGGCACAAAGACCGTCACCTTGCCTTTGTGCGCGCGAATGGCTCGGGCGATTTGCACGGCCGCGATGACCAGCCCGCCCGGGGTATGGAGGATCAGATCGAGCGGCACTTCCGGATCGGTCATCTGGATGGCACGGAGCACCTCTTCCGAATCGTTCACGTCGATGTAGCGAAAGATCGGAAACCCCAACAGGGCCATGGTCTCTTGCCGGTGCACAAGCAAGATCACGCGCGATTGGCGGTGGCGTTCAATCGCGGCGATCAGACGCCGCCGCGAGGCCTCCAAGTAGCGCTGCATGATCACCGGCTGCAGGGAAGTGACGATGAAATACAGCCAGAACAGATCCAGAATGCCCACGCCGTTCCTCCCGGGTTATCGGGGCCGCCAGGGGCTGGCCGGAACCCAGGCCCCTTCGGCGCCCAATTCGTCCTCATACAGCCGGCGCCGCGTCCGTTTGATAGTAAACAGCGGGTGCAAGAAGACCCCCGCCACAAAGCCGCCGACATGAGCCCACCACGCCACGCCGCCCACCTGCTGCGGCCCCACCAAGGCCAAGGTGCCGCTGAAGACCTGCAGCAGCAGCCAGTAGAAGAGGTAGGTCGGGGCCGGCACTCGGAGAAAAACCGGATAGAACAGCACCGGAAACCACACGACGACATGCGAGCGGGGAAACATGGAGAAATACGCGCCCATCACCCCTGCGATGGCCCCCGACGCCCCGACCGTCGGCACGGTCGAATCCGGATTCGTCAGCCAATGCACAACTCCCGCGCCGACCCCGCACAGCAAGTAGAAAGCAAGAAACTGCCATGGTCCCATGCGATCCTCGACGTTGTCGCCGAAGATCCACAGCGTCCACATGTTCCCGGCGATATGAAGGAATCCGCCGTGGAGAAACATGCTCGTGAGAAACGGCCAGTAGTCGTCGGCCGAAAACCCGAACCACTCGGCCCAGACCGGATGGGAATAGCGGGCCGGCACGATGCCCAGGGTATAGAACAGCGCCTCTAGGCCGTCCTCCGGCAGCAGCAGCTCGAAGAAAAAGACCCCGGCGTTGGCAAGAACGAGCGCCGTCACCATCACCGGCGGATTGAGACGGGGCAGACTGTCGCGCAAGGGAAACATCGTCGGCCTGCCTCCTTATCCGCGAAGCCATCCGCCGATCCCGCCGGCCGCCTTCAACTTGGCCGCCGCTTCCCCATGCACCTGTTCGATGGTCGCGCCCTGCTCGAAGGCGCGCTCGGCTGCGCGAGCGATGAGATCCGGCACCCGACGAAGGCCGCCGCTGCAATACCCGCACGTATCCCGTTCTTGGGAGTAGAGCGCCGCGCACTGTTGGCACTCCCACCCTCCAACGACGAGCCCCTCGGCATACACCAGTTGCCACACCCGGCCTTGCTGCACCAGGGCCAGGGTATCGTCGAGTCCGATCACCGCGCGGTCGTTCTTGCCGGCGGACGCGATCAACGAGTCCACCAATTCCCGCTCGTTTGCTCGTTCAATATGCTCAACGATGGGCAAGAGCGCGTTCAGGACATCAGCGGGAGCGGCCTCGATCGGCAGTGGCAATTCCGCCACGACGCGGGCCCGGAGACGTTTCGGGAGTAACCGCCGCAGCTCGGCCGTGACATCATTCGCCCCGGCCAACACTAACCGGTCGAATGCATACTCCGTCGAGAGTCGCTCTGTCTCCTGCGCCACACGCTTGAGATGCCACAGGGCATGGATGTCGGCTTTCCGTTGAAATTGTTGCTGCGACCACAATCGATCGGTCCCCGCGCTTTTCACGCGGTGGACGTCTCGGGTTGCGAACATCTCCCGATGTTCCTCGATCTCTCCCAAGAAGACCGTAAAAAGCCGTGCGCGGGCGCGGTCCGCGAGGACCACCCCGTACCGCTCGTATTCGTCCAGCGCCTCCAGCAGCGGGCGTATGAACGGAGTGCCGCTCCACACCACATCGTTGCGCAACCGCACCCGGAGTTCGCGCCACCAGAGAAACTGCTCCGACTCGTCGCAGAACACGCACAAGCTTTGGGCGGAGGGCACATAGCCGCTTACCAGCGTTCGCACACGCGCAGCGTCCTGCTGGAACTCGCGTCGAGGCGGAGCCTCGCCCAGTTGTTGATCGAGCGACCGCAGCATGTTGTCCAGCGTCACCTCGAAGCCGCGATTGAGATTGGCGGGCCGCGTTTGGTCCACATCAAGATACACGCTGAGCACGGGGCTTCCTGGTCGGGGCTCGCGCTCGACGAGCATCTTCAGGTCAGAGGATCGGATCATCGTCGCCCACGCTTGGGTAGCCGGGGAGGGGTTCGCTCCAGGCTCGTTTTCGCAATCCCTGTCTTCATCCTCGTTCAGGGCTCTCTTGGCCCTTCTCGTCTTGTGCCTTCGCATGAGGGAGAGAGAGTTCCATCAATTTGTGCCGCAGAAAGGCCCTGGCGCTATCCAGCGCCTGCTTGGCATCCGATTCCGAAAGGCCCAAGAAATGGGCTGTCTCTTCAACCGAATAGCCTTCTGCGCCATGCAACACGAGAGCGAGTCTCCATTGCGACGGCAAATGCGAGAGCGTTTGGTTGATCCACCGTTGGAGTTCCCGTCGCTCGACCACTTGCTCCGGCGTCGGAATCTGTGAAGCGGGCAAGAGATCTTCCAACCGCACGACCTCGTCGGGTTGGTAGAAGTCGAAAAGGCTCTCCGCAGACCCGGGGACCGCGCCGGCCTCTTCCAGGCGAAGCGGTCCGCCCATCTCTCGCGCTCGCGCGACTTCCTTCTTCATATGGTCAAGTAGGAGCTTCACGAGCCATCGATCCAGGGGAAGATCCTTGGGGCGCCGCGGAAATTCTCGAGCCGCGGTCTCGACGACGGCGTCGACGAGATCGTCCGTGGTCAGTTGACCGGGCAACACCTCGCCTGAAGCAAGCCGTGCCGCGATCTCGCGACGGGCAAAGCGATGGAGTGTGTCCAGATGGGCCTCGATCACGTCCAGGAAAGCCTGCCGGTCGCGTTCTTCCAAGGGAAGCTCGCTGACTTTGCGGGCTAAAGCTGATTTTTCGCGACGTTCCTTGCGTTTCCAGACAAGCTCGCGCCGCAACGCCGCTTTGTGCTTGTCCAACTGGCGCTCGAGTTCCGAGACGGCTTCTCTCAGCACGACGTCGAGCTCAGGCCCTTCCTCTTTCGCAATTAACGCCCGTCCCGGTACGGCCAAGAGCCATGACACCCGGAACCGCACTTTGCTTGGGTGCTTCTCGATCACCCCACGCAACGAGACTTGCTCGTGGTCAAAGTTCTGAACACGGCGCTCGAGCTTGCGACGCAGTCGGTCCAGCCCTCGACGGATGCGCGGGGTTTCTTCCAACCCTTTCAATAAGATGTGCCACTTCATCGACTGTTGTCCTACCCCGGATCCGGGTGGTCTTTCTTCTCGTTGGGTCGACTCCTCCTCACGATCTTGACAACGCTCGACCTCCAGCTGTGTCTTCGACGTTGTCCGATCTGAGTTCGGCATCGGGCAACGGGATCGGAATACGTTCTACCTGCCGCCGCGCCTGTTCGTTCTGATCCGCATCGCGCAGGCGTTCCAGGCCGAGATCGGTCAGTGTGAGCGTCAGTTCGGTGCGTCTGCCCTGTTCGTCGATGATTTCCCGCTCAAGGAACGTGATCTTCGTTCGTTCGTCCTGCCAGACGGTTCGCCTGCGCCGAAGGTCGGCCGAATCGAGATCGAGGTCGTCTTCACGATCGATCGAGGGCGATCCGTAGACTTCTTTCAAGCGTGCCAATAATCCTGTCGCGGCACTCGGTAAGCGCTCGGGACGATACTGAATCTGGATTTCGTACAGTTTGCCCCGGTGAAACCGATAGAAGACGCGTCGGACGGCCGAATCCGACGCAATCTGGGTCAGCGTCAGGGTTGCCAGATTCTGTCGGCTCGTCTTCGCTACTTCAGGATTCGCACGGCTGAATTCGTCAAGGGCCATCCCGAGCTTGGCCCGCTGGAACGATCGCGGCAGCACGCGTGGCGCCGCCGCATCCTGAGCGGCGAGATGGTCAATGATCACGGAAGAAGATTGGACCCCAAACACAGCGAGCAGCCCCACTAGACCGGTCGAGAGCCAGCTCCGTCTTGTCATCGATCGCCCAGCATCCATCATGAGACCACCTCGCCATGTCGGGTTGGAGAGCTCGTGATCACGCCTTCTTCTGAGCTTTCGTCACCGTGATCTGCGCGGTGTCCACATCGACGACGCCGCGGATCTTCTCGATGTCGTTCACCAAGGCAAAAATGACGGCATGATGATCGACTGATCCCTTTAATTTCACGACACCGTTTTCCACGGTGTACTCGATCTGATCCAGATCGACAAAGGGCGCCCACTTGAGATAGGCCAGTACATCTTGCTCGATCTCCCGATCCGGGCGAGGTTTCCCGACGATTTTGATGAGATTGGCGACCGACACCACTCCCGGAACGGCCTGTGCGGCTTTGCGGGCCAGGCGACGATGAAGAGGCTTCTCCACCGTGCCTTTCAGAACGACATCACCCTCATGAACCAGGACGGTAATTTTGTTCAGTTTGCTCTCCTTCAGGGCCGGCACGGACCTGAGCGCGGCTTCGACCGCCTTGCGGATCTCCTCGTCTTTCAACGCTGGGCGGACCACCGCGATGTCGTTTTGTAAACGCCTGATACCGACCATGGTTCCGCTCACCAACGCTTCCGCCAGCACCTTACTCTCCAGGTCCGGAACCGTTCCGCTCAGCGTGACGACCCCTTCTTCGACTTTCACCTGAATATTTCTCGCATCGATCCGGCCATCTCCGTTGAGTCGCTGCTTGATCGCAGACTCGATCTGTTGATCGCTCAATTGGGTCGTGTCACCCACAAAGCCCATCAGGCCGGCCGACAAACCGAGCAACGCAACCACCGCCACCGCCCTCGACATGCTGCCCACAGGAACCCTCCTTGGTTATGTTTGAAACGATGCCTCCTCGCCGGAATCACCCACCCGATCCAGAGGGGGCAGTAGTGTAAACCACTCCCCCCCCCCCCCTGGCAAGGCGGTTTTATGTCCACCTTCGGTGCCGCCCCCGTATGGGTACGGCAACACGCGGCTCATTCATGAGACACCCGAAGCGGCTGAAACCCTGCCGTTCAGACTTCGGTGCTCGTTGCCCATATCACGCAATTTTCACTTCAATGGCCTTGGGCTTCGCCTTCTCGGACTTCGGTAGGTGAATGCGCAACACGCCGTCCTTGTATTCCGCAGACACCTTCGTTCCGTCCGCATCTTCCGGCAAGGTGAAACTGCGCGCGAAACTGCCGTAGCTCCGCTCGACCCGATGGTATTTCTTGCCCTTCTCTTCTTTCTCGAACTTGCGCTCGCCAGCGATCGTGAGCACATCGCTTTCGACCGTGACCTTGACGTCTTCCTTTTTGATTTCCGGCAGTTCCGCTTTGATGACGTACTCCTTCTCGTTTTCTTCGATGTCGACGAGCGGCGACCATTCCGCGACGGTCATGGCCTCCTTCTCGCCTTCCCGACGACGCACGGGCCGACCGAACAGGGTCGCCAGCCGCCGCTCCATGTCTTCCAGTTCTTTAAACGGATCCCACCGTACCAGTTCTCCCATCGTTCCACCTCCTTGAGTTTGAGGATGACCACGAAGACCACCAGACTTCTCTGTCGAACCCGGAGATAGCCATCACGCGGAGCAAGTCAAATGTTCCTTAGGAAAAAATTTCCTGTCACAAGGCCAATGCTGAGCCCAAGTCCTTTCGACCACGCCTGAATTCTTCGTCGCACGAGAGGGAGGAGAACCACCGTGCAAGAACGGTTCGCTCGCAATCCGTCGCCACCGGCGATATTGAGGCCGTCCATGCCGGCATTCAGCAACCCGACGGTCGCGCTGGCCTGCCCCAACACCACGGCCCTCTTGACGGTGACCGTCGCTTTGCCGCCCCCGCCCTTGACCCTCCCAATCGCTACGACATTCTTCGCAGAACGCTCGGAGCATTACGTCCCAATCTCTTTCTTGAAGGCTTCCTGCCCGGCTTCGAACGCACCAGCCAGGACTTCTTTTTTCTCCTTCAAGAATTGCTTGCCTCGTTCGATGGTTTCATCCAACGCGGCTCTGGCCTCTCTGGCCTGCTCCAACATCTCTTCTTCAGCTCTCCTGGCATAGCCTCTCAATTGCGTCCGCGTCTCTTCGCCGGATTTCGGCGCCAGGAGCAGGCCCGCCACCGTCCCGAGCAGAACCCCGCTCGCGAACGCGAAGAGAACGGTCATGGCGGACATGTCACGATCCTGTGTTTCCATTGCCGGACCTCCTTGTTGAAGTGAGCGTTTGAGAAGCACTTAAAAATAGGAATTCACCCGTACCGTGAAATCACCCCCTCCCCGAGACCCTCCCCCTTTAAAAAGGGGGAGGGGAGGGAATGAAGCTCGTGGCCGGTCTCTCTTTGCTGCTCGCTACTCGCTTGCTTCTACGCAGTCTTACAGCAAAGGATTGCCGCGGCGTTCGGGGAAGCCGAGCGACAAGTGGTTAACGGTCTTCAAGGGATTCGGCACAGCACTCCCGGGAACCTGGGCCGCCCATCCCGCCTCGCGGTCCCATCCCTCGACGCGGGCCCATGTGCTCGCCAGGACCACGACCGCCGGCAAAGCTCTGTTCGTAGCGGATGATCGCCCAGATCTCTTCATCCGTGAGCATGCCACCGAACGGACTCATCGCCGTCCCCGCGATGCCGTGTTTGATGACCCAAAAAATTTCGCCGTCCGTCCGATGCCGCCAGAAGCCGTGATGGTGGAAGTTCCGCGGCGAAGGTTCCAGGCCCATTGCCGCGACACCGTCGCCCCGGCCGCTCGGGCCGTGACAACTGATGCAGGTCCCTTTCCCCTGATACAGCGCCTTGCCCTTCTCGATCACGTCCGGCGCATCCGGCAGCGGATTCACCAACGCCCGTGCCTCCGCCAACTGATGGGCTGGCACTCGCGGCGGCATCATGGACCGTTCCGCTGCGAACAGCGGAAACGCCAACAGCTCTACCAGCGCTGCAGCCGTGGCTAACCTTCCTCCAGAGGCCATGCTCCGATTCCCTTTCGTCGATCAGAACGAGATGGTCCGGTCGCGCATCGCGACGGCTTGCACGTACTCGGGCATTCCCTTGATCGTAGCCCCTACGACCAAATCGCTCTGGCCGACCTGCCGCGCGACGGCGCAGGCACCGCACACCCAGATCGGCACGCCGGCGTTCTGCAGCGCGGCCAGCAGGTCTTTGAGCGGCGTCAGGTTGACGCCGGTCACATGATCCGCCACGCCTTTGCGGGCCAACACCACGGCCTCGTTCTGGAGCCATAACACGACATCGTGCCCTTGCTCCTTGGCCGCTTTCGCCGCCATGAAGGGCAACGTGGCCATGGTTGGATCATCCGTGCCTCGACTGCCGGAAATGATAAAGGTCGCCATTTTTGAACCCTCCGTTCTTTGTCGTTCGTATCTCGCATGCGACGCTTCACGAGATACGTTTCACGCTCAGTACGGCGCATCCTCGGGCTTCCCGCCTTTCGGCCAATCGCGCTCTTTGCCTGGCATGTCGGGCCGTGGCTGACTGTTGATGAACGCCGCCACATCGTACGCCTCCTCATCGGACAGACTCCAACCCCAGCCCCGCGGCATGTTGGCTTTGATGAAGCCTGCCGCCACACTCACGCGCGCCATGCCGGCGCCGATGTTGTACGACCGAGGCCCCCACAGGGGCGGCGCGAGCATCGTTCCTTGGCCATCGGATCCATGGCACATGGCGCAGCGCGCCGCGAACACCAGGCGGCCATGCTCCCGGTCGGCTTTTCGACCGACGGCGAGACGGGGCAAGCCGCGCCAGGGAAGCGTGGCACCTCTCGGCACACCTTGGGAGAGCCACTCGATATAGGCCACGATCGCCTGCAAGCGGGAACTCTCGGCCGGCAATGCCCTCCCGTTCAGACTGCGTTCGAAACATTCGTTGATCCGTTCCGCCAACCTCAGCACTCGACCCTGGCGCGCTCGGTACTCAGGGTAAACCGCAGCCAGCCCGACGAACGACGCCGCATTCGGGTTCAGTCCGGCATCCAGATGGCAATTGGTGCAATTCAAGGCATTGCCCACATAGGCTCTGGCATACTCCTGCGTGTTGACGACGACCCGATAGCCCATACGGATCTGCTCGCCCCGTTGATCGCCGGGAATGGTGTCCGCCGAAGGAGGCGCAAAGACGAGTTCGCTCCCGCTCGGGAACATGGATAAAGTCGGGGTCTCCGGGGGCCTGGCCTCGAACGTTCCGGAGCAGCCCGCAAGGGTCAGAACGAGCAGGACGGGGAACATGGCTGGCCGTTCGTACTGAACAGGATCCTGGACTCTGCTCCGCCTCCACCGTCCTCTGGTCATGCAACTGGCTTGCGCTGCCCTGTCTGAAGCGCAATCTCCACCGCCGGCGGAACCGCCAGCGATTGATGCACCGTGCACCCGCGCGCGACCTTGAGCAACCGCTCTCGCTGCTCGGCCGGCACGTCCGCGGGGAGCCGCAGCCTGAGCGCCACGGCGCCGACACGGTGAGGTTGTTCGGCCATGGACCACTCGGCGTCGATCGCGAACCCCTCGGCGGGAATGCGATGTCTCTCGCAGAACCGGGCGACGAAGTAGCCGACGCAACCGGCCAGCGAGCCGACGAACAGCTCGACCGGGCTCATCCCGGCGTCCGCTCCGCCGTCTTCGATTGGCTGGTCGGTCGTCACCGTGTGCCGGCTGTTGGTGATCGCGAATCGCGTGCCGCCCTGATAGGTCACGGTCAGATGCATGAGGCGTTCCTCTCACACTTAGAGGCCCAACAGCTTGATCGCGTTGGCCGCGATCAACCAGAGCGGAGACCAACCGTGATCGTGGCGGCGGTGACGCTCATCACCTTGGGCGAGACCAACTGCTCGAGCCGCACGCCGAGCAGAATGCCGGCCGCGCTGCCCGTGATCACCAAGGCGCTCGGGCGCGGATCGAGCGCGCCGAACCGCACGTGACCGATGATCCCACCGATCGAAATCAGCGCGATGATCGTCAGGGCGGTCCCCACCGCCGGGCGCACCGGCAACCCCAGCACGAGCACCAACGTCGGCACGATCATGAAGCCGCCTCCTACGCCGAAAAAGCCGTTCAGCGCGCCCACAGCCAACCCGATGCCCGCCACCTTGATCCAGCACGGCTGGGGAAAGGCCACGGCGCAAGGGTTCACCCGCTCTTGGAGCGTGGCGAGATCGTCAGGAGTGCATTCGAGCACACGGCTCACCACGACGATCCTGGCCCAGCCGATCGAACGGAGTCCGACAACAGTCTACGCTTCAAGTCCCATCCCGAGACCAAGCCCGATCCAGGCGCGCAGGAGATCATGCCGAGTGACCGTATAGGCGACCTCGCCGTTTTTCTCCACCGGCAGGTTCAGGAGACGCTTTTCCTCCATGATTTTTACGGCCTCTTGGATCGTCGTCGTATCCTTGATCGCAATCCGATCCTTGGCCATGATCTGGTCGGCGGTGCATTGGCTCAGATCCTTTCCGGCCTCGAGTGCGCGTAGGACATCGAACTCGCTGATGAATCCGATGAAACGGTTTTTCTCGTCTACGACCGGCGCCCCCGGTGTGTGCGTGGACAGCAGCTCGACTGCGACCGCCAGTCCGTTCTGCTTGGCGTGAAACTTCAGCTCATTCGTCGGCACGATTTGCCCGACGGTTTTCAGTCCTCCGACCGGCACTCCTGCAACAACGTTGGCCATGGCTCCCTCCTTGATGGATTGGCATGCTGGTTGATGTTGTCTTACTCTTTCACGATCACGCCGCAGGCGATTCGGGCCCCTCCAGGTGCATCCTTGGTGGGAGGATCCGGCAGGTAGCGGTCTTCCTGTTCGTGGATGATGAACGCACTTCCGTCTCGGTCGAACAGCGTGGTCAGGCCCGGCGCGAGCGTGACACGGCTTGTGACCGTGTAGAGCGACCCTTTCTGGTCTTGATTGACCATGAGGTTGGGCAGATCGCCCAAGTGATAGGGATGATTGCCCAGGCCGGGGCTCACGTTCGCTTCGGGATTGACCTGCGGATCCACGTTGCCGTCATAGTGTCCCTTGGCCGCCGCAAACGGCTCGCAGTTTCCCGTCTCGTGAATATGGATCGCGTGCCGGCCCGGGGTGAGTTTGCTGTCCGCCGTCCCCTCGACTGTGAGCGTGATCCGCACTCGGCCCTCGTATTCCTGATAAAGGCGCGCCTCGCCCGTAATGCCGGGCCCGGCCAGCATCGCTTTCGCTTTCAGCGGGGCATCCAGTTTGCCCGTGTGAAAACGGGCGCAACCGGCCACTGCAAGCGCGGCGGCAACGGCGATCAACGAGTCGACGATCGGATGTCTGTTCATGGCAACCCCTCCGGCGAATATTCTCTGGTCGTGAATCGGATGGTCCGCTTAGGCCTGCTGGTGCAACTTGGCGATGCCGAGCGCTTGCAAGATCGCCTTCTCGTAGTAGGGCTCGCTCACGCCCTTTTTCATCTTGTGCAGGAAGTATTTTTCAAGGGCGACCTTGGCGAGGTGCACCCACTTGCCCTTCTTCGCCCAAGTGACGTCGCGCGGCGCCATCTGCGGCAACGCCACGAAGGCCACGCCCGTGTCGCCCATGTCGGCGAGACAGATCGCATTCCAGGTCGCCGTCTCGCGCTTGGGGTTGTTCTCGATGTCCGCTTTGATGTTGTGCACGGCGGCCGAGACCATCGACTCGATCATGTAGCCGGTCTTGGGCGCGCCGGTCGGGATCGGCGTCTGCTCCACCGGCGGGATGGCGACGCACACACCGACGGCGTAAATGTTCCGGTACTTGGGATTAGCTTGGTAGGCGTCGATGTTCACAAAGCCTTTCGCGTTGCACAGCCCAGGCGTGCCCGCCACCGCGTCCACGCCCATGAACGGCGGAATGAACATCGAATAGCGGAAGGCAATCTCCTGGCCATCCTCCAGCAACACCTTTCCCGGCCGGACCTCCTTGATCGCGACGTTCGGAATGGCCTTGATCGAGTGGTCCGCGAACTCGTCTTCCATCAAACGCCGGGACTTGCCGACTCCGGCCAGCCCCATGTGTCCGATGTAGGGTTCAGGCGTGACGAAATAGATCGGCACCTTGCGCCGCAGCTTCTTCTTGCGGAGGTCCGCATCCAAGATGAAGGCCATTTCGTAGGCCGGCCCGAAACAGGAGGCGCCCTGTGCCGCGCCCACGACGATCGGTCCAGGATCTTTGAGAAACGACTGATACGCTCCCCAGGCTTGCTCCGCGTGGTCCACGGTGCAGACGGACTGCGTGTAGCCGCTCGGTCCCAGCCCCGGCACCGCGTTGAAATTCAGCTTCGGCCCTGTGGCGACGACGAGGTAGTCGTACGGCACCTCGCCTTTGGCCGTGATGACCCGGTTCTGTTCGGGCTCGATTCGTTCCGCGGCCGCGTAGATGAATTCGATCCCTTTCTTTTCCAACACCGGGCCGAGCGGGAAACTGATGTCCTTCCGCGTTCTCCACCCAACCGCCACCCACGGATTGGACGGCACAAAGTGGAAATAGTCCACGTTCGAGACGACCGTGACCTTGTGTTTGCCGCCCAGTAATGCCTTGGCCTCGTAGGCCGCCGGCAATCCGCCGATCGATGCGCCAATGATCACAATGCGAGCCATGGCCGACCTCCGGTTGGAATTCAGAATCAGGAATGAGGAATGACCACCTGTGGATCGCGCACAGACTGCCCGGCTGTCACGGTTTCGTGCTCGGCTTCGGCGCACACGTGTTGATGCCGAACAGTTTCCAGGCCGGGCAGAAGCCGATCGCTCCCGTGACGAGCGCCACGATCCCGACGGCCGCAATGATCCAGGCGCCGACCGGCGGCAAATCCGCCAGGGCGCCGACAGCGAGCAGCAGCACTCCCAACGCGATGCGAATCGGCCGTTCGACGCCGCCAACGTTGCACGTCATGGCCGCACCCCCTTGATTCGAGCAGTCAGCTCTCAGCGCCGACTGACACTTCCAGCGAGAACGAGCGCCGAACCGTTGCCCGTCTTGCTCAGTATGAGTCCCCTTATCGGAAATGGATTCATCCTGATCCAGACGTGTCCTCTCTTCACGCTCCAACCAAAGCCGCAGGTTCGCGGCTGATGCCTCTTTCACCGACCAGAACCGATACACGTCGTGACATGACGTCCAGGGGCAGTCAGGCTCGACAGCCGTTGCAGAATCTGCGGCGGTGGCCGGAGGAATCAACACCTTCCCTGTGGGCCCATCGCCTTTCCCTTGCGGTCCATGACAGATCAGACAGAGCTTCTCGTAGATCGCTTTGCCTTTGCTGAGGTCCTGGGCGGCCGACGACGAGTGTTGTGACATCCCCCAGTACCCACCTGCCATGCCAAGCCCCATCAGGACTACCGTGCGCATCCATCGCGTGTGTCGCACGCCGTTGTTAAGTTCCTTCGTTTCTTTCACCCGTCTTCCCGTCATAGCCGAGCAGGTTTGCGATGAGCATGCCATGCGTCGCCGTCGGTCAGGCAGCATGAAGAAGCGTTGGAGATTCGAGGCTTACGATGAACTGGACCTTACGAAGAAGAAAGCGAACAGGGGAGAAACACCCCAGTGATGGGCGAAGTCGCTGGCGCGACATGCCACACCCCCAAATGCGCGACTGGCGAGACTCGCGAGACGTGTGGGACGGCTGGAAGGACCCAGAGCCCGAGAGTATGATGTGCGATCATCTCACTCACCAAGCGCTGTCACCACGTGCAGCTTCTGTTGACCGAGTATGCGCCGAACTTCAAAGCGTCCATCATCGGCCGGCAGATCTTGACTCCCCTCGATATTGAGCGAACATTCGGCCTCACCGGCGGCAATATCTTCCAGGGAGCGATGACGCTGAATCAGTTGTGTTGTTTTCGGCCCGTACCGGGCTCTGCGGATTACCGAACGCCCATCGCCGGATTGTATCTGTGCGGAGCGGCCACCCATCCGGGCGGTGGCGTGATGGGAGCCGCCGGATATAACGCCGCGCGTGAGATCCTGTCACGGAGACACTGGTGGTCCAGCTCAGTGGTTGGCCTGAGCCATTTTGTGGCCGCCAGACTGGCGTAGAGCACGCGCAGTGAAGGCGACAGGACGATCACGCCGACCCAAGCGTCGCGACGACGCCCGCTTTCTTGATCAGAGGTGGGCTCGATGAACTCACCGTCCGTAGGCAATATCCGCTGCAAGAGCGCGCAGGACACCGGTTTTCCAGGCGTTGAACAAGAGCAGGAAAGGGAATAGGCTGGAGCGTGTGTCTCTCTGGCAGCGCACGTTAGGCAGAATGACCGATGGGTTTTCTTCGGCCGCCAAGAGCCATCGAAGGGGCGGCCGGCTCTAGCAAAGCTTGGTATGGAGGTGCACCATGGCCATCACCCGCAAGCTCAAAGAGTATCTCGATCGCGAACACGTCCACTACGACGTCCTGCCGCACCCGGAGGCCTTCCGGGCCCTCGCCATCGCCCACTCGCTCCACGCTCCCGAGAAGGAGATGGCCAAAGTCGTGATCGTGAAAGTGGATGGACGGTTCGTCATGACCGTGTTGCCCGCGAGTTGGAATCTGGATCTCCATCGGCTTCGAGACCTGTTCCTGACCCACCATGTGCGGTTGGCGACCGAGGATGAACTCAAAGACCTCTTTCCCGACTGCGAATTAGGCGCCATGCCGCCGTTCGGGAATCTGTACGGACTGGATGTGTATGTGGATCGATCGTTGGCCGAAGATGAGCACATCTTCTTTCAAGCCGGCGATCACTGCGAAGCGGTCCGGATGCGGTATGCCGACTTTGCTGCGCTGGTCTTTCCGAGGGTGGCTGAACTCCATCGTTCGCCCTCGGAAGTGTGGTGAGAAGGAAAATAGAGAACGCGCGTAACGGCTGGCTGGGCTTCCGGGAAATCACCCGTGGAGGTCGTGGTCCTCTCTCCTTTCACACAACCGTCGCCTCCATCGTGACGTGCGTCTTGACGGAATTGGAAATCAGACAAGTGGCCTCGGCTTTGGCGAGGATCTCGCGGGCCTTGGCAGCATCGGCGCCCGGCGCGAGCGTCACCCGGGGCTTCACGACCACCGTCGTCACCTTGAGCTTGCCGTCCACCAGTTCGACACGCCCTTCGGCGTCGCTCTCATACGCCGTGAAGGCGAGGCCGGCCCGCTCGGCGAACGCCAGGAACGTGCTCATCACGCAGGTGTTGATCGACGCGACAAAGAGATCTTCCGGCGACCAGATCCCTTCGTGTCCCTTGAATTCCGGTGGAGTGGCCACCTGAACATCCGGCTTGCCCGGCGACGAGATCACGCCCATCTTCTTCTCCGTCCATTTGACCGTCGTGCGGTAGGTGTAGACTTTGCTCCGGACCTCCATATCGCCCTCATCATTCAGCATTTCTTTTGAGTCGTTCCGCCAGTCTGAGATTCTCCGAATAATCCACCGGGCAGTCGATCACCGCCGGTTTGCCGCAGGCGAGGGCTTCCTTGAGGATGGCGCCCAACTCCATCGGTCCTTCGACCCGATAACCGACCGCGCCGAAGCTCTCGGCATAGGCGACGAAGTTCGGATTGCCGAACTCGACCCCGGACGTCCGCCCGAACTTGAGTTGCTGTTTGAAGCGGATGACGCCGTACCCGTCGTCCCGCCAGATCAGGACGACGAACGGCAGGCGAAGCCGCACGGCGGTTTCCAATTCCTGGGAGTTCATCAAGAACCCGGCGTCGCCGGCGACGGCCACCACCTGGCGCTGCGGAAACAGCAGCTTGGCCGCGATGGCGCCGGGCAACGCAATGCCCATGGACGCGAAGCCGTTGGAGATGAGGCAGGTGTTGGGGACGTCGCAGGGGAACATCCTCGCCATCCAGAGCTTGTGGGCGCCGACGTCGCAGACCACCAGAGCATCCGATCCGAGCGCCGCGCGCAGCTCGCGCACGATGTGCTGGGGCCGCATCGGCCATGAGGGAGGAGCTGCCCATTCCGCTTCGAAAGCCGCCTGAATCCGTTCCCGCGCGGCCTTGGCCCACTGCGGATCGAACGACGTGAGCTGGTCCCCGATCTGGTCGAGCGATAGCGAGAGATCGCCCAGTACGCCGACATCGACGATGTAATGCGCATCCACTTCGGCGGGCGTCACGTTCACATGGACGATATGTTTGTCCCGGTTCGGATTCCAGAGGCAGGGGGCGTATTCGACCAGGTCGTAGCCGACCGTGATCACCACGTCGCTCTCGGCAAAGACCGCCGCCGAATAATCCTGCAGTTGCAGGCCGATCGTGTACAGGGACAAGGGATCGCTGTCCGGCATGACCCCCTTGCCCATGAACGTATGAGCGACGGGAATGTGGCATTGGCGGGCCAACCGGCGCAGCGCCTCGTGCGCACGGCCGCGCACCACCCCGTTGCCCGCGAGGATGATCGGCCGGCGGGCTTTGGCGATCACCTCCACCGCCCGGTTCACCTGCGCGGTCAGCGGCTCCGGCAAGAACGGGAATTGGACGCGCAACGGGCCGTGATAGGCCACGTCGTCGATCTGTTGAGCGGCGACATCTTCGGGCAACTCCAGATGCGTGGCCCCCGGCTTTTCGGTTTGTGCGACCTTGAAGGCTTTGCGCACCGTTTCGGGGATGATCTGCGGCGTGAACAGCTCGGCGTTCCATTTCGTCACCGGCCTGAACATGGACAGGACATCGATGAATTGATGCGATTCTTTGTGCATGCGGTCCAACGACGCCTGCCCCGTGATCGCCACCAGCGGCGCGCCGTCCAGATAGGCGTCGGCCACGCCGGTCAGGAGATTGGTTGCGCCCGGCCCCAGCGTGGAGAGACAGACGCCGGCCCGGCCCGTCAGTCGCCCGTGCGCGTCGGCCATGAACGCCGCGCCCTGCTCGTGACGTGTGACGATGAAGCGGATGGGCGAGCCCAGCAGCGAGTCCATGACGTCGAGGTTCTCTTCGCCGGGCACCCCGAAGACAAAATCCACCCCTTCATGTTCCAGACAGCGCACGAGCAGATCCGACGCCTTCATCCTCAGCCTTGCCTGATATCCAGCACCCTCACATCGAAATACAGGGTCTTGCCGGCCAGCGGATGATTCAAGTCCAACACGACCGTCTCCTCCCGAATCTCGGCCACACGCGGGAACACCGGCGTCCCATCCGGCGCTTCGCCCTGGAGCTTCGCCCCGACGCGCAACGCCTCCGGCGCAATCCGATCTTTGGCAATCTCAAAGAACCCTTCGGGATGCACGTCGCCGTAGCCTTCGGCCGGATTCACCGTAATCCGCTTCCTCTCGCCGACCGCCATGCCTTCCAACCCTTTCTCCAAGCCGGGCAGGATTTCCTGCGCCCCGTGCTGATAGATCAAAGGCTCGGCGCCGACATTGCTATCGACGACTTCCTGCTCATCGATCCGGAGGGTATATTCGACCGAAACGACTTTCCCGACCGATACGTTCATGGACGGCACTCCTTTCACCGCCGCCGAGGACACGCGTTCCGGCCCCCCGTCCAACGACGGCCCAGCCGGACCCTCCCCGTTCGGGCTAGGATGAATGAAACGGGGCCCGGACGGGGCGACACGAAGGAGGCTCCTTTCCAGGCCGTTGACGCGAACATAGCCTAACACAGCCCGAAACACCGCGTCACCGACACAGAGGACCGGCTTTGCGGAAACAATCCGGCACGGCGGTCGTCTAACGATTGAAGATAGAGACGTAACCGGACGTTCACAAGGAGACAGCCCCGTGACTTACCGAACCGGCATGCCCGCGATCGTCCTGCTCATCCTGACCTGGAGCCTCGTGTCCCTCTCGACGGGGCCGACCTCCCTCGTTCCGCGTCTCGACCAACCGGCGTCAGCCGGGACCGGATCGACGTTTCCGCCCCAAGTGCAGCGACCGCCCGATATTGCGGTCGAGCGCTTGGACCGGCCACCACGGGACCGTCCGGATGAAGGCCGATTGGTCGACCTCAATCGCGCCTCGCTCGATCAACTCAAGACGCTGCCCGGAATCGATGAGCCGACCGCCAGGTCGATCATCGCCGGGCGTCCCTATCGGACAGGAGACGAGCTCGTGCAGAAGCGAATCCTCTCGGAGGCCGCCTACGAAACGATCAAGGACCGCGTCACCGCAGGGTCCGAGTGACAAGCAAAACAGACGTCACACCCCTCGGACGTAGCGCCCCACCAGCCGGTAGGCGTTGTGCAGATACTGGGCCACCATGCGATGGGTGTTGAAGAAGGCACCGTTCAAGGCGATGCAGTACCGCATGATCGCGATGAAGCGCTCGCGGTCTTTATAGAAACAGGGCAGGACCTGGTTTGCGAGCTTGTCGTAAAGCGCCGCTGCGTGGCAGGCATCCATCTCCGATGCCGGTTCCAGACAGGAGTCGATGCGCTCCCCGATCGACCAGCCGGTGACCCCTTCGACATGGCCTTCAAGCCACCAACCGTCCAGGACGCTGAGACTCGGAACCCCGTTGATCGCCGCCTTCATCCCGCTGGTCCCGGAGGCTTCCAGGGGCGGCAGGGGCGTATTGAGCCACACGTCGACCCCGGCACAGATGAGTTTCGCTAACGCCATGTCATAATTGTTGAGATAGGCGACCGAGACGCTGTCTTTGAGCGCATCTCGCGCCTCGTGAATCCGCCGGATCGTGTCCTTGCCGTCCTGGTCCCGCGGATGAGCCTTGCCGGCAAAGACGAGCTGAAACGGCCCCACCTGCCGGGCGATGGCCTTGAGGCGATCGAGGTCGTGGAATATCAGCGTCCCACGTTTGTACAGAGTTGCCCGCCTCGCAAATCCGAGAGTCAGGACGTCGCGATCGAATCCTGCGTTTGTCTCGCGATTGATCAGCTCTACCAGCTCGCGCTTGGCCTCCTCATGTGCCGCCCAGATCTCGGTGCCAGGAATGCTCACGGCATACCGCAGCGACAATGGATCGCGCCGCCAGTCCGGAAGGCGGCGATCGTACAGTGCGTGGAATGCAGGAGCGGCCCAGGTCACGACATGGACTCCGTTGGTGATCGAGTGAATCGGATAGCCGGGAAACATCGATTGGGAGACCTCGCCGTGCTTCATGGCGACCCCGTTGATGTACCGGGAACCGCGCAACGCCAACTCGGTCATGTTCAGCGCCGGCCCGATCCCGCAGGCCTGCAACCATCCGCACCGACGCTCGCCGAGTATGCGGCGGGCGAGGTCGGCCGAAAACTGGTCGTGGCCGGCCGGCACGGGTGTGTGGGTGGTAAAGACGCATTGCGCGCGCACGGCCTCGACCATCTCGGCGGAGACCGGCCCGGTGCCGCCCCGCGCAGCGAGTTTCTCCTCCAGCAAGGCCAGAACCAGCAGCGCGGCATGTCCTTCGTTGAGATGATAGCACGGCACCTCGCGATAGCCCATTGCGCGGAGGATCTTCAGTCCCCCGTACCCCAGCACCACTTCCTGGCAGAGTCGATAGGACGCGTCTCCTCCGTACAGCACATCGGTCAGCCGGCGGTCTCCCGGCTGATTCCCGTCCATGTCTGTGTCCAAGAGGTACACCGGCACGGTGAATCCCGACATGCCTTTCACCCGATACCGCCAGGCCCGGACTCCCACGGTCCGGCCTTCGATGTCCACCGTCACGTGTCCATCCACCGGCTCCAAAAAATCATCGATCGGCCACCGCACCGGCTCCTCCATCTGTCGGCCGACATGGTCCAGCCGCTGGTAGAAGTAGCCGTGCCGGTGCAGCAAAGTCACGGCGACCATGGGCACTTCCAGATCGGCAGCCGAGCGGATCGTGTCACCCGCCAACACGCCGAGTCCGCCCGCATAGGTCGGAATCGCCGGATCCAAGCCGATTTCCATGGAGAAGTAGGCCACCAGCGGCGTCTCGGTCGGTTCGGGACTCATGTCATGCAGTGCTACTCGTTCATTCTCACTAGCTTGACCACGTCGTGTCGGTCGTACGCACACGTCATCCCAACGCCTCTCGAATCCAACCTCCCAGATAATGGGTGATCGCCACGACGCAGACGCCGATGAGCAGATGCTCCCCGATGACCTTCCATGGCGCGATGCGCTGCGCACGGGCCAGTGCGACACTCAGCACGGTCAAGAGGAACAAGCCCCAGGCGACGCTGACGACGACCGCCACGTGAAGGGGAAGCAGGAAGACTGGGACAGCGAACGTCATCGCAATCACGAACTTAGCCGCAAACGCGGCGATCGTCGATTCCCAGATTTCCAGCGTCGTGCTGCTGTTTTTCGATTCTTCGGAAATATGGATGCCCAGGGCGTCCGACAGGGCGTCCGCGACGGCGATGGTCAGAATCCCTCCGATGACCACAGCTTTCGACTGTGTGCCGGAATGAAGGCCGACCATCAGCCCCAACGTCGTGATGACGCCCGAGGTCAACCCAAAACTCAATCCCGTTCTCAATGAAGATTTCATGGCATGGGATCATGCGCCCTCTCCCCCTTGTGGGAGAGGGCGAGGGTGAGGGGGAATTTTCATCGCGCACCACGTCCGCGCTCCATCACCGCGCGCAGTCCGGATGCTTCTTGAGGCAACCGCTCGCCCATCGCGCGACCTGCTCGAGCAATTTCGTCACCGCCCGGTTGGCCCCCAGCGCGCCGCCATAGGCATCCTCGCTGGGCGCAGGCTCGAACACTTCAAATCGCCGCGTCCCGACCACGCCCGGTTCCTTCAGCTCGATCAGTTGCGCGCGCAGGGCGACACGGACGCGGCTGGGAGTCTCCAGAAACTGTTGCTCCAGCGCCACGTCCAGCGTGTCGAGGCGATAGTCCCCGCGGAGCGAACTCGGCATCGGGATCACGGCTTGCCACACCCCGCTCTTCTCGAGCGCCTGCACCAGCAGCGGGGCCAGCATCCGGGCCGGCGTGTCGGCCCACTGGTTGACGGCGTAGTAGCGCACTTCATAGGGTCGCGTCACATAGGCCATGCGCGGCGTGTCGAATCCCGCCTCTGCCTGCGGCAGGCCGACCAACAACACCGGCGAGGCGGCGGTTCGGCCGACCGGTTCTTCGTCGACCCACGTGGACTCCTCGGCGCGCAGCAGGTAGGTGTGCACCGGGCCGCTTTCCGATCTCGGCGAGAGACAGGCCGCGAGCGCCGTCGCGACCAGCGCGCCGCACGTGAGCACGAGTCCTCGAGTCAGCATTCGGGTCTTTCCCAACTGCTCATCACCCTGACCTCACCCTGATGGACGAACATGGGGGTGGCGCGCATGTTCTCCGCACTCCACTCAATCACTCCCCCGGCCCTCTCGGCTGCGGCGACCCGCCGAAGACCAAGGCGTTCGGTTCCCGCTCGATCTGCCGGGCGACGCGCTGCAACGTGGCGGTCAGTTGCCGGAGCTCCGAGATCAGCAGGCCGGTTTCGGCCAAGGTCTGGCGGGAGAACTGTTCGACGTGAGGCCTGGTCTCGTTCGCGACCGCGCCGACGGCTTGGCTGGCGCGAGCCATCTCTTCCGTCATCGTCTGCAAGGCCGCAGCGCTTTTACTGACCCGTTCCAGCAGGGCCGGGACTTGCTCGTTGAGGGTGCGGCTCAGCTTGGCGAGATGCTCCGCGGTCTGCGCCGCGTGTGCCACTCCTTGATCGACGCGCTCGCTCCGCGCCGCCAGGGTATGGCTGACCGCGGCCACATCCGACAGGATCTGCTTCAGCGCTGTGCGGTTCTCCTCGTCGACGACCCCGCGGGCGTCCTGCGCCAGCGTGTTGAGATTGGCCAGCAGCCGGGAGAGCGACTGGTCTTCCAGCAGGCGCGACACCGCGCTGTCCAACCGCGCGAGCAGCGACGGGCCGGTCTTGATCACCGCATACGCTTGGCCGGGCTTGGCCGTCAGGGGCGGCGAGTCGCGGGTCCCGCCGGTGAGGTCCACGATGGCGAAGCCGGTCAACCCCTGGACGTGAAGGACCGCGACTGTATCTTCTTTGATCGGCGTGCCGCGGATGATGTCCAACGTGAGCCGCACTTCCTCCGGATTCTCGGGATTGAGCCGGAGATCGGCCACGTACCCGACTTCCACCCCGCGATACTTCACCGGCGAGTTCACGCTCAGCCCGGCGACCGATTCCCGCATAAAGGCGTAGTACCGATCGTACACGGTTCCGTATTCGCCCTTGCCGAGCCACAGCACGATCCCGAACAAGACGACGCCCAACACCACGACGAAGGCTCCGACCAGGACATAGTTCACTTTCGGTTCCATCCCTGTCTCCCCTCACGCGGGAGGCGCGTGACGAGCGGGACTCGCGCTCTTCGCGCGTGCCCCGCATGGCTCGCGCTCATGTGCCGTCACGTTTCACGCCTCGTGGCCTGCTCCCTGGCCGCTCTCCCCCGCGGGCCTTGGAAATATTCGCGGATCAGCGGATCGGCGGACCGGGATAATTCCTCCATCGTGCCGATCCCCAGCACCCTGCCGTTTCCCAGGACCGCCACCCGATCGGCCACCCGCCAGAGCGAGTCGAGATCGTGCGTCACCATCACGATCGTCAACCCCAGCAGTTTCTTCAACTCATCGACCAGGTCGTCGAACGCGCCCGCGCTGATCGGATCGAGACCGGAGGTCGGCTCGTCGAGGAAGAGCAGCTCCGGGTCGAGCGCGATCGCGCGGGCCAGCGCCGCTCGCTTCCGCATGCCGCCGCTCAACTCATTGGGATACTTATCGGCGGCCGAAGGAGGAAGTCCGGTGAGCGCGATCTTGAACATGGCGATATCGCGGATCAGGCCCGGACTCACACCAGTGTGCTCCCGTAAGGGGACCGCGACGTTTTCCGCCACGGTCAGCGAACTGAAGAGCGCCCCGTGCTGAAACAGCACGCCGCAGCGGCGGTGCAGGGCTCGGACGCCGGCTTCGCCGAGACCGGCGCATTCCCGTCCGAACACCCGGATCGTCCCGGAAGTCGGCTTCAGAAGCCCGATGATCTCGCGCAGCAGGGTCGATTTGCCGCTGCCGTTGCCCCCCGCGATGGCGAAGACTTCTCCTCGGTACACCGTGAGGCTGACGTCCTCGTGCACCACCGCTTCACCGAACCGCGTCGAGACATGACGGACGTCGATGAGCGGCCTGCCGACGTCATCGGAGCTGCTCCGAACATCCGCATCATGCCGTTTTGCTATGGCCATCTCCCCGCTCTTACACCGACTCTGCTTCGAAAATGCGGGTGGCGCCGCCTGGGCGCCCGTGCGCGCGCAGCGGGGTCCCTACACCGGGCGGGGTGCGAGCACGGACGGGCTGGTCGGCGACAGGCCACGCATGTTTGAAGCACAGTCGTTTCACACCTTCCACCAGCTCAAAAGGATCGAGAAGAACGCATCGAACACGATGACGAGAAAGATGCTCTGGACCACGCTGATCGTCGTGTGTCGGCCGACATCGTCCACGCCCCCGCGGATCTGGAATCCCTGATAGCAGCCGACCAGCGCGATAATCGCCGCGAACACCGGCGCCTTCACCACGCCGATCAGGAAATGCCGCAACGCGATCGCTTCCTCGAATCGGGTCAGGAACTCGAGAAACGTCACGCTCAACTGGCTCGCCGCGATCAGCATGCCGCCGAAGACCCCCACCACATCCGCGTAGACCGTCAGCAGCGGCAGGGCGATTGCCAAGGACAATACCTTGGGGAGCACCAGCACCTTCATCGGCGACAGGCCCAACGTGCGAAGCGCATCCAGCTCCTCGGTGACCTTCATGGTCCCGATCTGAGCGGTATAGGCCGACCCCGATCGGCCGGCTACGAGGATCGCCGTCACGAGTGGCGCGATTTCCCGCAGCAGGGCAATGCCCACGAGGTCCACGATGAAGATGTTGGCGCCGACGCTCCGCAACTGCTCAGCCCCCTGATAGGCAATCACGATTCCCATCAGGAACGTGAGCAACCCGATAATCGGCAGCGCGTTAAACCCGTCCAGCTCCAGACTGTTCCACAGCGCCCGCCACCGGATCGAGCGCGGCGAGGCTAGCGACCGAACGAGCGCGACGGCGCTCTCTCCTAAAAACCCTAGACCGCCGATCCATTGGTGCAGGCGGCTCCACGCGAAGACCCCGACCCTTTCCAACCAGTTTCCTGACGGTCCGGTCACTTCTTGCCCGACAAGGGTCCAATGCGCGGAGACCAACTTGAGCAGCTCAGCGAACTCCGGCCGCAGCCCACGCACCGTGACCCGTCGCCCCTGGCGCTCGAGCCGTGCCAGTGTCCGATGGAGGAACACCGCTCCACCCGAATCCATCGCGGTGACCTGGCTGGCATCCCACACCAGATCGCGACCCACCGGCCACGACGCGCTGGCGACCACCCGTTCGATCGCCGGCAATTCCGGCAAGGTCCAGGCCCCGGTGATACGGATGACCGCATCGGTCCCGGTCACCACCTGGATGCTTGCCATCTCCCCCTGTCCCGCCATGGCATATGCTCCCTGGATTCCCTACGACCGTTCCTTCATCGTACGCCACAATGGCCTTAATTTTCTCGCGGTTCTTACGAAAAACCCCCTCCCCCTTCTGCCCGGTGCACCGTTGATCCTCGCCATGCCACGGGCCACGGAGGGACAAGGCAAGAGTCATCCGGCAGCCGAGAGCTGAGAGCCACTTCGGGCCGCCTCCCAACGGCAGAGCCACTCCTTTTCCAACGGAATTGCCGTCGGAACCGTGCCCACCACGACCGTGATGATCAGTGCCGCCCGCTGCGTCTGGACCAACCGCGGGATGATCCGCCCGATGCCGGTGCTCGTCAGCACGAACAGGATGGAGGTCACCAGGGAAAAGAGCAGGGTCTCGTTAAGCGGCACGGCGAATAGGTGCACGGCCAGCAGCCATAACACCGCGACATGCATCGCGGAGATCGGCTTCACCCGCCCATCCGGTGTCTGGACCTCTTGGGGGGGTGAACTCGGCCTTTGAGGCAATAGAGCGCACCATGGCATCGAACAGCCGGCCGGATGTGCGTCGGTGCAGATGCGCACAGGTAGGCCCACGCGCCCTTTGCCGATCAGGACTTTCGGTGCAGAGACCTTGTGAGAGAGATGGTCCAAGTCCACGAGTTCGCTCTCGGCTTCGCTTACAACGGCCTCTGCCTGATCCCGCTCCCCTCCAGCGCGGCTACCTCCGCCTCCTTGACGGAAGTCCGTTTTTAGCCCGACTCCGCCTGCCCAATTCCTTTTTGCCTAAAGCGGCGCCGATTGGGCTGCCTGTAATTCGTGCTTTGCCACCGCCCATTGGGCCTCGGCTTGGCCGAGCGCTCTAGGCGTGGAATCCTTCCAGAGGGGAAGTCCTGTTACAGGACCACATTTGCTGACCGTGGCGGAAGGCTCCTGGATCGCGGAGAGTCGAAAGCGGCGGGCTTCATGCGCCCCGCAGTTTTGCGTCCAGATAGGACTTGAGTGCAACGGCGTTGTTATGCGCGGTGTCTTTCGCAGCGAACAGCAGCGTCACCGTGCCGGACCGCGCCGCCTCCAGCAGCGGACGCCAGGCCTCGGGTTTCCGGTCGAGTTCCTCAAAATAGCGGCGTTGAAATTCGGCCCATTTCCTCGGATCGTGCGCGAACCAGGTGCGGAGCGTGTCGCTGGGGGCCACGTCCTTGAGCCAGCCATCGAGGGACAGGGCTTCCTTCTTCACCCCGCGCGGCCAAAGTCGGTCCACGAGAAAATAGGCGCCGGCACCGCGCCGTTTGAGGTCATACACCCGTTCCACCCGGATCATCGACGGTCTCCCTCATTGACGATCGCGAGCAGCTCCTCGCAAACGGCGCTGAAAACTCGCGCGCCGCCGATTGCGAACAGCAAATGACGCTAAGCCATGCCGCTCTCGGGCTCTTCACGCTTCGCGGCTCGCGGCTCGCTTGAGAACTCCGGATCGCCGAACGCGTACCCAGCCCGCGCACAGGCGTTTCGGACCATCGCCATCACCGCGGGGCTATCCGAATGCGGCATCACCGCCACTTCCGGTGCCTCACGCAGGCGATCGAGGATCGCGCCGGCCTCCGCCCCGGCCAGTTCGTCGCAGATCGCGTACAGGCCTCCAGACCCCTCTTCACGCGGATTGTGGGCGGCGAGGATGGTACGGATTGCCGCAAGCACCGCTGCCGTCGGTGGGGGCATAAGTAGCGACGCGAGTGCCCCATGGTCGAGCCGCAGTTTGGCGGCGATCGGAAGCGGTTCGCCTCCGCGCAGCCGCTGGATGGCCGACAAGAGAATCTTTTCCTCCATCCCGATATGGCGTAGGAGTCCGGAACGGAATCGATCATAGGCCCCGTGATCGACATGGTTTGGGTTGGCCGTAGCGGCGCGGAGCAGGCGTCCAGCCGCGCATGGTCTGCGATGAGGAAATTGGCAATCCGCTTGTCGTGCGCGCGCCTGCTCGGCATGGATCGGCAGACTACCTGACTCGGGACCGCGGTTCAAGCCGTCCATCACTTGGTCCCTACGTTCGCACCAATGCCACGGCCAGGAGCAGGACCATGAGCGCGAGCAGCAGCGAAAAGCGGGCCAGCCACGGGGACCAAGCGATCAGAAGACGGTCGATTTCTGTTCGATCGGATTCCGGAAGAAGCTGAACCTGACTGACGCGGGGCCCGACCACAAAATCATGGGCCCCGGTCAGTGCGAGGAGCAGCAGGACAAGGGAGAATTTCGCCGTCAACACGGCGGGCCACCGACTCGGCTGAAGCAGCGAAAGCCCGCGATGCGCGAGCAAGATGGGGCCGGTGATCACCAGAACCATTACGGAGACCCATACAAGCGCCCGAAACCTGAAGGCGATAACCCGGAACAGCGCCGCCCGCTGGACCGAGATGCCTTCACACGTAAGTGCCGGCACCAGCACGAGAGAGAGGAACACCATCCCGCCAATCCAACTGACCGCCGCGAGCAAATGCAACCAGACCACCACGACCATCATGCAGCCGTTTCCAACCGGCCAGACCAGGCGGAGCCTGACCCTTTCCTCGCACAGCCCTCGGTCGTTTGCCGCGAGCGGACCGCCGCTCGGAGGCGATCGAGGGTCGATGAGCGGTCGCCGGGATCCACCAGGATTTCGATGAGCGTCACGCCCGGCCTCTCGCAGGCGGCATGGAGGGCGCTTCGAAACCCGGTCCGCGTGCCCACCCGTACGCCGATCGCCCCCAGCGCCTCGGCGACCGCCACATAGTCCCACGAGGGAATCTCGCACACGGTCGGCGGAGCGCCTAAGGCTTCCAGGCTCCGATAGCCCCGGTTGTTGAGCACGATCACCACGGCGGGCACCCCGTAGCGCACCAACGTGCCGATCTCCATCCCGGTCATCTGGAATCCGCCGTCCCCCATGAGCGCGATCGGCCGGCGGCTGGGCAGGGCCAAGCCGGCGCCCAGCGCGGCCGGCACGCCGAAGCCCATGCTGGCATAGTAGCCGGGATTCAGGATCAGCTCCGCGTTGAGTTCCACCGAGCCGAACAGGCAATCGCCCGCATCGGTCGTGAACACATAGCCTCGATCGTCCAGACGGCTCAATTCCGCAAAGACGCCGGCGATCAGCGAATCTCCTCGCGACTCCGTCGCATCGGGCACGTACTCGTTCTTGAACGTCCGCGGCGTGATCGCCCTTCCCGCGAGCAGCGCGGTCATGACCTCGACCAACCCGACCCGCTCATAGCGATGATGGCTGATCACGATGTCGTTGGCCAGGACCTGAATCAGGGATTCCCGCTTGATCGCGCTCGTGAACAGGCCGGTTTCGGTATCGGTGAGCCAGGCGCCCAGCATGAGGAGGCAATCCGCCTCTTCGACCATGCGGCGCGAGTACGGATGGCCGGCCGCGCCCATGTATGTGCCGATGAAATTCGGATGGTGCTCCGGGAAGACGGCTTTGCCCATAAAGGACGTCGAGACGGGGAGCCTGTACCGCTCGGCGAGCTGGATCAGCCGATCCCTGAGTCCTAACCGCATGATCTCGACCCCGGCTAGGATCACCGGGTTGCGACTGCGGCTCAAGCGCGTCGTGATCTCCTGCATCGCTTCGGTCAACGCCGCCTCGTCGCGCTCTTGGACCTGAACGGCGGCCGCGCTCGGCTCGCCGATGTCGGCCCCGACCAGGTCGCACGGGATCTCCACATACCCGGGCCGTTTCTCTCGGCGCACCGCCTCGAGGACGCGGTCGATGTCCGCGGACGCCCTCGCCGGGTCCTCCAGCGCAACCGCGGCCACGGTGAGCTGTTCGTAGATGCCTCGCTGGGTCTCGAAGGTCTTGACTTTATGGTGGATCAACAGTTCCGCCGAGCGACCGGCCAGAGCGGGCGCTCCGCTCACAACGATCACGGGGGACTTCTCCGCATAGGCCTGCGCGATAGGATTCACCATGTTGAGGGCGCCGGCGCCATAGGTGCCGATGGCCAGTCCGATCCCCTTCAGGCGGGCATAGGCATCAGCCGCAAATCCGGCGGAGGGTTCGTGAGTGGTCAGGACCGGTCGGATCGGACTGCGTTCCAGCTCGGCGTACACGGGCAGGATGAGATCGCCAGGGATGCCGAAGGCGTGACCGGCCCCCAGTTCGAACAGACGCGTATAGAGATACGAGGCAAGGCGCATAATGACCGGCGATCGGCTTGGCCGCAACAGGCTGGTCGCGCTCAGCCATGTCCCGCCGGCTGGGGCAGATACAGGCAGGCCGGTTCTTCGCCGAGGTAATGGCCGGTCTGACCGAACGCGCGGGCGCGGCAGCCGCCGCAGACGATCCGATATTCGCACCGCCCGCACTTGCCCATGAGGCGTTCCGGATCGCGGAGATCGGCGAACACCGGTGACTCGGCCCACACGTCGGCGAAGGATTGCCGTCGAAGGTCGCCCGCTGTGAACGGTAAATAGCCGCACGGGAACACCTCGCCGCGATGCGAGACGAAGCAGATCCCGCTCCCGGCCAGACAGCCGCGGCGGGTCTGGCTCGTCACTCGCGCTTCGTGGAGCGGATCTCGGGCTTCTGGTTCAGACGCGTCACGCTTCACGAGCGACGAATGACGCGCCGTGAGCGCCTGCCGCTGCAGGCGCACCCGCCGGATATGCGGCGCGCAGGTGGCGCGGATCTCCATGGCCTCCCGGTCGGCCAGCTCGTCGATCCACCACAAGACCGCCTCATAATCACGCGCGGTCAGTTGCAGGGAAGGACCGATGTCCAGCCCGCAGCCGACCGGGACGAGCAGGAAGAGGTGCCAGGCCTCGGCGCCCAGCTTACGCACCAACTCATAGATTTCTTCCAACCGGTCTCGGTTGTGGTAGGTGACGGTGGTGTTGACCTGCAAGGCCACCCCGAGCTCCTTGAGATGGATGAATCCGTCCACGGCCGCATCGAAGGCTCCGGCCACGCGGCGGAACCCGTCGTGTGTTTCCGCGTCGGGGCCGTCGAGGCTGATCGACACCCGCGTGAATCCCGCGGAGACGAGACGCCGGGCGATCGCGCGGGTAATCAGGGTCCCGTTCGTCGCGAGCGCCGAGGGCAGCCCGCGACGCCGGGCATAGTTGGCGAGGACCAAGAGATCATCCCGCAGAAGCGGCTCCCCGCCGGTCAACACCAGCAGCGGCCGGCCGATCAGCGCGAGTTCATCGATCAGCCTGAAGCCCTCCGGCGTGGTCAACTCGGAGGGATCGGTCTCCGCCTCGGGCACGGCCCGGCAGTGGGCACAGCGCAGATTGCAACGCTTGGTGAGTTCCCAGTAGACGAGACGGGGTGGCGGGTGCATGGCTTCTCGCACGTGATCAATCAGAACGCAATCCCGACATATGGCCCGACTTGAAAATAGCTGTTCGTCGTGTTCGTCATATTGGCGGTCAGGTGATAGCGAGCATCCGCCCCGACATGAAACGCCTTCCACACGCGGTATTCGAATCCGGCTCCGAACTGCGCCCCGACGTCCAGATACTGCGTCTGGTTGGAGGGCGGACTGATTACATGGATATCGAGTCCCACCGGAATGATCCATGGCCGGAAGTCGCTGCCTTCCATGAACTTGAGCTTGGGCGCGACATCGATCGTCACCATCGTCAGCTCAACCTTTTCAGCGTGGGGCCCACCATCGAGATTACCCACCGGGGTATTCAGTGCTGAGGTCGTGCTGAGTACTCTCTTGGAACTGATGCGATTAAACTGCAGTCCAATCTCCCCCACACCCCAAACTCCTTTCATCATTCCCCAGGCGTCTTTCGAAAGAACCAGGTCAAGCCAAGCTCCGACATACCAGCCGTTTTGGCCGTCGTTCCTGCCGAGCGTTGTGGCATTCTGCGCATCCGTGAACACTTCATTGGCGCGATCGCTGTCGAGCCGCATGAACCCGCCTTTGAAGACCACCATGTTGCCCGATTCTTCCGCCCACGCCGGCGAAAGCGTCGCGAGCGCCATGCCGACCGTGAGCACCGCTCCAACGAATGTGAAGAGTTGTCCCCTGAGCCCGCCGTCGATCATGCTCGTTCCTCCTTCTTGGGTTTTGCATGAGTGCCCGGCCGGCCCCGAGCCGTTGATCAGTTATGCCATTTGAGATTCGGACACCAGTCCACCTCCGCAAGCACCGCGATGGCCTTCAGTTGCTCCTCGACCGGCGTCGCGCCGGCGTTGCGGACCACTTGCAGGCACCGCGCGCAGATGAACGGACAGCGGACATGGCAGGTCCACACGGGACAGCCCGCCGCCTCACCGACCCGATCCGCCTGGCGCGCGCAATAGGCTTCCTTGTCCTGCTCGCCGAGACTTTCTCCGTAACACAGCAGCGTGCTCAGGAACTTGGAGAGATTGACGACGGACCGTGCATTGATCGTCACGGAAACCCGGGGGAGGCTGAGCACTTCTCCGATCAGCCTGGCGGCCTGATAGATCTCCGAGGAGAGATCCGGAAAGTGCGCCACGTGCGCGCGAGTGGCTCCCTCCGCTTCGATGAGCTGATAGCACGGCGCTAAATGCGCCAAGGGCAACGCCGCCGACAACAGAGCTTCTTCCGTTTCCGGAATCCTGACGGTCAGCGAGATGGCTTGCCGCTCCATGACCGATGGGGGCTTTCCGCATTGGGCAACGATCGTGTCACCGCTTCGCCGGTTTTCTCCGCATCAGCACTGCCGGTCCGAAATAGGCGAAGGCATCTTTCAAATTGGAGAACATCCTCTTGAACGGCCCCATCTCCTGATTCGTCACATATTGCAGGGTCAAGACGATGCGCTCCTCTCCCTTGCCCAAGGGCGTTACGGCATGCCACAGCTTGTCCCCATTGAACATCACCGCGGTTCCCGGCTCCATCGCGATGCGCATTTCGCGAATTTCCCGCTCCGGATGGTCCTGATACAGCCTCGCGACCAGCCGGCAGTGCTCGGAGCGTTCGACCAGCCCGATCAACACCGTGTAACGCTTCCCCTTGTAATAGGAGGTGTCGTAGTGGAAGCCGATGTGATCGCCCGGCTCGGTGTAGTAGTAGAGGGCGCAGGAATGGGGATCGTCTTCCGGACAGAGCAATAGGTGCGATTCGGCCAGGCGATTCAGAAACAGGCGGAGCGCCGGCGACCGGTACAGCGCTAATGTGACCGGCGCCTTGTCTCGGATTGCGTAGAAGCCGACGCTGCCGCCCTTCTTGTGCCCGGGAATATAATTGCGGTTGATCGCGGAGCGGAGATCGTTCGCCTCCGCAATGAGCGCCTCGACCAGATCCGGGGGCAGGAAACGTTCGAGCAGCAGAAACTCGTTCTGCAGCCAATAGCGGCTGTGGGCCGGCTCCAGATCCACCGCCTCGATCGCCCGTTTGAGACTTGACTCGACGTCCAGAGCGAGCGCCTTCATCGTGGCCTCCCGATGAACGATGGCTTGACGAGGCATCGCGAACCGATGTGCTCAGCCGCAGCTAACCAGCGAACAGCCCCTAGCGAATAGCTCAGAGCTATTCGCTGCTCGCTACCGGCTCTCGTAGGCGAGACCGTCCGCCGCCGCCGGCCGGACCTTCGGCGACATATCCCGCGCGCAGCGGAAGCCCAGCCAGTTCATCTTCGTATTCGGGTCGGCGCCGTTGCGCATCGCCGCCCGCATCGTCGTCGTGCTGTCGATCCATCCACCGCCGCGGAAGGCCTTCTGGGTCCCCTGCTCCGGCCCTTTCGGGTTCCGATCCGGCGCCGCGGTGTAATAGTCCTTGTCGTACCAGTCCGCCACCCACTCCGCGACGTTGCCGATCATCTGATGCACGCCGTATGGACTCACCGAGTTCTCGTACCGGTCCACGGCGATGATGGGCGGATAGAGCAAGAGTCGTTCAGGTCGGTCCCGCACGGGGCCGGAGAGCCCCGAGCGACCGAAGTTCGCGCGGCTCAAGCCCGCAGGCTGGTTCCCCCAGGGATAGATCCGGCCGTCTTCTCCGCGCGCCGCCTTTTCCCATTCCGCCTCGGTCGGCAGCCGTTTGCCCGCCCACCGGCAATAGGCATCCGCGTCGTACCAGGACACATGCATCACCGGATGGTGCGCCATGCTCTCCTGAAAGTTTCCGCCGTCGTACCGCCAATCGATTTGCGGATTGCGACCGGTGGCCAGCACGAATTTCAGATACTGGAGGTTCGTGACCTCGTACTTGTCGATCTCGAAGGCGTCGAGGTACACCCGGCGTTGCGGCAATTCGGCGCGATAGGCCAAGCGATCCAGGCGCTTGTCGCTGCCCATGATGAACGGCCCGGCGGGAACCAGCACCATCTCCTCTTTCACCGGCCACGTGGCAATGCGCTTCAGCGCCAATTGCTTGCCTTCCGCCGTCCATTCGACCGTGATGTCCTGTGTGTCGAGTCCCCAGGCAAAGCTCGCCAGGGCCAGCGCGGCACCGGCGGCGAGGAGCGCGTTCACGACCCGATTAGCCGTGACCCATCCGCCGAGATCGTCTCCGTTCATGTGTCGGCCTCCTTCGTTCGTCTCTCCTCGTTCGTGAAGCGTCATTCGCACGGACTGGACTAGCGTAATTCGGCAGACGCTTCACGTTTCACGTGTAACGCTTCACGCGCATCGCATGCACAGCGAAACCCGATGAGATAGCTCCGGTGGTCGGGTGCGCCGGCGTTGCGGCCGGCCGAGCGGGCCACTTCCGGATCTTCGTGCCAAGACCCCCCACGAAACACTTTCTCGGTGCCTTGTGAGGGGCCGGTCGGGTTGTGCGTCTCACCACGGCGGTAATAGTCCGGATCGAACCAGTCGGCCACCCATTCGCTGACGTTGCCGGCCATCTGGTACACGCCGTACGGACTCACCCCGCGGTCATAGCGGTTGACGTTGGCAAGTGGCGGATACTTCGTGCCACGTTTTGAACCGGGATGGGCGATGTTGCTCTTGAGCCATCCGGCTGGTTCGTTGCCCCAGGGAAAGATCCGGCCATCCGTTCCCCGCGCCGCTTTCTCCCACTCCGCTTCGGTGGGCAGGCGTTTACCTGCCCAGCGGCAATAGGCGTCCGCCTCCTGCCAGCTCACCCCGATGACAGGATGCAAGGCGATTTTTTCCGGAAAGGGCTCCTCCCTCCAATAGGGAGGCCACTCAGCGCCTGTCGCAAGGACATAGCGAAGATAGTGCACGTTCGTCACCTCAAAACGGTCGATCCAGAACGTGTCCAGATAGACGAGCCGCTGTGGCTGCTCCTGGGGCCCGGCCGCGCGGTCCACTTTGGGATCGCTACCCATCAGAAACCAGCCAGCCGGCACCATAACCATCTCTTCGGGCACCTCCATCGCGGCGAGCCGCTCCGCTTCGAACAGCGGAGTCCACAACGGCGGCCGTTTCGGCCGCTCGTGGTCGGCCAGCGCAACGCTCAGCATCCCGAGGCCGAAGGCTATGGATAAGAACCACACCAGGCGAGGAGTGAAGCGCGAGAGGCCATAGGCAGCGAAGAACAAGACCGGCCTCCTGCTTTCTCGCCTCTTGCCCATCCTCCTTCCCATCCCCCCTTTGCCTCGTCGCCATCACCCGCTTCATTCATAACTCTGCTTCTCCAGCGTCGGCACGATTTGGCTTTGCACGTCCTCGGTGATCTGATACCGGATGTAGGGATTGTCCACCATCTGATTCGCGTACAGGCGCCCTGTGGGAGACTGGACCGCCATGGTCACAGTGGTCTGCTCCTTCGGCTTGATCGTGACCGTCGCCGCCACATCGTCGCGCAGATAGGGATGCCAGACTTTCACCGTGTAGGTGCCGGGAGGAATATCGGTCAGTTCGAACCGGCCGTTGCCATCCGTGATCGCATAGTACGGATGATCGGCAACCAGTGCCCAGGCCTCCATATACGCATGGAATCCGCATTGCATCACAAAGACCTTCCGCCCTTTTGTCATTCTTACGGTCTGGGTCACCGGCGTCCCTGCGAAGTGCTTGTGGAAATGCGCGCTGAGCCCGGCCTCGCGTGGATATTTCGAACTGATCGGCAAGGGCACGTTGAACAGGACCCGCGGTCCAAGATCCGAGGTCTCGTAGGCCTGGATGTCATGCATCGCGGGGTCCATGTTCACCACTTCCACGTCGTGGTGATCGCGGACCACCGTCACGAATGGCATGAACCGGCAGTCGATCGCCTCGATGCGCGGCGGCGTGAACGACCCAAACGGTTTCCCCCGGTCGATCGATTCCAGATACACCACAACCTGCCGGAACGCGCCGTTGGCTCCGACGTTGAACGGTTGCAACAGTCGCCACCCCCGCCCGTCGGAAATCCGGCCGCAATACACGGGATCGGGCAACGTCATGAGGTTGTACCCTTTCGGCCTGGGAACTTTTCCCTTGAGCACCACCGTGCCAGTGAGCGTCCCGCCATCGGTCACCGCAATCTCTTCGTAGGCAGAGGTCCAGCTCGCGCCGAGCAACCCGGCAAACACGACCGCCAGGAAACTTGCGGTGCCCGCCGTATGCTTTCCCTTCATTCCGACCCCCCTCTTCCAGAAGAGTCCGCTGTCCTCCTGAGAGCTTTCAACTGCATCAAGACACGGCGGGGGAGCCACGCTGATGGTCGGTAGCTCCCCCGCCGGCTTCGCTTGCCTCCCTGCTTTTTTCGTCGTTCCCACCGCGATGGCGCGGGAGCATTGACCGCTCCCGCGCCTTTTCCTCCTTCGTCATTACTTACTTCATCGCAGTCGGGATCGCCGCCGGCTCCGCCTCCGTGCGCTTGATGCCGGCACCGGCACCGCTCAGCGGCAGGATGCGCTGATCACCAGGCGGCAGCACCCGGAAGTAGCCCCACTGTCCGGACTGCGCATAGGGGAGCCGGGCATTGGACCACACGAAGTCGCCCACCTGACGGTACGGACCTCCCGCACCGCCCCGGAGGAAGACATCTAAGGTCTCCGATCCGGCGTACTCCACCACGCTGATCATATCGGCACCCGGCATGTAGGGCTCGATCGGCCATTCGTGGCCCTCGATGGTGAACATGCCGTTCTGCTCGCTATTGGCGCCGATCACGTGGATTCGCACCGGGTCACCGGCATGCGCCTCGATGATCGGTGTCGCCGGATCTTCCGGCTTGTCTACCGCGCACGGCTGGAAGATTCTTCCCAGCGTGCACCCTTGATCTTCACGGAACTTGTAGGGCTCGGAGCGGTAGTTGACCGCCGTCAGCCCTGCCACGTTCTGGACATAGGGCATGAACGCGGTTCCGATGATGTTGTCCTCATCCTGGAAGAAGAGGGCTACATCCCGGTAGTTCACCTTGCCCGCGTTCTCCGGCAGGCTCCGGTCAATGATCACGTCCGCGCGCCAGGCATTCTTGAGCGAAATGTCCTGGCCAGTCACTGGATCGCGATACTGCGATCCCCGCGGCCCGACGATGATCGCTCCGTACAAGCCGTTGCGCGGGTTCGTCACGATGTTGCCACCGTCCCACACCAACGACGTCGTCTCCTTGTTCGCCGGATGCGCATAGTAGGTGTAGGTTCGGCTCTCGCCCGGGCCAATGGTCTGATCGCCGGGATTGTTCCCGACATTGAGGCCGAGCGAGTCTCTCGGGTCGAAGGCCAGCCCCGGTGCAAAGAACGAGGCCCGGCTGTTCTTCATCTTGTTTTTCAGGTTCACCTTAATACAATCACCCACGTTCACCCGCAACGTGAGCGGGTGCGGCATCACGTCCGACGCCACCTTGGTGACTTCCTCCTCGAGCGCGAAAATCTTGCCTTCCGGCACGGTCATTTCGATCTTCCGCTCGAAGTCCACCTCGATCGCATCCGGCGCCTTCGGATTCAGCTTCAACGGACGATCCATCGCCACCACGTTGAAGGTCTTCACCGGAGCGTCAGCCGGACAGACCGACTTGGGCACCGGCGGAATCTCGAACGGCTTTGTCCCGGACGGTAAAGGCATCAGATCCGGCACCGGCTTGTCCAGCACCCGGACGATCCCCCATCCGCCTTCGGCGAAGTGCGAGGTTCGCCCGTTGAAGTGGATGTAATCGCCCGGCATGCCCTGGAAGCCGCCCGCCTTGGTCACCAGATCGTACCGCTCGGCGATCCCCACATGGATCGAGTACTTCCGATTGGCATCCGCGGCGTACCGTTCTGTCAGGAAGGTATGCCCGGACAGCGTCCAGACGTGCGACTCGTTCATGAGCTGGTGCAGCAGCCGGAACACTATCGTGTCGCCCACATACGCGCGCAGGAGCGGCGTATCCGGATCGCCATGGATTGCGCTGCTGAACAGCTTCGACGGATCCGGATTGTTGGACAACCGCTGCGCGAAGGGTTCGGCTCTGAAATTCAGACCGCTCCCCGTCGTATGCGTCCCCCCGTTGATATAGGGGTTAGGCGCCATCAGGATCTTCTCCGGCATCTGGAAGGACACGGTCTTGCCGGCTTCCAGTGCGACCTCGACTGGTTGTCCGGGCGGATTGCCCGCCTGGATGATGTTCACCGTATGGGGCACGGTGTCATGGATCGACACCATCAATTCTCGGAAGCTCCCGCTCACACCGGCGCCGATCGGCTCCGTGGTGTGGATGTCCGCGATCGGCCCACTCCAGACGAGCTTGCCGTTCTTTGGATCGTGATAGGTCGACCCATAGGGCTCCACAATCGTCACCCCGAACCCGCCATGCGGCCAAGTCGTGGCGCCGAAGGCGTGGTCGTGCCAGAACACAGTCCCCATGTCCACATCTACCCACCACCGATACCGCACAAACTCCGGCGATACCAGGTCGTTGGCTGGATGGTTGTGCTTCAAGGGCTTGAAGAAGGTAATCGTATCACCCTTGATCTCTTTGATCCGGGCGACTTCCGAGCAGCTCTTGTCCCGCGGCAGCGAAGCCGTCGGATCATTGCCCTTCTCCAAACAGTCCATCCCAACCATCAGCTCGGTATTGACGTGGAACGGCGTGGCCCCAGGCGCCATCTCGATCTTGATGGACGTCGCTCCGGCTTTGACTGCGCTCTTGAGCTTCGCCACCATCGGCGCCGGCAGCCCATGCTTGGTCTTCTTCCCCCACATCGTGAAGGGCCGGACCGACATTTCGTATTCGAAGCCCGAGATCACCCCATCCGAATTCCCCGTATCGAATTGGAAGAAGTGCGGATGGATGTTGATCTTGGACGCCTGGAAGTTGGTGTAGTCGTCATCATCCCACTCGCTTGTCAACACCAGGTCCACGCAGTCATACACATTGGCGCGAATGACTGCGGGATATTTCAGATCGTCATTGGCCCTGATCAGCCGTTCTTCTTCGTGCAAGACATAGATCAGGCCGTCTTTGTCCACGATCGGCGGCTCTTTCCCCTGCTTCTTGGCCAGGGTGATCGGCAGCCGGATGAAGTGCAGGTTATAGAACTTCTGATTGGCGTTGTCCGGGCACAGACTCCACCGCCCGTTTTCGCCTGGCTTGGCCGGCTCCGAAGTCCGCTCGCCACTTTCATCCTGGTGGATCGGCTCCAACCAGGGTGCGCCGTTATGGTTCGCGGAGAACGGCACACGCTTGCCAAAGTGCGGCTTGAACAACGGCCATGCCAACTTGCCTGTCGTCGGATCAAACAGAATCGGCGGTCTGGTACTGTCGTCCCACTTGGCCGCAGCGGGATACTTCGGATTGGCCGCCGTACTCTCTCGCTCGCCATAGGCGACGTTCCCTCTCCAGACCCAGTCCCACACAGTCGCATCGTAAGCCATGATCTGGCCACGTTCATCGTCCGTATGGCCTGGCTTCCCTTGCGCCGGCAGGAACATCTCGACCCAGTCCTTAATGTTCACGATTGCCGGATCGGCTTTCCAATCCGTCTTCTGATTGCGATCTACGATCTTGAACTTCTTGCCGAACCAATCCACGGTCGTGCCGATGAGCTTGTCGGAGGTCACACCGAGCTTCATCCGACCCAACCGATCCGGCAATTCCCGCAGATCCGGCATGGTGTCAGTGTGGCCCTGGCCGACCTGCAGCGTGTTGTAGACACGCCCATAGCCCCACATGCCAGCCACATAGTGGTGGGCCACATGGCAATGGAACAGAAACTCACCCGCCAGATGCTGGCATTGCCCGGCACCGCATTCCGGCTCCAGGTCCAAGGCTTCAGACGGTCCGATGACTTCGACGTCGACCCGGTCCGACTTGGTCCGAACCACCGGAAACTTTACCGGCCCGTCCTGACCGGCCGCCCAGAGCATATTGGGCTCCGTCGCGGGGCTCCGCTGCCAGCGAATCGATCCGCTGTGGGGATGGTGGGAGTGGAAGACCTCGGACCCTCCATGCACCAACCGCCACTTGACCGGATCGCCCAAGTAGGCACGCGGAATCGTGGTTGGCGCGTCACCAAAGGTATAGGCACTGTAGGCCAACGACTCGTCCTCGAATCCAAAGTACTCATGCTGCAAGTGCATCTCGTCGATGCCGAAGGGCTCACTCCGATAGTTGAGTGCGCGGCCACCCGGCCGATAGGCGTCGGTCAACGGATCGCGCTGCGGCAAGAAGTCACCCTTCTTGTTCAACGGACGGAACGCTTCGTCGCCGACCTCGTGATAGAAAATCACGAATTCGCGAAAGTCCGGTCCAGAGGCATTGTCGATCATGACCTGCCAGCCGCTCTTCGCCTCGGGAGCAGGGCCGGTGCCGAGTGGATCGAGGTACTTGGCTCCCTTCGGTTCGATCACGAACGCCCCGAACAGCCCCAGCACGGTCAATTCACGGTCGTGGCTCCAGGAGTGGAACTGCCGCACGCCCTCCTGCATATGGGGATGGATGTACCACTCGAACTCCTGCGACTTGCCCGGAGGAATGATGGCGTCCGGATTGGTGGTGGTCGCCGGCTTGCCGGTCGCGCTGACGACCATGCTGGATGCCTGGATGAACAGGCTCCCCTCCTCGTCCTCCATTTGGTTGCGGAGCGTCAGCTTCACGCAATCGCCCTGATTGGCGCGGAGGACCAAGGGTTGGATGTAATCGCCTTGCAACCCGGTGGACACGGCGCCCGGATCAAAGCCCTCTTTCTCCCGAGCCGCCTTGTTCCTCGCTTCCTCCGCCCGCACCTTGTCAATGTTCTCGGTCAGGACGTACATATAGCCGGGATAATAATCCAGCCACCGGTTGAGCGTGATCTCGACGTTGATCATCGAGACATCGTAGTGCTTGGTCGGCACGCCAGCCGGGCAGCGCCCACCATTGGTCAGAACCGGTTCACCCTTCCCGGGGTCCGAGGCCAGCAGAAAACTGCTCCCATCCTGGCCCATGTACTGGTGCATCATGGACATGTTGTTGAACAGGCCGGACGTCTGCTGGACCTGGGCATCTTTTTGTGCCTGCTCTTCAAGCCGGCGCATGAGCCGATGATGTTGCAGCTCGATCTTTTCGGAACGATCAGCCCGCCCTTCAATGGTGTCCTCGACCACGGTCTGGCCCTTCAACGTCTGGGTCCAGCCTGGCAGCGCCACGGGCGTGGCATGTCCGTGATGGGACGCTCCTTTCGGCTCCGCAGCCAAGAGCCACGGTGAAGCGATCAGACCGCCCGCCAATACCGCGGCTTGCAAGCATCGGATCGCCCCCCGACGACCGTGCCCGCGTTGTTCATGGAAATACGACCACTTCATCATGCGGCCTCCTTGTTAGGTTAAATGAGCTAACAGCCGAAAGCTGATAGCGAAGAAAAAACCAATAAACAATGAGACAATCCCGCGCGCGTCACGAAACGACGTGAGGTCCCCTGTGGTCTCTCCTCTAGTCTTTTCCGGCCTCTCGGCTACCAGCTCATCGCTGGACCCCGCCGGTCGCTCACTGAAAAGGGCTGGTGAAGGGTCCTCTTTGCAGAGGCTCCAGGGTCATTCGGAGGCCGGTCCAAAATCACCCGTACCTTCACCAGCGCCTCCCCCTCAACGCAACCGGCATGCCGAACGCCGTGGAAGTATGGGAACCGCGATCTTCCGCCACAGGGGAGCGGCTTTTCCAAGGGTTGGACGAACTATGCTGAAGGCAACGATGGGGGATACTTTTCCACGGTCTTGGACAGGGCTTCGGCTTGCCTAGTTGATTACCCAGCCATTTCAATCAGTTACGCTGTCTAATACGCTAGACAATCAAACGGGCAAAATGGGGAAAGTCGGGACAGTAAGGCGACTGTGCTGAGCTGCAACAGGGGGTTACTCGCGCGGTTCTGTTTTGGAAGTGAACCCTCCAAGGTTCTCCAACGCACGTAAGATCTCGGCCGGCCGCGGCGGACACCCGGGGATCCGCACATCCACCGGCACGTGTTTGTCGACCGGGCCAGTCACAGCGTAACTGCCTTTGAACACCCCACAGGTCATCGCGCAGTCGCCGAGGGCGATAACGACCTTCGGATCGGGTGTCTGCTTATAGGCATCCTTCAGTGCCCGCTCCATGTTCACCGTCACCGGTCCAGTGACCACGAGGGCATCGGCATGCCGCGGCGAGGCGGCGATGTGAATCCCGAAGCGTTCGGCGTCGTACACCGGGTTCATCAGCGCGTTCATTTCCATCTCGCAGGCGTTACAGGACCCAGTGTCCACCTCCCGGATCGTGAACGAGCGCCGAAAGGGCTTGGCTTTCTCCAGCGCTGCCGCTTCGGGCGGCATCTGTGCCGAGACCGGCTCGGGATATCGACCGGTCACCACTCCGGTTTTCAGGCTTTTTTTCAGAATGCGAAACATCTCTTCCTCCTGGTTTCGCGAACAGCAAGCAGCCTTAGGCGGCTCGCTCGCAGCTATGCACTACTCGTTCATAAGTCATTGCCAGCGTACGAGAGATTGAAGCTCTTGTTGATCAGCGGAAAGTCCGGGATGATATTGCCTAAGACTGCCCATTGGATCGCCGGCCAATTGACGAACGAGGGATCGCGCACCTTGCACCGGTGAATCTGCCCGCCCGAGCCAGCCATGACCACATAGAGAATTTCACCCCGCCAGCCTTCGACCGCGGACAACGCCCACTCTCCCGCCTCCGGTGTTCGGCTTGGTGGCGCCGTCACTGGCCCGGAGGGAATGCGCCGCCGGATTTCCCGAATGAGTCTCATCGACTCATGAATCTCGTCCATCCGGACACGCATCCGAGCGCGGACATCCCCATATCGGTAGACAGGCACCTTGAGCTTTAGTTCTCCATAGGCGGCAAAGGGACGATCGCGCCGGATGTCCCGATCGATACCCGATGCCCGGCCCACGACCCCCATCACAGCATGGTCCCAGGCGGTCCGTTCGGTCAACACACCCGTCGTCTCCAACCGGTCCGTCAGCGAGGCATTGGCGAACAGAATGCGTTCGAGCTCGGCAAAATCGGGCTCGATGGCATCCAGTTCCGCCACCACGTCCCCAAGCTGCCGCTCGCTTAGATCGAGGCCGACGCCGCCGACCCGGATCACGCCGCGCAAAAATCGCGACCCGGCCAGCCGATCGTTGAGCTGGAGGATCCGCTCCTTCATCCGGCCGCAATGGGCATGGGCCAGCGAATAGGCGGTATCGTTACAGATCGCGCCGACATCGCCCACATGATTGTGGACACGCTCCAGCTCGAGGAAAAGACTGCGCAGGTAGCGGGCGCGGGGCGGCACCTCGATCCCCAGCAGCGTTTCGGCCGCCTGGCAGTAGGCAAGACTGTGGCCAACGGTCGTGTCGCCGGACACCCGCTCCGCCAGCGAGACAGCATCTGTCAGGGCCATCCGTTCGAACAGCTTCTCGACCCCGCGATGCTTCCAGAAGTGGCGCACTTCGAGCTGCATGATCGGCTCCCCGGCCACAGAGAATCTGAAGTGGCCCGATTCGATGACGCCCGCGTGGATCGGACCGACAGGAACCTCAAAGACGCCTTCGCCTTCGATATGACGGAAGGCATAGTGCCCCTGGGCCCGCGCGAGCACGGTATCCCACCGGAAATCTTTCTTGAGCGGGTGCGTTCCTTTGGGCCAGTGCTCATGGCGCATCAGCCGACGCATGTCCGGGTGCCCGACGGGGATCAACCCGAACATGTCGCGAATCTCGCGCTCGTACCATTTGGCCGCATGAACGGACGGCGTGATGGAGCGGAACTGGCGGGACCCCTCCAACAGCTCGGTTGCGAGCACCACCCAATCGCGCCGTTCCTCAAGCGTGAAGAGATACAACAGTTCGTCGCGCGCCTCGCGCGGCCGGTGATCCACCGCCCAGAGAAGCGACAAACTGCCGCGCAGGTCCGGCTTGGTATGCAGATAGTGCGCAACCAGGGGCACCTGGTCGGCTTGTAGGCGAACGAGCGGCGTGCCGTGAACCTCGCCAATTCCCACCACCGCGCTTGGAAACGCCTGTTGCAACAACGCGACCGCCGTCTTTGCGTCTGCCATCGCCTTATGACCTCACCAACAGGGAGACCGCTCGATCCACCAATCCTTTGAGCGGATCCGGCATCGTCACCCCAAGCCCGACCAGGATTGCGATTGTCACCACCAATGACACGTGCCCCACCTCCCATCCCTCACCCCGCTTCACTCCATCGGGCGGGGTTCCCCAGACCATCGCCATGACGCGACAGATGAACCCTCCGAACAAAGCGACGGCGAACACGAGGAAGAACGTCACGACCGCAAGGCCGCGTATCTCGTCGGTCACGGTGACGGTCAGGAACCGGCCGAGGTGCAGCGTATCGGAGGCAAACTGTTGGTTCACCAGCGCCGCAACGACCATGAGCTCACTCGCAAACATGGAGAACGGCGGCATCCCGACCAGCGCCAGGCTCGCGACCAGCATGGCGGTTGCCGTCACCGGCTGAACGGTTGCCAGTCCGCGGACCTGGTCGATCTCCCGGGTCGCGTACCGGCGACGCACGTTGCCGGCTGAGAAAAACGCCAACGACTTGGCCAACGCATGGTTGAGGAGGTGAAAGAGTCCGCCGAACGAGCCGGCTGGGCCACCCACTCCGAATCCTGCCATCGCCACGCCCATATGCTCGATGCTCGAGTACGCAAACAGGCGCTTGTAGTCCCGCTGGACCAACATGAAGAGCGCAGCCACGACGAACGAGAGCAGACCGAAGAACACCAGCAGGTTGCCCGTAAACCCCTCCGGCAGCGCATGGTCCATCACGGTCTTGCTGCGGAGAACGGCATAGACCGCGACGGTCTCCAAGACACCGGCCAACATGGCCGTAACCGGCGCGGGCGCTTCGCTGTATGCCTCCGGAATCCAAGTATGCATGGGCACGAGGCCGATCTTCGTGCCGTAGCCGACGAGGATGAAGATGAAGGCGAGCTTGAGCACATGGGGATCCAGTTGGTCGGCCACCTCTTGAAGCGTGGTCACGTTCAGCGCTGCGCTGACATCTCCTAAGACCCGCACCGACGAGTAATAGGTCAACACCGTCCCGAACAGCGCCAGCGCGATCCCGACCGAACAGAGGATTAGATATTTCCAGCCAGCCTCGAGCGATTCACGCGTTCGGAAGAACGCAATGAGAAAGATGGTGGCCAGCGTGGTCCCTTCGACAGCGACCCAGAGCACGCCGAGGTTGTTCGCCGTCGTCGCGGCGATCATCGCGAAGAGAAACAGATGAAACAGGAAAAAGAACCGGCTGAGCCGCCGTGGCGCGATCGTCCCCCGCGCCACGTACTCGTCAAGGTAGGACCAGGTATAGAGCGAGCCGGTGAGCCCGATGCCCACGATGATCAACAGGATGAAGGCGGCCAACGCATCGAGATAGACGAGACCTCGGAACGTGGTGAAGGATCCCCGTGCCAAGATGTGTTGCACCACGGCCATCTCGGCAATACTTAACGCGCTCATCGTCGCCAGGTTCAGTCCGTGCAGCACCTGCGCTCGCCTGGTGAGCAAACTGAGGGCTGCCGCAAGCAGCGGCGCCACGAGTAGGACGGCCACTGAAGCCGCACCTGTCCCCATCACGGAGCCTCCATGGTCAGGATTGACACGACTGCCCTGAGCAGAGTCTCAAGCCCAGGCGGCACAGTGAGGCCGATCGCTCCCAGCAACGCCACGTTGATTGTGATGGCGAGGCCGGTGAGCAGGCGGCATCGAGCCCCCACCGCACGACCCGCATCCCCTGGCGAGCCCAGCGTCATGCGAAACACCTGATTCAGTAAGGTTGCGAACGCCAACGCGAGGAGAAGCAGAAACACGGCGGCCAATGCCGGTTTCGCCGCATAGGCCCTGGCCGCGATCAAGACTTCGCTCGCGAACAGTCCGAACGGCGGTAGCCCCGCCAGCGCGACGCCGGCGACCAGGATCGCGCTGCCCGCCAGGGGTATCTGACCGAGCAGGCCCGTCACCCGCCCGATCTCCTTGTGGTTGTGCCGCAGGAAAACCAGCCCTGCGCCATAGAAGGCCGTAGACTTCGCCAAGGCATGATTCATGAGGTGCCAGGCCCCCGCAAAGGTTCCGACTCCACCAACGGCGAAGCCCAACAACGTGACCCCGATGTGTTCGATGCTGGAATAGGCGAACAGCCGCTTGTAGTCGCGCTGCACGAGGAAGAACGCTGCCGCGACGGCCAGTGAGACGAGGGCCAGCCCGACCAGAAGACCGCCGCTGAACGCCGGTCCCACCGCTCGGTCCGTCACTGCCTTGAACCGCAGGATCGCGTAGACCGCCAGCGCCAGCATGTTCGCCGACAACATGGCGCTCACCGGCGTCGGCGCTTCCGCATGCGCATCCGGCAGCCAGGTATGCATTGGCGCCACGCCGGCCTTCGTTCCGTAGCCGATCACGGCAAAGATAAACGCCACCTTGATGGCGGTCGGATCCAGCCCCTCCGCCACGCGAAACAATTGGGGCCATCGAAGCGCTTCGCTCGACACCCCCAGGAGATGTTCGGAGGAATAGTAGACGAGGATGGTCCCGAAGAGCGCCAGCGCAATGCCCACCGAGCTCAAAATCACATACTTCCAGCCGGCCTCCAAGGCGGCCTTGCTGCGCTCGAAGCCGATCAGCAGCGCGGCGGAAAGCGTGGATCCTTCGACTGCAATCCACATGAGCGCGATGTTTTCCTGATTGACCGCCGCGAGCATGGCTGCAAGGTACAGATCGAACAGACAGAAGAACCGTCGGTAGCGCCTTGCGGACAGATGACCACGGTCCATCTCCTCGCCCATGTAGCCGAGCGCGTACACCGTTCCGGTGCTCCCCACCACGCCGATGATCAGATCAAGCCAGGCACTCAACGCGTCGGCCTGCAACAAGATGCCTGCCGACACACTGCCATCGGAGCCCACGCTCCCTGCCACCAGAACGGCTGACGATAAAAGCGCGCCGGCCTGCGCGCACTGAAGGGCGTCTATAGCGCGACGGTCTTTGAGGAGAAGACTGACGCCCCCCGTGACGACAGGGGCCGCGACCAAGAGGACAAGGGGCCACGCCATGTTTCACTGCTCCTTCAAGATCGTGAGCTTGCTCGTATCCACGCTGTCGAAGGCGTCCTGCAACCGATGGGTATAGATTCCAATGATCAAGGCGCCGACCAACACATCGAAGAACACGCCCAACTCCACGATCAGCGGCATGCCGTAGGCAGCCGCCGTGGCACCAAGGAACAGGCCGTTTTCCATGACCAGGAAGCCGATCACCTGCGTGACAGCCTTTTTGCGGGCAATCATCGTGAAGAAGCCGATCAGCACGATCGCCAGCGCGATAGCTAGCGAATCCCGGGTCAGCAGGAAACCCAACGGGATGATGGGCTGGGAGATGGAGAAGGCCAGCATCACCAGCCCGCCGCAAACCAGCAATCCGGCCGGGATGTTCACGTTCATCACCAGCTCGCGGGTCACGTTCAATCGCTCGATGACTTGTTTGAGAATGCGCGGGATCACGATGATCTTGATGACGACCGTGAGCGCGGCTGCGACATAGATGTGGTGGATGCCGGTGAGAAATGCCACCAGGGTCGCGGTCACCGCCAAAAACGCCGACTGCAGGGCGAACAAGTCCACGCAGGCCGAGAGCCTCCGCTGCGCCACGATGCCGAAACAGGTCAGCAGGAGCAGAGCGGAGCAGAGATCCACCAATTGCGAGCCGATCTCGGGAGAAATGTGTGACACGTTACCCTCGCAGGACGTAGAAGAAGATCATGCCCAGGAGCGCCAGGATGAACGCGACGCCCAGAAATTCCGTCACGCGAAACAGCCGGAGCTTGGCGAACATGGACTCCAGGACGCCGATCGCCACCGCCAACGCGGAGACCTTCGTCAGATAGGCCAGGAGACCGACCGTGAGCGCGATCGGTTCCATCCGGGTGGCGATCCCCCAGGGGGCAAACACGTTCGCGATCAGCGTGAGGAACACCAGCAATTTGAGCCAGGCTGCCCACTCCACGAGCGCGAGGTACCGGCCCGAATATTCCAGAATCATGGCTTCATGGATCATCGTCAGTTCTAGGTGCGTCGCCGGATTATCCACCGGCACCCGGCCGGTTTCGGCGATGGCCACGATGAACAGCGCCGCCAGCGCCATCAGGTGCGGCGAGGGATCGGTCACGATCCCTTCGAGCAAGGCGGTCTTGTGCACGATGGTGGAAAGATTCGTGGACCCAGCAGTCAGCGCGATGGCGAAGATGGCTATGATCATAGCCGGCTCGGTCAGCGAGGCCACAATCGCTTCCCGGCTACTGCCCATCCCGCCGAAGGCAGACCCCGCGTCGAGGCCGGCCAAGATGAGAAAGAAGGTCCCTAGTGCCAACAGGTACACGAGCGCAATGATGTTCCCCGCGAAGCTCAGGGGAATCCTGGACGTGAAAACCGGCACCAAGAGACCGGCCGCAAGCATCGAGGCGAAGACGAGGTACGGCGTCGCAGTAAAGATCCATGACGTCGAGGTGGAGATGACCGGCTGCTTGCGAAAGAGCTTGGCGAGATCGGCATAGGGTTGCAAGACGCTCGCCCCCCGGCGCAGTTGCAGGCGCGCCTTGACCTTGCGGATAAGGCCTACGACGAACGGAGCAACGGCCAGCAAGACGAGGGCCTGAGCGATGACCAGGGCGACAGCTTGCAGCATGGCAACTTGGCTCGTCTGGTTTATTTAATTGGGTTCATCCGGACGAACCATCTTCTAAACGGCAACGAGCAACAGCACGACCAAGGTCACGAAAATATAGGTCAGGTAGAGATGGAGACTTCCGGCCTGGACGATCCGTAGGCGGTCGGCCGCGCCTGACACGAACCGGACGACCGGGTCGTAGAGATACTTCTGAAAAACCGGCTCGATCCGGAACTCGAACCGGCGCCGCTTGGCGAAATAGCGGGATTCTTCGAGCATCTCCGTCTCCAATTTCACGGTAGGCCGATAGATCGCGCTGAACACCTGTTTGATCGGTTGGACGAACCCGGTCGCGGTGTATTCCATGCGGGGCGTCAGGTTGATCCCGCACCCCCAGGTCTTGTAATAGCGCGCCTTTGCCAGGCCGCCGAATGCCGCCACCAGCGCGAGCCCCAGGAGCGACAAGGCAATCAATCCGAGAGCGAGCGCCGGAGGAGAGATGCTGGAAAACTCCACGTTCACGGGTGCCAAGGCCCAGCCCTCGAGCGTCACCACTTTGCTGCCGATCGCGACCCCGGCAAACGGAGCGACGACCCTGTCCAACAGAGGAACCACACCCATCGCCCCGATCCCCAGCAGCACGCACATCGTAGCCAGCGCTCCCATGCCGAGGCGCATAGACCCCGGCACTTCTTGCGCACGCCGCGCATGGGGGCTCCGGGGCAGAGCGAGAAACGAAAGGCCGAACGCCTTCGCAAAGCAGGTGAGCGCCAACACCCCTGTGAGAGCCAACATCGCCGCGGCGAGCGGCAGCACCAGTTTCAGCAGCACCACCGGAATCTGAAAACTGAGAAACAGGCTCTGGAAGACGAGCCACTCGCTGACGAACCCGTTCGTGGGAGGCAACGCCGAGATGGAGACCGCTCCGACGAGGAAAAACAGCCCCGTCCACGGCATGCGGCGGAGCAAGCCCCCGTATTCTTCCAAGTTGCGCGTATGGGTCGCGTAGAGCAGCGCACCGGCTCCTAGAAACAAGAGCGCCTTGAAGACCGCATGATTGACGGTATGGTAGAGCCCGGCCAGCACACCCAGGGCAGCCAACTCCTTGAGCCCGTATGCCTGAAAGATCATGCCCGCGCCGATCCCCAGCAGGATGATCCCGATATTCTCGACGCTGTGATAGGCCAGCAGACTTTTGAGGTCATGCTCCATCAACGCGTACATGACACCCAACAGGGCCGACACCGCGCCGATGACAAGGACCACGCCCCCCCACCACCAGGGGAATTGTCCGCCGAGAAAATCAAACCAGACGCGAAGCAGCGCATAGATCGCCGTTTTAATCATGACTCCGGACATCAGCGCCGAGACATGCGAGGGCGCGGCCGGGTGGGCGTAAGGAAGCCACACATGGAGCGGCACAATGCCGGCCTTGGCGCCGAAACCGATCAGCGCCGTCGCAAAAGCAAGGGTTCTCATCCCCTCCGGCAGAGCATTCCCCAGATGCCGGAACGCGTCGAACGAGAACGACCCGGCCTGTTGGAAGAACAGCAGGAACGCCAGCAGGATGAAGGCGGTGCCAACGTGTGCCATGATCAGGTAGAACAAGCCCGCGTAGCGCACATCCGCCTGTTCATGCTCCGTCACCACCAGGAAATAGGAGAGCAGGGACATCAGCTCCCAGACGATCAGGAACAAAAAGCCGTTATCGGCCAAGACGACCAGCGTCATCGAAGCGACGAAGGCGTTGTAGAGTGCGCCAAGCGCTTTCGCAGAGGCACCGCCCCGGATGTGCGGAACGTAGCCGATCGCATAGATCGAAACGGCGAGAGCAACGAGCGAGATGGTGAGCAGGAAGAACGAGGCGAGGGGATCAAGCCTGATGGCAAAGGTGAGCAGCGGCAGTGACGACTCAATCGCGGCGGTGAGCGGCCCCGCAGAGAGCAGCCCCCAGATTCCGAGCCCAACCCCGATTCCGGCTGCAGCACCGGCACACAGGTGAGCGGCCAGGGCTTGCGCGAGCGGACGGCTCACGCACAGAGGTGACAGGATGCCGAGCGCATAGCACCCGAGCATCAACCACAAGAGGTTCAGCATGGGGTTGGACAGCGTCCTATCGGTTTGACCGAACCAGGATCGGCACGAACGGATGAATGCTCATGAGAAGCGCATGGTCATTGCCGGAGGGCACAGACAACTCCTCCACCAATGAAGGCACCGAACGCTCCCGCTCCTCGCGATAACAGGCTGGCCGGGTCAATGGCGTTGGGTTTCCACCATTGGCTCGATGGATTTCTTCACCTCTTCCGTCACGCTGTAGCGGTTGTACGGATGGTCCAACACTTCGTTGGCATAGAGCCGACCCGTCGGGGCCGGGACCACCAGGCGGGTTTCAACCGTCTGTTTGGGACCGACGGTCACGGTTTGTGTGATCACAGTTCGAATATACGGATGCCAAACGGCCAACGTATAGGTGCCCGGCGGCACATCCGTGATGGTAAACCGACCCTGTTCGTCGGTCTTCGCATAATACGGGTTCTGGACCGCCAGCCCCCAGCTTTCCATGTACGCATGGAAGCCGCATTGCATGACGAAGATCCGCCGGCCCTTGCTCAAGTTGACCAATTGCTTCATGGGTGCACCGGCTAAGTGCTTATGGTACAGGGCGGCCTCACTGCGATCTTTGAAGTTCCTCGGATGCTGAGGGTTCATCGGCAGCGGCACATTGAACAGCACGCGCGCTCCCAAGTGCGAGGTTTCATAGGCCTGAATGTCGTGCATGACCGGGTCCATATTGACCACAGTGACCGATTGATTGTCTCGCACGACCGTGGTGAACGGGAGGAAGAGGCAATCTTTCGCCTGGATTTCGGGACTGCCGTGGTCGGAAAAGGGCTTGCCCTTGTCAACTCCCTCCAGGTACACCACCACATCGCGAAACTCGCCTGCGGGCCCGACGTTGAACGGTTGCAGAATACGCCAGCCCTGTCCATCGGAAATGCGGCCGCAATACAACGGATCGGGCAAGGTCGTGAGGTTGTAGCCTTTCGGCTTGGGGACCTTTCCATCGAAGATCACGGTGCCAACGACGGCGCCTCCCTCCGGCACCGGAACTTCTTCGTAGGCCAATGCCGCCCCTGCCATGCCACTGATCACTGCTACACACACGGCTCGTGCAAACACTCCCATCAGTACCCCTCCTCGCAACACCTCATAAGCGCTCTTGCCAGTTCCGTTTGTCCTCACTGAATGTGTTATGCCCGTCCCATCGACGAGAACCGCCCGTCCGACCCGGCAGGAGGCTTCGTCCCCTTCAATCGCTCCACCGCCTTCACAATACGCTGAATTGTTTCAGCCGTCAAATCGCGGATCGTCACGTGCGCCTCGTCGTCCCCATTGAACGTACACAGCGCGATTGTGAAACAACTGGTTCCGCCTCGGATGATCTTCAGTGCAATATTGGACTGGTGGCAATGGACTCCGACGAACAGACACACATCGATCTTGTTCTTCCAGATCGTGAGATTGGGATGATTGGGATTGATTTCCCGCTCCGGGATGATCTTGGGATATTTCGGCCGATAATCCGCCATCGGGATGATCCTGGCCGGAACCGCCTCGGCCAACGCCTTCACCGCCTTGGCCTCGCGGGATGCCTGTTCATTCCAAGCCCATAAGACGAGCGGACCGGGAAAGAGGGTGGGGTTCTTGGCTGCGAGGAGTCGCCGTGCTGCCTCTTCAATCGCCTGCTGCTCCGGCACGATCCGCCCCATCACCAGCCCCTCCCCCTTGGAGGGCAGGACGATCCCCCTTGACGCTACCGCCGGAGGAAGATAGCCCTCCGGACCGACTGTCATTTCATAGGGCTTCATGTCACGTTCTCCTTCTTTGGTTATTGCGCGTCTACGCCCCAAGGCCCTCCCGCATAAACAGATCCATCGGCGTCAGGGCTACTCCCGGCTCAGGCTCGACAGTCGAAGCAGAGAGCCCGGTCTGTGCCGCCACCCAGTTCGTGTAGCGCCGGGACCGCCCGGGCTCCACCACGACCAGGCGCCCGACCGACGCGGCAAAGGAGCGGATCTCGTCGACCGGTGCCGGGTTCAACACCTTCGGATAGAGCGCGGAGACGGCCAGTCCGAAGCTCCGGCACAGCGTCACCGCTTCACGGACGACGCCCTGCGCCGCTCCCCAGCTCACATATCCGACAGCGGCGCCTGGCTCGCCGTCCCGCTCCACGGACAGTGGCCACTGTACAGGCTCGGCGGAGCTCACAGCGTGGCATGGCTGCTGCCACTGCACCACCTGCTTGAACGCGTGGACAGGCACACTCTGTGTTCGGCCCGCCAGCATCTCGTCGACTGCAACCCAGACTGCTCTAGTCTGGTCCCGCACAAGGCGCGGGGCGATCACCATCATTCGGACCGCATCGACCAGATCGGCTGCGACAAGGACGATCGGGTTCCGATCCACAGCATCATCCGCCAGCGCCTCGGTCGGATCGGCGCCCACCATCACCATCGTCCGTCCCTTCAAGCCGCGATAGACGGTCACTCCCGGGAATCTCCTGTTCTTGAGAGAAGAGACCACCTGCCGCGCCCCACGCACGTGCGCGGCAACCCACTCGTTGGGCGAGCGCCCGCACGCGGACAGGCAAGCCGAGCCGCACCCGCACTCCGACACCCCAATTCCCAACAGCACTGCTTGATGGGCATCGAGCATCACCCGGGGCAAGGCCGCTTGGGGCGGCTCGAGGGCAAAGACATCTCGTTTGGGGAGATACTCCTCCGCATACCTGAACCCAACATCCACATACCGGCGGCGGAAGTCGATGGCCGCCCGGTTGCACACAATTTCCCGCGGCAGGCCCAAGAGCCGCGCCACCACGCCCGCAGCGATCAGCCCTTTCCCCGAGAAGCTCTTCCCAATTTGGCGGCCGAGATCGGCAAACGGCACAGGGTACGTGATCACGCCCGCTTCGTTCGCCGCTACCGACAACTTCGCCAAGTGTGCTTGATCGCACACCAGCACGCTCCCGCGCGCCAGGCCATAGGGGGCCAGTTCAGAGACCCCCTCGTCCAAGCACGCCAACACGTCGCACCCGGCTCCCATCGAAGTGACCGGTTCCGTCGACACCCGCAAGCGAACGGTCGAGCGCCGCCCTTCCCCGTCCACACGCCCTTTCTGCGCCATCACGTCGAACCCTTCGGCGATCAGAGCCTGTTTGAGCACAGAGAGACCTTCTTTCAGTCCTACAACGCCCTCTCCCGCGAGCACGAGAACAAGGTCGGATTCATGGTCCCGCCGCGCGGGAAGCCAAGCCGTGAAAGGGGGCACGGCACTCCCTCCTGCGATCTCCTATTCCGGTGAAGCCGCCAAACGGTCAGACTCCCCCACGGTCCGGCACCACCGCACCCGATAGCCGCTTAGGAATAGCGCGTCATAGAGCGCCGACAAGAACTTTCGCCCTGCATGCGGGAGCACGAGTTCCCCGCTGAAGTCCCTGACTCCGTTTCTGAGCGCCGTCACCCGCAGTCCCGGATGATTCGTCGTGACCAGGCCAGTCTCTGCGTTCCAACGCACCACGGCCGTGCGTCCCCTGGGAAGCTGGACAATGAGCATGTCCATAGCCATATCCTCCCGTAGGCTCTCGGTGCTATTGCTTCCTCTTCTTCTTGCCCCCCGAAACTTTCTTCACGGCTTTCTTTGCGGTCGCCTGTCTTTTCGCCGCCATGCTCCTCCTCCCTTTTTCTCCGCTCGTGCTCAAACGAGCACCTCAGCGCTTCACACCGCCACACAGGCCGAACCCGGCCCGTTCACGGCCTACGCCGAACGTGACTCGCTGCCCCCTTTCCGGTTCCGGCCGGACGTACACGGACTCCGCTTCCCCTCCGTGATGGGTGCTCTCAGAGGTCCACTCTACGAACTCACCGACCCGGATGTCCGCCAGGGTGGTGCACCGGATCCCCTTGGCGATGAGCGTCCTGGCCGAAACGGCGACAGAGACGCTGAGTTCACCGTGCCGACTCTGTCTCGTCCTGATTCCGATCTTGCCGGAACCATCCCGATGATCGACCACGCTCTCCACAGTTCCCCACGCCGTCGGCATCGCCTCCCCGCTTTCATTTCAGCACGTGGCGCTGAAGCGCCTGCGCCAGCTTTTCCCTGCAACGCGCGACACCTTCCCAGGCTTCAAGATGGTTCGGATTGCAAGCCAGGACTGCCTTCCAATGACACAGGGCCTCCACCGGCTGACCCAGTTTTTCCAGCAGGGTCGCCAGCTCGCAGCGGGTCCCAAGATCAGTCGGGCAGACCGTGACCGTCTCTTGCAGCCGCTGGAGCTGGCTCTGCCGTTCCTCGGTCGTGCTCGATTGCTCTTGTGGCGGATCCGGTCCCAGCGAGAACGGCGTTTGCCGCTTCCCTGTTTCTCGCTCTCCCATCGAGTTCATTCCGAATCTCGTGTCGTAGCCAACCGACCGATGTCCGCTCTTCCTACGCCACCAATGGGTTGACCCATTCGACGCCTTGGTTGGCCCGCCTCTGCACTCCGGTGAACCGGACCGTTTTCCCGTCGGTCGGCATGGGGATTCCGAGTTCTTTGCGGACCTTGCGGAAGATGGCGATGATAGAGTCCATCTTCGCGACATCCAAATCCTGCAAGCTGACCATGGCATCCTCGTGGATATCATGGCAAAAGGCGATGGTGAGGCAGTTCGTTCCCGCCCGCACCATCCGCAGTGCCAGATTGGCATAATGGCAGTGAATCCCGATAAACAGCGCCACTTCGATCTTGTTCGCCCAGATCGTCAGGTTAGGATGATTGGGATTGATCGCTTCCTCGGGATCGATCTTCGGATACTTCGGGCGGTAGTCGGGCATTGGAATGATCATGACGCCTGGGATTTCGGCAGCCAGCCGCAAGAGCGCTTGGCCTTTGGCCATCCAGTCGGGATGCCACGCCCACAAATAGAGGGGGCCGGGGAAAATCGTCGGATTCTTCCGCGTGAAGAGCTGTCGCGCGGCCTCCGCGATCACCTCGTCTTCCGGCGCACACCGTCCATAGAGCAGCCCGAATCCCGAATCAGGAATCGTCACCCCCATCTCCATCGCCGATGGTGGGTGAAACCCAGCCGGACCCACGTCGATAATCCGATCGGCATGTTTTTTCATCTCGGCATTCTTCTTCGTCCCGTCGCTCACTGGATGTTCCTCCCGGCTCAAACAGTTCGCTGATGATCGGCGCCTCTGCTGTCCGTCGTTCTCTGGGCGCTTTTCTTCTTAGAGGGATCCCCTATTTGGCAAAGTCTATGCCACAAAGATCAGCAGGGGTGGTCCGTGACTCATGAAGAACTACCGAGGGTTAGATGAGACCGGTGGGGCAGATCGGTCCGCTGAGGCTGCCCGTTCGCTTCCGACCTGCAGAAACTGCACCCTCGCGGGATTCCCCATGGCATGCAGGCGGTCCGCCGCGGCCTCGCTCTCGCGACTCTGTTGGTTCAAACGCCAGAGCAAGCGCACATCCCGGAGCACGGAATACGCGGCGACCAGCATGATCAGCGCAATGAGGAGATTGAGCTGGAGCCCCCAGACCGCACTAGCGGCTACCGCTGCGACCGCGAGCAGCGCGCAGACGATCTCCAATTTTCCTACCTGTGATCCACGATTTCTTGTGTGCTTGCTCACCATGTGTGCCTCCTAATCGAATCCCATTGCCTGAGCCGGTCCCCGCATGGCCAGCGCCGTCTGTGCTTGGGCTCTTGTTCACGCCATGGCGGCTGGACGTGACGCGTGTCGATTCACACCGGTATCTGCCAGGCCCCTCAGCGAAGGGTGTCACGGAATAACGCCGCGATGGCGAGGACAGCGACCGAGACAATGGTCAGCGAAAAGGCGGATTCAGAAACCAAGTACGCCAAGGCCGCCGCCACCGCACCTGCCAGCAGCACCATTTCAAAGAGACCGGGCTTGACTTGGGGAGCCATGACAATTCGAAAGGCGCTGAGCGAATCCCACCGCCGTTCTGCGCGAGCCCATGAGTTGTTCGTGACAGCGACGGCAGACCATGCCGGTGGTTTCCGAATCAAACAACAAAACCGGTGCGAGTCGCCCACACCGGGGACAACGCATCGGCTTGGTCTTGCCCACTACAGCGTCCCGGAGGTCCCTGGCGATCGCCGCGGCCTCTCTGCGAACACGCATCAGGGCATCGTGGCAATGGGTGCAGACCATCCCGACAGCCCACGAGTCATAAAGGAGCACCAAGGCTGCCCGCCGGCATCGCGGGCACCGCACTGGTTTCGCATGGCGAGCTGCCTCATAGGATTCATCTAGCCTCATGGCCCTTGCCCTGGAACCTGTCGGCAGCAACAAGCGCACAGCCGGTCGACAGCGACGCTGAACTATCCTTTGCGACTTGCAATCTTTTTCCCGCTCTTACTCTTCTCAATAGCTTGCTGGATCTCATTGGAGACCGCGGCTCCCTTGTCTTTGATCGATTTGGCCTGTGCTTCTGCGCCTGCGTAGTCGCCCTTCTCGATGAGCTGGTGAACCGCCCCAAGGCTTTCTTCCAAGCCGCTCAGATCGTGTTTGATGGACTCCACCGCAGCCCGGTCCTTGCCAACCGGCGCCTTCGCCGCCAACTCCTTGGCCGTCGCCACCGCTTGCTGCGCCTCCTTCTCCATCGCCAGCGCAGCCGTCTTCGCGGCCTCCTTGTTGGCGGCAGCTTTGGTCTCCACGTGTTTGCCTTCCTCGGCCACGCGGGTCAGCATCCGGTCGGCGTCGGCATAGGACCGGAATATCGCCATGGTTTTCTCTTGTTTTGCCAATTCCTCCTTCGCCAGGGCGAATTCCTGTTCAAGCTTCGCGAAGTCCTCTTTGGCATACTCAGGAGCCCCGGCGGAGCGTGCCGCCTCCACGGCTTTCTGTGCCGCCTCCAGGCGCTCGGTGGGGGGTTGGGCACAGGCAGCCACAAGCACTATCCCCAGGCCTCCAATGAGGCCCACCACGCTCGAACGGAAATCGGTTTGGTTCATAGGGGATGCCCTCCTCTTCGCTTACCTGCGGTGTCCGGCCTCTCACCCGCCCTTGCAGATAGAGTGCCGAATCCGCGCCTGATGATCACTTCAATGAATATCGAGGACTTACCACTATCCACGCAGGAGGACGTGAGAACGGATCGCGTCCCCGCCCCATGGGCTGCGCAAGAATTGCAGAGACACAGGTGGGCGGTAACAGGAGGCTTAGAAGGGGTAGCAGGACCAGTCAGTCACGGATGCCGTATTCTTTGATCTTGTATTGCAGCGCGCGCAGGCTGATGCCCAACAGTTTCGCGGCCTTTTCCCGGTGATTCGTCACCTCGGCCAAGGTGCGACGGATCACTTCCCGCTCGATCTGCTCAAGCGAGCTGCCCAACGTGATCACCATGGTCCGAGCATCTTCTTTGCTCGCTTGAATGTCTTCCGGCAGATGCTGCGGCTGAATAATTTTTTCACGCACCGTGACGACCAGCCGCTCGATGAGGTTGCGCAGTTGCCGGATATTCCCTGGCCACGCATACAGCCGCAGCAATCGCATCGCCTCACGTGACACCTCTTTGGGTTCACGGTTGTGCCGCGCGGCGAATTCCTGGAGAAAGTGTTCGACTAACAGCGGAATGTCGTCCGCCCGTTCACGCAGAGGCGGGAGCGTGATGGGCACCACGTTCAGGCGATAATAGAGATCTTCGCGGAATTCGCCTCGCTTGACCGCTTCCTCGAGGTTCCGGTTGGTCGCGGCGATAATCCGCGTGTCCACCGTGATCAGTTTCGTCCCACCAAGACGGCGGAATTCTTTGGTCTCCAGCACGCGCAGAAAGTCAACCTGAGATTTCAGGGACAACTCGCCCACCTCATCGAGTAACAGCGTCCCCCCGTCGGCCAACTCAAAACGGCCCATCTTGGTCGTCATGGCCCCCGTAAATGCCCCTTTTTCGTAGCCGAACAACTCGCTTTCGAACAGGTTCTCCGGCAGGGCTCCGCAGTTCAACGTGACAAAGGGCCCGTCCGTCCGCGCGCTCTTGTGATGGATCGCCCGGGCGACGAGTTCCTTGCCGGTTCCGCTTTCCCCGGTGAGCAAGACGGTCACATCGCTTCCGGCCACCAAATCGACTAATTCGTATACGCGCTGCATGGGCTCGCTCGCACCGATCATCTGTTCGAAGCGAGTCCGCACCTCCAGGCGATCTCGAAGCCGTTGGTTTTCAGCCGCCAGAAAGTGGCGTTCAAGCGCCTTTTCCACCACCACCGGAAAGCGTTCGCGATCGATGGGCTTGGTCAAATAGTCATAGGCGCCCAGCCGCATCGCCTCCACGGCGGTATCGATGGAGCCGTAGGCGGTCATCACGACGACTTCCGTGTCCGGCCACGCGCCTTTCAGACGGCGCAGAAACTCCATGCCCCCGATTCCCGGCATCTTCAGATCGGTGATCACGAGATCCGCCCTGTCTGCCTCCAGATGCGCGAGCGCTTCTTCCCCGGTCCCGACCCCGCAGACGCGGTATCCCTTCTTTCCCAGCATGGTCACCAGGGCATTCCGAATATTGATCTCGTCGTCCACGACGAGGATGTCGGCCGCCGATTTCATGATCCCGCCGTCACCACCTCAGGCCGGCCAACGGCCACCGGAAATTTCATCACGACCGTCGCACCGTTTCCTGGTTCACTGGTGATCTCGATCGTGCCAGCATGGTCCTGGACAATCCGATAAGCGATCGCCAGACCAAGTCCGCTCCCGGTCGGTTTCGTGGTGTAAAACGGTTCGAACAGTCGAGCCAACTCTTCTTTCTTGATCCCCACCCCCGTGTCCCTGACGGAGAGTTCGACCCACAGTTTCCCGTCAGCCTCGCGCCGGAGGGCGCTGACCCGGCAGACGCCGCCCTCTGGCATGGCATGAAAGGCATTGATCACGACATTCACTAGAACCTGGCTAATCTGCGTCTCATCGCCCAGCACGGGCGGTAAACCTTCTTCGATGACCTGCTCGATGCGGATCCTGCGCTCCTCCGCCTCGAACTGCATGAGCGCCAAAATGTGCGTGACCAGGTGCTTCACATCCACTTCACGGAGGCTCGGTGCTCCTGGCCGTGCGAATTTCATAAAGTCGTCCAGGATCGCAGACAGCCGCCGGCATTCCGCGTTGAGCACATGCAAATAATGCACGGCCTGCGGCCCTAACGCCGCTTTCTCCTTCAGTTCCTCTTCCAATAGATGCAGATTCAAATCCATTGCGCTGAGCGGGTTCCGCAGTTCGTGCGCCACCCCGGCCGACAAGGTATGCAAGGCCGCAAGCTTTTCGGCGACGCGGACGCGTCGTTCCAACGCCAGCCACTCGGTGACATCCTGGGCCTGCAGAATGACACCGGCAAGTTGGCCATCGTCCCCGGTCAATGCAGCCGTGCTGACGCGAATGGTCCGCGCGAGCCCATCACCCCGTTCATACGGCAAATCCTGTTGACTCACATGCCGGTCGCTCCGCAGCGCCTCGTCAAGCACCGTCCGGATCGTCTCGCCTTCGGCGAAGACCGTCTCATAGGAGTGGCCCAGCAAGTCCACCGACGACCGTTTGAACACCGCCTCGGCGGTCGGGTTGACGGCCGTGATGACTCCCTCGCGGTTCACCGTGAGCACCCCGGTTGGGATGCTCTGCAAGATATTCCGTGCGAGGCCTTTCACCTCTTCCAAGGTTCGCCGGGTACTGTGATAGTGCTGAAACGTGATCACGGCGGCGATGCCGATCGCGCTGACCAGGAACAAGAGGACGGTTACCCCGATCAGATCGCGGCGCGACTGCCAGAGCGCAGGAAAGAGCTCGGTGGGAACGGATTTGCCTTCCGTAAGCCCCCGCAGGAGGAGTTTTTCATGCTCCAAACTGAAGAGGAGGATGACGGAGACAGCGAGCGCCAAGATGATGAGAACGGACGCGATCAGGCGGAACGGAATCCCGCGAAAGAGTGTCGTTTCGGGAACAGGCCGGAACATCCTGATCAGACGGGCTTAGAGTGATGCCCATCGGTATGCTAACACCGCTGGGCTACGCTGTATAGCCCCGCGAATGGGGCCAGTCGCCGAGAGGTCTCGATCCGGATCACCGCCCCGTCTTGACAGGCCGACTGTGTCTTGCCCGCAATCGCGCCAGTTCCCGCCGACACTCAGCACAGAGTTCCTGCAAACTGAGGTCATCAAGAACCAGGGTCGACGACCGCCGGGCGCACCGATCGCAGTACTGCACCGGTGCCTGTTCCGGCCCCGAGGTATTCGTGATGTTCATTGGGTCTCTCCCTCCCTTTGGTTGGGTGTTTTCCGTTACTGTGATCAGCCATCACCTCGAACGACGGCCTTCACTCGCCTATCCAGGGGTCCGTATCTGCAACCGACCCCTCGGCGAGCGGACGGCCTTCTCAGAGGGTGAGAAGCAACTCTGATACCTTCCGCGCATAATCAGTCCCACCGCCGATCCGCATAGATAACCGATCGGCCAACCTGAAGAAATCCGCTCCGCCGGCCTGCCCACACCCGCTTTGACGTTGTGCTTGCAACCGTGCTCACACCTGCAAAGATTGCACGCTCGCAGGGGGGACTGCGGTGACGAGAGAATCAGACACCGGCGCTCTCGCTCATGCACAGGGCTCTCCTCCCCTCGTTCCTCGGGTTTTCCACCGACTCCTGTCCTCCCCCGTGAGAACACCACTCCTGCTCCGCTACCAAGGCATGCTCTATGCTTCCCATCTTCATAGAAATATGGATAGAAAGGAGACACTCTCATGACGGCTGAGGCACTCCCAGAACGGGCAGTCAAAAGGACTTACAAGCTGCGGGGAACCCTCGTTGGGCTCGACCTGGTCCATCACACTCTCGTGATTCAGCCTTCCGAGCATGACGGCAAGCGGGTTCGCCGTTTGGATATCAGGCCAGACAGCGAAATCCTAGCGGGCGATGAGCGCAAAACCTTGGCTGATCTCATCGTCGGAGACTGGGTCTCTGCCCAGTTTGTGAAGGAAGGAGAGCACGAGGTGCTGAAGCGGCTGCATATGCCAAGGGGAATGGGCGCACTCTCTTCACACCAGTCTGAGCAGGGCGAGATGACTCCTGCGGCCGAGAAGAACGATCCACCTTCGAAGGCGTCGTGAGATGACGTGTCGACGGTGCGGCGGACTGATGATGAAGGATGAGGGTTTGGGGCGAGCCTATGGGTCTGACTCGCTCTCGAGCATCATCTGGTTTCACACTTGGCGTTGCGTGAACTGTGGGAACACCAGAAATCCTGAAGCTGCGACTGCCCCTCCGTCATCAGCACGTCCCGTCCGCCCTGCCGGAACCGCCGACGTAAAAACTGGGTCCTTGCAGAAGGGCCGCCCGTACGCTCATCGTGCCAGGAGGCAGCAGAGGGCTCGGTCGCGTCGGTAACGACCACGTTCCTGCCGACTATCGGCACACATGCCCCCAACAACGATGGCCGCGGCTCTTCCGCCGCCGCCGAATCGCGCGACGGACCCGCTCGAGAGCCAAGCGTCTTTCCAAAGCCGCCATCCACGCTCGGGCAATCACATCGTCGGATCGATGCGTCAGAATTCGCTCGCACTCTTTGGCCGCCTGAAGGTATCGTCGGTTCACCACCAACAGAAATAGTAGGTAATACCGGAGTTCTACACTGCCAGGCTGGCGGGTGATCAACCAGCGGAGCTTTGCCTCTTCATCGGCAAGGTGCATCTGGTATGGGGTCTTCCGTCCCACAAGATCACCCGATCTTTCTTACCGTTAGGCTGACTGACGAAAGGGTTGGCGAGACCGGAGTTCTCGCATGCCCTTGAAGCACCGCGGGCACAGCAACAGTTGGCTGCAGTGATCGAAGAACAGGCGCGGCGAAGCACGCCCGCAACACTCGCACGGGCGGTCCAGGGGTTCCAAAATCTTTTCGTCTTCTTCACCCATCGGATCGTTTCCGCGCCCACCCTGTCCGACAGCTCGTGTCCATCACGCGGTGAGACCGGGTGTACTGCTCTAAAACTGCGGGGAGCGGAGGAATGCACCGGTCGCAGTAGACCTGTTCCGTTAGCTTGTCCCAGATTGCATGGGTTAGGACTTGACCACAATGGGCACAGGTCAGGGGTCTCACGGTCCGGGCTTCCCCATTGTGCCAGACAACAAGAAACTACCCACTCCCCTTGTCGAGCAACAGATATGCCGTCAGAATGCCGAGAACCCTTCCCGCTTCTTTCTTCAATGAAATTCAAATGTTGCAGGTTGGTTTGTGCGAACGAAGGCACGGACGACAAACGTAGGGGCCTAAGGGGTGCGCAAAGTTTGCATGCTCGGCTCTGACGACCGGATCCCTCCCGTTGCCATCTTCCTATGCTTTTTCCTGCTCCCAGTCGATCCCGTACGCATGCAGCTTGTTATAGAGGCTGGCGCGACTGATCTTGAGGAGGCGGGCGGCCTTGACCCGGTTGCCCCCGGCTTCCTGGAGCGCTTGGAGGATGCGGGCCCGCTCCGCCTGCTGGGCAGCGCTGCGCGAGACGGTTCGCAAGTCGGTGCCCGGAGGAAACGTGGCAAGGCTGACGAAGTCCTTGCAGGTTAGCTCGGGGCCCCCGGTGGTCACGATGGCGCGCTCGATCACGTGCTGTAACTCGCGCACGTTCCCAGGCCAGGGCGCGTTTGTCAGCGCCTGCATGGCGTCGGATGTCACCGTTCGGACCGGTTGTCGGTGCCGTTTACAGGACATCGCCACGAAATGCTGGACCAACAGTGGGATGTCTTCTCGCCGTTCGCGGAGCGGCGGCAAAAACAAGGGCAGGACTGCCAGCCGGTAGTAGAGGTCCTGGCGAAAGGCTTTCGCCTTGACCTGTTCAAGCAAATCCTTGTTACTGGCCGAGATGACCCGCACATCCACTTTGATCCGTTGGCTGCTCCCCACCGGCTTAATCTCCCCCTCTTGCAGCACCCGCAACAGCTTGGCCTGGAATTGCAGGGAGGTGTCCGCGATTTCGTCCAGAAAGATCGTTCCCCCGTCGGCTTCCTCGAACAACCCGCGCTTGGACGACACCGCGCCAGTGAAGGCGCCCCTGACATGGCCGAACAACTCGCTCTCCAGCAACGCCTCGGGCAAGGACCCACAGTCGATGACGACGAAGGGGCGATCGCAGCGGGCGCTGAGCCGGTGGATGGTTTTCGCAACCAGTTCTTTCCCGGTCCCGCTTTCACCTTGGAGCAGCACTGTGGCTTGGCTGTCCGCGACCAGGCGAATCATCTCGAACACCTGTCGCATCGCCAGACTCCGGCCGATCAGTTCGCCGAGCCGGTCCTCTCCCTCTCGACCCTCGAGATCGCCGACGCCTCGGTTCGGGATTGGAGCTTTACCCGCTCCCTTCTGCGGATTCAGGAAGACGAGAACCGACTGCGTCTCGTTATGTGAGGATTTCAACGGAACGGCACGACTGATGCCGCACGGAAAGTCGGCGCCGGACGCATCCGGCGCCGATGCCGCTTCGCCAGTGGCGAAGGACTGCACAGCCGGACAGGGTGCACAGCGTACCACCCGTCGGCCGATGATCTCGTAGCACAGAGCCGGCCGCTCGGTATCGCAACCGGCCGCCTGCGTCCAGGCGGGCTCGTTCGAATAGACAATCCGCAAATCAGGACCAAGCACCACGACCCGCACACGATCGGGAAGATGGTCGGCCAGCAGCTTGAGCGCCTCTACTCGCGCGTTCAACACCTCATCAACGAACGGGCCGCTTGCAGGTGAGGCTTTCGGAAACCCGGCCGTCTCCACGTGCGTGGTCTCCTGTCCACAGAAATAGCCCACCGCGAAAAGCCGGCCTCACGGGCAGCCGTCCCTTCGAGCTGCCGGCTCTTCACGGTTCGTTCTGTTTTATGCACTCTGATGGTCCAGCAACCGTCTGATCGTCGCCTTTAATTCCGCAATGCGGACCGGCTTATCGAAGTAGACCGTGGCTCCGCGATCAAGCGCCTCCTGCCGAATCGCTTGCTCGCCGAAGGCGGTCATAAGCACGATCGGGCATCGCGGCGCAGCCTGCCGCAGCCGGCTCACATACTCCAATCCACCCGACGGCATCTTAAGATCCGTCAGGATCAAATCCGGGACCTCCGTGGCGATCGCCAAGAGGGCCTCCTCCCCATTGGCGGCCTCCCGAAGCTGATACCCTTCGCTCATCAGCTCGTCGCAGAGTAAGCTGCGCATATCCAGGTCGTCTTCGACGACAAGCACCACGACTGTCTTCTCTCCGTGCACGATGTTGCCCTTTTGAGCAGAACACTCCTCGTACCAATGTAAGGCAAGGGGCATGCCCACTGGACCGGCCTGCCAGACAGCACAACCAAGTGACTCGGCCTCATACATAAGTCATTAAGATTCGGTTTGAATCCGACACACGGGCGCCTCGGGTGGCTGCTCTCAATGGCGAAAAACCCCTCAGCGGCGGGAGAAAGGATGTCGCAGGATGCCACAGTGCCCAGGGAAGGAGCGATCAACTATGCGCGACCATCTGTCCGCTCTTTGCATTTTGTTTTGGTATTTGTTGTTATTGGCTTACCGGTAGGCTGATCGTGAAGATGGTCCCTTTCCCTGGTTCGCTCTCGACCTGAATCGAGCCGCCGTGCTCGCCGACGATGCCCTTGACCACGGTCAGTCCCAATCCCGTGCCTTTGCCCACCTCTTTAGTGGTGAAGAATGGGTCGAAGATCTTCGGGAGGTCCTGCTGCGCGATCCCGTGGCCGGTATCGGCCACAGTCAACCGGACCGTCTCGCCCGCCCAGCCGAGGGCGACCCGCAACGTGCCCCCCCCTGGCATGGCATGGATGGCGTTCATAACCAGGTTGATCAGCACCTGACTCATCTGGTCCGCATCGGCATGGATCTTTGGACAGTCGGGCTGGAAGGATTTCTCGACCCGAATCCCATGCTTAGCCATTCGTTCATGAAACATTTCCAGGCTGCTGTCGATCGTCTCACGCAAATCGAGGGGCCGGCGTTCGATTGGGCGTCGCCTGGCGAACGCCAGCAGTTGGTTCATCACCCGCGTAATCCGCTCGACCTGCGCGACGATGATCTGTAGGCTCTTTTTGATCGGCTCCTCCGTGACCCGCTCCAAGAGATACTCCGCCCGGCCGAGGATCACGTTCATTGGCGTCCCGATCTCATGGGCCATGCCCGAGGCCAGCGTGCCCAGTTCGGCGATCCGCTCGGTTCTGCGCAACTGCTCTTCCAAACGCCGGCGCTCCGTGATATCGACCACAGAGGCCAAGACATACGTGCGCCCGTTGACCCGGAAGGGAGTCAGTCCGATCTCAACCGGGAATTCGGTGCCGTCCTTCCGCAGGCCGTAGAGTTCCCGTCCTCGCCCCATCGGGCGGGTTTGAGGATCGTGCATATAGTCGATCCGGCGATCCCGATGGAGCGTCCGAGCCGATCCCGGCAGCAGCACTTCTACCGATTGCCCCACTAACTCTACCTCCTGATACCCGAACTGGGCGAGCAGACAGGGATTCGCCATCACGATGGTGCCTGTCTCGTCCACCAAGAGAAGCCCAATCGGTGACGCTTCCACGATGAGCTTGTAGAGCGAGTCACTCGCCCGAAGCTCCATGAGCTTACCCCCGCGTCTTCCTCTCGATCTCACCCAGTTTGCGATAGAGCGTCTTCCGATCGATCCCCAGGATATGCGCGGCCTGGTATTTGTTTCCACCGGTCTTCTCCAGAATCCGGAGGATGTATTCCTTTTCCACCTCTTCCAACGACAACGTCCGTTCCACCGCCTCGTCGAGAATCCGGCGGTCCCCCCGCGCCCCTTGAATCGCCGCGGGGAGATCTTCCGGCACGATCTTGTCACCCCGGCTCAAGGTCACGGCGCGCTCGATCACATTTTCCAGTTCACGCACATTCCCCGGCCAGGCATAATCGACCAGCAAGGCGAGCGCCGCTTCGCTCACCCCTTGAACCCGCTTGCCCCGCGCCTCGGCGCACCTCTTCAGGAAGGCCTCCACGAGCAACGGAATGTCTTCCCTCCGCTCCCGCAGAGGCGGCAGATGAATCTCGATCACGTTCAGCCGGTAGTACAGATCCTCCCGGAACCGTTTCGCCTTCACCTCCTCGGCCAGATGGAGGTTGGTCGCCGCAATGATGCGCACGTCCACGGCGATCGGTTTGGTCGCGCCGACCCGCCGGATCTCCCGCTCTTGGATCGCCCGCAGCAGCTTGGCTTGGAGCATGATCGGCAGCTCGCTGATCTCGTCCAGGAACAACGTCCCCGTGTGAGCCTCCTCGAAGAGCCCGCGTTTGTCCATCCTGGCGTCGGTGAAGGCGCCTTTCAGATGTCCGAACAGCTCGCTTTCGAGCAGGCTTTCGGGAATGGCCGCGCAGTTGACCGGCACGAACGGCGCATGGCGGCGGTCGCTGTTGTAATGGATCGCCTTGGCGACCAACTCTTTGCCAGTCCCGCTCTCGCCGGTGATCAGGACATTGGTTGGGCTGTCGGCGACCCGCCGGATCAGGTCGAACACCTCCTGCATGGGTTTGCTCTTCCCCAAAATCTGGTGGAAGCTATACTCCTTGTGCACCTCCCGTCGGAGACGGGCAATCTCCCGCCGCAGGGCCGCTTCCCGCAACACGCGTTCGACCACGCGGACCAGTTCGTCGGTTTTGACCGGCTTGACCAGGTAATCGCTTGCGCCGTGCTTCATCGCCTCAACCGCCGTCTCGACCGATCCGAAGGCCGTCATCAGGATCACGCCGGTATCGGGATACAACCGTTTGATCTCGCCCAGCAGCTCGATCCCCTGCATCTCCTTCATGCGCAGGTCGGTCAGGACGGCTGCATAGTCTCCTTCGGCCAGCCGCTGAAGCGCCTCTTTGCCTCCGCTGGCCATGGTCACCTGGTGGCCGCGCTCGGCGAGCACATCCCGGACCAACTCCCGCATCTCCGCATCATCATCGACGACTAGAACGGCGCCTTCACTCCCCGCCATCGCCAGGGCCTCCCCTTCGAGCCTTCACCCCACACCTCCTGTCTTTTCAGGCCGCCCAAGCCTAGTCCTTCAGGCAGCAGCGGGTCAAGAAGGGAAACGCGGGGGGGAAATACAAAAGGGGTCGGGAGTCTTTTCTGCAATCCGCGGCGGAATAAAAGACTCCCGACCCCTTTTTGCTGCCCCTCCTTTCGAGGTCAGCGCCCGCCGAACGAGCGCACATAGAGCAACACCTGCCACGCTTCTTCTTCGGTCAGAATAAGGGGAATAAACGAGGCCATGTCGGTGCCCGGACTGCCATTCTTGAGAACCCAAAACAGTTCGCCATCGCTCCTTGCCGCCTGCCAGGCTCGGTCCGTAAAGTTGCGCGGTAGCCGGCCGACCAGGCCCGGGATCTCTCCGAGCCCTTTTCCGTCCCGCCCATGGCAGGTGGCGCAAAAGGCCTTGCCGTGATAGAGGGCCTTGCCTTTTTCGATGTTCTCCGGAGTCGCAGTCAACGGGTTGACGATGGTCCGGATGGCCTCGATCTGATCAGCGGGGACCCGCGGCCTTAGTACCTCGGGGTCAGCTCCCCATGTAGGCCCCGCAACGATCCCAGTGATGCCCAGAAAAACCGCAACGCCGCGTCTGAGCCGATTGCTCATATCTTCGCTCCCTCTTTCCCTCTCCATCCCTCCTCAAAAGACGACACCCTGTTCATTGGCCGTTCCACCCCTCGTTCTGGCATTGATCGCCATGCGTACGGGCAGGACGTGCAAGTCCAGCCCTGCCCGACGCACGGACCTTAGACTTACGGAGCGGAAACAAGCTGTTCGCTGTGCCCGGTGAACGTATGGCCAAGAGACTGCGGGAAGGTCACCGTCCCATCCGGGAATTCTTGTCCGTCTTGCCAGAGATGATAGATGACGCCGTCCGTCCTAGATGCGGCTTCGGCAATCTCTTTGGCCTTGTCCGCCGGCTCAAGCACCTGAACGCGTCCGGTTGCGATCTCCACCTTGTGATCGTGGAAATGCCGGTGCCATTTAATGGGCGGGAGTTTTCGGGAGAGCTCTTTCGCCACGAAGTATTCCACCCCGATCAGTTGCGCCTGTGGATCTGTGGATTTGAACAGCAGGCACTGGAGGATTTTGTCGGAGACGCTCTTGCAGTAGTGATGAAACGGGCCCCCGACCGTCCCGTCGTGCATCATGTGCGGGGCTTGGACATGGATGTCATACCCATCGACCGGCGATTTCGGCTCGGCGCCGACATGCTGCGGCGCGACCGCGCCATACCCGAACACACCGATAGCCATAGCGACGATCACTCCATTCCTCATAACGGCCTCCTTGTTAGGTGATGAGTGAGACGAACGGCGGGATCCCGTGTGTACGCGATCCCGCCTGGCAACATAGCTCGTTAGAGGAAGGAGACCCCGAAAAGGATTCAAACGTTCTACTTCGGTAGCTTGGGCATCTCGAATTTGATCGGCTCGCCGGTCAGGGCCTTGAGAAACGCCAAGAGGTCGGCTTTCTCCTCGGCCGTGAGCCCGAGCGGCTTGATGAGCGGGCTCAGGTTGGGATTCGGCCCGCCGCCTTTGTCGAGAAAGTCGATCACTTCTTCTAGCGTTTTGAACGCCCCATCGTGCATGTATGGGGCGGTCTCCGTAATGCTCCGCAGCGTGGGCGTCTTGAACGCGCCTTTGTCTTTCTCCAACCGCGTGACGTAGTAGCGGCCCAGGTCCTCTTTCATCGGCCCAACTTGCGGGACGCCAAGGTTGTGAAACTTGCCATCGGTGAAGTTGGGGCCGTTGTGGCAGAGGATGCAGCGGGCTTTGCCTTTGAACAGCGCCATGCCGCGCACCGCCGCCTCGTCCATCGCCGTCTTGTCGCCCAACACGTACTTGTCGAAGGCGGAATTGGTCGAAAGGATTGTTCGTTCGTAGGCCGCAATCGCCTCGGCGATCCCCTGTAGATTGACCTCGGTCCCGAAGACAGCACGGAACTGCTCCCGATACCCCTTGATCTTCCCGAGCTTCTTGACCACGTTCTCATGGGTTTCCGCCATCTCCACCGGATTTTGAATCGGCCCGATGGCCTGCTCTTCCAGCGAGCGGGCGCGACCGTCCCAAAACTGCAAATGGTTGAACGCCGTGTTGTACACGGTCGGGGCCTGGCGCCCCCCCACCTTGCCGTCCACACCGATGGACGTCTGGCGCGGGTCGGCGAACCCAGCGCCGGGCGTATGACAGAACGCGCACGAGACCGCATTATTCTTGGAGAGCCGGCCGTCGAAGTAGAGCTGTTTGCCCAGCTCGATCTTCGCCTGGTACGTGAGATTGGCGGATGGCATCGGGACGGCGGTCGGCAATGGTCCAATGTCCGGGACGGTCATCCCGTCGATCGTCACGGTCCCCGGCATGCCCTCGGCGGCCGGCGAAGCTTGGGCGTGCCGGTCGCCGGTAACCACGACCGAGCTTGCAGCCCCGATCACAACGCAAGTAACGATGGTGAAGATGCCCTTTCGCGACATACCACCCTCCTCTTGAATATTGATTACCTTGATTATCCTCTTCTCCACTATGCAGCGAGGGGCTCGAAGCCGTTTGCTCCTAGCCACCCGCCTCCGGCTATCCGCTGAATGCGCCGCAGAATACCATAAGGCCGAGCCCGTATGTCCCTCGCGCGCTCACGGCCTTGCCGCTGGCTCCAGCCTCCGACCGGCATGTTCCGGCGCTCGATCATGGTCCTCGGTTTTTGGCGGAAGAAAAACAGAGCGGGCACGCTCCCCGATCAACGTGGAATACAGTACCGGGATGACCACCAAGGTGAGGAGCGTCGAGGCGCCGACGCCGAAAAGCAATGAAACGGCCAACCCTTGAAAGATCGGATCGAGAATGATGACGAAGGCTCCCACCATCAATGCCGCCGCGGTCAGCAGAATGGGCCTGGTGCGGATCGCGCCGGCCCGGATCACCGCTTCCGCAACCGGCACGCCCTGCGCCTGTTCGAGCCGAATGAAATCGACGAGCAGGATCGAGTTCCGCACGATAATGCCCGCCAGCGCGATGAAGCCAATCATTGACGTGGCGGTAAAGTAGGAGCCGGTCAGCCAGTGGCCCGGCACGATGCCGATCAGCGTCAGCGGGATCGGCGCCATGATGATGAGCGGCGTGAGGAACGATTGAAACTGGCCCACGATCAACAAATAGATCAGCAGCATGGCGACGGCGAAGGCGATCCCCATGTCGCGGAACGTTTCGTAGGTGATATGCCACTCCCCGTCCCATTTCAGCGCAAACCGGCTCTCCGACCACGGTTGCGATGCGTAGTGCTGCTCGAGGGCATAGCCCTCCGGCAGACGATAGGCGTCGAGCTGTCTGCCCACCCCCAGCACGCCGTAGACCGGGCTTTCCGCTCGCTCGGCGCCGGCCCCGCCGACATCGGCTGTCACGTAGACGACGGGTTTCTGGTTCTTGTGGTAGATCGTCTTCTCCTGGAGCGTCTCCTCCGGGTTGAGCAACTCGGAGAGTTGGACGATCCCCCCCGAAGCAGTCTTCAGACCGATTTCGCCGAAGTGTTCCAGTCCGGTCCGCTCCGCCTGCGGCAGGCGCAGAACGATTGGCACGGGTTCTTTCTCGGCGGGAATGTGCACCAGACCGATCACGGCACCGTCCACCGCCATGCGGAACGTATCGATGAGATCCTGCGACGGGATGCCGGCCAGCGCGGCCTTAGCGCGATCCACCGTGAAACGGTATTTGACCTGGTCCGCTTCGATGGAATCGTCCACATCCACGACACCCGGCGTGCTCTCGAACAAGCGCCGCACATCGCGCGCGACCGCGAGCTGGCGCCCGTAGTCAGGGCCATAGATCTCTGCCACCAGCACCGATTGCACCGGCGGGCCAGGCGGCACTTCCACCACCTTGACATTGGCACCGTATTCCTTCGCGATCCGTTGCACCGCTGGTCGCAGGCGCCAGGCGATCTCGTGGCTTTGCGCCGTACGCCGGTCTTTCGGCAGGAGGTTAATCTGGATCTCGGCCTGGTGCGGCTGATCGCGGAGAAAGTAATGGCGGATGAGTCCGTTGAAGTTGAACGGTGACGCGATCCCCACATAGGCCTGATAGTCGCGCACCTCGGGCACAGTCGCCACATAGCGGGTGAGGGCCTTGGTCACCCGCGCAGTTTCCTCCAGCGTGGTCCCTTCCGGCATGTCGATCACGAGCTCAAGCTCGCTCTTGTTGTCGAACGGCAGCATCTTCACCGCAACGGCTCGCGTGAAGAAGAGCGCGAGCGAGGCCATAAGCAGCAAACCGACGGCGGCCAGCACGGCGAACGCGAGGAACGGGTGCGCGAGGACCGGCGACAACAGCCGCTGATAGAGTTGGTAGGTTCGGCCGGAGACCTCCCTCTCGTGCTCTTGAGCCGAATCCTCTTCCCTCCCTCTCTCCGGTGCCCTCTCCCCATTGGGCCAAGGGGAAGGTGAAGGGCGGTAACACTTCTGGCAGAACCACGGGACGACCACGAAGGCCACGAGCAGGGAGAAGAACATCGCAATGGAGGCGTTGACGGGAATCGGCCTCATGTACGGACCCATGAGGCCGGAGACAAAAGCCATCGGCAGCAAAGCCGCGATGACGGTGAAGGTGGCGAGGATGGTCGGGTTGCCGACCTCGTCCACGGCGCGGATCGCCGCCTCTCGGTGTGGCAGCCTTCGAAGCATGAGGTGCCGGTAGATGTTTTCGACGACCACAATCGCGTCATCCACCAGGATGCCGATCGAGAAGATCAGCGCGAACAGCGTCACCCGATTGATCGTGTACCCGATTAGCATTGAGGCGAAGAGCGTGAGGGCCAACGTCAAGGGGATCGCAATCGAGACGACCAGCGCGGGGCGAGGACCGAGCGCCACTCCCAAAAAGACCACCACGGCCGCCACAGCGATGAGCAAGTGCCAGAGCAGCTCATTGGCCTTCTCATCTGCCGTCTCGCCGTAGTCGCGCGTGACCGTCACGAGCACATCCGCTGGCAGCACCGTCCCTTTCAGCTCTTCGACCTTCCGGACGACGTCTCGGGCCACCGTCACCGCGTTAGTGCGGGCCTGTTTGGCGATCGCCACGGTCACAGCCGGCATTTCTTCCCCCGCCCCAGCTCCCCCCCTGCCGAACCACACGTAGCTCGTCGTCTCGCTGGGGCCGTCGGTCACGTCCGCGACCTGACGGAGATACACCGGCCGCGCCTCAGAGACACCGACGACGAGCGCTTCCAGATCCTCCCGCGAGCCGATGAAGCGGCCGGTCTCCACCAGGTAATCCCGGTTCCCACGCTGAAAACGGCCGGCCGGCAAGGACAGGTTTTCTCCCCGAATCACGGACGCGATATGCAACGGGGTGACGCCGTACGCCTTCAGGCGGCTCGGATCAAGTTGCACCCGCAGTTCGCGCCGGCCGCCCCCCACGATGAAGCCGCCCGAAGTGTTCGGGACTTTCTTGACTTCCTCCAGAACATGCTGAGCCAGTCGGCGGAGTTGGAACTCCGAATACCGTGCGCTAGAGAGCGTGATCGTGACGATCGGCACATCGTTGATGTCGCTGGGCTTCACCTGGAACGGACCCGCGCCGGGTGGCAACAGGTCCTGATTGGACATCAGCTTGTCGTATAGATCCACCAGGCTCTGTTCCATCGGCTCACCGACATAGAAGCGGACGATCAGGAGCGCGCCCCCCGGCCTGGAAAGAGAATAAATGTACTCGACGCCCTTGATCTCGGAGAGCTTACGCTCGATGGGTTTGGTCAGTTGCTCTTCGACCACCTTGGCCGAGGCACCGGGGAAGGGCAGGAAGACATCCGCCATGGGGACGACAATCTGCGGTTCCTCCTCGCGCGGGGTGAGGACCACGGCGAAGAAGCCGAGCAGCAGTGTGCCGATGATGATCAGAGGGGTGAGCTTGCTGCCGATAAAGAGCGCGGCGATACGGCCGGAGAGACCGATCTTTGAAGAAGGGAGGGTCGTCATGCTCAGCTCGTCAATGGCTCTCGGTCATTCGGCAATGCGCTCTGCACGATCGCCCTTGGACTATTAGCCTTGACCCTGCCGTTTTGCGGCTCACGGTTTCGGCGGCGACGCGACCGATGCGGCGGACTCCACACGCGCCCCGTCCACACCCAGGCGGGCATCGGCCACAACCCGTTCACCGGCGTGGAGTCCGGACAGGATTTCGACGGAGCCGCCGCTCGTACGGCCGGCTTTTACCCAACGCAGATGGGCGATCCCGTCCTCCCCGACGACGTACACGCCGGTCAGTTGCCCCCGCTCGATCAGAGCCGATACAGGCACCGCCAACGTCTCACTCACGCCTGTCTCCAGGCGCATGCGGCCGAACATCCCGCTCTTTACACCTGCCGTCGGAGGCAGGTCGACTTTCACCAGAAAGGTATGGGTGGCAGGATCACCCGCGGGCAGGACCTGCGCGACCGTGCCGGTTAAGGGTTGATTGCCCACTGCATCGACGACGACCGGCACCTGGTCGCCCACCGCCACGGCTTTCACATCCCCTTCGGAGACCGTCGCTTCCAGACGCAGGCGGCGGGGGTCTTCGATCTTCAACAGCGGTCGGCCAAGCGAAGCCAACTCGCCAACCTCGATGTATTTTCCCGTCACCACGCCATCGAAAGGTGCCTTGATGACGGTATCGCTGAGGTGCGCCACCGCTGCCTGTCGTCCGGCCTTGGCGACCTTATACGCGCGGGTGGCGTTGTCGAGCTCCTGCTTGGCGACCGATTCCTCCTGATACAACCGCTGCATGCGGGCGAGCTGTATCCGCGCGTTGTCGTACTCCGCCTCCGCGCGAGCGAGGTTGGCTCGCAGGTCGCGGCTGTCCAGCACCACCAGCGTCTGTCCCGTTCTCACCGTTTCGCCTTCGCGCACACGCAGCTCCTGCACCGTGCCCGAAACTTTGGCGGAGAGCGTGGCCTGCACCGCGGCGACGACCCGCCCCGTCACTTCGACCGTAATCGGGAATCGTGCAGCTTGCACCTGAGTGACCGCCGCGTTGATCGTCGCCGGCGCGCCCGGTGTCGCAGGCAGGCCAGCCTCATCACGCGAGCCGCAGGCCGTCATCAGGAACATGGCAAGGCCGAGAGAAATTCGTTCAAGGTTCGCCCGCATGCTCCTCCCATTCACCCTGCCCCCTTGCGGAACTGCCCCATCACCAGTTCCTGGCGCGCCCGGCCGATCCGTTCGTCGTACAACGCTCGCATCCGGTTATGCTTGGCCTGATTCAAGACCAGTTCCGCCGTGAGGAGATCAAGCACCGACGCCATGCCGGATTCGTAGCGGTTGCGGATGATCCGGAGGTTCTCTTCTGCCTGTGCCACGGCGTGTTCACTGACAGCGAGGCGTTCGCGTGCAGCCGCGAGGGCATAATAGGCCTCCACTACTTCGACTTCAATTTCTCGGCGCTTGGCCGCCAGCAGTTCGCGCGCCTTTTCCTCCTGCGCCCGCGCCTTGCGCACCTGGGCGGCGTCCTGCATACCGTTGAACAGATTCACGCTGACGATCCCGAGCGCGGCGTAGTTCGTCTGCCCGTTCGGACCCAACGGAAACGTACTGTTGTTCTCGAAGCTTCCCTGGAGATTGAAATTCGGCAGGTAGGCCGATTTGGCCAACTGCGTCGCCATTTCGGCCTTCCGGAGCTCCGCCGCCAGCATGCGATAATCCGGTCGGCTCTCAAGCGCGGTTGCGATGGCGGACTCCAGGTCGTGCGGGCGGAGTTCGCCCGCGGTCAAGCCTTCGGCGACGTCCACCGGCTCATCCAGGCCGATTGCATGCCGCAAGGCGATGGCGGCGACGCGCACCATCTGGTCCGCGCGGATTGCCTCTTCCCGGACCGCTGCCAGCCGCACTTCCGCCTGCAGGAGATCCGACTTCACCGTCGTGCCGCCTTTGTAACGGGAGGCGATCTGCTTGGCGTTCGCTTCGGCGATCTGCACGGTTTCGCGGGCGATACCCTGCACCGCCTTAGCCAGCGCCAGATCGTAATAGGCCCGTGTGACGGTGAACAACACGTGCTGCCTCGTGCTCTCCACCCCCTCCGTCGAAGCGGCGTGGCCGACCTCGGCGATGCGGAGCCCGAGTCGTTCCCGTCCCCCATTGTAGACGGGCTGGGTCAGATTGAGTGCCGAGCGATAGTTCTCGGTCGAACCGGGCCGGTTCAACGTCCCAATGTCGAATCCGGCCTGCGTGAACCGCCCTTGATTCAGCAGGAAGCTGAAGGCCTGCGCAGGATTGTTCGTGTTGGTCCAGACCTCCACCGCTTCCAGCTTGGGCATGTAGGCGGAGCGGGCGATTTGCCGTTGCGCCTCTGCAGACCGCAAATCCTGGCGGGCGGCTTTCAGCACGGGGCTGTGTTGCTGCGCCAACTCCAGCGCTTGTTCCAGCGTCAATTCGCGGGCGGCGAATGCCGCAGACGGCAGCCACGGCACCATACAGGCCAGCAACGAGGCGACAGACAGCACGGAGAAACCCGGCGCGGTGGACCTGACGACTCGCATCGGCAGACTCCTTTCTTCTTGAGACACAGGACACGGGGCGAGAGGCCATGGGGAGAGCAATGATGTGTGGAGCACCCCTGGCCGTTATTCTTGCACCCCGAACTTTCGCAGCAGCGCCATCATGGGACACCAGCCTGTGAACGCCGACTGGATCAGGTTGACGGCGACAAAGGCCGCGAAATAATTCCAGGAGGGATGGACTGTGGCGCCCAGAACCAGCGCCAGCAGCACAAAACTCCCGGCGATCAGACGCAACCATTCGTTGAGTCGCATGGCGACCTCCTTTCGTTCTGACCAGTATGAGGCATGGACCGGGAAAAAGATTCGCCGGAGCGGGATAGGGACGCTGGGCTCAAGAAGGCGGAAGAAGACGATCACCAGAAAGAAAAGGGGTCACGCTCTTTTCACCGTGGACTTCATTAGGCTGTCGGCCTGTGGCGGCATGAACCCCTGGTAGCCGCGGTGGCGCTCGGTCAGCTCCAGCACGGAGAAGGGGTGGCCATCGACCAACTCGGGCGCGGTGAAGATCTGCCGCAGTTCGCCGCCGCGCGGGCCGACGATCTCGCCGGCGAAGACGACGCCCTTGGCTTGCAGCCGCTGAATCGCCTTTTCGATATCCTCTACACGGACGGCCACATGGTGAAAGACTTGGTCCCCAAACTTCGCCACCCAGCCGGGGATGAGGCTGGTCTTGCCTTTCTCCCCTGGATAGGCCTGATCAATGAACAACGCTGGATAACCAGCCAGCCGATACACCTTCGCGAACCAGTCGTCGTAGTTCAGCGTCTCGCTGTGCGCATAGCCGAGCTTGGTGAACTCCTCGGCCCGCCGATCGACATCCAGCGTCCGAATCGTCAAGTGATCGATGACGGGTCCGAAACCCACCCCAGCCTCGTCCAGCATGTTCCGCAGAATGCGCGCCGCGCGATTCTTTGCAAGATAGTCGGCGACCATCTTCGCGATCAAGGCATCCAGTTCGGCTCGCTGCTGCATGGCCCCCCCTTGAAAAGACATTAGGAACGAGGAATGGGCAGCGGCACTTGCATGGGGCCGCGCCTCATTCCACATTTCTCATTCCACATTCCTCATTCTCCAAACGTGATTCCCTGCGCCAGCGGAAGGTCGGTTCCCCAATTGATCGTGACCGTTTGCCGCCGCATGTAGGCCTTCCAGGCATCGGAACCGGCTTCCCGCCCCCCGCCGGTTTCTTTCTCGCCGCCGAAAGCTCCGCCAATCTCAGCGCCGGACGTGCCAATGTTGACGTTGGCGATCCCGCAGTCGCTCCCCGCCGCGGAGAGAAACCGCTCGCTGTGCCGCAGGTTCATCGTGAAGATGGCGGAGGAGAGTCCCTGCGGCACGTCATTCTGCATGGCGATCGCCTCCTCCAGCGTCCTGTATGTCATCACGTACAGGATGGGGGCGAAGGTTTCGCGCTGGACGATCTTCCAGTGATTCTGCGCGCGCACGATAGTCGGCTCGACGAAATATCCCGGCCCCGGCAGGACACGGCCGCCGTACAGGATCTCCCCACCCTCCTGCTTCACCTCGCCGAGCGCCGCGCGATAGGCTTCCACCGCCGCCTGATCGATCAACGGCCCCATGAGTACACCCGGCTCGAGCGGATTGCCGATGCGGACCTGTTTGTAGACCGCCACGAGCTTGGAGACAACCTCCTGATAGCGAGACTCATGGACGATCAACCGCCGCGTGGTAGTGCAACGTTGACCGGCCGTGCCCACTGCGCCGAAGAGGATAGCCCGAACGGCCAGATCCAGATCGGCGCTTTCGTCCACAATGACGGCATTATTCCCGCTCAACTCCAGCAACGTCCGGCCCAGCCGTCCGGCCACGAGCTTCGCCACATGGCGCCCTACGGGCACCGACCCCGTGAACGAGATCAATGGCAGCCGCGGATCCTGCACCATCCTCTCGGCCAACTCGGCCCGATCGGTGATGAACAGCGAAAAAATCCCCGTGTAGCCCTGCTGCTCCATGACCTGATTGCAGATGCGCTGCACGGCGACGGCGCAGAGGGGCGCTTTGGGCGACGGCTTCCAGACTACGGGATCGCCGGCCACCGCCGCGATGAAGGCGTTCCAGGCCCAGACGGCGACCGGAAAATTGAAAGCCGTGATCACCCCGATCGGCCCGAGCGGGTGCCACTGCTCATACATCCGATGGCTCGGCCGCTCCGAGGGCATCGTGAGCCCGTACAACATGCGGGCCTGGCCGACCGCAAAGTCGGCCATGTCGATCATCTCCTGGACCTCCCCATCGCCCTCGGCTTTGATTTTCCCAACCTCCATTGAGACCAAGCTGCCCAGCACGTCTTTCTTCTCTCGAAGGGCTTGTCCGATCAAGCGGACGACCTCCCCGCGCTTGGGCGCCGGCACCAATCGCCATGTCTGAAACGCCGCGACAGCGTCCTGCACGACTCGCTCGTAATCGGCCGCCGAGCACAGCATGACCTTTGCGAGCACCTGGCCCGTCGCGGGGTTGATCGACTCCAGCACGCCAGCCTCCGTGGAGGTCGACCACCAGCCAGGGCCCGAACTGCCACCAGGATTCACCGGCGCAATCCCCAGTTCTCTGAGAACGTCCATCTGTGCACTCCCGCCCGTAGCCACCAAGATGATGGCGCAGAGCGAGCAGCTTTCAGCTCCCAGCTACCCGCTCGCTTTCGTTATCGAAAACAGGTCCCGAACCGATTCTCCAACACCCGGCGCAACGGAAACGTCTCCTGCGTAATAAAGCCCTTGTACGACGAAGGATCGTTGAGCACAAGGTCCAGCACGCTGCACAGACCGGAGGCGGTAGTCACCTGAATCGCCGACCACAGCCGGCCGCGGATGGTCTGCGGGTAAATCTTCTTCACATAGGTCTCCTCGAACAGCGCACCCTGGCGCATGCCGGTGACCGACGCGTAAATGAGGACCACATCCTGCAACGTTTGCGGGATCGCGTTCTCCAGGATCCGTTTCAACGTTTCCCGGTCCTCGTTGAGTTTCAAATCTTTCATCAGAAGCTGGATTTTCTCGCAATGCCCGGGATACCGCAGGGTCTTATAGTTCATCGTGCGGACCTTGCCGGCGCAGGTGTCCGCCAGCGTGCCAAGCCCGCCCGAAGTGTTGAACGCTTCGTAGAGCAAGCCGTCGACCTCGATGGTCTCGTACCCCTCCAACGGCAAGAGCGTCACTTTCTTCCCGCCCTCGATGCCCTCGCAGAGGTTTCCGTATTCATTGATCAAGCCGTCGGTGGACCAGGTAAGCGAGTACTTGAGGGCGTTGCTGGGATTGACGGGCAGGGCCCCGACCCGCAGTTTTACCGTGTCCAACGTCTCGAAGTGGGTCATCAGTTCCTGCGCCACGATGCTGATGAACCCCGGCGCCAGCCCGCATTGGGGCACGAAGGCGCGATCCGAACCCGTCGCGAGTTCTTTGATACGGGCGGTCACTTCGATATCTTCAGTCAGGTCAAAGTAATGCAGGTGATGGGCGCGGGCCAGTTCGGCAACCGCAGGATTGTAGAAATATGGAAGGCTCGACACAATGGCATCGAAAGGATAGGCGCGCAGGTATGCGCTCACGACTTCGGGACGGCGGACATCCAATGCGCAGGGCGTGAGGGCTTTAAGGTTCAAGTCTTCGGCCAGACGCTTGGGCGCATCCAGCGTCAGATCTCCTAGATGGACGACGTACTGGCCGCTGTCCGCCAGCAAGCAAGCGATCAACGAACCGATCTTCCCGGCGCCCAACACCAAGACACGATGCATACCTCCCTCCTTGCGTTCATTGTATAACTCCGGCGTCCGTTGAACCAGCATTTAAGACACCCTGCCCGACGAGGATTCCGAGCCCCACCCGGCGCACATTGCAACCTCACAGACGACGGCTTGTCCAGGGAATTCGGCCGAGCCACCGTGCCAATTCCCCGCCATGGCCCGCCTTTGAAGACAAGAAAGGGGTCGGGAGTCTTTTTTGACCACGACAGTCTTTGAGGGGCCGTCTTTCAAAAAAGACTCCCGACCCCTTTTCTGGAATGGACACATCAACGTCTGCTGATGTATTTTGCCGCAGACCGCGGCCCAAGATGCGACGCGAGCCGCGCGGCTGTTCCATGCGCTGGCGGACGAGACATGCCTAAAGATCGTGGAATTCTTCAGCCGTGGCGAGCCATGCGTCTGCGATTTGACCGACGCACTGAAGACAGGACAGTCTCGGCTGTCGTGTCATCTGAAGATCCTCAAGGAGGCCGGCCTCATCGGAGATCGACGGGAAGGATGGTGGAACGACTGGGCGCTGGCTCCGGAGGCGTTCGATGAAGTCGCCAAGCTCGTTGGCGCGATGAAAGACGGCACGAAACTGTTTACGAAGCCTTCGTGCCGCTGCGGCTACTCTCCTTGTTGCCGTCATCATCAACGATTGTTGTTGGATGAAAGGCCCCACATTCTACGAGGGGAGGTCAGCGCTTTCGTCCGTGACGCGCACACCGATGGCGCGCGGACGGATCAAGCGAAGCTCGGCTGGGGATAGCAACCGCTATGCACCCTTCGGGACATGCATGGGACCGTCAAGCCCAGGTATCCGCAAGCCGCCTTGCGGGTGATCAGATCGGTGGACACCTTTCTGCTGTCGGTGCGCACCGCCTGCAACCACACGAGACACTGGTTCCCACAAGCAGAAGGGGCAAGGAGCAGCGGGGGATAGAGGATAGAGTGAGGGGCGGGGCTTCAGCGTGAAAGAACACACGACGCCAAGGAGATCATGAAAACGAAAGTCTTGTTCCTCTGCACCGGCAATTCCGCCCGAAGCCAGATGGCCGAAGGATTTCTGCGCCACCTGGCCGGGGACCGGTTCCTGGCAGCCAGCGCCGGCACCCATCCGGCCGGCCTCAATCCTTATGCGGTGGAAGCCATGCGCGAGATCGGGATCGACATCTCCCATCATGTGTCGGAACGGGTTGACACCTATCTCGGCGAACACTTCGACTGGGTCATCACCGTCTGCGACCGGGCCAGTGAATCCTGTCCGGTGTTTCCCGGCACGCCGAGGCGGCTCCATTGGAGCGTTGAGGACCCAGCGGCTGCGACCGGGACGTTTGAGGAGCGCATGGTGGTGTTTCGGAAGGTGCGCGATCAGATCGAGCGGCGGGTGCGGGCATTCATTGCACAAGAGGCGCTGGACCCGCCCCCGGTCTCAGGCGGCGGGTCAGGCCTCCGCTAGAGCCGTTCCCGTGCCAGGGGAGGCATGGCTGTGAACAAGAGCCGATACCACCTCCCCTTCACCGACCGGACCTCCGCGCTGGCAAGCTCAAGCGGCAGCTCGCCGTCCAGCGTATGGATCCAGAGGCGGAGCCGCATCCCCCTCATCCCCCTTGGCTGGCGGTCCCCCGCTCTCACCCAAGAGCCCTGAAACGGCAGGTTGACGATCATCCCCTCTCGGCCACCTTTGCCTTCTGCGGACACGGACGCAAACGAGACACAGTCCTAAACCGGAAGGCGCGAGGACTCCCGCCTCGGGTTGAAACTTGGACCGGCCCGCGAAGCCACGAAGCGGCCCCCGCACAACCGGCAGCAACGAAAGGGTGATCAAAGGGGGATCGACTGCCGCATGGCGGGCACCGCGACAGGCACGAACTTGCTGAGCGCCAACCGGCCCACAGTGGCGGGATGCCCTGGCTCCGCTGGCTTGCTGCGCGAGTGCATCCTACGGCCTGCTAGGGAAAAGCAACGCTGAGCAGAATTGCCGGCACCGAGGCCCCATGACCCTTGAGCCGGGGTGCGACACCAGGTTCCCCCTGCCGCGACGTGGTGCAGGCTATCGACACACCATTAGCGTGGAGACCACATGCGCAGGTCGTCTGTTGCCCTGACAGACCATCTAACATATTGATAATACAAGACTTTTAGAGCAGGAATCTCGCCCCCCTTTTGTGTTAGGCTAAAGCCTCCGGTCTGGCCGGACCTCGGTATTCGGAAATCCGGCTCCTCCTACGAGCCGGCAGTGAGCGGCAGAGCCCCTGGGCGAGCCGCTCTCCGGTAAGCTCTCCGTGCTGAGCTGTGGGCGTTGTCGTGATGGGTCCTTGACAGGGACTCAATGAAAGCCCATGGGCGGGTTTTCCAACCCGAGGTCTTTGAAGACCGGGGGAGATCGTCAATTTTTATCGCGATGGTTGGAGTCAAAAGACCATGTTGCGCATACCGACCCGTGTGGTCCTTCCGTTCGGGTACCGCATCACGGTCCGACAGGTGCCGGACTCGGAGATGGACCGTCGCGATCCGAACGCGGACGGACTGTGGGATAATGAAACCAGGACTATTTATATTCGGAAACGTCTGCCTGTCACGCGACGTCGCTATATTCTTGCCCACGAACTCGGTCACGCCTGGCTCGATTGGCAGCACCGCTATCTGGACAACGGAAAAGCAAGAACGTAGCGAAGAGGGAGCAGTTGACAGCGGCGAGCGGTCACGACTAGCCATGAGCAGCCGGCTGAGCGCTGATGGCTAGCCTTAGGCAACTCCCGGGCTCGGGTTGGAACCAGGGACGGGGCTCTGTGCAAGGGCACGAAGGACGTCGTCGTCATTCACTTGGCTGAAATCCAGGTAGTGTTGCCCGACCGCGTGAAAGGGCTCGGGCATGGCCAAGACGACCAATTCATCCACTTGTCGGCTAATCCGCCCCAGCGAATCCCGGGGACCGACGGGAATGGCGGCGATCAGTCGCCCAACTCGAGCCGATTTGATGGCGGCAGCGGCGGCTGAGACCGTCGCACCGGTGGCGATCCCATCGTCTACCAAGATCACCGCCCGGCCCTCCAGTGGGGGGAGCGGCCGGCCCTTTCGATACAGCGCCTGCTGCCGCGCGATCTCGTCGCGCTGAGAGGCGATCAGCGCCTCCAGTTGGCGGTTGGAGAGCGGAAACTCGGCCAGCGCCTCTTCGTTCATGAAGACGGAGCCGGTTTCCGACACCGCCCCGAGGGCATACTCGGGGCAGCCGGGGGCCCCAAGCTTGCGGACAATGATCACATCGAGGGGAAGCCGGAGGCGTTGGGCGATCACCGCGCCGACCACGACGCCTCCGCGAGGCAGCGCCAGCACCAGTCCACTGGGATCCTCTCGATAAAAATCCAGGCGGTCCGCCAAGAGCCGGCCCGCTTCTTCGCGGTTCCGAAACATCGTGACTCCCACGCCGACCGACGACTTATCCGCCGGCCAGCTTCAGAATGACCGCCCATTCCGAAGGCCGGACCGGCTGGACGGACAGCCGGGAGCCTTTCCGCAGCAACTCCATGCCCTTCAAGCCCGGCTGCTGGCGCAGGAGATCGAGCGGAAGGGGCGTCGGGAACTTCCGGACGAAGCGAATGTCCACCATATCCCACCGGGGCTTGGCCGGATCGCTCCTCGGATCGTAATGCTTGTCCTTCTTGTCGAACTGCGTTGGATCGGGGTAGGCGGTGCGGACGACTTCGGCGATCCCCACGATCGCCGGCGGATCGGCGTTGCTGTGATAGAACAGCACCTGGTCTCCGATCTGCATGGCCCGCATGTAGTTGCGCGCCTGATAGTTGCGGACCCCATCCCAGCAAGTGGTTTGCCGAGGCGCATTCCGTAGATCGTCGATGGAAAAGACCTGCGGCTCCGATTTCATCAGCCAATACCGTGTCGTATCCGGCATAGGGTTCTCCTTGCCTGTGCACAGCGTCGTTTCTCTGGCGTTCTGCACTCCATCCGGGTACCTTCTTGCTCAGGAATTCCCAAATCTTTTCCCTTCGCCCCCTCCCGTTCTCTCGTGTTGTGTTTGAAGAGAGGGGGATGAGGAGCGGAGGCAACGAGGAGCTGCGATGGAATTGTCGCCCTTTTGGTTTGGTCTGTACAAGCTGGTCAAATACGCCTTGTACCCGCTTTCGTGGGTCGCCCTGCTGCTGGGGCTCACGGCCATCCTCGCCTTCCTTCCGCCGTCTCCACTACGCCATCGGTGGATCAGGCGGCTGGCCCTGTCAGCGTTCCTTGCGCTCTGGCTTCTCAGCATCCCGGTCACCGCGAACCTCCTGTTGGGCGTGCTCGAAGCCTGGTCCCCGCCGCCCGATCCGGCGGCCCTGCCGCGTGTGGACGCGATCGTTGTGTTGGCCGGGGGCATCTGGGCCAAAGGCACGCTGCGGCCCACTCACGAGTTGGTCGATCTGACCAGGCAACGGACCGCCTGCGGCGCGGACCTCTTCTTACAGGGTCTCGCGCCCAAGCTGCTCCTCTCCGGAGGCGATGCGGCGATTTTCGGCCACGGCCCGAAGGAAGCCTCGGAAATGAAACGCTGGGCCGAGCGCCTCGGCGTGCCGGAAACCGCCATCCTGCTCGAAGAGCGTTCGCGCACCACGTATGAAAACGCGGTTTACGCGAAACAGATCCTCGGCGACGCGTCCGTGCTCCTAGTCACCTCCGCCAGTCACATCCCTCGCGCAACCGCCTTGTTCCGCAAGCAAGGCCTGCGCGTGACGCCGTACCCGTGCGGGTACAGGGTGCGACACCGGCCGGCGGACGGATGGGACGAACTGACCGTGTTTGACTTCATCCCAGACGTCTGGTCGTTGGACAAAACCACAGACGCCGTCGTCGAGATAGCCGGCGTTGTGCTGTACCGGCTGGCCGGCAAACTCTAGCCGCTCACCCGCCGGTTCGTTGCGGCTCCGCCGCCAGCCGGTACACGCCCCCCCGGTGATCCACGACATACAACTCTCCCTGTTCGTCCTCACCGAAAGACGAAATGCTGAGGCCCGTCTGGAGCAGGACGCGCGCCTCGCCCGAGGCGGGTGCGGTCGCATCGAGCGCAAATAGTTCGCCGCTGCAATAATCGCCGTAGAGATACAGTCCCTGAAGCGCGGGCACGGCCCGGCCTCGATACACGTAACCGCCGGTAATCGAGCAGCGGCCGCGCTCATGTCCATACTCGGCGACCGGAAAGATCAGCCCCGCCGTCTGGCATCCGCGAGGGGGTGAATAGCAATGCGCGCCTTCCATGATGCGCCAGCCGTAGTTCCCGCCGCGCTGGATCATATCGACTTCCTCCCACTCATATTGCCCCACATCCGCCGCCCACAGCATCCCCGTCCGCCGGTCGAACGAGAACCGCCAGGGGTTCCGCAGCCCATACGCAAAAATTTCCGGCCGCCCGCCGCCGGCGACAAACGGATTGTCCGGAGGAATCGCATAAGGGGTCCCGCGATCCACGTCGATCCGCAGAATTTTTCCGAGCAGCTCATCCCGGTTCTGACTCCGGTTCTGCGGATCGCCCGCCGACCCACCGTCGCCGAGCCCGATGTACAGCAACCCGTCCGGGCCGAAGGCCACCATGCCGCCGTTATGGTTAGGATAGGGCTGCGGCACGATCAGCAACACCCGCTCCTCAGTCCGCGAACGGGTCGGCCGGTCGGATCGCCGGTACTCGGCCACCACGGTTGCGCCATCCGGCCGTCGGGTGTAGTTCACGATATAGCGGCCGTTTCGGGCATAGTCCGGATGAAAGGCCACTCCGAGCAACCCGCGCTCGCCGCCGCTGAGTACCCGCTCCGAGAGATCGAGAAACGGCGTCTTGAGCAACCCGCCGCGTTCGATAACCCGGATGCGGCCCGGCTGCTCCACGACGAACAAGAGACCGCTACCGTCGCCGGCATGGGTAAGATACAGCGGCTCTTGCAATCCGCTCGTGACGATCGGCACGAGCCGCAACGGCGGCACGGCGGCGGACGTCACGGCCCGGGCGGTCGCGCGCAACGGCGCGCGTTCGCCCGGGGAAAAGGCGAACGCGTTGGCACCGACAAGGAGAGTCACGGCCACGGCGATCCAACGCCTCATCGGCTCGCTCACTCGACGCGCTGTTCGATGAATTCGATCAGAGCCCGGTACGTCAATTCCCGGATCCCGGCCTTGGAGAGCCCCTCCTGGCCGACATTCGACTCCAACCAGACGCGATCGGCCACCTGGGCCTGCGCTTCCTGACACAACGTCCACATGTCGTGCAAAAACCCTTCCGGCAACCCGACTTGCACGCCTTCCGACTCGATGCGGTCGTCCAGGATCGCCAGCAAGTCGGAAATGGCCTGGTCCGGACGGTAGGGCGCAGGCGCGAACCCGAAGGTCCGCTGCGCCTCCGTCTCCTGACGAGCTTGCTCGACCAGATCGCGCATATATTCCTTGAGCAACCCGATCATGTGGCCGGTGAGTTTCATCGTAAGGACAGTAGCCGGTAGCGAGCAGCCTGGTTCTCAGCTATTCGCTATTGGCTATTCGCTGTCTGCCGGTTCGTCGCGCCATTATCCGTGATCGCCCCCAGCGAGGCAAGCCGAGGATCGCCCGCCGGCCTGTGCGCGACTGACTTGGTTGACCGCTTCCGGACCGTCGCCTATGATGGCGATAAGACATGCAGCTCGCAGCGCGGAAGGACTCTGATGACCGACCGCTACGACGTCTCGCTGAACACACCGGCCGGACAGGTCACGACGGCCATCGAAGTGCCGTCCGGCTTCGTGCCGATCACCGCCATCATGCCGGCGCTGCGCAAGTTGGGCGAACAGGCGCTCGCGCAAGAGGAGCGGCGGGTCACCGAGAGGGGACTCGCGATTTCGTGCCGGAAAGGTTGCGCCGCCTGCTGTCGCATGTTGGTGCCGGTTTCCGCGCCGGAGGCGTTCGCACTGCACGATAGGGTGCAGGCGCTGCCCGCCGAACGGCGCGACGCCCTCATGGCCAAGGCGGCGCAAGCCCGAGCCAAGCTGGAGCAAGCCGGCCTGCTCGCGCGCCTGACGAAGTTGGCGGAAACGGACCGCCCGTTGACGGACGAGGAGTTCGAGCCGATCAACCGCGCGTATTACGCGCTGCGCCTGCCCTGCCCGTTCTTGGAGGACGAACTCTGTACGATCTACGACGACCGGCCGGCGGCTTGCCGCGAGTTGTTGGTCACCACGCCGGCCGAGCTGTGCAACGACCTCGCCCACAATCCGGTGAAGCCAATCCCCGTCTCCGTCCGGGTCAGCACCGTGTTGGGATTCTTGTGGGCGGAGCTTACCGGCGGCGCCGCGCGACTGATTCCGCTTCCGCTGGCCCTGGACTGGGCGGCCCGCCATCAAGCCGAGAACCGCCGCACGTGGCGAGGCGCAGAATTGCTGGACAAGGCGCTCGACAAGGTCTGGCGGTTTCTCAGCCAGGAATTTGAACGCAGGCGAAACGCCGACGAGCGATGACGTCCGCCCCAACCCTGAACACCGTCGGCCGGGCCGCGACGTTGCCGACGCCGGCGCTCTTGCGCTATGATCAGCGGCCTTTGTGCGTGCCTCCGCCCTTCCTATCGCCCATTGCCGAGCGCCATGGCGATGGACAAGCAAGGGATCACAGAGCAACAGGTACGCGGGAGGCAACGGGAGAAATAGCGGCGGAGCTGAAACGGCTCGCTCAGGGTTGAGAGTTGCCCCTCTCGCTGACAACTCCCGGCTCTTCGCTGCTTGCTATTCGCTCCCGACTATGAGCGCTTTTCGAGGCGCATGACCATGGAGAAACCCGTCATTGTCTGTTTGGACCTGGAAGGCGTGCTCGTGCCGGAGATCTGGATCAATGTCGCGCTCAAGACCGGCATCGACGAACTGAAAGCGACAACGCGGGAGGTGCCGGACTACGACCAGCTCATGAAGCAACGGCTGGCGATCTTGGACCGACACGCCCTGAAGCTGCCGGATATTCAAGCCGTCATCGCCGCAATGGGGCCGTTGGACGGCGCCACGGATTTTCTCGCCTGGCTGCGCGAGCGCTGCCAGGTCATCATCTTGTCTGATACCTTCTACGAGTTCGCGTGGCCGCTCATGCGGCAACTCGCCTATCCCACGCTGTTCTGCAACCGCCTGGAGGTGGATCAGACCGGCCGGATCGTCAACTACCACCTGCGCCTGCCGAACCAAAAGAAACACTCTGTGGCCGCGCTGAAACAACTCAACTTCACGGTCCTCGCCGCCGGCGACGCCTACAACGACACGGCCATGCTAGGCGAAGCCGATGCCGGCATCTTCTTCCGCCCGCCCGACACGGTCGCCAAACAGTTCCCGCAATTCCCGGTGACGCAGACCTATGAAGAGCTGAAAGAGCACTTGCGGAAGGCCGGTGGGCTCCACCCATAGCCCTCATCCTTAACTTAAAAAAGGGGTCGAACTTAAAAAAGGGGTCGGGAATCTTTTTCACATCAGCTTTCTGTATAAAAAAGACTCCCGACCCCTTTTGATCAGTGGATATTCACGCTCCACTGAGCCCACACCTTGCCTCCTCTGGCGGCTCCTTTCCGTCCAACACCGCCGCCCCTTTGGCGGTGATCTCCAGCACCGGAAATTCGAGCCCCTCGACTCGGAGGCAACCCGACGCGATCAGGCGCTGGATCAGCCGGCTGATCGCTGGGCGCCGCCAACTTTGCAACCGGCCGAAACTCGACGTCGTGTGCAAACCGAGCCGGGTGACGGGCTTTGACAGGCTGCCGTGCAGAACCTCCGCGATCCGCGTGACGCCGAATCGCCCGTGCAGGCAGGCCACCGTGTGCAGCACCGCCCTCACAGCGTCCTGCTCTTGCGGATCCGTCGCGCTCACGCCGAGCGGGGGCGCGAGACAGCGGTCGCACTGCCTGCACGGGCCGAGCGCCCGCTCATCGACGTCACCGAAATAGTCCAGGAAGGCTAACTGGCGGCACGTCTCAGCCGAGGTATACGCGACCATCCGCCGCAACAGCTCGCGGAGCGTGTCGGCCTGCCCATTGCCGGATTGCTTGATGAAATACTCCTGGGTGCGGACATCGGGCCGATGAAACAGCAAGACGCAATTCGCCGGTCGGCCATCCCGTCCAGCCCGTCCGGCCTCCTGATAATAGGCCTCCAGGCTGCCGGGCATATCATAGTGCACGACCAGCCGCACATCCGGCTTGTCGATGCCCATGCCGAACGCATTGGTCGCCACCAGGACCGCAATCTGTCCGGTGAGGAATTGCTCGTGCACCTTGGCCCGCAGGTCATCGGCCAGACCGGCATGGTAGTAGCCCACGGAAACGGAGTGTGGGCAGAGGGATGAGGACTGAGTGCTGGATGCCCAGGCCTCAGCCGCAGTCTTCAGTCCTCGATACGTGGTCCTGAGGAATGTGGCGACTTCTTCGACATGCTTGCGGGTGGCGCAGTAGATGATCGCGCTGCCCTCGGTCACAGCGGCAAGTTCGCGCTCGACGGCCGCGAGCTTCTCCGCTGCGGTGGAGCAAGCCTGCACAGAGAATCGGAGATTAGGCCGCCGGAATCCCGTCACGACACGGAGCGGTTCGCGCAGAGCCAACTTCTCGGCGATGTCCGCCTGCACCATCGGCGTCGCGGTCGCCGTCAATGCCAGGCAGGGAGGCATCCGCAGCTCCCGCCGGAGTGCGCCGAGGCGGAGGTAGTCCGGTCGGAAATCATGGCCCCAGTGCGAGATGCAATGGGCCTCGTCCACCACGAAGAGCGACACCCAGGCGGACCGGAGCAGCCGCATAAACCACTCGTGCTGCACTCGCTCCGGGGCGACGTACAGCAACCGCAACCGGCCGAGCTTGAGATCCTGGATGACGCGATCCCGCTCCGGCTCCGACAGACCGGAGTGGAAGGCCGCCGCCCTGATACCCTTCGCGCGCAGCCCGTCCACCTGATCCTTCATCAGCGCGATGAGCGGTGAAATCACCAGCGTGAGGCCGGACTGGAGCGTCGCAGGGAGCTGAAAGCACAGCGACTTGCCCTGGCCCGTTGGCATCACGGCCAACACGTCGCGTCCGGCGAGCACCGCCTCGATCACCTCGCGCTGGCCGGGGCGGAAGTCCGTAAAGCCGAACAGCTGCCGGAGTTGCCGATCCAGATCAAGAGAAGATGACGACGGGAAGAGGTCAAGACAGTCGGACATGCCGGAGCACAGTATAAAGAAGCGCCATCCCTCCGGCAAGCCAAGAAAAGGGGTCGGGAGTCTTTTCTTGACACACCCACGGCCGCGCCGTATAAGCAGCATCATGCCTCGGCGTCCGCGTGTCGCAACCGGCGGGATGGTCTATCATGTGCTCAATCGGCGGGTCGGCCGCCTGCCGCTGTTCGAGAAGCCCGCCGACTATACCGCCTTCGAGAAAATCCTCGAAGAAGCGTATGCGCAGACCCGCCTGCGCATTTTGGCCTATTGCCTGATGCCCAACCACTGGCATCTGCTGCTGTGGCCCCGGCAGGATGGGGAGCTGTCCGAAGTCCTTCAGTGGATCACGGTGACCCACACGCAGCGCTGGCACGCCCACCGCGGCACGGCGGGGATGGGGCCGGTGTATCAAGGACGGTTTAAGTCGTTTCCGGTGCAGACCGACGAGCACTTTCTCACGGTGGCGCGCTACGTGGAGCGGAATCCGGTGCGGGCTCGGCTTGTGCGGCAGGCGGAAAACTGGCGTTGGTCGAGCCTGTGGCGGAGGCTGCAGGATGATCCGAAGCTGTCGCTGTGGTTGTCGGACTGGCCGGTGGAGCGACCGCGTAACTGGGTGGCCTGGGTGAATCAAGCGGAAACAGGGGCGGAATTGGAAGCGCTGCGGCAGTGTGTGCAGCGGGGACGGCCGTTCGGGAGCGAGAGTTGGGTCATGCGGACGGCCAAGCGTCTGGGGCTGGAGTCAACCTTGCGACCGCGCGGCCGGCCGAAAGGTTCCTGAGCGAACGAACTCGCCGGAAAAGACTCCCGACCCCTTTTCTTTTCTTCCTCAACTCGGCTCCCGTTTCCGCCTGGTTCACCCAGGCCACCCAGTTGCGCGGTCGCTCCACCGGCCAATCCGACAGCCACAGCGAAAGCTTCGGATCTGCCTGCAGCCTCCGCCACAGACTCGACCAGCGCCAGTTTTCCGCCTGTCGCACCAGCCGCGCCCGCACCGGGTTCCGCTCCACGTAGCGCGCCACCGTGAGCAAGTGCTCGTCCGTCTGCACCGGAAACGACTTGAACCGCCCTTGATACACCGGCCCCAGCCCCGCCGTGCCGCGGTGGGCATGCCAGCGCTGCGTGTGGGTCACTGTGATCCACTGGAGGACGTCGGACAGCTCGCCGTCCTGTCGGGGCCACAGCAGCAGATGCCAGTGGGTGGGCATCAGGCAATAGGCCAGGATGCGCAGGCGGGTCTGCGCGTAGACCTCTTCGAGGATCTTCTCAAACGCCGCATAGTCGGCGGGCTTCTCAAACAGCGGCAGGCGGCCGACCCGCCGATTGAGCACATGATAGACCATCCCGCCGGTGGCGACGCGCGGACGCCGAGGCATGGCGAGGCTTATACCGCGCGGCGGCGGCCGTGTCAAGAAAAGACTCCCGACCCCTTTTCTTTGGCGACCCCTTTTCTTTGGGCGACCCCTTTTCTTTGGAGGGGCGCAAAAAAATCCCCGCTGCGGATCAGGGTGATCCCCAGCGGGGACTCTCTTGAGAACCGGGTCGTATAGGCGATGGGCGATAGGCGATAGGTGAGAACTCTTCACCCATTGCCATGCGCCTATTGCCTGCCTTCATTCACGGCGCCACGTAGCTGCCGAACTTGGGCACCTTGTCGCAGCCTTCGCCCGAGCCGCCGGCGGCTTGACACAGATAATACAACGCGCCCTGGGCCGACAAGCGGGCTTCCTTATGCAGCCGCGCCTTGGCGTAATCCACCGCCAGGTCCAACTGCGCTTTGGCGTTCGGATCGGTGGTCTTGTTCAGGGCCTCCTGGAGCAGGCCCGCCGCCTGGTCGATGTTCCCCACGTCGGCCCCCCAGGTCTTCGCGAAGTCCTCAGGGTCGGGAGACCGGTACGCCGTCGCGCGGCCACCCTTGCCCGGATAGTCGGTCAACAGCTTGATCGCCTGGTTGACCTCCGCCAACTGGGCCTGGGCCAGCAGGGGCAACGCCCACAACGCCAGGGCAACGAGGCCCAGCGTGAGTCCTCTCAGTTTATTCATGGTGTATCTCCTTTTTTGTGCTTTCCCCCTCACCCTTCCCCTCTCCCACCAGGGGAAAGGGAATTCGGAGGAACCCCTCTCCCATTAAGGGAGAGGAAATTCTGAAGAGCCCCTCTCCGCCGAAGGATTGGGAGCCTGCAGTAGCTCCTCTCCTGTAAGGGAGGAGAGGGACGATCACCACCCGTTACTTGGCCAGGAGGGTGCCGATCACGGCGAGCAGGATCGTCACCTGAATCCCAACCATCCACGTGAACTGTCTCGAAACCCGTTCATCCAGCGCCTCGATGCGGCGGGCCAACTCGTCCCGCACCCGATCCACCTTCTGGTCGAGATGAAAGACCATCTCGCGGAGTTCCCCGAACCCGCGCGAGTGTTCCTCCACTTTCCCTTCCAGATAGGCGAGTCGTTCTTCAAGGGTGCCCGGCATCAAGGCTCCTGTCTGCGACTGCTTGGATCACCCCCTCACCCTTCCCCTCTCCCACCAGGGGAGAGGGAATCGGAAGAAGCCCCTCTCCCACCACAGGAGAGAGCTGGGCAGCGGGTGTCCCCCCTACCCCTTCCCTCCCCACTTGTTGGGGAGGGCCAGGGTGGGGCTAGAAATTCATCCACAACTGCACGAAGCCCCAGCTCTGATCGGAGTTCGTGCCCAGGTTGTCGCGGATATAGGAGCCGGTGAACATGTGGCCGTAGGTCGCCTGGAAGGCCACCTTGCCGTCCGCGAACATCCGCGTCCAGGTGAAGTCGAACTCGTCGCCGATGTGGTTGGCGGTGTTGTTCGCCTTCGAGAAGACATAGACGCCCTGCGCGGCGCGGTACCAGTTGTCCCGCGCGCTGGCCAGATTGAAGTTGCTGTACCAGATTTCGAAGTGATCCCTTGCGCTCGGCCGGAACTGGAAGTTCACCTGCGGGCTCCACATGTTCTTCCAGGCCTGGATGTCCATGTACCCCATGTGGATGTGGTTCGTCGGGAAGAAGTTCTCGAACGTGTTACCGGACCGGCAGCCATACCCCGCCTGGGGGGCCGTTGTCGTATTTGCCGAACAGTTTGCATTCCCATCGCCGGAGGCATAGTCGAACCCGACCGCCAGCCTGGGCTTCATCTTGTTTTCATAGACCGTATAGCCTAACCAGGACCGTAGGGCCCAGGCATTGATGTGGACGTTCCGCTGGTTGTCGCACAGTCCACCAGGACCATTGCAGAGTCCATCCGACATCCGGCCGAATTGCCAGGCGGTCTCCGCAATCGCGTCCCAGTTCCCTTTCCGCAATTCGGTTCGCTGCCCGATCATGTGCCGGAGTTGATTGGCATGCTTGGCCGTTCCCAGGCCCTGAGCCGCATTGGAGTTCTCCGATAGGTTGTTGCTGTACAACACGTAATAGGGCTCGAACAGGATGCCGGGGATGTTCTTGATCTGGTTGTAGAAGATGAACATGTCGACGTCGCCGCCGCCGTCCGGCGTGCCGTTGCGAGCCAAGGTACCCGCACCCGTATTCGTTCCCGCAACGTTTCCTGCTAAGCTCCCCACTGGAGCGGCTTGGGCGATGTCAGTTTCCGAGTTTCGGAACCATCCGAAATACGAGTCGAACGCCTTCGTCTGATAGGCGAACATCACGCCGTCATGGGAGTAGCCGGTGTTCGCCCAGTCGAAGTGGCCGAACAGCGAGTGATTCCCGAAGATCACATATTGCCGCCCGGCCTTCACGCTCAGGCCCTGAACGCCGGCCAGGTTCCGGATCAACACATAGGCGGCCCGGACGCCGAGCCGGCAATTGGCGGAACCACCGAATGAACCACTACCAGTAGTATTAACTCCGCAACCATGGTTCAGCGGGTCCCCGCCGTTGCCCGCGTTATTCGGGTTCCCGTTCCCGCCCCAGGTCGCCGAGTCGATGATTTCCATGTAGAAGTTCACGTCCGGGGACAGGTCGTAGCCGATGCCGAGGCGGACCCACTGTTGGACATAGAAGTCGTTCGCCCCTCGACCCCCGTTGGCGTTGCTGGCAGTCCCACCGCCAAATGTGTTACAGGCGCCGCCCGCCGGCGCGCCGCCGCCGAAGCAGACGCCGTTTCTGAACTCCGGCCGCACGCGCAGGTCGGCGCGCATCCAGAGGTTTTTCAAGTCGAAGTTCCGGCCGATCACCGGATCGTAGATCTCGTAGGCTTCCTTTTGCGGCATGGACCGCGGGATGTGCGGGAGGTTGGTGATGCGTTCGCCGGGCGGCAGTTCATAGCCGGCGAAGGCGGGTGCGATGAAACCCTGGAGCCCGGCGGCCAGGATGGCCGCCCCAGCGGCGATCGCCACCCGCGACCACCGCGTCCGTCCATGGATGGTTCTCATAGTGTTCCTCCTGTTTGATTGGAGAACTCACCGCGAAGCGCTCGCCGCCCATCGCTCACCGCGACCGGCTCGTGGCTCTTCGCGTGTGTCCAACCGTACCACTACGATGATCAATTCTGAATTGGGAGACCCCCTCACCCTCCTCTCTCCACCAGGGGAGAAGGATCGGTCCAAAGGGGAGATTCGCGATGAGGGCGTCTTGTTCACGCGGAAGCGAGTGTGCCCACGCCTCCGTTTCATCACATCAGCTCACAGCGAATCCCTCACCGGCAGCCCAGCGCGCCACACCGGACGCGCTTCGCTCCCGGCGATTCGCTCTTCGCTTCCTTCAGCTCGCGTCACCTCCCTTCCTTGACAGAAATTCTGAATTATGAATGCTGAATACTGCCCAATGAATCAGGCACGCTCTCCTTGGCTAGAACCTCTCTCAAAATCCCATTTTCTGGTAACCAGGTCTGTTGCCGTCATTCCCGCGCAGGCGGGAATCCAGGATCGTCGAGTTCTTCTGGATGCCCGCTTTTGCGGGCATGACGGGATGAGTATGCAAACCCATTTTGAGATAGTCCTCATGAGCGATGCGCTCACCCTGCACCAGAAAAATGCGCTATCGTGGAGGGGGCATTTTCGAAACAGGTTCTAGTTCCCGAACAGTTCGCCGACTGTGCACGCAAACCCCGGCAGCACATCCCCCCCGTCCAGCGTCTCTTGTTCGCCGAGGACCCGCGCCTGCCCGCTCGGCCGATAGACCATCACATGCCGGGTTTCGGGAAACAGCACCCACACCATCGCCACACCGGCCACGAGATACTCGTGCACCTTCCGTTCAACCTCCTGCGCCAGATCGTTGGGCGAGACGACCTCGATCGCCACGTCGGGTGGGCCCGGAAAGAAGCCTTCCCGAGGCATCGTCGCGAGTCGCTCGCGGCGCACAAAGGCGACATCCGGACCGCGCACGGTGTCGGGGTTGCGACTGAGAATAAAGCCGGTGTCGTTTCCAAACAGCTCGCCCACCGGATGTTTCCGGAGAAACATCTGCAGCGGAAACGCGGCCTTCAGCGCGATCTTCCCATGCTCGACCGATCCCGGCGCCAACTCGACGACCTCTCCGGCTACGAGCTCGCGGCTCCGTCCGTCTCCGCAGAGCTTCCAAAGCTGTTCGGCTGTGACGTGTGCCGTGGCAGTGGACATGTCGAAAGGCCGCGCTGCATGCCCCCCTCCCCTTCCCCCTCTCCCCTCCGTGGGAGAGGGCTGGGGTGAGGGGGGTCAGGTCTTCGCTGTCTTCTGTTCGCTGTTCGCCGCTTTCGCCGGATCGGTCGCCGCGGTGATCTCTTCCTCCGCTTCCTTCATCGAGGCTTCGAAGTCCTGCTCGACCATCTTCACTTCTTGGGTGATCATGGTGATCTCCGGCTCGACCGTCTTTCGGAGATCGTCCGCCGTTTCCTTGAAGCCCTTGACCGCTTTGCCGACCTGCCGGCCGATTTCAGGCAATTGCTTGGGCCCGAACAAGAGAAAGGCGATGATCAAAATGATGAGAATCTCGCTTGCGCCGAGGCCGAACATCGTGTTGTCGGCGAGCGGCTTGGAGCCGGGGGCTCAGGGCTAGAAACCTCTCCGACCTTTCTTGGCCCATCACCTCTCGCCTCCAGCCTCTTGCCTTCTCCTTAAAAATTATCCTTGCTTCGGTTGTTCCGTCGGCTGGGAGGTAGTCGCGCCAGATTGCGGCGGCGCTTGGGGTTGTTGCGGCGGCGCGGCCTGCGCTTGCGTGATCGGTTGGGCTGGCGGTACCGGCTCCGCCTGCGCCGTGACGTCGATCGCGTCCGGCTCGTTGACGGACTTCTTGAATCCCTTGATCGCCTTGCCCAACCCTTCGCCGAGTTGCGGAATCTTGCCCGCGCCGAAAATGATCAGCACGATGATCAAGATCAGCAGCAACTCCATCCAGCCGAACGACCCGAACATCGCGTGCCTGTCTTGTTTCTTCCGGTGATCTCGTCGTCGTGTGTTTCGGTGTCTCTCAGGCCCCCTACGCCCCGTCGCGCCGGCCGCCACCCTGCGGTTCCTTCACGCGAAGGCAGGGGCTGTTCTCCACGAACGGGGGTGAGGCTATAAAAGTTTTCCCAAATAGTCAAGGCATTTCTTGAGGTTCCGCGCTTGGGGGCAACCCGTGGCGCGACGAGCGACGCGCTCTTCGCTCGTTGTTGGTCGCCCGTTGCTCTTCGCTATTTCACCGTGAAAAACAGGTGGAAATAGTCGATCTCGCCGAGAGGCGCCTCGAGTGCCAGTTTGATGAGCTCCCGGTCGTAGCCCAACGCCTCCAAGTCAGGCATGGCGCACGCGAGTTCGTCTTCCGTAAGATAGGCCACGGTGTCCGGCACCCCGTTCTTCTTCAACGAGAGCAGAATCCCCTGCAAGGCCTCCCGCTCCTCCGGCGGGGTTTCTTTGCGGATCGGGAACTCCAGCTTGCGCTCGTAGGGGCTACAGATGGTCTCGTTGAGCGCGCGGATCGTCTTGATCACCAGGCGATCCCGCTCCCAGGGTTCCAGCTTCTGCCCAGCCGACGGATGGACGGCCAGCAAATCCATGAGCGTGATGACGTGGGTGTTGAGGCTGCGGCCGACAAATTCCCGCTGGGCCTCCACGACGACCGCCGGGATGCCCAGGTGTTGGGCCACCGCCTCGACCAGCGGGAAATTGATCATGAAACTGTATTGGCCGCCGAACTGGCCGTAGCAGGGCTTGTCGGGATTGTTCAAGACCTTGAGCTCGGTTGCGCCCGCGTCGAAACTACTGAAGCCAATGGCGTCCGGCGCGAGGATCCGCTTGGCTTCCTTGAGCGTGGCAAACGCACCAAGATTCACCGGCACGAGCACCTGCTCGTCGATCTGTTTGAGGAACTCGACGATGGTCTTGCGGTAGGGCGTATCCTTCCACTCGACCTTGTGGTACTCCTTCTCCCAGACGAGGTCCTCGAAGAAGGGCGGGAAACCCGCCAGCGTATCGGCATCCTTGGCCTCGAAGGCCCGCACGAATCTCGACCAGTCCGTGATCTGCGCGTGTTTTGTCTCGCTGAGATTGGGGCGCAGGTGTTCCTCTTCGATCTCGCCGGCTTTCCGCACCATCAATTTGGTGGGCAGATCGTTCCACAGTTCGTTACAGATGATCCGATCGACTGTGCCGTCCTTCACCGCGGCGAGGTTTGTGACATCGGCACAGAGCGTGTCCACCCGATCCCGATGCGGCGCCAGGTCGGGATGGGCCTGGGCCTGCTTGAGGGTCCCCGGATGCATTCCCACGAAGACGTAGCGCACCCGCGGATACACACGCCCGTCTGGGTCGAGGCGCTTGAGGTGGCTTAAGAAACAGGCGGCGAGGTTCCCGTTCCCGGGCCCCCATTCGTGGATGATGAGGGGGCGCGAGGGGCGAGGCTCGCCCTGGTCCCTTGTCTCGCCGTTCTCGCCAGTCCGGCGAGTGGTCCCACGCGCCTTCTCGCGCTTCGTGACGCGCTCGTAATAATCCTGCGCCAGCGCGTGCGCGAGGCGGTAATCGGCGGAGGCGAAGGTCTGGTAGTAGTGGCGAAACTGGTCGCCCCGGAGGCGATAGAAGAGATCGTTGATATGGGCCTGCCAGTAGTCGACTGGCTTATAGTCGCCGATCGGCTGGGGCAGGGCGTCGAGGTCTTGTAGCATGGCCCCAAGGCGAATACGCGCGCAGCGAAAACGTCGCTTCTGAGCCGCTTGCTACCAGCGAGTCACGGGCAGCCAAAGCGGAAGCGAATTCTAGCAAATGGCTTCGCTGGGCGGCAACCGCGGGGATCGCTCATCGTCATCGGCTTTCCGCGGTCAGCCTTGCGCGAACGATTCCGCCCCCGCCCCCTCCCCGGTGGGAGCAACCGCTCAGCGCTGACGGCGGGCGTGGGGAGAGAGGAGCGGGGCCTTGCTTGACAGGCGCGAGTGGCCAGGTGTACCAACACAACTATGACACGTCGCAAAGGGCATGCGCCAAGGGGAATACGTGGAGCCCTCATGATCGTCACGCTGCTGGTGTGGTCGGCGGCTTGGGCGGAGGACCTGCCGCTCACGCGCAACGTGCCAATCGACCAGTTCCAAAACCGGCTGGAGGACGTCAAGCCCTATAACTTCGACGCGCCCCCGGAAGGCCTGTTCCGCTCCATTGAGACAACAGAAGGGTTCGAAGAGGAATTGGGCTTTCGGCGACAGAACGAATATGTTCCGGTCAATCCCACCACGGAATACCGATCCCCCTCTAAGCCCGTGTTCATCGTGTTTCGCTTGCATCAACACTATCAATCCTTCCTGATCATCGGCGTCTGCTACCCGGAGGACGTCCCCGGACTCGACCCCAAGGTCGAACTGACCCGCGACACGGTGTACATTGCCACCGAAGATGAGAGCGGCTATCTCAAGCTCTTCCCGCCCCACGGCGGCTGGAAGCCAGGCCGGTATAAGGTGGAGATCCACGTCGGCGAGGAAGTCAACCCACTCTCCCTGATGGGGACCATGCGGTTCACCGTCACATCGACCGCCGACGCGGCCCCCCCGACCCCGGCCGCCAGACCGAACTGAAAAGCCAAGAAAAGGGGTCGGGAGTCTTTATTTTTTTGGCGCTTCTAAATAAAAAAGACTCCCGACCCCTTTTCTTGCTCTCTTTCCTGCTCTTGACAGGTGGGGGGCGCTTTGCTATAGAGGTGATCGTTTTAGGATAAGCTGACGAGACGACAACGGCGTCTTTTCTCGTTCAGCGTGGCAAGGACAAGGGCGTCCTTTTGGTCATGACAGGCCGAAAGGGCGTTTTTTTTATGCCCGTGACGGCCTGTTCCGGAGGACGACCCCATGAGACGGTCGGCCGTTGCGGTGTTCGTGATAGGGCTGCTTGTAGGTTGCGCGAGGACGCTTCCCCCGGATGCATTGGTTCGGCAGGCCCAGTACGAACGAGAAGCCGCTTCCGCTCGCTTGCTCAAGGCCCTCGCGCGCTACTGTTCGCTGACCGTTCGGTCGCTCGACGCCCGTCACCAGTGCATCGTCAAGCATCGCCTCCTTCCGTCTCTCCCTCCTCCCGCACCCGGCTTCCCAATCGCGTCCTCCATCACCTCCACCCCCCCGTTGCAGTTCGCCGATCGCACGGCCCCTTCCCTCCTCCACTGCCAGCGGTTGCGTTCGCAGACCACCTGCTGGCGGGCAGATCGTCTCCTCACTACCTCCGAAGGAGGGTAGCCGAACCGCGTCCGATCAGTACTTCATGTTGTGCGGCAGTTGCCGCTGCGCATCGCGCGCCAGTTCGTCCGCCTGTTGGGCTTCGGCTCTCAGTTGCTTCGCTAGCTCGCGACTCTTGGCCACTGGCTCCGCATCCTGTCCCAATTCCCTGGCCTTGGCCATCGCTTCTAACTCATACCGTTGCGCCAGTGCGCTGAGTTCCGCCGCCTGCTGGCGATACTGGAACATCGTGTCCCGGAGACAGGTATAGTCCGATCCGCATTTCGCCACGACGGGCTCAGAGGCTGTGGCACATCCAGCCACGACCATCGCCCCCACCAACAGGGTCCACAGACCCACTGTTCGCCTGCGTTTCATAGCCGCCCTCCTTTCGTTTTGGTTCGCGACGATCCAATGACGATCCAATATTTTTCTTTCATTGTACACCTTGTCCGGCCCATTTGCCGTGCCCGCCTTGGCGGCCGCTCGCCCCGGCCGACAGCGTCTTGCCAGTTTATTCATTGACAGGTTCCTCAGCTTCGGTGTAGGAACTCTTCGCAATACGGCTGTCCGGGTGATGGGGTTCACCCAAACCGCCGCCTCTCCGGAATTCAGCACGGGGAGGCGGCTGATGACTCCTACTCGCCAGTGCGGCGGTGGGAGTTTTTTGTTTTGGGGGAGCACGCCGACCGAGGGACCATGCCGATCGGAGAGTTCCTGCCTCAATATGCCCGCACGAACGTCGTCCGGGACATGCTCGCCCATCTCGGCCTGTTTCTCCGGTTGGAGCACACGATGCTCGGGATCATCGCCTCCTACGCCGTGGCGATTGGCCTGTTCATGCTGGGCGTGCCGATCGCGGTCCAGGAATTGGTCAGCACGTTTTCCTTCGCTGTCGAACCGCGTATGATCCTGACGCTCGCCCTGGCGGTCGCCGGGACGTTGATGGGCGTCGCCGCCTTCCGCGTGCTGCAAGCCCGCGCGGTCGAGACCCTCAATCAGCGTCTCTATACCCGCATCGCCATCGCGTTCACCGAAACCCTGCCCCGGCTGCACGAAGACCATTTCTTGCCGCAACATGCCTACCGCTTCATGGAAGCCGACCTGTTGACCCGGGCCTTGGCGGCGATGATCGCGGATCTGTTCAACGTCGTCGTGGTCGGGTCGATCGGCATGGCGATGTTGGTCTTTTATCATCCGTTTTTCGTCGCCTACAACCTGGCACTGGTCGCGGGCTTCGTCTGTCTCGTCACGCTGTTCGGCCGCGGCGGGTTCCTCATCACGCTGGACATGTCCCGTTTGCATTATGAGCTCTTCCATTGGATGCAAAACATCGCGTTCAATCTCTCCCACCTGCGAGCCGCCGGCACCAGTCCCTACTTGCTGCACAAAACCGACGCGCTGACCCGGGCATACGTGAACGTGCGGAAGCGCCGCTCAGACCTCCTCACCGGACGCCAGTACAAGGCGGCGGCGCTGTGGCATGTGGCGGGCCACAGCGGCTTGATCGCTATGGCCGGCCTGCTCGTTGCCGAGGGTCAACTCACCGTCGGGCAATTCGCCGCCGCCGAGGTGATCGTGGGGAACCTCTTGTTGAACTTGGACACGCTGGCCCGCCGGATCGCAGTGCTGTTCTTTGCGTTCGTGTCGTTCCGGGAAATGGCTGGATTCTTCGCGCTGCCCAAGGAGCTTCCGCTCCCCAAAGTTCACCTCCCGATCGCACGGTCCGGCGAAGGGATCGCGGTGACGGGCCAGAACCTGGCCTTCGCCTATCCGGGCTCGGTTCCCCTGTTCAGTCATTTCAACCTCGAGGTCGCACCCGGCGAAAAAGTGGCGGTCCTCTGCCGGACCAGTACCGAGAAGACGGCGCTGGCCAAGGTACTGGCCGGCCTCTCTGCGCCGACCGCCGGGGTCGTCCGCTATAATGGTATGAATCTCGCCGACCTCAGCATGGCTTCGATCAGCTCGTGCCGGGGGGTGGTGCTGGATTCTCATCCCACACTGCTCGATGGTACCCTGGAGGACAACATCGTCTTGGGCCGGCCGTCGGTTGCCTTCGAGGATGTTCAGTGGGCCCTGCGCTTCGTGGAAATGGAAGAGGAGATCGACGCGCTCCCGGATGGCTTGCGGACCCTGGTCACGGGACACGGCAAGGCGTTCACACTGAGCCAGATCCTGCGGCTCCTGGTCGCGCGAGCCATTGTCACGCGACCGCGCCTGCTGATTTTCGATGGGACCTTGCACAGCATGATCCCGAGCTTGCGCGAGATCCTGCTTCGCCGGCTGTGCTCGAAAGAGGAAGAGTGGTCGGTCATTTTCGTTTCCAACGACCCGAGCTTCACACGATATGTTGATCGGCATGTCTTGCTGCACTGACCCGGCGCCGCCGCGGGCACGCGGGCGTTCCCTGAACCCCGAGCGGAACCTTGCCGGTTGGTCCGGGCTGCTCCGAATCGGTGTCGCCCTCTCGCTCGCCAGCTTCTGGGGCGTGCTGTGGCCGCCGTCCGCGACCGCCGGCGAGATGGAGCGGGACCCCGGGGGGTTTTACGGCATCCGCTGGGGCGCTCCGCTGGCCGATGTCCCGGAGCTCGTCCAGATCGAAACCGGCGACCGCCTTCAGACGTATGAATTCAAGCACGGTGCCCCGCCGTTGGGCGAGGCCAAACCCGACTCGGTCCGATTGGTCGCCATCCACGGACAATTCGCACGCGCCACCGTCCGGTATCGCGGCGCCCACATTCATCGGCAGATCCTGGCCTATCTGGAGCGAGAATTTGGCCGGGCCGACCGGACCCCCGGCTCGATGATCCGCGGGCTGAACCAGGAATTCAACTGGCGCGGCCCCGAGACGGAGGTGAACCTCACCTACGAGGGCTTCGGTGAACGCGGCATCATCTTTATCGAAAGCCGCACGCTGGCGCCGCGGTTCAACGACGTGATCCCCGAGCACGGGTATTGAGTGATCGCAATGTTCCACACACCCCCTGAAGGATCCGGGCTCTGTGCCGACTGGTTGACGGAGTGTCCGAATCGGCTGTATAGCTGTCTGCGCTGTGTGATCAGGTGATGGAGTTCACCGGAACCGTCCTGCCGGCACCGACGCGGGACTGATAACTCCTACTGGAACCTATTGGGTAGGAGTGTTTTATGGGGCCCGTTGTACGGTTTGCCGCCCTCCTACCTTCCTGGTTCATCTCAAGCACGGGTGAGTGCGCACGGATACCGTTCGCGCCCTGTCGTACGGCCTCAGCAATACGCCCTGCGGCGGAGCGCCCGCAACCGACGGGATGCCTGCCCGCCCGGAAGGAACGCCATGGCCATCAGGACTGTCTTACTTGCCAGCGCCTTGGTCGCGATCTTGATCTTCTTCGGTCTCGGGATGTTCGGCATCGGCTTCGGGGCAGAGCTCCGCCCGCCTGCCATCGATCTGCAGAAGGCTATCGGCATCGTCCTGGCGCAGTGTTCGAATGCCCGCCTCTCGGCGATCGAATTGGACATGGAAGGCCGTAGACTCGTCTATGCGGTCGAATTGGGGACGAAAGAAATGGCATGTCAACGCCATGACCGGCCGATCGGGAAGCGCGAGCATGACTGACGGTGGGCACCACTCGGAAGGGCGTGAGCGATGGAGATGACCTGGGCGGTCGCGGCGATCTGGGTCGGCATGGCCCTGGTGGCCACGCTGCTGTCGGTCCGACTTGGGATGTCGGTCGCGCTGGTCGAGATTTGCGTGGGGATCGCCGGTGGGAATTTGTTGGAGCTGCATTCGACGGTCTGGATCGACTTTTTGGCCGCCGTCGGCAGCGTGCTGTTGACGTTCCTCGCCGGCGCGGAAATCGACCTGGTAGTCCTTCGCGTTCGATGGAAAGAGACGATCGCCATCGGCGTCGTGTCGTTCCTGGCCCCGTTCCTGGGCGCGATGGCCTTTGCCCGTTGGGTGGCCGGCTGGTCGCTCGCCGCCTCCGAGATCGCCGGCATTGCGCTCTCCACGACCTCGGTGGCCGTGGTGTACGCCGTCATGCTCGAGCGCGGATACAATGCCACGGCTCTGGGCAAGGTGATTCTCGCCGCGTGCTTCATGACGGACCTGGGTACGGTGCTGGCGCTCGGATTGCTCTTCGCCCGCTATGACTGGTGGCTGTTGGCGTTCGTCCTCGTCACGGGTGTCGCGCTGTGGGCGCTGCCTTCGGCCACCGCCTGGTTTTTCGCCAGGGTGGGCCCGCGAATCAGCGAACCGGAAACCAAATACATCCTCGTGGTCCTGTTCGCCTTGGGAGCACTGGCCACAATGGCGCACAGCGAAGCCGTGCTGCCGGCCTATCTCGTCGGCATGGTGCTGTCGCCGCAATTCCTCGCCAACCGAACGCTGGCCCAACGGATGCGCGTGATCACCTTCTCGTTGCTCACGCCGTTCTATTTTCTGAAAGCGGGGGCCTTGGTCGGCCTCCACGCGGTGCTGGCGAGCGCCGGGCTGATCGGCGTCTTTCTCCTCGTGAAGATGGCGACGAAGTTCGTCGGCGTATGGCCGCTGGCCCGTGCGTTTCGCTTCGGCCGCCGCGAAGCCACCTACACCACGCTCCTTATGTCGACGGGGCTGACGTTCGGAACTATTTCGGCCCTGTACGGCCTCAGTCACGAGCTGATCACCCAAGATCAGTATGCGGTCCTCGTGACGGCAGTCATTCTCAGCGCGATCGTGCCGACGTTGATTGCCGAGCGCTGGTTTGATCCGGGCGGCGCACCGGTGGAAGAGACCTTGAGCCGTCGAGCGACCGACCGTGTTTCTGGCGAGCCACGGCCGATCACGACGCTCGCCGGCGATAGCCGCGGAGGTTTCGCTGATGTTCCATAAGATTCTCGTCGCGAATGATGGGTCCGAGGGCGCGAAGAAAGCTGTCCAGGCCGCGATCGATCTAGCGAAGCGCTACGGGGCCGAGTTGCATGAGATCTGTGTTGAGGAACACCTGCCGCATTATGCCGCCACCGTTGGCGAGGTCGTGGAAGCCAAACAGGAGGCGACTGACTATTTTCGGCGCGTGACGGCTGAGGCGGAGCTTGCGGCGCTAGAGCAGGGGATCCGGCTCACATCCCATGTGCTGCCTGGACACGAAGTGGAAACCATCGTGACGTTCGCCAAAGAGCATGGGTTTGATCTCCTCGTCATCGGATTCATGGGCCATTCGAAAATCTTCGGCAGGATCTGGGGAAGCACCTCCCAAAACCTGGCCAGGCTCGCGCCATGCACGGTGCTGGTGGTTAAATAATGAAGAGGATTCCGCAACCGACTCTCGCTTCCGCCATGTCGCCGACGCCCGGCACTTGCAACCCATGGATTCGATGCCGGATCATAGAAACCTTCTGGACAAGCCCGATGAGCACAAGGAGACTCCGCAGCCTCCGCCGGACCACCCTGACGAGCCGTCGGACGCCGAGCCGAATAGACAGGGTTGGGAAAAAGACGTGCTGCGAAGGGCTCGCAGAGCGCTCGAGATCCTGAAGCGGCATTTTCCGCGATAGCGCTCTGTTGGCCCCGCGCATGTCCTCACGTTGCCCCTATGCCCGGATCTGCGCACTCCGCCGCGTCCTTGACGTCATCCCGTTTTTGGATCACGCCGACCGTCGCCGGCATCGTGCTGGCTACGTTTTTGTCGGACGTGAGCCATGAGATGTGCACGGCCGTCCTGCCGCTCTATCTCTCAACCCTCGGCTTGGGCCCTGCCGCCTTGGGCTTGATCGAAGGCATCGCGGATTTCCTGGTCAGCGTGTCCAAGCTCTTGGGCGGGGTCGTCGGGCACCACGTCCGCCACAAACGGCCTTGGGCGTCGCTCGGCTATCTCATCACGGCAGTGGCCACCTGGGGAATAGGGCTCGTCAACGGACTGGCCGCGTTGCTGACCTTGCGCGGCGCCGCTTGGATCGGCCGCGGCTTTCGAGGCCCCTTGCGGGACTATCTGCTCGCGGACGCGGTGGCCCCGACGCACTATGGACGCGCCTACGGGCTGGAACGCACGGGGGACATGCTTGGGGCCGTCGCCGGACCGCTGGCGGCCGCGGTGTTCGTGTGGGCCGGCGTGGAGTTTCGCACGGTGATCCTCTGGACGGTCGTGCCCGGCCTCTTGGCAGCCGGGTCCTTGTTCTTTCTCACGCGGGAGCGCGATGCCATGCTCTCGTTGACCCCGCTGGATGCCGATCCCTCCCCTCGTCGCTCGTTCCCCCGTCTCTTCTGGACGTTCCTTGCCGGCGTCTTCCTGTTCGGCCTCGGCGATTTTTCTCGGACGTTTCTGATCTGGCTTGCGGCCAAGCCTCTCACCGAGAGCTCCGGACTTGCGGCCGGCTCGCTCTCGGCCGCTGTTTCGCTCTACACCCTCCATAACGTGGTGAGCGCCGTCGTCGCCTACCCGATCGGCCGCTTGGGCGACCACGGGTATACGCGGCAAATCCTGGTCAGCGGGTATGGCGTGGGGGTCGGGACCAATGTCCTTCTCGCGCTGTTCAGCCAGTCGCTCGGCTGGCTCGTCGTCATCGTCATCCTCTCCGGCATCTATATCGCCGTTGAGGAAACGCTGGAGAAAGCCCTCGCCGCTGAACTCCTTCCCGGTGAGCTGCGCAGCCTCGGCTTTGGTATCTTGGCCGGTGCGAACGCGGTAGGCGACATGGCGTCGAGCTTCTGGGTCGGATTTCTCCTGGACGCGCAACAGCCCGGCTTGGCCTTCGGTATGGCTGCGGCAGTGGGCGCGGCCGGAACCCTTTGGCTGGCCTGCCGGATGAACACCCGCCCCAGGTCTCACCCTTCGATTTGACCCCCCTCCAGTCCTTCTGTAGAATGCCCCCCGTGGTTTCCATGTGTTCGATCCTTCGAAGGACCGCCCACTCCGCATGACGGTTTCACCCCGCCCATGGGCTTCGGTGGTCATCCCGATCAAGGACGAACGGGAGAACCTGGTTCCCCTGACCGAGCGGCTGCTCAAGGTGCTTCACGCGCGCGAGGAGTCACGGTCTGCACCCTTCGAGATCATCTATGTCGACGACGGGAGCACGGACGGCAGCGCCGCAGTGCTCGAGCGGCTGGCACACCACTACCCGCAGGTCACGGTGTTGCACTTCGATCGGAACTATGGGCAAACGTCGGCCTTCGACGCGGGATTCCGGCATGCAACCGGTGAGCTGATCATCACGATGGACGGCGATCTTCAAAACGATCCGGAGGATATCGGCGCGCTGCTCTCGTTGATCGGGCGGTACGACCTCGTGTGCGGTTGGCGGCAAACCCGGCATGATACGCTGATCCGGCGGCTATCTTCGCGCATCGCTAACGCGGTCCGCAGCGCCGTGACCGGCGACCGCGTCCACGATACGGGCTGCTCGCTGAAGGTGTTCCGGCGTGCCGTGGTGGAGCGAATGCCGCCCTTCGACGGAATGCATCGGTTTTTCCCCGCCCTGGCGCTGATGTACGGCTTTACGGTGACGGAAGTGCCGGTGCGGCATCATCCCCGCGCCCACGGCGTCTCGAAGTATGGCGTGGGCAACCGGCTCTTTAGGGGCCTGTACGATCTGATTGCCGTGCGGTGGATGATGAAACGAGCGTTGCGGTACAGATTCCGTGACCCGTGACGCTCGCACCAGGCGACGCGGTTCGAGCCAGAATCGGGATATGGGACAACACCTTCTCGATTTCACAAAGATCCGGACGGATGGCTTTGCCGCGGCCTCGGGCACTCAGCTCCACCCGGCCAGGCGAATGACAGTGCCTCTGCCCGTCGACCACGTCGATGTCGTGGGCCGCCGTGGTCGCGGACGGCCCAGGCTTTTGGGACTTCTTCGATCGCTCACGGATCAATCCCTTGCGCGCCACACACCACAAGTCGTGCCCTTCCCACGCCCATGATACTGACTGAAACCATCTGGATCGCCATCGGCTTTCTTGGACAAGGCCTGTTTTTCGGACGCTGGATCCTGCAGTGGGTGGCTTCCGAACGGAGCGCCGAGAGCCGCGTGCCGCTCGCGTTCTGGTACATGAGCCTGATCGGCGGGCTGATCACCTTGGCCTACGCCATCTACCGGATGGATCCGGTGTTCATTGCCGGCCAGAGCGTCGGGTCGTTCGTGTATCTGCGGAACCTTATGCTCATCCATCGCGCCGGAAAGCGGTCGCTGACCGAGGTTCGCTGGTGAGCCCGGCGGGCATCACATCCACCGGGGAGCTTCGCACCGCTTCCCCTTGGTCCCCCGTGCTTCTGTTGCTCTCGCTTGCTGGGCTGCTCTTGTTCCTCAACCTGGGCGGCATTGGGCTCACCGATCGGGACGAGGGCCGGAACGCTGAAGCCGGCCGCGAGATGTTCGAGACCGGCGACTGGATCAGCCCGACGTTCAATTACGAGCCTCGCTACGCCAAGCCGGTGTTCCTTTACTGGTTGATGAGCGTGTCCTATCGGCTGTTCGGCGTGAGCGAATTCGCCGCGCGGTTCCCGTCGGCGGTGTTCGGTGTCGCGCTAGTCCTGTTGCAGTACGCATTTCTTCGGCGCTGGCGCGGAACGCCGGTCGACCTGTTCGGCGGGCTGATGCTGCTGCTCAACGTCGAGATCCTTGGCCTGGGCCGCATGGCCTTGACGGATAGCGTGCTGGTCTTCTTCACCACGCTGGCGCTCTACGGGTTCTGGTCCGGTCTCCACGCTTCGACCGATCCCGGCACGGGCTTCCGAGGCGCTGAACGTCACGGCCTGTGGCTGTTTTACATCGGTATGGCGCTGGCCACCCTGACGAAGGGACCAGTCGGGGTCGTCGTGCCGCTGTTGACGGCGGCGCTGTATCTCACGTTGACCAAGCGATGGGGACAGTTCTGGCAGCACGGCTTTCCGGTGATGGGCCTCCTTGTATTCGCGCTGCTCGCCGTCCCCTGGTACGCCGCCATGCTGGCCTTGCATGGCTCGGCCTACACCGCCTCCGCGCAGGCCAACACCGTCGGCCGGTTCCTCAATCCGATGGAAGGGCACGGCTTCACCGTCTTTTTCTATATCCCGGTGCTGCTTTTCGGGTTCTTCCCCTGGAGCGCGCTCCTGCCGTTTGCGCTGTATGCCGCATTCCGCGACTGGCGCGAGGCGCGCGGCCCCCGTTCGCAGGAGCTGGAGTTTTTTGCTGCCCTGTGGGTGGTCGGGGTGTTCGTGTTTTTTACCCTGTCCTCCACGAGACTGCCGCACTATATTGCGCCCCTGTTCCCCGCCGCCGCCTTGTTGACCGCGTCCTACTGGCACCGCTGCGTGGCCGATCCCGCTACGCGGGGCGCCCGTGCATCGATCCACGTGATGATGGGGCTGGGCTACGCGTTGGCGTTGGGCTTGGCCGCGCTGCCTCCGTTGTATTCCACGTTCGCCGCGACCCTCGCCAACGAGTTTCCCGCAGCGACGGAGGTGGATCTCGGGGGCGGCCCCTACGCCGCGGCGACTGTCCTCGTGGTCGGCATGGCGCTGGTTGGCTATTTCGGATTATGGGACACGCGCCGGGCCGGCGCGTTTTGGGCTGCCGGCGCGTCGATTGCGCTGGTGTGGTTGATCGCGATCGAGGTGAGCCTGCCGCGCCTCAGCCGCTATTTCATCGCGCCGCCCCAGGAACTGGCCTTTACGGCCGGGCTGAACTTGGGACCGCACGACCGGCTCATCCTCTATGGGCCGCCTCGACCTTCCGCGGTGTTCTACGCGAGACGCAAAGCGATCATCATCCCTCCCGGCGAGGAAGAGAACATCCGCCCGTATCTGAAGGAACCGGGCCGAACGATGATCTTGCTGCCAGCCCGACTCCAATCCAAACTGCCCGATGAAGCCGCGGGCTATCCCATCATCCTTCAGCGGTATGGCTATCTCCTGCTCGCCAATGAGCCTATGGTGAAGGTGCCGGCTGCCGCCCAGCGTCCGCCCGATTTGTTACGGATTCCGGGGCACTGACGGTTGCCGCTCTTCCCTGGAGCGGCACTGCACCTTTCACGCTCTGGAGCATCAGCACCGCCAGGACGATTCCGGCCAGCCATACACCTTCTGACAAGAGGCGGACCGCCGCGCGCGACCCCGTCGCGGGCTCGCGGTCCGCCTCGGGCAAATCCCGCCGGGCTAGCCACCAGGCCGCACCGACGCCCAGTGCCATCGCCGCCACCAGTAGCGATCCCGTCGTGATCGCCAGGCCGACGCCGACGGCAACCTTCGCCTCGGATCGCCCCGGCCCCCACCGCTTGCTTCCCGCGGCAGATCGGTCGTACATCCGGCTGACGATGCCGTAGAGAATCATAGCGCTCCCCAGGCCCAGCATCGCGGTATGACGCCCCCAAGACTCCGCACCGTGCGAGACCGTCCAGAGGAAGGTGAAGGCGGCGGCCAGATACGTGGTCACGTTGAGAAGGGCCCGGCTGAGTGCCTCGGGCCATTGCCGAAACGGCTCGACCACCGCGGCCCCGACAAGGACCCCGATCACGGCGCCGGCCGCCACGTCGGTTGGGAAGTGGGAGCCCCGGAGGACGCGGCTCAAGGCCACGGCCACACCGACGCCCATCGCAGCCCACGCGGCCTTGGGACAGAGCCTGGAGAGGACCATGGCCACGGCGAAGGAGGCGGAAGTATGCCCGGATGGGAAGGAATCAAAGCCATTGCCCATCGACGGACCAAGCTGTTCGGTTCCTGCGTGCATGAACTTCGGGCGCGGCCGCCCGATCAGATGCTTGAGTCCGTTCGCAACGACCGCGACCACGCCGTGCGCGATCAGACTCTTCAGGCCTGCCGCTCGCAAGACTGGCCATTTGCCCAAGTACCCAATGGCCGCCAATGAGACGCTCACGAGCACCAGGGATCGCCCATGGCCCAGCGCATCGCCGAGGTCACTGAACCAGGCCAGCCAAGGATTCGGCAAATACCCCATCGGATGATAGAGTGAGCGTATGGCTCGAGCCACCGGAACATCCAGTTGGGCCAGACCCCAGAACACGACGGCGAGCGACGCACATGACAGGAGCGCGATTGCAAGCCGCGAAGAGCGCGGCGCAAGCGGTTCCGAGTTCCATGCTGTCGGCTGTTCGCTGTTGGCTCTCTCCGGGGAGGTCATGGGACCCAGTCGGCGAGGAAGATGTTGAACTCTCCGGGTTCCTTCGCACCGCGGTCCGATACCCAGACCAGTTTCTTGCCGTCGGGCGAGAACATTGGGAAACTATTGAAAGCGCCTTCGAACGTGACGCGCTCCAAGCCGGTTCCATCGTCGTTGATGAGATACAGATGAAACGACGGCGGACTTCCGCGTTCCGTTTTCCGTCCTCCATCACCCGTCACCGGAGAAGGGGCAACGGAGGACGGGGAGACGTCGTGCACATTCGACGAGAAGATGATCCGCCGGCCGTCCGGATGGAAGGACGGTGCGAAATTGGAGGCGCCGTTGGCCGTCACCTGCCGCTTGCCCGTGCCGTCCGCGTTCATCACAAAGATTTCCAGCCGGCTTGGTTCGACGAGGTTCTGCGCCAGCAATACCTTGTACTGGGCGATAGCGGCCGGATCCGTGGGATGATGCGCCCGATAGACGATGCGCTTGCTGTCCGGCGAGAAGAACGGGCCGCCGTCGTAGCCGACTTCGTCGGTGAGCCGTCGCAGGTGGGTGCCGTCCAGGTTCATGGCATAGATGTCCAGGTCCCCATCCCGCGCCGAGGTGAAGACAATCGTCTTGCCGTCCGGGGAGACAGTGGCCTCGGCGTCATAGCCCGGTGTATGGGTCAGGCGCTGCATCTGCTGGCCGTCAATCCTGACCGAAAAAATGTCGTAATCGTCCAAGGCCCAGCGGTAGGCCCCCTCCCGTTTGGGCTTGGGCGGACAGTTGGGCCCCCGCAAATGGGTGGAGGAAAAGAGCACGCGCCGGTTGCCGGGGAAAAAGTACCCGCAGGTGGTCGCCCCCGTCCCGGTGCTCACCAGGCGGATGTGGCCAGTTTCCAAATCCATCACATACATCTGATAGCAGCCGAGGCTCGACCCCGCCGGCACGAGCGGTTCCGCGAAGGTGTTCTGCATCCAATTATTGGTGGATTGAAAAATGAGCTTGGTGCCATCGAAGGAAAAATACGCTTCGGCGTTTTGCCGGCCGAAGGTGAGCTGACGGATGTTCGCCAAATGTCGCTCCATCGTGTCTCGCAATTCGACGCTCACCGTTCGAGGCTGACCGGCAGTCGGAAGGCCTCGCGCATCGGCCATCGCCCTTCGCCCATCGGAACACAAGGTCCCGGCGAGCAGGCTCAACACGATGACCAATCCAAGGCTCGACATCGACTCAGGGCGCTTCAACCACGACCTCCACCACATCCTGCAACTCTCCCCAGTCTCCGCGGTCCGCCACCGCGCCGTCGCGGAAGACGACATAACTGTTCCATCCATAGAAGAACAACAGCCTCGCGACTTTCGCCGCCGCCTCCGGCGACACCCCGTAAAAGAGCGTCACGACGCTTGCCGGCCGGTCCGGCCGCCGACAAGACACCAAAAGCGCCGCCTGCGGGCCAGCATACCGCACGTTTTTAATGATAAACCCTTCTTCATCGATCTGCACATGTCCTTCGCAACCGCGCACCGCCCATTCGGCGGCCCGATTGGTCCCGGGCCCACCCAATACGAGCACCGATCCCTCGCCCGAGACACCGTCCGGCGTCGTTTTGTCCACGACGTCGGTCTGTTCTCCGGCCGGTCGTGACCGATTTTGCTCGACGAGGCGGGCGACCAGGTCCCGATACGGCGCGAGCGCCGCCTCCGGCCCGGCATGAGGCGGCACCACCGATCGGCGCCGATCGGTGACATAGAGATTCAGCATCGGTGGAAGCCGAGCACGGTCCAGACGCCGAAACAGCATCAGGTCAGGATCAAGCTCAACGGCGAGGGGTTTGGCCGGAACGAATAGGGTCGCGTCCTGCTCGGCCTGCTCGATCGTGATGTCCGCGCGGTGCATCAGGCCTCCTTCCAGTCGAATGAGGACTGGCATCCGGAATCGAAACGGAGTTCCCGCCTGCACAACCCGGACGGTGAGCCGATAGTCGCCCGGCTCTCGCGCTCCACCCGCCGGCTGCGCCGTCGCGCGCGTGATTTTCACATCCGGGGCACCGGGTCGCTCGATCCATTGGGCGAAGAACCAGCGCAGATCCCTGCTCGCCGTTCCGGCGAAGACCCGTTCGAGATCGCGCCAATCGGCATACGCTCCCTGATAGTCCGCAACCAGCCTCTTCACGCCGGCCCAGAAGGCCGTTTCGCCGATCTCGCCGCGCAGCATATGGAAGACCATGGCCGCCTTTTGGTAGCCGATGGCGTTGTCCTGCTCGTCCGTTTTGCGCATGAATCTGGCGACCGGATAGTCGTGCTCCGGCCTGACATGCACGGCATAGCCATAGAGCATCAGCCGCCGTTCCCGTCGGGCCTCCTCGGTCTGCCCGCTCACCTCGTGCCAATAGTAATTGGCGAGGTAGGTGGTGAGCCCTTCGACCCAATTCCCCGTTCCCGTCCGATTCAAGACAGCGTTGCCAATCCAGGAGTGCACGATCTCATGCCCCAAAGCGTAGGGCTGCACGTAGTGGCGCTTGATCACGCTGCTCCCCAGCAGGGTGAACGACGGCATGCCTAAGCCGCTGGCGAAAAAATTTTCCACCACGGCGAACTTGGGGAACGGATAAGGGCCGAGGAGCCCGCTATAGACTTCCAGATAGCGGAGGGACGCGTTGAGATACTCGTCCGCCAGGTGGGCGTCTTCCGGGAACAGATAGGTGGCGACCTGGATCGTTCGCCCGCTCTTGTCCCGCCACTCCCGCTGCGAAGTGACGAAGCGATTGGCCACGAGCGTCAGCGCCTCGGTCTTTTCCGTTACTTCCCATTCGGCCGTCACCAACTCTGATGCCCTGCCGGCTTCTCTCCGGGAGAGTTCTCTGCCGTGCGTGACGGCCACCCATCCACGAGGTGCAGTCACCCAGAGATGGAAGGTCGCAAGCGAACCGGCGAGGTCCGGGTACCATGCCGTTTCGCCGCTCAGATACACGCCTTCCGGACCGATATGGCCGGAGGTTTCGCTGGGCGTCACGAAACGCAGATGGCGAGGTTCGCGCGGCGGATCATTGATGATGCCCTCGTACCGCCACCTCAACGTGAGGGTCCGGCCGGATGGAATCGCGCGTTCCAATCGGACGAGCACCCGTTGGCCTTGCGATCCAGAAGGCAACAGGGGTGTTTCCGCTTCGGTCGTCCACGTGACCTTGATCGGCTGGGACTCTAGGCTGGCCCGGATCTGAAGGACCTGAAGCGACGCCGCCAGCGAAAACGCAAGCTGCTCGATCGGGCCGGCCCCGAGTTCGACCGTCATGTGGTCGACAGCGATCAGCCGATGCGTCTCCGGAAGGAGCTCGATGGTGAGCGCATGAGACCGGATGCGCGTGTCCTGTGCCTGGGGCGGGTCGGCAGGTCCCGCAGCAGCCCAGGCGAACGCTGCCCCGCCCTCAAGGAAACCGGTGAAGGAAAGCACTGCGGCGGAGAACAGAGCGGCGATGCGTGCGAAGCGCAACAGGATCACCCTCCGCCGTGGCACAGACGCGGTGCACTCAACATTCCCGGCACACCAGCACAAGCTGGATCGCCGTCAACAAGCGCTCCAGGTCGATGGGTTTGCCCAGGACTTCCTGCGGGCCCATGGCCCAGGCCTTGTCGAGCAGCTCTTCACTCTGGCTGCCGGTGAGAACGATGATTCCCCCCTGGTATTCCCGTTCCCGCAAGGCGCGCAGCACCTCCACGCCGTTCATACCCGGCATGATCAGATCCAGCAACACCAGATCCGGCGGCGCCTGCGCGATCATTCTCAACGCTTCGGATCCGTCTTGGGCGCCCTGCGCGCGATACCCACGCAGATTCAGGAAGCGGACCAGCAGGTCGCGTACCATCGCTTCGTCGTCCACCACAAGAATGGTTTCGCCTTCGGTGCTGGCGGGGGCAATCGATTGCGGTGAAGACGGCGTGAACGCTCGCGCGGTCGGTTGCTGGGCCACGCGATTCACCGTCCCGATCAGCACGTCCAAGGACAACCCCTTCCGCAGAAAATCCGTGACCATCAATTCGCGAGCTTGATTTTCTTGCGCCTCGGTCGCCCCGCCCCCCAGAATGATGACCGGCGCGTGAGGGTCGATGGCGCGGATCTCTTTGAGCACCGTCAGCCCGTCCATCTCCGGCATACGTAGATCGAGGAGCGTGACGTGCGGGCTCAGCTTGCGAAACTGCTCCAGGCCCTCGCGACCGCTAGTCGCCGTGAGCACGTGATAGCCTTGGCGCGAGAAGACGGCTTGCAGCAGGTCGCAATTCAACCGATCGTCATCGATGACAAGGAGGGTGTTCATACGATGTCCCGTGACATTGACGTGCAGGGCACCACGATGCTGCCGTCAGCATAGCACAGGCACCAGGCCATGAGAAGGAATTGGCGAGATCGAAGCAAGACGGGCGATTAGGCCGACTTGTCGAACAGCGCGTCCACAAAGGCTTGCGGATCGAAATCCTGCAGATCGTCGACCGCCTCGCCGACGCCGATCAAGCGGACGGGAATCTTGAACTCCTCGGCGATGGCCACCACGATTCCGCCGCGCGCGGTGCCATCCAACTTGGTCAACGCCAGCCCCGTCACGCCGACCGCTTCGTGAAACTGCCGCGTCTGCGACAGGGCATTTTGCCCCACGGTAGCATCCAGGACCAGGAGCACCTCGTGTGGTGCGCCGGGCTGCTCCTGCGCCAGCACACGTTTGATCTTCCGCAATTCTTCCATCAGATTCGACTTCGTGTGCAACCGCCCGGCGGTATCAATCAACACCGCCTGCACACCGCGGGCTTTGGCGGCTGCCAGGCCGTCGAAGGCGACGGCGGCCGGATCGGCGCCGTGCCGCTGCCGAACGAGTTCCACCCCGATTCGGTCCGCCCACACCTGGAGTTGATCGATCGCCGCGGCCCGAAAAGTGTCGGCCGCCACCAGAAGCGGCGTGGTGCCGCCTTGCTGCAATCGCTGGGCCAGCTTGGCGAGCGTTGTGGTCTTCCCCACCCCATTGACGCCGACCGCCAGGACCACATAGGGGCGCGGGCCCCCGGCGATCAATCGCTCGATCGACTCCCCGACGCAGGCGCGCAGGCTCTCGAGAATGATCGCCCGAAGCTGCTCTTGCAGATAGGCCGCGTCCGAGCCTCCGCCCCGGGCTTGCACCCGCACCCGCTCCATCAGCCGGCTCACGACACGGACTCCCAGGTCGGCGGAGATCAACGCGGCCTCCAGTTGGTCGAGCAAGGCCGGATCCAGAGTGCGACCGGTCAACCGGTCCAGTGAGCCCTTGATGACCCCGCGGGTCTTGGCTAACCCTTGGCTGAGCCGTTGAAACCAACCCATCGTCTTAGCCTGAAGCAACTAGCGAGCCGCTTCCACATCTCCGCGCCTTGCCGGCGGCCAGCGGCTCTGTGCGGCTTGCTATCAGCTTTGGAATTGGCTGGAGTGCCCGCCACACCGCACGTTCTTTGCGCCTCATCCGGCGGGCTTCTCGCTCTCCGCGTTCATGATCATATCCGCACAGATGCAACACCCCATGGATCAGCAGCGCCGCGAGTTCATGATCAACGGAACGGCCGGCACGGACCGCCTGCCGTTCGGCCGTGGGCAGAGAAATCACCACATCCCCCAGGAGCGGCGTCACGGGCGTCGGCCCTTCCCGCATCGCAAACGCCAGCACGTCGGTCGGCGCATCATGCCCGCGATACTGACGGTTCAATTTCCGCATCCGCCGATCGCCGACCAGATCTACACTGAGTTCGGCGCGGGACTCGCCGAGCGTCTCCAACAGTTTTTGGGCCAATGCCGTGAACGCGGCGGTTCGGATCACAATACGGCGCGGCCTCACCCGCAGCAATACCGGCATCAGTGCGGTTGGCCCCAGTGGTCGTTTGAGGTGGGCTCGGACGACTGAGACCGGCGGGGAGAAGGGTGACGCGCGGCGGGGAGCTGTCCGGACACCTTCGCCGATTTGGTCTCCGCCTCGCGACTGGCGCCGTGCCTCTCGTAGGCTTTGATGATTTCCTGCACCAATCGATGGCGGACCACGTCACGCTCGTCGAAATACACGAACTGAATCCCGTCGATGTCGCGCAAGATGTCCCGAATCTCGATCAACCCGGATACGCGGTCGGCCGGTAGATCGACCTGGGTCACATCTCCGGTGACCACGGCCTTTGAGTGGAACCCCAGCCGGGTCAGAAACATTTTCATCTGCTCGGCCGTGGCGTTCTGCGCTTCGTCCAGGATGACAAACGAGTCGTTCAACGTCCTGCCACGCATGAACGCAAGCGGCGCGATCTCGATCTCGCCGCGCTCGACCAGCCGGTTCGCACGATCCACATCCATCATGTCGTAGAGCGCGTCGTAGAGCGGCCGTAAATAGGGATTGACCTTGGCGTACATGTCGCCCGGCAGAAAGCCGAGTTTCTCCCCCGCTTCGACCGCCGGTCTGGCCAGGATGATGCGGCTGACTTCCCTGCGCAGCAACGCGTTGACCGCCATTGCCATCGCCAGATAGGTTTTGCCTGTTCCCGCTGGACCGATGGCGATCACGATGTCGTGTTTCTCGATCGCGTCGATGTACGCCCTCTGACCGGCGGACTTGGGAACAATGAGCCGTTTCTTCGTCGCGATGGGAGCGGCGCTAAGCAGGAGGTCCTTAAGCGGTGTGTCTTGATTCTGCCGAAGCGCCGTCAGGACCAGACCCACGTCTTCGGCTTTCAGGTCGTATCCTTCGGTCGTCAGAGCGGCCAGTTCCGTCAACACCCGTTCGGCCCACCGTTCGGTCTCAGGCGAGCCTTCGATCGCCACCTCTTCGCCTCGGGCCGACACCCGAACCCCAAACTCTTCTTCGATCAGTTTCAGATGCCGATCGTGATGACCGAAGAGTGTAGCGGTATTCGTCCCTTCTCGCAGCTTGATTTTACGCACGCGACGCTTTTGCGATACCCTCTTGTTCGGGGGCAACCAAATTCTAACAGAGGATCGAAAAACCTGACAAGGTCAATGGATGAGCCCGGCACAAACGGGCCAGACGATTTGAATTAGGAGGAAGACGGTGCGCTGAGGGACAAATCGAACTCTTGAAAAGCCCAGCCGCCCCGATCGTCCTGCACCACCACCTTGACTCGGTATGACCCTTTCGCTTCCGGCGGGATTGGCCAGTCGATGCGGCCGGTGTTTGGATCGATCGTCATGCCGGGCGGGGCAGTCGCCAGTGCAAACGAAACCGGATCGCCTTCCGGATCGGCGGCTGTGACGGTATAGCGGTAATACCCCTGCTGGATGGCCGAATGAGGAAGAGAGGTGATCTTCGGCGGACTGTTCGCAATGGGCATCACAGGGGAAAACACTTCTTTGCCCTCCCCGCTGCCGTCGCGTGGTATCACGGAGACTGCCACGACGTCGTCCCTGAGAAAGCCGGTGGTCTCAAACGTGTTCTCTTCGCCTTCGGAAACGAGGCGGTTGTTTTTCCACCATCGGAATCGATACTGGACCGCATCGTGGTCCGCATCGGTCGCTTCCACCTTGGCCTCCAATACGTCTCCGACCTGAATCTGACTGGGCTCGATCGTCACCCTTGTCACGACCGGAAGCGTATTGCCAACGATGACCGGCTCGGATCTGTACGGAGCGCCTTGAGCCTTGCCATCGAAGGGAATGACCTCGACGCTGAGGCGGTCACCGCGTTTGAGGTGATCGGAATTCAACTGATGGCCGGTGGCTCCGGAAAGCGGTTCACCGTTCACCAGCCATTGATAGCGAAAAGTGAGCGGGTCCCGGTCTGGATCTTCTCCCTCAACCTGGACCCATATGGGTCCGGACAGCACAGGAGGATCCGGCACAATCCGGGCTGACCGAACGATAGGCGGATGGTTGTTCCTTGCGAGAGGCGATTCCGCACCGCTCACCTGAGCCGATTCAGGCGAGCAGGCCGCCATGAGCATAAGGCCAAGCGGGATAACCAGCCAGACTGTAAGACGATGAGCAACTGATCGCCTGCTGCTTCTCATAGGCTTCCAGCAACACGCTCGCCCGCTTCGACGAGTAACCATCCAGAAGCAAACCATCGGATGCGACTCCCGCCACGGAGCACGAGATCAATCTCTCTGATTGATCCACGAGACATACTGGCTCCACGAGGACAAGGCCGGCTTCGTACAGGGCTGGGCGATGGCGCCGGTGCTCGCCTGCACGTAGCCGATCACGCCGCCTTGACAGCCGGACCCGCTCGGACCCGAGCCAGTACTTCCGCCTCCCTGCGTGCCGATCTGGATGGCCATTTGCGAGGCTAAGCCAGTGCCCAACGCCATCGACCGGTTGACCGTCTTGTTGCTTCCGGCTGCGGTCGTTCCGATCACCGCTTCCTTGTAAGCACTGCCGGTCAGGTAAAAGAGCGCGTACAGGTTGCTCTCGCCCGACGCGCTACAGATGTCGTCATTGGGAATGAAGGAGGGGAAGAACACGATGCCCCCGATGATGGTCGGACTCGCCAGCACGCGTTCGCGCGACGCCGGCAACGTGGTGAACCAGCCATCCTTGCTTTGGACGAGTCCGATCAAGGAAGTCGTTCCCGCTCCCTCGAACGTGGTGACGCCGGCCACCCCGGTGACTTGATTGGTGCCGCTGCCACACGTCCCGACACCAACCACGCAGACCGTGGCGCTGGAGACGTTGACCAGATCGTCGTCCAGGCAACTGACGACGCTGGTCTGCGTGCAGCTCCCGCCGAGCACCGAGTCCTTGATCCCGAAGAAATATTGAGTATCCGTGTTGGTCTTGTCGGCCGTACTGAAATACCGACCGGTCCCGAAGAAGATCCAGACCTTCCCCGTGTCGTCCAGTGTGACCGTGGGCGCGGCGACGATCGGGCCGACCACCGTGCTCCCACCGGTCGGGAACGTATCGATCACCTCGGTCGGCACTCGAGCAGTTCCTGAGGCAATCCCCCATGTCGAAGTCGAGCAGGGAGCGCCTGCGCAGTTCCCCATCGTCAACCGATACATTTTCCCCGACCAGATGCCGCGGCCGCTGCTGGACGGGTCGATTGTTCGTCCGACGTAGACCGAGTCGGCCCGATAATCCAAATCGCGATCCAGCGTGATCAAGTCCCCCATGAACGAATTCCACGAGCCAACAGAGAGCGTCGTTACCAAGCTGTTGTTTGGTCCCGGCCCGCTCGCCAGATCGACCACGTAAAGTTTGGCACGCTGTGCCGTACTCCCATCGTATCCGGTGGGACCAGAGCCAAAGACCACATACCATTTGGCATTCGTATTATCCGTCTTTGCCTCGCTGGAGGGACTCATCCGGACGACCGTCGGATAACTCGTCGCCAGGCCTTGGTCCGACGAGGAGAAGGACCAGAGCAACTTGGGCGGCATTTCAGGATTGGTAATGTCCAACACGAAATACGCGCTGTAGAACGCCCGGTTCGTCCCCCCGATATTCACAGTCATGGGAGGCGCACCAGCTCCCGAACAATTTCCGCAGCTCCCCCCCATCCGGAATCCGCCGATCAGGATCGTGCCCCATCCATTGGGATGGTCCGCATCGGGAGTGAAGATTCGGACATCGGTCACCTTGGGTTTGAGATCCACGTAATAGACGTGGGTGTAGTCCGTCCTGGTGAGCCACTGCAGGTGTGGCAGAAGCTGATAGGGGATGAACCCCCAGAGCTCTTCGCCGAGCAACTTGCCGCTCGTATTGTCGTTGGGATTCCGGGTAAACCATCCGTGCTCCGTCACCGTCGTCGTGTTCGGATCGTCACCGCGATGATAGAACCCGGCGTTGAACGCATGGAGCATCCCGTCATTGGCTCCGACGTACGCCACTTGGCGGCGATTCCGATAGCGTTGGAAAAACGCTGTGTAACTTGAGTCGCCGTAGAGCACGTCGAAGCGCTCCTTCGGCGCCGCGACCACCGTCGGCGTGGAATGGATTGGATCGCCCAGCTTCCACACCTTCAAGCTGCCATTGACGGTGAGCTGTCGATCCCGGAGACCGGCAATCTGGTTCCCTCTGATGAAGTTAATAATGTTGTCGGCCGTGTAGGGCGCAGCCCCGGCCCGCAGGTAGGGGGCAAGCGTCGCCGCATTCGCCGTCGTGAAGTCCATTTGCTCTCCCGGATCCACCACCCCGTCGTTGTCCACATCCACCCACGTGAAGAGCGTCCGATTCGCCGGGTCGGTGAACGCGAGTTGTTTGCCGGCCTCCCAAATCGCTCTTACCTCTCTCAAGGTCACCGTCTCGTCGGGCGTCGAACTGTCGGCCTTGCCGTCGCCATTGGTATCGCGGAAACGATCGACAAATACAGTCCCGGTGCTCGCATCGAAACGGGTTTGCACGATGCTGTCGTTCTGGTAAATGAGCCGCGCATCCCCGTCGGTATCTTCCCGGAGGTTTCCAAACGTGTCGAGGAACAGTCCCTGGGTATAGCCAGTCCATTTGATGTCCCGGAACCCCTCGAAGATGAGGGGATAGAAATACGACTGGTAGAGCGACCCGTCGCCGGTCGAAGAGGTCGCGAGCACCGAGACCGCAGTCCCTGATGCGCTTCGTTGCAAGATGCTGGTAATCGCAGCCATGAGCTTGTCGCGTAGGTCGTTGGCGTTCGCCGATTCGAAATACGTATCCGGCAAGCCATCTGGCCCCTCGACCCCGGTGTAGTTGTTGTACCGGTCCCATTCTTCCGTCAGATCGGGGGCATTATTGCCGTTGCGGTCCTCGAAGCCGCCGAGTTTCGCCGTGGTCTGGAGAATTTCCCGTCCGATCGGTTGGCCGAACGCGTAGAAGCTATAGATGATCAGATTCTGGTTGCCCGCCAAATCCTTCCCGGACTCGTTGAGCACCGGAAGCGTGGCTTGACGCAGATCCGTGGTGTGCGCGTAATACGCCACATCGTCCAGGTAATGGGAACCGTTGTAGGCATAATTCGTCTTGTGCGGTGTACAGGGATCCGTGCTAATGGCGCTCGTACAGTGGGTGCCGTGATAGTTGTGCCCGTAGTCCTGCAAGGCCGCCGGAATGTTCAAATCCTGGGTCGGCTCACCGTCCGTAAAGATGATGACAAAACTCTTGCAGCAGGTGACGTACTGCGAGGTTCCGGCCCATTTGGGTTGGGTGAAGTAATAGGGATCGCGATTCGTGACAGTATAGGAGTAGTCGGAATTCGTATAGGCCGGCGGAATTTGAGCAAAGTACCGAGTCGCCTCATAGAGCGACTCGGCGAGTGGCGTCCAGGTAGAGGGCGTCGTGTTTTCGATCGCCGTGATGAGGTCTTGGATATTGCTCGATCCGACATCGGAGAGGACCTTGCCGCCATCGCCTGCCCCCTTGAACTGCATGAGCCCAAACCGCGCTTTGTCGCCAACCTCTTGGATGACCCCGGTGGCATTCTCAAAATGGTCGATCCGGATACTCCAGGGACCTGACTCCGCATAGGTATCGCTGTCCGTGCAATTTGAACTATTCGGTTGCCCCGAATCATCGTCCAGGCAAAAACTGCCCTTGAGCGCCGATATGCTCCCCATCAGATGAAAATAGACCGTGCCGCCGACCGCCGGGAGGTAGGCGGAGGGGATCCTTCCGTTGGCATCGGCCCGCGACACCGAGGTCGTTTGATCCCGGCAACAAGCCCCGCTGTCGAAGTTCTGTTGTCCGATCAATTGCCGGCATCCGCCCTGTGCGTCCCGGCCGCCAACGGAGCAGGTGCCTCCCATCATGACCCACTTGACGATGTCGATCCGGCGCATGGTGGCGTAGTTCAGCAAATTGCCGGACCACGGGTAGGACGTATTCGAACAGGTTCCTGGCGAGGCTGGATTGGCCGCTGGATCGGGGATGAACTTGTTGCTGCTGTACGTGTAGCACTCCAAGGGATCGTACAGGCCATAGTAGGTCTTGGAGGGATCGAACGCGGCGTCCCTGTAGGCCGCCATGTTCATGCTCCCCGAGTTGTCCATCAGCAACAAGACGTTGGGCGGGACGGCATTGGTGATGAAGGGTGGCGAGGCGGTATAATCGGCCATGCTCTGAGCCTGGCCGGCCACCGGCCACATCACAGCCCCTGCCAGCGCCAGCGACAGCATGATGACGGTTCTGGTCGGCTGCGTCATGGTCTCCCGTTTCATCGTCTGGCCTCCGCGTGTTGCTTCGATCGGCATCGATTCCACTTCCATCCAATTCCGTGATCCGTGAATCGTCGTCGGGTCATTTGGGAAGGACGATCACAATCTGATCGATCTGCCCCTCTTTCAGGTGATACTGGACTTGTACCCCGGGCAGCAGGTCCCGCTCGTCTCTCACCCTCCCCTCGTCGTCCTTGATGATCGCTTGGGGCTTGAGGGTAAAGTTCGTGTTGTTGATTTGGAGTGTCGTTCCGTGTGTCGCTGCTGTCACCAGCCCTGACTGAACGTTGCTTCCGGACACAGCCGGCTGTCCTGTTTGTGCCTCGGCCGTTGCTCGGTCCGTTCCCGGCTCGCTACCGATGAGCAAGCCCATGATCGCCAAGGAGAAAACGAATCGCCGGCGCCGTGCTCTCATTTGCCTGTCCATAGTCGACTCCTAGAGTTTTTTCTGGCAGCTTTCGCCCGTCATCGTGCAGGCGTAGATTGCAGTGATTCGACTGCTTGCACCCGTGGCGGCGTTTCTCGCCACGCAGTTCACCCGATAGAGAATGTCGACGCCGCCCGCCGCGGTCCCGCCGGCCGTCCCTTCATATCCGCCGAACATCTGCATGCCGGAGCCCGCTTTGGCTTTGGCATACAACCGGTCGATGTCGCCGTTCACCGTGTAGGCTCCGACCGTCTGCACCAGGTTCGGCACAGCGCCTGTCCCGTCGGCCACATCGGGATTGTTGTCCGATTGCCCTAGGATCTCTTGATTGAGCACCGTGGCATTGGTCTGCGGCACAGGCCCGGCCGGGGTCGCATTACTCAAAAACGTCGCCGGCAACGAACCCTGGTCGATGGTTTGCTGGATGATGTTCACCGCCGTCCCCAAGCAGGATTCGGCCGCGCTGGACGCCGCTTCGCTCGTTCGCGCGAGTCCCGCAATCCGGTTCTCCAGTCCACTGACCGTCACCGCTGCGATCCCGATGACGGTCAGGATCAACAGCAGCAGCATGACCGTCAGAAAGGCCACACCTCGCTGGTTTCCCGTGAACCCGCGCTCGGTTGTGCTCATCTCCCGACGGTCTCCATCCGCCTCCCGTCCGTTCAGAGTCCCAAGTTCCTCGTTTGCACAGTCCGAGTCAGTACCCGCCGGCGGAACTGCGGATACGTAACGGGATCATAGGTGGCATCGGCGGCGTGGTTGTGATCGCTGATCACCAATGGCGCGGCGGTCGCCGTCATCGCGACCCGCCCCTCCCCGAGCCCCCGATCGGCCATGGTCTGTCGAGCCACTACGCTGACCTGGACGAGTCGGATCTTGTCCGCAGTCAACGGTGCCAAGGTCCACGCGCTGTTGGTAATAAAATCCGCTTGGTCAAACGTGCCTGATGCGTTCTGGTCATCGACGACGCCGTCCGCCACTCCCCCGTTCACCGTCGCATTACAGCCGTCACACGCATACGCGAATTGGATATCTTCGATGCCATCCGCGACGGGTGCGCAAGGACTGTTCACGACATCACAGTTGAGCGCAGCCGTGATACCCCGTACCAGACAAGGTGCGTTTCCGCCGCAGACCGCATTGCCATCAGGAGGGCGTATCACTTGGTAGGTGACGCACTGCAACAGATAGACCGGGGTTCCAGCGAGAAATGTTGCCGGCGGAGCGATCGCGTTCGAGAGCGTTAACGTATCGCCGCTGATCGTGGCGACAGTCGCCGTGACGGCTCCATTGATCGAAATTTGCGCAGCGGTCGGTTGCGCCGGATTGAGACCGGCCGCCACCATGTTGGCTACCGCTCCGGCTTGGAGTGTGATTTGGTTGAAGCCGGGCCCGACGGCGCTGGCGAGTGTCCACAGCGGCGGCGCCGAGCTGGTCGTTGGAACAACCAGCGAAATGGAATCCGGACCGGCATCGGCCCCGCCAGGACTGTTGTCCGCAGGGACGATGGCCGCAGGCGATCCGGCCAGCGCGCACGCCCCTACTTGATTGACCATGCCGAACCCCGCCAACTTGATATCGCGCGAAAGCAATTCCATCGCCACCCGCACATTCTGTTGCGTATCGACGGTTTGATCATTGGCGCGGACCGCTTTGTTGGTCGTATTGAGCGCCGTAAAACCCGCCGCCACCACCACGAGCGAGATGAAAATACCCGCCATGAGCTCGACGAGCGTCACGCCGCGCTCCTCTCCGTAGACCCGGCTTGAATTCCATCCGGTAGTTGTCATTCCGGCGCCACCACCGTCGTGAGCGTGACGGCCTTGTTTCGCATCACGCTCGTCTCCCCTCGCACAGAACCGCTCCAGGTGATCGTCACCGTCACCACGTTCTGATTCAGCGGCGGCGTGGTCGGCCCTATCGCCGCCACGGTGACGCGCCCCTGCACCCCGGCTAGGCCGGAGGAACTCAGCAACGCCTGCCACTGGGCATAGTCGCCTCGGGCCATGGGCTGACTCGTCGGCGGTTGCGTCGCGGCATTCATGGTGTCGATGTTGTTGTATGCGAGGACGTTTCGTCGATTGAACTGAATCCGTTCCAGCATGTCGGCTGCGAGGTTCGTGACCCGCGTCAACTCATTGGCATCGACGTTGCGACCGAACGAGATGGCCTGCATTGCCGAGAGAGCTAAAAGGGCGGCGCCCAGAACCACGGCCGCAATCATGCCCTCGATCAGGGTAAAGCCCGACTGTGCTGAACGCGTTGCGTGCATGGCGCTCTCGCTTTCAGGGACAGGTCGGGCTTGCACACCAAATCGCTTTCCCGCCCGGGGTGATCTTGATCGAATAGGTCAATCCCTGCGTATTCGTCACCGTCAGCGTTTGGTTCCCCACTCCCCCGCTGGACCGCAGGCCAAGCGAGTTAAACTGCACCGGTCCTCCCGCGACGTTGCTCACGTGGACCATCATCGACTGCGTCGGCAACACCTGCGCGCCCGACACGTCTGTCGTCGTCACCGTGACTTTGCCCCCGACCGCGCCCACCGTCACGGTGACCGCCGTATTTCTGTTCATGGCCGCCAACCTCGCGAGCGCCAGTTGGGTGTTGATCTCGGTGACCGCCTGTCGTAACTGGTAACGCGCATTCCATTGCGTATAACTTGGAACCGCCAACGCCGCGCCGATCCCGATAATGGTGATGACGGTCATCATCTCCAGAAATGTGAATCCCCGTTCTCTGGGCCTATCCACATGGCCAGATTGCGGCAGACCGGCAGACATAGCACGACAAAGGTGAGCAAGTGCCGTGCCCTGAGATTGAGCAGGAAGCAATCTTCCAACTGGTTGATTTCACGTGGTTACCCCTCATTTGGTGGAGTACAAATTCGTGCTTTGCTAGTCTCTCTTCCTGACAATTTTCGTCATGCACTTGCCGGCCACGCCCGCTCAAAAGGCCGCGAACAGGTCGCAGCAACGCCCCCTTTTTCGCCTTCTGGCTCACAGGTGGCCGGGCAGCGGTCGCAAGACACCAGCAGGCACCAGCGTGTTCGACTCTCAGTGGAAGCGATGGGGCGGGAGGCGAGCGCGATGGCGGGGATGCGGAGGAAGCGTGCTCCGTCGCTTACCGGCAGGTTGACACTCCCCCACTATTTCAACGCGACGGTTTTGACCTGTTTGAACGTCGTCATGCCTTTGAGGACCTTTTCGATCCCGTCCTGGACCAGCGTCGTCATCCCCTCGTTCATCGCAACGGTCAGCATCTCTGAAGTTCTCGCTCTGGATTGGATGAGCTGTTTCATCTCTTCCGAGGCGCGCAGCAATTCATGCAGCGGCACACGTCCTCTGAACCCGGTTCCGTTACAGGCCTCGCAGCCCCGCCCACGATACAACCGGAGTGCGTCGGTATACTCGATACCGAGCTTCGGCCAATGGTTCACGCCATACGCTTGGACGAGTTCGTCATATTCGTGTCTCGCCGGATGGTAGGCCTCCCGGCAGTCTCGACAAATGCGCTTACACAATCTGGTAGCCAGCACGCCCAGCATGGCATCGGCGAAGTTGAAAGGGTCGCAGCCCAGATCCAACAAGCGGGTCACGGTCTCCACCGCACTGTTGGTGTGGAGCGTGCTGAATACCAGATGGCCCGTCAGCGACGCCTCGATCGCGATGTCGGCAGTTTCCTTGTCCCGCATTTCTCCGATCATGATCACATCCGGGTCCGCCCGCAAAAACGCCCGCATGGCTGCCGCAAAGGTGAAGCCGATCTTGGGCTGGACCTGGACTTGCCGCAGCCCTTCCTGGGTGATTTCGATCGGATCCTCGGCCGTCCAAATCTTTCGCTCGTCGGTATTGATGTAACCCAGAATCGCGTGCAACGTCGTGGTCTTGCCGGAACCCGTCGGTCCGACACACAGGATGATCCCATAGGGCTTCTCCGCCAACTCTTTGATGGTCGTGAGCGTCCGTGAAGAACAATCCATGGCGTCCAAGGGCATGGGGCCTTTAGCGGTCAGGAGCCGTATCACCACGTCTTCGTCGGAACCGGCCGTGGGGAGGATTGCCACCCGCAGTTCGATTGGCCGCTCTTTATAAAGCCTGAACCGAATTTTCCCGTCCTGCGGCTTCCGGTGTTCGGCGATGTCGAGATTGGCCATGATCTTGATGCGGGAGACGACCGCCCGCCGATAGGCGGGCGGGATCTTCATATAGGTGAAACAGGTTCCATCCACGCGGAAACGCACCGCCGTTTCCTTGTGATCGGAATACGGCTCGATATGAATGTCGGATGCCCCCCGACGGTGGGCTTCGGCGATGATCTGGTTCGTCAGCCGGACGATTGCGCTGTCGTTTTCATCGATGACCGCGCTGCCCGTCTCCTCGCGCTGTTCCCACCGCGCCTCGCTGATGAGTTCGCCGAGAATGTCGCTGATGGACCCCGTCGCCGCACGGCCTACGGCGTTCAGGAGAAACTGCTCGATGTCCCGCTTGAGCCCGACTGCGAAGCGGATGGCCAAGCCGGGAAAGGCACGCTTGATATCCCACCCCTTGTCGAGATCATGGGGGTTGTCGATCACGACCACTAGCAGGTTGTTGTCCCGTCTTAACGGAATCCAATGATTCCTCTTGAGGTACTCGTGGCTCAGGTTCCTCAGTAGCGCGGGGTCTATGACTGTCCGGTCATCGTAGGGAATGTAGGGGCATTGGTAGTACTCACCCAATGACTTGCCGAGCTCCATTTTCGGCACATGATAGGTATCGAGTAAGAGCGACTCCAGGTCGATGGCGCGTCGCTTCGACTCTTCGATCGCCGTTTCGAGATCGGCGGAACTCAGCAGGCCGTTGCGGAGCAGATACTCGAACATTCTCCTCTCCACCGCCGATACTGGCGGTGTCCACAGGCCTCTCCCTTTCATGAAAGATCGATCGCCGCAGCGACCTCTCGAACCCACGGTGTCATGGTGATTTCCGATTGTCACAACCATATCGATCCATCCTCATCCCCGAAGCATGAGTAGGCCCGCTGAGTTGGCGAAACTCTTCGTTCCTCGCGGCACGGGCAGACTCAGGTTCCGTTCAATCGCCGGGCGAATGTGATCAAGCCCACCTCAAGATAAGTAAGACTATCGAAGTTGCCACGTTCCGGCTTCCGGGTAGACCAAGGGAAGCCCCCGTACGAGCCCGCTGCGCAGGTCGTAGTTGTACCAGACTTCGAGTGCGTTCCCTCTCCCTCCGGCTTCTCCGAGCGAACCGGCGGCAAGCACAGCCCCATAGACTCGCGGCCGGCCTTCGAATAGGAAGTTGCCAGCGGTATACAACACCCCCTGCAGATGCACTCCGCTCAACTGAACGGGAACCCGCGTCGCCAAGGACGTGAGCCCCTCGCGGGGCGGGCTGAGAGCCGGCACCGGCCGCCCCGCTCCGCGCGGCTTCCACGAAAGATGCGCATTGACCACGAACAGCCCTTCCGCATAGTCCGTTCCAACGACGAGGCTCCCTAAATTATCCGCACGCGGCGAAAGCTGATCGAGGGTATCGATGAACACAAGTCCGCGATGATCGCCCACGCCAGCGGAGGCAAATACCTCATCTGCTGTCACCCCGCGTCCCGGCTCGACCACGCCGTTGAGATACAGCAGGCCGTCTCGGTCTCTCGCATAGTAACGCCCGTACAGCAGCGCAGCGTGTTTGAGGTTGTCATAGTCCCACTGATCCATCCGTAATCCCGGAATAGGTTCCTGCCGCGGATGGAGATTCGTGGGCAGGAAGACCCCGGTCGCTGGACTGGCGGTGCCGAACGATACGGAGCCGCCGATCCAAATCTCGACCCATCGGTCTTCGCGGCGCGCCATCTCCGAATACGATTGACCCGTGACCGGCGCAAGGTCCGTTTTAAGCGGCACCGCATCGATTGCGCTCCACCGGACATCTCCTCCTACTTTCAGGTCACCCCAATGGACCTCGACCGGTGCAGACGTATCTCCGGTGGCGGTAGTGAGAAGCCCGGCTGCCTGGACAGCCGCTCGAACGGCAGGAATGGTGCGTGCCCCCAACTGCACCGACACGGCTCTGGCGAGTCCCGGTGACCCTGGAGAGGCGGCTGCTGCCGTGGCTTCAACCGTGCACAGCAATCCGGGTCGCATCGGCCCGTACACCTTGAGCTTGAGTACCCGCCCCAGCCCTCGCAGCGACCGAAACCACCCGGATACCGGGCCGTTTAACAGCTCATCATGGACGGGCTGCGCCGCGTCGAACAGGATGTCTGGTTTCTCAGCCGTACCCGTAAACTGTGACCGTCCCTGTGCGTCGAAAAACGACGGGCCGCTTCCGGGCAGCTCGAATCGCTTCACAAGCAGCGCACCTGCCGGTCCCTCCGGCGCAGCACCGGGATCGTGGAACCACGTAATCACCTGATCCACCGCGGCCTCGGCCAGATGCTGAGCCGCTCTCTCCTCCCTGGTTGCATCAGCAGCCTGAATGTCCAGGCCGACCAAATTCAGGGACGTCATTGCCAACACTGCGAGAATCAGCAGGGCCAGAAGAGCTCCCAACAAAACCATCCCCCGCTCATTCACGATCTCGGCCTTCTTTTCCCCTGACGCTATAGCCCCCACCGCTCTTCCGTTCATTGCCCCCCTCCCCTACCCGCGAAGTCCGATATCCTGAGTCATCATTGCTCGCCCGCGACTGACCGCTACTTCCACGCGAATCCGGGCCACGCGGTCCGGCGCGCGGGCTGGCCTGCCCTCTCGATCGAAGTACTTCAGCTCGAAATGCGCGACGTCGCCGATCAACGGAGCGGCGCCGCCGTCCACCATACGCATGACCCGGGTCACGCCGCGCTCGTCATGTCTTAGGTAGTAGCGAACGTCGTTCGAGACGGAGACGACGCTGCCCGATGGGAAGAACTGTCCCAGCGGCGCGATCAGCGTCAGCCTGGCGCGCTGACCCTCCTTGGCTAATCGCCCCTCCGCGCACCGCTCGGCTGCACACACCACAATGCGCTTTCCTTTAGGCCAGTCAGTCCCATCATCGACCGTTAGCTCCTGCTGACCTGCCAGGACCGGCTGCGCCAACGTCGTCACATAGCCACCGAGGTTCGCCGCAAACTCAATTTCCTGAGGGTCGGCTTTCCGCACCGGCTGGCCGGCCGGTGAGAAGCCGGATCCCGCCAAGTGGAGCTCGCTGGCCATTACCTCCAGCCCCAGGCGAAGATCCTGGTGGCGGGCAATCACGTCCTGCTGGATATGAAACCGCCATTGGCAGTGATGGAGCGTTTGCAGCACCGCCGAAAGCACGACCGCACCGGCCATCAGGGCGATCAATGACTCGATCAGCGTCGCTCCTTGCTCATCGCCTCGCAGCCTCGCCCTCCTCATGATGTTCCCTGTGATCACGTGCTTAGGCCTTCGAGCTATCGAACGAGCTATCGAAGGCCGACAAACCGCGGATTCGCCCGCATCGTGCCGAGCCGCACCTCTCGACGTTGACCGCTCCCCGTCGGATACTCGGCTCGAACATGGATCACAACCGATCCGGCATATGCCAGAGGACCAGGGCGGTCTATCGCCACCGTCCAAACGAGGCGGATGCCTTGGTGATCGGACCTCGCCGTGTAGACCCGATCGCCGGCAATCTCGTCCGGCTCAACGCCGTCGTCACGCATGGTCGCATCGGGCAGACCAGCCGCATCCCCGTCTTCTGTGAGCAGCAGATCCCACGCCACCGTCCGCTTGACCTCCAGCTTGGACTCCGCCAAGGCCAACGCACGCGTCCGTGTGATGCCTTCCTGAAGCCCGCGGTCGGCCCACTCAAAAGTCGTCATGGCGCCCAGCAACCCGATAGAAAGGATCACCATGGCAATCATGACCTCGATGAGGCTGAATCCCTTCTGGGCACTCATCGCCAGAGCGACCTGACGGAATGGCTTCGGCCCGAATCGAACACCCGCCGCGCTCATGACAGGGCAACCCTCCCCGTAATGCTGACGGTGATCGTCCGGCGCTCCCCCGATCGGCCTCGGAGCACGATCGTGGTGGGAGAGGCGGAGCGCCCGCTCGGATAAAACATGATCTGCGTGCCACCGCTGAGCCGCTCGATCTCTGTCCGCCTGCTGTCGTCGCGATACATGCGAAGCAGACCGCCGGATCCGTCCGCCAGTTCCGTCCTCAGAGTCGCGCTCCCCGGATCGAACACCACTCGAACTCGCTTTCGATGCCCGATCGCCAGCTGACGGGCGAACCGCAGCTCCGCTGCCATCTCCGCGACCGCAGCTTTCTCTTGTTGTCGTGTGGCCAACGCCAGGAAACTTTCCCCTCCCCAGACAGTTGCCACACCGATGAGGACGATCACCACCATGAGTTCCATGAGGCTGGCTCCCTCTTCCCGGACCAGGGACTTCCGAAACGTTCCATTGGACGGTGTGCCTGGCATGATTGGAAACTCTGCGTTGTGGTTGCGCGCCCGCGTCGCCCGCAGGGGTTTCCAAAAGCCATGCCGCGGCTCTCGGCATCCGAAACGGACCGCAGCAGCCGCAAAGGCAACACCGGTGACGCGCGGATCTTTTGCGCAAGAAGCGGAAAATGCGTAACGAACCTTATGAGTGGCAGGCAGTGGGTAGAAATAATCTAACAACGGATGGGGAGCCGACTGTCACGGTTCGGATACAGGAGGACGCCGGATTAGATACAGGTTGAACCGGTGCTCAAGAGCCGACGTACGTGAAGAGAACTCTCAGCGCAAGGGCCTCGACGTGATCATTTCGGCGGAACGACCAAGGTGAAATACCATTCGAGTAGCGGTTCATGGAAAAAGAGGGACACAACGGCACCAAGCGCCAAAAAGGGACCGAAGGGGATGTAGTCCTCTCTCTTGATCACGTTGAGAAAAATCAGCCCCATCCCTACGACAGACCCGACCGACGCACCGATCATGATCGTCAACAGGGTCGCTTTCCATCCCAGAAACGCGCCGATCATGGCCAAGAGCTTGATGTCGCCTCCCCCCATGCCTTCTTTCCCAAAAAGATAGGGGCTGGCCCAGGCCAAGACCCACAGGAGTCCCCCGCCGACCAGCATACCCATAACCGAGCTGACCAATCCCACCGGCAGGATCGTGGACGCGCAGAGCAGTCCGAGGAGAATGCCTGGAATGGTGATCACGTTGGGGATAATTTGGTAAATGCAGTCGGTGCCGGTCACGACGAGCAGCGCGGAAAAGAACACCGCATACGCCACCGACGCCCATCCGACACCGAAATGCCAGAAGATGATGCCGTACCCGACCGCATTCGCCGCTTCGATAAGCGGATAGCGGAACGAAATCGGCGCGCCGCAGGTCCGACACGTTCCTCTCAGCACGAGGAAGCTCAAGAGGGGGATCTTGTCATACCAGGCAATCGGCCGAGCGCATGCTGGACAACGGGACGATGGCCAGACGATCGACTCCCCCCGCGGAAGCCGGTAAATGCATACGTTGAGAAAGCTGCCGATCAGCGCTCCTAAAAGACCGGCAATCACATGCCAGGGGAGTGAAACCATAGAGCCTCTCCCAGTTTGTCTGCCTAAGTAGAGTCAGGCAGGAATGGTTGTCCTAGCAACCACACCCAGAGCAAAACGTCGAAGACAGAAAATACTACTTGCATTTGCCCCAGCGATCCAGGTTATTTATACATTCAAAATCTTTCTTCCCGCACACGGTGCGTTGTACCCACGGAGACTTCTCCGATCTTGCGATGAACCAGGAAGGAGCGCCCGATTTATGCCAAAGGTGAAAGTCAGTTCTCGAAACCGTCCTCGGAAGGCCACGTTGGAGCTTGTTCCGCCCAGACGCAAGCGTCCGGAAGCCCTCACTAGCCGGGAGCAGGAAATCCTCGAACTGATCTGGTCCGGGTTCAAGAACAAGGAAATCGCCCAACGATTGAAGATCAGCGTCAAAACCGTCGAGGCACACCGGGCCAATATGATGAAGAAGATCCGGGTGTCGAACACCGCGCAGTTGCTCAAGGCGGCGATTCAGGGAGGAATGATCAAGATCCGCTGAACGCGGCGACGACGGGATCGGCGCCTGATCGCTGCCGGACTACTTCAAAGAAGGTCACAGCCGCGGCGGCTGAAACATTAAGGGAATTGACCCGGCCATGCATGGGGATCCGCGCCCGGTCGTCGCATTTTGCCAACACTCCCGGGCGGATCCCTTTCCCTTCTCCTCCCAGCACCACCGCGATGGGTCGCCGAAAGTCGAGCGCCGTGTAGAGTTTCGGCGCTCTCGCGTCGAGGCCATAGACCCACAACCCGGCGGCCTGCAGATCTTCGATCAGACGCGACAGGTTCTGCGCACGACCGACTTTGACATGATCGAGTGCGCCAGCCGACGCTTTGGCTACCGCTCCCGTGAGCCCCGCCGAGCGCCGATCCGGCACAAAAACTCCGTGCACGCCGGCAGCGTCGGCCGACCGGAGCACCGCACCCAAGTTCTGCGGATCTTCCACGCCGTCTAGGATCACGACGAACGGCAACTCCTGGCGCGCGCGGGCGCTATCCAGGATCTCGTCCATTTCGGCATAGGCTTTGGCGGCGATCACACCGATGACGCCCTGGTGCCGCCCCTCATGCACCAGTCGATCCAACGCCGGTCGAGGTTCCACATGAACGGGGATGCGCTTGGCGCGGGCGAGTTGCGTGATCTCGGCGAACTGCCGATCGGTGCGGAGCACGAGGATCCGCTGGAACGGTCGAGCGCCGGCGCGCAGCGCTTCCCGGACCGCATGCAGACCGTAAATGACGTCGGTGGACTCACCGCTTCCAGCGGGTGGTGCCGTCCGGTCGGTCTTCCAGGATGATCCGCCGGGCCGCCAGCGATTTCCGGATTTCATCCGCCCTCGCAAAATCCTTTCTTTTCCGCGCCTCGTTCCGTTCAGCGATCAAGCGTTCGATTTCCGCGTCCTCGAGCGGGGGACTCAGGGTTTCCCGTTCCACTGCCCCAATCTCCCCCCGCGAGGCAAACGCCCACTCTTTGACATCCAATTGGAACAGATTCAACACCCGCCCCAAAGACCGAAACGCCTCGCGGACCTGCGCGCGGTGCTCCCGGGCCAACCCCGTTTTTAGCAACTGGTTGATGGTGGACCGGAACTGTTGAAAGCCCGCCAGCGCAGCCGGCGTATTGAAGTCATCGTCCATGGCTTCACGGAATGCGCGTTGGAGTGCCTGCAAAGCCTGGGAGAGCTTGGCGGCCCCACCGCCATCAGCCGAAGACGCCTCCTCGAGCCTGAGAAAGAGATCGTAGCACCCATCCAGCGCCCGCTTCGCTTCCTGCAGGGCCTGATCGGAAAAATCCAGCGGGCTACGATAGTGAGTGGAAAGAAAAAAATACCGCAACACTTCCGCAGTGACCGGTTCCCGGTAACCCCACTTTTCGAAGACCTCCCGGATCGTGAAGAAGTTCCCCAGTGACTTGGACATCTTCTCTTGATGAACCTGTACAAACCCGTTGTGCACCCAGTAACGTGCGAACTCCTTGCCGGTGGCGGCACACGACTGGGCGATCTCGTTTTCATGGTGGGGGAAGATCAGGTCCGCCCCCCCGCCGTGAATATCGAACGTCTCGCCCAGGTGTTTCATCGACATCGCCGAGCATTCGATGTGCCACCCCGGCCGACCAGGGCCCCAGGGGCTGTCCCATGACGGCTCACCCGGCTTGGCAGCTTTCCAGAGGGCAAAATCCATCGGATGCCGCTTTCGCTCGTCCACCTCGACACGGGCCCCCGCTTGCAGGTCCTCCAGCTTGCGCTTGGACAGGACCCCATAGGCTGGAAACTTCTCCACCTGGAAGTAGACGTCGCCGTTCACCCGATACGCGACGCCCTTTCGGACCAACGTCTGAATCAAGTCGATGATGTCGGCTATATGTTCCGTGGCCTTGGGCTCGACCGTCGCCCGGCTGATCCCCAAACGCCCCATGTCCCGATAATAGGCGTCGATGTAACGAGCCGTCACCGCCTGCCAAGGGATCCCCAGCTCGTTGGCGCGATGGATAATCTTGTCGTCCACGTCGGTAAAATTTTTTACGAAGGTGACGGAAAACCCGCGATGTTCCAAATATCGCCGGATCACCTCGAACACGAGCGCGCTGCGGGCGTGTCCCAGATGGCATTCGTCGTAGACCGTGACGCCGCAGACGTACATCCGCACCGAGCCCGGCACGAGCGGCTCGAACGGTTCTTTCCGACCGGACAGGGTGTTGTAGATCTTCAGCACGACGGAGGCCCCGATCCCAGATCGGCGCGGCGACGCCGCGGCCAATGCGACCATACAAAATAGGCGAGCACGAGCAGAAGAAGCAACCCGATCACGACGTCGATCCGATGGAAGTGCTCGCGCAACTCATCCCACCGCTCGCCCAGCTTCAGCCCGAGATAGGCCAAGGCATAGCACCACGGCAGAGCGCCGGCAAAGGTGAACACCACGAAACGGGTCACGTTCATGCGGGCCACGCCGGCCGGCAGCGAGATGAATGTCCGCACGACCGGCAACAGGCGGCTCAGTAACACCGCGGCTTCACCGTATCGGGCGAACCAGCGGTCAGCCAGATCAAGGTCCTCTCGTGCAATGAGCAGATAGGGACCGTATCGCTCCACGAACGGCCGCCCGCCCCGGATGCCGACGTAGTACGCCGCCAGAGACCCCACGACGTTGCCGATGGCGCCGGCCAGCGTCACGCCAAGCATGGAAAACCGGCCGGTCGAGGTGAGGTACCCGGAAAACGGCATGATGATCTCGCTCGGCAGCGGAATGCAGGCGCTCTCAATCGCCATGGTCAGAAGAATGCCAGCGTAGCCGAACTTCGAGATCGTCGCGATGATGAACCGGGTGAGTTCCGTAATGAGCTGCTCAAGCCACAAGCTCAACATGTCCAGGTCACCGACGGCCTCGCGCGTGCCTAGCGGGTCGGGAGCCTTCGATCAACTCCTCCCAACTTCGCAGCCGCTCCAGCACGCCGTAGTGTGTACTATCCAGATGGATCGGCGTGATCGAGACCATTCCCTGTTGGATCGCCTCGTGATCGGAATCCTTCTGCCGGTTCCAGGCGATGCGCGTGCCGGCGATCCAATAATATTTGCGCCCGTGCGGGTCGATTTTCTCGACAATCGGGTTCTCGAATCGCCGGCGGCTCAGACAGGTGACCCGCACGCCCTTGATGGCGCTTCGGGGCCGGTCGGGAATGTTCACGTTGAGCATCGTCTCCTCCGGCAGGCCGTGTTCAAGCGTCAACCGGGCAATCCGCTCAGCGTACCGCGCCCCGACAGCGAACCGGAATCGGGCACCCCCCTCCTGCGACACCGCAATCGACGGCACGCCGAGAATGGTGCCCTCCAACGCCGCCGAAACCGTCCCGGAATAGGTCACGTCGTCACCGAGATTGACACCCTTGTTGATCCCGGAGATCACCAGGCTCGGCGGTTTCGGCAGCACCACCTTGACCGCCAGATTCACGCAATCGGTCGGCGTTCCGTTCACCGCAAAGATTCGCTTGCCTAGCGGGGTCAGCCGGAGCGGCTTGTGCAGCGTCAGGGCGTGTCCGACCGCCGTGCGCTCTCGATCGGGAGCGACAACCCACACGGTGCCAAGCGCCCGCATGGCTTCGGCCAACGCGTGCAGGCCGGGGGAGGCCACACCGTCGTCATTGGTCACCAGGATGTGCATAGACGGCGCAAAGCAATAAAAAAAGCTGCACGGGGCAGCTTCCAAGGCATTGATCCGCCGGCCCCCTCACGACGAGGCAACAAGTACCCGGCGGTCAAACGAAGCTTACTGGTCGAAAGAATGACAATTTCAGCAATTCGGTTGAGGACTCGAGCCGTTCGCGGCAATCACCGTAAACCGCTACCGGATGAGCGGGCGCCGACACGCTGCAACGGAACCCTGGCCATGTCGCTGGCAGCGCCATTGGTTGACAAGCACCGCACTTCCTCAGGCCGGGGATGGTCGGGGCGAGCCGATTTGAACGGCCGACCACTCGCACCCCAAACGAGTGCGCTACCGGGCTGCGCCACGCCCCGACCGTGCCCATTCTTCTCGTTCTTCTTTCCTCTCGATCACCTGGGAGTCATCGCCGTTTTTCGATTGCAGCAAAGACAAATGTGCTCAGGGAGAGTGCGATTCCAGGATGTGCAGGATCGCCTGGAGATCTCCCCGTACTCGCTGAGCCAACTCCCGCGGCCTGAGCGGTTTGTGCGCATGGCGGCCACGACGAGCCCAGTACCGCTTCACCCCGGCGATCGTAAGGCCCTCTTCATACAGCATGCGCTTGATTTCCAAAATCGTTTCGATATCGCGTTGGACATACAGCCGTTGGTTGCCTCGACTCTTCTTGGGCTTGAGAAAGCTGAATTCGGTTTCCCAAAACCGCAACACATAGGCTGGAAGTTTCGTGATCTGGCTGACTTCTCCGATCTTGTAGAAAACCTTGCTCCCCAGTCTGGGTTCATCGCCCATAATCGACCCTCACGACTGGATCGCCGGCGTATACGAAGCGATTTATGAATTGACGTACTTCTTGAACACCTGGCTAGGGCGGAAGGTGACGACCCGACGCGGCGTGATACCGATTTCCTCCCCGGTGCGTGGATTGCGACCTTTCCGTGCTCCCTTGCTGCGAACCACGAAATTCCCGAACCCAGCAATCTTGACCGATTCTCCTTTTTGCAAGACCGACTTGAGCAGGTTCAGGATGAGTTCGAGGATGTCCGCTGCCTCGTTCTTGGACACCCCCACCTGCTTGTAGATCTCGTTGGCGATGTCAGCCTTTCTCATGCCGTCCCTCCTGACAACCTGCTTGCACGCTCCCGCCGCAGCGCTCCGGCGAATCCCTTAGCTTTAGTGCAATTTTTCCATAAATTACGTGAGGTTATCAGCCGTGTCAAGGAGTTTTCTCAAGACCTAGTAGATCAGGGACGCGGAACGCCGGTTCCGCAAAAGCGCTCCTTCTGAAGCAACTTGTACTCGATACTGTCGGCCAAGGCCTGCCAACTCGCTTCCATGATATTGTCCGACACTCCGACCGTTCCCCATTTGTCTTTATGGTCGCCCGACTCGATCAGCACCCGCACTTTTGACTCTGTGCCTTTATTGGCCGCAAGCACACGAACTTTATAATCAAGAAGTCTGACCTCACGAAGCTGGGGGTAGAATTTCTCCAATGCCTTGCGGAGCGCATGGTCCAAGGCGTTCACCGGGCCGGCCCCCACCGCGGCCGTGTGTTCGATCGCCTCGCCGACCTTGACCATCACGGTCGCTTCCGAGACCGGCGCGCTGTTTTCGTCTTTCTTTTCCACGATGACCCGGAACCCAAGCAGATGGAACGACGGCGTGTGGGTGCCCATCGCTTTCCGCATGAGCAGTTCAAAAGACCCCTCGGCCCCTTCAAACTGATAACCCTGGCTCTCGCGCTCCTTGAGCGTGTTGACCAATTCTTGCAATTTTTGATGATCCTTGCTCAGCTTGATTCCATACGCCTCCACTTTCTCCAACAGGCCGCTGCGGCCAGCGTAATCGGAGACCAGCATGCGCTGGCGGTTCCCGACCCGCTCGGGGATGACATGCTCGTAGGTGGCAGGATTCTTGAGAACCGCGTGGATGTGGACGCCCCCCTTGTGGGCGAAGGCCGAATCTCCAACATACGGCTGATGCTTGTTGGGCATGAGGTTCGCGATCTCGGTCACGAATCCAGACACCTGCTTCAGATGCGAGAGGCGTTCGCCGAGCACCGGCCGGCCCATCTTCAGCTCCAGGTTTGGCACGATCGAGCAAAGATTGGCGTTGCCGCACCGTTCGCCGATGCCGTTAATCGTCCCCTGCACCTGAATGATACCGGCCTCGACCGCCACCAGCGAGTTGGCGACGGCCATCTCGCAGTCGTTGTGCGCGTGAATACCCAGCGGCACGGCGAACTCCCGCCGCACCGCCTCGCAGATCCTACGGACTTCCCACGGCATGGTCCCGCCGTTCGTGTCGCACAGGATGATCCGCTCCGCTCCCGCGTCCACCGCCCTTCGCAGCGTCTCCAATGCATAGTCCGGATGGGCCTTGTATCCGTCGAAGAAATGTTCTGCGTCGTAGAAAACCCTCCGGCCTTTGGAACGGAGATAGTGGATGGAATCGCCGATGATCTCGAGATTTTTCGCCAAGGAAATCCCGAGCGCATCCGTCACGTGCAGGCCCCAACTCTTGCCGAAAATCGTGATCGTTGACGTCTCCGAGGCGAGCAACGCCTGAATGTTGGGATCCTTCTGAACCGGATTGCTGGCCTTGCGCGTTGAACCGAAGGCGACGATCGTCGCATGCCGCAGCGGAATGGTCTTGATGATCCGAAAAAACTCGATGTCCTTGGGATTGGCGCCCGGCCACCCGCCTTCGATGTACTGCACGCCCAACTCGTCCAGCTTCTGCGCCACGCGGACTTTATCCTCGACCGAAAAACTCACGTCCTCGGCCTGTGCACCGTCGCGCAGGGTCGTGTCGTAGATTTCCAGCGAAGGTGAGAGGCTGGCAGCGCCAGGGACAGGAGCATCATGCAGAAGAGCTTCTTCCCTCTTCCCCCTCGCCCCTCGCCTTGCGCCCTTTGGCTTGCGCATCATGAGGGCACCCGATCCAATCCGAAGGCGGCATGCAGAGCCCGCATGGCGAGCTCGAGATATTTTTCATCGATCACGCAGGAGATTTTGATCTCCGAGGTGCTGATCATCATGATGTTCACGCCTTCCCGGGACAACACCTCGAACATCTTGGCCGCAACACCGGAATGCGACCGCATCCCCACGCCCACAAGCGACACCTTGGCGATGGCCTCGGTCACAGCCACCGACTTGGCGTCGATCTCCTTTGCCACGCGCTGCACGAGGCTGACCGCTTTCCGCAGATCGGCCCGCGGCACGGTGAACGAAATGTCCGTCAGCGAAGCCTGGCTTACGTTTTGGATGATCATGTCGACCACGATGTTGGCTTCCGCCACCGGCCCGAAAATGCGAGCTGCGATGCCCGGCTTGTCGGGAACCCCAACGATCGTGATCTTCGCCTGATTGCGATCGCCGGTGACCCCGGAGACCACCACGCCCTCCATATCTGCGTCTTCAGTCGTCACGAGCGTTCCCTTTCCTTCAGTAAAACTGGAACGAACCTCGATCGGCACCCCGTACTTTGCGGCGAACTCGACCGACCGGCTTTGCAAAACCTTTGCGCCCAAGCTCGCCAGTTCCAGCATTTCCTCGTACGAGATCTTGTCGATACGCCTGGCGGCCGGCACGATGTTCGGATCCGCTGTGTAGACGCCATCGACATCGGTGAAGATAATGCACCGATCGGCTTTGAGCGCGGCCGCCAAAGCGACCGCCGTCAGATCCGATCCGCCCCGCCCCAGCGTGGTCACGTCGGACCGTTCATTGATCCCCTGAAACCCCGCCACGACCGGGATGACGCCTTCCGTCAGCGCGGCTTTGATCCGGTCGGCCGTCACCCGAGCGATACGGGCCTTGGTATGGGAGCTGTCGGTCAGAATCCCGACCTGCCGGCCGGTGAAGGACCGCGCGTTGAGCCCTCGCCCCCGCAGGTCCATCGCCAACAGCGCGATGGTCACCCGTTCCCCGGTGGACAGGAGCATATCCAGCTCTCGCTCGTCCGGCACGGGCGTGACTTCGTGCGCCAACCGGAGAAGCCGATCGGTTTCCCCGCTCATCGCGGAGAGGACCACGACGATCTGGTGTCCTTCCCGGTGATCCCGGGCGACACGGTCAGCGACCCGATGGATCCGCTCGATGCTCCCGACCGACGTGCCGCCGTATTTTTGGACGATCAGCGCCATGTCCCCTCTCTATCCGCGCGGGAACAGCTTGGTGATCAACTTGGTGGCTTCCCGCAGAGGCGTCTCACTCGATTGGGCGTCCATTTCGCTGAATCGCCGCGAGCCAGAGGCAACCTTTTGCGCTGGCCCCTCCGCAAACACATACAGCGCCAGCGGGGACCGCGTTTTGTCGTTCCCTGCCGCTGCACGGTCGGAGACGAGCAACACCCGGTAAGCCCCCCATTGCGGGAGCCCGCTCAACACGGTCCCCACGACGTGCTTGTCGAACTCCTCGATCACCCGCAGCTTGGCCTTAGGATCGCCGCCGTACAGGATCTCATCGGGCAACGCCGCGTGCACATACACTAGGTCCCGGCGGGCCAGCTCGCGAAGCGCCGCTTCGCCCACCGCCGTCAATGCGAGGCCGTCGGCTCCGCTTGAAACTACCGGTTCCCCCGCCTCCAAACCGGCGCAGATTCCGATTCCCCGATGCAGATCGCTTGAGGCAACGACAGCGCCCGTAACCCCGAAGCGTTCTGTCAAGCTCGGCCAGGCGTGCGGGCGTCCGGGCCCCCACAACCATAGACAGTTGGCCGGCTTCAGCCCCGCTTCCCGCCGATCATCGTTGATGGGATGATCCCGGAGGATGATGAGGGCGGCCTCCATCAGCTTTCGCAAAATATCCGCTCCGTCACCGGTCGGCAAACACTCGGTGATCTGGCGCCCGACCGCTTGGCGGGGATCCACGCATGTGGAGCGGACCTTGCCTCCGACCCACACCATCAGATGCCGATGCCCAATGCCGGGGTAAAACTGAATCGTCTCGGAACCGAGCTGCTCGTTGACCGCATCGATGAGCTCGCGCGCTTGCTCTGTGTCGATATAGCCAGCGGTTGGATCGTCCAGGATCACGTGCGGGCCGAACTTCTTGACATCCGTCGTCGGTTTCCCCCCCTGGACAGCTTCCGCGCGCAACGTCACCATGGTGCAACGGAACACGACATCGTGCTCGCCGACGGTCACGCCGAGACTCGCTGCCTCCAGCGGCGCCGGCCCAGGGTAGTATTTGCGCGGGTCATAGCCGAGGATCGACACGCCTATCACATCGCTGCCCACCGGCGTCCCGTCTGACGGAACGGCCGCTAACCCCAACTCCCCCTCCCGGACCAATCGGTCCATGTTCGGAGTGGAGGCCGCTTGGAGCGGGGTTTTCCCGCCCAATTCCTGGTAGGGCTCGTCGTTCATTCCGCTTGCGTGGAGAATCACGTATTTCATGGCACATCCGTCGTGCTAGACCTTCAAGAGACGGGCCACGTCCTCGCGGTTGGCTTTCACCGTCAGCGGCCGCTTGGAGACACCGATTGCCGTATCAGCATCTTTCAACCCGTGGCCGGTCAACGTACACACCACCGTGTCGCCTTCCCGCAACGCGCCAATCCGGCTCAGCTTGATGACCCCGGCCACCGAAGCGGCCGAAGCCGGTTCGCAAAAGACACCCGCTTCCGCCGCGAGCAGTGAATAGGCATGCAGGATTTCCTCATCGGTGACCATGTCGATCAGTCCGGAGGATTCTCGCACTGCCTCGAGCGCCGCAGCCCAACTGGCCGGATTGCCGATCCGTATAGCGGTCGCGATCGTTTGCGGCTCCTCCACCACCCGCCCGAGCACGATTGGCGCGGCCCCCGCCGCTTGAAACCCAATCATGCGCGGGAGACGGGTGCATTGGTTGGCCGCGCGGTACTCCTTGTAGCCGCGCCAATAGGCAGTGATGTTGCCGGCATTGCCCACTGGCAAGACATGGACGTTCGGGGCATCGCCGAGTTGGTCGCAAACTTCCATCGCGGCCGTTTTTTGACCTTCGATCCGAAAGGGATTGATCGAATTCACCAGCTCGATTTTGTAGGCGGCAGCCAGTTCCTTGACAATGGCCAGCGCTTGGTCGAAATTGCCTTCGATCTGAATCACCGTCGCCTGATGCATCATGGCCTGAGAGAGTTTGCCGAGGGCGATCTTGCCAGCCGGAATCAAGACGTAGACCGCCAAGCCCGCGCAAGCGCCATAGGCGGCGGCCGAGGCCGACGTGTTGCCTGTGGAGGCGCAGATCACCGCCCGAGCTCCGGACTCCATGGCCTTGGAGATCGCCATCGTCATCCCGCGGTCTTTGAACGACCCGGTTGGATTGGCCCCTTCGAACTTCAGATACAGTTCGATGCCGGGCGCGACCTTTTCCCCTAAGCGCACGGCATGGATAAGGGGTGTGTTGCCCTCGCCCAAGGTCACCACCGGTGTCTGCTCGGATACCGGGAGAAACTTGCGATACTCGTTGATAACGCCGCGCCAGCGTGTCATGGGAAAGACAGCCAGTCAGTGACCGCATCGAACCCAGCGGGGCGCCTGCCTCATTCGTCTTGCCCCTCGACGCGGATCAAGGTGGTGGGTTGGGAGATGAACGCCATCTGATCGATCTCGCGGAGGGCGGCCTGTACGTCTCGCTCGGTTGCCGTGTGCGTCATGATCACGACCGGCACCGTTTGCCCCTCCTTGCGGCCCTGTTGCAGCACGGAGGAAATGCTGATGCCATACCGTCCCAGGACTCCTGCAATCTGCGATAAGACTCCGGGCTTGTCGAGCACCATAAACCGCATGTAGTACAAGGAGCGGATCTCATCGATCGGACGGACGCGAAGCGGCCGGCGCTGATCCTGTCGGAAAGACGCCGGGGGCACCCGTCCGGCTGCACCCACGAGCAGATTGCGGGCAATCGCGATGATGTCGCTCACGACCGCGCTGCCGGTTGGCAGCGATCCGGCGCCCCGGCCGTAGAGGACGACATCACCGACTGCATCCCCGATCAATTGGATCGCATTGTAGACCCCGTCCACCTGCGCGATAGGGGAACTCGAAGGGATCATTGTGGGATGGACGCGGGCCTCGATCTCTCCATCCAAAAACTTCGCGATAGCGAGCAGCTTGATCGCAAATCCGAACTCCTTCGCATAGGTGATGTCCAGTGGCGTCAGCTTGGTGATGCCTTCCGTGTAGATGTCCTTGAAGTTGACCGGCGTCCCATAGGCCAGGCTGACCATTATAGCCAGCTTGTGTGCCGAGTCGATGCCGGCCACATCGAACGTCGGGTTCGCCTCGGCATAGCCGGCCCGCTTGGCTTCTTCGAGCACCTCGGCGAAGCCGTGTCCCTCCTTGGTCATGCGGCTCAGGATGTAATTGGACGTCCCGTTGATGATGCCGTAGACCGAAAGAATCGTGTCGGCGGCCAGCCCTTCGACCAACGCGCGGATGACCGGGATGCCTCCGCCCACACTGGCTTCAAAACCCAGATCGACCCGGTGCCTGACCGCGGCCTCGAAAATCTCCTCGCCGTGGACGGCCAGCAAGGCCTTGTTCGCCGTGACCACCGCCTTGCCCTTCGCCATCGCATCGAGGATCACTTGCTTGGCCACATCAGCGCCTCCGATCAATTCAACGACGATGTCGACCGCGGGATCGTCGATGACCTGTTTCGCATCGGTCGTCAGCACGCCTTCCGGCAACGCGACACCGCGGTCCCGCACGATGTCGAGATCCGCGACGCGCACCAACTCGATCGGCACGCCAACCCGCCGTCGGATCAACGCGGCATGGTCCCTGAGAATCTTGACTACCCCCGTGCCGACCGTGCCGAATCCGATCAGGCCAACTCCGATAGACGATCTCATTGCCCGCTTCCGTCCAGCTTTAATGCCTTGCGGATCCCCCTGATCGCCTGCCTGGTCCGATGCTCATTCTCCACGAGCGCGAACCGTACATAGTCATCTCCACCCTCGCCAAAACCGATGCCAGGAGACACGGCGACCTTTGCCTCTCTCAGGAGAAGCTTGGAAAATTCCAGCGACCCCATACCCCGGTACGGTTGCGGAATCCGTGCCCAGACGAACATCGTTGCGCGCGGCTTGTCGACCGGCCATCCGATCCGGTTCAGCCCGCCTACCAGAACGTTCCGCCGCTTCTGATACAACTGCACCGTCTCCTTCACACAATCCTGCGGGCCGTTCAACGCGATGATGCTGGCGATCTGGATCGGCTGGAAGATGCCGTAATCCAGATAGCTCTTAATTTTGGCCAGCGCTCCGACCACCTCTCGATTGCCGACGCAGAACCCGACGCGCCATCCCGGCATGTTGTAACTCTTTGACAACGTGTAGAACTCCACGCCGATATCTTTGGCTTCCGGTACCTGCAGCAGGCTGGGTGCCTTATAGCCGTCGAAGACGATGTCCGCGTAGGCCAAATCGTGGATTACAACGACGTTGTGCTCTTTGGCAAAGGCCACCACTTTCTTGAAAAATTCCAGGTCAACCACCGCCGTCGTCGGATTGTGCGGAAAATTAATCACGAGGATGCGGGGGCGTGGAAACGTCTGCCGATAGACCCGAATCAAGTCTTCGAAAAAATCGCTGTCTTGCCGCAGCTCGATTCCGCGCACCTCGCCGCCCGCAATGACGAAGCTGTACATATGGATCGGATAAGTCGGCGTGGGCGTGAGGACCACGTCGCCAGGCCCGATCATCGCCAGGGCGAGGTGGGCGAGCCCCTCCTTCGAACCAATAGTTACGATGGCCTCGGTTTCGGGATCAAGGTCGACATTGTAGTTGCGCTTGTACCAGCCGGTGATCGCATGGCGCAGTTTGGTGATGCCGCGCGAGGCAGAATAGCGATGGTTCTTCCCCTTCTTGGCCGCCTCGATCAGTTTCTCGACGATGTGACTCGGCGTCGGCTGGTCCGGGTTTCCCATGCCGAAGTCGATGATATCTTCGCCCCTGCGACGGGCCTCCAGCTTCAGGGCCTGAACCTGTGCGAACACGTAAGGGGGAAGCCGGTTAATCCGGTAGAATTTCTCCAGCACGAACGCTCCTTCGCCACACGCAGGTCGGGGACGGGTTGACAGGACTGGGCTGTCCGGGTCCAAAAGGTGGCCTATTCTAATCGACCGAGTCGATTTCAGTCAATTTTCGCCGATACTTGCTGGATATCGTTGGGGCGGCGGGCAGACTCCGGTCGCGCACCGCCAGGACCGACAGACTGGTTCTTGCTCGCCTCGGAAGTTTCTGTAATAATGCGCTCACCTGGCGCAAGCTCGCGTTGAGTTCCCCGCTCGATGCATCGCGCGCTCGGCGTAGAGACAGCGACATGGCAAGACTCGGTGTCAACATCGATCATGTGGCGACCCTGCGGCAAGCGCGGGGCGGTACCGAGCCGGACCCCGTCGCCGCGGCAGTGTTGGTGGAACTAGCCGGTGCCGACGGGCTCGTCGTGCACCTGCGGGAGGACCGCCGCCATATCCAAGACCGCGACTTGACCCGGCTCCGGGAGATCGTGCAGACCAAGCTCGACCTGGAAATCGCGGCCGATGAATCCATGGCCAAAACGGCGCTCACCGTCAAGCCGCACCTGGTAACCTTGGTCCCCGAACGGCGCCAGGAGCTGACCACCGAAGGGGGCCTGGATGTGGACAGCCAGCGGGACAAAATACAAAAAATCGTCGAGCTGCTCCACGACGGCGGCATTCCAGTGAGCCTGTTCATCGAGCCGGACCTCGCGCAAGTCAAGGCTGCGCACAAGGTAGCGGCCGATTACGTGGAATTGCATACCGGTCGCTATGCCAACGCAAAGCGCGCGAAAGAGGAGCAACTCGAAGTCGAAGCTCTGTCGCAAGCCGCCAAGTTGGCCTACAAGCTCGGGATGGGAGTCAACGCCGGCCACGGACTGAATTACCGGAATGTGAAGCGGCTGACCCATATCCAAGAGATCGTCGAGTTCAATATCGGCCACAGCATCATTGCCCGAGCCGTTCTGGTCGGACTCGAACGGGCGGTGCGCGAGATGAAACAGCTCCTCTCGTAACCTGGCGAATTGCTCCGCGCCTCTCGCTTCAGGCCTCCTGCGATGAAGATCGTCACCGCCGAGCAGATGCAAGCCCTGGATCGCCGCACCATCCAGGAAGCCGGCGTGCCCAGCTTGACGTTGATGGAACGCGCCGGCGCCGGCGTGGTTGGCCACATGGAGGACGTGTTCGGCCGTTTAAGCGGGAAGATTGTCACGATCGTCTGCGGGAAAGGCAACAACGGAGGAGATGGGCTCGTCGTCGCACGCCTGCTGGCGAAGAAACGCGTCGGGGTTCGAGTGTTTCTGCTCACCAGCGAGAAGGACCTCTCACACGACGCGCAGACCATGTACCGCCGCTGCGTCCGGGCGGTCGGGAAGTCCGCGGTTCGCACGCTTGGCTCCACCGAACTGCTCAAAACTGTCCTCGCTGAAAGTGATTTGGTTGTTGACGCGCTGCTCGGGACTGGTCTTTCCGCGCCGATCACGGGAAACTATCGGGAGGCCATTGAGGCGATCAACGAGGCGAACCGACCGACAGTGTCGGTGGATCTCCCCTCGGGAATCCACGCCGACACAGGCGCCGTGCTGGGCGCTGCCGTCCGCGCGACGCTGACCGTCACGTTCGGGCTGCCGAAACTGGGCCTTTACGTGGGACCCGGCATCGACCATGCAGGAGCGGTCCGGATCGTCGATATTGGCATTCCACCTGCGTATGTCGAAGCGGTCGACAGCCGCGTGTCGCTCCTGACCGAAGCCGCGGTTCGCGGCGTCCTTCCTCGCCGTCTCCCATCCTCACACAAGGGCACCTTCGGCCATGCCGCGATCATTGCGGGATCGGTCGGTAAAACCGGAGCCGCAGCGATGGCCGCCAAGGCTGCCTTACGGGTGGGAGCCGGACTGGTTACGGTGGCCACGCCATCGAGCGTGAACGACACGCTGGAAGCCAAGTTGCTGGAAGCCATGACCGTGCCCATGCCGGAGACCAAAGCGCGGACGCTGGCACGGTCCGGGCTCGACCGGCTGCTGACGTTCATCAACGCGAGGACCGCCGTCGCCGTCGGACCCGGCCTCACGACTCATCCGGAAACGGTGGAACTGGTCCAGACCTTGATCAGGCAAATGGACAAGCCCGCCGTACTGGATGCCGACGCACTGAACGCCTTGGCCGGTAAGGCTTCGCTCTTGAGTGAATGCAAGATACCCCCGATTCTCACGCCGCACCCCGGCGAAATGGCCAGATTGGAAACGGAGGCGACGCCGCACTCTGTGAATGCCGATCGCATCGGGATCGCCAGCCGATTCGCCGCCCAGCGAGGTGTGATTCTGGTGCTGAAAGGAGCCAGGACTGTCGTGGCCAGACCGGACGGCACGGTCGCCATTTGCCCGACCGGCAACCCGGGCATGGCTACGGCCGGCACTGGCGATGTGTTGACCGGCATGATCGTCGGCTTGCTGGCCCAGGGCCTTAACCAGTGGGACGCCGCATGCGCTGCCACCTATCTCCACGGACTGGCGGGAGACCTCGCGGCCATCCGATGGGGTATTGCTGGCATGATCGCTGGCGATGTCATCGACCAGATTCCCCATGCCCTCGTTCAAGTTGCAGGGCGCTAAGCGTTCGCCCCTGTCTCCCCGACGTGTGGCGAGCATGGATTGGGCAACCTCGTTCGAAGACCACCTCCGATTTATTTCTTCCTCCGTCGAGGACACGGAGCGCCTGGGACGGGTGATTGGTCGGGCTCTGCGCGGCGGAGAGGTGATCGGCCTTTACGGGGACCTCGGAACCGGGAAGACGACGCTGGTGCGTGGGATCGCTAAAGGGCTTCGCGCCGCCCCCCGGTTGGTCAGTAGCCCGACCTTCGTGCTGATTCACGAATATCGCGGCCGGTTGCTCCTCGCCCATGCGGATCTCTACCGCATTGCTTCTCCGGATGACGTGGCACAGACCGGGCTCTCGGATTATCTGGACGGTACCACAGTCACAGTGGTCGAATGGGCGGACCACGCCGGCGCCGAATTACCCAACGATCGGCTCGAGATCCGCATTACCCACCGGGGACGGGAAAGCAGGGTGCTTCTCTTGGGTGCGACCGGCCCGATTTCGTGGGATCTGCTGCGAAGACTCCGTCTTGCTACCGGAAGATCGCATTCCCGGTTGAGGGGTCGAACCGGATGAAAGTGCTGTGGGCGCCTTGGCGGATGGCGTATATCCGGCAATCACCGAAGCTTTCCCAGTGTATCTTTTGCACCACGGCAAAGGCTGCACGAGACCGGAAGAATTTGCTGCTACACCGGGGCCAGCACGGATTCGTGCTGATGAATCTGTTTCCATATAACAGCGGGCATCTGCTGGTGGCCCCTTACGCGCACGTCGACAGCATCGAACAGCTATCGGACGAGAGCGCGCTGGACCTGATGCGGCTCACCAACCTCAGCCTTCGAGTGTTGCGAGCGCAGATCAACCCTGACGGGTTCAATGTCGGATTGAACCTGGGACGGGTGAGCGGCGCCGGCGTGGAAGACCATGTCCATCTGCATATCGTGCCCCGCTGGAACGGCGATACGAACTTTATGCCGTTGTTCTCTGAGACCAGGGTCATCCCGGAACATCTGGACGCCACCTATCGGAAGCTCAAGGCCGGCTTCACGGCCGCTCTGACCGGGCGGAGCGGATACCAGTCGATTTCACGCCGAGGGACCGGAACACATCGGGCATGATCAGGCTTATCCTCGTCGGCATCCTGTTGCTGCTCTCCCTGGCGTTTTTCCTCCAGAACCAAGACCAGGAGGTGACGCTCCGCTATTTCTTCGGATTCCGCTCCGCCACAACACCGATCTATAAACCTATTCTTGGCGCCTTCGCGACCGGGCTCCTGCTCGCCGGCATCCTGCTGTTCCCCGCCTGGGTGCGAGGACGAATCGAGCTGCGACGGAAAACCAAAGCGCTTCAGGAGGCTGAGGTGGATCTGGAACGGTTGCGCCGGTCGCTAGACATGGCTCTACACAAGACCTCCGGAGACCCGCCTCCCGAATTCATCGAGGAACGATCTGATGAATGATGCCGACCTGACGCCGCTCATGCGCCAATATCGCGAAATCAAACGCGGCTACCGCGATGCGATTTTGTTTTTCCGCGTCGGCGACTTTTATGAAATGTTTTACGAGGACGCCGAGGAAGCCTCGCGGCTGTTGTCCATCGCGCTCACGTCCAGGGACAAAGCCAGCGCCAATCCGGTCCCGCTCTGCGGGGTGCCGTACCACGCAGCGACCAGCTACATTGCCAAACTGCTGAAAGCCGGACGCACGGTCGCCATCTGCGACCAGGTGGAAGACCCCAAGCTCGCCAAAGGTCTCGTGCGGCGCGAGGTGGTGCGCCTGTACACGCCGGGCACGCTGATCGATACCGAACTCTTGTCGCCCGCCGAGCCCAATTTCCTCGCGGCGGTGGCGACCCCATCTCGCCGCTCCGCACAAACCGCCGCTTCGCCCGCCTTTGGGCTCGCCGCGCTCGATCTCTCGACCGGGGAATTCTGGACCATGGAGCTCCACGGCGATCAGGCCGCCACGATCCTGATCGACGAACTGTCTCGTTTGGAACCGAAAGAGCTGCTGTATCCGGAAGAGCTGTCGTCTGATGGAGCGCCATGGGTCAGGCGACTGAAGGGACTCCGCCTGTGCGCCCGGTCTTCCGCCTGCTTCGACCTGCTGGAGGCCCGGCGTGTGCTTCAGCAACAGTTCGGCGTCGGTTCGCTGGATGGGTTCGGCTGTGCCTCCCTGACGTTGGGAATTCAAGCCGCCGGCGCCGCGCTGCGTTATCTACGCGAGACCCAGCCATCGGCCCATCTGGAACACATCCGCCGCCTCCAGGTCCGACGGGTCGGCCAGGACATGCACCTAGATTGCGTGACCGTTCAGAACCTGGAGTTGGTTCGCCCGATGACCGGCGGAGAGCGGCGCGGAGAAACGACGTTGCTCGCTGTTCTGGATCGAACCGTCACGGCGATGGGCAGTCGTTTGATGCGGGACTGGATTCTGAAGCCGTTGCTCTCATGCGACGCGATCAACGCGCGACTAGACGCGGTCGCCGAACTAAAAGACGCCTTTCAGGCTCGTGCCGCCATCCGGACCGCCTTGCGGAATGTCCAAGACATCAGCCGCCTCAGCAGCCGACTCTCCCTCGGCGTAGCGGGGCCCCGCGAACTGCTGGCCTTGAAGCAGTCCATCGCAGCGCTACCCGAACTGCGTCAGCACCTGTCACGGCTTTCGGCTCCGCTCCTCCGCGACCTCGTCCGCGCGTGGGACGATGCCAGCGACCTGTACGACCTGATCGATCGCGCGATTCACCCCGATGCGCCGACCACATGGCGCGACGGCGGCATCTTCAAGGACGGCGTGCACCCTCAGGTCGATGAACTGCGAAGAGCCAGCAAGGAAGGGAAAAACTGGATCGCTGCATTGGAGGCCCAGGAGCGCCAACGTACCGGCATCGACTCGCTTAAGGTCCGCTACAACCAAGTCTTCGGTTATTACATTGAAGTTACAAAGGCAAATCTTTCGCGTGTGCCAGCCTCCTACATCCGGAAACAGACTCTGGTGAACGCCGAACGCTTCACGACGCCCGAATTGAAAGAGTTGGAGGAACGGGTCCTCGGCGCGGAGAGCAAGGTCAAAGCGCTTGAGCAGGAACTTTTCGAACGCCTCCGGGCGCAGGTGACACGGGAGACATCGCGTCTGCAGACCATTGCCTCTGCGCTCGCGCTGGTCGACGTACTGGCCGCCCTGGCGGAGACCGCCGCCCTCAACCGCTATGTCCGCCCGACCGTCGATGAGGGAGAAACAATTCGCATCGTCGAGGGGCGCCATCCCGTCGTGGAACGGCTGGAGATTGACGGTGGGTTTGTGCCGAACGACACGCTGCTTGATCTGGAGAGCAATCGGCTCCTGATCCTTACCGGCCCCAACATGGCCGGAAAGAGTACCTATCTCCGCCAGGTAGCGTTGATCGTGCTCATGGCGCAAATGGGCAGCTTCGTACCGGCGACGGAGGCGAAGATCGGCGTGGTGGATCGGATCTTCACGCGCGTCGGCGCCTCGGACAATCTGGCGGGAGGACACAGTACCTTCATGGTGGAGATGATCGAGACTGCCAATATTCTCAATTCCGCAACCCCGCGCAGCTTGATCTTATTGGATGAGATCGGACGCGGCACCAGCACCTACGACGGGCTCAGCATCGCCTGGGCCGTCGCCGAATACATCCACGACCGGCGGCACCTCGGCGCGAGGACGTTGTTCGCCACCCATTATCACGAGATGACGCAACTGGCGAACCAGCGCGAGGGGGTCAGGAACTACCGCGTGGATGTGCAGGAACGGGATGGAGACGTGCTCTTCCTGCGCAAAATCGTGGCCGGCGGAGCGGACCGGAGCTACGGCCTCCACGTCGCCAAGCTGGCTGGTCTCCCTTCGGCCGTGATCGATCGCGCTCGGGAAGTGCTGGCGCAACTGGAGCAACCAACGGCGACCGTTCGCGGGGAGAGCAGCACGCTCCATGCCTCGTCGGAAACAGACCGCCTGCCCCGCCCCCACCCGCTCATCGAGGAAGTCAGGCAGATGGACCTGTTTTCCATGACCCCGTTGGACGCCTTGAACCGCCTGGCCGACCTCCAGCGGCGAATCGAGCAGCAGGCGAACTAAGCGCCTAGATGAAAAAAGAAAGCGGCACCCCCTTGGGTGGGAGGGGCCGCTTTCTTCCTTAAAAAAGACCCCGCGTTATTTGCCTTCGTTATAAGGCGCCGTCCAGGGAATCAATCCAGCCAGCGGCTTCTTATCGGGGCTGAGCACGTCATATTGCATCGCCACCGCCTCCGCTCCCTTTGGAGAAGTGTTGAGCGTCTGCTTGGCCTTGTAGCAGGACGGATCCAATTCGTTCTTCCCTTGGCATTCCTTGAGCCGGAGAGCTGAAATACTCAGTGGCTTGCCCGGTGCACCAGCGATCTCGGGAAGCTCCTTGACGGAGCTAATCACCCGATGGTTCTGCTCGACTTCCTGGGCGACGAACTCAACAAGGGCCGTCTTGCTTGCCGGTGGCACTTCCTTGGCGGCAGCCGGACCGGCATGTGGGCGAGCCAAGGCTTTCAGTTTTTCCCATACCTCTTTGTTCGCCGCATAGAATTTCAACGTCTTGCCTGGATGAATCTTTTGCCAGAAATACCCGCTCTCGGCGTTGCCGCCGAAGACGGCAATATTGATCCACACCGCCTCGTCATATGGATCCAAGATAATCACCCGTCCCTGGAGGGTCGTCGGCTTGCTCATATCCCCCCATTCGAACCGCTCCTGAAACGCCTCAATGGCCAGAGCGGTCGATGTCGCACCGACTACCAAAGCCACCGCAGCCATAAAGGCCCAGCCTTTCTTATGAAGCTTCATGATCGCATCCCTCCTTCGACACTGGCCATGAACTATAACAACTGGTCTTTAAAAACCTTTAAAAATCTCTCGATGAGTGGTCTTCTTATTTGAGAACCTTAAACCCGGTGATGGTCCGGCCGTCAAGCGTAACCTCCATCGCCACGAGATCCTGGGATGCCTTGATGATCTGGTCCATAAGTGCCTTATCCTTCACTGCCAGGCGGACAGTCGTCGCGGCATGGTACCACCCGGAATATGGGTTGTTCTTCTCCGTTCCGCCGGTAAATCCCCAGGCGCAGCAAGTGAACAGCGGATCGGGCGGCTTGACGTCCAAATCGGTGGAAGAGCGACCGAAAGGATTCCCTGACGCAGGCTCACCGGTGTTCCAATACTGAATCCCGAACAACAACTCGGTATCAGGGTTATCCGCCCATTGCGCCCAGACACGCCCCTTCAACGTCTTGACCGGTTCCCCCTTGAGAGGCTTTCCCCCGATGATCTGCTCCGTGGGGCCCGCAGCACCAGGTTCCTCGGCTGCAGCCACGAACTCGGCCGTCATCAAGCCAACACCGGCAAGCAGTGCGACTGCCGCTATGACTACGACCCTCTTCATACCTTGTCCCTCCTTCATATAAATGACAAAAACGATAAAGAACCGCTCTCACAAAACGAAAATTCCAAATTTCCGTATAATTCCCAGAACGCCTCAACGCGAGACCCGCTCCACACCTCCTTTCGTTTCGTCCTCGTCCCGCGGGCGTTTGAAATTACCTTTTTCTGCTTCTACGACAAAAAACGCGGACATCGTACTGAAATCCCTGTATGGTGTCAAGGGAATGTTTGGGGCCGCCTCTTTCTGCGGTTGTCCATCCGAAAACGGCCGGGATCTCAAGTTCTTAGGGGGCCGACTCACCGGTCATCCACCGGGTCGTCGACAAACCACAGCGACGCAGGAGTTTCAGGCAAAAGATGGCTGGATCGCCTTTCTAGAAACGGGCCCCAACGCAGTGACGGAGAGACAGTGTGGATCGAACAATTCACAACTCAGACGGTGCACTTGTTCCTCGGAAACCCGATCGATTTCGGCCAGCATCTCGCCGAGGGACGTGTGGTGGCCGAGATAGAGTTCGTCTTTGGCCAGCTTACTCATCCGACTGTCCGAGCTTTCGAGACTCAGCATCAGACTGCCTTTCATCTGGTTTTTGGCCCGATCAAGTTCCTTTTTCCCCACCCCGAAAGACCGCAGACGATTCAACTCGTGGCAGACCAACTCGATCACGCGCGGCACTTCCTTGGGCCTCGTCGCCGCATAGACAGTGAGAGTTCCCGCGTCCGAGAAGCTCGAGAGATAGGAATAAATGGAATACGCCAGGCCGCGCTTCTCCCTGATCTCCTGAAACAGTCGCGAACTCACGCTGCCGCCCAGGATCCCGTTCAGCGCATGGGCTGCGTACCGATCCTTATGTCCGACAGGTACTCCTTTCAGCCCGAGACAGAGATGAACCTGCTCCAACGGCTTCTGCTGAACGAGCACGCCGCCCTTGATGTCCGGCGGCCATCGGTTGGGGCGCAGAAAGCCGCGCGATTTGCACCGGCCAAAGAAACGGGCCAGCAACGGCTCCATGGTTTTGGCCTCGAAATTCCCGGCCACCGCAATGATCGTGTGACGTGGATCATAGTGACGCCGTCTATAGTCCAGCAGGTGCTGTCGGCGCAATGCCTTGATCGTGGACGCGCATCCCAGGATCGGACGCCCGAGCGGATGGTGTGCCAGCACCTGCTCGGTATGGAGATCCTGCACAAGATCCTCGGGGTCGTCCTGCACCATCCGAATTTCTTCGAGGATTACCTGTTTTTCTTTTTGGATTTCTCTGGTCTCGAACCGGGAGTGATGAAACAGGTCCGCCAGCAGCTCAAGAGCGGGCTCGACTTGCTGATCCTGTACCTTAACGTAAAACGTCGTCGTCTCCCGGCCGGTAAAGGCGTTCATCTCTCCACCGAGCGCGTCGATCTCCCGGGAAATTTGCGTCGCTGATCGACGCCGGGTCCCCTTGAAACACATATGCTCGATGAAGTGGGACAATCCCTCTTCGCCTTTCCGTTCATCACGAGAGCCAACAGTGACCCAAATCCCCACGGTCACCGATCGCAAGGTCGGAATCCTCTCGGTAACCACGCGGAGGCCGTTGTCCAGCACGAGTTTTCTGTACACGTTTCGCTATCCTGCGGCAGGTTCTTTCGCCGTGGAGGTTGACGGCGCGGGCATCGCTTCCTTCCGGCTCAACCGAATCTTGCCCTGTTTGTCGATTTCGAGAACCTTGACCAGGATCTGATCGCCCTCGGACACTTCATCGGCGACAGATTTGACACGATGATGGGCAAGTTGCGAGATGTGCACCAACCCGTCGGTCCCGGGCAGGACCTCGACGAACGCTCCGAAATCCATGATCTTGCGCACCGTTCCCAAATAGATCTTGCCGACCTCGACCTCTTCCGTCAGCTTGTTGATCATGTCCATCGCTTTCTTGGCCGATGCCTCGTCCACGGCAGCGATCTCGATGACGCCGCTGTCTTCCACATTGATCTTGACGCCGCACTCGGCGATGATGCTGCGGATGGTCTTTCCTCCCGGGCCGATAACTTCGCGAATTTTCTCCGGCTTGACCTTCATGGTGAAAATGCGGGGCGCGAAAGGAGATAAATTTGCCCGAGGCCCGCTGAGCGCTTCAAGCATTCGTACGAGGATGTGCAATCGGCCCACCCGGGCCTGATCCAGCGCCTGCCGCATCAACGCCGGCGTGATGCCGGCGATCTTGATGTCCATCTGAAGGGCCGTGACACCGTGCTTTGTCCCCGTGACCTTAAAATCCATATCCCCCAGATGGTCTTCCAGGCCCAGGATGTCCGAGAGCACCATGACCCGGTCTCCCTCTTTAATGAGCCCCATGGCGATCCCCGCGACCGGCTCCTTGATCGGCACGCCTGCATCCATCAGAGCCAGCGTCCCGCCGCAGACGGTCGCCATCGACGACGAGCCGTTTGATTCCAGGATGTCCGATACGATCCGAAGCGTGTAGGGGAACGTTTCTTTGGAAGGGATGACGGGTTTTAAGGCCCGTTCCGCCAGCGCACCGTGTCCGACCTCCCGGCGTCCGGGAGAACGCAGCGGCCTCGCTTCTCCAACGCTGAAGGGCGGAAAATTGTAATGGAGCATGAAAGTTCGGGAATATTCGCCTTCCAGAGCGTCCACCCGCTGCTCATCTTCAGTCGTTCCTAACGTGACGACCGCCAGGCTCTGGGTTTCTCCCCGTGTAAACAGGGCCGACCCATGGGTCCGAGGCAAGACGCCGACCTCGCAGGTGATCGGCCGGATATCAGTCGGCCCTCGACCGTCGGCCCGCACGCCTTTCTCCAGAATCATGTTGCGCACTTCACGGTATTCCAGCGAATGAAAGACCAGCTTGATGTGCCGCTCGCGATTGGGGTCGTCGCCCTTGAGCTTCTCGATAGCGTCGTTGAGGATTTGATCCAGCCGTTCCTGCCGGGCAGTCTTGTTGGGAATGAGGATTGCGTCGCGAATGGGACCCGCCACGAGCGCCTTTACGGCTTCCTCCAACGCCGGATCGATCCGTTCGTTCACCACCGGGCGTTTGGGTTTGCCCGCCACTGCCTGAAGTTCGACGATCTTGGCCACGATTTTTTTGATTTCCTCGTGCGCCAGCTCGATCGCTTCGATCATGACGTCTTCAGGCAGCTCGTTGGCCCCCCCTTCCACCATCATGACCGCGTCCGCAGTTCCGGCGACCACCAGATGCAGATCGCTCCGCTCCAGGGTCTCCAGGTCGGGATTGATGACGAACTGCCCGTTCACTCGCCCGATCTTGATCCCGGCCACCGGTCCGCCGAATGGGATGTCGGAGATCGCCAACGCCGCCGACGCGGCGGTGATGCCGATCACATCTGACGAACCCGTCTTGTCGGCCGAGAGCACGGAGGCGATGACTTGGGTTTCGAAATAATAGCCGTCCGGGAACAGCGGCCGCAGAGGCCGGTCGATCAACCGACTGGTCAGTACCTCTTTTTCCGAGGGACGGCCCTCGCGTTTGAAATAGCCGCCGGGAATCTTGCCGGCTGCATAGGCTTTTTCCTGATAATCGACGGTCAACGGCAGAAAATCGATCCCGGGCTTTACGGTCTGCGACGCAACGGCCGTGGCCAGTACGACCGTGTCAGCGTAGGATGCCCACACGGCACCGCTGGCCTGTTTCGCCACACGCCCGGTTTCGAGCCTTAGCCTGCGGCCCGCGACATCCAGTTCAACTGCGTGAATCATCTAGAGGTCTCCTTTGTTCCCTGCCCCACAGATGCCCACAGAGATGCGCTTGAACGCAAAGCTCATAACAGCGAATAGCCTGCTGGGAGCCATTCGCTGCTAGCTTGGTTCCAGCCCATGTCCGTGTTCACCTGTAGCAGCAGCCGGTGAATACACACGCTGAAGCGCAGGAGCGACCGGACCCGGGGCTACTTCCGGATTCCCAGTCGCTCCAGAACCGCCCGATAGCGGGTCTCATCGATGCGACGCAGGTAGTCCAACAGCCGCCGTCGCCGGCCGACCAAGTTGAGCAACCCGCGCCGCGAATGATGGTCCTTCTTATGAAGCTTGAAATGCTCTGTCAGATAGCCGATCCGGTTCGTTAAGATAGCGATCTGCACCTCCGGCGAGCCACTGTCCCTGTCGTGCCGCCGGTACTGGCGAATCAATTCTGCTTTCGTCTCCTTGAGCAATGCCATGTTTACCTGCTCCTGATTGTCCCTTGTCTGCCTCCTCGCCTTACGCTTCAACCAACACTTTCTGGACTACCACCGCGATTTCCTCCTGATCCGGGGATGTTTCGCCGGCTCGAGTTCTATCAGGCACGGCACCGATCGCGAGCAGACGCCCCGCTTGGTCCTTGATTCGGACCGGTCCCCGCCGATAGGGCTCCACGGCCGGAGATTCCCATTCCATAATCCCTCGCAGCGGAACCGGCGCTCCATGGACGACCCTCTGCCCCGTGCGCTGATCCACGATGACCGCGGGCATCGTTCGGAGCACTTCGTCCAGTGACAGTAGAGACTCGGCCAGCCGTCCAGTCACAGACTGACGGGCGATGTCCTCCAACGTCACCGCTTGCTCCAACACGAGCGGCCCGACACGCCGGCGCTCCAAAGCCAGCAAATGTCCTCCCACCCCAAGCATCTCGCCGATGTCGACGCACAAGGTCCGGATGTATGTCCCCTTGGAACAGCGCACGCGCAACGACACGTCGGGCAGGTTCACTTCCAGCACCTCGATTTCATATACGGTCACTTCCCGCGGCTCGCGCGCCACGGTCTTGCCCGCCCGCGCCGCCTTATACAGCGGCATCCCCCCCACTTTCACGGCCGAATACATAGGGGGGATCTGCATCAGTCGCCCCTGAAAGCGAGACGCCGCCTGATGGATTCGCTCAGCCGTCAACCCGTCCAAAGCGCACGTCGCCAGTGTGGCGCCGGTCGCGTCCTGGGTGTCGGTCGTCGTTCCTAGCCGCAGCACCGCCCGATATTCCTTATCCCAATCCAGCAGATATTCGGCGATCCGCGTGCCTCGCCCGACCAACAGCGGCAGCACCCCCGTCGCCGCTGGATCCAAGGTGCCGGCATGGCCGATCTTGCTTTCCCGCAACAGGCCTCTCACCTTGGCCACCACATCGTGCGAGGTCCAGCCCGCCGGCTTGCTCACGTTCAAGACGCCGTCACCGATTTCACAGGCTCGAAATGTCTGAGCACCTCGCAACATGTCGGCCCACAAGTTCCCTGCTACGAAACATTGGCAGGATTAGCTGTGCAAGCCGTCGAGTTCGCCTCGGGCGACTCTGGCTCGACGTGGAGATTCTCTAGCAGGCGCAGCACTCGATCCCCCCGAGGGCCGCTGACATCCTTCACGAAAAGCAATTCTGGGATATGGCGGATCGTCAATCGCCGCCCCAACTCGGTCCGAATGAACCCGTTGGCCCGGGTCAGTCCGGCGAAGACCTCCCGCTCGCCTTCTTCTCCTGCAATTGTGGTGACGTAGACGCGAGCAAGACGCAGGTCATTGCTGAGCTGCACACCAGTGACCGTGACAGAGCGCAGCCGCGGGTCCTTCGTCTTGCGCATTAGGATATCGGCCACCTCCATGCGGATTTGATCGGCGACACGCTCGGCGCGCTTATACGGGGTCCTCATTGTTATGTTCATTCCTCGCAGCTTTGCCTCCTGCGCGGGCGTGCCTTCACGCACCCCAACTCCGTGCCCTCGTTCGCCTCACAGCAGCTCTATCTGAGTACGCACGACCTGAATAGCCGGTACTCCGCGAATGACGTTCAGCACCTGATCGAGAACCCGGTTGACATGGGCCTGCTCATTCGAAATGCAGGCAATGCCTAGGATTGCTTTTTGCCACAGCTCCTGCTCCCCCACTTCCGCGACGGAGACGTTAAATTTGCCGTGCAGCCGGTCCTTGAGACTCACCAGAATTTGCCGCTTGGCTTTGAGAGAGTGGCCGTCCGGAATAAACAGCTCGACCGTGCACAGCCCGACGATCATGTCCGCCGCCGAGGGAGACACCAGCCTTTTGGCTCAGAGCTTCGCTGCGACCTTGTCGAGGACGTAGGCCTCGATGATGTCTCCGGTTTTGAGATCATTGAAGTTCTCGATCCCGATCCCGCACTCGTAGCCTTGCTGCACTTCCCGCACGTCGTCCTTAAACCGACGCAGCGAGCCCAGTTTGCCCTCATACACTGTCACATGGTCCCTGACGACCCGCACACCGGTGCTCGCCCGGGTGATGGTTCCATCGATCACATAGCAGCCGGCGATGACACCGACCTTGGGAATCGTAAAGAGCTGACGCACTTCAGCCCGTCCTAGCACGCGTTCCTTCACTGTGGGTTCAAGCAATCCTTCCATCGCGGCCTTGATATCCGCAATGGCATCGTAAATGACGCTGTAAAGGCGGATGTCAACGCCCTCCTGCTCAGCCAAGGCCGCGGCCTTGGCTTCCGGGCGGACATTGAAGCCGATGATGATCGCCCGCGACGCGGACGCCAGGAGTACATCGGTCTCCGTAATGCCACCGACCCCGTTGTGGATCACGCGAAGCTTGACGGTGCCAGCGGGGAGTTTTTCTACCGCAGCCGCCAACGCTTCAGCGGACCCCTGCACGTCGGCCTTGATGACGAGCGGAAGCTCCTTGACATCTCCTTGCTTAATCTTGGCGTACAGATCATCCAGGGTGACTTTCGCTGGACCCGCCAGCTCTGCGGTCCGCTGCTTGAGCGCCCGGGCCTCGGCAATCTCGCGGGCCATGCGCTCATCTTTGACGACTTGAAAGGCATCACCGGCCGACGGGACACCGGGCAGACCGATGACCTCGACCGGGGTCGAGGGTCCGGCTTCCTGTACCTTACCCCCCGTATCCGCAATCAAGGCTCGGACACGACCGCTGAACGTCCCGACCACGAACGCGTCACCCACATGCAGGGTGCCGTTTTGAACCAACACCGTCGCCACCGGCCCACGCCCACGATCCAATTTGGCCTCGATCACGGTGCCTCTGGCGGGACGGTGCGGATTGGCTTTGAGTTCCAGCACCTCGGCCTGGAGCAAAATCATTTCCAGCAACGTGTCCAATCCGACTTTTTGCTTGGCCGAGACTTCGACCATGATGGTGTCGCCGCCCCAGGCCTCAGGAATGAGGCCATGCTCCGAAAGTGCGTGCTTGACCCGGTCCGGGTTTGCACCAGGCTTATCGATCTTGTTGATCGCGACAATGAGCGGCACCCCTGCCGCTTTTGCATGGTGGATCGCTTCGACGGTTTGCGGCATCACGCCGTCATCCGCCGCCACCACGAGCACCACGATGTCGGTGACTTTTGCTCCTCGCGCGCGCATAGCGGTGAACGCCTCGTGACCCGGCGTATCCAAGAAGGTTACCTGCTTGCCGTTCACGCGGACCGTATAGGCACCGATATGCTGTGTGATGCCGCCGGCTTCTTGCTCCGTTACCTTGGTCTGACGAATCGCGTCCAACAGCGAGGTCTTGCCGTGATCGACGTGCCCCATGATCGTGACGACGGGAGGCCGCGGCTCCAGCCGTTCGTCGACCAACTCTTCGGCCGCTTCTTTGAGCAGTTCTTCAGCCGCCTTTTCCGTCGAGACTTCCGCCCTGACGCCAAACTCTTCGGCGATCAGCACGGCGGCGTCCAGATTGATGGGCTGATTGAACGTCAGCATCTGCCCCATGTCCATCAACTTGCGGACGATATCGGCTGGTCGCTGTCCGATCAACTCCGCAAACTCTTTCACCGTCAGCCCGGCAGTCAGCTTGACGCTCTTCTTGCGAGGCTTGGTAATCTCGGCAACGGAAGTCGGCTGCACATGGCGGGAGCGATCTTCCCTCCTGTGCACAGGAATCGCCCGCAAGTCTTCCCAGCGAGCTGCATCGTCACGAAACCGGATGTCTTCCTCCTCGCGGGCCCGGCTGGGCTTGCGAACTTTCTTGAGCTTGTCCTTCAACCCAATTCCTTCGGGTTCGAGCGCCTCGATCGAGAAACTCTTTTTCTTCCCAATAGGGAGGAGCGGCTCGACGGTGGAGACTGGCGGTGGCTGAGCCGGTTTGGTCTCGTGCACCTCAGGCTGAGGACCTGGGGCCACAGCTTCCATCGTCCGCACCGGAGGCGGAGGGCTCTCGAGCTGGGATTCGACCTGCGGCGGCTCGGCCACTTCGGGCATCGGCGAAGGACCGGCTGGGCGGGCGGTCTCCTGGAGCAAGGGACCTGGCTTGGCGGTCATCTCCGGCGGCGCCCCCGCGACCGGTTCTGCGGTCGTTTCTTCAGTTTTTTTTCTTTTGATCAGAATGCGCCGCTTGTCTGGCTTGGGAGGCTCCTCGATGACCGGCGGTTGCAGTCGCGCAGAAGCGGACCTGCCCGAATCGCGTCCTGTTTCCCTCGTCGAAGCCTGGGATGCCGCACCCCCTTCTTCGCGGTGAGAACGGACTCCCCTTTTTTCGGCGCGAGACTCACGTTGGTCACCCGTCTCCGCTGTCTTGGTTTCGCCTTTGACCAGGGCCTTGGCTTTCGGCGCCAATTTTTCTATGACGCGCTGCGCCGTCTCGTCGTCGAGCGTGCTACTGTGGGAGGCAACCGCGATACCCATCCGTTTCAACTCGGGAATGAGTTCGCGGTTCTCCATGCTCAGCCTCTTGGCCAGCTCATACACTCGCATCTCGCCCCATCCCTATTGAACCTCACCCGCGGCTCTAGCCTCGGATGGCGCGGCGGCTTCCGTTCGCATCGACTTTTCGCCAGCGCCACGGCTCGCCCGGGCCGCCTCTTCCTGCTCTCGTTGCGCTTCGGCCTCCTCAGCGAGAGCCGCCCTAATCTCTCGATCCCGCTCAGCTTTCTCTTTCTCGTATTCGGTCGCGCTGATGATGTCGATCTTCCAGCCTGTCAGTCTCGCCGCCAAACGGACATTTTGGCCGTTTTTGCCGATCGCCAGTGAGAGTTGTGAATCGGCGACGACGACCAGCGCAGACTTCTTCTCTTCATCGATCCCGACTTTCTCAATGGTGGCAGGGTTGAGCGCTTCCGCGATGAACACCCGCGGATCAGACGTCCAGGCAACGATGTCAATCTTTTCTCCCCGCAACTCCCGCACCACCGCCTGCACCCGCGATCCCTTGATGCCGACGCAGGCCCCGACGGGGTCCACCGCTTTGTCGCGCGACGCGACCGCGATCTTGGTCCGGTCTCCTGGCTCTCGCACAATCGCCTTGATCTCCACGATCTTTTCCGCGACTTCGGGCACCTCCAGCTCGAACAGTTTGGCGACGAACTGGGGATGGCTGCGGGATAGAATCACTTGCACGTCCTTGGGCGTGCGCCGCACCTCCAAGAGGTACGCCTTGATTCGATCCCCCCGTCGATAGACTTCCCGAGGGATCTGTTCCTGCACAGGCAGGATCGCTTCCGTTTTGCCCAGATCGACGAGGTAGTTGCGTCGCTCCATTCCCAAGATGATCCCATTAACCAGATCCCCCACCCGCGTCGCATATTCTTTCTGGACCGCTTCCCATTCGGCCTCCCGGACCTTCTGAAAGATCACCTGCTTGGCCGTTTGCGCCGCGATACGGCCCAACTCGTCCATCTCGATCAACGAGCCAATCTCATCACCGATCTCCGCCTCGCTGTCGAACTCCCGGGCTTCCGCAAGCGAAATTTCTGCTTTGGGGTTGGTGACCGTGTCGACAATGACTTTCTTCGAGACGACCGAGATTTCGCCGGTTTTCGGGTCGATTTCGACCTGAATGTTCTCGGCCTGGCCAAATCGCTTTTTGGCCGCGGTCTGCAGAGCGGCCTCGATGGCGCTGATCACTCTCGCCTTGTCGATGCCTTTTTCTCGTCCGATTTGATCAATGACCGCGATCAATTCTCTATTCATGGTTCACCTTCGTCCGTCGTCCCGCTCGCCCTAGAACCTCACCTCGAACTTGGCCTCTGCAATAGTCTCCAACTCCAACCGAATCGTTTGCCGAACCGCCGAGTTTTCCAACTCCACCACTATTGCGTGCTCTTCGACCGCCACAAGCCGTCCGACAACCCGCCACCGGCCTTCGACGGGAGCTTTCAGCTTCAGATTGAGGGATTTCCCAACCGCCCGGCGGTAATCTTCGATTCGTTTCAAAGGCCGGTCCAATCCGGGGGACGACACCTCGAGCGTGTACGCATGCGGGATAGGATCTGCCACGTCCATTGCCGGGCCGAGCGACAAGTGCGCCTGCTCGCAATCGCGCACCGTTACGCCACCTGGCTTATCGATGAAGATCCGAACGACCGTGCGAGGGCCTTCTCCCGAGCAGACAACGTCCACCAACTCCAAGCCGAGCGCCCAGAGAATCGGAGACGCGATCTCCCGGATGCGCTCGGCAACTCGCTGGGAATCATACACATACCCCTCCGCGACCGCCGTCGCAGCCATCGCCGCAAACAAAAAAGTGGGCCGCCGCCCACTTCACGCGAAAGCAAAATACCATGATGCCCCCGGCAAAGCAAGGGGCCTTTACCCTGTCAGGCTGCGAAACCGCGCTGCCAACAGGCTCGCAACTGGACCAGGCCGACCGGACCCGATTGTGATCCCATCGATCCGGTTGACCGGCAGCACTTCGACGGTCGTCCCCGTCAGAAAAACTTCGTCGGCCCCTCGCAGCTCCGCTTCCGACACGGGGCGCTCTTGTACAGCAAGACCTTCCTTGCGAGCCAGCTCAAGCACCAGGCTCCTCGTCACGCCGGACAGAATGTGTTCCCCCTCCGGAGCGGTCACGAGGACGCCGCGTCGCACGATCATCACGTTGCTGACCGCACCTTCCGTGACCTCTCCGTCTCTGATGAAGATGGCTTCAAACGCGCCCGCCTCTTTAGCGCGTTGGCGGGCCAGCACATTAGCCAGGAGACCGATGCTCTTGATATCGCATCGTCCCCAGCGGAAGTCCGGGATGGTGATCGCCCCCACACCGGACCGGAGCCCCTCGCTCAAAAGGTGGAGTTCCCGGACCGTCATCACTACGGTGGGATGGACGGCGGTGGGGAATACATGATCTCTAGGCGCGGGTCCTCGCGTGAGCTGAAGGTACACCTTGCATTCCTGATAGCCGGCCAGGCGGATTCCTTCGGCGACTCGTTCCGCCCATTGCGCGGAAGAGAGCGGACAGGGCAAGTCGATGGCTTTGGCGCTACGTTCCAGCCGGGCAAGGTGCGCATTCAGTTGAAACGGCCGGCCGCCGTATGTACGGATGACTTCGTAGACTCCGTCGCCGAATTGAAAGCCGCGGTCCTCGACGGAAACGACGGCTTCCGCCAGTGGCATGAACTGCCCGTTGACAAATCCGATGTCGGGCATCATCCCCCCGCCAAACAGTCGCCTCCTGGAGAGACTTGGACAAGGAACACCCGCCGGTCCTCGGCGGTGAATTTCCAGCCCATCCGCTTTTCGAACACCACCCGGTGCGTACCTGGTGCGACCGGTTTGAACTCAAAAGTCCGGCGACCGGCATCGACCGCGTTGCCGCTCATGATCCGCAGGAAATCGTCGCCGACGAGCACCAACGCCTCGGGATTATAGGACGGAATCCAGAGTTCTCCTCTGGTGCGGTCTTCCCAGAGGTGAATCCGCAACGGCTCGCCCATCCGAGACGTCAATATCTTAGCGTCTCGCTCCTGTGCGTTCGCCAGCGCTTCGTCCTGTCGATTCATAGCTAGATTTTGCGCCGGCCGCCGACGAAGACGTCCTGCCCTTCAACGCGGACTTCATAGCTGCCGACGCAGTATCCTCCTCCATCGGTTCCCTGCCCATTCCGCACATCAAACGCCAAGTCATGCCATGGACAGGAGACTACATAGCCCTTCAACCGCCCCTCGGCGAGAGGGCCACCTTCATGCGGACACACGTTGTAAATCGCATAAAATGCGCCGTCGACGTTGAACAGCGCGATCGGCTTCCCGTTTACCATTACGACCTTCGCGTGACCTGCGGGGACCTCGTCGACCCGCGCCACGAATTGAAATCCGTTCATCGTTCACCCCTTCCTCAACCGCCAGTTCGCCGAGCGGACCCCCAAGGATTTTACAGCCGCAACGCGAATTTCAACTCGGCACCGGTCTGAAGCTGCTCGCGGCGGATCAGCCCGGCAGTCGCCTGAATGAGATAGCGCGCATGTTCAGGAGGAGGTCCATAGAAAGGACAGGGATCGTCAGCGCAAGGCTCCGCATGTTCGACGAGATGGACGATACGGCGATGTTCGTCAACCCAGATCATGTCCACGGGAATGCGGTACCCTTTCGTACGGACGCGATGCGGACCGGACGTTTCAAAGATATAGAGCATCCCGGAGCCCTCGGGCAATTCCTCTCTGAAGGCAAGCCCGAACAGTAGTTTTTCGGGCGTGTCGGCGACCTCGGCTTCGATCTGGTTCCCGCTCGGAAGCGTTACGACAATGATATCGGCATCTTTGTGATTGCCGAAGAACATGCTTGCACTGATCAATAAAACGGCGAGCAGGATCAGCGCTACTGCGCGCTGTTTCCTCTGACGAGGATCGGACTCTGGTGTATGACTCATCGAGTAACGCTCAACTCAGAACACGCATATTCTCTCGCGAGGCTTGGGCCGAACGGCTCATTACCATATCGAGCACCTAGGTCTTCTGAACAGACCCTCCGCTGTTGACTTGGAAAAGCACAGCACACTAGAATGACACAGTCTTTACGATCTTTGAAGACGGCGCAGAAGCGACCTGTTCAACGCAACGTTCATCCGTCTTGCTAACCCATCTGGATACCGCGGGAAGGAGGCAAGGGTCATGGCACTGCTGATTACCGACGAATGCATCTCCTGTGGAGCCTGTCTCCCGGAGTGCCCGAACGAGGCCATCTTCGAAACCCGGAGCGATGCCGAAAGCAAAGGCTATCACGTGAGCGATGGCCAGGGGGTCGGCGACAATATTTACGTGATCTCTTATGATCGCTGCACCGAATGTGTGGGCCATTTCGACGAACCCCAGTGCGCCGCCGTCTGCCCGGTGGACAACTGTTGTGTGCCAGACCCGGCCTATCCTGAGACTACGGAGGCACTCCTCGAGAAAGCAAAGAAACTCAATCCCGACAAGCAGATTGATCCCAATAAGGTATGGAGCGGGGTGCGGAACTAAGCAACCCCGAGCCGACGGTTTTTCGCCGCCTTCCCTTTAACATCAAAGGCCCTCTCCTCCTGAGCGGAGGAGAGGGCCTTGCTGTTCTTTTGCTGCCCCCGTCAGCCTCGTTGAGACGAACCAGCATATTCCTGGATTTTATGGTCGGTAGAGCAGTACAATTTTTCCGATGCGTTGGCCTCTTCCAGACCCAACCGCGGCGGGCGAGCCAATGATCTTTCTTCGGGAGAACGTCCAGCCGAACCGAGTTAGGCAAGCACCCAGAGGTGAAACCATGAAACATATATGGGCCATGTCCTGTTGTATTGCGTTGACCCTGTGGCTAGCGGCACCGGCCGAGCCAGGCACAGGCGACCTCGGTTCCATCATCGAGCGATTCGTGACCGCCCGGTTCCCGGACGCAATGAGCCATTTCTGGGTGGTGAACAGCGCGCAAGGGGACGAGGATGAACTCGTCGTGGACCTCAACACCGTTGTCCTGGAACGATTCAAACAAGAACCCACCGAAAACCGGTTTCTACTGTTGATCGTCGAGGGCAAGGTGGCCGGAGCTCAGAGCATCCCGCTCGATTCGCCTGCCGAATGTCAACCGGAAGAGCAGCATCAAGTTTGACCAGCCGGCAGGCAAGACCGCAAAAAGAACCCCGTTCACCCTCACCGGGGTGAACGGGGTTTCTCTTCGCCCGCTTGTTTACCCAGATCTTATTTGATCATCAGCAGCGTCCCGCCAAGGTGGGCCGGATGCAGATGGCAGCGGTACTTCAACGTCACGCCCTGCGTGGCATAGAACAGATCACTCGTCGGTACCCCGATGTATTTGGTCTCGCCCGGCTTCAACACGATTTGAGCCTTCAGCACCGTCGGTGCGCCAAATGCCTCGTCAGCCGTCAACAGGAAGCCATGCTCGGCAGAGGAACTGTTCGTGACTTTCAACAACACAGGGCGGCCAGGCCGAGCTTTGAAATCCAAGATCGTGACGGGCGGATACCAGGCTTTGACGGTCCCAATCTCAACCGCATGGAGTTCCGCATCAACCACTAATTCCTTGAACGGTTGACCGACCACGGACCCGGTTTCAAGGTCGCCGATTTCAACGCCACCAGCCTGAAGAGCGAAGGCCCCCGACGCGCCGACCACAACCATGACGAGGCTAAAGAAGACACATGAGATCATCTTGCCCATGACCAACCTCCTTCACGAAGATAAAATTAAAAGATTGTGATTACGGATTGGTGAACTCATTCCGAGATACCGACACGCCTCCTTTTTCGTCAAGACAGGGACTTTCCACTGGGGTAAAGTAGGCACCTTATAACACAGGGGTGAAAAGGGAAGCAAGTTTGTAGTTTCGAAAGATTTGGCTCCTACCGCCCCGGCAGCCGAGGCCGCTTGCCTCAATTTCCGGTAACGCTTTCACCTCATTGCGATAAGCCTGCCGGCCCTGGCCCTCCGTCATCAACTGTGCGCCCGATCAGGAGATCGTAGGGTGCATAGTCGTCGGTGAGGGCAAGCCCGGACCGCCAAGGTTCCACCTTGCGCGTCGACAGCAACGCCAGTGCTTCCATCGGAAGCCGTCCGTCCGCTGCAAGGGCGCTGACCCGGCTTACAACTTCTTCGAAGGTGAGTCGCTCGAGGGGAGCTCCGGCGAAGAAGAGAAGATTTTGTGCGCCTGGCTGCTTCGTGCGCCAGGGGCCTTTCACCCCGAACGATTCGACAGCGGGGAACACCGTGTGCAGCGTGTGCATGACAGCACTCTCCCGCAAGCGATCCCCACCTTCCCCCGATGTGGCCAAGTTGACGACGACGACGCCGTCGGGTTTCAGATGGTCCCGCACTTCCGAAAAAAACTCCCTCGTCGTGAGGTGGAACGGTACCATGTGCCTGGCGAAGACGTCGATCCAAATTACATCGTAGGTCGCCGCCGTGGAGCGGAGGAACGCGCGTGCATCCTTGACATGAATGTGGTGCCACGGAGGCGGGTGATACTCGAAATACCGCTCCGCAACCCGCACGACAGCGGGATCGACCTCTACAACGTCCAGCTCCAGATCCGGCCAGGTCCGAGCCAGCCATTTCGCCATCGATCCACCGCCGTGTCCGAGAAGCAAGCCGCGTGTGGGCTCGGGTACAAGCGCAAGAGCTGCGACAAAAAGTTGGCTGTAAGGCAAGAACAGCGCAACCGGGTCGGCTTTCCACATGACCGCATGAAAGGTGCGATCAAGGATCAGATAGCGAAACAGGTCATCATCACGCACCCGGACCTGCTGGTAGGGGCTGTCCTCCTGATACACAGGCTTCGGCAGTTGTTGGACACGATAAACCGCTAGCCCACCCAGGCCTACCAATCCTGCCAGAAGGAACAGCCCGACGAACACAGGGAGAAGGGACCGCGTTCGGAACACGGCCCCTCGCCCGAACCAAAATGCCCCAAGCGCAATCTGAATTCCCCCCAACCAGCCGATCAGCGCCAGGGTTCCAAGCCAGGACAAAAGAAAGAACGCCGTGCCCCAAGTTCCAAGCAAGCTCCCCACCGTCGAGACGGCGATCATGCGTCCGGCATGCCGCCCTAAATATCCCATGTCCTTCACGGCAAGGCGGAGAAGAGCCGGGAGCACCCCGCTGAGACCAAACGTTGGAGGGGCCAATAAGAAGCTCGCCGCCAGGCAGGGGCCCCATCGCGGGTCGTCCGTCAGGGCAGCGACCTTGAACATGACGGGATGCCCACTCCATGCCAGCAGAAAGGTCCAGCCTCCGGAAAACAGCAGAAGCCATGCCAGGACCCGTTCGCTGGGCCGCCGATCCGACAACCACCCGCCAAAGGCATAGCCGCTGCTCATTGCCGCCAGGATCACGCCAATCAGCGCGCCCCACACATACAAGGAATTTCCGAAGACAGGGGCCAGTAACCGGCTGCCGAGTATCTCCAGCGCCATCACGACAGCCCCGGAAATGAGCGCGGTTACCAGCAACAGCACCGCAGAGGATGGGGGGGAGCCTGGTCCCGTGGTCATGTGGCTGGGGGACCCATCAAATCGTCCGTGCGGGTTCAACGGAGAGTGGTACGGGAGGAGAGATCACAACGTCCCCCAGTTTTTGAAGTACCGGAGCAGATCGCGAACGGAAAGAATGCCGACGATTTGGCCTTCTTCGGTGACGACCAAGTGGCGAATGCCCTTCTCCGCCATGAGGTCGCTGGCATCGTGCGCCGAGCGATCGATCTCGATCGTGATCAAGGGGCTGCTCATTACCGAGCGAACGCGGGTCTGCCGGGCATCAACTCCTTCAGCCATTGCCTTGCGCACTAGATCGGACTCGCTGACGACGCCCAGGTAGACATCCCGTTCGCTCACCAGCAACGCACCGACCTTGGCGTCGCGCATCTGTCTCGCGGCTTCCAGGAGGGTCGCCTCGGGGCTGACCGTCTTGAGCGCTCGGCTCATCATGACCGCTAGAGGACGCAAAATCGCTCCTCTCTGCAGGGCCATGACGTCGTTCCTCCCCCCGTGTCTTGCAAGGCCAAAATTCTACTGAACGGTTCGGAGGGGTGTCAATTGAAGAACCTGACAGCCGTGAAAGCGGCCGCACCTGGGTGGCGGAGAAAACGAATTGGGTGGCTGGCCTCCCAACGCTTTGCTATACTCGCCATTCGTCGACCTTGACTTGACGTGACCGCCGGACGATCCGGCCACACGATCGCCAGCTTCAGGAGGGTTTCCGCTATGCACATCAGCGTGATTGGGACCGGCTATGTCGGATTGGTGACCGGGGCATGCTTTGCCGAATTCGGGGTCAACGTGGTCTGCATGGACACCGATTCCCGACGGATCGCCAAGTTGGAAAAGGGGGAGGTGCCATTCTACGAACCAGGTATCACTGAATTGGTCGCCAAAGGTCTACGAGAAAACCGCCTGGCTTTCACCACCGACATCGCCAAGGCTGTTGACCAGGCGCTGGTGCTGTTCATTGCCGTCGGGACGCCATCCCGCTCGGACGGCTCAGCCGATCTCTCTTATGTCGAAGAAGTCGGGCGCGGCATCGGCAAGCACATGAACGGCTACAAAGTCATCGCGACCAAGTCCACCGTGCCGGTCGGCACGGGCGAGAAACTTCGAGAGGTCATCAAGGCGAATCTGTCCGGCCCGTACCGCTTCGACATCGTGTCGAATCCGGAATTCCTGCGCGAGGGCTCAGCCATCGAGGACTTCTTGCGGCCCAACCGCGTGGTCATCGGAGCCGACAGCGATCAGGCCATCGCGATCATGAAAGATCTCTATCGCCCCCTATACCTGATCGAGACTCCGTTTGTGGTTACGGACATTCCGACGGCCGAAATGATCAAATACGCGTCCAATGCGTTTCTGGCCACCAAGATCTCTTTCATCAACGAGATCGCCAACCTGTGCGAACGGGTCGGCGCGGACGTGCAGGTGGTCGCCAAGGGCATGGGCTTGGACCACCGCATCGGCAGTAAGTTTCTTCACGCCGGCCCCGGTTTCGGCGGTTCCTGTTTCCCCAAGGACTTGGCCGCACTCGTGCAGACCGGTGAACAGGTAGGCTATCAGTTGGAGATCGCCAGCGCGGCGGCGCGCGTCAACGCCCAACAGCGTCAGCGCATGGTAGAGAAGATCCGTGGCGCTCTCGGCGGCGTGAAGGGCAAGACGCTCGGGTTGCTCGGGCTATCGTTCAAACCGAACACGAACGACTTGCGGGAGGCGCCGGCGTTGACGATCGCACAGCAACTGATGAAGGAGGAGGCGGTGATCCGTGCCTACGATCCTGCCGCATTGGAAGAGGGAAGCAAGCTGCTCCCCGGCCTGATTCCATGCAAGGATGCGTACGATGCCGCGGAAGGGGCCGACGCATTGATCATCATGACGGAATGGAACCAGTTCCGGAATCTGGACTTCGATCGGTTGAAAACAGCCTTGCGGCGCCCGCTGCTGATCGATCTACGGAATGTGTACGATCCTGCTCGAATCGCCGGCTTCGGATTTCGCTATGTATCCGTCGGCCGACCCGATCGGGAACCCGCCCTCTCCTCCTGATCCGCGTGTGGAGCTTCGATTCAGGTGGAGGAACTGGCCAACCTCGGCTTTTCCGCCACCGGCTCTTCCTTGGGCTTGGGCTTGTACCCCATCCGATCCAACACCTTCATGATGCGGCTTTTAAGCCGATCGTCCGCATTGACCAAGGCCGCCGCCAACGGTTCGACCGCCGGTTTGCCGATCTTGCGAATAATTTCCGTCACCGATTGCCTCAACTCATCTTCCTCGGACACCAGCAAAGGAATCAGCGCCGGCACCGACACGCCACCCAGCTTGATCAGCGCTTCGTAGGCCCGTTGCCGTACGTCCCCGACTTCGTCGGTCAGTGCTTCGACCAACGGCTCCACCGCCCTCGGATCCTTCAGCTCTCCCAACACCTCAGCCGCGTACTTGCGGTTCAGCCAGTGCGAGTCTTTCAGATCCAACAGCATGGCGTCGGCTTTGGCGGCATGAGGGTCCTTGGCCCGAATCTTAAAACTCTTGGCGACACGCTTGCCGCCCTCCTCCACAACGCGGATGGTCGCGCCGTCGCCGACCTTGATCTTCTTGAGGTCTTCCAAGACCTCTTCCGCCACATCCAGGACCACGGTTTTGCCATCATAAGCCAGCAGTTCTACCTCGATCTGTCTGGCCTCAGGATTCACCGCCACCACCCGCTCGGTGACGAGATTGAATCCGTCCTTCTTGATCCCGCCCTTCGGACCGATCTGAATGAGCTTCACTGGTGCTTCGTCAGCCATGGTATTCGCCCTCTATGCCTCGGTTACGTCGTGCGCTCGGGCTTCCAGCCGAGACTAGCCAGCACGCCTTCCACGGTTTCCTGTACGATCGTATTCTCATCCTCCAGCAAAGGCAGCAACGGCTCAATCGCCCGTTTGTCTCCCAGCCGAGCCAAGGACTCGGCTGCGTTGCGGCGCACGAGCCAATCCTCGTCTTTCAACGACTCGATCAAAGGCTCAACGCTGCGGGGATCGCCAAGTTTCCCTAGCGCCTCGGCTGCGTGGCGGCGGACCATCCAATTGTTGCCCATCAGCCCCTCGATCAACGCATCCACGGCGCGGGCGTCGCCGATCTTCTTGAGCACCCGAGCGGCGTCCTCCCGAACCGTGCTGTCGTTCAACGCTTCGATCAGGCCGGGCACAGCACGCGAATCACCGATCCGCTCCAAGGCCCAGACCGCCGCCGTTCGGACTGCGCCGTCTTTATCCTTCAGCGCCTTGACCAACGGCTCAACCCCCCTCGGATCCTTGAGTTTCCCCAACGCCGACGCGGCCTGTTCTCGAACTGACCACTCCTCGTCCTCAAGCGCTTCGATGAGTCGATCCACCACCGCTGGACCGATCCTGACGATCGCGCTGGCGGCGGCTTCCCGGATCACCGCGTCTTCGTCGGCCATCAGACCAATCAGGTGGGGTACAGCCTCCAGACCCATTTGTCCCAGGCTCGCGATGGCGTAGTCCCGCAGCGCGTCGTTGTCGGTGCGCAACGCGGCAATCAATTGCTCTACCCGATCCGATCGGTGCTCCTCGTCATGCATGGTGTTCCTGCTCTTCATGCTCCACGGCGTGCATGCTTTCTAGTGCCGCCAATTTGTTCGAAATCAGGCTGGCATTGTATGCGACCAGCCCGTCGCGATCCGTCTTCAGACGCTCGAAGAGATCCTTGTACGGCTTCAGCACTTCCACATCCTTCACTTTGGCCAGCGCTTCCATCGCGAACACACGCAACGGCCGGATCGGAATCGCTTCGATGTATAGTTCGACCGGCCGCGCATCGCCAATCAAGCCCAACGCTTTGAGCGCCAACTCCTTGACCCCCGTATCCTCGTCCACGCGCAACCGTTCCATGAGCGGCTCGACCGCTCGCACGTCGCCGATCTTGCCCAACAGATCAGCCGCCGCTTCGCGCACCACCCAATCTTCGTCGCGCAAATACTCGATGAGAATCTCCACGCTGGCCCGCCCGATGGCCAGCAGATCGATCACGGTCGCCATGCGGGCCTCCTCCCGCTCGCTCGTGCCCTCGACTTCCCGGAGCGCATCGAACGCGCGGTCGATCCGCTCGCGGATCGCACCCAGTTTCTTGAGCGTGCGGACGGCAATGTCGCGAACGGCCGGTGAACCCATCGCATCGATAAGCGCCTCCGCCGAGCGCGGATCAAGCAGATGCTCCAAAATCGTCGCGGCCGTCACCTGCGCCTCTTCATCCGGGTGCTTGAGCATTTCGCCCAGGGGAGCGATGGCATTGGGAATGACCCCCAGAAGATGCATCACCAGCTTGCGCGTCTCCTCGGCCCGGGTGTCACAGAGCAGTCGCACCAACGCGGAGGCTGTCTCAGCATCCACGACGCCGGCCATCTGTTCCAATGCCGCAGCACCTGCTTTCCGAACCGCTTCGTCCTCGTGCCCGAGCAATCGCACCAGTGCCACCCCGGCGTGCGGATCCTTGATCCGGGCAAGCATAGCCGCTGCCTCGATCTTCAGCGCAGCACCGCCTGTCTCCAACGCGCGGATCAACGCCTGGACGGCCCTCGGCCCGCCTGACAAGCAGGCCGCCGTCGCCCGCATGCGACGCCAGTCTTCCTCGTGCACCAACTCCGCGACGAGGGTTTCGATACTTTCCTTCGGCATAGTGACACACGAGACAGCGATAGACGAGGGAAGAGAGGCTCTCGACCCGTCACCCGTTCACGGCTTCTGCTGCTCTCTCGCCTCTTGCCATTACCCCGCACCTCCTCGCCTGTTCTATATCCGTTTCTATATCCGTACCCGTCCCTGCCTCCAGCCCAGTTGCGTCAGCGCCTCCTTCACGTGGTAGCGGATGTTGTCATCCTGTTCCTTCACCAACATCGGGAGGAGATATGGAACAGCGGCCGGACCGAACCGCACCAACGCAGCCGCCGCGTCGGCGCGGGTGATCGTGCTCTGGAGCGCCGCGACCAGGATCGGGAGGGCTCGGTCGTCGCGAATGAGGCCCAGCGCCCGGACAGCCGCACCCATCACGACCATTTCTTCGTCCCAACGGTCGCCGCACCCGTCAAGCGGACGGCTGACGGCCGGCCGGCTCGATCCGTTGACAACCTCGATCAAGGCGGGCACCGCGCGGGCATCGCCGATCCGCCCCAACGCTTCCACCGCAAGCAACCGCAAACCGGGTTCCTTCATGGCTATGATCAGGAACTCAACCGCCCGAGGATCGCCGATCTCGCCAAGCGCGCGGACGGCATCCTCCCGCACCGCAGTATCCCGGTCATTGAATAGCACGTATAACAAGGGTTCGACGGCGTCGGAGGACTTCATTTTTCCCAGGGATTCGACCGCGTGCAGCCGGACTAGCCAATCCTCATGCCTCAGCGCCTGCAAGAGGAGAGGAACAGCGGCCGACCCCATCAAGGCCAACGCCTGAGCCGCTTCTTCGCGCACGGCTTTCACCTTGTCCTGCAACAGCGGCAGAAGCGGCTCGGCAGCCTCGGCCGCGCCGATTCGCCCTAGCGCCTTGGCAGCGTGCATCCGAACGATCCAATCCGGGCTTTGGAGGGCCATCACCAGCGGCTCGAGGACCCGCTTGTCGCCGATGACGGTGAGGATGGAGGAAGCCGCTTCCTGGACTGAAAGCTCCGGATCGGAAAGACAGGCTCCTACCTCCATGACCGCTGGCTCACCGATCGCTGTGAGCGCGCCGATGGCCGCCTCGCGCACCGCCCGATCGGGATCGCGAAGAAGTGACACCAGTGGCAGCACTGCTCGCGCCTCACGCAGAGAGCCCAGGGTCGAGGCCGCTTCTTCGCGGACGGCCCAATCTTCGTCTTTCAGTGCGGCAATTTGTTCGGCCACGTAATCGGACACGCTCCCCTCTCCACCGCCGCGGTTGACCTTAACACAGGCTTTTTCGCGCGGTCAACGGACGCCCCACTAAGACAGGCGCAAAGCCATCGCAGACGCCCTCAGCATCCATCGGTTTCTTCTGAAGTCGCAAGCGACAGATCCTTACTACTTCAGAACTACTTCAGATTGACATGTGCTCCGCTCGCCTTCTACTATGTATCCCGTATTCCCACCGTGGCTTTCAATCAAGTTGCACACCGGTGCTTTGGTGTACGCAGGACCTGACAGGAAAGGCATCGCATCCGTTCATCCGATAAGGAGGTTCCACATGAACATGAGGAGGACCGGACACCAAACAACACACCTATGGGGGCTGGCGGGATCCATTGCCTTGGCCTTGTGCTTAGGGCTCTCCGTTACAGCCCGTGCCTATGAGGTATGGATCACGGACCAATCGGACACCGGGAAGGAAAGCGGCGGCTATCTCTATATCTACGAGGGCGCGCAGTTGGCGGCCAACCCTTCGGCAGCCAAACCGGTGGTCACGATCGATCTCGCCGGCGACATCAACAAATTCTGCCAGGACGCGACACAGAAAGCCGTCCGCCGTCCGCATATGCTGTTCTTCACTCAGGACCAGTCCCACGCCATTGTGTCGTTCCTCAGCGGCCAGGTCCTCTTCATGGATGCCGAGACAAAAAAACCGGAAGCATGCCTCAGCATGGGGAAGAATGTCCATGCGGCTTGGCCGACACCGGACCAGAAGATGGTAATCGCCGCCAACATCGCGGAGAAGAAATTCATCAGAATCTGGACGGACTACGCGAATCATCAATTCCGGTTCGACCCTGAAAAGGACGTCATGAACCTTGGTGCGATGGAGAGCGGGGAGCGCCCTGACACGGCACCGATTTGTCCGATTACGGAAGCCTCCAGCAAATACGCCTTTATCACGCTTCGAGGAGGAGGACTGTTCGTCGTCGATGTCTCGGCTACGCCGATGAAGGTCGTCGCCACGCTCGATAATGTCCAGATCCACCCGGCCGGCTGCGGCGGGATCCAGATCGGGAACACCGTCTATATCAATTCCGGCGGAGGATGGCCGGTCGCGCCGTTGTCCTACGATGTCTACGCCTTGAACATCTCCGATCTCCCGAAATCGGTCTCAGCCAAACTGATCACGACGCGCGACACCCAGTTCGCCGATTCGCATGGGATGGCAGCCGTTGGACGCTATTTATGGAGTGCGGATCGGGCGGGCAACAACATCGAGGTCATCGACACATTGAGCAACCTGAGCGTCGGGACGATCGAGTTGGCGGGGCCCGTGAGCGATGACCCGGCTCCGGATCTGATGGATGTGTCCCCGGACCAGGCATATGTGTTCGTAGGAACGCGAGGGCCGAACCCTCTCACCGGTAACGACAAGAACGTCAATAACGCCAAGGGCTCAACCCCCGGCGTTGGGGTGATCAAGGTGACGAACGGAGGCCGAGGAGGGGAATTCGTAGGGATCGCGCGGATCACCAACGTAAAGGACGGCAAGGAAACCGCCGACACGCACGGAGTGGCAGTCAGGAAAAAATAGGGTAATCACCATCCCTCGGCTGTCAGCGTCCAGCACCGCCGTCAGCTTCAGCAAGCCGGCGGGTAAGCCGTGGAGGGACTCACGCTGAGCCTTACATGGCACCCTTGGCAAGGTCGCCGGAGGGACCAAAGCGCCCGGTTTCACCCAGCGGCTTCTCGACGCGAAGGTTGTCGGCCACGCTGGAATCTACCGTTGCCTCCTCGGGCGGCGGCGTCCAGCCCAGCTTCTCCAGCGTATTGAGCACCAGCAGACGCAAGGCGTCCTTGGCGCTCAGGCGGGATGACGCGAAGGACAAGACGCGCTCACCTTCCCCTTCCAGCTCCAACGCCTTGGGGTCGTGCAGGAACGCCACTAGCGGTTCGATGGCGCTATCGCCGATCAAGACCAACGCTTGCGCCGCTTTCTCGCGCAACACGCCGTCCTTCAGCAACATGATCAAATCCGGAATGACACGCGGATCACGGAAGTGACCGAGGGCGATCGCTGCTGCCTCCTTGATGAACGCCTCTTCGCTCACGATACAACCGGGAGTCGGCGTCCCTTCCTGGCGGATGCCTTTCCCGCGCAGCGCATCCAACACTGCAGGCAGTGCGCGCGGATCGCCGATCATGCCCAAGGATGCAATCGCATGCCGCTTTACCGCCCCATCCTTCATCGCCTCGATGAGCGGATCGACCGCGCGCGGATCGCCGATCATGCCCAGCGCGATCGTGGCGTCCTCCCGCACCGCGCGGTCGGGATCCTTGAGCGCCTCAATCAAGGCGTCGACCACACGCGATTCGCGGACCCATGGCCGGCCGATCTGATAGTCGGTCGTCATGCCGCCAAGGGCACGAGCCGCATGGCACCGAACCACAAAATCTTTGTCCTTCAGACATTCGATCAATGGCTCGACCGAGGCTTGACCGATGGCCACGCACGCCGTCCCGGCCGTCTCTCGGACGATTTTCGAAGAGTCGCGGAAGAGTTTGATCAGCGCGGGCACAGCTTTCGGGTCGCCGATTTTCCCCAATGCTTCAGCCGCCGCGCTCTTCACCGCGCCGTCCCGGTCCCGGCAGGCGATAATCAACGCATCGACAGCCCGCGCGTCCTTGATCTCGCCGCAAGCTTTAGCCGCATGTTCCCGAACCCGCCATCGTTCGTCTTTGAGGCACTTGACGAGTCGATCGACGACCGGCGGCCCCAGATGAACCATGGCGGCCACGGCTTCGTTGCGTACCTCCGTAATCGGATCGTTGAAGAGGTTGATCAGGGTCTCGACCGCCTTGGATCCTCCGATTCTGGCGATTCCCCGCGCCGCATACGCGCGAACCGACCAATAGTCGTCGCTACACGCCTGGATCAAGGGCTCCAGCGTGCTAGGATCAGCCAATTCGGCCAGTGCCTTGGCGGCTTCCTCGCGCGTGGCGTCATCGACATCTTCCAACGCTTCCAGCAGGTCTTCGACCGCGTGAGCCATCGCTTACCTCAGCCCGCCTCGTGAGGCTTCGCTCAATATTCCCAGTCCCGTTGACCGCCGTAGGGCACGGTCCTCGTACATCGGACCGTCAGCGTTTGCGTGCCTCGTCCCTCTACACACTGATCAAGCGACTGGGGAAATTCGAGGACGCCGTCGAGTGTCACAGTAAAGGGGAAATCGAATGTGAAGGTGCCGAAACGATACTCCCCCGGTTTTAACTTCAGCTCCTTTCGCTCGGTCGTGCGATAGGCGTCGGAGGTGTCGGGATCGAGCGTCATGATCATCGGCGTCACCCCCGGCACCTGCCACCTGGTCGGAGGATAAAGCGCCGTCGCATCCACTACAATCGGATACTCCTTTGAATAGGCCGCCGGAGGGGCAGCTGAAGCGGTGTGCACACTGAACCCGACCATCAGGACCGACACCAGACAGGCCCCTTGCCACCGCGACCGCAGCCGATCGCGAGAAGGTTTCTGTCGAATGCGCATCATGGATATCACCGTCACCGAGGCGATGCGTCCGTGGAGCCCGCACCGACCGGAGCGGCGACCGACGCCGTCAAGAAAATCTCCTCCACGGGACGGCTTTCCCATTCCGTGTGGGTCTCCAGACCCAACGACCGGAGCACCGTGGCGCCCGTGTCGAGGATCGAGACTGGCTGGCGGATCTCGTGTCCTGGCTTGATGCCAACACCAGACGCGATCCAGGGCACCACAGGCAGATCGCTTCCCTGCTCCCCGCTGCCGTTTTTACTGAATTTCCGCTCTCCGCTTCCGCTCAAGGAAGTCACGAACACGGTGGTCCGGTCCAGGAGCTTGAGTTCCCGATACAGATCGAGAACCGATCCCATGGCCTTATCCACTGTCCGCAGCGCGTCCCGGTATTCTTTCGAGTTCCATCCATGTGTGTCGCCGGCCCGGCCCGCTTCGGGCAGATGCACCACCAGCAAGTGGGGAAGGGAGAAAATCGCGTGGCCGTGGCCGTGGCCGCTGATCGCTTTCTTGAAATAGTCCCGAATGTAGCGGACCACGGTCTCCGTGTTGCATTCCGGCTTCAGCGGCCCGCACATCTGATAGTCCGTATAAGGTTCCGGCTTCGCCAGTTGGTAGAGCGATTCGTCCATGAAGAAAATCGCGCTGTCCCTCCCGCCACTTAAATCCAGATAGTCAAACACGGTCGGAGGGCGCGGATAACCACGGATGAACTCAAAGGAGTTCCAGGTCACACCGTGTTTCTCGACCGGCAAGCCGGTCAGCAGCGAGGCCATTGTCGGCAGCCTGAGCGCGGGTTTCACTGCGGTCGCCGACCACGTGACGGCTCCGTTCTTGACCAGCCGACTGAGTACCGGCATGGTTCCACCTTTCAACGAGTCCTGGCTCAGCCCCTCCAAGACAAAGAGAATCACGTGTTCGGTCTGAACCGTCGGCGGATGGGAAACTCCAACCGAGCCAGCTTCTGCCGGAACATTCGTCATTGTCGTGGCTGTCGCGGAGGTCGAGAGAGAACTCGCAGCGACAAGCAAAAACGCCGCCACAATGGGGATTAACCGGCTTCGAATGAATTCCTCTCTCCCCATAAGGTTACCCAACACCTTTTTTCGATTCTGTTTTCCCTTCGACCGCCTGGAGCGTCGTAAGTTAACACGTGAATTTCTGCGAAGGCAAGCGGGGCCAGTGTAACTTATGGCACGGGGGGCGGATCGGTGTATTGTGTTATGCTTATAGAAAAACCAAAGAGAGAGTACTGCGACCGGACCAAACGCCTGAGCCGCCTGGGCGGGAAAAGTCGGGGGACTGATACGGGACAAAGCCTCATCGTATCATCCATTCCTGGCAGGGTGCGGATCATGCCCACTCGATCACTTAGCCGGACCTTGGTGATGGGTTCTAGGCGTTTTCTTTTCTCCCCCCCTCTCCTGTGCGCAGCCATCCTGCTTCTTTCCTGGCTCTTTTCCGACATTCAGGCCTGGGCCGAAATCCGCATCGTGACGGCCAGCGGCGAGCACCGTTTGGGCGACCGCGACACGCGAGAGGACGCGATCAAGCTTGCGGCGGAGGCTGCGAAGCGCAATGCGCTCGAACAGGTGGCAACCTATCTTGAAAGCGTGACGGTCGTCCGCGATCTCGATGTGACGCAGGATGAAATCCGCACCTATACAGCCGGCGTCGTCTTGGTGCTCGATCAGCACATCACAACGCGCCTCGACGGCGAAACGGTTGTGATCCGGGTTGATCTCACGGCGCAGGTCGACAGTGAGGAAGTCATCCGGGCCATTACCGCGTTGCGTAACAATGAAGAGGCCAGGAAGGAGTTGGTCGCGCTCAAGGCGGAGGTGGATCGGCTTCACCAAGAGCTGGACGCCGCGAATCACGCGTTAGCCGAAGCGACCTCGCCGGAGCAGGTCCGGGAGATCAGCCGGCTGCGGCAGGATATCCTCGACAAGGTCCAATCCAACGCCCTCGTGTCGCAAGCTTGGACCGATTGGGTGATCGTCTCCCCGTTCCTCAGCTTCCTCCCCTGGGCAAACGTAGCCCCAATCCAGGGGCTCCTCGCACAAGCGGAGCAATTGAATCCCGCGAACCCCCATGTTCGAGTCGTTCAGCAAGTGATGACCGCCCGGGTCCCCCCGACCCCACCGCAGCCACAGGCTCCACCTACGCCGCCACACCCGATACCTGCACTGCCGACCTACCAAGTCGTGCCCCAGCAACCGCCGCCGCTCTCATCCCCACAGACCCTGAACCAATTCCTCCGGGCACCGATGAAGCAGCAGGGAACGGGTTCTCCTCCTGCGGATCAACCGTCGACCACGTCCCACCCCGTTTCCTCTCCTGCGTCACCGCGACCTTCGGCAATGACCCATTTGAAGCCATTCCCCTTGTCATCTCCAGGATCGCTCACCGACACCACACCACCCCTCCTCCAGCAGACACCGCCGACGCCTGATCCGTCGCCCATGTCGCCCCGCGCTTTTTCGCAGATGCTCCAACACACTCCGGCAACGGTGCCGGTCGTCCCGCCGACAATGCACGGAACGCTGCCTGCCGCCAAGGTATCCCCTCCTCTAGATGTCGCGACGCCACCACAGGGACGGCGTTGGTCTCCGGGGCTCGATCGGCACCTCGCGCCGAAGGGAGCAGGTCCACATCCCTCCAACGGATCCCCGCACGGAGGGCCGTTCCTACCGAGCCATGGGTTAGGTGAGAGGCAGGGTCAACCGCACCACAAGGGAGCCAAATGAGATGCAGAGGGAATGGCTGGCCGTGCAAGGACGGGTTTGCTCGTTGAGCATCGCAACAGGCTTGGCGGTGGTAGGCGGCTGGTTCTTTCTTTCAGAAGGTCGCGGGGCAGAGCCATTGCCAACTTCGCCTCCGATCAGCCGACATGCCGAAACGGCGTTCGACCAGCTCCCGCAGCATGAGCGGCAGGCAAGCCGGCCGCAAGGTGGTCGGCCCGGCACCGATGCGCTTCCGTCGGAGGAACGCGGCTCACAATCTCAGGTCTCCTACTCTTCCGACCGCTTTCTGATTGGCCAGGGGCAAGGTGATCTCTCGAAAGGGCGCCTTGTCTGTCAACGGGTGTCGGAATTGGCTGCCCGCGCCGACTTGGCCAAGCAGATCCGGGTGCTGATCAAGGAGCACGCCATTGATCGGGTGCGAGAGCGGACCGGTCGGGAAACCGAGCAGGACATCGAAGTGACGCGTGAAGAAATCGTTCAGGAATATCTGCAGGGGGTAAAGATTATCGACCGTCAGATCGATGAAGCGGGTGGCACATGCACCGCCACCGCCGTGATGCCGAAAACCCAGATCGCTCCCCAATCCGGGCCTAATGCTCCGGACTCGCCCCCTCCAGTCGCCCGCTGAACCGCGGTTGTGACCTTATTCCGACCATTTGCACTCCGAAGCCCGTTTCGGGTAAGTACATCCCGCCATGCCGATCGAGAACAATTTTCAGCACGATGAGATGTCCCGCAGAAATCCCGGCGACCGGGTCGGCTTTCGCGAGCTGACCGCTGGCGCCCCGCCGGATTCGCCGGCCTGGCTGGACGCGATGGCCGCGTTGGGTGTCAAGCTGTCTCAAGCGGGGGTGCGGGTAGTGGTGTTCTTCCACGGGACCGTTCTGGGAAGCGATCTTTTCGGTGTGCAGCGCCTGGACGAAGCAGGCGGTCTGAAGCGCGGTTACTCGCGAGGGATTTCCGGTGTCGATGCTCTGTTGGCCCTAATGCGCGAGGGCGACAACGGCTTGCCGAGCGGCCGCACGGGTCTCAGGCCGCCGTTTGCCAATGACGAGCCGACCAAGAAGCTGCTCGACGAGCGGGCCGGTGACGCTGGCAATTTCACCGGCGCCTATGTGAACGCGTTCAGCAAGGCCATCAACAAGACGGTGTCGAGGCCGATTGTCTGCGTGCGCGAACTCTGGTCGAGCGAGCACCACCACCTCGGGCGGGCACTTGCCGCCTGCAGGTTGCTCGATCGCTTGCACGCCTTATGCCGGCAACACCAACTCGGAGCCGGCGATCGGATTCTGATCCAGGCTCATGGTCACGCTGGGCAAGTGCTGGCCTTCGCCTCAAACCTCCTCACGCCGGCCCCCATCGTTGGGCGAAAACGGGTGTTCGAAATCCTGCGCAGATACGCGGAGTGGACAACACACGTCGAACTGTCAGCGATACTCAACCGGCTGGAACGAATGCATGCGGCCGAAATCTTGACCGGTGCAGCGCTGGATGTCGTCACGTTCGGGACGCCAGTGCGTTATGGATGGGATCCATCCGGCTTGGGAAACCTGCTCCACGTGGTGAATCACCGGATATTGAGAACAGACGGGAAGACCTGGCTGGCGAAAATGGAGCTGCCGCAGATCACCATAGAGATGCCGGTCGCATGGGGCGGCGATTATGTGCAGCAACTGGCCGTCGCCGCCAGCGACGCGGTGCCGACCACAGAAGACGACAAAGCGACCAACAAAGCGCTGTGGGAACTGGTCGAACCCTACGACGGTTTCGAACGCTGGCTGGAATGTGCCCGCCGCGCCGTCCGGTGCCCGACCGACGGCCAGTGTCTCCTGGTCGATTACAAAGATTGCACCGGCTCTGCCAACCCTCTCGACCATTTCTTCGGCCATGCGGCCTACACGCGGATGAATGCGATGCTGTTCAATACGAGCGAAATCGTGCGCGTGCTGTATACACCCAGCAGTGGCCTAGTCCCCGGCTCGATTGTCAAGGCTGGCGAGCGATGAACGAGCGCGAGGTTCCCCGTTCCTCCATCAGGTTAGTCGCCCTCCCGCGCCCATCAAGAGAACCAGTTGTAGCGAAGAATGCACCATATCCCCCGTATGCCGTCCTTCCAGGTGATTTTCTTCCCTTCTTGATATGTGCGCCCGTGATACGAAATGCCCACCTCGTAGATTCGCCACCCCCCCTTGGCGATTTTTGCGGTGATCTCCGGTTCAAACCCAAACCGGTCTTCTTTGAGCACGATGGTGTCCAGCACCTCCTTGCGGAACGCCTTATAGCCCGTCCACACATCGGACAGGTTGAGATTCGTCAGCATATTGGAAAGCGTCGTCAATGTCTTGTTCGCCACATAATGCCAAAACAGCAGGACGCGGTGCGGACCGGCCATAAATCGTGAGCCATAGACGACGTCCGCGACGCCCCGCTCGATGGGATCGAGAAGCTGGGCATAGTCTCGGGGATCATATTCGAGATCGGCATCCTGCACGATCACGATCTCGCCGCGCGCCGCTTGGAATCCGCACCGGAGCGCCGCCCCTTTGCCGCAGTTGCGTTCTTGGAACAGAACCCGAACATTGCCATAGCCCTCCCCACTCTCCTGCGAGACCGCCCCTTGACGAGGGAGCGAAGACGGGGAGCTGAATCGCTCAAGAAGCTCCGCCGTTCCGTCATCAGACCCGTCATCGACAACGATAATCTCCTTGTCGATCGGAACCGCGCTCACTCTCCGCAGCACCTCCTCGATCGTCGCACGTTCGTTATAGACGGGGATGACCACCGACAGTTTGGGACGGTCGCGCGCTTCCGGGATGATCATCGATGTAAAGACCTTTCCGATCGCCGTTTTTGAAGGGGTCCCCTGCCGCGAATCGCCGCGCCCCATATCAGGGAGCGCTCGCGGTCGCCTGCTCGTTCTTGCTAGCGCGGCACTTCAAAGACATACACGCCGTTGCGTTGGAACAGGGGCTTCAGCACCCGCGGCAGCGCCTTGAGCCGTCGGTCCTGCTCTTCCGCTTCTTGCCCGCGAAACGCCAGATACCCGTAAGACTTGTGCAGACGATGGAACTCGCGAACATTGAGAACCACGTGGGTGATCCCTTCTCTCGCCAGTCTAGCCGCGAGGGTCTCCGGCGAGGACGCTTCCGCGACCCATCGTGAGAGGGGGTGGAAATCCATCGCCGAAGGCGCAATCCCGGCACGGGCGAAATGATAGGGCCGGGTTTCACCGATGAACAAGACGCGGGCGTCCGAAGGCAATGTAGCGCGAACGAATTCCGCGGCGTGGAAATGCTCAAGAGTCCTGCTCAAGAAGCTATGGCGCGTTTCCTGTCCCAGAGCGATCCGATCCGAGGAAAAGACCTGCACATGTTGGCTGAGAAAACTCTGCGTGCCCAGAACGCCGGCGACTCCGACGAGCGTCATCATGAGCGCCTGGGCGTACCCTCGAAGGTGCAGGCCAATGGCGGCAAGCGAGGCGAGACCGAGGGCAAGCACAGGAGCGAAAAATCGGACGGTGGGAGTGGTGAGCACCCAACATGTCCCGGCGATCAACACAAAGACAGCTCCCGCATCGCCCCAGCGTTGGCGGCAGGGATCCCGACAAACAAGCCTCGACAGAACGGGCATGGCAAGGAGGACACCGGTCGAAAGAACCGCGACCGCCCCCGCGTCGCCCGCAGAGCCGAACCGCTCCGGGTGCTGAAGAATGTCGACGGGAAGGCGCAGAAGGCCCTCCGCGCCCAAGCTTGCTGAGCCATAGGGTAAGTCGGCGAGCAGGCGGGCCTGATTCTCGTCGTTCCAACCGGTTCCGCCCAGCCACCGATAGGCCAACGGATAGACCGGATTGCCGGTAGACCGGTAGGCGCGAAGCCACCAAGGGAGCACGGAGCCCCAGGCCGTCAGCCCCGCCTTCAGCGCCTCCATCCAGGTCCACCGCATCGTCAAGGCCGCGGCCAGCGCGGCGGCGACCCAAACCAGGCCGGTGAGTTTGAGCGTTGCGGCCAATCCGAGGAGCAAGCCCAGGGCGAGCCACGGTCGCATGTACAGGTCCGGGTTAACGAGGATGAGGCCGCTGATCAGGACGGCGGTCGCGAGCCAGAGTTCCGCGTACGGCAAGGTCGCCAGAAACCACACCGTCGGCGACGCCGCCAGGGCAGAGACGACAAGGACCGCACCTCGAGCCGATGCGCATGAGCCCGCAAAGGCGTGGGCCAGCGCCCACGCAGCCAGTGAGCAGACGATCCACATCGAGAAATGCGTAGCGCGCGCGCCGAGGTCTCCCGCGAACGCCATGCCCCAGGCCAGCAGGACATCCGAGGCATGCGGCATCAGGGTGTAGAACACCCACGGGGTGTCCTCTAGACGGCCGGTTGCCAGCGCTCGTTGAGGAATCACCAGATGATAGACCAGTTCGTCAAAGAAGGTCGGAGGAATCGTTGCCCACAGCCAGGCAACGAGCCATGCGGTGCCCAGGACGAGCCCGGCCAGAGTCGCCCTCGCCAGATGTGGGCCGCGTCCTAGGCTGCGGAGGGTTTGTACAAGACTCCACAACCCGACCGCAATGCTTGGAAGAACCACAACGGGGGTGAACCAAAGCCCGCCCCCCATGGCCATCACTGCAACAGTGAAGGAGAGCCCGGCGACGCCGAGACCCAACCGGGTGACGAGCCTGGAGGCCGGACAACGTGCTTCGCGGTCGCTCTCCCTGCAAACCCGTGCGAGCCATGACCCGGCCCCGTACGCAGCCAGCAAGAACGACAGCGGCACCAGCAGAAGCAGCACCCGCCGCGTGTCTATGGAAGCCGTTCCGATCGCCAATACGCCCGATGCGACGACAAGGACCCACACCACCTCTGAACGAGACGCTGGCGAAATCGAATCCTCCATCAGACCAAGTTGTCAGACTGGGTGATTGAAGTAAATCGCGGATGGATCATGGTTGTAGCAAATCTGCCCGGGTTGACAAGGAATTTGTCACAACCCAAACGTCTCCTCCAGCCGTCGCCGGCCCGCACGATATTTCAACTCCGAGCGATTAGTAGCCCGTTCAGAAGAATCCTGAAGTCTCGTTCCGCAATGAATTCAACGCACGAGTCACTGAAACCGGCAGGAGGGTCGGAGGGCGGGGATCACCGACGAGCGTGGAGCGTAATCCGCCGGGGGGGGTCGGTCGCCGAGGCTGACGGCAGAGACGATCGTGAAGGGGCATGTCTGCTTCCAAGGGTTCGAGGCCAGTCTGCGTCTCGGACGGATGCTGGAACGGCTTCGTGCCCAATTGGAGCGGCAGGTGAAAATATTCGCAGGAGGACTTGATCTCTCTTTGCGGCGCCACCAAAAAGCATGCGGTGCGGATGTGTTCTAGGTGCCTTTGCTGCTGGATGCGCCCGGGCAAGCCCTGCTAGCGCAAGAAGGGCGGCCAGAGATGGAATCGCACTCAAGGATGCGTTCCAAGAATCCAAGAATTGGAATGTCAGCTCAAAAAACATAAAACGCGTTTCTCCGCCAAGAGCCGATCTGGAGGAGACGAGAAGGGCACAAGGAATCGGCGCAGGTATAGAAACCGGGCGCTGCCGGACTGCAAACGCATGGCGCTCCTGAACGTCGTCCATGCCAATTTGGACAAACTCTACGGCTGTGTCCGCCGCGAGATCGCCGCCCACCTCGCGTCAGGGCAGCTCGTGCCTGGCCAAGTGCCGGCTGAGGACATCGCGGACAGGATCGTGTCCCGTACGGCCCGCGATCCTCACCGGCGTCCGGAGACGTTTTCCAGTGACCGCTGGCTACGGCTGCTCCATCGCAGAAACGGCTCACCTGTCGAGGATGACCACAAGAGACATCGCGAAGGCGCTGAAACGTGCGCGCATCTTGCTCAGTCAGAAGCTGGCGGAATCTGCCTGGCCGTTTCTGCGTAGCGATGGACTGGGACCATGCGACCACGGAGGGTTTCTGCGGTCGGGCCGTAACATGGCTCACCGTTTATCCGTTCGGCTTGCCCAACGGACAGACAGATCGCAAGGTGCGCCGGCATCTGTGCGCATGTCCTCGATGTGCGTCGTGACGTGCACCATGCAAGTGGCATTCATCGGCCCCGCCCCTACGGGCGGGGCATCGGCTTCCGTAGACCGGTGGGTCGAAGTCGTGCTGGCGGCACGTCCGCTTCGACAGTCCCCAGGAGAAAAACATGATGAGCCAGAGGACCGACTCCTGAAAGCCCCGTGCTCAGCGTGTCTCTTGATGTGGACCAAGCCCAGCCGGCGAATCTCGATCGAGGGTTCGAGGTTGCGCTGGACACCGTGCTACATTCGTTGGAGCGATAACGTGCCCCGACTCCCTTTCTTGCGGGCATTCGTACAGGCGCCGCGCGCGGGCACTCGTGGGTGAGCCTGTGCTGTCCACCCAAAGCCTGTGCATCTTCTGCGACGAATCGGAGCATTTTCTGGGGTGGTGTGAGCTGCGCATCAGGTTGGACAACGACGTGTTTGGGAGCGACACCCCGTTCGTCCGCCCGCTGTTGGACACGCTGGATAAACACGAACGGTACGGGGTGATCCTCACCGACCGTGTCCGCGCGCGTCTCTCGATAGTGTTCCTGGGAGAGATCGAGGAGCACACGGGCATGTTCGCGACCGGGGATGCCCAGCGGGTGAAAGCCATCCGCGACCGGAGAAGCGGCCCTCAGGAAAGGCGACGGTCCCGCGGCTTGATCGGTTGACCGTACGATCCCTGTGTCGATCGGCTGCGGCTTTAACCGCGCAGCGATGGACCTCTCAACCCGCGGTCCGCGCACTCAATGGCCCCTCGGGAAGTTTCTGGACGGTCTTGTCTGGGAGCGAGTAACGCCACCCTTCTTCCATGGAGCCCATTCGACTTCAAAGAAAACAATTGCACAGGAGAGCGAACGTTGACAGCGAGTGTCCGACCAGGGTCCCTCCTCGCAGCAGAGCAAGCAGTCCGCATAGGCACCGGTGCAAGACAGTGGACGGTCCAGCCCACATATCTCGCGGCCTGCACGGTCTTGCTCAGATTCCCGGCCGGCTGTTTGAATCCGGTCGCGCTGCACCGGGCGAGGCTGCAATACGATCGGAGCGGCGCGGAGGCGGAGAGCATGCTGCTGTTGTTGAACACGGCGCGGCTCCATCGAGTGGCGCCGGTATATTGCACGGTGACCTCGAACATCGCCACCGCATTCGACTGTTGCTCCAACGCCGGAGTGAGCGGTCAGATTTTCGCGCGCGGAGGGACCGCACGTTCCCGAAATGCGTACGGCTGATCCTTGGCGCATCCGTAGCGGACAATCCGACAATCGGCATCGTGCCGATCCAAGGAGAAGAATTTGCCAGGCGGATCCTGCCCCCGTTGGACCATATGAAATTCGACTTTAGGGTCATCACGAACATGGACCCGGAGCACTGCCTCAACGCTGAGCGCCAACGCCGGCCGGCCAGCGTGTTCAGGCGCCGCCGAACGCGATCCCAATCGACATTCACCCTTGAAGGCTCCGGCAGAGCCGATGCGTTTCGCGGCCTCTCGAGCTTCGAAGCCTGTCCGAAATCCTGAACTTTGTGACGCACGCACGGGCACACATGCCTGAATACGGGGTCGAGCCCGATCCACGGAGCCGCTTTCACGGATTGAGCCTGGTACACACACTCGCACTCCCCACAAGCGATTCCGCATAACGGGCAAATCTCGTGGATCGCCGGTGACCCAACGGCGAGCTGGGACCGCGAAGCGTTCGCACTGGTCTGCCAATTGTTCCAATTGACCGTCACCGACATCTCCCAAGCCGTGGTCCCCACCATCGCCATCTCGAAAGTAACCCGCTTCCCGCCACCGTCGAGCCCTGTCTTGTCCAGGTCGTGCGCTACGGATGGGCGGCGCGCCAATTTTTCCCCACTCCCACATCCACCTTCAGCGGTACCGAGAGCCCCAACTTGGGCCCGACAGCTTCCATCTCGGTTTTCACAAGCTGCATCGCGTGAGCCAGTTCGTTCTCCGGTGTCTCGAAGATCAGCTCATCGTGGACTTGAAGGATCATCTTGGTGCCGGGCAGTTCGGCGCGGAGCCGTTTGTGGACGTCGATCATAGCGACTTTGATCAGATCGGCCGCAGAGCCTTGAATTGGGCTGTTCACCGCCATACGTTCGCCGAAGCCGCGCTGGGTCGGATCGGCGCTCTGCAGTTCTGGAATTGGCCGTCGGCGGCCGAGGATCGTCGTGGTGTATCCTTTCTCTTTGGCCTCAGCGACGGTGCGATCCAGCAGGGCTCTCACGCCCGCGTACCGCTCGAAGTATGTGTCGATGTACTTCTTCGCCTCGGTCTGCGAAACACCGATGTTCTGCGCCAGACCAAACGGACTGATCCCGTACACAATCCCGAAGACGACGGTCTTGGCCACCCGCCGCATCTCTCGGGTGATCTGCTCGGGAGGCAGCCGAAAAATCTCTACCGCCGTCGCCGTGTGAATATCGTCGCCCCGCTCAAACACCTGCAACAACCGCTCATCCTGGGAGAGATGGGCGAGAATGCGCGGCTCGATCTGGCTGTAGTCGGCGCACAACAGCAGATGACCGGGCGGCGCGATGAAGGCTTCGCGGATCCGGAGCCCGTATTCGCCTTTCACGGGAATGTTCTGCAGATTGGGCTCGGTCGAAGACAGGCGCCCGGTCGCGGCCACGGTCTGGTTCAAGGACGTATGCAGTCGGCCCGTCTCGGGATTGACGAGATGCGGAAGCGCATCAACATAAGTGGACTTGAGCTTGCTGAGGCTACGATAGTTGAGAATCAGCGCTGGCAGCTCATGTTGGGTCGCCAACTGCATCAACGTGTCTTCGTCGGTTGAATAGCCTGTCTTGGTCTTGCGGATCGGTGTGAGGCCCAGCTTGTCAAAGAGCACGGCCGCGAGCTGTTTGGGCGAATTGATGTTGAATTCCTCGCCCGCAAGATGCGCGATCGTCCCCATCATCCGATCGAGCTCCCGTTCCAGCTCTTTGCTGAGCTGCTCGAGTGCCTGCACGTCGAGCAGGAACCCATTGCGTTCAATCTCGGCCAGCACGGGCACGAGTGGCATTTCCACGTCTTCGAAGAGTCGCCAACTCCCTTGCTCCTGCAGCCGTTCTTTCTGCAGCGGCACAAGCCGGAGAATCACCGACGCCGATTCGGCCGCCAGCTCGGCCACGCGCTGCTCAGCTTCGCCGCCGGGCTCGTCGAACAACCGGCGAGGCGCCTCGGCCTTGGACGCGGCCGGCCGCTTGGCTCCGAAGCGATAGCCGAGCAGGTCCATCGCCACCGTCTCTAACGAATGGGATCGACGATTGGGGTGCAACAGATAATCGGCGATCATCGTATCGAACCAGGGCGGCTGCAGCTCCCATCCAGCCCGGCCCAAGGCAAGCAAGGCCGACTTCAGATCGTGTACCGCCTTGAGCCGTGTCGGACTCTGAAGCAGATCGGCCAGCGGCTCCAGAAGAGCGTGGACCGTGCCGGGCCGATCGGCGCGAAGCGACTCTGGGGAAGGGGGTGCGGCAAACACCGTGATGCCGTTGGGCGTGCTGAAGGCGAGTCCCTGGAGCACCGCCCGCACTCCCGCAGGCTCCGGGGTGCCGTTGGCACCGCCGCAGACACATTGGAGGGCAACCATGTCCGCGTCACGCGCTTCATCGGCGAAACGCCGCGCGTCGGCCGAATCTTTGATCCTGCGGACCTCAAGCCCAAGCGCCTCGCTGACGGTCCCAGCCGGCTGGAGTGTTTTGAGCAGGCTGGTGAACTCGAGCTCCCGCAGCAGGGCGATCAGTTCTTCCCCATAGGCCGGCCGGACGGCGAATTGTCCTGGATTGAATTCAAGAGGCGCGTCCGTCTGAATCGTCGCGAGCCGCCGACTCAAGCGGGCGTTGTCCGCCTGCTCGATCAGCAAGGATCTGGTCCTCGGAGGGGTGACCTCCTCCACACGCCGCAACAGCTCGTCGATGCTGCCGAACTGCGTGATCAACTTGATCGCCGTCTTCTCGCCAATCCCCTTGACTCCGGGAATGTTATCGATGGCATCGCCCATCAGCCCCATCACCTCCACGACCCGGGCCGGCTCAACGCCAAATCGTTCGCGGCAGGCTTCTTCGCCATACCATTTGTCCTTGACCGGATCGTAAATGCGGACATGCGGGGTCAGCAGTTGGAACATATCCTTATCACCGGTAACGATGACGACATCGAACCCTGCCGCCTCCGCCTTCCGGGAGAGGGTGCCGATCAGATCGTCCGCCTCGAAGCCAGGCAGCCGCACAGCAGGGAGCCCGAACGCCTCCACCATGCGATGGATATACGGAATCTGCGCGCTCATCCCCTCTGGCATCGGGGGCCGCTGGGCCTTGTAGTCCTTAAACTCATCGTGGCGCAGGGTCGGCCCTTTTTCGTCGAACACCACCGCCAAGCCGTCCGGCCGATGCTCGCGGAGAATCTTCATCAGCATCGTGGTGAAGCCATAGACCGCGTTGGTCTGGAGGCCCTTGGAATTCGACAGCGGCGGGAGGGCGAAGAAGGCGCGATAGACGTAAGCACTTCCGTCGATGAGGTAGAGCGTAGGCATGTCAATTTCGTCTATCTGGTTGAGCTGGTTTGTTTGGTCTTCCCGGTTTGTTTCATCCCAGCACACTGAAATAGTGATGAATTAGTGAACTAGTCAAACCGGACGAACCTAACAAACCCGGTGACAGTTTCTACGGATCGTCCTTCACTGTCAGCGGCGGCTTGCCGAACCTCCCCCGCATCGCGTTGATGGCCTGCAGCACGGTCGGCTGCCCGATCAGCTTCGCTTCCAAACGACGCTTGCCGGGAAAATCCATCAACGAGACGCCGATCAGCATCGTCAGAATCCCTTGACCCGGCAGAAACAGCATGGCGACGCCAGCCAGGAAGAAGACCACCCCAATGGCATTCTTGGCAATCAGCCCGATCATCCGCAGAACCGGGTGGCGGTCTTTCATCCACATCCTCGGCACGCGGACATCGAAGTAGTCGGCCGGAAGCTTGACCAACACGTACGGGATGGCGATAAGGGTCCCGATAAATCCGACCACCGACACAACGGCCAGCCAGGCCAGGATGGTGTTCCACGACAACGCTTCCATCGGGCGCGCATCCTAGCAAAGGCTTCAAGAAAAAGTCAGGGGGCTTCTTCGACTTTTTCCGTATCTTCCGGCGGGCTATAATCACGCAGCCGTGAAGCCAGTGATGTTGACCGGCAAAGACCTGACGCTCGCATCCTTCTACGATGTCGTGGTGGGCCGTCGTCCGGTCCGGCTGGCTCCCCGCGCCAAGCGCCGCATGGCGGCCGCCTACCAGGTGATCAAGCAAGTAGCGGCGCGTTCCGATCCCGTCTACGGCGTCACGACCGGTTTCGGCAAGCTGGCCGATCAGCGCATCCCGCCATCCGACATCCGTCAACTCCAGATGAATCTGGTGCGCAGCCACGCCGCCGGCGTCGGCGATCCACTCAGCCGTGAAGAGACGCGCGGCATGCTGCTTTTGCGCGCCAACGTGTTGGCGCGGGGACACAGCGGCGTCCGACCCACGATCGTAGAGTCGCTGTTGACCCTGCTCAACCACGATGTCCTGCCGGTGATCCCTTCCCGGGGATCGGTCGGTGCGAGTGGCGACCTTGCCCCGCTCGCCCACCTTGCGCTGATTTTGATCGGGGAAGGCGAAGCCTTCGTCGGTCCGCGCCGTGTACCAGGACGGACCGCGCTTGCACAGGTCGGTTTGAAGCCTCTACACTTGGAGGCAAAGGAAGGGCTCTCGCTCCTCAACGGCACCCAGGCGATGCTCGCAGTCGGGTTGCTGGCCTTGCGTCGCTGCGAGCAACTGGTCGACGTCGCCGATGTGGCCGGCGCCCTGTCGCTGGAAGCTTTGAAAGGGACGCCGGTCGTGTTCGACCCGCGGATCCATCGATTGCGTCCGTATCGGGGGCAGAGCACCGTTGCGGCGCATCTGCGGGCCCTCGTAGCCGGAAGCGAGATCCGCACTTCGCACTTGCGCTGCCCCCGCGTGCAGGATGCCTACAGTCTCCGCTGTATGCCGCAGGTGCACGGCGCTGTGCGTGATGCACTTGATCATGTCCGTGGAACCTTGTGCATCGAGATGAACAGCGTGACGGACAATCCTTTGGTTTTCGCGGACGAGGGGAAAGTGCTGTCCGGCGGAAATTTTCACGGGCAGCCGCTCGGCCTGGCGCTCGATTATTTGGCCATCGCCATGACTGAACTGGCCAGCATCTCCGAGCGCCGCATTGAACGCCTGATCAATCCCGAGTACGGCGATTTGCCTCCGTTCCTAAGCCCAGACCCGGGGCTGAACTCCGGTTTCATGCTGGCGCAGGTCACGGCCGCGGCTTTGGCCTCGGAGAACAAGGTGCTCTCGCATCCGGCCTCGGTCGATTCCATCCCCACGTCCGGGAACCAGGAAGACCACGTCAGTATGGGGATGGGATCGGCATTGAAGTTGAAGCAGATCCTGTCCAACACGGAATACATCCTAGCGATCGAGCTGTTGTGTGCGGCTCAGGGAGTGGAATTCCATCGCCCCTTGCAACCCGGCGTGGGAAGCCGCCGGACGCTCCAACTCATTAGGCAGCGAGTCCCGCGCCTCGTGCAGGACCGGGTTCTGGCGCCCGACATCGAGCAGGTCCGGAGCTTGGTGACAAGCGGCGCGCTGACCGCTGTGCTCTCCGGCCTGAAGCGCAGACGAAGGAGACCGTCATGAACGACCGGAGCCCTATTCTCCGCACGCTGAGCCAGGCACTGGCAATCGGCTTGCCGCCCCTCCTGTCGGTCGTCCTGGTCGGAGCAGCCGGTACGATTCCCGTGGTTGCCATCCAGTCCATCGCCGCCGAGAGCGGCGACCTGCTGGTCGAAGTGAGCAAGAGGGGGACGGTCAGCTCGGGCACCTTCGCAAAAGAAGTCTCCATTCGGAAAGGCGCCAGGGAATGGTTCATGATGATCGAGGTCACTCCCGAGAACACGGTGGTGGTCCGTCAGGAAAAAGACAACGAGACCTATATCGTGGACGAGAGCGAGAACCACGACCGTGCCATGAGCGCGGGGGAAGTGGACGCCGCCATCGATGCCTTCATCAACGGGGTAAAAGCCCAGGTCAAGGCGGAGCAACAGAAATGATCCGGGCACCGCGTGGGCCGACGCTCTCCTGCAAAGGCTGGCCGCAGGAAGCCGCGCTCCGCATGCTGATGAACAACTTGGACGACGAGGTTGCAGAGAATCCGCGTAACCTCGTCGTCTATGGCGGGAGCGGCAAGGCCGTCCGCAACTGGGACGCCTACCACGCCATCGTCCGCGAGCTGCAAGCCTTGGACCATGATCAAACCCTACTCGTTCAATCGGGCAAACCGGTGGGCGTGCTCCGTACCCACGAATGGGCACCGCGGGTATTGATCGCCAATTCCCACTTGGTTGGCCGATGGGCCACCTGGGAAGAGTTCCATCGGCTGGAAGCGTTGGGTTTGATCATGTTCGGCCAGATGACGGCCGGATCGTGGATGTACATCGGCACGCAAGGCATCGTGCAGGGGACATACGAAACGTTCGCGGCGGCGGCGGCGAAGCATTTCGGGGGCGATCTCACGGGACGATTCGTCCTGACCGGCGGCATGGGGGGTATGGGCGGCGCCCAGCCGCTGGCCGCCACCATGAACGGCGCCGCCATTCTGTGCGTCGAAGTGGATCCGCTCCGGATCGAACGTCGGATCAAGACCCGCTATTGCGACCGAATGACCGCTTCGACGGAGGAGGCGCTTGCCTGGGTCATGGCAGCCCGGGCGAAGAGGGAGCCGCTATCCGTCGGGTTGGTGGGCAACTGCGCGGAGGTCCTGCCCGACCTTGTGCGTCGCGGCGTGGTGCCGGATCTCGTCACGGATCAGACTTCGGCCCACGATCCGCTCAACGGATACATTCCGGTCGGTCTTTCCCTGGCCGCGGCAGCTCACTTGAGGCAGAGCAAGCCGTCTGAATATGTCGAGCGAGCGTTAGATTCGATCGCAACGCATGTGCAGGCCATGCTGGCTATGCAAAAAGCCGGCGCGATCGTGTTCGACTACGGCAACAACATCCGGACGATGGCGTTTCAGCGGGGCGTCAAAGACGCCTATGCGTTCCCCGGTTTCGTGTCCGCCTATATCAGGCCGCTGTTTTGCGAAGGCACGGGGCCATTTCGCTGGATCGCGTTGTCGGGCGACCCCTCGGACATCGCGGTCACCGATCAAGCAGCCTTGGAGCTGTTCCCGAACAACACACGGCTGCAGCGGTGGATCTCGCTGGCGCGCGAACGGGTGGCGTTCCAGGGGTTGCCAGCGCGCATCTGTTGGCTGGGGTACGGTGAGCGCGCAGCGCTGGGCCTTCGGATCAATGAGCTGGTTCGCATGGGCAAGCTCAAGGCGCCGGTCGTCATCGGCCGCGATCACCTGGACGGAGGCTCGGTCGCTTCTCCCTATCGAGAAACGGAAGCCATGCGCGATGGCAGTGACGCCATCGCCGACTGGCCGATCCTCAATGCGCTCTTGAACACCGCCTCCGGCGCGTGCTGGGTTGCGCTTCACCACGGCGGTGGCGTCGGAATCGGCTACTCCCTGCACGCAGGCCAGGCTACGGTGGCGGAGGGCACGCCGGAAGCCGGTCGAAAGATCGAGCGCGTGCTCACGAACGACCCGGCCCTCGCTATTCTACGGCATGCCGACGCCGGGTATTCCGAGGCAATCACCGCGGCCGCGCGTCATGACCTGCACATCCCCATGGCACCATCTCCCTAGGCGCTAGCGTCCACGGCTTGTGAAGGTTTCGACGCCAACGGTATAATCATCCGCCACGAGCAGGGGGAACCCGTGCAACAGAAACCCAAATTCGTCATCTTCGCCCACAATGCGACCTACGACAAGCTCCACCAGGTCGCCACCTTGGGACTGACCGCCGCCGCGATGGGCAAAGAGGTGATCGTCATCCTGCTGTTCTGGACGATCAAGAAATTGGCACAGGGACGGATTGACGAGATCGATTTTCCGTTGGAATATACAGCCTCGGCGGAAGAGGTCCGCCGACTCCTGCAAGAAAAAAAAGTTCCGAAAATTTCGGAGATGTTCCAGGAAGCCCGCCTGGTGGGACATTTTCGCGTAATCGCCTGCAGTGCCGGCCTTGAATACATGGGCGTCGATCCTGCTGCCGTGGCCAAGAACGTGGATGAAATCCTGGGCCTGCCCGCCATTCTCACCCTCACCGCCGACGCGGAAACGAAACTGTTCATCTGAAATGAAATCTGTTTCCGGTTCGGTTTCGTTTGGCAGGTTTCGTTTCTTTGGTTCAACCGGATAAACCAGACAAATCGAACAAACGCGCCCTGTATCCTTATCCTCTACCGGGATTTCGTCACTCCCACCCGCTCGCAATATTGGGTGAGCTTGCACCGGCTGCAGTAAGGGGAGACCGGCAGGCAGAGGTTCTGCCCGAATGGTACGAGTAGGTCATTGTAAGTGATCCAGTATCGCCGCGGCAGCTTCTTGCGGAGGGCCTCCTCCGTCTGCTCCGGGGTGTTCGTCTTCACGTATCCCCAGCGGTTGCTGATCCGGTGAACATGGATATCCACGCAAATACCGGGCTTTTGATAGCCGACCGTGACGACTAGATTGGCTGTCTTTCTTCCGACCCCGGGCAAGGTGAGCAGTTCATCGATTGAGTCGGGCACCCGCCCCCCGTAGCGATCCAATAGGTGGCGGCAAATCTCGTGGATCCGTTTGGCTTTGATGCGGTAGAACCCAACCGGATAAATCGTGCGCTCGATGCGCCACCTGGGTAGCTCCAGCATGGAAGTCGGATCGGTGGCCAAGGCAAACAGCCGCGCGCTAGCTTCGGCGGTCGTACGGTCCTGGGTCCGGAGGCTGAGCAGGCAGGAAATCAAAATGCGGAATGGGTCGCGCCCGGATTCCCTGGCCACGACGCCCACCACAGGGTCTTGCCACCGCTGCACTTCCTTGCGCAGGATGCGCAGTGCGGCATGGATCTCCTCATCACGCATGCTGAGGCAGGGGATCGCGAGCCACCCGAGAGGCAAAACCAAAACGGGGAGGGGAAAGGCGGCGGGGATTTAATCCATCCGACGCTTGGCGAGCCACTTCTGCCGGCGCCGCTGAGCTTCGCGTTGCTTGGCCTTCTTACGTACGCTGGGTTTCTCGTAGAACCGGCGCCGCTTCAGCTCGCGGAAAAGTCCTTCCCCGGCCAGCTTTTTCTTGGCGACCTTCAGCGCCTTTTCTACATTGTTGTTGAATACCTTGATTTCCATGTCACTCTGCTCGCTTGCGTAAGATCGTGAGGGAAACAGCCTACCACAACCGTTTCAATTCCTCAAGGCTCCTTTCGACAGCCCGGAGCTTTATCGTGAGCTGGCTAACAACATCTTGATTTGTTAGCGATTTGAGATTGACCGCCGCATTCTCCCTCGCACCCTCAGCCGCTGCAACTGCCATCCACAGACCAACCTTGACATCCACGGCGACGGATGGCTTAACGCAACATAACAGCGAGCGCAAAAGCGCCCCGGTTTCCGCCGCCAAGATCGCTGTCTCTAACGGCACTTCCGTGGCTTTTTGTAGGGCCGCTGAGACGGCTTCGGCTCTCACCGGATCGGTCTTTGGCAATCGATATGCGCGCAGCACATCCTCGTAGGCGTCGGCATCGGCTTGCATCAGCTGGTGCAACTTGTCGCGTAGCTCCAGAAGGCGGAGTTCAATCCGCGCCAAATCCAGGTCTGGCTTCGAGGCCGTCGGAGAATCCGCCGCTGCACCGCCGCTCCGCGGTGGCCCGATCCGACACCCCATTATACCGAGCGCCGCCGCCAGGGCACCTGCCAAGGCCGCCACGCTTCCGCCACCCGGCGTCGGCGTACCGGCGGAAACGGCGGCCAAGACACTCGTCAGTGAAGTGGCCCATTCCGCAGAAGGCGTTGGTGCGGCCCGTTCCAAAGACGATCCGCCCTGCGCGATCGCGCTCGCCAGCCGTGTCTCCAGCACCTGGCTCGGATCGAACCGTTCCAGCGCGAGAAACCGCTGAGCCGCGTGGAGCAGCGCCTGTTGCGGCACCAACCCAACAATCTCGCTGCCAGCCACCTGCACGCCGCGCTTCTCGGCCTCTCGCCTCACCGCCTCGAACGCAACATGGATCGGCGTCTCCTCGAAGTTGGTCAAGTTCATAGAGACCTGCACGAGCCCGCGGCTCGCCAGTTCGACCCCGATCGCCTTCACGTAAGGCAGCCCACCACCGGAGAACCGCACCGTCTTGGCAATCGCTTTGGCGGTTTCCAGATTGCCGGTGTCCAAATTGACGTTGAACGCGATGAGTGGGGGGCGCGCGCCGACGACGGTCACCCCTGCAGTGGGATGGGGCGCAGGCGGCCCGAAATCCGGTCGCCAGGCCGGATCGTGACGCATCCGTTCGGCCAGTCCCTCCAGCCCTCCTTTGCGGATCGCCTCCAAATTCGTCCGAGGTGGCGCGCTCGCTGCCCGTTCATAAAGAAACACAGGAATGTCGAGTTCGGTCCCGATGCGGCGCCCGACTTCGCGCGCGAGTGCGACACAGTCGTCCATCGTAACGCCGCGAATCGGTACGAAGGGGACGACATCCGTGGCGCCGACGCGCGGATGACCCCCCTGATGCCGACGGAGGTCGATTAAGCCGGTCGCGGTGCGGGTGACCTGAAAGGCCGCTTCTGCAACACCGCGAGGCGAGCCGGCGAAGGTCAGGACCGTACGATGATGGTCATAGTCCATCTCCTGATCGAGCAGGAAGACATCCGTAATCGACCGGATCGCCGCCACCAACGCCGCAATCGTCTCCGGGTTCCGGCCTTCACTGAAATTGGGAACACATTCGACGATGTAGTCCATTCTGACGCTCCAAGCACGAGGCGTTGGCTACAGCCCCTCACCCCGTTTCGAAAATATGAGACGCCCTTTCTTGATCGCCAGTCTGCAGTGATTCATGCCGAAGTAGTACGGAATCTCCCGGTAGTCGTCCACGTCCATTACCGCAAGGTCTGCCTGCTTCCCAGGCTCCAATGACCCCACACGATCGCCGCGGCCTATCGCGTGGGCACCGTTGATCGTGGCGGCCGCGATCGCCTCCGCCGGCGTCATGCGCATCTGGGAACAAGCCAGGGCCAGAATCATTTGCATGTTCAGGGTGGGGGAGCTGCCCGGGTTGAAATTGGACGCGAGCGCGACCGGCACGCCTGCATCGATCAGGCGGCGGGCCGGAGGATACCGACCGGAATTCAGATGCAGGACGCTGCCCGGCAGGAGCGTTGCGATCGTCCCATGTTTCCGCAATCGCCGTATATCGGCGTCGCTCACATGATCGAGGTGATCGACTGAAACTGCCCCCATTTCGGCCGCCATACGGGCTGCCCCGGTATGCGCGAGCTGCTCCGCGTGCAGCTTCAGCTTCAAGCCTGCCTGAGCGGCAGCTGCCAGCAGGCTCCTTGCTTCCGCCACCGAAAAATATCCGCGATCGCAAAACACGTCGAAACATTCCGCCAGCATCCTGCGCGCCACTTCAGGGATCAGGCGCCGGACGACGAGACGGAGATATGCCGCCCGTCTGGGCTTGAGTCGCGCCGGCACATCATGGATGAGTAAGGTTGGGATCAACTCGCCCATGACGCGGCTGCTGGCTTTTTTGATCGCCCGCAACATTTTCAGTTCCTGCGCCGGCTCAAGACCGTATCCGCTCTTGATCTCAAGGGTCGTCGTGCCGTGCTCGACGAACCGAGCGACCACCTCGGTGAGCCGCCGGATCAATTTCCGTTCGCTCATCGCTCGTATCTGCCTGGCGCTGGCTTGGATGCCCCCGCCCGCTTCAGCGATCTCGCTGTACGTAGCCCCGCGGATTCTGGCTTCGTATTCGTCCACGCGCGACGCAGCAAACAGCGCATGGGTGTGGGAATCGACAAAGCCTGGCAGGATGACACCACCGCGCAGGTCGATGCACTCGGCCCCGCGAGCCGCCGGGGATCGAGTGACACGGTCCAGCGGGCCAGCCAACTCGATCGTGGCACCTCGGATCAGCACGGCGCCGTTACGAATCAACCCTGGCTCGCCCATGGTCCCGCCGCTTCGCGGGCCGGTGGTTCCCTGGAGCGTCAGAAGTTGACGGCAATTGATCAACAGAAGCGGTCTCGTTCCGACCGATTGCAAGACTCGTCTCTTCGGCAGGCCGAATGGCGTCGATCGTCAAGAAGATGGTTGGTAACCCTAAAGACGTCCCGAAGCCAAGTCAAGCGAGGCGCAAGCACGCTGGGGATGGGCGGAGGGTTCCGCTCAGCGGCCTGCGAGTGTGAGCGCACAGGCTGAACAGCCGGCTATCGAACATCGCCAACTGGAATGGTCAATCCCTTCCGGAGGCACCACATTATCGGTCGGCCGATAACGGTGATACCAATAGCCGGCGAGAGATGCCGCTTCGGCGGGCGACCGCGCGTAGGCGTACCAGAAATACCGATACCCGGAGCCGTTTCGGAATCGAGCTAACGCGCCGGCCACGTCGTCGGTGCTAAACCCAACAAAATCCGCCAGTCGGCCGTGTCTCGACAGAATAAAGGCACCGGCCGATCGACGAGTTACGAACAAATGAAGGAGTCGCAAGCGATACGGTCCGGACATAAATGGCCTCCTCGGAGACAGGATGACGAATTTCTAAGCCCGTCCTTCCGATCTGCCTCACTACACCACCGGGTCGGAATCCTGTAGGCGCACAATGCGGATCTTTGACAGCGTTGCCAGTAACAAAACCGAATTGGGAATCATTGTCGAGATCGGCACACACAAGAGGGCGCGATGTGCATGGGCCTGCACGGCCGCTCGGTGCAGACGACGCACATCGGCTAGCGACAGCGTCTCTCCGGTGTGACCGAAGACCGCAACGTTCTCCAGGTAGGAACTCACCAGGATCCCTCTCTGCTGACCACTGTTGGGATCGCAGAGCGCTCCGGTTTGCCCTCCGTCCAGTTTGGCAGCAACCTCGCTGGAAATCCGTTCGAGTTGTTCGTCCACGACAGGTACAGACGCCGCCATTGGAAACCTCCTGGGTTGAGTCCGTCCGTTCCGTGACGCCGCCGACTGATGCGGCTGGTTGTCTCGGCAGATAAGCAGCGGGGATGGTACCTGGAAAAATCCGGCCGGGACCATGGCATTGAGAAGAAGCAACAGGCGGGTGCGTTGCTGCCGACTGTGGCTCGCCATCCTTGACTGCCTCCCTAGCGGGTGGCCCTTCAGGACTTAGCTGGGCAGCCTGTCGCCGATCCGGCAAGAAGAATCCAGTCGCGTTGTATCAAAATGATTTTTGCATGTCAATGAAAAACTACTATATGCGGTGGGATTTAATTAATTCATCGACAATATCTTGTGGAAGGATTGAAGTAAGCTGCCTTGCTGTGAACAACTTATCGAAAAAAAGCCGGCGTCCTCTTCCATATCCACGGTCGCCGGCTTCATGATGCTTGTCTATGGGAGCGGGTTATTTCGTTTTCTTGATAAAGGCCTTGTAGATTCGCTTGGACTGATTCTGCTCTTCTTCGAGGCCCAGCATTTCGTGCCCGGTCGTTTGGCACCAAGCTGGCATGTCTTTCTTGATGCCCTCGTCGTCCGAGAGGACCTCCAATACCTGACCCGGCAATAACTCCTTGATCTTCTTCGAGGTCATAATGATCGGCATCGGGCAGAAATACCCAATCGTATCGAGCTTCACATCAGCCTGCATCATGCTCACGCTCCGCGTGGCAAGCGAGATGCGCACGAAACAGGAGGTGGGCCATACCTCACATCACCCCTGCCCTTTCTCGCCATCCCGTATGTCTCGCTTGTTAAATAAACAGATTCACGCTGCCCTGCTTCGCTTCCGCCAGATAGGTGGTCACACCGGCCAACTGCTCCACGCCGTCGATCAGGCTCTCCTTCGAAACCCCCATCAAACCCATCGTAGTCGTACAGGCGATGAAGCGCACACCGAGGTCTTGGGCCATCTGCATCAACTCGGGAATGCCAGGCATGCGATGGTCCCGCATGACCTTGTGCATCATCTTGGTCCCCACACCCCAAAAGTGAAACCGGGAAAGTGGCAACCGGCGCGCTCCGCCCTTGTTCAGCCATCCGAACATGCGGCGCAGCCAATCCTTCGCCGTCGTAGTTGCGCCGTCCTTGCGGATGACGTTGAGCCCCCAAAATGTAAAAAACATGGTGACTTCCATGCCCATTGCAGCGGCGCCGGTCGCGATGATAAACGCCGCCATCGCGCGATCCAGATCGCCACTGAGCAGGACGATCGTCACCTTGTCGGGCTTTGTACGGTCCAGTTCCGCCAATCCGGCAGCCGGTTCGATCTGCACGGTACCCATGGTGTCACCTCAATGCTCTCTCGGAATCGACGATAATCAACTCAACTAACGCGCGCGAACCCACACGAACCGACTATATTCTCGGATTCTTCGCCTTGTCAAGGCAACCCGCGGCGCGAACGCCGCGCCAGATAATGATTTCCGCTTCGGTGGCCAGCGTCGGCGGACTTGACCGTGAACACGCGGACCGCTATGGTCTGTCGTCAGTGTCTCACCATATCCACACGGATCTTTCTCACGTACAGCAATCCTCCCCATCCTTGAACCCGGAGACAGAGATCGGTTTCAGGCCGTCGCGCACGGGCCCACTCTTGGGTTTTTGGTATCCGACCGCCTGCAGCCCGCAGGTCCGCGCCGGCAAAAAATGAAAGCTCAAGTGTTGCTTGGACAGCCTTCTCGTCCTCTGTCGAACGCCGCAGGACCGGATTGCCGTGCTCCAGGATATCTCTCCGCACCGGGGGCATGCCGCTCTCGTTCAGGCGCTTTGAGGGAGACCGCGTCGAGTGTGCCTACCATGGTTCGCAGTTCGATCTGAACGGGCGCTGTAAGCAAATTCCGTCTCTCGTGAACGGAGCGCTCGAGCCGGAGACAATCGGTATCACGGCTTATCCGTGCCAGGAGCAGGACGGCTACATCTAGGGCTACATGGCGGACCCCAGCAACCCGAACCGCCCGCGACCCGCCGTGCCTCGCCTGCTAGTTCCTTCCAAGCCTTATCCTCTCTTCCATATCTCGCATATCTCGACCACGTTGAACTGCACCATCGACGACGGCATCGTTGGAGTGATGGATCCAGCCATAGCCCGCATGCGCATCACAGCGCCTGGTGGCGGCCCGGAAGAGCCTTCCACGAAAAGGCCAAGACCTTCGAGCCCATTCCTGGCAGGCTCCGGATGGTCGCGCACACGTCCTCGCGCAACAGCGGTCTCTACAAACTGCCCAGCCGAGCTGGCTGGGGGCTGTCACCACCACGCTCGATTTTGCCCTGCACAACCTGCGGTATGAATCCGTGCAGGGAGGCAGGTGGTGGGTGCCCGCCTTGGCGATGGTTACGCCTATCACTGAGCACGAATGCCGGATTGACTTCTGCACCGCTTGGAACTGTTTCCGCTGGGTTCCGTTGGCCACATCCCCGTTGCGTGTGTTCGCCACGATCTGCCTGAACCAGGACAAGCGGGCGATGAAACGCCACGCCGTCGGCCTCCGGTAGAAGCCCGCCCTCATGTTGCTGGACGATGCTGACACGCCCGCCAAGTGATATTATGAAAGCGGCCCACCTGATCGCCATGGAGAGTGGTCGGCCTCTCGACCCTCCGCTCAAAGGGCCGGTCACACTACGGTGTGAGAAGCTGACCGTGGAAACGGGATTCGCAAGCCCGCCGGGACGGCGGGTCGAATTGTTCGCCGCTGCCGTTGCCAGTCTGATGTGGGTTGCGACAGGCGGAGCCGATGCCGCCTCATCCCATCGGATGTCGACCGTGCCGGCACTGGCCGTGAGTCCGACTCGCGAAGGGGTCGGTGGCGTTCACTACATTGTCATCCAGGTCGATCAGAACACCGGCCCCCACGGCCCCAGGGTTTTGTTCGACGAATCGCCGTTTCGCGGCGGCTCGGTCGTCGGGGAAGATTGGAAAGCTGCCGCACAGTTGGCCGTGATCGCCGCGGCGAACGCGCTCGGGCGGGATCCACGCGGATGGACGGTCATCATCAAAAACCATGCGCCCAACATGGTGATCGACGGGGAAAGCGCAGGCAGTGCAGTCGCGGTAGGTGTGATGGCCGCCTGGCGAGGCGATCGGGTGCGAGCGAACGTGGCGGTGACGGGGGCCATTACGGCAGACGGCCGGATTTTGGAGGTGGACGACTTGCCCGGCAAACTGGCGGCTGCGGCCGGGGCGAAATTCACCACGCTGCTGGTTCCCCGCGGCCAGACGCAAGCTTCGCACGGGAATCTCACGGAACTTGCCGCACAGCGGCATATAACCGTGATCGAGATCGGGTCTCTGCAGGAAGCGTACGCCCTGATGACCGAAGCCCCGCCGTGACCGGGTTATTCGGTCTTCGCCTCGGCCAGGAGACTCAGCGCGCGCCGGATCTGTTCGCGCGACCCGAGCAGCACCACCACATCTCCGGACTCCAGCCGCACTTTTTCGGACGGATTGGATTGGGTGATCCCATCTCGCGTCCAGGCGATCACCGAAGCACCGGTTCGCGGTCGGATGGACAGTTCCGCTAGCGACTTTCCGATCGCTGGCGAGTCCTCATCGATCCGGCAGGTCTCTACTTCCACATCGGTAAGTGTCCCGCCCCTTAAGTGGTGCGCCAGTTCCGGCAACTCGCTCCGCCGAAGCAAGGCATAGCCTTCACGCCGGATTTGCTCCGCTTTCTGCACGATGAAGTCCTGCGGCATGTTGTACGTGCGGAGCACGAGCGCGAAGATCTCGATCGACGTCTCGAACTCCTCGGGCACGACATCGTCTGCGCCCAATTGATGCAGCTCGTCGAGCTCACGGAGGTACCGGGTCCGGACGACGATGTGAAGCTTCGGGTTGAGCGCGCGCGCGACTTGGACCGCCCGGCGTGTCGTGAAGGGATCGGAAAGCGCCAACACCAGCACCTTGGCCATTTCGATCTTCATGTGTCGCAGCACGTTCGAGTTTGTCCCATCTCCATAGAAAATGGGCACGCCGAGGCGCGATTCCCGCCTGACGGTATCGCCGTCGAGATCGAGAATGACATAGGGAATTTCAGTCTCGGCAAGCACCCGGGCAAGGTTCCGGCCATTGAGCCCATAGCCCACGATGATCACATGGTCCCTGATTTTGAGCTGTTGCCCCTCGGCCAACGCGACATGGGCCATCGTCCGCCCCGGCAGCAGGTGGTGCAGCCGCTGGAGCGCCTCGGTCCGTCTAGCCAAATGCGGTGACCATTGGATCACAAACGGCGCGATCACCATCGTCAACACCGACACCGCCAGGAAGACCTGATAGGGTTCTCCCGCGAGCAACCCGGTCTTTTCCCCTTCCTGCGCGAGGATGAAGCTGAACTCCCCGACCTGCGCCAAGGAGACCCCGGTCAGCACCGCGGAACGCGGGGGCTGACCCGCCGCCAGCACTGCGACAGCACCGGTGAGAAATTTCCCGATCAAGACGGCCGCGATCACTCCGACGACCAACCACGGATGCGCCAACACCACGCGCACATCCAACAGGATGCCAAGCGAGACGAAGAACAGGCTGCTGAAGCTGTCACGAAACGGGAGCACTTCGGCCATCGCCTGGTGGCTGTACTCCGATTCGGAAATGACCAGTCCCGCAATGAAGGCGCCCAGGGCCAGGGACAGCCCGCTCAAGGACGTTAGCCAGGCGATGCCCAGGCACAACGCGATGATCGTCAGCAGGAAGAGCTCCCGGCTGCGGCTCCTGACGATGTGCTCCAATAGCTTAGGCACGAGATACCAGGCCGCCACCACGATGACGCCGACGAACACGGCTGATTTGGCCAGCGCGAGCAACACGGTCTTCGCTGCGTCCTCCGCAGGGCTCGCCAGGATGGGGGTCAACAGCATCATCGGCACGACCGCCAGGTCTTGGAAGATCAGGATGCCCACTGTGATACGCCCGTGCATCGAATCGGTCTCTCCTCGATCGGCAAGCGCCTTGAGCACGATCGCCGTGCTGCTGAGCGAGAACAGACAGCCCCAAAAAATACTCTGCTGAGTGGGAATTTCTGCCAGCCACCCGGCCAGCACCGCCAGGCTCAACACTCCGCCGACCTGGATCGGTGCAGCCAGCAGGAGGACATGCCGGGCGGCTTTCAGATTCGCCAAGGAAAACTCGATACCGATGGTGAACAGCAGCAGAACGATGCCGATCTCGGCAAGCACCTCGACTTGCATCGGATCGGACACCAGATTCAACCCTTGCGGCCCGATGAGCGCACCGGCCGCCAAAAATCCCGTGATCGAGGGCAATCGGAGTTGATGAAACACAAACACCACCCCGATCGAGACGACGAAGATCAGCAGCAATTCCCTGAGAACAGTGTGATCGGTCATGTGTGCTGGGCTTTCGTCATGCGCCGCCGGCCGCCAGCCCCGGCATCGCGTCGGCCTTTCATTGGGAAACTGGGACTAGGCTGGAGCATACAGAACGGCGCGCGGACGGGCAAGCAAGAGCATCTTGTTGCAAGTCTCCACGTAAGGTAGAGTAAGGTGCGCATGCCCGGGATCAGAGCGATCATCTTCGACTTCAACGGTGTCATCGCTGACGACGAGACACCCCACCTTCTCACCTTTCAGCAGGCGCTGAACGAGCACGGACTCTCGCTGACCAAGGAGGACTATTATGGTCCCTACCTTGGGATGGACGAACGGAACTGCGCGACAGCGTTGCTGACGGCGGCGACCGGCTCCTGCGATCCAGCCAGGTTGCGGTCGATCATGGAACGGAAGGCCATCCTCTTTCGAGACTATACCGCAACCCATAAGCCGAAGCTGTTTCCTGGCGTTGTGGAGTTCGTGAAGTCGGCCGCCCAAACCTGTCGGCTGGCCCTCGCCTCTGGTGGACGGCGCGAGCAGATCCTCTATGCGCTGCGCGACACGCCGATTGAGCGGGATTTCCCCGTGATTGTCTCGGCCGAAGACACGACGATCGGTAAGCCGGACCCGGAAATCTATGAACTGACGCTGAAGCGCCTCAATGCCTTAGCGCCACGCCCGCCGCTGATCAGGGCAGACGAATGTCTGGTCCTCGAAGACTCACGCGCCGGCATCCGCGCCGCGCTGGCCGCCGGCATGAAGGTCGTCGCCCTCGCCACCACCTACCCGGCCGACCAACTGACGGAGGCGCACCTGGTCCTGCCCAACCTGGAAGGGATCATGCTGGACATGCTTGAACAACAACTGCGCCGACAATCCCTGTGAACAGACGGTGGCAGCATTTGAAGTCACCCAGCATCATGGACGTAAAAGCCTTGGGGTATCATCGCGAACGAACGATTGTAGGCTGAATGGAATTTGAGTGGGACCTGTCAAGAGAGTGGCGAATATGCGCAAACCTGGGGGTGACCTTCTTGGAAGCGGTCGAATCCTTTCCCGATCCAAACGGCTTCCAGCGTGGTGAATACCACGCATTCGATAGGCGAGTGACGGTTCTTCTGAGTTGGGCGAATCACGACCGGACGGGCGCTCACCACGAGATTCACAAAGCAGGGCAAGAAGATTCGCATCATAGGATTGGCCGAGTGGCGAAAGTTTCGGAGGTTGTACGATGCGACCACCAAGACTCGGACGGATGAACATCGATAAGGCGGACACGGCCAAGATTCGAGCGGCGCGGGCAGGAGACACGACCGTCCAGGTGACGATCAATATTGACGCCGAGACTCTCCGGGAGCCTCAAGCGAATCTCCCAGTGGACCAGCGTGCCCTATCAGAACCTGCTCGGTCGGCTTATGAAAGAAAGCGTCAAAGGCCGTGGAAGCACGGAGTCGCGCCTCGCCTGACTGGACGGGAATTCAAGAGGATGAGACGGATTTTGGTCGCGTGAAGAAAAAGCGGCCTCCGCTCTCGTCAGCCTCGCCAATCGAGCTGCATTTCTCGTCTATCGTCTAGCAGAAACTCAGCCAGATCCTACCGTATCTGGATTGGGGGATAAGCACAGATTCGCCCAGCGCGAAGGACGCGCCCTCCACTCAAGGCCAGAACCGTTTGGGTCCGCCGTGAGCCTCAGCTCTGGTTGCGGAACTTGTTCCGTTCCGACTGTTCGTCGAACGGAGCTTCGGACAGTTCTCACCACCCGCCTTTGGCGGGCCACTCCCCTTCGGCAACGGCGGAGGGCCAACCGGCCCTGATGCCCGCTCCAGCAATGAGCCCGGCCTTTGGCGCACATGGGAAGTCACCTGCTAAGCAGGTGACTCCGAAACACTTCTAGTCTCCCCTTGTTCTCTCACCAGCCCATCAAGTTTTTACCTCATATGCGGGCTTAACATCCGAGCCCACAACAGAATCACGCTTTCAGCCCAGATTCGCCTGCTCCAGACCTGTCCCACTTATTTGAACGTTCCGCGCAACACTTCAGCAACGACGACTTCGGTCTTATGATCTATGATCGAAGGAGAGAAGTGACGAGCCGGATTTGCGATACCTCTGCATCCGCTGCAACTACCTCAGGTCGTTCTCCCATTCCACAAGACCAAGAGCACCATGATTTTGGGAACGACGGCTGAAGCCGTCCTGGTTGCCAAGCAAGAGGCCCTCAACATCCATTGGGGCCGCATTGTGACTGAGCCTTGTGAAAGGCAGATCAAGAAAATCTGTAGCTGCTCGATCGCTCTCCTATCCAGATCAGCAAACATATCGAACCAGCTTCTCACCTGTGCTCGCTAGGGAGCATACCCTGTGCCTGCCATTATCGTGTGAGATGCCTGAAACAGTTCGAGGAAGTCAGCCAGAAGAAATACGACAAAGCTTTCAACCTTAAGGCAATTGAAGATGCCGTTCGCGCCTGGCGACACGCACGGGGAAAGTTCAAGGTCTCGGATCCAGAATGTTTCAGGAACAAGGACCACTGGAGGTCGCGCGCTATTGGGTGCTGCCACCATCGGCAGACGTAGCCTCTCATCTGGAAGGCAAGACCTTCGATTTCCCTCAGCTTTCCCAAAAGAATGAGGGCGCCAGCAGAGCGCGAGTGGGCGTTGAGAGCCTGCTTGCGGCCTTTCGATCCATTGAACTTGTCTCAATCATCCTCCGCCTCATCCGCCCGGAGTCTTTCGGCATTCTGAACCTTCCGTTGAGCGCGTCTTGGATGTTCGACGCGGTAGCAACGCTGTCGAAACCTATCTGAACCACTTGGTCAATCTTCAGAAGATTCGTGACAAGATACCAGGGCTCCCACGTGCTGCGGATGCCGACATGGCGCTGTGGGTACTCCAGGGGAAAATGCTTCACTCTTCCGCGGAAGACCTTTCCATAAACCTAGAATCCGAGCAGGAGCAGTTCATGCTCCGCCCTTGAGCAAAGAACCTCGTTGCTCCTTTAAATGGGTTGCCTTTGCCTAGGCTCGCTGAGGCGCTGGAGACGGTGCGGAATGATCTGCTGGACTGGTGGGTTGCTATGCGTTTGAAGAAGGTGTTCGCAAGCGAGCGCAATTGAAGGACTTACCATTGCCTAAACCTAAAAGAGATGAGCATGGAAAAACAAAACCCCTGGACCTCGGTGAGATCCCCGACACCTTACGCAACCGCAAGGTGATTGACGACATTATCGCCAGTACATGGCACAGGTTGCGAGAAATCAGAAACACGGTGTCTCATGCGAAGAGAGCTGCTCCGTCGGAGCGCGACGTCCGAGATCGTGTTCAAGAAGTCCACCACATCGATGCCGATAACGGGGAGCTTCAACGGTCACACTGAACAAAAGAGTGAGCGAAGCCCCTACCATTTGCTCTCAGGCCTCGGACAGACCGAATGCGCGCTACGGTGAGCGCTGGCGCCCTTGGCCCTCAAGTGCTGCGCTCCGCGGCTAGAGCGGACATTCAGGCCGGTTGGTCCTCTGCCGTTGCCGAGCCGAAGCGGCCCACTGGAAATGGGCGGCGAGCATTCTCCGAAGCCCTGTTCGTACGAAGCTCCGAACGAGACCAGTTGCGCAGCCGAGCAACGGGGACCTGCGCCGGGGCGTCCGTTGCGTTCCGGTACAACGACGCGCAACAGGTAAAGAGGCTTACGGCGGGCCCAAACGGGCGGGACCCCGTGGTGCCGTTTGGTCTTCTACAACCGGTGCTGCGGAAGCAGGACAGTCCGGCTCCTCCTGGTTGGCCGCCGGGGTCTTCTTTCCCCCTCTTACACCCGATAAAATTCGCGATACCACTGCACGAAGCGCGGGATGCCGACTTCAATCGGCGTGGTGGGTTTGAAGCCCACGTCGCGGGTAAGGTCGCCAACATCGGCATAGGTGGCAGGCACGTCGCCAGGCTGCATGGGGAGGAGCTTCTTCTCGGCTTTTTTGCCGAGCGCCTGCTCGAGCACCTCGATGAAGCGAAGCAGATCAACCGGCTGGTGGTTTCCGATGTTGTAGAGGCGATAGGGCGCGGAACTGGTACCGGGATCCGGCCGCTCGCCAGACCAGGCGGGATCGGGTTGCGCTGGGCGATCGAGGGCCAGGACTACCCCCTCGACGATGTCGTCGATGTAGGTGAAATCGCGCTGCATCCGGCCATAGTTAAAGACCTCGATCGGCCGGCCTTCCAGAATCGCCTTGGTGAAGATGAAGAGGGCCATGTCCGGCCTGCCCCATGGCCCGTATACGGTGAAGAACCGCAAACCCGTGCAGGGGATCCTGAAGAGATGCGCGTAGCAATGGGCCATCAGCTCGTTTGCCTTTTTGCTCGCGGCGTAGAGCGACACCGGATGGTCCACATTGTCGTGCACCGAAAAGGGCATGCGTGTGTTCCCGCCGTATACCGAACTGGAGGAGGCGTACACCAGGTGCTCCACCCGCGCGTGCCGACACCCCTCCAGGATGTTCATGAACCCTTCGATATTGCTGTCGGTGTAGGCATGCGGGTTGATCAGAGAGTAGCGGACGCCCGCCTGGGCGGCCAAGTGCACAACGCGGCGGATCGGATGGGCCGCGAACAGCGCTTGCACGCCGCGGCGGTCGGCCAGATCTAGCTTGACGAACTGGAAATGTTCGAACGGCGACAACTGGGCCAGGCGCGCTTCTTTCAGCCGGACGTCATAGTACGGGTTGACGTTATCCAGCCCCAACACCCGGTCGCCGCGCTCGAGCAGTCGTCGCGCGACGTGGTAGCCGATGAAGCCAGCTACGCCGGTCACTAGGATCACCGGATCAGCTGCATTCGATTGACTCACTGTTCGCTCCTTCACCCGCTCACGCGGTCTTCGATCGCCCCGCTCCGCCCCGGCCACGATCACGAAATGGGCGTCATCCGGTCGCGCTCTTTTCTGTAGCGTTTCCCACAGGCCGGACAGGCCGCCCTCGCGCCCCTCACGTTCAGTTTCACGCCGCACTCGCACATCCAGCCGATGAGCTTCGCAGGAATGCCAACGACCAATGCATAGTCCGGCACGTCTTTCGTCACAACCGCGCCAGCCCCAACGAAGGCGTAGCGGCCGATGGTAATACCGCAGATGATCGTGCAGTTGGCGCCCAGCGTCGCCCCCCGGCGAACCAGCGTCGGCTTAAGCTCCTTCATGCGAGGGATTTCGCTGCGCGGGTTGAAGACGTTGGTGAATACCATCGAGGGGCCGCAGAAGACGCTGTCCTCCAGCGTGACCCCTTCGTAGACCGAGACGTTGTTTTGGATCTTGACGCCGTCACCGACCACCACGTTAGGACCGATCACCACGTTCTGGCCGATCTTGCAGTTCTTGCCAATGCGGGACCCTTTGAGCACATGTGAGACGTGCCAGATGCTTGTGCCCTCCCCGATCTCGACACCCTCGTCGATGAAGGCGGATTCGTGGGCGAAATAGGGACGCACCGGCGGGGTCGGCTTGGGCAACGGGGGAGCGGACAGAAACGGTCGCACCTCCAGTGCCTCCTGACATTGTTGGAGCACGCGAAGAACCCGAAGCCCCTCCTGCCCATCCGTTCTCGGTTGGCGGCGGGAGCGTATGCAGTCGAGAAAGTGCTCACATTCAGCCCGCAGCGGCTCGACCGGCTCGATCGCGACCGCCTGCGCCTCTGCTTTGTTCGGCACCGGCACGTGATGTTTCCATTCGATGGAATGCGGATACAGCAGCAACTTGTCCTTCTTTTCCAGGTCGTCGAAGACCGCCATCTTGCGGTCGCCGACCACGACGAGTTTCTGCTCTTTGTACGGATGCAGCCATGACACGAACACATGCGCCTTTACGCCGCTGGGGAAAGATAGCAAACTTACCGTGACATCCGCGATCCGCTGGTGGAGATAGTTGCCGCCCTGCGCGTGGACTGTATCGGGCATCTCGCCGAGCAAACCCAAAATGACCGAAATGTCATGGGGCGCGAAGGACCACAGGATGTTTTCTTCACGCCGAATCTTTCCCAGGTTGAGCCGATTCGAATAAATGTACTGGATGCGCCCGAGCTCTCCGCCTTCGACCAGTTCTTTCAACCGCAGGACCGCCGGGTGGTACCATAAAAGATGGCCGACCATCAGAATCCGTCCGCGTTCCTGGGCCAGCGCGACCAAACTTTCACCGGTTTGGACGGACAAACACAGAGGCTTCTCCACGCACACGTCCTTGCCGGCCAGCAGCGCCTCCCGCACCAGGTTGGCATGGGTCTCCGCCGGGGTCGCGATGGCGACCCCGGCAATCGACTCGTCTCGCAACACTTCGCCAAAGGCCCGATAGGTCCGGTACTCCGGGTACTGACCGGCGAATTGCCGCAGCGTGTCCTCGTTACTGTCGCAGATTGCCGCGAGCGCACCCAGCTCGTGAAAATTACGGACGAGGTTTTTGCCCCAATAGCCAGAGCCGACCACCGCCACACGGGGGAGGGAAAGCGGTTGAGAAGCCTCTATACTGGCCATTGGTTCACCAGGCGGCACGTGCACAAGGTCTGAAGGCTATGCCCTCCCGCCCTGACGCACAAAGGGTGGATCGCCATGGTCCAGCCGATACAGATTCATCGGGGACAGTTGGTCGGCGATAGAGAGCACGTCGAGAGCGCCGTCGGACCGAGGTCGAAAGAGATCCAGGGCACGGCTGTAATGATACCCGCAGCCCTGCGATTCCAGAAGTTCTTTTAACTTTTCCGGTGGCTCCCAATGCGCGGTGAGGAGGGCCGTCCGGGCCGGATTGCGCCGACTGAACATAAACGACAGGTGATCCGGGTACCAGTCGGCGCCGCCGGTCGCATAGGACACGAAGAACTTGGCCTGGGCGGTCGCACACAGCTCGGCCAGATAGGCATTGGTCAGATACCCGTTCTCACCGACCTCCAGCCAGCGGCCTGGAGGCGAGAGGCAGGCATGGGCGGCATAGGTCCGGACTTCGAGGAGTTGTTGCTGCGATGCGAAGACTGCGTCGATCGGCCCATAGCGCGTGACAAGGTCCTGAATCACGCCTTCCTTGATCGCCGATCTGCCCGAGTTCGTCGGCCCGCTGTCCGCGTGTACCAGGGTGTTATGACCGCGATCGGTGATGAGGTAGCAGTTACGCGGCATCTCGAGGTCGCAGGGGTCTTCGCCGAAGAAGGGCACCGACACCACCGCCCCGCCGTCGAATGCCCAGGCCTCGCCGTGCGCCAGTTCGATGATCTGCGCAAACCCCAACTCTCGCAGAAGCGGGAGATAATCGTAAAACAGCTTGCGCCGGTTCCTTCGGCTGGGAACGAACACCGGCACGTCCTTGGGCAGATGGAGCAACGTCCGCGGGTCCACATGGTCGTCATGGTCGTGCGTCAGGAAGATGGCAGCCGGACGGGGCAGGAGCGAGACCCAAAGCGACGGCACCGGTGCCTCAGCGAACCAGGGCATGAGCCAAGGATCGAAGAGAAAGAACTGTTCCCGCTGTCGGTAGAGCAGCGCGGCGTGGCCGAGGTGCACTGTATCCCGATCCCGCGTTGCTTCCAGCCAGCGAGTCCGCACCGTTGCCTGGCGGGATTGGACCAGGCACTCGTGCTGGAGCAGCAACTCCATCAATTGCGTCAATGTGCGCTCGGCGTCCCGCCCGGCGGAAGTCACCACCGTGCGGATTTCCTCCCTCCGCTGCGTCCCATCCAGGCTCCCAAGGAGCTTGCCGACGGCCGGGCCCATCGGACGCTCGAAGCCCAACGGGATCGCCTGACGCTTGACCGCTTGAAAGAGGCGCAGCCCCGCATTGGTGACGGTCGCGGACTTGGTCGGATCCAGTGGAAACTCCCAGTAGAAGGTGCCGTCCGGCTTGCGGCCGCAGCGGATATGCCGGCTCAGATGCGGCCGTGACTGCACCAGCTCAGCGTAGGCGTCCTCGAGGCGGGCCGATCTCTTCGGGTCGTCAAGTGGGGCGCGGCGCGAAAAGACGTCGCTAATCGCTGTCTCGACGCAGCTCAAAAGGAGGCTGTGCGCCTCGTGCAGGCTGGCGACGACCTCCGGCGCCACACCTCCAATAAAGGGGAACGGGCCGGGCGGCTCGGCAGTCTCCAACTGAACCCACGTCCACGGCGCAAGACCCAGATATTGATCGCACGGCAGGTTGTCCCAGATCGACATCGTCGTCAGGCGTCAGCCGTGAGGTGCGAAGGAATTTCTCCTCGCGCGTCACGTCTTCTTGCTGATCGTCGGCTCATACAGCGCTTGAATGACATTCCCGTCCGGATCGGCGAAGTAGAACGAATAGCTCCCGTCGCGGTGGTGCTTGGGCGGCTTCACCAGCGTTCCGCCCAGCGCATCGAGCTCCCGGTTCACCTCCTGGAACATTCGATCCACCGATTCCGGACTGTCCAGGACGACGCCGAAATGATCCAGCAACTGGCCGCGCGGAGGACGGTACTGCGCTAGCTCCGTCTGCGGGATCTGGTGCAAGGCCAGATTGTCGGTTCCGGAGCTGAAATAGACGTTGTCGGGATCTGGCTCCCAGACGACCTTCATGCCGAGCAGACGCTCATAGAACAGCTTCGATCGTTTCAGATCGGTCACCCGCAACGCCAAGTGGCGTAGCCCTCGATGCGGTGGTATCGTCATGGACATCTGGACCAAGAGCGCGTAGACAATAGCGAACAGCACACAGCATAAAGCCATCCGCTGTCACTTGTCGTTTCGATGGTCTTTCCTCCAGCCACGCAAGCTTCAGGCCCACTATGAACTCTTGCTCCTCACTTCGGTTATTCGCTATTGGCCATTCGCCGTATGGTTAACAATTTAACAATTATAGTAGGGAGATGCCGTCATCCCGTCAACGGAAATTCTGGCCGACAGGCGCGTGTGCCCAGCCTTCAGGACCCCCTGTACTTGTCCGTTCCCCGACCACCTATGATACGATGCCGGCCGATCACTCACGACGAAACCAAGGAGTTCAGCACCATGGACGTTCGACCTATTCTTTCCCTCGTCGTTCTCGTCCGGTTTCTGCCTGTTGTGCTTGCAATCCTGGCCATCCCGACCCTGGCCATTCCATCGCCAGACCTCAAGGGGTTTCCGACCGAGATCATCGGCCAAGACGGCGCACCGATGGTCCTCGTACCGGCAGGGCCCTTTCCTATGGGGGTGCCGGCCGGCGACCGAGACGGCGGTCGCGACGAGTATCCCCGCCATGAGGTCTACTTGGACGCGTTCTACATCGACAAGTATGAAGTCACCAATGGCCGGTATCTGGCCTTCGTCAAAGCCACCGGCCATCGCGTCCCGCAAAATCCCAAGAATCCCACCCGCAACTTGTGGCAGGGTGTCGCGATTTCTGAGTCCTTAACCGACCGGCCCGTCGTCAACGTCGATTGGTACGATGCAGAGGCCTACTGCCAATGGGCCGGTAAGCGTCTGCCGACCGAAGCCGAATGGGAAAAAGCCGCCAAGGGCACGGAGGACCGACGCTTCCCCTGGGGCAACGTCGAACCGACAGCCAAGCACCTCAATTACAACCAGCAATGGATCGGCGAGAAGACACTCATGCCAGTGGGCAGCTATGAAGCCGGGAAGAGCCCCTATGGCGCCTACGACATGGCTGGCAATGTCTGGGAATGGGTGGCGGATTGGTATGACCCGACCTACTACGAAAAGAGCCCAGCCAAGAATCCCAAAGGGCCGGAGACCGGCACGCATAAGGTGATCCGCAGTTCCGGCTGGCAGGTCGAGACGCCACTCGTGCGCATCTTCACCCGGGTCAAAAGCGATCCAACGGTCCGCAACGAATCGACTGGGTTCCGATGTGCCAAGGATGCAGTGGCCAAGTAGGCTGTGATGATCCGGAGGCCTGGTGAGGCAGCGGGACGCGCCTAGCCCTTGGCTTCCCTTGCTTTCTAAGCTGTAGCCACCGGACTCGATGACCGCACCGAATCACCAGCTCTCAAAATCAAACTTTGAAGGACTGACGGTCGCCGCCTTCGAGAGCCGCATGGCTGCCGAGATGACGCGGTTGATCCTGCGGCATGGCGGCCGTCCCCTCGTTGCTCCCGCAGTGCGCGAGGTCCCGCTGGAGAACAACGCGGAGGCGCTCCGGTTCGGCGAACAACTGCTGGCCGGTCAGGTAGACATGGTCATCCTCCTCACCGGTGTGGGGACGCGAGCGCTGGTGGACGTGCTGCAGACCCGCTATTCGCGGGAGGCCGTCACGGCGGCACTCTCCCGCTCATGCCTGGTCGCACGGGGGCCAAAGCCGGTGGCGGTTCTCAAAGACCTTGGTCTGGTTCCTGAGCTGACCGTCCCAGAGCCCAACACTTGGCGTGACCTCCTCCAGACCATTGACGTACACAAGCCGGTCACGGGCCTCCATGTCGCTGTGCAGGAATACGGCGTCTCGAACACGGAGTTGCTTGAGGCGTTAGACGAGCGCGGCGCTCGCGTGACGCGAGTGCCCATCTATCGGTGGGCATTGCCGGAGGATACCGGCCCGCTCAAGCAGGCGCTGAACACGATCCTCGCCGGCCGGGTGGACGTGGTGCTGATCACGAACGCGGCGCAGGTGGACCATCTGATGCAGCTGCTGGAGGAGGACAAATCGACGGAGCAGTTTCGTCACGCGCTGCAACGCGTCGTCTTGGCTTCGATCGGCCCGACCGCCAGTGAGCGCCTCCGCCACTATGGCCTGCCTGTGGACTTGGAGCCCTCCCACTCCAAGATGGGCATCCTGGTCAAAGAGACCAGCGAGCAGGCGCATGCGCTCCTCGATGCCAAACGCCGGAATTCTTAGGGATCAGGGATGAGGATCGCGGAAGCGGTCCGCGCCACCCCCCGCTCCGTTCCTCTCGGATCAGCCGGTCTGCCGCGGCTTCGCTTCAGCCTGGTCCCCGCTCTCCTTCACGTCACGTGCGCAGCGGAAGCCGAGCCAGTTCATTTTCGTGTTCGGATCGGTTCCATTGCGCTGGGCGGCTCGAACAGTCGGCGTACTGTCGATCCATCCGCCTCCACGAAAGGCTTTCTGCGTGCCGCGCTCCGGTCCTTTAGGATTCTTCTCCGGTGCGACCTTGTAATAGGCAGGGTCGTACCAGTCCGCCACCCACTCCGCGACGTTGCCCGCCATCTGGAACACCCCGTACGGGCTGACCCCATTCTCGTACTTGTCCACGGAAATGATCGGCGGATAGAGCAGCAGCCGCTCCGGTCGATCGCGGACCGGCCCAGACAACCCCGTTCGGCCGAAGTTCGCGCGCGACAAGCCAGCCGGCTGGTTCCCCCAGGGATAGATGCGTCCGTCGTCGCCCCGTGCCGCTTTTTCCCATTCAGCTTCAGTGGGGAGGCGCTTGCCAGCCCATCGGCAGTACGCGTCCGCGTCGTACCAGGACACGTGCATCACCGGATGGGACGCCATCGCTTCCTGGAAGTTGCCGCCGTCGTATTTCCAATCCACCAGCGGCGGACGGTTCGTCGCCAGGACGAACCTCAGAAACTGCACGGTCGTTACTTCATATTTGTCGATGTCATAGGCGTCCAGGTAGACTCTCCGCTGCGGCAATTCCGCCTGATAGGCGTTTTTGTCCACCTTCTTGTCGCTGCCCATCAGAAACCAGCCGGCGGGGATTCGCACCATCTCGTCCTTGGCTGGCAACTTCGCCCGCTCCACGGCGATTTTCTTCCCCTCCGGGGTCCATTCCGGCGTCACGTCCGCGACATCCAACGCCCAACTCGCGCCGCCCACGGCTGCCGCAACTAGCACCCCGATTGACATCATCTTTCGCGCTGCTCTCACCCTCGAGTTCCTCCCCCGCCTACATCCCTTTGTCGTTCTCTTCCTTCTGCGGCCCGTCAAATTCTTCCAGCGGCCGAAAGTTTACCGGCAACTGGAAGAGAAAGTCCGAGACGGACCGAAGCTTGACATGCTGGTACTCGACGATCCAACTGCCGTCTTTCCGCGCGAGCTTCATCGGGAAGCGGATATCGGTGGCGAACCATTGATAATAGACGTCGATCCGGTCGCCTTGCTTGACGGTAACCTCGTACAGAATGGTGGGATGCCCCTCTCTCACCTCCGTCCCGATCTCCTCGCGCGACACCTCGCCATCGAGATGCTCACTGACTTTGGGTGCCTGTTCGGGATCATAGGGAACCGTTTTGAAATGTTTCATCCGCGAAAGCAGCAGCCACATCACCTGCTTGTCTTTCCGGACGATCGTGACGTTGACCGGGCTGAGGTTGTGGTGCTCGAGGCGCCACATATCGTCCCGATAGTAAATATTGGCTTTGCGGACATGACCGTCGATTTTGGTGATTTGATCGGCGGTGAACTCCAGCGCCCAGGCGCCAGAGACCGGAAACAACCCCAAAGCGGCCAGAAAGACGGTTGGAATCGTACGTGCTGCCATAAATTTATCCTATACACAAGACGACCATCGTTTTCCAGATCCGGCAGGTCATTCTCAATGGATTCTGTTCACAGCACAAGCACGCCGGCGCCCTTGATCCTTCCGGCCTTGAGCGCCTGGAGCGCCTGGTTCGCTTCTTCCAACCGGAACCGTTGAGTGCGGGGCCGAATCGGAATGGCTGCCGCCTCCCGGAGCAGGTCCAGTCCGTCCTGCTTCGTGTTCGCCGTCACGCTGCGGACGACTCGCTCGCCGAACAGCTCGGTGTCGTAGTCCAATGGCGGAATCGTCGACATATGGATGCCCGCCAGGGCCAGAGTTCCCCCTCGCTCCAAAGCCCGCAGCGCCGGTGGCACCAGGTCGCCGGCCGGCGCGAAGATGATGGCACCGTGCAATTTGTCTGGCGGCGGATCGGCTGCCCCGCCAACCCAGACCGCACCCAGTTCGCGGGCGAGCGCGCGATGTTCTTCCTTCAAGGAGCACACATAAACCGAACAGCCCCAGTGGCGTGCCACTTGGATAGCGATATGGGCCGAGGCGCCGAACCCGTAAAGCCCCAGCCGTTGTCCTGGCTTCACGCCGCTGAGCCGCAGCGCTCGATAACCGATGATACCGGCGCAGAGCAGCGGCGCCGTTTCATCGTCGCTGAAAATCGACGGGACAGGATAGGCGAAGCGGGCAGGCACGACCGCCCATTCAGCGTAGCCGCCGTCCACGTGATATCCGGTGAATTTCGCCATGACGCAGAGGTTCTCTCGCCCGCTTGCGCAGAACTCGCATCGGCCACAGGTCTCTTGAAGCCAGGCGATGCCGACACGGTCGCCCTCCTTCACGTCGGCGACATCCTTGCCCACCTGATCCACAATCCCGACAACCTGATGACCGGGAATCACCGGTTGTTTGCCGGGAGGCAGCTCTCCTTCCACGATGTGCAAGTCGGTTCGGCAGACGCCGCACACGCGGACCCGGATGCGCACCTGGCCTCTGCCCGCCTCTGGGACAGGCACGTCGCGCAGGGCGAGTGGCTCGGTTGCCACCTCGCCGGGTTTCTCCAAGACCATGGCTCTCATGATTCGCCTGGCAGCTTCTTTAGGCGATCACGCGGCGTAGACCGATCAAGGCTTGAGCTGCGGAGTCACCGCTGCAGAGTCGTTGCGCCGACGTTTCGGAGATTGGACGTTCTTGACCGCGGAATGGAACCCGGTGCGCATCCGGACATGCACGTCGACGGCCTCCGCTCCCAACTCTTCCGGGAACGGCGGGAACGGTTCGGCCTGGACGATGGCCTGAATGCCGGCCTCGTCGATTTCGCGCGCCCCAGACCCTCGTTCGATCTCGATCAACTGGGCGTGACCGCTTGCGTACATCCGAAAGCGAACCCGCACGGTCTCTTGCGCGGGAATCTGCCGCTGGTGGCGCATACGGTGACTCCAACTGCGGCTGATCAACCGGCTCACTTCCTGCCAATACGCGTTGCCCTCGTCGGGCGTTGGCAGCGGCAGCAGGTCTTCCTCGGAAATCAAGGCATTGGCCATCGGCGTCACATCCGGCTGCACCTCCAACTGAGCGTCATCTTGAGACGCATCGGCCGCGTCTTTCTCCACTTCCGCTGTCGCCATTGTGTCCCTTTGCGCCGCTGCTTCGGGCCGGCCCAGCGTCACGTAGACGACCCGGGTCATGATGCGGTCCAGCTTCATGTTCCGAAAGCGCGCGAAGGTCACTTGAATTCTAGCGGCCTTCGGCGGAACCGACGTCGCACCACGCGGATGCGGCTCCAATACCACCGATCCGCGGAGGGTCATAGGAAGTGAGTCCGGCATCATTGGAATGACCCGTCGCTTGAACCAGGGAGTGTCGAACACCGCCACCACGGGATCGCTCCCCGAAGGCACGCCGCCGAGCACCACTGCCAACTCGACGCTCTGGTTCACCGACACCACCCCGTCGGCGTCGGCGCCGATCAGATCGAACTGCACCCAGCGTTTGGGGGTGGCAGGCGAGCCGGGCTGCGACGGAGCGGCCGAGACGCCGGCAAGTGGGGCCAGCACATTCGCTGAAACCAAGAACGCGGCGATCCACAGAGACCGCGGTGCCCACAATGCCATAATCAAATCCTAGCGAGACTCAGCACGCCGATCAACCATCTTTTTCCCGTTTAAATATTAGTCCAGGATCCGTTTGGCTTGTGTATAATCAAAACAAGCTTGAGGGAAAGAAGATGAGAGCCCTTGTCAAAGCCGCTCCGCAACCGGGTTTGACGTTGACCCAATGGCCGGATCCGACGCCCGGCCCGGGGGAAGCCATCGTCCGGGTGAAAGCCACATCCATTTGCGGGACCGATGCGCATATTTACAACTGGGATGAGTGGGCTCGGAACCGGATTCATCCGCCCCGTATTATCGGCCACGAGATGTGCGGCGAGGTCGTGGAGGTTGGGTCGAATGTCTCATTAGTATCCGTCGGGGATTATGTCGCGGCGGAGTCGCACATCACCTGCGGACGGTGCTTCCAATGCCGGACTGGTCAAGCCCATGTTTGTCGGGATTACCGCATTCTCGGCGTTGACCGGGACGGCTCCTACGCCGAATATGTCGCCCTCCCCGAGCGCGTGCTCTGGAAAACGTCGCCCGAACTCCCACCGGAACTGGCCTGCATCCAAGAACCGTTGGGGAACGCAGTGGACGCCGCCCTGGCAGAGGACTTGACCGGGCGGACGCTGCTGATCACCGGCTGCGGCCCTACCGGGCTGTTCGCGACGGCCGTCGCCAAGGTTGCTGGCGCTTCCGTCATCATCGCCTCCGACGTGAGCGATTACCGCCTGGGGCTGGCCAAGCAGCTCGGAGCCCACCACACGATCAACGCCAAGACGGACTCACCGGAGCAAGTGGCAGCGACGATTCTCGAGATGACCGGCGGCGAGGGTGTGGACACGGCGCTGGAAATGTCCGGCGATCCCGCCGCACTGCATCAGACGTTTCGTTCGGTGAAGAACGGCGGACGGGTGACCCTGTTCGGCATCCCGACGGGGCAAGTCTGTTTCGACCTGCCCAATGAGATCATCTTTAAGGGCATCCGCGTGTACGGCGTGACCGGACGGCGGCTATTCGGCACCTGGTACCGCCTGGCCGGACTCTTCAAAGCCGGGCTCAATGTTCGACCAGTCGTTACCCATACCTTGCCCTTGACCGAGTTCGCACGCGGCTTCGAATTGATCAAATCGGGGCAGTGTGGAAAAGTAATTTTATATCCCTAGGCAGGGGGGACCAGAGCCTGAACCCTGTTTGAGCCCGCTATTCCCCATTGCTTATTGTCCATAGCCTCTGGCCTATGGCTTACCATTCGTTCAAACAAGCTGTCACCGAACAGTTGGCCGAGATTCGCGCTTCGGGCCTGTACAAGGCCGAACGGCAGATCCTAGGGCCGCAGGGCGCTCTCGTTCGGGTGGCGCAGGGCGACGTCCTCAACCTCTGCGCAAACAACTACCTGGGATTGGCGAATCACCCTGATGTGCGTCAGGCAGCAATCGACGGGCTCACGCAGCACGGGTACGGAATGGCATCCGTCCGCTTCATTTGTGGGACCCAGGATCTGCACAAACGCCTCGAGCAGGCGATCAGCACCTTCCTGGGGACCGACGATACGATCCTCTACAGCTCCTGCTTCGATGCCAACACCGGGCTGTTCGAAACGCTGCTGGACGAACGGGACGCCGTCATCAGCGATGCGCTGAATCACGCCAGCCTGATCGACGGCATCCGCCTGTGCAAGGCCAAGCGGTTTCGCTACGCCCACTCCGATATGAACGATCTGGAGGCGAAGTTGAAGGAGGCGTCCTCTTGTCGGCTCCGGCTGATCGCCACCGACGGCGTGTTTTCAATGGACGGTGATCCAGCAAAGCTCGACGAGATCGTGGCGCTCGCGGAGCGGTATGACGCGGCCGTTGTCGTGGACGACAGCCACGCCACCGGCGTACTCGGCAAAGGCGGACGCGGAACCCCGGACCACTTCGGCGTTGCGGACCGGATCGACCTCGTCACCAGCACGCTGGGCAAGGCGCTGGGCGGCGCGGCAGGTGGTTTCACCTCAGGCCGGAGCGAGATCATCGAACTACTCCGGCAGCGTTCCCGGCCGTATCTGTTTTCGAACGCCCTGCCGCCGGTGATCACGGCCGCTGCGCTCCAAGCGCTGAAGCTCGTGGCGCAAGGAGAGGCATTACGCACCGTGCTGCGGGAGAACACGGCGTTCTTCCGCTCGCAGCTCACCGCGCTTGGCTTTACCCTTATCGCTGGCGACCATCCGATCATTCCGATCATGCTCGGCGAGGCTCAGCTGGCAACACAGATGGCGGACCGGTTGCTCCGGGAAGGGATTTATGTGGTGGGATTCAGTTATCCGGTGGTGCCGAAAGGGCAGGCGCGGATTCGCGTGCAGATCTCGGCCGCCCATACACGGGCGCAGCTCGAGCGCGCCGTCCAGGCCTTCGCGAAGGTCGGGCGGGAATTGGGCGTCATTGCGTAGCGAGGGCACGTGGTCGTCGTTCGGGTCCATTGGATTCGTAGCCCGATCAACGAAACAAAGCGGGCAAACGCGTCAGCGTTCTTCTTATTCCCGGATCGCCTTCGCTCGCTTCTGTAGGTAGGCATTGCGCACGGCGGTGTAGAGATCAAGAGTTGCTTCTTCCACTCCTTCGAACGTTTCCAGGTTCAGCGACCGTTCGTTCACGATTTGCCCAGCGCGGGTGCCGAGCTGGGCAAATGTCGATGTGGTGCGATTCTTGTGAGCGACCAGCGATGGAGCCCCCCTCACCTCGACCACGGGGAAGACCAGCCAGTTGATCGGGTCGAGTGCGAGGTCAAGGACATACCCGACGGCGTCGCGAACCGTCAGCGGCGGAAGCAGCGGCAACACCACATACGGACCGGGTCCGACTCCATAGACGCCGAGCGTCTGCCCCGAGTCTTCATCGGGCGTCTGCCAATGAAACCCGTCCTTTGCAACGTCGAAGAAGCCCGCGATGCCCAACGTCGTATTCACGACGAACCGCCCCAGTTCCAAACCAGCTCCTTTGACCTTTCCCTGTGCGAGGTTGTTCACGAACCGAGGGACGAACCGAACGTTATGGAAGAAATTGCTCACGCTGACCTGCACCCGATCGGGCAAGATGAAGTTGTAGACCTGCGCGACCGGTTTCACCACATATTGGTCGACCTTGCGATTGAACTCGAACATGACGCTGTTGAATGGCTCCCAAGGATCGTACTCTTCCTGTTCGGACAAGGCTTCGCCGGGTTTGGCAAACGGATCATAGAACTCGTCCTGGGTTGGCTGAGGCAGAGTTTCGGCCTGTGCAAGGACCGGCTCGCGTTGGGCCATCACAGGCTCGACCGATGCGCGAGGTTGTTCACCCGTTTGTTTCAACGACGGCGCTGGAGCCAGAAGGATCCCAAGAGGGGCCGATGGCGTAGGCACGGGAAAGTCGAGCCGATGGTCGAACCGGTCGGTGCAGCCCCCGAACCCGATAGCCGCCACTGTCACGCATATCCGGAGCAGTCCTTCGCACCGTCGCCACACGAATTCCTCCTTTCCGCTTCTGGTCGCCATCAGGACGCATGGTCGGCCTCATGGCGGTGCCCTGCCCTCAGCGGTCGCCGAAGGGAACAATCCTGCGCACTTTACCAGAACGTCAGCGAAAGCGCCAAACAATTACGTATGGTTATCGCGGCCGCATCGGCGCGGCGCAAGGCGCAAGAACACAGGCCTCCTGTATGGGAAGGGGAGAGCTACAGCCCGACAGGTTCGTTGAGAATCACCGAATTTCTCGACAGCGAGTTGTTGGGCGATAGCTCAGTGACTCGCCTAAAGGCCACCGCGGCACCTTCGTGATCGCCCAATTTCCCAGCGGCAACCCGAGGCTGTAGTGCGCCTCGGCCAGCTTCTCATCGGCTTGGACGGCTTGCGAAACCGCTGTTCGGCGAGGTCCCAGCGTCGCTCCTTGTAGTGTTTGACGTCGATGTCGTTGTTGGCCGGACCCGGTGTGAGGAGGTTGCAAGGATGTGGAGGTATCCCCAAGAGGGGTCGCAGCTCCTTTTTGCGTGCGGGAAGACGGCCCGAATCACGGTCTCAATCCCGGTCGCCAAACTGAAGGCGACCCCATCGAAAGCGCCACATGTTTCATGTCTCATCCCTCCTGACTACTGACCGGTCAGATATCACGAGAATCTCTTCACAACAGAGAGCACGCGGCTCTCGAGGGCCTGTGCCCAGTCGCCCACCGGTCAGCTTCGTGCATCGACGACGTCCTCCGCCGCTCATCTCCCCAAGGCACTCAGAATGAAGGCCTTGAGCCGGGCGAAGTATGCAGGGCCGCCGACGAACGGGACATTGTTGTGATCGGCGCCTCGGACGACATAAAAGGCTTTCGGTTCCTTCGCCGCCTCGAACACTTGTTGGCCGAGTTGCAGCGGCACCAGGTCATCCCGGTCTCCATGGACCACGAGCAGCGGAAGGGAGATACGCGGCAAGCGGTCGATGAGACGGAACTTCGCGCCCAGGAGCCAATGCACCGGCAAGCCGAGGTAGTGAAACTTGGCGAGCGCCTCGACGGAGGGAAAGCACGATTCCAGAATCAATCCGGCAGCCGGCCTCTGGGCGGCCAGTTCGCCAGCTACGGCTGCGCCGAGGGAGCGACCGAAGAGGATCAGCCGGTCGGGTCTGACATGGCGGGTGCGGGTCACATACTCGTGGGCGCCGATGCCATCCTGATAGAGCCCTTCTTCCGACGGGCGGCCTTCACTGCGCCCATACCCCCGATAGTCGAACAGGAAGACGGAAAGCCCGAGGCGATAGAGTTCCCGCAGATTGTCCAACCGATTGATGATGTTCCCCGCATTGCCATGGCACCAGAGCAAGACCGCCGGCGTCTCCGAAGACTCGACATACCAGCCGAACAGCTTGGTCCCGTCGGCTGCCTGGAACCAGACATCTTCCAGCGGGAGCCCGCTGGCCTTGGCCCAATCCCGGTCCTGCCAGGGAGCGGGGTGATAGACGAAGAGGCGGTCAAGCATGATGGCCCCGTCTTCCCACCTTCGGCGTCATACAGGGACAGTCGTTGAGCTTCAAAGAATCCAGGGCATGACCAACATGGCATGCCGGCTAGAGAAACTCGAGGAATTCTTCGACAGAAAGACCGGACTGCTCAACGATTGATTCTAATCCGCATTATTCATGATGGTTCGTCGCGAAATTGTCGAGTCGCCTTGCGAAACGGGCAAGCGCAGGCGTAATTGAAACCGGCATTCTCCAGGGCAGCCCGCTGGCTTTGGTCCCGGTCCCGCTCCCGCGAGGATCCGGGTGGGAGATGAAGAGGCCATCGATGAGATTCATGTGCACTGTCATCTAACCACTGTTCCCGCTGTACCAGGATGAACACGGCCCCCTCCTTTTGGTGATTGCCTCATCCGGCCATGATCTCGTATAAATGCTGCCCCTGATTTTGGTTTGTAGGAAAGAAACCTATGTCCGCTCTGTCGCCGCTTGCCCAGAGAAGGCCTCTTGACCGCCCATTATCCTCGATCATGGTCAGCGTTTGCTGGACGCTTCTATTGTCCGGCTGTTCGATCGCAATGGCTCTTCACGGACACCCGGAACCGAACTTTGACACGCTCCAGGTTGGCGCCACGCGCGAGGACGTGGAGCGCGAGTTCGGCAAGCCGGTTACCACCAAAGATCTTGGCGATGGGAAGCGGGAAGACACCTATCGTTACGAAATGGGCAATACCTCGAACCCAGGACGAGCTGCCGTCTATGGATATGCCTATCTAACACTTATCGGAATTCTTGGAGAACCAATCTACAGCCTCATTGAACTGTTCCAGGGGCACGATGAAGAAACGAAAGTCGTGTATAGCCAGGACGACAGGGTCCTAGAAATCTCCGGCTATCGACCTCCTCCCCCCTCTCCCGCGCTGCAAGCCGCCGAAGAGGCTCAGAGAAAGTTTGTCAAGGCCCCGCCTCCCTCCCGAGCGACCGGGAGCGATTCGGCGTCTGCTCAAACCCCCGAGGCGGCACAGAAGACCATCGACGCCAAGTTCGGAGAGCTAGCGCACCGCCTCTCAACGAATCTAAAAGGCCATGGTGTCGTTCGTATCGCCGTCTTACCTGCGCAAGACGCCACCGGGAAAGAGAATAAACCGTTCTGCAATTATGTGACTGAGAAGCTGACCGCCAAATTGCATGAGGATGGCACGGCAACGTTAGTGGAACGATCGCAGTTGTCCAAAGTGACCAAAGAACTGGTCTTGACCCACACAGGCGGCTTCGACGAGGACTCCGCGATGAAACTAGGCAGGCTGCTGGGCGTCGACGCGGTCGTGACCACATTCTTTGCCGATCTGGGACCGCACGGCGTTGAAGTCAATTCCAAGGTCGTTCGCGTTGAAACCGGCGAGATCATCGGCGTCGGCGCCGTTGCGCTTCCGCGCGCCACTGTGGAACGGATGTTACAATGACGCCGACGGCACGAATGTAGCCTTGTTTCTTCTGTGCCGCCCTGCCGCGCAGGCACAACAGCCAAACGCCCACAGAGTCCTTCTAAAAGTAACCCTGCACCGTGAACAACACGTCGTTGTCCCGATCGCGGTGCGTGTACTCCAGGCGGACCGCGAGATTCTGTCCGAGCGTGTACCGCTGGCCGACGAACCACCGGACGTCGTCGGACTTGTCGCCAAGCGGGTACCGCAGGTAGCTGCCTGTCACCATCACGCGCCAGCGATCCGTGAGATCTCCGTACATGCCCACTGTCCCGCCACCGCCCACGCGGTGCCGCTCCTCATAGGCGTGGCTCACGTTGACGTCCGCTTCCGCAAAAGCAAAGTAGACCTCCCGGTTGCGCCATTGCGTTTCCACCGCCGCGCCGATCCCGCCGTTCACATTGCCGTTGCCGCACAAGCGGCACTCCCGATGCCGGATGGTCTGATAGCCGGCGCTGATCTTCCACGACGGCGCCTTGAACAGGGCATCCATCGGCGAGAGGGAGAGCACGTTGGCCAACGTCGCCCGCTCCAGCCTGGTCTGCCCAGTCCGATTGTAGTGCCGCAGGCCGACCGACGCGAGCTCGATTTGCGCGTCGGGCGTGTAGCCGACTTCGGGATCGAGCAAGTCGTGGTAGCTCGCCCGGACCGTCACCTCTTCGAACGTGTCATTGTTCCGCCAGCCCCCGCCCACACTCGCCCGCGAGGTCTTGTGCCCCAGTTCCGGCTGTTTGGCAAAGGGAATGACCTTAAGGTCATCGGGATGAACCCGTAGCCTACTTCTCGCTGTGAGGACCGCGCGATTCCGCTCTTTGTAGAGCGCGGCGCTGGAATCGCCGGCATCGATCTTGTACCGGAAGTAATCCGAAGCAAGGTCGAGCAGAAAGGCCTGACGCTTCGGCGGAAGCGTGGTGAACGCCTCCGTTTGAATCAAAGCCACATCTTCAATGAGTCGATTGGCAAGCCTGCGCTCGGCATCCGACAGGGTTTCCCGTTTCCGTTTGATGAGCGTGCTGCGAGACGGACGGTAGGCGATATTGCCGACCAGACCGGGCTGGGCCGCGACCAGCCGGACCGTGTCGGCCGGCACCGTCCAGAAGAGAAATTGGTCGGTGAGATGCAGGCTTGGGTCGGCGTATTCCAGGAGGGAGAGCAGATGATACGAACAATTCTCCTTGAAAAAGAAATAATCGAAATAGGCGTTGCCCAACTCCCACGCGTGCATGAGCAACCGGCGGACCTGCGGCTGCGTCAAATTGAGTGTGTATTCCCAGATATCCCGGTTTTCGATGTCCCGGTACTCTTGCACTTTCAGATAGTACGGCACTGTTGAGAAGTAGCCGCGATATCCCCCGAAGATCCCCCGGATCGGATACGCTAGGCCGGCGTCCGGCGGAACGTCCGCTGCATAATTGATGGTGTACGCCAAGATGCGGGTCTGCTCAGTCTGACCACGTTGATCGATCCGCAGCAGCGTATGGCCAAACATGGAGGCCGGATTGTTCATGAAGGCCGAGGGAAAGATGAGCGTGATCGATTCGGCGTTGAATTCGGCCAACCATCGTTCGAACCGGTCGCACGTGATTGGCGGTAGACGCGCATCATCAAATTGCAGTTTTTCTTTCAGCCAATGGTAGCGGGCGACAAAGGCGCACTGCGCCGGCTGACGCGAGCGTCCGACCACCTCATCGGAGAAGAATCGGGCCAGTGTAGCCTCTAATTCCGCCTGCGGGTCGGTCTTTCCGCTCGGCGACAGGAAGAAGCCAGGATCGTCCTGCTCGCTGGTATAGCCGCCGAACAGATTCTTCCGATAGTGCAGGAGAAGGTGCCATTCCCGTTCGTCGGCCAGTTTCATGGCTCGCGCTCGATTGATCAACTCAACGAGATAGGGGTTATCCGCCGATGCGCCCGCAAGAGCGAGAGGAGCAAGAATGGGCAAGCTGAAGAGGACTACGATGTAGAGACGCAACGGTGGCGGAGCAACAAATAATAAGAGCGTGGAAAGAGCGGGGCTCCGGCCGCCTGGCCGGAGCCCCTCGAATCGCTCAGCGGGTTGACGCTTTGGCGAGAACCGGATGCGCGGCTATAGCATCGTTCAACGCCTTAACCAGCGCCACCGGCGAGGTCTCGCCGGACTGAAGCAAGGAGGTGTATCGCTCCTGGGTCAGGGCAAAGAACTCGCCTTGCTGCTCGGCTGGCACGCCCATCAGCGTCGCCAGTGACGCCAAATGCTCGCCCCGGCCCTGCGCCATCTCCTGGGAAAGGTTGTCGAAGTTGATGGCGGCGAACATCGTCACCTTTTGTTCGCTCATGATCTGTCCGTCGTTCGTGCATCCGGAAGTGCCCGAGCTAATCCCGAACGTCTGGCTGCCGAATGTCCCGTTGGTGGTAGCCATGAGAACCTGTGGAGCAATGTTCTTTTGGTTCTTATAGTCCGACCAGGCCAGCTTCCCGAGCCCACAGCCCGGCCCCGTATCGGGGTGGGCGGCGAGCGACACACTGGCCTGCGTAGCGACCAAGACCAGCGAGACCAACAGCATGAGTAGCCTTCTCAACATAAGTCCTCCTCTCCTTATGGTTAGAGATCTTGCTGCCGTGCAGCGACAACGCACGTGATTATAGCCCACTTCCAAGCAAGCAGTGAGGGGAAAATCCGTCAGCGTTTGCTTGGTTTGGTTGCGCTCAATGAGCGGCGATCTCGCCGGACCTCGCTTAGTGCGCTGCGGCGACTTTGGCCAAGACCGGGTGCGCAGCCATGGCATCCTCGATGGCCTTAATCACCGCCACCGGCGACGCTTCCCCCGCTTTTATCAGTGTCGTGTATTTCTCCTGGACCATGGCGAAAAACTCGGCTTGCTGCTCGGCCGGCACACCCATTAAGGTGGCAAGCGACGCGAGATGCTCGCCCTGACCCTTGGCCATCTCCTGCGAGAGATTGTCGAACATCGCGAAGACGAAGACATTGGTCCGCTCTGTTCTCATGATCACGCCGTCGTTCGTGCATCCGGATGTCCCGAAACTGATCCCGAACGTCTGGCTGCCGAAGGTGCCATTCGTCGTGGCCATCATCACCTGCGGGGCAATCTGCTTCTGCCCCTTGTAGTCTTGCCAGGCCAGTTTCCCCAGACCGCAACCAGGACCGGTGTCCGGATTTCCGGCCGCGAAAGCGTCAAGGGCCTGAACAATGATCAGCGCGAGCGCGAAGAGCAGTAGCAAGAATTTGTTCATCATGGTCTTCCTCCTGTCGTTATAGTCCGCAGCGATGAGGTATGCCCGCGGAGTCGTGAGCGGTTATACCACAATTGCGTCGACACACAAAGTCAAGAGCCATCTCCAAGATCCGGGCCGATGAGGGGCACGCGAGTAAGTGTCGTGGATTCGTCCGGATCACTCGGCTCGATCCGCCAGGGCGATGTGAATCGGCGTGATATTACTGTTTTGGATCGTCAGGATCCCAAGTCCGCGCGGGAGCGTGAAGCGTTTCGGGCCGGCGGAACCGGGATTGAAGAGCAGCGTCGCGCCGACCCATTCTGCCGTGGGTTGATGGGTGTGACCGAACACGCAGACATCGGGCTGCGCTCGCTCCAGAAAGGCCCGCCCTTCTCTGGTGATCTTCCCGCCTTCGAAGAGGATATGTCGGAGGGCAATCCGCAGGCCGCCCAGCTCGATCACGGTCTCCGGGGGAAATCCGCTGCGCCCATATCCATCCACATTGCCGGACACGGCAGTGACGGGTGCCAGTTGTTCCAGTTGTTCGATGACGGATTTGCTGCCGATATCACCCGCGTGGAGGATGTGATCGACGTCCTGAAAATGCCGCAGGACGGCCCGATCAAAGAGCCCATGGGTGTCCGCGATCACACCGATGCGAAACATCCCTCTCCCTGGACTCATGACGCGCCTTTCTCGTCCTGCCTCAGAGACTCCTGCACTCTGCTCCACTCGAAGCTGAACGGCTCCGGCGTCTGATGGGGCAGCAAGGCCGCTTCTGCCTTCAATCGCTCTGCCCTGGCGGCACTCATCGGGTGCGTCGAGAGCAGCTCGACGCGCCCGTTTTCCGATTCCGAAAGCCGCTCGAAGAACCGGATCATACCGTCCGGCGCAATCTTGGCCCGGTGGAGTAGCTTCAGCCCTGTCACGTCCGCCTCTGTCTCTTGCTCGCGGCTGAATTTCAGAGCCAGCAGTTCGACGCCCAATTGCTTTGCCAGTCCGATTAAGCCCTGCTGATCGCCGACCAGAATCGTGACCACCGCCACAACTCCCAATGTTTTGACGATCCGCTCCAGCCCATGCCGCTGGAGCACATGATTGAGCTCATGGCTCAGGACGCCCGCCACTTCTTCCGGATTCTCCGCTTTCTGGAGTAACCCGGTGAACACCACGACATAGCCGCCCGGCAGGGCGAAAGCGTTCACGATGTCGTTCCGGACCACCGTAACGTGAAACGAGTAGGGATTGTCAGGAATGTGTGCTGTCAGCCGCGTGGTGATTTCCTGGACCGCCTCGACCGCCGGCCCACCCGCTACCACGGTCTGTCCGGCCAAGAAGTCGCGCTGCGCTGTCTCTCCGATTTTCTCCTCCCACGCTACAGGAATGTGATTCATGGCCATCGCCACGATGGCGTCGAAGCCAAACCACAGGGCAAGCAGCACCCCCAGCAGGGAAGCGGCAGACACCGCGATGACAGTGCGCCGGCGCCGCCGCGAGCGGCGTACGCGCTCCGCGGTCCGTTCGAGATGGTCCCTGAGCTCCGGCGGAGCAGATTGTCGAAAGGCGACGATGGCCGTCGGATCTTTCAGATAGAGCGTCCGCCCGGCTCCGTTCGTCATCCACTGCAAGACGAGGTGATCGTGATCGAACCCGCCCGCTCCGATCGAGAGCGCAGAGAACGGGATGGCTTCCACCACGATGCGGTCGGACCCGTCGGTGAATTCGATCGACAGTCCGTCTGGACCAACGGCGACATAGCAAGGCACTCCCGTGGCCGGCAGGTCATGGCCGAAGCAGAGGGCGTTGGGCGTGTGAGTCATGTGAGGGCGAGGGAGCGGCGTACGGGAGGAACGGGTCCAGCGCGTGCGCACAGAACCGCATCGAGGCATGCTTGCCTCTCCATCCCGGTGCCTTTCCTCCCGTTATCCATTCCCCTCTATTCGGAGACCGGTATGAACTGCCTGATCCAGGCGCCGAACCCGCTAGGATTGCGACTTTGAATATAGACGACGCCGGGGCCTCGGAACCGGCAGACGAATCCTTCGCCGGAGGTAAAACTGGCGATCCAACCCGCTGCGGCCTTTTCGATGCTGTAGGTCGTGGTGGCTGTCCATGCGACAAGATGACTGTTGTCCACGATGTATTCTTCGTCCGGTTTAAGCTCGACTTTGTGAATCGCGCCGAAGCTGTTCAGAATCAATTGCCCAATTCCCCCGATTCTCAGAATGAAGAATCCTTCGCCTCCGAGCAAACCCCGGCTCAAGCTCTGCATCTGGCTGTCGATCCTGACCTCCTGCGCTCCGGCCAGGAAGCCGTCCTTCTGAACCAGGTACTCATTCACCCCATCGAGCTCCAGAACGACAATGTCGCCGGGAACGGTAGGGGCCAACAACACTTCTCCGGCTCCGCGCGTCGCCCGGAGCGTCTGGAAGAAGAATTTTTCCCCCGTGAGGAGCTTGCGGGAGAGCGCGCCCAGCAAGCCTCCCTCTAGCTTGCTCTCGACATCGATGGTCGGAGACGCCGCCACCATCGCGCCGGACTCCGCTTTCACGCTTTCACCCGCTGCCAGATAGACACGCACCATCGGAAACGCGCCTGGATACAAAATTTCGCTTTTCATGTCAGTCTCCCTCAACACGGCGAGGGTGACGAGGCGTGCCACAACGGGACAGTCTTCTTTAGACTTCCGGCCTATTGCGCTTCGTCCCCAGCCTCTAGCCCGCAACCCACCCATACAAACGATGGCTCGGTTCGGGTCCCTCTTTCAAATAGGTCATCCTGATGCGGCTGACATAATCCTGTGGGATTTCGTTCCGCTTGGCCTGGACGTCCACATTGAACACATGGGCCGCGTTCAGGCCGAAGATCCGCGCCTTCACCTCGCGCGTCAGCGGGTGGTACCGGTACTTCTCGATCAACTGATCCGGTATCTGAAACCGGCGGAAGGCCTCGATCTGCCACTGCGGCGTACCGTACCAAATTGAATCGGTTCCCCAGAGCACATGATCTGCACCGAACGCGTCGATGATCTGGCCGAGCAAATGCGCGCAGATGAGCGGATGGGTGATCACCAACTGGCCGAACGTTGAACCGAGTTCCATGTAAATATTGCGGATGTCTGGCTCGGCACGCTTCATTCGGCAGAATTCGCTCGTCCATGGAATCTCGCCGGTTGTTGTGAAGGTCTCTTCGATGGAGGCGGCGCCTTTGAACCCGGAGTGGTAGACCAGAAAAGCGATATCCGGAAAGTCCTTGGCCGCTTTAATCAGGTCGCGCGGGTGATTGTAGTCCTCGACCGGTCCAAGCGGAAGCCCTTTATGAACGCAGACGCGAGGCACGCCGAGCTTCTTCGCCTTCTCCAACATCGGATAGGCGATCTTCTCATCGTCCATCCACCATCCGTGCTCGACCCCCTTGGGCGGAGAGCCCGTATAACACTTCCATGCGTCCACTCTCAATATGCCTGCCTGCATCTCCATGAAGTCCAGATCTGCCTGACCCAATTGAGGGGTCGCAAGTCCGTGCGCCAACATCCGCTGCGAGCCGGCGACGCGATTGATCTCGTCCCGGATGTGGGCCATTTCTTGCGGGGGAACCACCGCGTCCTGCGGATACGGTCCTGGGGGCGTACTGATCAATCCCACCGACGTCTCGCTGTCCAGGAAGACTTCCTTGATGAAATTTTCCCATGAAAGATCATCGATGGTGCCCTTATCGCCGACCAACTTCGGATTCAGTCCCGCTTCGCGCACACGGCGGCGCAATCCCAGCAAGGCCTGTTTGGTCACCGCCCCTTTGCGTTTCGTTTCGGCATCCGCCGGATCATAGTGCGCCCCAACGTAATGGGTTTGGACATCGAAGATGAAGGATGGTTCGCCCTGCCGCTCGGCGAACGCGGCAGCCTCAACCGCCTCTATGGCCTGCACATCGAAGAATTTACCGAATACGGTATTCATGGCAAGCAACGCCGTAGCCATACCGCCTGTGGTTCTGAGAAAGTCCCGGCGCGTGACCCCTAATCGGCGCGAGGCTTCATCCGCGAGCGAAGTGACAAGGGCCTCAACCCTGGCTTGGGCCTGCGTCTGAGGCGGAGGGTTGAACTCCTCGTTGGAAACGATCCTGGTCGGAATAGGCGAACGTGACACTACACCTTGCTTCATGCCGGACTTGCCTTGGCCCCCCCTGTGCTGTCGCATAGCGATGCTCCGGGATAAGCCGGTAAGGAAGTAGATTGTGTGGAATGCGCCGAGGCCTGTCAAGCCATCTTCCAAACGGGGAATCAGCCAGCATGAGCAGATCTCGCCCTCTACGTAATTGGTCGGCCTTGACGCTCAAGGTTGCGAGGAGCATGTTGTTTACAACGTGGCTCTCGATCAGGGGAGTCAACTCGTCATGAAACCGGGGTAAGCGACGTCAGGCACCTCGGATTCAACCTGGGCAGGGAGCGATGCGTGTGCCTTCTTGGGGCCGGCCCCGAGAAGGCTTTTTTTTCACAAAAGGAGGTCTGTCATGAGATTCTCTCTTGTCGCCGTATCGGCAGTCATCAGCGGGGGGATCTGCGCATCCGTTGCGCTGGCCAATCCCGCGATGCTGCCCAAGCACCCTGGATATCCGATGGGAAAGGCAGTCAGTCCGGTCACGGGACAGCCTTTGGCGAACGATCCCGGCCAGACCAATGCAAGCGGCGAAAAGGCAGCCCTCGAAGCCGCAGCGTTCGACGACAGCCATGTTGTCCAGAATCTCATAGACCCGAACAACCAGCGGGTGTTGAAGAAAGAGGGTGCAGGGCTTCTGCCGAAGGTCCAGGGTCCTGAGATTAAGATTGAACCGCCGGTGAAAGAGGCCACAAAAGTGACTGCAACTCCGTAGAGGTCGAGAACTATTTAAGGAGCCGCTCGATGGCCCTTGGTCGTGGCGAAAGGAGTAACGTGGGGGATCAACACGGTCACATCAAGTCGAGGATCTCCGTCGTCGTCCTTCCTGTCTTTGCCGACACTGTACAGTAAGTTCTTCTTGGTACTGAGCAGCATCGGCAACCCAGTGAACGGATCGTAGACGCTTTGGCCTGCCTTGGCGATGCGCGCCAAGAGATCGGCGCCGTGCGGGCTTTGTCTAATCCAGGCCTGGAGGCTAGCCAGCCGGAAACGCGCATCGGTTTCGAGCACCTCATTCCTGTACAGGTCCCACGGAGGCAACGGCTCCAGGCCCACCACATTGTCGATCGGATTCAGTAGGTAATCCAACCAGCCCCGCGGGGGAGTCCGGACATAACTGTACAGTTCAGGCGCGAATGCGCGCGGGCCCTCGCCTTGTTTCATCGCTGCCTCGTAATATTCGGCATACGCATTCAGCCGCTTTTGCTTAGGAAGCGGCATCGCTGCAACGATCGACACATAGAACGGTCGATCCTCGGGGTATTCCTGCTTGAAGCCGGGATCGGCGGCCTTTGACGCAATCACGAACTGACTTTGCATCGGCCAGCGCAGCGACTGCTCGACCTGATCCAGCGGTCGAACCATTTTCATCAACCGGGGCACGAATTTTTCTTCCAGGTCAAGCCGGGTCAACAGACCCGAGACGACCGCAACATCGTCATTGAGTGCATCGACTGCCATCATTTTGATCGGCAACGTTCTGGCCTGAGCCAGCACTGTCCTCCAGGCAGCCAGATCTGTTTCCAACTGGGCGATGCCCAACTCGACGCTTTCCGAAAACCCTTCGGCGATGTAGAGTCGATGGGCTGCCAGGATGGCGGGACAGTTTGGGCTCACGAGTCGGCCATAACCCCAGTCCTCGAATGGCAACTTCAGCCACCGACGATACCGGTCGAGCGATGTTTCATATTGCGAAAGCCAGGTTCTGATCCAGCCGGCCTGATTCTTGAACAGTGCGGCAGGATCGGACGTCCGGAACCAACTTGAGAGAGTGCTAGCCGATGTCGTTCTTTGGATTGCGAACGTCGTTCCCCCGACACCCCCCCTGCAAGACTTGGAGAGTTCGAGGTCGGTGGCCGTGAACTTTCTCTCGTAGCCAGTCTGCACGGGATCACGAGAGGGGTCGGCATCGAACCCCAGGAGCAGGAGGTAACCGTTCTTTCCGGGATCCAGTCCTGTCTGCTCAGGGACACTACTGAGGTTGTGGAAGGCGTTGCTGGGTTGTTCTTCCATCACTATCCAGGCCAACCCAATCAAACCGACCCCTACAGCCAGCCCTGCCATGCCGGTTACGGCAAGCATCAGCAGCGCTTTCACGAGCGAGTGCATCGTGGCGAGACTACGCCAGATAACCGCCATACCGCCTAGGCAGAAACGTGCCAGGGCCAATGGCAGCCAACCCCGCGACCTCAGCGACGCCGGCATGGATGCCGGCGTCGCTGCGACTCGCCCTTCCGCACTCCCGAACAACACATCGACAGCCGACAGCACGCTTTTGCCGGAGCCGGCCTGATTACGTACCACAGTCGTGTCGGAGGCAATTCCGCTGTGAGGGACTGCTGGGGAAACCACTGGTGGAACCATCGGCGTGCATGCCGTGGCTACATCGCTGGGAGGAGGTGTCGTTTCTGTTGGCTCAGCGGAAACGAAATGGATCGGTTCTTCCCCAGGAACGAAAACACAGTCTTGTGATCGCGGCTCGACCGCTATTGCTCCGCCAACAGGAAGTTCGAGCAGTGCGAGATCTTCTTGGTTGGCACTCGGCCCCTCTTGGTCGGAATGCTGCCGTGAGTCGAGATCCTGCCTTTCTTGCAAGTCTTGCAAGGCAGTCTCAGTAGCCGGCGGAAGTTCCATCGACTCCACGCCTCCGTCTGCCTTTTCCTTCAGGCGGAATTCGTGCACGGTCGAGGCCTTCTCTTGAAGAACATGATTGGCTTGCTGAACCACCCGCTGCTCAACCTCAGCCGCAGCAATCGGGAGCCCCGTTGGATGACCCGCGAGACGTCCTTGGGGCGTGTCCGCAACCGACTCGATGACGGATTCCCGCACTGGCAGTGGCTCCGCAGAAGAGTCTGCCTCCGGCTCCGGTCGTAAGGAGAAAGGCGGCGTCACCCCAATTGGCGAGACCTCTTGCTCGGTCTCGGGCAGTTTCGACCCTGTCGCTTCAGACTGACTTTCCGTGACTGCCTCTTCCGTTGCATCGATTTTGTCAATCGCAAAAGCCCCGGCAGCAGCCCATTCTTCTCCAATCTGTCCGATGATCGACTCACACCCATCGGGGTCGGCAGCCGAGGCTTCACCGTTTGTCTTGATCGTTCCCGGTTCCAACGGGGGAATCGACACCGCCGTGTCCTCTACCTGCTCCCAAGGCATTGGACCAGACAGCAAACCTTCCCCGTGTGTCTTCGTGACCGTTGGCACTGGCGACGCCGATTCTCCCACCGCGGGTCCGGACGGCACAGCGTCTCTGTCCTCGGTCAGGGGCATTCCCCATCCTGGCGGAGAAGGCTTCTGTAGCTCAGCAAGAATTCCTGTTCCTGCATCCGATTCGTGCGGGAGAGGGATTGGAACGGGTTCATCGATCGGCGGCGCGGTCTTGGCTTCCTGCCCAACAGAATCATCGCTCTCGGACTCCGATCGGGGGATAGCAACCGTCGTCGCTTCCACCTGTTCCCACGGCATCGGAGCCGCCAACGCATCCGAGCCCGCAGCAGATGGGATCGTCGCCTCCGAGACCGGCATGCTCGAGAATCCGGACCCAATAGGCGGCGATGTCGCTTCACCGACCGGACTCGATAGCTGGTCGCCTTCCGACTTCTCACAGGCCAGGACAGTTGGCTGGGCATCCGGTGTGTGCACGGCGGAAAGTGCGCAGGATGTATCTGCTCGCACACTCAGGTCGGCCACGTCTTGGGCAGAAGCAATGAGATCAGTTCGTTCGCTGGCAGGGGCAGGCGTTTCCTCTGAGGTGAAGGTCACTGAAGCACTTCGGCCTTCATCCGACTCGTTCTCGGATGTTCCTTCCTCTAACAAGGGCGTTGATTCTTGACTCGCCCAGCCAGGCCCCCCCTCCGACTCCCTTTCAGGGCTAACGGATGATTTCGTCTCTCCCTCGGCTGCTTCCCATGGAAGCCGAACAAGAGCGTCATTCTGATGAACTCCCTCGCAAACCGATGAGCTACTCGGCTGCCTCTCGGATCCGTTGACCGCCCCTTCGGGCGTGCGAACATGGGGCATCACAGCCAATTCGCCTGTTCTGGCATCGAACATGGGAGCCAGTCTCAAGGCGATAGGACTTGCTGGGGCCAACTGGCGGATCTTGGCGTAAAGCTCAGCGGCCCGCTGCGGACGGTCAGGATCCGGATCCTCGACCAGAACCTCAACAGCTTTCCCGTATTCAGCGACCGCGGCCATCGGGTCGCCCTTCTCTTCGTACACGTAGCCCAGTAATTCCAGAAACGGGACACAACGCGGGCCAGCGGCGAGATATTCTCTGAGCAGCGACTCGGCAAGCCAATAATCCTGACGCTGCAACGCCTCCATCACCAGCGACTCGAACGCCGCTCGAGCCGTTATGAGGCTGCCCAGCCTGAGGTGAAGGGTGGCGAAAAGCCGACGTGCTTCGAGATTCTGGGGATCAAGCGCCAGCAGATCCTTCAACACAGCAGACGCCCGGCCATACTTGCCGGCATTCATCTGCATGACGGCTTCTTCAAGAAGAGCAGTTTTCTTGCTGAACCCAACAATACCCTTCTTGGTGGCCCGGGAAGGCGCCTTCTTGGAAAATCGCTTATCTGTTCTCACCGTCTAACCTTAGCAGAGACAGGGAAAGGGAAACGAAGCTCTTGGCATTTCCGTCTCTATGCTTCATCGGTCAATCCAACGAAGAGATCAATTGCCCAACCAAGTGCAAATTCGGTACCGGAAATGGTTTGACGTTGAACTGGACCAACTCTCATTTCCATCAATGAGTTGTGTAGTGACTGTTGTTTTGTCCCGTTTGCCGTGTGGGTCACCCTGTACAGAAGTAAGCGAGGTCAACACGATTGTTCGTGCCTCGAACCTGTCAGTGCTTTTTGCTCGTGGCTATCCTCGGGCAAGGGTCTGGTTACCTTCCCATCACCCTGGGGCTTCGCCACAGGCACATGAAGGACTGCGGCTGCGATGACGTGGCTTAGAGGTGAGTGAGTGACTAAGGTCGACAGAAGTCTTTCTGGGTGAGAAACACGCTCGGAGAAGGGGAAGGAGGGTCTAACTCCAAGACCCTGGGATACCGCCCCCGATTTCTTGGACACGAGGTTGGGAGTCTTCACGCCGCTTCTGGCATGGCCAGGAGCTCGCGGCGCACCTGGACCAGCGAGCGAAAGCCATGCTGCTCGACCAGCCCCTGCTCGTGCTCCGTGACCAGCCAGGCCTGGAGCCCCACGCGCAACTTCTCGACCGTGCGAAACGTCCGTACCGAGAGGAGCTGCTCCTTGAGCGTCCGGGTGAACCGTTCCGCGATGCCGAAGCTCTCAGGCGCCCGGACAAAGGCCGGGCTGGATGTGATCCCGAAGAAACCCAACCCGGCTTGGAAATCGTCGCTCCTGGACTGGCTGCCGTGATCATGCCGGACGCCCTGGCGGAGTGGTTCCAGGGCCTCGACGTGCGTCGCGGTCCTCGCGGCATGGATCCCGACGCCCTCTAGTGTCAATGATCGACTGCTACAAAGACAGTGCCCAGGCCGTTCTCCAGCGTGCTGGTGCTCGGCGCATCAGTGACCCAAATTTGATTCGGCCGGTAGGTGAGAATCGGTGCCGGCGGGGGCCTGCGGTCCCAAGGTCCGCTGCGCTCGGCTGGAGGCCAAGAGGCCGGCCTG
>JBPKLU010000005.1:0-271986 GCA_051293815.1 Nitrospiraceae bacterium | reverse complement strand
CGGCAAGCGGTTCGAGATGTACAACGACACCGTGCTGGGCTTCAACAAGTCGGGCAAGGAGGTCGTGCGGCAGCAGGTGGAAGAGCCGATCTACATCCGCCCGGCCGAGCGCGTGAACTGGCTGTAACCACGGCGCCGGGACGCATCAGTGAAGGGGCTGGGGGTTCAGGTGAACCCGCGGCCCCTTCAGTTTGTCACCTTTGTCATCCGATGGAGAGCCTTACTCCATCCAACCTGCCCTCATTATTTCTATTCTCCTACCGATTCCAGGTTTCAAATGTCTCTGCGACGCTCCCCTTGCTAAGAGAAAATATGCGGGCTGATCCACTGCATCGGAAACGTTCACGCCAATACCCCCGGCAGTTTTCTATATTGCAAGGCGATCCGCAGTTAATGAAAGCGAATATCCGGAGTGTTAGCCCCTGCCGCCTCCCATAAATCCTTTACCTGGCACAGAATCACACTGCGGAGAGAACATAGCCGCTTCAACAGGAAAGGGTCAGCCAAGTGCTCTATAACTAGCGCTTATCCGTCCCGAAACGAGCAGGGGCCTCTATGCCACCCTGCACGTGTCAAGGAGTAGGACCGCAAAACAGTGCAGAGGCCGAGCCAGCGATCGTAGCGTTTTTACGAAGACGAAAGAGGTCAGACCCCGTGACGCAGCACGGCCAGACGACAATCCTCTCCGGCGCAGCGGTCAACCAGCTTTGGGCGGCTTGGCCAGACAATATGCTTCTGGATCTGACACTGTGCGATCTCCGGCTGGATCTCAAGGGAAGGTTCCTCACTGAACAGATTGCTCGGTTGTATGCAGAACTTGCCTCCAGACAATTGGTCTTCCGGCCACACTTCTGGCTGTCCGATAAATAGTTCACACCGGATGGAATTCCTGGGATCGCCATCTTATTCTATCTCGCGCACCTGCGGCACGCTCGACTCGAACTCAGTCAAATGCTGGAGAGGAGGAAGACACTTCCGTTATGGAGCATACGCATTTTGCGCCATGAAGCCGGACATGCCATTGAAAACGCGTCCCTGCTCGCCGAAGTCGGAGCACCAGTCGTTTGGGAAGTCGTCCCAGCCCTACACGATTATTACACCCCCAAACCGTAGAACCGCAGCTTTGTGCTCCATCTGGATATTGGGTATGCGCAAAGCCATCCGGACGAAGACTTCGCCGAAACCCTGGCAGTTTGGCTGGACCACGAATCAATGTGGCGTGACCGCTACCCGGGGTAACCTGCTCTGAAGAAACTGGAATACACATGAATCAGCTCATGCGGAAGCTGGCCGATGTCCCGCTGAAGGGGCTGTCCAAGCAGGAGATCGATCCTCTTTTTTTGAATGTCAGCAAGACCCTGCGGGAACATTGTGAACAGCAGCGCAAGCGCTACAACGTGGAACGCCCGAATTTTTACGATGCCGACCTTCGTCGACTGTTTTCAAACTCCGCTGCCTTCGCCGGAAACAAGACCGCGGCCGCCTTTAAGGTCGCTGGATGGACGGGCGAGTCTCAATACGCCATCGACCCAGTGCTTGAGAGCATGATCACCCGATGCCGCGAACTCAATCTCCGGCTTGCTATTCGGAAAAACCAGGCAAAGCTCGATCTCACAGTACTGCTGACCGTGCAAGCGTTGCACGATCTGCAGAGCAGTCGACATCGGGTAGCACGATGAGAAAACTCCGTATTCTAGTTCTGATGCACGAAGACCTCGTTCCCCCTCGAGCAAACCAACGGACATAACCTGAAGACCGTGGAATAGAAGACTGAGTACGACGTGATCATGACGCTCAGGAAGATGGGCCGTCTGCTCAGCGTGAAAAGTGACTTGGGCGTCATTCGGAGCGCTGTTGAGAAGGGGAAACCCGCACATCGCCTTCAATCCTGCTGGAGGCATTTGACGGCGTGGGGTGTGTGACCAAAACGTCAGGTCCTATCCCGAGCTGCTCCGGGTTCCATACGCCGGCTGCAATCCTCGCGGGCTGAGGTTGGCGCGCGACAAGGCGCTGTCGAAGAAGGTCCTATCGTTTCACCGGATCCCATTTCCCGAGTTCATCGTCGTTCCCTTGGACCGTTCGATAAAACGTCCGAAAAAAAGCTCTCCTTTTTGCTGATCGTTCAGTCGGTCTCCGAGCAGGCGCTGCTTGGGATTTCGCTGGCGTCCATCGTCGAAGACGACGGCACGTTGCAGGAACGCGTGACATTCTTTCATCCCCGCGTCGGCACAGACGCCATCATCAAGCGATCCATCGAGGGACGGGAACACTGTGTCAGCGCACTGGGAAATTCCTATCTCTAGGTGCTTCCAGTGTGGAGATTGCTGATGGACAAGATGTCCGATGAGGCACGCCGCATTGCCACCGAGCGGGTGAAATGGAGACAGAAATATCAGGAGAAGTACGGCATCCGGTCGTGCGAAGCCAAGAACCTTTCTGATGGCATGACGGAGCAGATTCAGCATCTGGCCAAGCGGGTCTCTCGCGCCTTCGGACTGAGTGAGTGGCACGGATCGATCCCTGGCTTGACGCGGAAGGCTGCGTCTATGGTTTAGAAGCCAATCCGAATCCGCACATCGAAGAACACGAAGACTGCGCCGAGTCCCCTCAGCAGGCCAACCTCTTCTCTCCCAATCTGCTTTAAGATGTTTCGGTGGCGACCGGCCCGCGTCGCCTCGCCCCGCAGCGGCAAGCTCCTTCTTGAGAAAACCGGCTGCGCGGGAGACCGAATCCCACCCCCAACCGACTCGTCTCAAGGCCCCAGTTTCGTGACTTGCGGATCAGCCAGTCAAACCCGTGTGGCCCCTGACTCTGGATAACTGTCCGGCGGGATAAGGAAGGCTCGACGTTCAGCGCAGATCCGGGGCTTGCAATGCGAGGGGGTTCTAACCGTCTAAGGTCCAAACCGGATTCCGAACATCACGGCCACGCTGGTGTTGTCGGTGGGAACCGGGGGAGAGAGGGTGATGTGATGCAGATTGACCATCAGCGTCGTGGCCAGTGCGATGTTTCGGGTCGCCTGGAATTCGGCGGAAAGACCGAGTGGAATGAAGTGGCTGGTATCGTTACGATCGACGCGGCTCGGCCCCGTTCCGCGATCTAGATCTGCGTGCACTAAACCGATCCCCGCAAACGGCACGAGGTTTATGCCGTTGTTGAGCCGCACATGGTATTTGGCAATCCCGGCAAACGCGATCTGCATTAGGTCTCCTGTCGGCGCCCACAACATCATAGGACCGAAGGAGAACGAACGATCCAAGTAATAGTCAAGATTGAATCCCAGTGCGAAGACCGTCCCATCGGTGGTTCCGCTCCAAAAACCGAGGTCTGTACCGAATCCCCAGCGATTTTCATCAGCCTGTGCAGGGTCCAGGAGCGGCAAAGTCAACACCGCCGCCAGTATCCCCGAGAAGATCATCCTCCTTAAGAATCTGGCCCCCACTCCGCTCATTCCGCTCTCCTGTTTCGGCACCACAGCCGTGCGGACTCTATCATGACGATCTCTACAGGACAAGCTTCCGCCGACTTCGGGATAAGGCTGACCGGTCTGAGGCTGCGATGATCGGCAATCGAATCCGAAACCCGCTCTATGCACGACGGTTATCCAGGCGAATCTGGCTCCCATCGCCGCAATGCTGGGTCGACACGATCGGTTTGCGCGAACGGGGGGAAACGTACTCACGATCGCGACGGACCAGCCAAGACAGCGGAACCGAAACTGACCCGCCAAGGCTAGAGATACCGACACACCACGACCGTTCCCTCGGCGCCAAATTCGTAAAGCAAGGGAGCACCGGTCGGAATGTTGAGCTCCAGAACCTGGTCCGGCGTCAGACGATCGAGGTGCATCACCAGGGCGCGCAGACTGTTGCCGTGGGCAACGACCAGAACCGTTTCGCCAGCCAGGAGATGGGGTTTGATGCGAGATTCGTAATAGGGGAGCACGCGCTCAGCCGTATCTTTAAGACTTTCTCCGCCGGGAGGACGGATGTCATAACTCCGACGCCACAACTTAACCTGTTGTTCGCCGTATTTCTTCGCTGTTTCAGCCTTGTTCAGCCCCTGCAACTCGCCATACATGCGCTCATTCAAAGCTTGATCTTTTTCGATTGGAATGTGGGACTGCCCAATTACCTCCAAAACGATCCGCAGCGTCTCGATGGCTCTGGTCAACACCGATGTAAAGGCCCGATCGAAGCGATACCCGATCAGCTTCTTGCCCGCAGACCGGGCTTCTTCTTCACCCTTTGCCGAGAGGGGGACATCGACCCAGCCAGTGAATCGGTTTTCCCGATTCCATTGCGATTCGCCGTGACGCAGCAGCACCAGCCTGCCCATTTCAATCGTTCCTCCAGTCAATCGCTCCTCCGGTCAAGATGGCTTGCTTCCCTCTGTCCCCAGGATACGCAATTGCCGCGCCAAGTCAAGCTTCGAACTGCGAAACTTTGATTGTCGTGAGCTTCTTGCAATCGCTCCATCCAGTCAGTACCATGCGGCCTGTCGTGATAGTGCTTCTTCTATGGGCAATGGGTCATGGCCTCCGTTCCCGATCCTGAAGATCGATCCTGGCGGGAGCTTAAGCGCTGGTGGGTCGACATGGCGCGGAACCTGGGCGTCGGCGAACGTGCGGAGCAGTTCTTTGCCCACGCGCTCGGTCCAGGTCGATTGTTGGAACGAATCGGAGGGGTAGGCGGAAACATCGACTACCTGTTGTTCGTCTTGATCCGGTATTGGATTCCGCCCGTGCTTCCACCGCCGGGACGAGAACGCCTGTCGAAAAACGATCAGGATTATTGGCTGGAATCCGAGCAAATCCTCAAACGCGCGGTCGAACGGTTGAGGGAATTGAAACCTGTAATCGAATTGCTGACGGCCCCCAATCCGCTCACCATCTCCGCCGACTCAGGCAAGAAATCCCAGGGAACCATGCCAGTGGTGGAAGTGGAACTCGCCCGGATGCTGGAAGGTATCGCCGAGGTAGCCGGCAGTTATGGCGGGCCTGATTACACGTCGGTCATCAAAAACTTCGATCCGGTTCCACTCCGGCAAACCCAACCGTTCAAACACAATAAAAAGAACAGCGCGGAACTATGGGTGGTCTTTCTCTTGCGCGAACATTTCAAGACACTGGGGTTGGGCAAAGATCGATACTGGCCGCTCGTGGCCGAGGTCTGCGCGGCAGCCGGTATCGCCCAGCCAAACGGCGCGGAGGAGCTGAAATCTTGGTGGCAGAAGAACTGGCCGCGGACCTACACGCAATTCGAACAGAAACAAGCTGCGGCCGACTCGGGGGGAGCCGCATACGGCCATGATTTCGAGTGGTTTCAGGCTTGGATCACGTGGCAACGTACCCGCGCCCCGTTGGCGCCCGCCTAACGAATGAAAAAGTCCGGCATCCTTATCCGCACACTTGTGCAGGTGGATCTTGGCTGAGCGCGCGGAGGGGCGGTTCTGGGAGACTCGGGCGGCCCCTCTCGCAGAATAGCGACGAGGAGCGCCACCTTCAAGGCGAACAACCCGACGCCGACCCACACGACGTAAGGCTGAACTCCTCCCGAATCGTTCAGGATCCGGTCCCGGCTGGACGCATCCACGTTCCGCAGTGTTTTGATCTTTGCCAACTGCTCCTTGATGTGCCAGTAATAGATGTAGTTCGCGCTGGCTCCTGCCATGATTCGCCAGACCAAATCCGCCGACAGATCCCGCGTCAAATAAAATGCCGCGACCGGCCCGACTGCATAGACCAACGCATACAGATACATCTTGCGGTACAGAAACCAGAGGAAGGGTTCGAAGAGAAACGCCGGCCAATTCCAGGTGAGGGCAAAGCGGGGTCCTGACGGGCCGGAAAATTTCTTGAACGTTTCCAGATAGCGATCGGCATTGGGGCCGATGAACTTCCGCCAGAGTTGCACTTCATCCCACTCAGGGTGGATTGCCTGAGAAGGGGAAAGTGCGGTCCCGCATTGCTGACAAAAGCGGGCGTCGTCCGGATTGACCTGGCGACAGGTTTCACAGGATTTCATGCGCTGAGCTTATCACAGTCTCGGGGCGTTGCTCACATCGCGCGTTGATGAAATTTCTCAATGTTCAGAAAGGGATAGAAGACTCGGTCATCGAGTTTGATATTGCTTTCACCTGATCGGTGTGTTAGTGTCCGCCAATTCATAAAGGTCATAAAGGATGGTGCACGATGCCGACAGAGGAGTTGAAACAAGACGCGGAACGCTATCTGATGGCGACCTATGCACGGCAGCCTATCTCGATCGTACGTGGCCGGGGCAGCCGTGTCTACGATATGGAAGGTAGGGAATACATCGATTTTGTTGCTGGAATCGCAGTGAATGTCCTGGGGCATGCACATCCGGACTTGACGTTGGCTATCCAAAAGCAGGCCCAGCATCTACTCCACGCTTCCAATCTGTATTACACCGAGCCGCAGGTCAGATTGGCTCAGGCACTAGTCGACCATTCGTTCGCCGACAAAGTGTTTTTCTGCAACAGCGGAGCGGAAGCCAACGAAGCCGCCATCAAGTTGGCCAGGCGCTACTCCTTCGAGAAGTATGGGCCAGGTCGGCATGACATTATCACGATGCGGAATTCGTTTCATGGCCGGACCCTCGCAACCCTGACTGCGACCGGACAGGAAAAAGTGCAGAAAGGCTTCGACCCGCTCGTGCCGGGGTTCAGCTATGTGGCGTTCAACGATCTGGCGGAGGCGGAAAAAGCCATTACCGCCAAAACGGCCGCCGTCATGCTGGAACCGATCCAGGCCGAAGGCGGCGTCTACGTCGCAGACCGTACTTACTTAAAGGGCTTACGGGAATTGTGCCGGCAACGCGATGTCCTGTTGATTTTCGACGAGGTTCAGACCGGTATGGGCCGCACGGGGACCCTCTTTGCGTACGAGCAATTCGGCATCGAGCCGGATATCATGACCCTGGCCAAGGGGCTGGGCGGCGGCGTCCCGATCGGGGCCTGCCTTGCGACGGCCCAGGTGGCGGAAGTCTTTACACCCGGGACCCATGCGTCCACCTTCGGCGGCAATCCGCTAGCTTGCGCTGCTGGGTTAGCCGTGCTACGGGTCTTGCTGGAAGGGCGGATTTTGGACCATGCCCGCCGGATGGGAGATTACCTCGCCAAGGGCTTGGCGGAGTGCAAAGATCGCCATCGCGTCGTCAAAGAGGTACGCGGCCTTGGCTTGCTCCAAGGGATGGAACTCACGATCGACGGCCAACCGATTGTGATGGATTGCCTGGCTCGCGGACTCTTGATCAACTGCACGATGGAACGGGTCTTGCGGTTCCTCCCTCCGCTGATCATCACCCAGCGCGACATCGATCGTATGTTGGACGCACTGTCGCAGATACTCAACAAACGAGCGTGACACACTGCGCGAGGAGGGCGCCATGGCGGGACGTGCTGCCACCGTGACTCATGGAGAGCCCGGCCAGGGGCTTGGGAAAGACTTGCTGCATGTCGGCCCTATTCCCAGACGGAACATCGACGCCTTGTTGCACCTGGCCGCCGACTTGAAGCGCGCTCACCGTCGTGGCAAAAGCCCTCGGTTGCTGGCCGGCAAGATGCTTGGGCTCCTGTTTCAAAAACCGTCCACGCGGACGCGGGTCTCGTTCGAAGCCGGCATGAATCAATTGGGAGGGCAGGCGATCGTCCTACCAATGGCCGACATCCAACTTTCGCGCGGAGAAAGCATCGCTGACACGGCGCGGGTGCTTTCGCGATACCTGGACGGCTTGGTGATCCGGACCTACGATCATGCCACCGTCGAAGAATGGGCGAGAGAGGCGACGATCCCGGTCATCAACGGACTGACCGATCTCAGCCACCCCTGCCAAGCGCTATCAGATCTCCTGACTATTCGCGAGAAAAAGGGCCGCCTCAGAGGAATCAAGATCGCCTATGTCGGCGACGGCAATAACGTGGCCAATTCCCTCATCGAAGCGGCGGCCAAGATGGGGATGGCGATTGCCCTCGGCTGTCCGGCTGGCTATCAGCCGGATCAACATATCGTCGACGTCGCTCGGTTGGAAGCGCAGCAAACCGGCGGCGTCATCGAGATTGGCGAAGATCCCATCGTAGCGGTCAAGGAAGCCGATGTGGTTTACACGGACGTGTGGATCAGCATGGGCCGCGAGCGAGAACAGGCTCGTCGCCTGAAAGCCTTGTCGCCTTACCAACTGAACGAGCGGCTCTTGCGACGAGCCAAGCCCAACGCCATCGTCATGCACTGTCTGCCGGCGCACCGAGGCGAAGAAATCACGGCTGAGGTCTTGGATGGTCCGCAATCCGTCGTCCTGGATCAGGCCGAGAACCGCCTGCACATGCAAAAGGCCATCCTGGTCACGTGGCTGGGAAGAGCGCCAAAGGCAAGAGGAGCATTTGCGGCATTCTCTAGAGCATCGGGTACCCGGCGATAGACGGAAGGAGCCACGCGTGTTACGGAGCCCCATCAAGAAAGTGGTGTTGGCGTACTCGGGCGGGCTGGATACGTCCGTCATTCTTAAATGGTTGCAGGAAACCTACGGCTGCGCGGTGGTGGCATTCTGCGCCGATCTCGGGCAAGGCGAGGATCTCAAGGCCATCAAGGCGAAGGCGCAGGCCATGGGCGCATCAAAAGTCTATGTCGAAGATCTCCGTGAGGTCTTTGTGAAAGATTACATCTTTCCGATGCTGCGGGCGAACGCCGTTTACGAAGGAAGCTATCTGCTGGGAACCTCGATCGCCAGGCCGCTGATCGCCCGACGTCAAATTGAAATCGCACGGAAAGAAGGCGCGGACGCCGTCTCGCACGGCGCGACGGGAAAGGGAAACGATCAGGTCCGATTTGAACTCACGTACCTCGCGCTCGATCCCAAGATCAAGATCATTGCGCCCTGGCGCGAGTGGGCGTTTCGTTCGCGACGGGAACTCATCGAGTATGCACAGGCGCATGGCATTCCGGTGACCGCGACCAAGACCAAGCCCTACAGCATGGACCTCAATTTGTTTCATGTCAGTTATGAGGGTGGGATTTTAGAAGATCCCTGGGAGGCGCCGCCGGAAGAAATCTTTCAGATGACTGTCTCGCCCGAACAGGCGCCGGACAAGCCCAGGGAAATCGAAATCGACTACGAACGCGGAGACCCGGTCGCGGTGGACGGCAAGCGCATGAGCCCTGCAACGCTGTTGGCGCATCTCAATCGGCTGGGCGGGGCGCATGGGGTGGGCCGCGTGGACCTGGTTGAGAATCGCTATGTCGGCATGAAGTCCCGCGGCGTGTACGAAACGCCGGGCGGGACGATTCTGCATGCCGCGCACCGGGGAATCGAGTCGCTGACGATGGACCGGGAAGTTTTGCATCTTCGCGACAGTTTGATTCCCCGTTACGCCGAATTGATCTATTATGGATATTGGTACAGCCCGGAGCGGCTGATGCTGCAGAAAGCGATCGACGAGGCTCAACAGGATGTCACCGGAACGGTCCGGGTGAAATTGTATAAGGGCGGTTGCACGGTCGTCGGCCGCAAATCGCCCAGGTCGCTCTACCGGTTGGATCTGGCAACGTTCGAAGAAGACGAAGTCTACCGGCAGAAGGACGCGGAAGGCTTCATCCGGTTGAACGCGCTACGGCTCGCCATCCGCGCGCAACGGCAAAAGAAAAAGGTGTAAATTGGCGAAGAGTCTTTCTCGATGCGCGCTGGCAGGGAACACATGGGTGGAAAGAAGCAACGCGGCGTTCGGGAAGAGAGGGGAGCGGCTGCCAGTCGTTTACGCACCGCGCCTTCCGCGTCACATGAGACGGCCAAACTGTGGTCGGGCAGGTTTCGCGACCGGACTGATCGGCTGGTGGAGGAGTTCACCTCGTCGCTCGCCTTTGATCGGCGGCTTTACGCGCATGACGTTCAGGGCAGTATCGCCCATTGTAAGACCCTGGAGCGGGCCGGTGTGCTGACCCCTCGCGAGACAGCAGAAATGATCCGCGGGCTGGAGGCGGTGAAGGCAGAGCTTGATGAAGGACGTTTCCCTTTCGTCCCCGGCGACGAGGATATCCACATGGCTGTCGAGCGCCGGCTGACGGAGCTGATCGGGCCCCTAGGAGGGAAACTGCATACCGGTCGCAGCCGAAACGATCAGGTGGCGTTGGACATCCGCCTGTACCTGCGCGATGCGCTCAAGGCGATGACTGGCCGGATTGAAGAGTTAGAACGTGCGCTCCTCTCTCAGGCCCGGGCGCACCTGGATGTGATCATGCCGGGCTATACGCATTTGCAGCGCGCCCAGCCGGTGCTGCTGGCTCACCACCTCTTGGCCTACGTCGAGATGCTGGAGCGAGACAAGGGACGGATCAACGACGCCCTGGCCCGATTGAACGTGATGCCGCTAGGTTCGGGAGCGCTGGCCGGCACGAACTACCCAATCGATCGCCGGTACACCGCGCGTCTGTTGGGTTTTACTGCCGTGACGGAGAACAGTCTCGACGCTGTTTCCGATCGCGATTTCGCCATCGAGGTGATGGCCGCGCTTTCCCTGATCATGATGCATCTGTCTCGGCTCAGCGAAGAACTGATTCTGTGGACTTCTCAGGAGTTCCAATTCGTGGACCTGCCGGATGCTTTCTGCACAGGCAGCAGTATGATGCCGCAGAAGAAAAATCCGGATGTGCCGGAACTGGTGAGGGGGAAAACCGGCCGGGTTTACGGCCATCTTCTGGCGCTGTTGACGACGCTTAAGGGACTCCCATTGAGTTACAATCGTGATCTCCAGGAAGACAAGGAAGCGCTGTTCGACGCGCTGGACACTGTATCGGCCTCTCTTAAGGTCTCTGCGGAGTTGATCAAAGGGCTGAAGGTCAACCGCCGCGTCCTGGAGCGCGCGGCCGCCTCGGGCGCCATGTTGGCCACGGAGTTGGCGGACTATCTCGTCTTCAAAGGCGTCCCCTTCCGTGAAGCCCATGCCATCACCGGCCGGATCGTGCGGTTCTGCCTGGATCACCAGCGAGACTTGGGGTCTCTCACACTGGACGAACTCCGATCATTCTCCGAGCGGTTCGACAAAGACGTCCTGGAGGTGCTCACGGTGGAGGGTGCGGTCGAGCGAAAAGCCCAGATCGGCGGCACAGCGCGTAAGCGGGTCGAGGCGAGAATCAAGGCGTTGGAGAAAGCGCTGGCATGACGAGAGAACGAGACCCCGTCACCGCATTCGGGCTTACCCTGGCAGCCATGATGATCACCGCCGGCTGCGGCGTTGTCGGGTCTCCCATCGCGCCGGAGGATGTAGGAATCGCCCCCCGGTTGCAAAAGGAGCAGGAGATGGAAGCGCAGGAGCGCGCACAAGCCGCCCAACGACAGCAAGCGGAACCAGGCATGGCCGAACCCTCTTCTGAGCCGGAGCTGCCGCCGTTAAGACCGGTCGGCACCAGATAGTACGCGTGAGTGTGTTTGCGGGAGTACGCGGCGCGACAACTGGGCGGAAGCGTTGGCCTGGTTGACAGTGGGCATGTCTGACTCTCAGGAGGAAAAACCGATGGAGCTGATCCGACCTACGAGGTTGACGACAAGGACGAAGACCCTCTTGTTGGTTGATCCTTATCCAAGGAATAACCCCTACCACCTGACGGCTTCGGAGCGACGGGCGGTGTGGTTTCCGAAGTTGAGCCTGCCGGTGATCGCGGCCTATACTCCGGAGACCTGGCACGTCGAGCTGATCGACGAAGCCGTGCGAGATATCGATTTCGATCATCCCTGCGACTTGGTGGGGCTTTCGGTCATGACCTGCTTTGCACCACGGGCCTATGAGATCGCCGCAGAGTTTCGAAAACGCGGCAAGAAAGTGGTGCTGGGCGGGGTGCATCCAACGTACTGTCCAGATGAAGCGCTCCAACACTGCGACGCGATCGTTTGCGGCGAAGCGGAGGATCTCTGGCCCGAGTTGATCGCCGACTTCGAAGCCGGAGCGATGAAACGCGTGTACAAGATGGAGAAGTTTCCGCCTCTTGAACGTTACAGGAGTCCGCGCGTCGACCTGCTCAGTCCGGACGCCTACATGACCCGGCAATGCAGTTTCACAACGCGGGGGTGCCATTTCGATTGCGAGTTTTGCAGCGTGTCGCCGTTCAACGGCAAGACGACGCGGCGCCGGCCGGTTCATGAGGTCGTGAAAGAACTGACACACATCAAGCAATGGATCCGGAGCGAACTGGTCGACCGGATGCGAAACGAGCCACTCTGGAAAGCGTTCCTGACCGGTCTGCGCATCCGGCTGGGCATCGAAGACGGAACAATTTTTGCCTTCGTGGACGACTTGCACAACAGTAACCGCGCTTACTGTCGCGAGCTGTGGACGGCGCTCAAGTCCCTGAACATCAAATGGGGATGCCAGGCCACATTGTTCCTAGGTGATGACGAAGAGATGGTCAAGCTCGCGGCGGAAAGCGGCTGCGTGTCGGTTTTCGTCGGGATGGAGTCTCTCGATGAAGACTGTTTGGAGGAAACCAACAAGCCATTCAACCGTGTGCAGAAGTTTTCGCAGGAAATCAAAATGTTTCACGATTACGGGATCATGGTCAATCCCGGTATCGTGTTCGGCTTCGATAACGACGACGAATCGGTGTTCGAACGGGCCGTGGAATTCCTGGTGAAGAACCGGGTGGAACTGGCTTACTTCAACGTGCTGACCCCGCTCCCTGGCACGGCATTGTACGAACGGTACAATCGAGAAGGCCGCATCTTCGAACGTGATTGGGCAAAGTACGATGGCAAACACGTGGTCTTCTATCCGAGCCGCATGACACCGGAGCAACTGCAGGAGGGGTTCTACTGGGCCAATCACCACTTTTATTCGCTTCCGTCGATCTGGTACCGCTTGCTGGGAACGAAACAGCGGTTCATCGCCCGGTGGGAAATGAACCGGGAATTCCGCAAGTTGATCAAACGGGCGTGCCCACGGGGCGCCCTCTCCCCGGTAGCCAAGGTCCTGAAGAATCTCCATGCCAAACTGCCGGCGATCGATTGTGAGCATCTGATCCCCAACGCGCTGCATGCGATCAAGCAGCGGTTTGATGCGACCTCGGGGCCGGCCCATGAACTTTGGTTGAACATCAAGGCCAAGCGGCACGACCGATTCGCCGCGTTGGTCGTGGAATTGGAGGGCACGCTCGACCGGCTGAATGCCCAGGAACTGCTCAAGCGAATCAAGGAAGCAGCGGAGAAAGCCAGGCTCGACATTATCGTTAACTTCGAGCACTTGAAGCACGCGACGCCCGATGCGTTGCGCGCCCTGCTGGATGGCGAGGCCTTGAAAGCCGTCATGCCGTATGCCAGAGTCCGCTATCGAAAGTTCAAGGCCGCTTTCGAAGCGTCGCTACAAGGGCTTTCAATCAGCGGGCTCGAAACGCTCAGTGAGGATTTTCAAGATGCATGATTTCCAGTATCGTCAGGGCGAACTCTACTGCGAAGACGTCCCGATTAGTCGTATCGCCAAAGAAGTCGGCACGCCGTGCTACGTCTACAGCCATGCGACTTTGTTGCGACACTTCCGGGCCTACGACAGCGCATTTCAGAACATGCCCCATCTCGTCGCCTTCGCCATGAAGGCCAATTCCAACCTGGCGATCTTGCGGCTGCTGGCCCGTGAAGGCAGCGGCGTGGACATCGTCTCGGGCGGTGAACTGTACCGTGCCCGGCAGGCCGGCGTGCCAACCTCAAAGATCGTGTTCGCTGGGGTCGGGAAGAGTCGCGAAGAAATCCGCGACGCACTCAAGTCGGACATCCTCATGTTCAACGTGGAATCCTCGGCTGAGCTCCATGCGATTGATGAAGTCGCGGCCGAAATGGGCATTCGGGCTCGGGTGGCGCTGCGGATCAATCCGGATATCGATCCCAAGACCCACCCGTATATTTCGACTGGGTTGAAGAAAAGCAAATTCGGGATCAGTGCGGATCGCGCGCTCGAAGAGTTCAAGTTGGCCTCGTCGCTGAAGCATATTGAGGTTGTTGGGGTTCATAAGCATATCGGCTCCCAGCTCGTCGATGTGACTCCGTTCGTCGAGGCACTCCGGAAGGTGCTCGGATTGGTCGAGGCCCTCAAGGCGCAGGGAATCGGCATCCGGTACGTTAATATCGGCGGCGGGTTGGGCATCACGTACGCCGATGAATCACCGCCGAGGCCCCAAGATCTGGCGGACGCTATCTCGCCGTTGATGCGGGACCTCAACTGCGTATTGATCATGGAACCGGGCCGTGTCATCGTAGGGAACGCCGGCGTGCTTGTCACCAAGGTGCTCTACACCAAAGAAGGCGAGGCCAAACGGTTCATAATCGTAGACGCAGCGATGAACGATCTGATCCGCCCGAGCCTGTACGGTGCGTATCACGACATCCGGCCGATTCGGGAAACGGCCGCACACAGCGAACGCAAGATTGTCGACGTGGTCGGTCCAGTCTGCGAGTCGGGGGACTTTCTGGCCAAAGATCGCTTAATGCCCGAGGCCAAACCGGGGGAGCTACTGGCGGTCATGAGCGCGGGTGCCTACGGATTCGTGATGTCGTCCAATTACAACTCCCGGCCTCGGGCTCCTGAAGTCTTGGTCAAGGGCGGAGAGATGCATGTGATTCGCACGCGGGAAACCTACGCGGATCTTGTGCGAGGCGAAACGATTCCGGATTTCCTCAGATAACGGGGCAGCACCCCTTTTGCGCGAGGGATCGAGTATGTTTACCGGCTCACTCGTTGCCATTGTCACCCCCTTTAAGAATGGGCGGGTGGATGAACGAACATTGGGCGACCTCATTGAATGGCAGATCGCCAACGGCACCGATGGGATTGTGCCGTGCGGCACGACCGGGGAATCAGCTACCCTCTCGCACGAAGAACACGAACGGGTCATCGCCTTCACTGTCGAGGTAGTCAAGCGCCGAGTGCCAGTGATCGCCGGAACCGGCTCTAACTGCACCGATGAGGCCATTGCCTTGACCCGGCACGCGAGCCGCGTCGGAGCCGACGGCGCCTTGTTGATCACTCCCTACTACAACAAGCCAACTCAGGAAGGGTTGTTCCGCCACTTCAAGGCGGTGGCCGAAGCCGCGGACATCCCGATCGTGCTGTACAACATTCCGGGGCGGACCGGCGTCAACATGCTGCCGGCGACGGTGGCCCGGCTGACCTCGGTACAGAACATTGTTGCGATCAAAGAGGGAAGTGGAGCGGTGCAGCAGGCATCGGAGATCATCCAGATGTGCGGAGACCGGATCACCGTGCTGTCCGGCGATGATCCGCTCACTTTGCCCATGATGGCGGTCGGGGCCAAGGGCGTCATCACAGTCACCGCGAACATTGTGCCGGCGGACATGGCCCGATTGGTCGATGCCTTTGCGGAAGGGCGGATGGAGGAGGCGCGGCGGCTGCACTTCAAACTCTCCCCCTTGTTCGCCGCCCTGTTCCTGGAGACGAACCCGATCCCCGTTAAAGCGGCTCTCAGCATGATGGGGAAAATTGAAGAGGAACTTCGTCTCCCTCTCTGCCCGATGGGGCAGGAGAACCGTGATAAGTTGGCGCGGGTGATGAAAGAGTACGGGTTAATCTGATCAGCGTTCGACGCCGCTGGTCGCCCTCGCGTTTTCTCTTGAGGCCCCAGTGATTAAAGTCGTGGTAGCCGGCGCAGCCGGACGCATGGGTTCCAGGCTCGTGGCCTTGCTCAAAGACTCGGCCGCCTTGACCTTGACCGGGGCGGTCGAAAGGAAAGGGCATATCTCTATCGGCGAGGACGCGGGAGAGCTAGCTGGCTGCGGGAAGACGGGTATCCCGATCACGGACGACCTCACCGCGCTCCTGGATCGCGGTGAAGTGGTCATCGATTTCTCTACCCCCCAGTCCTCCCTGATCCACCTCCGAACCGTAGCTCAGCACCGCCGGGCGATGGTCATCGGTACCACCGGCTTTTCATCTCAAGAGCTGGACGAACTCAAAAGTCTGGCGCGCCAAGTCCCGTGCGTGTTTTCGCCAAACATGAGCGTGGGCATCAACGTGATCTTCAAAGTCATCACCGAGATGGCCAAAATTCTCGGAGAGGAGTACGACCTCGAAGTAATCGAGGCGCATCACCGCTTGAAGAAGGATGCGCCGAGTGGTACGGCACTGAAGATAGCGGAAGTGCTCGCCAGGGCGATGAACCGCGACTTGGCCCAGGTCGGCGTCTATGCTCGGAAAGGGTTGATCGGGGAGCGCAAACGCGGTGAAATCGGCATTCAGACCATCCGAGCGGGCGACATCGTTGGCGATCACACCGTGCTCTTCGGCGGTATTGGTGAGCGCATCGAAGTGATTCACCGAGTGCAGAGTCGCGACACGTTCGCCCGCGGGGCCCTGCGTGCGGCGCGGTGGGTCGTGAAACAACCTCCCGGACTCTACGACATGCAAGATGTGTTAGGTCTCAAGTAGAGAGCCTGCACGCGACTCGGAAGACAGCTTGAAGGGATTTACTGGCAAGAGATCTGAAAATTTGGGCCGAAGTAACAATCGGTTTCATTGTGGTTCTTCAGCCGACAGCCTACGCGCACTCGTAGCGTTTCCGAGCACAGCGCCAGACTTCCCCGTGCAGCCCTTTTGCTCGATTGGTACGCTTCTGAACCACACACGTCTACCAACAGCACGAAAGACCGCACCTCCTGCGCGGCCTAATTGCGCATACGCGGGTGTGATTGTCCTGCACGGGGCTGAATATTTATTCAATGTCGCGCCGTCAACGGTCGTGGCTCCGGATCAACGGCTTTTCGCCGACCGCAGTTCAAACAGGCAAAGACGGTGATCGCCAGCCCAGCGGCAAGGTCCACAGCCCGTTCCGGCAACATTGTCCCCTGGCATTTATCGCAGGTTTGCATGCCCTTACTCTAACACCGCCATCTGTCGATGGCTATCCTCCTGAAGTACTGGACTCTTTGTGCAAAGGCCCCGCGTTTAGGTGGACAATCGGCCTATGGAGGGATGACCAAAAAGTGATTCGAAGCCTTGTCACGTGCGCGTTTCTTGACAGGAAATCAGGCCCCTCATAGGATTGGGGGGCATCACGCTGAGACCTACTATGTATAGGTTATTGTTCATTGCTGGACTGTTGATCTTGCTGTACTTTCTCCTCCGAAGGGCCATCAGAGAGTTAGCGGGGAGATGGGATACAGATGGCGGAGCGCTGATGGAGGATCGCAACAAGATGGTGCAAGATCCAGTCTGCAAGATCTTTGTTCCAAAGGGAACAGCGGTGATAGCGGAGGTCGGAGGCCAGACTTACTTTTTCTGTAGCCACGACTGCGCGCTAGCGTTTCAGAAACAGTTATCCGGCTAGCAGCCGGAATAACTGTAATCGGTCAGTTTCTCGTCCTTATCGAACTTCAGTGTGATCTGACACTCGTTCGGAGCAAAATTAAACAGCGGCGGACCCGATTTGCCGCCGGCGATGCGATAATAGGTCCAGGTTTCGCCTCCGAAAAAGCGTGGCGCCTTGCCGTCCGGCGCTCCCCAGTTTTTTTCGAACCATGCCTTGTCCTTCCCTTGCAACTCCGCAGGCTTCAGCGAGGCCTCAAGGTAGGGATTCCGCCCGCAGGCAGTGAACAGCAGTGCGAGAAGCACAAGGCAGACACATGGCTGTTTCATGATTCCTCCTCAGGCCTGACCCGTTCGACGCTTTGGCGTTCACTTTAGAACTTAAAGAAGAGGCCGAATGGATGCACAGAAAATTGTAGCCACCGCTCCCATGCCTGTCAAACCACTTCATGCAGGAGAGGGAATTGCTTTGTCATTGAGATGTTCCTACAATTCTTCTGAGGAGAGGCGACGGCTGCGACGAAAGCTTCCAAGCATGAAAGGAAGAGTCCATGCAGATCTATCTTGATACCGCGAGCGTGAAAGAGATACAGGAAGCGGCGAGTCTCGGCTTGCTGGACGGGGTGACGACGAATCCGTCACTCGTGGCGAAAGAAGGCCGAAGTTTCAAAGACGTGCTGCGCGACATTTGCAATATCGTAGACGGACCAATCAGTGCCGAAGTGGTCAGCGTCGAAACGGAGGCCATGGTGAAGGAGGGACGCGAACTGGCCAAAATCCACAAGAACATCGTGGTGAAATGTCCGCTGATCCCGGAAGGCTTGAAGGCGACGAAACGGCTGGCGGCGGAGGGGATTCGTGTGAACGTCACGCTTTGTTTTTCGCCGACCCAGGCCCTTCTCGCGGCCAAGGCGGGGGCTTGGTGCGTGTCCCCGTTCATCGGTCGGCTGGACGATGTCAGCTCAAATGGCATGGAACTCATTCGCCAGATCGTGACAATCTTCCGCAACTACGCCTTCCCAACCAAAGTCTTGGTCGCCAGCGTGAGGCATCCGCAGCACGTTGTGGAGGCGGCGTTGGCCGGCGGGGATATCTGCACCATGCCCTTCGCGGTCTTTCAACAACTGGTGAAGCATCCGCTCACGGATGTCGGGCTCAAGAAATTTCTGGCCGATTGGGAGGCACGAGGCAGGAGATAACCGGACTCGTCGGCGCCGCGCTCATTGGTGTTCCAGCCGTCTTCGGGCTTGCCGAAAGACGGAGTGAAACATCCTCCGTGTCAGTTTCCCCGTGAAGGTGTTTTGCTGACTGGGATGATACGACCCGATCAGCGTCACGCCCCATGGGAGGAGGTACGACACTCCGTGGCCGAATGGAGGGATCGGCGAAGGGATCGTGCGGCCCAAGTCTCGGCAGGCTTTCAGGTAGTGGTCGAAGGCGACCCTCCCCAGCACGATCACGACGCGCACCCGCGCGAGCAGGCGTAACTCCTCGAGTACATAACGCCGGCAGTTTTCAAATTCCTCCGTCAAGGGTTTGTTGCCGGGCGGAGCGCACCGGACCGTCGCGCCGATGTAACAATCGCGAAGGCGAAGCCCGTCATCCCGATGGGTCGAGGTCGGCTGATTGGCGAAGCCGAACTTGTACAGGGCCTCATAAAGCCAGTCTCCGCTGCGGTCCCCGGTAAAGACTCGGCCCGTTCGATTGCCTCCGTGGGCGGCTGGCGCCAGTCCCAACACATAGAGACGGGCGTCGGGATCACCGAAGCCAGGGACAGGGCGGCCCCAGTAGGTCCAGTCGCGAAACTGGCGTCGCTTGGCCTGGGCGACCGCTTCACGATAGGCGACCAGCCGCGGGCAGCGGGAACACTGAACGATCCGTTCGTTTACGAGGTCCAGCGCGCGCATGGGGCGCAAGTGTAACATGAATTGGAAAGGGCGTTCATTCTTGCCCGTCCCATGACTTGCTGCTAGCATGGGCCGAAATACCGACAGGCGAATCCATCCAGGAAGGATCTTCTCCAGCATGCGTCTGCACCTCACAGCCTTGCCGGTCTTTGCAACGGCCTTGATGTCCGGCCTCCTGTTCCTGTCCGTCGGAGCTGAACAGGAACCGGCAGCGACGACCGTGGCGTTGAAGTCTTCCAAGACCGCGGCCGACGCGTTTTCCTCCGCCGGTCACGACCGGAACCGGGAGGCGCAAGGCGTTGCCGACCCGGACCGCGATGCTCCATCCGAAGGAGTCGTGGAGGAGCTCTCCGACGCGGAAGATCGCCTCGTCATCCTGCCGGAAATCAAGCGGGAAGGCGAACGGTTTTTCCTGAGTTCGTTCAAGCTCCCGGAGAAGCTGACCTTCGCGGGCCAACCGGTGCCGCTGGACAACTGGCAGGTCCGCGAGCGCATCGAGTACGAGTTCTATCAGTTCCTGGAAGATCAGGGCGAGAGCATCATCCTGGCCAAGCGCACGGGCCGGTGTTTCCCGCCGGTGGAAAAACAGTTGGCCGAGGCGGGCTTGCCGGACGATCTGAAGTACATGCTGCTCGTGGAGAGCAAGTGTATCGCCGCCGCCTATTCCCGCGCGAAAGCGTCCGGCCCCTGGCAATTCATCGGATCGACCGGCAAACGATACAAACTGCACAGCAATAAGTTCTTGGACCAGCGGCGCAATCTCGAGATGTCGACGGAGGCTGCCATCAAGTACCTCCGCTACCTCAAGGATTTCCAGCAAGGCGACTGGTTTCTGGCGATGGCCTCCTACAACGCGGGGGAAGACCGCATCAGGAAATTGCTCAAAGAGCAAAAGGTGAACGACTACTGGAAGCTCCACGGCCCGCGCGAAACCATGCGCTACGTGCCGCGGATCATCGCGGCGAAGGAGATCTACTCCCAACCGGAGAAATATCTCGGGCTGACGAAAAAGGATTTATATGCGCCGCTGGAGACCGAGACGGTGACCGTGACGATCAAAGAAGCGCAACGGCATCTCACCGCCATCGCCGAAGAGTTCGGCACCTACTTCCTCGAGCTGAAGATGCTGAACCCGGAAATCCGGAAAGACTTCCTGCCCAAGGGAACCTATCAGATCAAAGTCCCGCGGCAGACCTGCCCCGACCGCTGCTTCAAGCAGGATAAGACACCATAGGGCCCCGCTTCATGCGCGTCGGTGTGCCGCAGCCTCGAATCCGCGCACTCCTCCGGCGGATGTGCGCGGCTGCGCTCTCGGCGGTGGACCCGGCCGAGGCGGTCCGCCGCCATGTAAGACGGAAGGGGGCGACACTCCGGGTCGGTCGACAGACCTACGCCCTCCAGAACGAGACCCGTATCCTTGCGGTCGGGGCCGGCAAGGCGTCCGCAAGGATGGCTTGGGCGCTGGAACGAATTCTGGGCGATCGTTTGGACACCGGCCTGGTGGTTGTGAAATACGGCCATGCGGTCCCCACCGGAAAGATCGAGGTTGTGGAAGCCGGCCATCCGGTTCCCGATCGGGCCGGCGAGCGGGCCGCCTCGAAGCTCCGGGCGCTCGTCGGCGGCCTTGCGTCGAACGACCTGCTCATCGTGCTCCTGTCCGGCGGCGCCTCCAGCCTGCTGCCGGCGCCGGTCTCCGGCCTGAGCCTCGCCGACAAGCAAAAGACGACGCAGTTGCTGCTCAAGAGCGGCGCGACCATTCAAGAGATCAACACGGTCAGAAAACACCTCTCCGCGATCAAAGGGGGGCAACTGGCGGCCGCGACGCAGGCGCGGGTGATCAGCCTGATCCTGTCCGATGTGATCGGCGACGATCCGGCCTCCATCGGCTCAGGCCCGACGGCGCCCGATCCCACCACCTATGCCGAGGCCTGCGCCATCTTGCGGCGCTATGGGATCTGGAAGTCGGTGCCGAATCCGGTCAGAAGGCACCTTGTCGCGGGGACGGAAGGTCGGGTTGCGGAGACGCCGAAGCCAGGCGCCCCGATCTTTCGCCGCGTGCACAATCTCCTCATCGGCAACAATCGCGCTGCCGTGGAAGCGGCTGCGGCCACGGCGAAAACCGCCGGGATTGCTCCGGTGATTCTGACGACGACGCTGACCGGCGAGGCGCGGGAAACGGCGAAAGTCTTCGGAGCCATCGCACGGGAGATCGTGGCGGACGACAGGCCCGTTCGACGCCCCTGCTGCCTGATCGCCGGAGGAGAGCTGACCGTCACCGTTCGGGGAAGCGGGCAGGGTGGACGAGCCCAAGAGTTCGCGCTAGCCGCGGCGTTGGAGATCGCCGGATTGCCTAAGGTGTGGGTCGCAGGCTTCGCCACGGACGGCACCGATGGGCCGACCGAGGTGGCCGGAGCAGTAGCGGATGGTGAGACGGCCCGGCGCGCGGCGCGATCGGGGCTGGATGCGGCGCGCGCGCTGCGCGACAATGATGCCTATCCGTTTTTCCAAAAACTGAGAAGCCACATCGTCACCGGCCCGACCGGCACGAACGTGAACGACTTGTATGTCCTCGTTTCCGTGTAATCCCGTCCCATGACTCATCCCGCCCTCTTGCCTTTGGAAGCCTGTGAAGACCGCGCGCTGGCCGGTGGAAAGGCGGCCGGATTACGCCGCCTGATCCTTCACGGCTTCCGCGTTCCGTCCGGAATCTGCCTAACGACGGCGCTGTACGAAGGAGCGCTTGAACGGACGGGGATTCATCTTCGCGATCGGTGGCGCATGCTTCGAACCTTATCCGACCGTGACCGCCAGGCCATGTTGGCCGCCTGCCGGCGAGCGATCGAGCAGCCGATCCTGCTGCAGCCGATCTTCGAGCGGCTGGCTGCGTCACTGGACGCGCTGGAAAGGAATAAGCCGGCCGGCGCGGGCCGGCTCTGGGCGGTACGGTCGTCGGCCTCGAGCGAGGATGCGGCGGGGAGGTCGTTCGCCGGCGTCTATCGAACGACGCTTGGGGTGACCCGGGATGCGATCCCGGCCGCTGTGCTCTCCTGCTGGGCTTCCCTGTGGACCGAGACGGCCTTCGCCTACTTCCGCCGCTGGGAAGTGGAAACGGACCCGCCGAAGATGGCGGTGATCATTCAGCCGCTTCTCTCTCCCATCGCCTCCGGCGTGGCGTTCTCCCAGGATGTGGCGACGGGTCGAACGGACCGCGTGGTGGTCAATGCCGTCTTTGGTTTGGCCGACTCGCTCGTGGCCGGTCAGATCGTGCCGGACCACTATGTGATCGTCTGCGACGAATCCAAGCGAACGCCGGCGGCCACCGTGGTGGAGCGTACGATCGCGGAGAAGCCGAGACGGAGAGTGCCCACGGCGACGGGTCTTCATGACGAGCCGGTCGGTGAAGAAGATCGACGCGCGCCGGCCCTTGACGAACTGCAGGCGCTGGAGCTGGCGATCCTCGTCAAACGGGTTGAGCGGGTGTTGGGCCAACCGGTCGATGTCGAGTGGGCGATCGATCATCAGGGAATCTGGCTGCTGCAGGCGAGGTCCCTTCCTCCCGCAGGCGCGCCGCCAACCCCGGCATCCGGGCCATGCGAGTGGTCACGCGCCAATTTCAAGGAGACCATGCCGGAGTTGCCGAGCCCGTTGGGACTCTCCTTCTTGGACCATTTCATGGACCACCAGATCCTTACACATTATCGGGAGGCGGGCTGCAAGATCCCGAAAAGCGCAAAGGCGGTGCGGATCGTGCAAGGGCGTCCCTTTATCAACGTGACGTTGTTTCGATCGCTCATGGCGCAACTGGGCGGCGACCCGCGGGATGTCGCCGAACAGATGGGCGGGCAGGGTGGCACGCCGCCGGTCGGCGTCGAACGGCTGCCCTGGCGGACACTCCTATGGGCGGGAGGCCTGTTCATGTGGAAGATGCGGCAGGCCATGCGGCATGCGCCCACCTGGTTTGCCGAGATGAAGCGGATGGCAACCGACCTTCGTGCGGATTCGCTCAAGGGCTTGAGCATAGCGGAGTTGCTTGCGCGAATGGACCGGATCGGAACACGACTGCGGGAACACGACCTGACCTTCGCGATCGTGGCCGGCGTGGGCCAGGCTTTGCGGACCCTCGGGCTCCTCTCGTCTCGGGCGATCGGCGAAGGGTGGCGGGGCTTGCTGAACGCGGCGTTGCAGGGACAGGGCACGGTCATCAGCGCCAGGCAGATTCTCTGGCTGGCCGAACTCGCGGACCGGGCGAGGCAGGAGCGCCCGGCACGGGGGTTTTTTCTCGCCGATCCTTGGACGCCGGTTCGGTTCCGGTCCGCCTTGGCCGGCACGCGGTTCCTCGAGGAGTTCGACCGATTTTTGGCGGAATTTGGCCACCGGGCTGTCGGCGAGTCCGACGTGGCCACGCCCCGCTTCAGCGAGAACCCGGACTATCTGCTCGGCGTCATCCGGGCGCACCTGCAAGCGACGGGCGGGAAATCGGTCAAGGAGATCCAACAGCAGCAGGAATCGGCACGGGAAGCGGCCCTCAGGGAAATCCGCCGGCGAATGGGGTGGCGTCTCCACTACTGGATGGCGTTTCGATGGTGGTACCGGCGACTCTGCCGATTTCTCTCCTTGCGCGAGGCGAACCGCCACCATCTCATGTATTTTTCCGCCGCCACGCGGCATCTGGCCTTGGCGCTGGGAGAACAGCTCTCGGCGACCGGCGTATTGGACACCCCGCACGACATGTTCTTTCTCACCGCCGAAGAGATCAGAGCCATCGCGTTGGATCCTTCGCAAGACTGGAAAGGTCTGATCGCCAGACGGCGGGCGGAACGTGCGGAGCATGCGGCGCATCAGGTGCCGGACACAATACGAGACGACGGGCCGGAACGAGACAGTGCGGAGAAGAAGCAGCCTCCATTGGCAACGGGTATCACGCTGAGCGGGATCCCCGTTAGCGCAGGTTCTGCGGAAGGACCGGTCTGTGTGCTCCTCTCCCCGGACGATTTCAGGAAAGTCAAACGCGGTGACATCATCGTGGCCCCGGTGATCGACCCCGGCATGGCGCCGGTCTTCAGCCTCGCAGCCGGTCTCGTCGTCGAAATGGGCGGCACGCTGTCCCACGGCGCGATCATCGCCCGCGAATATGGCCTGCCGACGGTGGTCAACGTCCCGTCTGTGACGAAGTTCCTCAAAGATGGCGAGCGCATCGCGGTGGACGCGGGACGAGGCCTCATCCGGCCGCTTGGGCCGTCATAATGTCTCCCCGCCGCTTCCCGTCCTGACCGCTGGTGGTCGCCCTTGCGTCCGGGACCGCCTCGTTTCCCAAGCGGATCAGTCGTCTCAACGCCGGTCGAAGCCCACTTACCTCGTCAGGATGTCGAGAATTTCATCCAGCGGTCGGACCGTACCCAGCAGCGTCGGATGGCCGAAGCGGCGGTTGTGCCGGTTCTCCTTGACCTTTTCGAGGGCGATGACGAGGTTATTGAAGTCGTCGAGTTTGGCGGTCTCGAAATACGTAATAAAGTCGAGGTCGTCGAGGCCGCTCGAGTGGTAGAGCTTGCGCTTGACGGTCTGAAGATAGGCCACGGTGGCCTCTGTGTGCTCCTTCATCATCTCGGTCCGCGCCGCCTGGTCCAACTGCCACCACTCCGCATCCTTGCGGATCGGTACGACGATCGCGTAGGGCATCGGCCCCGCGTCGGCCGGAGCTTTCAGCGCCGCTTTCAGGTCGTCGGGAAATCCTGGCACGTAGTTGGCTTTCTTGGTTATCCCGTTGAAGGTGTGTGTGTGACGGAGGTGACGTCCCAGCGGCGTGCTCATGAAATCCAGAAGAAAGTTTTGATTGTCGAGCATCTCGCCGGCATGAAGACGGAGAAAAAAGTCCGCATGATCGGACAGCCCGCGCAGGAGATAGACATCGATGGCGATCTTCTCGCCATGTTTCCGAATCGCCTCTTTAACAGCCGCGGCGGCGAAAGCACGGGTATTTTTGTCCAGCTTCCACCAATCTTCGTCAATGGCGAATACGGCGAATGTGGCATAGACGCCCGGCTCGGTCAGCAGCTTTGCCCGATCGGCGGCCTGAGCCTCCCAGGCAAAGACCGCCCAACACAGGAAACCGATAAGAATTCTCAACGGGAATAGACGCAACATCGCCACCTCCTCTTGATCAATGATGGTCTTGCAAGGAGAAACCAGGGCCGGTGGGCTCCAGAGATTTCGGCACCGGTTGGCCAGCCCAGCCGATCTTTGACGCGAAACCCTTGCCATACCGGTCATAGAGCTGGAAGAACTGATAGGCCTTGCAGTCAGTCAGGACCTCTTTGACTTCTTTCAGGTACCGCTCGAACGTGTACTCAAACAACACACCCTGTCCGCCGGTCATGATCACCACGCGCCGCGAGGGGTCGATCGCGGCCTCCTGGTGGAAGACATAGCGATAGTAAGGACTTTCCGGTCCGCCGATGTGCTGAAGGAACTGCGCCCAGGTGGGTGGCTTGTCCATCGAGAGCCGCTCGGCGATGTTTACCCCCTTGATCGGACCGAACGGTTCGAAGAATTCTTTGAACATGCTGTCGGTCCAGTGATGTTCGCCGGAGATGTGATGGATGGCATCGTCGAAAGGGACGAGCGTGTGGGTCTCCCAGCGAGAGCCGGGCGCCCAGTGGAAGATCACGCCGTTGGTCGGCCCCTTCCACTCGGTGCCGCCGACCTGCTCGACTTGGTGTTCGATGATCTTATTCGCCCAGACCCAGAAGACGAAGTCCACAAAGCGGGGATCGTCCGGCGTGATTGTCAACGCGTCGGTGCGAAGCGGGGTTTGGGGGTTGTAGCTGGTACGGACGTCTTTGCAGTGCGCCTGCCACTGGGCATCGGACCAAGCCGCGCCGCTCACCGGAAAGGCCATGCCGTGATCAGGCTGGCTGTGTGTCGCGGTGATCACTAGGGCAAGCGCCCCGAGGGTAAGACGGAAGGTGCCCTGGCGATTCCATTCTCGCATGGTTCCGGCCTCCGAGCCGTGATTTCACTGGTCCTATCCTACCTTCCTCAATCCCATCATTGCAACTGTCATGAACGGGAATTCTTTCGGGGGCTCTGTCCATACTCTGACCCGCACACTCTGCCCCGCACGGCTTGACCTTTCTCGATGATTCTCGTAGGCTTGCGCCGCTTTCCCCACACAGTCGGCGTAATTCAGATTCTAGCCTATTGCTGCGTCATGCGGCGGAGGTCGGCCGATGGTTGACGTGACTAGCCTGCTAGCGGGCTTCGCCGCCGGCCTCCTATTGGGTGCGGTACTGGCCGGCTTCTGGACCGCTGCGAGGCTCCGCGCACAGACGCACGCGCGCCTGATCGAAGGTGCGGAACGGGCCCAGCGGGCGGAGGCGGCGGTCTCCGAGCTTCGTCGCCAATCCGAGCAGGAACGGGCCGACGCGCAACGGCTGCGGCAGGAGCTGGCCGAGGCCCAGCAGGCTCGATCCGCGGCCGAGACGCGCGCGGAAGAAGCCCTCAAGAATCTTCAGGAACAAAAGACGCTGCTCAGCCAGGCCCGGCAAGATCTGGTCGAGGCCTTCCAGGCGCTCTCCGGTGAAGCCCTCAGACAGAACAACGAGGCCTTTCTGAACCTGGCCAAGACTTCCTTCGAAACCCTACAGGCGGAGGCGAAGGGTGAGCTTGCGCAGCGCCAGCAGGCGATTCACGAACTGGTGAAGCCGCTCCAAGAAGCCCTCACACGCTATGAAGAACAGCTCCATGCGCTCGAACAATCCCGCCAGTCGGCCTACGGCGGGCTGGACCAGCATCTCAAGCTTCTGGCCGAATCACAGCAGCGGCTCCAGCAGGAGACCGGCAACCTCGTCAGAGCCTTGCGGGCGCCGACGGTGCGCGGCCGGTGGGGCGAGCTTACGCTGAAGCGCGTAGCCGAACTGGCCGGCATGGTCGCCCACTGCGATTTCATCGAGCAGGACACGGTCGACGGCGAGCAAGGGCGCCTGCGTCCCGACATGGTCGTGCACCTGCCCGGCGGCCGACAGATCGTCGTGGACGCCAAGACGGTGCTCTCGGCCTATCTGGAGGCCCACGAGGCGCCCGATGATCCGCAGCGCCTCGAGCAGCTCAGGCGGCACGCAGCGCAGGTACGGGCGCGCATGGACGAATTGAGCCTCAAGGCATACTGGAGCCAGTTCCCTCGGGCGCCGGAGTTCGTGGTGCTGTTCCTGCCAGGCGAGCAATTTCTCGGCGCGGCGCTCGACCAGGACCCGACGTTGATCGAAGACGGGTTCGCGCGCGGGGTCGTGATCGCGACGCCGACGACGCTCATCGCCCTGCTCCGCGCGGTCGCCTATGGATGGCGGCAGGAACAGTTGGCGGCGCACGCCGATGAGGCGGGCCGCCTGGGCAAGGATCTCTACGAGCGGATGGCCGTGCTGGCCGAGCACCTGAACGACGTCGGCCAGGCGCTGGGGAAAAGCGTGATCGCCTACAACAAAGCGGTCAGCTCGCTGGAGACGAGGATTCTGCCAGCCGCGCGCCGGTTCAAGGAGTTGGGCGTGGCGTCGGATAAGGAGGTCCCACCGCTGGAGCCGGCCGAGATCGTGCCGCGCAAATGTTTGCCCGTGGACTCGCCATAACCCAAGGAGAGGTCATGACCGACGAACAGAACATGGTCGCAGAGTTTCATAAGATGTTCGATCTCGCAGTGAGCGACTATCCGATGCTGCCGGATGAGGCAACGCGGTCGCTCCGGATCCGGTTGATTCAGGAAGAACTCGACGAGCTTCAGGAAGCACTGGCGAAACAGGACTTGGCCTCCGTCGCGAAAGAACTGGCGGACCTGCTGTATGTCGTCTATGGCACGGCCGTGTCCTGCGGAATCGACATGGAGCCGGTCTTCCGGGAAGTGCACCGGTCCAACATAAGTAAGGTCGGCGGGCACAAACGGGCGGACGGCAAGTGGGTCAAACCGCCGACCTATTCGGCGGCAGTCGTCGCACCGCTGCTCGCCGCACAACGCCAGACCGCAGCTGACAATCTGTAACCGCTCTCGTCTTGACACCGAGCACGGTGCGGGTCAGGACAAGCCGGGGAAGTCAATGCAAGGCCCCCATTGCCCCCAGTGCGGCACCCCTTTTGTCCGTGTGACTCACCATCAGGGTCGGCTGGAGTCTTTGCTGAGATGGCTCAGCTTGCAGCCGTTCCGTTGCCAGGTCTGCACCAACCGGTTCGTCGCTCTGCGGCGCGGGATCAAGAATGCGACCCAGGCATTCGACCGCCGGGAGTACAAACGGCTGCCGACACATTTTCCCGTCGTCTTCGCCGCGAACCAACTCTCTCTCGACGAGGTCGTGACCGATCTCTCGATGGGAGGATGTTCCGTGAGAACCGCTCAGCCTCTGGCTCGTGGGACGTTCGTGGAGCTTCTGCTGAAGCCGTCCACTCGAGAGCCGGGGATCAAGGTCGAGACGGCGATCGTCTGCTGCGTGCGCCCGTCCGCCGTCGGCGTGAAATTCCTCGATGTCGAGCCGCAAGAGAAAATCCGTCTCAGTCGAGTGGTCCACAGCCTGCTCCTCAGCCAGACCGCCGCTCCTTAAGAACCGTTCGCCTGCCCCGACTTTTCGCCGGAACGGTCACGAGCAGATTGTCGATCAGGCGGACTTTGCCGATCCTGATCGCGCCCAGCAGTACGACCTTCCCCGTTGCGCGCCGCAGCGGTTCGAGCGTCCGGGCGTCGCACATGACGAGGTAGTCGATCTGGGCCAGCGGTTCGGCGGACACGGTGTCGTGCATGATTCGGCTGATCTGAACTCCGGACCGGAGGCCGGATCGAATGGCGGCCCGCCCCGCCTGAAGGGCCCGATAGAGGACGGGCGCGGCGCGGCGCTGGGCCGTCGTCAGGTACACGTTGCGGGAACTGAGCGCGAGGCCGTCGGCTTCGCGCACGGTGGGGTGAATGACGACGCTGACGCCGAGGTTCAGGTCTTCAACCAGGCGCTGCACAAGCACCGCCTGCTGATAGTCCTTCTGCCCGAAGACCACCACGTGCGGCCGCACGAGGCACAGCAGCTTCGTCACGACGGTCGCCACGCCCTGAAAGTGATGCGGCCGCACGGCCCCTTCCCAGCGTCGTGCCAGCTCGTGGAGGGTGACGACGGTCTGAAACCCCGGCGGATACATGGCCTCTCGGCTCGGAGCGAAAAGCACGTCGACCCCTTCCTGCGCGCACAGGACCCGGTCCCGCGCGAATGGCCGCGGGTAACGGGCCAGGTCTTCAGCGGGGCCGAATTGCCGCGGATTGACGAAGAGACTCACGACGAGCGCGTCGCAGGACAGGCGGGCCTTTCGGATCAGCGCGCGATGCCCTTCATGCAACGCGCCCATGGTCGGCACCAGGCCGATCGTCACGCCTTCGCGGTGGAGCCGGCGGCTCCACATCGCCATCGCCCGAGGAGTTGTGATGATGTTCATGAGAGCGGCTCTCGCTCGGACGCGCGTGAGTGACAGGTGGGGCGCGAGCCGTAGCGGGAGCCGGGCTGCGGGTCCAACAGGCGGACGACTGCGCGGTCGTCCACGGCATCCAGCAATGCCTTCACGGTGCGGTTGAAGACGGGATGCACCCAGTCCGGGTCCAACTCGACGAGCGGCACGAGCGTAAATCGCCGGAGATGCACACGGGGGTGAGGGATGACCAATTCCGGCTCTCGGACGATATGACTTCCATAAAAAAGGATGTCGAGATCGAGCGTCCGTGGTCCGCCTCGATGTTGCTGGTCGCGGCCCAAGGAGGATTCAATTTCCCGACAGACCTCCAGCAGGCTCCGCGCCGTCACGTCGGTCTCGATCCGCACGACACCGTTCAGGAACCAGTCGGCGCCGGGATCGGTGCGGTCTGCGACCGGCTCGGTCTCATAGAGCGATGACACGCCGGTGATGCGTGAATGGGGAAGCAGACCCAGCAACGTCACCGCCCGATCACAGTAATCGAGCCGATCGCCCACATTGGAGCCGAAGCCGATGAAGACGGTCTGGCGCGTCATACGTCAACCATCAATCGCCAAACGTCATTCCCACAGGAAGTCCCGGTCTTTGCTGGTGGTCCATCCGATTGGCGAATGACGTCTTGATCAAAATCCCACCTTCCGGATGCGTTCCACTGCTTCCGCCAGTCGCTCCTTGGTCGTGCAGAGGGTCATGCGAATATAGCCTTCGCCCGGCGCGCCGAAGCCGTTGCCCGGCGTGGTGACGAGCCCCGCCTTCTCCAACAGGTGCGCGGTGAAGGAGGTCGAGGTGTAGCCTTTCGGCACGGCGATCCAGACATAGAACGCCGCCGGCGGGTTTTCGACCTCCAGCCCGAGCTTTTTGAGCCCCGGCACCAGCACATCGCGCCGCTCTTGATAGACCTTGCGCAATCCATCGGTGACGGAATCCTCAAGCTCCAGCGCCGTGATGCCGGCTTCCTGAATGGCCTGGAAGCACCCCGAATCCAGGTTGCTCTTGATCTTGAGTAGGCCGTTCAGCACCTGCCGGTTGCCGACCGCGAAGCCGATTCGCCAGCCGGTCATGTTGTAGGTCTTGGAAAGCGAATGGAATTCGATGCCGACGTCTTTCGCACCCTCCACTTCCAGAAAACTGGCCGGCCGCTGCCCGTCGTAAAAGATCTCCGAATAGGCTGCGTCATGGCAGACGATGATGTGGTTTGCGTGGGCGAACTCCACCACGCGTCTGAAATACTCCTTGCCGGCAACGACCGAAGTCGGATTGTTGGGCGAGTTGAGGAACATCAACTTGGCTTTCCGCGCCACGTCCTTGGGAATCGCGCTCAAATCCGGCAGAAACCCGTTTTGCCTGGTCAACGGCATGAGATGGGAGACCCCGCCCGCGAAGCTGGTCCCGACGGGATAGACCGGATAGCCGGGGCTCGGGACGAGCACGACGTCGCCGGGATCGACGAACGCCAGCGGCACGTGACCGATGCCTTCTTTCGAGCCGATCAGCGTCAAGACCTCCGACTCGGGGTCCAGGGTCACGTTGAACCGGCGCTTGTACCAGTCGGCCACAGCCCGACGGAATGACAACAGCCCTTCATACGAAGGATATTGATGGTTCTTCGGGTCGGCCGCCGCCTGTTTGAGGCGCTCGATGATCGGCGCCGGTGTCGGAAGATCGGGATCTCCCACCCCCAGGTTAATGATGTCCACCCCCCGTGCGATCGCATCCTGCTTCATCTTGTCGATCGCGGCAAACAGATACGGGGGTAGGGTCTTGATGCGGGTTGCGTATTCGATCGGGAAACCGGACATGCGCATGAACTCCTTTCTTCAATCGCTCTTGAGCTCTTAGCGATCTGTCGTCAGCGCTGACTCGCTCTACCGGGAAGATCGAGTACGGCGCCGCAGACGGACGTGCCGGCCGGGGAAGCGTAAGCCTACTAGAACCGGAGGCCGGCAATCAACGTGGGAGAGCGAGCAGATGGTCGAGGAGTGAACCGGCTCGGGCATGCAGGCGCGGCAGGTGCGGCAACGCCTGCGCGAGAAGCGCGGCCGGCTGGAGCCCCGCCCGCGCGACATCCTGAGGACATTCTCGGCAGAGCGCGTCGATCCCGTTCCGTTCCATCTCCAGATGGAACAACAGCCCGTAGGCGCGATCGCCATAGCGGAACGCTTGCACAGGCGAGGCGGCCGACCCGGCGAGCGCCACGCAGCCGGCCGGCAGGTCGAAGACTTCCCCGTGCCATTCAAAGACGTCGAACGTGTCCGGGAACCGGCCGAAGACCGGGTCTTTCTTACCGTTCTCCGTGAGCCGGATCGGCGTCATGCCGATCTCCACCGCACGGCCGGGACGCACCGGCGCCCCGAGCGCCTTGGCCATGAACTGGCTCCCGAGACAGATGCCAAGGACAGGTTTCTCGGCCTGCATCGCCGCGCGAATGAACGCCGTCTCCTCCGCAATCCACGGATCAGGATCATTCACCGACATCGGCCCGCCCATGACGATCAAGAGATCGCCGGGGTCTTGGGGCACGCCGTCGCGAGGCACGAGGAACTCCTCGACAGTGACGTCGCGAGCATTCAGGTGCCGGGCAAAAACGCCCGGCCCTTCGAAGGGGACATGTTGGAGACAGACGGCACGCATTGGCACCTCAGAGGATTCTCCACTCTCTCACGCAAGCAAAAGCCCGCAGCCCTGCCTCGCACAAGTCTGAGCGCCACCGCACCCTGTCCGGGCGCTTCCGTCGGTGACATGAAGCACAACCGACTCCCGATCGTCAAGCCCGCCGTCGGAGGGGCTGCCGACATGACGATCTCCGTCTACCGTTTGCACGATGCCTGCGCTACAATTGGCCCATGCGGCACTACATTCGCAATGCGGAAGAGCTGGCGTGGCTGCTCGCGCACACGCACGGGTTTCGCGGCGGCTATGTCACCGACGTGCATGTCTCGAAACGCCACCTGTTCGACGAGGAGTCAGGACGCGACGTGCTGGCCGGGACGACGGTGACCACGGTGATCCGCTATCAGGTTCGCGGGATCACACGGGTCGCCAAGCTGACGATGCTCGGCGTGACGGATTTCTCGATCTTCGAACAGGAGGGCGCCGACTGTTCAACGCTTGGCATGATTCATGCCGAGGCCGGTGCCGACCGGCTGCGATTCTGGTTCGATCCGCAGGGGGAGCTCTACGTCGTCTGCGAGGAGGCAGAACTGGAGGAAATCTCCAAGCCTTCTGACGAAGCCGCGCTGGCGAGCCATCTGGCCCAGTGGACGTTCCAGGCTGAGTCCGGCGAAGGCCCGACGGTCGAGTGGTTGCTCGCTGAGTTGGATCGGGCAGGACTCCCCTGTTCGTGGAAAGCGAAACGCGCCAATGGAGCGAGCCATCCGGCGGTCCGCTGGGAAGGCCACCTCATTCCTGCCGCCTCCCGCGAGGTGCCGCACCTCGGCTCGGTTTTCGTCCGGGCATACGGACCGCTGGATGGGACCGGATTTGGGATCGTCTTGCAAACGACCAGCTCTCACAACGGCCAAGCTGGTCGGGTCCTGGGCTTGCTGGCCGATCGCATCGCCCGCACGTTCTCTGGAACCTGCCTTGTCGGGAATACGATTATTCCCGGGATAGACTGGATCAACGGAAAACTGCTGGAACGCGCTCGGTGGGCGAATGAGGCCGAATAAGCCTGCCCTTCAGCGTTGAAGGGGTCCACCGTCGTTCTTCGACCCGTTCACGTGGGCTGATCCGTTCGAGTGACTCGCCCGCCCCGTTTTGTTGTTCACACACTCCACGAGATGCCAGAAGCGCAGCGGGTTGACTTTCTCTTTCCGCGCAACCTGCAAGGTAGTCCCCTCCAGCACAGAGTTGAGCGACAGGTCCGTGCGCCAGCCAAGATGTTTGGTCAGCGGGGAGATAACTTTTTCGACTGCGGCGATCAGCTTGTTGCCATTGCTGAAATGGTTCAGCATCACGATCCGCCCGCCGGGTCGGCAAACACGGATCATTTCGCTGACGACGCTGCGATAATCCGGCACAGCGGTCACCACATAGGCAGCGACGACGGTATCGAAACTGTCGTCCGGAAATTCCATGGCGCCGGCGTCCATCCGATACAGCCGTACATGGCTTAACCCATGGGCCAGGGCCCGTTCCTTCGCTTTTTCCAGCATGCCCTCCGAAAGATCGATGCCCACGATCTGGCAGTGACGGGGGTACATTGGAAGCGCCAGCCCGGTGCCCACCCCGACTTCCAGGATGCGCTCATTGGGCTGCACATTCAGATTGCGGATCGCGGATTCTCGTCCCTCGTGAAAGACCTTGCCGAAGACATGATCGTAGATGTTGGCATAAGCCGTATAGACACGCTCGACTTTCTGAAGATCCATGTTGCCTCCACGCCTCACTCGCGCCTGCCCGCGGACGCCCGCTCGGCGGAAGTAACAGCCGACGGCCTCAATGATGTGAGGGAAACCCATTAAGGCGGGAAACCAGACATGTTGAAACTACGTGCCCGCCATGACAAAAAAAACGGGCTTACTGTAGCGAAGTCGTCACAACGAGTCAACAGATTCATGCAACGCGGCCATCTGGCACCCAAGCTTTCGACCCCCATCGGACCGACCAGCCGTCTTTTCGCGTCTTTCGGCATGTCCTCGCATGTGCTATGGTAGGCCCGATGGTGTTGGCCGGACTGTTCGCCGCAGTAGTGTCCTTCGGGCTGATCGTAGCGGACTGGTGGCTGTTCTCGAGCCTCTCGCCAGATGCCAGTCGTTACGGTTGCGGGATCGCCCGGGGCCAGGACAGGCTGAACGGCACAAACCTCCTGCGGCTGAAAGAGCGCTTTGACCGTCACGGCATGCTCGCCCTGCCGCACGGCGTCGCGCGCTGGTTCCCGGAGGAGCACTGCCTGACATTCCGCCCCCAGTGTCATCTGTTCTCGCTGCGGTTTCGGACCGCCTGGCCGCTGAAGGGTACAATCGATGTGATTGACGATGGTGAGGGCCTCCGCTTGGTTTACACGAAGCGGATTCCTTGGTCCTCGGCAATTCTCACGCTGTTGTGGTTTGGGGTGGTCGGGCTGGGGACGATCGGGTTCCTGATCGCCTACGTCGTGGAAGGCGGCGCGACGTCCTTCAGCGGACTCTTGATGGGGTTGGGTGTCACAGGGTTAGGCCTCTTAGTGATCGCGTTCGGCCTCCTCACGGTGGCGCTCGCCTATCGATTAGAGAATAGCCGTCTCACCGAGCTGTATCAGGAACTGCGCGCGGCCCTGGAAGAGCCATCCGGCAGAACCGTCACACCCTGAAGGTGTCGAGAAACCGGTCATATTCCTTTGGCAGGTCAAGCGCCTGGCGCGATCGGGCTAAGCCGGCGATGATACCGCGATGCTTTTGATTGAGACCAGCTGTGGTGAACGCTTCGGCATACCGGGCCCATCGCGACTCGGGATCGGCCAGGAGGCGATCCCGGTCCTTGGGTGGCAAGGCCTTCAGAGTCGTTGCGAGCTGAAGAATGGCTTTTTCGACGCTATGATAGGGAGGGGTCAGCTTCAACTTCGCGTAAAACGTCTCCAGGTGCCGTCGAAACTCGTCACAGAGTTGCGCGAGGGAATCGGGAGCAGGTGACACAGAGTCGTTCGTTTCTGGCATGAAGAATCGGTGACCGCTTGCTTGACAAGTCAAGCATATAGCGGCGTATACCGAGCAAGCAAGGGGCAGGAGAGAAGTAAGATAGTGGAGCGTTGTCGAAAGGAGAGACGAGCATGAAAGCAGTGAGCGGCGTCGCGTTGTCGGTAGTCATGGCGGTAGTCCTCGCAGGCTGCAGCTCCTATCACCAACGGATGGGATACACCGGCGGGTATGGATGGGAGAAAGCAGCCAAGGACATGACCGCTCTCGTCGACAAGACGATCCATGATCCGGGCAAGGCTAAGCAGGTGAACGAGCTTCTAGGCCAGATCATGGACGAGATTAGGCATTCGACCGAGCAAAGTCGGCAGTATCACCAAAAGCTCTACGAGCTCAACGCCAACTATGAGGCCACCCCCGAGGACTTCACGAAAATCCTCGACGACTTGAACGGCCACCGCATGCGGTCGGCGTCCAAGATCCTCGGCCTGCGCTTCAAGATAAAGGACATGGTGACGGCGCAAGAATGGAAGGCACTCTCCGACGCGATGACAGCGTATCGCAGCCGCTACCGATACGGAGACGAGACAGGGCCAAAAGCCGGCAGCTGAAGAAAACACCGCGCATGGTGCAATCCGACAACGCCGTCAGTGAGGCATAATCGATCCGCGCCTGGCGCCGGTCGACGAAGTCCAGATTAGGTGATGCGTTGGAATCGAGCGGATGACGTCGGCGTACGTCACGAACAAGAACGGCCGCTCTGGGTCCGGTGCGGCAAACTTCCTCGACAGCCGCGACGGCCCGGTCTTGGATCCCGGCCAACGTTTCGCCGCCGGGCAGCCTGGCTTCGCGCGGTTTGGCGTAATCGTCTTTTTTCATCGGCTTGTCGGCCAGATCTTTCCGGAACCTTTTTGCCCATTCGCTGACCCCGATTTCCGATAGACGGGGCAGTAGCATCACACAAGCCCCCAGACCGAGGCCAGAATCTCCGCGGTCTGGACCGTCTACGCAACGAGGCTCGGATAAACGGCCTGAATGCCACAGCCCTTCAGGCAAGCAGCGAGTTGATACGCCTGGGCCTTGCCGTGAGGGTTCAACGAGATCGGCCGGCACCCATGATCTGATCGCGGCGATTCCAGCCTGTTTCACCCTGACGAATGACCAGAATGATCGACATATCCCCACTCGCCGTTCAGCTGGGAGCGGCAGTCCGAGTCGCGGTGACTTCGGTCAACGGGACATGGATCCAGGTCTCGCCGCCGTTGGTCGAACGATAGAGCCCGCTTCCGTTGGTGCCGACGAAGAGAAGATTCGGATCGCGAGGGCTCATGACGATCGTGCGGATGTTGAGTGTCTCAAGCCCGGTGTTCATAGCCCGCCAACTCGCGCCACCATCGTGGCTCTTGAAGACACCGGCACGTCCTCCCACATACAGCACGTTGGGATCGGTCGGGTGAATCAGCATGGTACTGATGAACTGATCCGGAAGGGACCGGCCGATCCGTTCCCAGGCGTCGCCCCCGTTCGTCGTCTTGAATAGCCCGTTGGTGGTCCCGGCGTAGACCGTCTCGGGCACGATCGGATTCACAACAAGGATATTCACACCGAGCGACATCGATGCCATGAGTTCTTCTTCCGGGATCAACCCGTTGTTGATTTTATGCCACGAGAGCCCGCCGTCGCGGGTCCGATAGACCCCTCCCGTCGTGCCCGCATACAGTACCAGCGGATTCCGGGGATTTAGGGCGATGGTCACGACGATGTGAACCTCCTTCATTCCGTTCATCCGCTCTTCCCACACTCTGCCGCCGTCTCTGGTGTAGAACACACCCACCGTCGTAGCCGCATGGACAATTTCGGTGTTGGTCGGATGAAACACAAACTGGTTGACGTAGGAGACATGCTCTTTGAGGCCGACATTGTGCGGGAGCCAATGCTGGCCTCCATCCGGACTCTTGTAGACCGCGTCTCCCATCGTACCGGCATAGACGATAGCTGGAAGTTGCGGATCGACGGCGAGGACCGTAACCCGTCTGGCACTGAAGTCGGGGAACTTCTCCCAGGTCGCTCCCCCGTCACGGGTCTTGTACACCGCTTCGTTCGTGGCAACATAGATGATGTTCGGATTCGTAGGATGCAAGGCCACGGAGACCACCGCGTCCCTTTGCTTCCCGCAGGCTGAGAGAGCAAGCCACATGGCCGCGAGCAGCACAGGTAGCTTCGTGAGAATCATCGGGGGAAGGGATGCACTATGCCGTTGAATGCACAAACTGAAGAACCACACGCTGGCTGATTCCTTTCACCGGCTCTGCAAGGCAGGCCTTACAGGATGCCGAACGAGTCCACCTGCCAGATAGCGATCCGTCGTTCCGGCAGAGCATGAGGGCCTTCAGAGAACATCTGCGGCGATGCGTTGGCCCGCGCCTCCTGCGACTCCCCATGCTCACAGCGCCCAAGCACTTTTTCAACACCCTGCTAATCATACTGGCAGAGTCGAGTCAAGGAGCGCGGTCCGGCGTGGAAAAGGTCAAAACGTCTCGCGTCCGTTGAGCGACAAGATTGAACCGGATCCGTTGGCCGTGCTACACTGCTTGCCGGGTGGGCGATTAGCTCAGTGGGAGAGCGCTTCCCTCACACGGAAGAGGCCACTGGTTCGATACCAGTATCGCCCACCATACAGCCTGTGGTGTGACCGCTCACTCTTTATCGCCCTATCATCTCAAATTTGGAGCGGGCGGAGAGAGTCCGCACCTCCAGTAACTCCTCTTCAGGCTCACCTCCCCCCAGACGCCGAGGCGGCGCAACCAGGTCAAAGCCTGGACAGAAGTCCACCCGTAGGCTACACTTCGCGGTATAGACGGAACTGAGAGGGCGTTCGTGATAAATGACGGGAGGTGCGGCATGTGGCACGTACGAGTTTTTGTCGGAGCAGCTTGCTTGGCCACAGCGACGTTGAGCTTCGGGGGCTGCGCCAGCACGAACACGGAAGGCTATACTCCGCCGACGAGTATTTACGGAGCGATGGACAGCACGTCCCTCGTTTACACAAACCCAATGGCCGCTTCGCCTATCAATGACCATCCGCTCCGTTGGGTCACGTTTCTCCTCCATCCTGTCGGGGTGGTACTCGACTACGGGATCAACCGGCCGGTGTATGGTCTCTCTTCTCTCAACCCCAATTTGCACGGATACACGAGCGAAGACGCGATGCTCGATGCCCAGCGGTACCGGTTAGGAACCCCGTAATCCGGCCATCCAACCGTGGCCCTTCGCCTCCATACCGCGTTTGCCCCTTGCCTTTGTCCGTAGCAATATTTTAGGGTTTTAGGGTCGCCGGAGGCTCTGCCATCCCTTGGGTCCCCGATGAAGCTCTATCCGGAGCGATGTTCCCTCTTCGTGCTCAGCGTGGCCATCGCGGCGCTCATCGTCGCTTGTGCCACGGAGGGGCCGCCCTCGAACCTCCCCCCTTCTGCCAGTGACCTCATCCTCTTGAAGTCAGCCGCACTATGTGACGACAAGACGACGTTTCTCCACCGGCACAGTTCGGTTTCCATCCGGCGCCAACCGTGGGGCAGCGGGCAGGAGCTGAGCATTTCGGCCGAGCATAGTGCGTCCAAAGCCGAAGAATCCTATTTTTTTGACGAAGACGGTATCCTTGTCGGCGCTCTTTTTACCTATCCCGCCGGATTGGACTTGGCTCCCTATCCCGTCTTGCGCCGGACCCTCTCGCAACTCAAGCCTTCGCTGGAGTTCTATCTCAATGTCGCCAAGCTGGCGAGTCGGACCGATATGCAATCCAGCGCCCTCTACGAAACAGGGGACGAGAAAACGACCACGCAATATTTGGTCCTGGGAGATCGCGACCACCTGACCTTGCTTCAGGCGTCGTTTTCGGTCGATCCCTATGTCAGACTGTTTTCTCCCTATCGGAGAGAATTTCTCGATCGCCTCCGCAATCCATCCGGAAACCCGCAGGGCCACCGGATCGACAGTCAGGGCGCGGAAGACAAGGAGCCCTTTGCCTCGCTCCAGCAATTCGCGCGCGGGCAGACGGCCCAACTGGCCTATTGCGGTTCACAGAACTATGACATCGCAGCCGATGCTTACCAAAAAGCCATTGCAAGCGGGTTTTCCAATAAGGTCTGGTTAGCGGAAGCCCATCATCGCCTGGGTGTCGCCAGGGAAAAGAAGGGGGACCTGGAAAAAGCCAAAACCGAAATGCTGCAGTCCCTTGCGATTAGGCCCAATACACCGGACGTGCTCAACAATCTCGGGACGGTGTACGCTAAACTAGGAGACAGGGACAATGCGCTCGCCTGCTTTGAAAAAGCGGTGACGTTGCGGCCCAACTACGCCATTGCCCGCTACAACTTGGCGGAAGCCTATGAATCCGTCAACCCGAAACGGGCTATTTCCGAATACGAAACCTTCCTGGCGCTCGTCCAAGACCTTCCCGAAGAAGCCGACCGAGCAGACCGAGCCCGACAAAAACTGAAGGCCCTGCGCCGCTAGCGGACCCGCTCGCCTAGGGGTGCGCCAAACCGATATCCTGCACTCAGGCTAAATTGCGCAGCCAAGAGCGTTACCTGTGGATTTTCTCTTCTTCTTCTTGGAGGGTCTTACACGCGATGCAAAGGGTGGTGACAGGGCGGGCTTTGAGCCGTTTATACGGGATTTTCTCTCCACACCGCTCGCAGATGCCATATGTGTTGGTGGCAAGGCGGCTGAGCGCGTCGTCGATTTTTTTCAGCAGCTTCCGCTCACGTTCCCTGATCCGCAGTGAAAAGTTCTGATCCATTTCTGCCGAGGCCTGATCGCTCACATCGGGAAAACTCTCCACCTTGGCGCAATTGGTCAGCACTTCCCCGGCTTCTTCCAAGATGGCAGCGCGTTGTCGTTCAAGGTCGCGACGAATGTCCGGATACTGGTCGCCTGGACGGGATGAGGACAACCGGGTGGGTTTGGTGCGGGCCGACGCTTTTGCTTTTGTCTTGGCTGAGGGGCGAGACTTCATCGTATGATGAGCTTCAAGCTTCGGCCCAGCACAAACTATACCAACCGACGACCGGGAGGGTCAATGGCTGCGCAGGCACACAGCTTCACACCTCTCGTCTGCCTTCGATGGACTTGAGAAGCGTGACTTCATCGGCGTACTCGATATCCATCCCGACTGGAACTCCATAGGCGATCCGCGAAACCCGCACGCCGAAGGGCTTCACCAACTTGGTGAGGTAGATCGCCGTCGCTTCCCCTTCGATGGTTGGGTTGGTGGCGAGAATCACTTCTTCGATTCCGCCCGCCTTGAGCCGGTCGACCAGGTCCTGCGCGCGAATGTCCGAAGGACCGACCCCGTCTAACGGGGAGAGAGCACCCAAGAGGACATGATACAAGCCGCGATAGCCACCGGCGCGCTCAATGGCATACAGCGTGCTCGGTTCCTCCACCACGAGGATTGTGGCACGATCCCGTTTAGGATCCGAACAAAACTCGCACAATTCGCCTTCTGCGATATTCCGGCACTGACGGCAGAACGAAAGGCCGTCCTTGACAGCACGGATCGCATCGGCCAGGCGCAAGGCCTCCTCCCGCTCAGCTTTGAGCAGATGAAAGGCCAGCCGCTGGGCGGTCTTCCGACCGATCCCGGGCAACCTCACAAGTTCCCCAATCAGTTGGGCTAACAAGCCTGGTTGAGCGGCACCCATGCTCGCTCGCACCTATGCGTTCAATGACTCAGATACTCTGCGCTTCAAAACAAGCCAGGAATGCGCAGGCCACCCGTCAGCGCCTTCATTTCCTCGGCCACCATATCACGCGCCTTGCGCAGCGCGTCGTTTGTCGCCGCAACAACCAAGTCCTGCAGCAGCTCCACGTCGCCAGACTTGACGACTTCCGGATCGAAAGCGACGCTGACAATTTGCATGGCGCCGTTGGCCGTCACCGTCACGATCCCGCCGCCGGCGGTGCCGGTCACGGTTTTCGCCGCCGCTTGTTCCTGGAGCTTGGCTATTTGCTGCTGCATGGCCTGTGCCTGCTTCACGAGGTTGGCCATATTGCCAAACGGATTCTTCATGATCGGGCCTCCTGCGACGAGGACACACGAGGCGTTGCCGGAGCCGTGGACTGGCGGACCTCGATGAGATCCCCACCAAACATCTCGAGAGCTTGTTTGACCAAGGGGTGGGCACGGGCGTGTTCGAACAGCATCTGTCGGCGCGCCCGCTCTTTGGCCGCCCGCATCTCCGTCATGGTCGGTCCCAGCTGATTGCCGTCCTCTAACTCGACCACGCGCAGACGGACCGGCTGGCCACAGAGCCGCTGGCACAGCTCGGTAATGACCCGCAAATTGTCTTCTCGCTCAATAAACGAGCGGGCTACTGTCTCCCCCTTGGTAAACCCAATTATGATCTGATTTCCTTCGATTCCGCCGAAACGTCCTTGTCCAAGAAACGATGCAATGCTGGGATACACGTTCGCGACTTCCTCCTGAAACTGTTCCCAGTCGAGCTGAAGCAAAGGGACCGACGCGGTCCCAGGCGTGGACGAGGTGGGTTTGCTCTCGACCGACGGCGGGTTGGCCGAAGCGGAACTCGAGATGGGGACCTGCGGGCGGCTACGGTCCTGAGCCAGGGACGACGAGGCGCGCACGGCGCTCGACAGAGCGGGATCCGGTCTCTCGGGATCAGTCGAAACTGGGCGCCGGTCCGACGGAACCTTCGTCGCCGCCTGGACGGACTGTGCGAATCGGTCTCCCTTGCCGGCCGCTGGCGGCTTTCCCGACGGAACAGTCGCGGCTTTCTCGCACCCGGACGCGACCGCACCCTGTCCACTGAAGCCAAGCAGCTTCGTGGCCCGCACGGCGGCCACTTCCAGCACATAGCGGGGGTGGGCACTCAGCCGCAGGGCATCCTCGGCATGGGTAAAGATCCGAAACAACTCCTGTACCTGTTCCGTCGTGAACTTCTTTGCGTCCGAGACGAGTTGGCGAATGTCCTCCTCGGACGCCTCGATCAGCCCACGCAGGTCCTGGGACGACGAGACCACCGACGCCACCAGGAGATTCCGCACGTATTCGACGAGATCAGCGCAATACGCACGCAGGTCATGACCTTGATCAAGGAGGCGATGGATCACCCGCAGGGCCGCCGGGCTGTCCTGCGCGATGACTGCCTCGATCATGCCACGGACATGTTCATGCGGGACAGCCCCCAGCAGCGCCTCCAAGTCGGCGTGCTCGATCGTTTTCCCGCCGAAGGCCACCGCCTGGTCGAGCAGACTGAGCGCGTCCCGCATGCTGCCCTCGCTGGCCCGGGCCAGCGCGATCAGGCTGCGCTCGTCCACCGTAATGCCCTCCTGCGCAGCCACACGGCGCAAGCGCTCAATAATTTCGGTTCGGGGGATGCGGCGAAAGTTGTAATGTTGGCAACGCGAAAGGATGGTCGGCGGGATCTTATAAATTTCGGTGGTCGCAAAAATGAACACCACATGCGGCGGCGGCTCCTCTAACGTCTTAAGCAGCGCGTTGAACGCGGAATTCGACAGCATGTGAACTTCGTCGATAATGTAGACGCGATAGCTCCCGCGAAACGGCGTAAACTTGATGTTTTCCCGGATCTCGCGCACATCATCGACGCTCGTGTTCGACGCGCCGTCGATCTCGATCACGTCCACCGAGGTCCCTTGTGCGATCTCGATGCAGTTCGGACAGACATTGCACGGCGTGCCGGTCGGCCCTTGTTCGCAATTGAGCGCTTTAGCCAGAATCCGCGCGACGGATGTCTTGCCCACCCCGCGGGTACCGGAAAACAGGAAGGCCTGCGCGATCCGTTTCGTCTTGATCGCGTTGACCAATGTCCGGACGACGTGCGGCTGCCCAATCACGTCCTCGAAGGTCGCGGGCCGATATTTTCTCGCGGAAACCTGATACTCCAACGTCGCAAGCCCCAATGCACAACGTGGGATGAGGAATGCGGTGTTATTGCCTGAAGAAGCGGGGCCAGGTGATCCTGCGGCACCCAGACTGGCCTGCTTACCGTTGCTTCCTTCCGGACCTGGCGGGGTTCACAGGATTCTGTTGCACAGGGCCCAGCCCCTGTCCTTCAAGGAGTTCTGAGCGATGAGCGTTGAGCTCCAAAGTCTGAATTCAGCTCCATTGAGCAGCGCCACAGAAATGAGGACGGCGGATTAGCAGTCAACTCAGCCCTCATCGCTCAGAACTCAGCCCTGGCTTCATATGGCGGAGAGGGTGGGATTCGAACCCACGGTGCCGTTGCCAGCACACGTGCTCTCCAGGCACGCCGATTCGTCCACTCTCGCACCTCTCCACCGTGCTAGTGGAGCCGGATACCTCGTGACGGCCCTTGGGCGCCCGGAGAAACCCCGCCCTCCTGGGGTCCCTTGCCGTTTTGCTTCTTCCGCAGCACGTTGCCGTGGGGTCAGCAGAAGCCGCCATCTTGGTCGCCGGCAGAGCGACGGCATCTTAACATGCGACCCTCTCAGCGGCAAGGTGAAGGAGGTACGCCGCGGGCGTGTTCAACCCCACCCAAAGAGACAGCCGCTTCCCTCGCTCGGAATCGCCAGAGCCCCGCACGATTTGCGGTATCCGGACGTGCAGGAGATGTTCTCGCCCGCGTTGACCCTTACGGAGAGACCTCCCTATACTGCGGTGGCACAAGGGGGAGGTGGTATGTTCAAAGTGCTGGCGGGTCTCGGCCTTGTCATCCTTGCACTGGTGCTCCTAGTCCTCCTCCTTCCGTTCATCATCGACCTGAATAAATACCAGGAGCAGTATCGCCCCATCATTGAAGATGCACTGAACCGGAAGATCTCCATCCGCGACATCCGGCTCACCCTTTTCCCAAGGATCGGCGCCAGGGTGGCCGGATTCTCCGTGCTCGACGATCCTGCCTTTGGCGCAAATCCGTTTGCTTCGCTGACCTCGCTCGAGGTTGGCGTCAAGCTGATACCGCTCTTAAGCGGCCGCCTGGAAGTCGAAGAGATCACGCTGCGTAATCCCGTGATCACCATCATCAAGAATCGCAATGGGGCGCTGAACGTGTCCACCCTCGGCAAGAAAAAATCATCCGAACCCAACGCCGTGCCCCACGTGCGGGCCCATCCACCCGAAAGCCCCTTCCGCATGCTAGCCTTGCTTGCCGTCGATCGCTTCTTGTTAACCGGAGGAACAGTAACGTACCGCGATCTCTCGAGGGTCAAACCGGCCGAATATACGTTGCAGAACCTGAGCCTGCGGCTCTCATCCGTCGGTTTGGATCAGACACCGAACCTCCACGCCTCCATGCTGGTACAGCCGCTGAATCTGCCGATCACCATCGACGGCGCCTTCGGGCCACTCAAAGAAACCGCCGACATCGAGTCGGCCACCCTTGACTTGGTACTCGGCAAGACACGGCTAGCGATCAAAGGCAGTGTGGTGGGCAGCAGTGTTCAGCTCAGCATCTCCTCTCAGGCGATCAACACCGCCGAGCTCCCGATAGCGTTGCCGCTCAAGAAACCCATCGAGATTAAAAACTTGCATCTCGCGGCTCGCCTTAAGGACCAGGAAGCGCGTCTGGACACGCTGTCGTTTGAACTCTTTAACGGTCAAGTGAAGGCGCAGAGCGTTCTGACGCTCGGAGCCGAAGCCCCGCCATTTACCGGGAAGGTCTTGGTGAAGGACCTCCAGCTTGGACCAGTCCTGGAGACGCTCGGTATAGATCAGGTGTCCGTCAGTGGAACCGCCGCAATGGACCTGAACGTGTCGGGCCGAGGCTTTTCCAGGCCTGATCTGAGCCGTGCGCTCGAAGGTGCAGGCCGCTTCAACGTAAAAGACGGCAAGCTGGAGGGAATCAGCCTGCTGCAGGAGGCTCTCGCGCTACTCAAGGTGGCTGGTATCTCGACGGACAATGCCAAGGTCACGGCGTTCTCGACAGTCGAAGGAGACGCATATGTCAAGAACGGCCTGATCCACGTACAGCACTTCTTGATGGACAGTCACGATTTCCAGGCCACTGTGGTCGGGACCATTGGATTTGACCAGACTTTGAACCTGAAAGCCACCGTCAACCTGTCCGAAGCCCTCAGCCAGAAGATCGTCGCCGCTTCGCCGGCAACCAAACTGACCTTGGCAGACCGCCGAATCTCTGTACCGTTACGCATCACAGGGACCACGCAAGCGCCCGTGTACGGACTCGACACCAAAGCCATCGGTGCAAAGGTCCGGGAACAGGTGAAACAGAAGGTGAAGGAAGCGGTCCAAGAGCTGCTGAAATCCAAGAGTGCGGAAGAGGCGGTCCAGAAAGGCCAAGAGGCGCTTAAGAAACTCTTCGGACAATGAGGGCGACCATGTTTGACGAATTCAACGCGTTCGCCACGTGCAGCAATATGCTGGAATGGCCGGCGGGATCCTCATCGGTGGGGGTTCGGGAAAATCGTAAGCTCAATGGTCAGCGACGCTCTGCCCCCGGCGATCGCCAGCGCACCGACCATCACCTGCGGAATGTTTCTCCAGACAGTTCCCGATTTTGTGATCGAGGCGTTCGCGACCTTTTGCTTGTCAGGCAAGTCAACGCCATGACCAGGAAGCCAGAAGCCCTCCCTGCCCTCTTGACGAAGCTGTGCCCGTACTGCTTTCCCGAGATTCCGCTCGAGGTGACGAAGTGCGCTCCCTGTGCCTCGTAGGTCAAGGCTGCCTAACTCATCATCCCGAAGAAGCCGACGGCGAACCAAGTCGGAAAGGACGAGCCAAGACGGGGGAAAGTTGGGAAAAGTAAGGATGCAAGACCTTCAAGCCAGCCACGCCCCAGGCGGCGGCTTGCCGTCCAGCGCTCAGCGAGGAGCGAATCTCACGATCGGCACTGGTTCTGCTCGACCTCGCCGGCAACCGCATCTCCCGGGACGGTGGCCAGAATCTTGTAGTGCCCCAAGCCCAACTCTTTCCCGTAGACCTCGCCCACCATGACATCCTGCACATGTTGGTGGTGCAGGGCCCGAAAAATAGGACCGCCCTTCCTTGAGCCCGCCGAACTCGTGGCCTTCCAGAGCCTTGACGACGGCGGCCGTGTCGGTTCGTCCCGGCCCGGCGAACGGCCTCCAAGACCTGCATCATCGTCACATAGCCGTAGTAACACCTCGACGTCGGCGTATGGGTGTCCTTGGCGATGACGCCATGAATGAAGCGTTTCGAACCTTCGGTGGTGATCTTCGGATCCCCGATCAGCCCCCAGACACCGGCGTTGTTCGCATAGCCTAACAGCGGCTGATCTGCTCACCGCCGATCATCCCGCCGACACTGATCGTCTCTCTCGCTAACTCCCACGACCTAGAGGCTTTCCACGCGTGAACGAGTCCCAGCCGTAGAGAGTCAGAATCACCGCGTCCGGCTTGGCATTCTTCGCCTCCATCAGCGGAGCCGAGCAAGCGGTCGCGCCAAAAGCCATGGTGACCGATCCGACTCCGTCGCCGCCTTGAGCCTTCAGCGTTTCGGTCATGGCCTGCAGCGCCGCCTTGCCGTCCACCGTGAACCACTTGTTGCCGTAGGCCTTCACGATAGGCGGCGCGACCGCCTGCGCCAACATGCGGGCATTCGGCATGAAGGCGAAGGGGTGGGAATTACAGCGGGAGCTGGTCAAGTCCATGATGTGGGCGCCCGTGACCATGAAGCGCTTGTTTTCCTTCTTGGCGAGTTCCGAGACGGCGATTGCCACATCGCCGTTGAACGTGCCCATGAGGAAATCCACGCGATCGTCTTCGACCAGTTTGGTGGCCGCCTTGATCGCGGTGTCCATGTTGGATGCGTCATCGGCCTCGACGAAGCTAACTGGACGCCCCAGTAGGCCGCCACGCTTGTGTGTATAGCGGTCGACCGCCACCGTGGCCCTATGCACGTCGTGGATCAAGGACGTCTTGCTTCTTATAGGGGCTAGACACAGGATCAATGATGCCGACTTTGATCGGCTCGGCGGCCGAGGCGAGATGCGTCCTGCCTGCGAACCCAAGAACCTGGTTTACCCAGTCGGCTATGACGAGCGCTCAGCCTGCTGCGGCGGAGAGTTGCAGCAAGCGTCGGCATGGGATCATGCTCATAGAGCATCCCCGTGGGGGAAACAGGTCCGGAAGAGCATGACTACCGCTCGACACGCCGACCGCCGTGCACTCGCTGAGCTGGCCGGTTCGGGACTGATTAAAGAAAAATGGATATCCTGGGACGCAATCGTTTGCTGAGGCGTGGAGCGACAGGGCGCAAGCCGAGAGCCGAGCCAGCAGGAAAGGGGGTTCAAAACGCCAACGGGCCGCAAGTCGAAAAGCCGACTTGCGGCCAGCCGGTCCCATCGCCGCGCGAAAGCGCGCAGCCGAGTTAGCTGTACTGATCTTCCGTGTAGACCTGCTTGATCGCCCAGAACACCGCTTCCTTTAGTTTCTTAATCAATGGATCTGGCGGATCGTTCCGAATCTTCTGCAGCTTGCGGTCAAGCGCGAAGAGCGGCTGCACTGCCCGCCGATCCGGCACGCGCCCTAGTGCCCAGGCAATCTCCGTCTGTACGGTGACGTCGATTCCCGGCGCATCTAGCATTTCCAGCAGCGGAGGTACCACGGAATTGTCGCCATAGAGGTTGCCTATATCCCCCAAGCCTTTCGCCGCCGCGGCTTGGAGTTCCGGCTGCTTCGAGTTTTTCAGAATATCGATCAACAGCGGGATACTGTCCCTGCCCACATGTCCCAAGGCCACGGCAGCCTGCTTGGCCAAATCCTTGTCCTTCAAAGCCTCCTTGAGCTTGGGCAGCGCCTCGTCCGCCTGCATCTCGCCAAGGACCGCAATCACTTTCAGCCTTCGCAACTGACTCGTGTTCTTGTCGTCCAACAGCTTCATGAGCCGATCCGGCTGCCCCCATTCCGCTGTGATAAGGACCGGGAAATCGTATTGTTCGAGACGCTCCTTCAGCTTGGCCATCGCAAACGCACCGGGATCTGCGCCGTTTGCCGCCTGCACTGCATCCTCAAAGTCCGTCCGCACTTCCTTCTGCCAGTTGATCCTGATACCGCCCAGGACGTACGTCAATTGGCAGGCCGGCCCCTTCCACAGCCGAGATGGAGCATCGGGAAGATCATTGTCTCCTCCTGCTGCTGTTGTGCCTTCCCAAGTCTTCCGCTGCTCGCACTTGACCTTGAAGACGACATCGTGGGGTTTCGCACTGTCACGGACAACCGTATAGCCGAGTTCGCTCATGCGACGCGTGACGACTTCTGCAATCGGCCCGGCGTCGACCGCGCCTTTGTCCGTAAGGGCGATGGCTTCAACCAGGACCGTCTGAATCTTGGCCAGTTGAGCCTTTTGTTCGGGGCTGAAATAATCACGGTACGCCCAACCGGTCTGCGTCAAGGCCACCGCAGCGAGCCAAACCGTTCCGCTGATCACCCATTGTTTCATCTGGCACCTCCTTCCGGTGCGCTACCTGCACAAGCTTGCATGCTGCGCGACGGGCAAGGCTTCCGAATCTGTGTCAGGAAGAAAGCCCGAAGCAACCGGCGGGAACGTTGGAAGTCGACACGCCACCAGCCACGTCCGTGAAAATCCGGAAGCCTTCCCGAGCGGCTTAAATCATTATACTGCTCAACCCGTCCTCGCGCCACCACGCCTCGCCGGTGGACTCCACCTGACCGCGAGGTCCCTCCAGGCTCGCTCGGAGGTCCAGGCGGAAGCACGATCGGCACCCCCGCGTTGCAGAATCGCCCGGAGCGGGGAGGGGGCTCCGAAACGCCCCCTCGCCTTGCACAATCATGGTTGACAGTGGTGCGTGGCGGACTGTACAAGAAAAATAAAGGCGGATGCCCGCGCTGCGCGGTGATGGTACTTCCGCTGTAGGTTGAAAGGAGCGAGAGTGGCGGAATTGGCAGACGCGCGAGACTTAGGATCTCGTGGGCAACCGTGGGGGTTCAAATCCCCCCTCTCGCACCAACCATCTCGCGAACCGAACCGCAACTCTCACAACCTGAACTGACACGCCACGCTCCCAACGGATAGCGGATGCCGCGGGGGCTTATTGAGCTGGAGTCCATGGCGCATGAAGATGGAAGTCACTGAACTCGGGCCGATGAAGCGGATGCTCAAAATCGAAGTACCGGCCGAGGAAGTTCGGCAGCGATTCGTTCAAGCATATACGGAACTGAACCGTCAGGTTCAAATTCCAGGCTTCCGCCCGGGCAAAGCCCCCCTGGCGTTGCTGGAAAAGCGCTACGCGAAGACAGTGGAGGAAGACGTGATCCGGAGTCTTGTACCGGATTACTACGATCGAGCCATCCGGCAGGCTGGCATCGTCCCCGTTCTGGTCGAGCTCCCACCGCTAGAGCGGGTGAAAATCAAGAAAGACGCTCCCTTCACGTTCACGGCGACGGTCGAGATCAAGCCCAAGATCGAGCTGCGAGACTACAAGGCGCCCAATCCCATTTCGCTTAAACCCGATACACGCACGGTCACCGAGGAACAAATCGATCGAGCCGTCGAGCTCCTTCGAGAACAACATGCGCGGCTGGATGCCGCGCCAACGGGCACCTCACTCAGTGAAGGGGATTATGCGATCCTTGACGTCGAAGGATTGCTCGACCTCGCGCCCCTTGAAGGGGCCAAGAAAGAAGGGCTGCTCCATAAGATCGGCTCAAAGAACCCGATCCTCGGCGTCGAAGTCGACCCGTATCTGCTCGGCAAAAAAGAGGGAGAGATGGTGGAAATTTCTCAACCCTATCCACCGACCCATCCCGATCCCCGAGTGGCGGGCAAGACCGTGGTGTTCCGCCTCAAGATCCGTTCGATCAAACAGAAAAAGCTCCCGCCGATCGATGACGAATTCGCCAAAGACTGTGGCCCCTACAATTCCCTGCAGGAACTGAGGGATCGACTCCGCAGCGAACTGGAAACAGCGCTGAAGAAAGACATTGAGGAAACGTACAAGGACACCATTCTGAAGCGGCTAGCGGAAACCCACCACTTCGACCTGCCAGAGACGCTGGTGGAACGGGAGCTGGCGGCTATGTTCCGGCAGCACCTGCGGGCGCGCCGTCGACAACGAGGGACCGGACTCGATCAGGATGAATCCGCGCCACGCGGTGAAGAGTTTAACACATTCCGCGAGGAACACCGCCCGGAAGCTCAACGACGGGTCAAGATCGGTCTGATTTTGGAAGCGATTGCCGAAAAAGAAGGGCTGACCGTCGAAGAGGAGGATATCAACGCGGAAATCGCTCGGCTGGCAGGGGAACTCAAGCTGGCGGCGGACGAACTCCGACGGTTGATTCTCGCAGGCGGGCAAGAGTCCATCGACGAACTGAAGGCTCGCATCTTAGCGGACAAAGCCCTCGATTTCGTCTACCGCCATTCGGTGATTCAGGGATGACCGTTGTCCGTTCTTTCCGCTTGTCTATAAATCCGACGCTCTCTCCAGTGCCCGCACAGACCCCAAATTATGGTAGACTACTGACGATGTTCTAGCTGAAAGGATTGCACGGCATGCTGGTTCCAATTGTTATCGAGCAAACGAATCGAGGCGAGCGTGCTTACGATATTTACTCACGCCTTCTCAAAGACCGTATCATTTTTTTGGGAGCCCCGATCGACGACGTGTTCGCGAACCTCGTTATCGCTCAGTTGCTGTTTCTGGAAGCCGAAGATCCAGAGAAGGACATTAACCTCTATATCAATTCCCCGGGCGGCAGCGTGACAGCCGGGTTGGGCATCTACGACACCATGCAATACGTCAAGCCGCCCATTACCACCATCTGCCTGGGTCAGGCGGCAAGCATGGGAGCCCTCCTGTTGGCAGCGGGCACCAAAGGCAAACGGTTCGCCTTGCCCAACGCGCGAGTGATGATTCACCAGCCGATGGGAGGGTTTCAGGGGCAAGCAACCGAGATTGACATCCACGCCAGAGAAATTCTCAAGATCCGCCAGCGGTTGAACGAAATCCTCGCCCGGCACACCGGCCAATCCTTGGAAAAGATCGCCCAGGATACGGAGCGCGACTACTTCATGTCCGGCGAAGAGGCGAAAAAGTACGGCATCATCGACGAGGTCATCACCCGTCCTCCGAAGATCGCCAAAGGACACGAACAAAACGAGTCGGAAAGGGAGGGAGCGAAAGACAAATAGCCTCAGGGAGAAGAGCGGTATGCCGAAACAGGAAAAGTTGGATCGGCACCTCCGGTGCTCATTCTGCGGCAAGAGCCGTGACGAGGTGCGTAAGCTGATCGCCGGTCCCACGGTCTACATCTGCGACGAGTGCGTCAACCTGTGTAACGACATTATCGCGGAGGACTGGGAAGAAACGAAGGAGGAGATCTCCTCCAAGCTGAGGAAGCCGGCCGAGATCAAACACCACCTCGACCAGTATGTCATCGGTCAGGATCGAGCCAAGAAAATCCTCTCCGTCGCTGTCCACAATCACTACAAACGTATTTCCGCCCGCGAAGTCGACGACGTCGAACTCCAGAAGGGCAACATCCTCATGGTCGGGCCGACCGGGACTGGCAAGACATTGTTGGCGCAGACACTCGCGAAGTATCTGGATGTCCCCTTTACCCTGGCCGACGCGACGACGTTGACTGAAGCCGGTTACGTCGGCGAAGACGTCGAGAATATCATTCTCAAGTTGCTGCAAGCCGCCGATTATGACGTCGAACGAGCCGAACGAGGGATCGTCTACATCGACGAGATCGATAAGATCAGTCGCAAGAGCGACAGCCCCTCCATTACGCGAGACGTTTCCGGCGAGGGCGTTCAGCAGGCACTGCTCAAGCTCATCGAAGGCACGGTCGCCAACGTACCCCCGCAGGGTGGCCGTAAACATCCTCACCAGGAATTCATCCAAGTCAACACCAGCAATATTCTCTTTATCTGCGGCGGTGCGTTTGTCGGGATCGAGTCGATCATCGAGCAGCGACTGAACCGCAAGGCCATGGGATTTGGTGCGGAAGTCCGAAGCCGCTCCGACACCCGTTTGGGAGAACTTCTGGCCCAGGTTCAACCGGAAGACTTCCTAAAGTACGGCCTGATCCCGGAATTCATTGGACGGCTGCCGGTCATTGCCACTTTGGAAGAACTCGACGAGAAGGCCTTAATCCGCATTCTGACCGAGCCGAGGAACGCTCTCACCAAACAGTATGAAAAGCTGCTGTCCTTCGAGAAAGTGAAACTGAAGTTCACGGAAGGAGCCCTCGCTGCGATCGCGCGAAAAGCCTACACGCAGAAAACCGGCGCCCGCGGGCTGCGCGCAATCCTGGAAGAGGTCATGCTGGACGTCATGTACGATGTCCCCTCCCAGAAGCAGATCAAAGAAATCGTCATTACGGAAGAGGTCATCTCCGGGAAAAGCCAGCCAATCCGCATCTACGAACAGGACAAAGAGATGAAAAGCGCCTGAACACGCACGCCCTTCAGACCTGTCCCGTTTCGGATCGTATTTCCCCAGAAGGGAGAAGGTCACCTGTTCCTTCCTCGTCAACGGCGTCTGGTTTTTTCCTCCAGGTGCCTGGTGTCGCCACGCGCCAGGGCCGTCGGCGGATTCGCTGCTTCCATTCGACATTTCCGAATCCTGCGCTATACTACCCTTCAAAAAGTACCGCAGGGGGTAGCCGTGAAACTCTCCGTTAGCTCGAGCAACCGCCACAAGGGCAAGATTCTGGATTTGGATCCGGCTCGCGAGGTGATTACGCTGCTGGGAATCAGCGGCGAGCCGCTGGGCAGTCTGTCTTGGGACTTCATCATCGATCAGATCTTAGCCTACCGAAAACCCCAGAGCACGAAGGACGCGCGGAGCGAGCCGAGGGTGTCATTGGCTGTCCGGGTGAAGTACAGCACTCCCGAAGGTCGTCAATTCGAAGGCCGAGCCGGAGGGATCGGAGGCGGAGGATTGTTCATCGAAAGCGAAACGCCATTGCCTGTGGGGACGAAGCTCGCGATGGAGTTCTCCTTGCCGGAACGCTCATCGGACTGGCTGGCGGCCAAAGGCGTCGTCGCCTGGGTCTGTCCAAAGGCGGATCAGTATACCTTCTCTCCGGGCATGGGGGTGCGATTCACCGAGGTCTCAAACGACACGCGGGCCCGCATTCTCGAACTCGTCCGATCACTCCAAGCGGTCGGCCAACCAACCTAAGCAGGTCGTTCCGATAAGGGACTCACGCATGAAACTCATGGTGACCGCGACAGAAGCTCATCAGGGCAAAGTTCTCGACATCGACTGTGATCAAGAAACGATCACGCTCCTGGGAACCAACGGCGAGCGTCTGGGGACACTGACCTGGGAAGCCGTCATCGAGCGGATTCTCGCTTCCGACGAGGACTCACGCCTCGCACATAGCCGCGCTCATCCGCGGGCCCCGCTCGCGATCCGAGTCCGCTATACCACGCCGGAAGGGAAACAGTTCGATAGCCTCACCGGAGGCATCGGCGGAGGTGGCTTGTTCATCGAGAGCAGCGCCCCGCTGCCGCAGGGGACCGAATTGACCGTGGAATTCGCGCTTCCTGATCGACCTTGGGAGAAGCTAAAGGCCAAGGGAAAGGTTGCTTGGACCAGGAACAAACCCGAACGCTACCTGCTTTTCCCCGGCATGGGTGTGCAGTTTACGGACATCACACCGGAAGCCCGTGCCCAGATCCTGGAACTCGTCAATGCGCTGAACCGGAATCGGACGATGAGCTGATCTGCGCGCTCGCCCACCTCGCCCAGCGGCGCACGCCCGCATCTGCATCGGTCGCCGCAACCTTTTCCAAGTCGGCAACGAGTTCTTGGTCGCCGATCTTTCCCAAGCGGAACGCCGCTTCGGTCCGCACGCCGATCGCGGGATCGTGGAAGAGACGCTCCCGGAGCAGGGGAATCGCCCGCGAATCGGCCAGTTCCCCCAGCGCTGCAACTGCTCCCTGCCGAACGAACGCATCTTCGTCCCGGAGCGCTTCAATGAGAGCCGGGTAGGCCGACGGCGCATCGAGAGAGAGCAGCGCGAGAACAGCCGCGCGCCGTATCGTGACATCAGGCGCTTTAAGCGCCTGCGCCAACTGTTCGAGGATGGTGTCTGTTGCTCCCAGCTCTCCGATCGCTTGGGCCGCACTGAGTCGGACTTGTTCGGAAGAATCGTACAGGCGATCGGCCAGGGATGACAAAATCCGATCCATCGCCGCCTGCTCCAGCCGGCCAAGAGCCCAGGCGCTTATCCGCCGCACGCTGGGGTCTGGATCGTTCAGCGCCCTCACCAAGGCCTCAGCCGATCCCGGTTGTCCGAGCTTTCCGAGGCTTTCCGCAGCGGTTCGCCTAACCTCAGGGTCTACGTCCTCTAGCAGCGACTCCAGATGCGGAACGATCGCCTCGGGCCTGCGTGGCGGCTCAGCCAAGTCGCAAGCTGAAAGGAGAACGAGGATGCTGACCAGGACGAGTCTAGTGAGCAAGGGGGTTGGCAATGGCCCCACACACAAGGACTGCTGACACTGTCTCTCGGGGATAGCTGACTGGTCAGGCCGGTTTGGGAGGCTCTTCCTGCACAGCCGGCATCTGTTTGGCCGCTTCGATCGACTGCTCAATTTCCTTCTGAGCGGCATCCAGTTCAGCTTGAATAGTGCGCATCTCCGGATCGACCGTATTGCGGACATCGGCGACCGCCTGACGAAACGTTCGGAGCGCATCGCCCAGCCCAGACCCAAGACTCTGCATATCCTGCGGCGAAAGATTTCCCGATTGCGACGCGGGCTGTGCCTGCTGGGCAGCCTTCTGCTTGAGGGCTGCCTGCTGCGCCTGGACCCGGGCAACAGCCTCTTTGTTCACGATCGCAGACGGTCGTTTCGTCACCGGCTTGGGCTGCGCACTCGGAGGGAGCGGCGGGTATTGCGCCCGCGCGACAGGGGGAGGAGTTGCCAACCGCTCCTCCATCGTCGGTGGCCGATGCCCCTGAACACCTGGGGGAGCGGAAGCGGGTGTAGCGGGTGACGCAGCCTGCGCCGGCACTGCAGTGTGGGACTGCGCCGGTTGTGGTCCAAGATTCGCCATAAGCGCAGCCGTAGTTCCTGGAGTCAGCTCAGGTCCCGGCGTATAGGGAGCCGTCGGCTTGGGTGTAGGAGGTGCCGGTTGACTGGCGGCTATCTGTGCCTCTTCCGCTGCAGACTTGGCTTGCAGAACCGGTTCCGGGGGAGGTTGGACGGCTTCGGGCGGCGGGATATCGTGGATTTCCTTCTTAAAACCCTTGAGCGCCTTGCCCAACCCTTCGCCAATCTGCGGCAACTTGCCTGCGCCGAAAATAATCAACACGATGGCCAGAATGATGATCAGTTCGGAGAAGCCCAGTGTGCCAAACATCCTAATGGTTCCTCGCAAGCTGGAGCCTCCTGTGACTCTAGCCGGTGCTTGACGGCGGTGTCAAGCCACGTCTGAGAAAGGCTCAGCGTTCAGGATTCAGCTATCGGCGCTCAGTTTCCGAACAAACGGACCGCGAGGCATGAAGGCTATCGCCTGAACGCTAACTGAGTCATTTGAGAATGGGCACGATTTCGGTTTGGACCGGTTGGCCGAAGACCATCGCCTCCCGATCCGAGAGATAGACATTCAGCTCGCTGCGAATACCGAATTCACCGGCCAGATAAATGCCAGGTTCGATGGAAAAGCAGGTCCTTGGCAGGAGCCGGCGTGTGTCCTGGGTTTCCAAGTTATCGATGTTCGCTCCGTTGCCGTGCACGTCTTCGCCGATGGAATGGCCGGTCCGGTGCAGAAATCGCTCCCCGTAGCCGGCGTCGCAGATGACCTGGCGGCAGACGTCATCCACTTCCGATCCGCAGGGGAACCGCCCCGCCGCCACATGGCATCGGACGAACGAGAGGGCCTCATCCCTCGCCCGTCGCACGATCTCGAAAATCCCGCGCGGACGGTCCGGTACGCGCTCGCCCACGTAGCCGGTCCAGGTGATGTCGGCATAGACGGCACCCGGCTCAGGCTGTTTCGCCCACAGATCAATCAACACCAGTCCCCCGCGGCGGATCTCGGCCGAGTCGGTCGGCTCCGGCGTGTAGTGAGGATCGGCACTGTGCTCGTCCACCGCCACGATCGGGGGACTCGCCGTCACCAAGCCATGCCCCTGTATGCGCGACATGATGAACTGCTGCAACCCGTACTCCGTCAACGGCACACCTTGCCCGATGCACGTCCGGACATGATCGAAGGCTTCGTCGACAATGCGGCGGAGCGCCGCCGCGGCGGCGCGATGGGAGTCCAGTTGCCAAGCGTTCCAGACCGCTTCGAAGCGCTGCACCAGATCCGCAGAGGTCACCACTTCGACGCCGAAACTTCGTATCAACTCGATCGTACCCGCGTCCACACGGGAAAGATACGGGATCGCGTTCAACGGCGAGTACTGCATCGCGGCACAATGCACCCCCTCAAGCATCCGCCCCAAACAGGCTTTCTGTTCCTCCCACGAGACATAGGACAGCGCGGTGCCCGGCAAGCAGTCCAGCACGTGCGGCTCGATCCGGTGCAGCAGTTTCATCGGACTGCCGCACGTCGGAATCCAGTAATACCAGCGGCGGGTCACATGGATTGCGGGATCGATATGTAGGATCCGGTAGGCTAACGGGTCACTGCCACGGAAGTCATAGAACAGCCAGCCGTCTAGACCCGGCTGGTCGCAGAGGGCTTGTTGAATCTCTTCAACGCGGCGGCGATGGATCGGCGACCCGCTCATTGCAGGCATCTTATCGTCCCGTCAGAGCACCGTCAATTGACAGCGGTGCACAGGGATGAGCCATGGTAGAATGGCGCCACAGCCGGTTCCTCTTACGGAGGCGCATTTGTTCCCCGATCCTTCGTTCGATCTCGCTCACTATCGTGTCACGTTCTTTTTCGGACCGGAGCCTGTCGACCAGCATCCTGAACGCCTCTCCTGCGTGTTCAACGTGAAGAAGCGGAGCTGGAAAGGAGGCGTACAAGTGGCCGTCGAGATCGACCAGGAACAACTCAATCGCGCGCGCCGGACACTGGGCTGGAGCGCGTGGCTGGACCACGTCCTCTCTAGCGTTCCCGACGATGAACGGGAGGGGTATCGTACGCGTGCAGAAGACCTTCTCGCGCAAGCTCTCTGCGCCTGCAAGCTCGACTTGCTGTTGCACGCCGGTCTCGCCCAGGAGAACCAGCGGATCCGCGCCGAGGCCTGGTCACGAGAGCTAGACCGGGCCGTGGTCGAACACCAAGCGATGATTAAATCGCGCATTCTAACCGAACTCGACCTGATCGAGGGCTCGAACCTCGCCGCAAACAAGTGATCGCCTACGCCTTGGATCCAGGGGGTTTGCATTCACTGTCGAATTTGTTATAAGCAATGGTCCGGACTGGACGCAGCTTCGCCGCGTCCCGTTCGTCGAACGTCAATCAGGAAGAGGAGGACGCGCACGTGGATATTGTTCAAGGGGCACCGTTGAGCAACCAACGGAATCGGGCGGGCACTCGAGGACTCAGAATCATGGCGATCGTCATGGTCCTCGCGATCTGTCATCTCACCCTTTCGCCCTTCGCGACCGCGCAGATCAAGGAAGAAGGAAGCACCGAATCGACAGAGTCGCAAGGCGGCCTCGGTATCGGAGCAGCCCTGCTCACGATTCCCTACGGAGTTGCAAAGATCGTCTTCGCCTTGTGCGGCGGCATTGTCGGCGGGCTGACATACATCTTCACGGGAGCGGACGAGAAGGCAGCCAAGAAAGTCTGGGACACCAGCATTAGAGGCACCTATGTGATCACCCCGGAACATTTGAAAGGGAATAAACCGGTGCGCTTCTTGGGTGTACCTCCAGAGGAGGAAGCCGGACCTGACTCCGCTGCGCCGGAGCCCGCTCCAACCCCCTAATGAAACCCGTCATCGGGATCACCCCGGATTTTAACGCAGGTGACCGGGCAGACATGGGAGGAGGGGAGCCCACCTATTTTCTCCGTGCCCGGTATGTCCGTGCGATCGAGGAGCTGGGCGGCGTTCCGCTGATTCTCCCTCTCGCCACTGATCCCGCTCTGCGGCGCCGGTTGATCGACACCCTGGACGGCGTGCTGTTCACCGGCAGCGGTCCCGATCTTTCTCCCTCGTTGTACGGCGAACGGCAGCGCTACCGGTTCCGCGTGATGAGCCGGCAACGGTCAGATTTCGAACTGGCTCTCGCGAGACTGGCTGTCAAGCACGGGACGCCGGTGCTGGGTATTTGTGGGGGTATGCAAACGATCAATGTCGCCCTCGGCGGGAGTCTCTTTCAGGATATTCCGTCGCAAATCGCCCGAGCCCTCCCACACCGACAGGCCAAACCGGCAACGGCACTTTCGCACGCCGTTACGGTGAAACCGGGGAGCTTGCTCTGGCGAATCGTCCGACAGGACCATATCAGGGTCAACAGCTCCCATCACCAATCCGTCAAACAGCTTGCGCCATCCCTGACGGCCAGCGCGGTCGCGCCGGACGGGGTCATCGAGGCCGTCGAGTCATCGCACCACCCCTTTCTGCTAGGATTGCAATGGCATCCGGAATTTCTCTTCGACCGATACGAGATTCACCGCCGTCTCTTCCAAGCCTTTCTGAAGGCCGCCCGTGGAAAATCGTAACCCCTGTGCCAAGCCTGTCGGTGCGTTCTTCCGCCGACAACCTGCTATACTTTTCATCAGCGGCGGCAGTCTGTTTATCCCGCTCCGCTTCCGCAACCACGCACGTCGGAGTCTCCGTGACCAGTCGCCTGTTTCGAACTAAATCCATCGATCAAATCCTGGCCGACGCCGATCACCCGGAACATCGGCTCAAGAAGACCCTGACCGTTTGGGATCTGACCGGCCTGGGCATCGGTGGCATCATTGGCACTGGCATCTTTGTCTTGATCGGAACCGCGATCGTCGGAGACGCCCACCGACCGGGTGCCGGACCGGGCATCATTCTCTCGTTCGTCTTGTCCGGACTCACTTGCGGGCTTGCCGCCCTGTGCTACGCCGAGTTCGCAGCCATGATCCCGGTCTCCGGCAGCGCCTACACCTACTCCTATGCAACCCTTGGTGAGTTCCTGGCCTGGCTCACCGGCTGGAACCTGATCCTGGAATACGGCGTCGCCTGTGTAGCCGTGGCGATCGGATGGTCCGGGTATTTCAATAACATTCTGGCATTCTGCGGGATCGCGCTGCCCCATTGGGCGACACATGCGCCCGGCGTGGATGGAGGTCTTGTCAACCTGCCAGCCGCGATCATTGTCTTGCTTGTTACCGGCGTCCTGGTGCTAGGCGTCAAGGAAAGCGCACGGACCACCGGTTTGATCGTGCTCGTCAAATTGGCCGTGATCCTGTTCTTCATCGCGGTAGGGGCCTTCGCCGTCGAGCCGAGCAATTGGACACCATTCCTGCCCTATGGGTTCCAAGGAGTCGGGGCCGCGGCAGCGATTGTCTTCTTCGCTTACATCGGCTTCGACGCAGTCTCCACGACGGCAGAGGAAGCCCGCAATCCCCAGAGGGACGTCCCTCTCGGGATCATCGCCTCCCTGAGCATTTGCACCTTGCTCTATATTGCGGTCGCCGCAGTCCTGACCGGGCTCGTTCCCTACCGACAGATCGACGTCCACGCACCAGTCGCTGAGGCTCTGCGCATGGCAGGATTCAACTGGGGCGCGGCCGCCGTGGCAACAGGCGCCGTGGCCGGCATTACGAGCGTCCTATTCGTCATGATGATCGGACAAATCCGGGTATTCTTTGCCATGTCGCGGGACCGATTGTTGAGCCCGTGGCTCTCAAAAGTGCATCCTCGCTATCGCACTCCGCACCGTGCCACGATCCTGACCGGAATCGCCGTAGCTGTACTCGCAGCGCTTGTCCCCATCGGCGACGCCGCTGATATGACCAACATCGGAACTTTGTTTGCGTTTGTCCTCGTCTGCCTCGGGGTGATCGTTCTACGCTGGACAAAACCCGAACAACATCGCCCCTTCCGCATTCCGTTCATGCCGTGGACCCCGTTGCTCGGCATGGTCACCTGCCTGGGGCTGATGGTTTTCCTCCCTGCGATGACCTGGATTCGATTCCTTGTGTGGACGGTGATGGGGATTGCGATCTATTTCGGCTACGGGATCAAGCGCAGCAGGTTGGGGGACGAACCCCTGCCGGAGCGGCAGACTCTTCCGCAATCCGAGAGCGTATGAGAGGAAGAAGAATCTCGGGAGGTCGGCTTTATCGACTTTTAAGGTGAGGCTCCCGTCCGCGAAGCGAGCGACTCGGGCACGGGAGAGGGAGTGGTGGTAGGAGCACCGTCAGCCGGTTGAGGCGAGGCGAGCGGTGCTGGTCCGCCGTCTCCCGGAGCCGCAGCCGCAGCAGGTTTCGGCGAGACAGCCGGCTTCGGTGGCGCGGGCTTTTCGGGTTTGATCCCACCTTCCCAGGAGGGCCCTGTATACATATCGGGAGACAACCCTTTGGCCTTCCATTTTTCTTCAAAATCCGCGGCGGCGCGGTTCGGAGTTTCCCCCACACCGACCACATCATTCCAGGGATAAGCCTTGGGACCAATCTCACAGATCCCATTCCCCCGCTTCAGATAGAGCGCAATCGGATTCCCACGATAAGGGCCCAAATAGATGTGGATACAGCCGACGTATTCGAGCAGAGTGGCCATTCGCCAACCTTCGGAAAGTCCCATAATGCCACAAGCGGCGGCCATGAGCAAGGGGAGGAAGCGACAGGGCCGTAGGCTTGAAGGGCTCAGCCAACGCGACCCGGTTGCTGCACCGATTGAACCAACTCGTCAGTCGAGCACGGCCGTCATTGTTAGATGTCCGATGGCACCGCCGAAAAGGCACGGCATTCGCTCAGCCCCCAAACAGGGCAGAGCAGTCTGCGCACCGCCTAAATCGTAACGGCTCCGATCATGTGGTTGACGAGACCCGAGCGGATCATGAGCCTAGCAGGACAGACCCGGTGCTATAAAGAAATCAAAAATAAACAAATGTGATCGTGTTGGGCAGTGTCGAGATTGGTAAAGCGAAATCCAGACTTGCACCGAGCGTGGCACCCAGAGCCGGAGGAGGCGGCGACACTCCGGTCGCTTGCGCGATCACAACGGTCAGAGGGACCGCCATAACGGCCTGACGGATTGGAAACTTTCTCGCTGATCAACACGGCCATCCCAATCGACACCGCTCTCGGACTCCAGAGCGTATGAGTCCTCCAAAATCTGCAAGACCGGGCTCCCCCTCAGCTCGCCGAACGTCAACCTACTCCCAAACAGAAGTAGCACATCCCATCCCTGATAGGCACCACGTGTTTTCACGATAGGCTCCGCTCGCCTCACTACAGGCCAGTTGGAAGAATGAAGAGCAGGCCAGCGGCGAAGAAGAATGTTCAGATGATCCACGTCTCCCCAAAGCGACCACAAGCCTCGAGAGGGGCCACAACCAAAATCACGATACCCACACATGGTTTCGGTGCCCGATGAAGGCCCTCTTGAAAAGAGCGGTGATCACTCCACACCAAAGGCATAGCAGGATGGAGTCACTATACGATTCCTCAGGCAATCCAAGGAGGATGAACGCCAGCGGATCGCCGAATGCCATCCCGGTCGCAACGGTCGCAAATGGAACGGTCGTACCGATTTGCTCCGCGATCAGCCCGACTCCAACCACCTTCATCGGAGTGCCGATAATGATGGCCATGCCACCTGCCGTGCCCCTAAACAACCACAGCAGCAGCGGCCCACCTGGCTAGGCCCACGGACGTCTTGTGCATCCGCACCGGCTGAAGCAGTGAGACTCGGCGCGACCAGCAACATCAGCGCCGTGGCGCGGTGTTGCTAAGCCGCAGGCAGACGCCGGTGGTCGCGGCCCCGAGCATCAACAGGACATGCTTCGCGCCGGCCTCCCACAACGCCGATAAGAGGGCGGCTGCGAACTGCTCGGCGATCCCGCGAACGGCTATCGCCTCCTCGAGGAGCAAACGTCCAATCAGCAGGAACATGTCCGGATGGCCATCGGATACCTCCACGGTCCGGAATGAGCCGAGTCCGACCAGGACACTGCGGGCTTGGGGGCCGTGCCCAGCACCTCGGTAACCGGCAAGGGGCTGGGTTCGACGATTCCGTAGAGGACGACCCAGGTCAGGACGCAGCCAAGACCTGGACGTTACGTGGAAGGCTGGAAGGCAAGGCAAACAAGATCAGCGCCACGACCGCAGGTCCTCCGACATAGGCGGCCTCGCGTTTCAGACGCGCGCAGCGCGCCTCTCAAGTGATGCGGACGTCGTGGGTAGCGTCCTCCTGCAAGATGCATCGAGCAAGGGGGTCAGCCGCCCGCCTTCCCCAAGGTGGGCAGCCCTAACACCGACCGCTCAGGCCGTTTGCGCAGGATAAAGACGGCCAGGATCAGGACAATGACGACTCCGACATTCAAGCAGACATCCAACAAATACCGTGTAAACATTTCGGCTGTGATTTCCGGGAGATGGGCTAGTTCGGCACTGGCGGTCAGGATTCGCCGAATACAGGCGATGATCCCGACCGCCAGATAGGGTTCCAAAAGCAGGACATCGGTCTTGAGATAGCGGATGACGGTTCTGAACAGCTCCAGCAGGATAATGACCAACAAGAGATCGTTGAGGAGTTTGAGACCGGCCGGGAGCAGATTTGCCTGGGTAGCCCGCTGGAAAAAGACCAGCCAGCTTTGGGCGAATATTACCATGCCGAGGACAAGCAGGCTGAGTCCAGCGGTGATGTAGCCCCAACTATCCAGCCATTCCAACCAGGCGAGACTCCGTTTGATTATCTCCGTTCGATCGCGCATAGACCTCCGTTTCTGGGACACCATGCCGGGGACCGAGCCGGACACGGGCGGGCCGTGTCGTCCTTTGTGGCACCGCCTGGCTATGCATCCCCCGGCCTCTCGAACCCTTCTGCCAGGAGTCCTCGCATCCCGCCAAACTGGAGCCCTCGCACCGACGTCGCAGTCAGGGAATGCCCGCAACATCGGATTTCCTGAAAGCCCGCTCCTCCATCCATGATCATGACCCGAAGACCGCAGGAGTCGGGATACAGTTTCTTCTCATCGAGCACGGTGCCTGCCTCCAAGTCACCCCGTTTCCGGCCCAACGCTGGCGTCACTTCAGCAACCACATCCGCTTCGGTCAGTTCATGACCACAGCAAATAATCTTCCCAAACCCCTCTCCCCCGGCCATCACCTTCACTACTAGGCCGCACCCATCCGGGTGCCGTTTCCGTTCGTCGAGAATGTCGCCTCTTTTGATCCCCATAGTCTTACCGGTGCGCTCTTCAGTTCACTCTTTTCACACTTTCACACTCGCTGCCGCCATCCCTCGTTCCTCGTCCACGGTCCGGAAGATTAGCCAACCCACGGCAAAAAACAGCGCCATCGAGAGAACCGCCCAACGCTGGCTGCCGGTCCAGGCCGTCACTTCGGCGTAGACCAACGGCCCAATAATCGCGGCAAACTTGCCGGCAACCGAGAAGAATCCGAAAAATTCCGCTTGCCGGCCCAGTGGAGTCAACCGTCCAAGCAGGGTGCGGCTGGTCGCCTGATTGGCACCCAAGGCCGCGCCAGCGAGCAACCCGATCACATAGAATTGGCCGTGGGTACGGACCAGCGCCGCCCCCGCCACCAACGTGGTCCAAAGAAACAGCGTGAACGTGATGGTCCGGGCCGCGCCAATTCGATCCGCAAGCACACCGAACAGGATGGACCCGAGTCCCGCGCTCACTTGGGTGACGAGGAAGTACATAATCAGATCGCCCGGCGCAAAGTCCAGCACTTTGTTGGCGAAGATGGCCGAGGCCACGATCACCGTGTTGATCGCATCGGTGTACACGAGGTAGGCGATCAGGTAGCGGCTGAGATCCCGGTAGTGACCGAGCCGGCGGGCAGTCTCGCCGAGCCGGCGAAACGCCGACCGCCAGATCCCGGTCGTCGCGCTCGACGGCTGCGGTTGGACACGTTCCCGCAGGAAGAGAAACGTCGGCATCGCCGCCACGAAGAAAAACGCCGCGGTTACGACGAAACTCGCACGGTAGAGCGGCAAGTTATCGTCCGCGAAGCCCCCGCGGATGAACGGATAGGCGAGCGCCAACGAAAGAAGCCCGCCAACATAACCCAGTCCCCAGCCGTAGCCAGAGAGCCGGCCCATCCGGCTGTGCGGAACCAGTTCGACCAGAAATGCGCTGCAGAAGACGAACCCCAGATCGAAACCGATATTGGCCAGCCCGAACAGGGCCAGCCCCAGTGCAACATCGCCGGCACGGACCAACGCGAGGAGCGCCGTGCAGACCACACACAGCATCGTGGAGCCGATGAGAAAGACCCGTTTCTTTGCCCGCTCGTCCGCCAGCGCTCCGAGCGTCGGAGACAACACCGCCACGACCAGCATCGACGCGGCATAGCCCCAGAACCAGAGTCGTTCCGCGAGGCCTTCCGGACGCAAGTGGCCGGCGACGACTTGAACGAAATAGACGCTGTAAGCGACGGTGACGATGAGGGTTGTAAAGGAGGAATTGGCGAAATCATACATGCACCAGGCCCAGATCTCCTTAGGGCCGGCCCATTGATCGGGGGGCGTCTTCACACCTGGGCTTTCAGAAGCCGATCCCTCGCTTCTCGAATAGAATCGAGCAAGGCCTTATGGGTTCGGCATCCCACAACCAGTTTGGCTTCTGCGAGTGAGATGGGTTTGTAGGCCGACAAGAATCGCCGCTTCAGTCGAGCGATCCGCCCCAGCGAACTCTCGAGTCGGCCCGGAGGGATGGTTCCGTCCTCGACAGCTCTCTCCATCGCCCGGATGGCCGTCACCGCACGTGCCGGGTCTTGACAGATGAGCAACATGTCGGCGCCCGCCAGGAAAGCCCGGACCGCTGCCTCTTCGACACCATAGTGATCGATGATTGCACGCATCTCCAGATCGTCGGTCACCACGACCCCGTCGAAGCCCATCTCCTCCCGCAGCAAGGTGGTCAGGATAGTCGAGGATAACGTAGCGGGCCATCGGGGATCCCAGGCGCGGTAGAGCACGTGCGCGGTCATGAGGGTCATGACGCCGTGCGCGATCGCGTGACGGAACGGCGGTAGCTCGATCTCGCGCAACCGTTCCACTGGTGCTTCGACGACCGGGAGCTCCTTGTGGGAGTCGGCCGCGGTATCGCCATGCCCTGGAAAGTGCTTTCCGCAGGCGATGACCTTGTTGTCTTGTAGCCCGGCCACCGTCGCCTGCCCCATCTCGCAGACGGTCGTCGGATCAGCCCCGAAGGCCCGGTCCCCGATCACCGGGTTAGCCGGATTGCTGTTGACGTCCAGGACCGGCGCCATGTTCATGTTGATGCCAACGGCCCGCAGCTCGGCGGCAGTAGTCGCCGCAGCCGCGTAAGCCAGATCGTAGGAACGGCACGCGCCCAAGACTGCACAGGATGGGAAGAGGGTGAACTCGGCCGGCAGGCGCGAAACCCGCCCGCCCTCTTGATCGATTGCGATCAGGAGCGGCGAGCCCGTCGAGAGTCTTTGCAGGTCATTCGTCAACTGGACGATCTGACCCAGCGCCTCCAAGTTGCGCGAAAACAGAATCACCCCGCCGGGTTGGTAGTCGGTCACGAGCGACGCCACGTCCTTTGACACCGCCGTGCCGGAGAATCCCACCATGAAAAGCTGACCGATCTTCTCGCGCAATGCCATGGCGTACGATCCGTCGATCGGTCGAGCCGATGACCGGTGAGCAGCCGGACATTCCGACCGTTCATCGCCTCGATGAGAACAAGCGATTGCTGGCTTAGAGAGACCGATCAATCAAGTACTGGATCAGGAGCCGCGTGCCGATCCCCGTCGGGCCCTTCGGGATGTAAGCCCGCTCCCGCTCACTCCAGTCGGTGCTCGCGATATCGAGATGCACCCAGGGATAGTCGCTCACGAATTTGCTGAGGAACAAGGCCGCCGTGATCATCCCCCCGCCTCGTCCCCCGATGTTCCGCATATCCGCCACGTCGCTCTTCAGCTGCTCGAAATACTCCTCCCAGAGCGGCATTTCCCACACGCGTTCACCGGTCTTGAGCCCAGCCTTCTGTATGGACTCCTTTAGCGTCTCGTCGTTGCCGAACATCCCGATCGCGAATTGCCCTAGCGCAACCATGCATGCGCCCGTCAGTGTTGCCACGTCGATGATGGCAGCCGGCTTGTAGCGAGTCGCATAGGCCAGGCCGTCCGCCAAGATAAGCCGCCCTTCCGCATCCGTGTTCTGAACCTCGACGGTCTTGCCGGAGAGGGTGCGCACGATGTCGCCTGGTTTCATCGCCCTGCCGCCTGGCATGTTCTCCGTGGCCGGCAGAATACCGATCACATAGACGGGGAGGCGCAGACGCGCGGCTGCGCGCACAGTCGCCAGTACCTCCGCACCGCCGGTCATGTCGGCCTTCATTTGTTCCATGTTCTCCGCCGGCTTGAGCGAGATCCCGCCGGTGTCGAAGGTGATCGTCTTCCCCACGAACACGATGGGCTTCGCGTGCTGGCTGCCAGTCCCGTTGCCGCGATATTCGAGGACGATGAACTTGGGCGGCTCGTGGCTGCCGCGTGCGACGCCCAGCAACGCCCCCATGCCCAGCTTCTCCATATCCGCCCGTTCAAGGACTTTCAGCTTCACACCGCGTTCTCGGGCGATGGTCTTGGCTTCCTGGGCGATGCGCGACGGTGTCATGACGTTCGAGGGGTGGTTGCAGAGATCGCGCACGAACACGGTCGCCTCGGCCGTTGCCAGGCCCCGCCGAATGCCTTCCTGCAGATCGTCCAGTTCATCTCCGCTTGAGGTGATGAGGGTCGCGCGGGCGAGATCCCTTGTCTCCGCCTGGTCTTCACTGCGATAGACGTTGAACTGATAGGTGCCCAGCACGGCACCCTCAACCATTGCTTGCGCGACTTCGATCGCGGACGTACCCGGCAGAGAAACTTGTGGTGGGACCACCGTGAAGGTAGCGGCCTTCGCCTGGCGCACGCGTTTGGCGGCGGTGCCAAGCGCTTGGCGGATCGTGTCCAAATGTAAGTCCTTTTTCTTGCCCAAGCCGACCAGCAGTACGCGCTTGGCCGCGGCCTTCCCCGCTGTATGGAACAACACGGTCTCGTTCAGCTTACCTTCAAATTCGCCGCTCTTCAGCAGGCCGCGCAAGCCACCGGCGAGAGCACGATCCACCGCCGAGGCCTCCGCCCGCAACGAGGTCTCCTCTTCGAAGTGGGTTAACACCAACACCTCGGCCTGCTCCGCCTCGACTCGCCCCTGCTTCGCGGTCACCTGCATGATCTTCATGCGATCTCCTTGCTATCGCACAACCTGTCGGCGCTCGGCTGGCCAGTCGCCAACTTAAACTGATTAAACTGAAACTGACCACCGAAAGATTCTGGCTACGGACTCACACACCTTTCATGTCGGGCGTCCAAATGTACTTGTGGAGTTGAATCTGAAAGCGAACAGGCAACCGGTCCTCCAGGATCCATTCGGCGAGCTGCCGCAGGTCCAGTTCGCCGAAGACCGGGCTGAACAGGACGGGACATCGGTCGGTGAGCCCGTATTGCCGGAGGATAGTTTTGGCCCACTCATAATCCGCCCGATCCTTGAGCACGAATTTTGCTTCGTCCTTGGCGGTCAACTGGGAAAGGTTCTCCCAACGCATACGCTCCATCATGCCGCTGCCCGGGCATTTGATATCCAGAACGACATGGGCTCGTTTGTCGACCGGCGAAATGTCAATCGCGCCGCTGGTCTCCAGCAAGACATCGTAGCCTTCTGTACAGAGCCGTTCGATCAACGTGCAGGCTTCCGGTTGATGCAATGGCTCTCCGCCAGTCACCTCGACCAAGCGGCAGCCAAACATCCGGACCTTGGCCAGCACCTCTTCGATCGTCATTTCGACGCCGCCGTAAAAGGCATAGGCGGTGTCGCACCAGACGCACCGCAGCGGACACCCGGTTAACCGCACGAACACACAGGGTCGACCCGCGTGGGTGGATTCGCCCTGAATACTATGGAAGATTTCCGTCACGCGCAGCATACTGGTGGAGCCAGAATGGAGTGCGACAGGCAAGCGCGCAAGCCCCGAGTGGCGCGCCGAGTTCGCGCAGTCATTCCCATTTCGCAATCGGCCATCCGTACCGGCGGGCAATCCGGGCCATCCCTCTAATCGGGTTCACGACCGTCGGATAGCCGACCGCCTGTAACGCTTCCACATCGCCCGGACTGTCTCCATACGCATAGCAGTCGCCCAAATCGAGCCCGTTCTGCCGCGCAAAGGCTGCCATCAACCGCCGCTTCCCATCGCCGTATGGAAGTGGATCCATGAGCCGACCGGTGAACCCAGCCGACGTCCGTTCTGGTCTGGCCGCCAGAACCGTGGTCACCGCCAAGAAAGCCGCCAGCGGTTGGATCAAAAAATCCAACGAGCCCGTAATGAGCACGATCGCATGCCCTTTCCGCCGGTGGGCATCGAGTTGGGCCAACCCATCAGCGGACAGAAAAGGAAAGACCTCCGTCCGGCAAAATGCTTCCGCCAACGATTCCATCTCAGCCGGGTGTTTGCCGGTGAGATAGAGCTTCCGTTCCCGCAAGGGCTGCAGGGAAACCGGAGGAACATGACGCAGCCACCACCCAAGGCTGGCAGCCACCTCGCGCCAGCCGACGATCCCGATCCTCCACAAGTAGCGAAAAAAGCGGACCTCGCTGGGCACCCCGGGCAACAGGGTATTGTCCACGTCGAAGAACGCGGCGATCTTCACTGTCCGACGGCCAGTCGTCGAAGTCTGAAATGAGGCAAGCACCTGATCCTAAACACGGTTGTGGGGTGCAATTGCGCGGAGACGCAACGGTTCTCTGTGGACGCCGATTCTACCGAACAGACACTTGATTGACAAGCATTTTGGCCCACTTCTATAATCCAGCCGGCGCCGAAGTGGTGGAATTGGTAGACACGTACGTTTGAGGGGCGTATGGGGCAACCCGTGGGGGTTCGAGTCCCCCCTTCGGCACCATTCCTCCCTCTTCACGTTACGTTTCTCCCTCCTTTACGTTTTTTTATAGACTCCATTCTTTTCTTTTCTTTGGAGCCTACCTACCGGCAACCGGATTTCTTCTCACCGGCTGCAATAAGTTCGGAGAACGGCTCGTAGGCCGCAGTGCCTGAAGAAGAACGTCGCCGTCGCGCCGCTAAACGGGACCAGAGCCGTCCCGCATGTCGCGGGGTCCTGCCCGCGACTGCCGCCGGGATACTTCCGGGCTCCGAACATCGGGGGCTCATCGTCACCAGAGCCAGCCGGAGTGCTCCGCAAGCTTCCCCAATCTTTCCCATTCGTCCACCCGACGAAGAGAGCCGGCGCACCGGTGGCCGGTGGGCTGAGCCGCCAATCCGACGCGCCTTCGAGTTTGGGCAATCGGTTATTCCCAATTCTCTGGTGCCTTCCCAATTCTCGATCTTGACACAATTCGGGTTTTTCCGCTGATGCGCGGTCCCAGCCGTGCATGGGACTCAGCACCCGAAACCCGATGAGAAACTGATGGACGCCCGCCTCGCAGGATGGCTCTGGTGCCGAAGCCCGCTGCGAGATTCTCTCCGCATACCCTTGACGCGGATCATATGTCCGGCCCCGCGGGCGGACGCCGAGTCGGTCTTCGCCGCGGTCCCGGCCGGTGTTCAAGGTGATCTGCTCAGGGGAATCGACTCGGCCATGCAGGGTCTGAGCGACTAGACAATGACGCGTTACCTCGTCAACGTGTTTCGGATGCTTCAGATGACGCGGCAGGCTCACGCCGCCGTAAAGCGGCACGGACGAGAGAGCGGTCCGGCCTTGTGGATCTTTTCTGTACCGGCTCGGTTGAGCAGGCCGTTTGCTCGGCCGGGAATCGAATGCTAGACTTTGCGCAAGGTGAGGGCTGTATGCCGTCCGTGCTCGTTGTGGACGACGAAGACCAAATCCGGAGCCTGATTCGGCGGACACTGGAAGAAGCCGGCTACCAAGTGCACGAAGCCCGCGACGGGAAGGAAGGGCTGTGCCAATACCGCCGTTGTCCGACCGACCTGGTGATCATGGACATTCTGATGCCCGATCAAGACGGGCTAGAGAGCATCATCTCGCTCCGACAGGAGTTTCCGTCTTCCAAGATCATCGCCATCACTGGTGGGAACGATATGATCGGGATTCTAAACCATTTGGACGTCGCGCAAATGCTGGGGGCCCGGAGGACGCTCCACAAGCCGTTCGACATGCGGACGCTTCTCGAAGTGGTTCGAGCCGAATTGCTGCAGTAGTGGCCACCGTTGCACGCCGCCGCTTTCTCCCTCTTGGGAATCCCGCTTCGTTCGATCAACCGTTGTTGACTTCGTTCCGCGATCCCTTCACACTGCTCCTTGCTACCGGCTGTTCGCCTTTCGTCAAAACCGAACGTTCATACACGATCCCGCTCAGCCATGTGGCCTCTTCGGCTCAACGCCCTGCTCGCTAGCCTCGTGGTCGCTGTTGGGTTTTGGCTCATCTGGGAGGCATGGCCTCCCGTTTGGACCGTTGTGCTAGCATTGGCGGCTGCCGGATTCCTGCTGTGGCGAGGTCGAACGAGCAGCGAAATCTGGGCGTGGGCTACGCTGCTCTTGGGTCTTGAAAGCTTGGCGTGGCCGGTCGTAACGATGGTTCAGATCCGACTGGTGACGACTGAACCCACGAACGAGCAGATGGGGGCAATCTTGTCGGCGATCCTCTTCGGACTGTTCTCGTCTATTTTCTGGATCACGTTCTCCTACGGCCTGTTTAAGCGAGCGGGACGCCGCCAGGGCGATGGTCCAACGCTCTCCGACGAGCCTGAAGATCCCCGGATCGTCGGACCGTCATAGGCGAAGGATGGTCGCCCTTCATAGTGTTTCCACCGGATCGACATCCACCTCGAATTTCAGATCCTTGGACGACCGGTTCCCTTCCATCTGCTCGATCGTCGCGGCGACGAGCTCGCGGGCGACCTCGCGATCGGGCGACTTCACCAGCAGTTGCCAACGATGACGCCCGCGGACCTTGGCAACCAGCGCAGGAACCGGACCCAGCACACTCACTCCGTGGCCGCCCGCCAGGCCTCCAGTCGCCGCGCCGTGATTGAACTGCCGCCCAACCCGCCGCGCCTGCTCTCTCAATAATTCTGCCCACCGAACCGCCGAGGCCTCCGCCCGGTCGGCGCTCCGGCTGGAGACTCTCAAACTGATGAGATGGCAAAATGGCGGATAGCCGAGGGCCTTCCGCATAGCCAGCTCCACCGCGCCAAACATCTGGACATCGCGATTGACAACCGCGGCAACCGCGTGGTGGGTTGGCATAGACGTCTGCAGCACCACGCGGCCGCCAGCGGCGTCCGGTCGTGCCAACGCCACCGCGTCCAGCCAGGCGTGATAGGTCCGTTCGGCTGCTCGAAAGTCCGGGAAGTGCAATCCGGCATCCGCGTCCGGCACGCCGACGAATCCAAAGGGGGGAAGCGGCCCAACCTGGAATAGCAACTGCGTCCCAATGATCACATCCAACTCGCCGGCTTCCAGCAGGCGACGGACTGCATGCTCCTGCGAGGCATGCCGGATCACGTCACGGTCAAGCCGCGCGATCCTGGCCTTGGGGAAGAACCGCCGGACCTCATCCTCCAACCGTTCGGTGCCGAACCCGACCGGCTCCAGTTTCGCTGCTTGGCAGGCAGGGCAGGTGTCCGGAAGTGCTCCGGACGTCCCGCAGTATCGGCAGATCAGACGGCCAATCCGGCGATAATACACGAGCGCGACGCTGCAGTCAGCGCACCGCGGGACGTTTCCACACTCGCGGCAACTCAGAGCCCGGGCATACCCTTTGCGGTTAAGAAAGAGCGCTACCCCGCTCCGCTGTTCTAGCGCGTGGTCGATCCCCTCAATCATCAGCGGCGACAACAGTGTACCGAACGGATACGCACGGAGATCGACCAGTTCTACCTTCGGCTGACCCGGAGCTTCGAGTCCGAGGTAGATTGCATTTCCATCGCGCTCAATTGCCTGCAGGGTTTCCAGCAACGGATGGGAGGAACCGAGCACGAGCGCTGCATGATCCCGGTTGGCGCGGAGCCACGCCACGTCCCGCGCGTGGTAGCGGGGTTCCTGCTCTTCCTTAAGCGAGGGATCGTCTTCTCCATCGATCCAGATCAGCCCCAGGGAGGAAACCGGCGCGAAGACCGCTGACCGCGTGCCGATCACGACGCGCGCCGAGCCTTCGCGCATTCTTCGCCATCCCGCGGCTCGAACCGCCGCAGGCAGTCCGCTGTGGACCAGAACAACCTGGTCCCCCCAGCGAGACCTGGCCCGATGCGCAAGCCGCCGAGCGTGCAGCACCTCTCCCGTGATCACCAGGATCGTCCGCTCCCGTGCCAGCACTGTTTCCGCGACCCGCATCAGATAGGCAAGGCGGTGTTCCGTGGGCGCGTGGAGCAGAATTGCCGAATGTCGGGGGAGATCGCATAACCTGATCAGTCGATCGAGCAGCGCGGACGCGCCCGGCGAGAGAGCCAATGCCTCGACATCATTCGACCATGAGTCAAGATCATCCCCCATGTCCGTCAGGGCCGCCCGTCCCCCGGTCCTTACTCCACCCGCCTCAGGCTGCTCGGAGTCTTCCAGACGACGCACCCAGCCTTTTCGCGCGACTTTCCTCAACACTCGCCCCAACGACACCCCTTCAGCCTTGCGCAGCGAGGCCTCGGTCAAGCCCTTCGCTCGTCGGGCGAGCCGACGCAAAAGTTCCTGCTCGGCAGCAGAGAGATGTTCTCCGTCGTTCAGCGCTCGATGTCCGGCTTCAGTCAGGATGTACCTGACCTTTCGACGCCCCGGATGGGTCGGGGGGACCACCAACCTGACACACTGGCCCCAGGGAGCGAGATAGCGCTCGGCAACCAGGCGGGATAATTCCAGCAACTCGGGACTGAGTTCGGGGCCTCTATCCTGGTCAAGCAGTGATCGGATCTCGCGGAGCCGTTTCAACGCGGACTCCGCCGGCGGCTGGTCGGCTACAGCAACCACGACGCCTTGCAGGACACTGCGCCCGAAGGGCACGAGCACTCGACTTCCCACCTGGGTCCGGTGCCGGAGGCGAGCTGGAACGAGATAGGTGAAGGTCCGAGCCAGGTGCCGAGGGATGATGACGTCCGCATAGAGAGGTGGACTAGGAACCGATGTTGCCGGCTGCACAGCGGACATGCCGTCAGGCATGCGGCATTCTAACAGGCTCTTCAAACGGGGAACAACGCAAGGAACACGGGACAGGATGTGTGGCATCGCGGTCGGCGAATGAGGTGGACAACACCCAGAGCGGCGACGGCGCCGATGAGCACGGAGGGAGATGTTCGGACTACGGCTGAGGCAGCGCGAGATCAGGCGGCTGATCGGCCTGAGGCGCAGGAACATTCGGGGGCGAAGGACTAGCCACGCCGGATCCGCCCCTCTCTCCAGCCGAAGCGGCTTGACCGGGCTGTGGAGCGGCCAAATCGTCGACAGGCTGGCTGACCGGCGGCACGGCCGAGGGGTCGGAGCCCCACGGCGTGGGTCCTAGACGGGAGAAACGATGGCCCACCTCACCAGTCGCCGACCCTACCGGCGCACTCAGCAGTTCCTTTCGAGGCGATTCCGACGAATAAAGAACGATTTCGATTCGGCGATTCTTTCGCCGACCTTCTTCGGTGGCGTTGCTGGCAACTGGCCTGGTGTCGCCATACCCAACTGCCGAGAGCTGGGCCGAATCGAGACCGCCCTTTTCAATCAAGTACTGCACGACGAAGGAGGCTCGCGCCTTGGACAGTTCCCAGTTGGTTGGATATTGGGCCTTGAGCGATGGACCGATCTCCACATTATCCGCATGACCCTCGACTCGGATGTGCTTGTCGGTCACAGTCTTGAGATAATCGGCGATCTGATCAAGGATTTTGATTCCGCCTGGCTTGATCGTGACTTCTCCCGATCCATATTCCAACTGATCCACGAGTTCATCCAGGTTGATCGACCTGCGGCGGCCAGCCTGCTGGATCTGAATCTCGTCTCTTCTGGCAGCAGGAACCGATTCGGCAGGCTTCTTCGCCTCTTCAACGATCGTGTCTAATTGCGGCTGTTCCGGAAACAGCAGACCTTCGGCGGGCCCGCCGACATCGGAACCCTTCCACCGGAAACGATCGCCTCGCAGAATGGGCGCAGTGGCCCGCGTCAGCAACCCCGCCGCTGTGCCATCTTCGAGCGCCAGGACCTTTACCTCTCCCAGGGTTCGCTGCGGAAGTCCCGAGCCGATTCGGAAGACTTCGAGCCGGTCTCCGACCCTAAGCCCATCAAGTCGCCCCTTGTCCAGGTAGACCACATTCCGTTGACCGATCAAGAACTGATTCGCCTGGACTTCGACGATCATGCCTTCGATCTCACCGAAACCATCGGCCTCCCGCGCGGCCTCTTCCTGAGCTGGTGGAACGAATCGCATGACTCCGTCGCCGGGCGAGATGGCCGCGTACGGACGGATGACGTGGGCAGTGATGAGCTCGTGGTCGACTTGAACAACTCGGACCACTCCCAATATAGTGGTCAAAAATCCCAGATAGCGGCCGTTCGCCGGATGATAGACTTTTCGGATGCGCCTGTACACGGTGTACAGGTCGCCGACCTCCACTTCGCTGGGCCTGGTCAGCCGCAAATAGACGGTATCGCTTCCCCCGACGAGCATTCGGTTCCCGGTTGTCTGGTTGTCTCCGGTCAGCGAGTTGACGACCCCGTCCAAAGGAGTCGTTTCGCGAATGTACCCTGCGGAAAACCGCAGGGCAGCCTCCCCAAGCCTGACGCTCTGGGCATCTTGAGCCTGGGCTTGGGCCTGGGTGCTGAGCAATCCGCCAAGGACCGCGCTGGTCAGCAGAGCCGACAAGATTCCGGATGGCAGTGAGCGCATCGGGGTCGTTCCAGATGTTGACTTGCCAACCATAGCAAACCATACTGGGTTGTCAAGCGATTTCAGGGCCTTGAGCGGATGTTGCCGCAGGAGTTCGTCCTTATGCCAAATCGATCCCGACCGCTCGAACGGAAAAGCAAAGGCCCTGCTTTGCCGGGCCGTCGCCGAATCGACACCCAAATTCACCGCAGGAAGAAGATCAACACGCTGTCCCCGCTTGAAATCGAGTGGGATGCGCAGTCCGGCAATCCTCCTTCAGGACTTCGCATGGCTTCGGACAAGATGAAGCCATAAAGGTGGGGTTGCAGGCCTCTTTGATCCTTTCCGCTTTTGATCGCCGGCCCCGTACCAGGTCCGGTAGGGCTTTCGGAGGACCCTTGCTAGGTCCTTTGTTCGCTTGCTATTGCAGTTCGGCGGGGTCTAAGATTTCTAAGAATTTCGATAGCCTTTTCAAGTCAAGCCCTTGAGCAAGAGCAGGGTATATGACCAGCGCTGAGCTTCTGCTGGATTACCTCACACGCTACTTCCCGGTTCTTCTGTTTATTGGGATCGCACTGGCCTTTGGCGTCGTCACTCTTCTGGTGAGTTATCTGGTCCAGCCGAAATACCCGGAACCGGAAAAGCTCAGCCCGTACGAGTGCGGTAGTGAACCATTTTCCGACGCGCGCATGCCGTTTCCGGTCCGTTATTACCTCTTTGCGATGCTTTTCGTCATTTTCGATATCGAGGTCATCTTCCTGTACCCCTGGGCCGTGGTGTTCGACAAGATCGGATTGATTGGGCTGATCGAGATGGTGATCTTTATCGGCTTGTTTTTGGTCGCGTATGTCTATGCGTGGAGAAAAGGGGCGTTGGAGTGGGACTGAGCGAGTAAGTGCAAAGCGGGTGAGTGCAAAAGGGACGGAAACGAATGGGGCTGATTCAGATCGGTCGGCACGAAAAGGACGGCCACCCCGACATCATCACAACGACGGTCGAGAAAGCGGTGAACTGGGCGCGGAAGGGCTCCCTTTGGCCCTTGACGTTCGGCCTCGCGTGCTGCGCCATTGAAATGATCGCCGCCGTCTCCTCGCGCTACGACATGGACCGTTACGGGGCCGGTGTCTTTCGAGCATCGCCGCGACAATCTGACCTCATGATCGTGGCCGGCACCGTGTGTCGTCGCATGGCGCCGGTCATCCGAAAGATCTACGATCAGATGCCGGAACCCAAGTATGTCATCGCAATGGGATCCTGTGCCACATCCGGCAATATTTACGACAGCTACAGCGTGGTCCAGGGGGTGGACCGATTCGTGCCGGTGGACATCTACGTCCCTGGCTGCCCGCCGACTCCCGAAGCGCTGTTCGACGGCATTCTCAAGCTGCAAGAGCGCATCATGCAACGGCGGGTGTTTACGAAACAACCCGAACAGGTCAAAACGTAACGCATGCATCCTCTGGCGCAAAGAATCCAAGACGCGTTCCCGGATGGTTTCGTGAGGGCCGTCGAGTGGCGAGGTGACCTAGCCGTTACCGTCAAGCGGGAGGCCTTGCATCAAGTGGCGCAATTCCTCCACGACGATCCGGCGATGGATTTCGATTATATCGTCCACGTCAGTTCGGTCGACTGGCCGGATGACGAGGAGCGCTTCGAGGTGGTCTACGAGTTCTATTCGCTGAGAAAACGCCATCGGATTAGGTTGAAGACACGGGTGCCCGAATCGGATTGCGTCGTGGACTCGTTGACCGACATCTGGAAGGGTGCCAACTTCATGGAACGCGAGGTCTACGACATGATGGGGATCCAGTTCAGGAATCATCCCGATCTTCGCCGGATCCTCTTGCCGGACGACTATCCGGAGGGGTATCCGCTCAGGAAAGACTTCCCGTTGCGCGGCAAGGGCTGGCGTGACACATTCGAATTTCTGAATGAATCCAGCGGATAGCGAACGGCTTCGAGCTACTGGCTATCAGCTATTGGCTGCTCGCTCCAAAAAAGATGAAACTCGAAGATCAAAGGACAACCGTCTATAAGGTCGATCCCGAACATCCAGAGAGCGCAACGCTTCCCACGCTCCGGACGGAAGAACTGCTTTTGAACATGGGGCCCCAGCACCCCAGCACGCACGGCGTGCTGAAAGTGATTCTGGAATTGGAGGGGGAGCGGATCGTCAAGTCGACGCCGGTCATGGGATTCCTGCACCGGGGAGTCGAAAAACTGGCCGAGCATGGAACCTATCACCAATTCATTCCCCACACCGACCGGCTCGATTACGTCTGCGCCATGTACAACAATTTCGCCTATTGCCGGGCGGTCGAAAAGCTGATGAACATCACCGTCCCGGAACGGGCCGAGTACCTGCGCACCATCGTGGCGGAAGTCCAACGGATTATCGGCCATCAGTTCTGGCTCGGCACGCAGGCGCTCGACATTGGCGCCATGACCGTCTTTTTCTATTGTTTCCGCGATCGCGAGATCCTGTTGGACTGGTTCGACGAGCTGTGCGGGGCCAGACTGACTACGAGCTGGTATCGCATCGGCGGGGTGGAGCGCGATTTCACCCCCTCGCTCATCGACAAGCTGCGCAAGTTCTTGGATTATTTTCCGCCCAAGATCGATGAGTACGTCGTGTTCCTGGAAAAAAATCGGATCTGGCTCGCTCGCACCAAAGGCGTGGCGGTGATCTCGGCCGAGGATGCGGTGAATTTCGGGCTCAGCGGACCGACGCTCCGCGGGTCCGGCGTGGATTATGACCTGCGGAAATACGAACCCTATGCCGCGTATCCCCGCTGCGAGTTCAGCGTTCCGGTCGGCAAGAACGGCGATACCTACGACCGGTACTGGATCCGCATCCGAGAGATGTACGAAAGCGTCAAAATCATCCGGCAGTGCCTCGACCAAATGCCAGAAGGGCCGATCATGGCGGATGTGCCGAGCGTGACGCTGCCCCCGAAGAACCGGGTCTTCACCAATCTCGAGTCTATGATCCAGCAATTCAAGCTCTTCTCGCAGGGGTTCAACGCCCCTCCGGGCGAAATCTATTGCGGCACGGAGGCCCACAAAGGCGAGTTGGGTTTTTACATTGTGAGCACAGGCGGAGGGAAGCCCTATCGCCTCAAAATCCGCGCCCCCTCGTTCATCCACATGGGCGCGTTCGATCACATGGCGCGCGGGTACATGATCGCAGACGCAGTGACGATCTTCGGGACCTACGATATCGTCATGGGGGAATGCGATAGATGAGCGATCGCATCTACTGGTCAACTGTCGCTCGCCCCTCGGGCACTGCGAGCCCCGCAACTCCTATTTGCCATGGGTGAATGACCGATGACGACTGACGCCAGACGGAGAGCGTTATGGCACTGAAACCGGCGACGAATCCGGAAGTTGAAGCGACGACGATCGAACTGACGATCGACGGCCGGACCGTGACGGCCAAGGACGGCGTCTCCCTATACGACGTCATCGCCAGCACGGGCAAGATCATTCCCGCCATGTGCTATCACTACACCTTCGATCCGTTCGGGTCCTGCGGAATGTGTCTGGTGATGCAGGAGGGCAAAAAAGCGCCCGTCCGGTCCTGCACGGCCAAGGCGACGGCTGGCATGGTCATCCGCACGGAAGGAGAGGATTTGTTCCAGGCCAGAAAGAAGGCAGTCGAGAAACATCTCTCAGTCCACCCGCTGGACTGTCCGGTGTGCGACGCCGACGGCCACTGTGAACTGCAGGACATGGCCTTTCTCCACGGCGTGACGAACCTTGCCAATGCCAAGCAGAAATTCATCCCGGAAGACACGCGCAGCCTGGTCCTGGACTTCAACATGAACCGCTGCATTGCCTGCGCCGAATGCATCAACGTTTGCAAGGACGTGCTGATGATCGACGCTTTGCAGTTCATGAAGAAGGGCGGCTTCAACCAAGTGGTGGCCAAAGGTGACCTTCCGCTCGCCTGCGAATTCTGTGGGGACTGCCTAGCGGTCTGCCCGGTGGGAGCGATCACGAACAAATATTCCAAGTACCGGTACAAGCCCTGGCAGATGAAAAAGACCATGACTACCTGCAACTACTGCGGGGACGGCTGCCAGATGTACTTGGAGACTAAGGATTCGGAGGTCATTCGCGTGACTTCGCCGCTGTCCTGGAAAAACAAGTGGGGCGACCGTGCAGAGACTGCCAGGGGCCACGGTGGGCTGTGCGTGCGGGGGCGCTTCGGATTTCAGTACCTCGACAGCGACACCCGATTGAAAGTGCCGCTCATCCGCAAGGCCGATCGACTGGTGGAAACGTCCTGGCTTGAGGCCATGTCCGCGCTCGTGCCTCGCCTGGCCGAGATCAAAGCGATACACGGCCCTCAGGCGGTGGCCGGTCTGATCACGGCCCGCTGCACAAACGAAGAACTCTATCTCTTCCAGAAGCTCATGCGGGTAGCGATCGGCACCAATCAACTTGACAGCAGTGCGCGCTACGGGCACCTCAACTTCGTCCACGCCGTGCGGCGTGCGCTCGGCGTCGGTCGGATGGCCAACGATTGGGAAGACATTACCAAGGCTAAAGCGATCCTCTTGGTCGGCAGCAACATCACCGAAACCAACCCGCTCACCGCCGTGCGCGTCAAAGAGTCGATCCGAGTCTACAAATCGCAGGTCATTGTCGTGGACTCCGCCAACACCAACATCGCCAAGCTGGCGTCCCATCCCCTGCTGGTCAAGCCGGGTACCGAGGGCCTGTTCATCGACGGGTTGGTCAAGTCGGTCATCGACCAGGACTTGGTGGACGAAGAGGCGACCGGTCAGCATCCAGAGGCGTTCGCCGCGCTCAAAGAAGCGGCCGCCGGGATTTCATTCGAACAGATTGCCGACTGCACCGGCATCACGTGCGAACAAATCCACGAAGCCGCGGCGATCTTCGCTGAGGCCCCGCGGGCCATTGCCCTCTGCGCAGAGGGCATCGTGCGACGGCCGAACGGGTACCAGAACGTGCTCAAGCTGATCGACCTGGCCTGGGTCACCGGTAAACTCGGTCGGCTTGGGTGCGGCGTAGGCACGCTCATCGAGGAAAACAACGAGCAAGGCGCGGTGGACATGGGTGTGGCTCCGGAGTTTTTACCGGGCCAGGCGCGCTTCGACGACCCGGCCGCGCGCGAGCGGTTCGCCAAGGCCTGGGGCGCCCCGCTGCCGCCCGTCGGTACGGGGGCGACTCTCATGGAAATCCTCGCGCGTTGCCGGAGCGGGCAGATCAAAGCGCTCTACCTCGTTGGCGAAAACCCGCTCGCCACACTGCCCGCGTCCGTCGACGTGAAAGCCGCATTGGATCGGCTCGACCTGCTGATCTGCCAGGACCCTTTCCTGACGGAGACCGGGCAACTTGCCCACTTTGTGCTGCCGGCGTGCACCTACGCGGAAAAGGAAGGCACCTTCACCAATCTAGAAGGGAAAGTCCTACGCATACGGCAGGCGATGGATCCTTTCGGCGAGAGCGTGCCCGACTGGCACATCATGACGGCAATGGCGAACGGGCTGGGATGCCAGTGGGACTACGAGTCGGCGCAGGATATCCAGAACGAGATCATGAAACTACTGCCGGGATACTACAACCTGGGGCAACCACGGAAGATCACCCCCAAACCGGAAGCTTCCTATCTCTCAAACGGCTATGCGGCCGAGGTCAAGAGTCGTTATGCCTCGAGCAGCAAGCCCCAACCGGGAGGGGAGCACGACCATCGGTTCGGTTTGACGATAGGGCAGGTCCTCACCCATTCCGGCAAGCTGTCCACCAAGGCGTCAGGACTGATCAAAATCGCACCCAACACGGGACGGGTCCGGATGAACCCCCAGGACATCGAACGGCTCGGACTCGGAGCGCCCGCGAAAGTCAGGATCACGTCGGAACGCGGAGCAGTGGAACTGGGGGTGGAGGCCGATTGGGCCGTCTTGCCGGGCACCTGCTTTTTCCCAGAGCACTTCAATCAGCCCCCGGTCAAGGACCTGATGCCGGTCGAGGTGGACCCGACCACCAGGGTACCGTCTTTCAAGTTCGCATGGGTCAATATTGAAAAGGCCGGTGGTTAAGAGTAAGCTCTCTCGGCCTTGTGCAGCCCAACCGAGCGGAGTCTAAGATGAGCGTCAGCGTCCTCGCGAAAAAAGTGCTTCAGGCCGCGTTGTTTTATGAAATCTGGGATGCGATGAAGGTGACCTTCAAGCACATGTTCCATCGCCCCATCACGTTCCAGTATCCCCGCGAGCATCGGGCCATCCCCGACACGCATCGAGGCGCACTCGGGCTCCTCCGCTACGACGACGGGCAGGAACGGTGCGTCGGCTGCGACCTGTGCGAGGCTGCCTGCCCTTCCCACTGCATCAAAGTCATCAGCGCGGAGGACAAAACGCGGCCCCTTCAGCGATACGCCAGCGAATTCTATATCGATATCACCAAGTGCGTCTTTTGCGGCTATTGCGTGGAAGCCTGTCCGGTCAACGCTTTGGCCATGACCAAGATGTACGAATATTCCACCCACGACAAACGCCAACTGCTATTCGACAAGAAGCGGCTCTATGAGATCGGCGAGCGCCATTTCGCTGACGCCAAGAAGTACTTGCAAGCGCATAACCAGGAAAAGGACGACGAGTGGAGTCGTGAATACCGATACTTTTTCCCCCAGTCGGTTCTCAAGCCCACGCAGCCGCGGCCTAAACATCTGAGCTGATCCGACCTACATGGTCCCGGTCTTTTTCGTCTATTTCTCCTTGGTGAGCATAGCAGCGGGGATTTTGACCGTCGCGTTGAAGAATCCCGTCCACTGCGGGCTCGCTCTGTTAACGCTGCTGCTGCACGTCGCTGGCCTGTTTGTGCTGCTCAACGCCGAATTTCTGTTCGCGGTGCAGATCATCGTGTACGCCGGCGCGATTTTGGTCCTCTACCTTTTCGTCCTGATGTTGCTCAATTTGAAGACCGAAGAGCGGTACTTTCATACGCGCTACATGCTGATCCTTTTCGCCGCCGTCGGCATCGCCGGCGAATTGCTGCTCCTGGTGCTCCGATCACCATTCGGCGGGTCGAAAGGCGACGCGCCGACGGAAGCGATCCTACAGAACGGCGCAAGCCATGCGGTCGGCATCAAGATGTTCAGCGAGTATCTCCTGCCGTTCGAGATCGTCGGGATTTTCTTGCTGGGAGCGATCATCGGCGCGATCGTGCTCGCGAAGACGCCGACGTCCACCGAAGGGCGCGAAACGTGAGGGAGAGCTTCAGGGGTGAGGAAACGAGAAGCGGAGGAACGGTATGAACGTCACTGGTGACGCTTCATGCCACCCCATTCAGCCATGGTGCCATTGAGCGCGTACGTGACTGTCAGTGCGATCCTGTTTGCCACCGGCTTGATCGGCGTGCTGATCCGTCGAAACTTCATCATCGTCCTGATGGCGGTGGAAATCATGCTAAACGCCGCCAACATCAACCTGGTGGCCTTCTCGCATTATCTGGAATCGATGGCCGGCCAGATCGTCGCCCTCTTTGTCATTGCCATCGCCGCGGGAGAAGCGGCCGTCGGTCTGGCGATCATCATCGTTGTGTTCCGAGGCAAGATTTCGACCAACGTGGACGACATGAACCTGTTGAAGTGGTGACGTGTTCGAGCTGCTCGTCATTCTGATCCCGCTTTTGCCGCTGATGGCCGTGATCCTCAACGGCCTGTTCGGTCACCGCTATTCCCACGAGGCCGCACATAGGCTCGCCTGGGGATCGGTCGGGCTAGCGTTTCTCTGCACCGTGGGCGTCTTCGCCGACACGCTGATGTCCGGCGGGGCTGCCCGAGAGGTGATGGTCTATCAATGGATCTTCGGTGGCGACCTCGCAATCAACCTCGCCTTCCTGATCGATCCGCTGACCTGCATCATGCTGCTGGTCGTGACCGGCGTGGGCTTCCTCATCCACGTCTATTCCGTTGGGTACATGCACGGCGAAGCGGGCTTCACCCGCTTCTTTACCTACATGAACCTCTTCATGGTCTCGATGTTGTTGCTGGTGATGGGCAACAACTACGCGGTGCTGTTCATCGGGTGGGAAGGCGTCGGGCTCTGCTCGTATCTGTTGATCGGCTACTATTACGACCGCGCCTCGGCCGCCAAGGCAGCAACCAAGGCCTTCGTTGTCAATCGGATCGGCGACGCCGGTTTCCTGCTTGCGATTTTCCTCGTCTTTGTCAATTTCAAGACCCTCGATTACACCCAGGTGTTCGCGCAGGCCGGATCGCTGACGCCCGAGACCGCCACCGCCATCGCGCTCTGCCTGCTCATCGGCGCCGTCGGCAAGTCGGCGCAGATTCCGCTCTACACCTGGCTGCCCGACGCTATGGAGGGGCCGACACCGGTCAGCGCACTCATCCATGCCGCCACGATGGTGACCGCCGGTGTATACATGATCGTCCGCAATCATGTGATCTACGATCTCTCGCCAGTTGCAATGACGACGGTGGCATGGATCGGAGGCGCCACGGCGCTCTTCGCCGCAACGATCGGCTTAGTGCAGACCGACATCAAGCGGGTGTTGGCTTACTCGACAGTGAGCCAGTTGGGGTACATGTTTCTCGGTTGTGGGATTGGCGCGTACACCGCCGCGATTTTTCACCTCATGACCCATGCGTTCTTCAAGGCTCTGCTCTTCCTCGCCGCCGGTTCGGTGATCCACGCCCTCTCTGGCGAACAAGATATCCGCAAGATGGGCGGCTTGAGGTCGAAGATCCCTTGGACACACCGATTGTTCCTGATCGGGACCCTGGCCATCGCGGGTATCTTCCCCCTGGCCGGATTCTGGAGCAAGGATGAGATCATGGCCCACGCGTTCATGCACCACCACTACGGCCTGTACGCAACGGCCGCGCTGGGTGCGTTCCTCACGGCGTTCTATATGTTCCGTTTGACCTACCTCACGTTCTACGGCGAGTCGCGGATGGCTCACCACATGGCCGAGCACATCCATGAGTCTCCGCCGGTGATGCTCGTGCCCCTGATCGTGCTGGCGGCGCTGTCGGTCGTTGGCGGGTTCCCCGGCGTCCCGCCAGAGAACGGCTGGTTCCACCGTTTTCTCGCATCCGTCACCGCTGCCGGCAAAGAAGCCCATGAACCGCATATCGGGCCGGTGCTGATGTTGATGGGTGTCGCCACCGCACTCGCGCTCGCGGGGTGGGGGCTGGCCCATTATCTGTACGGCGTCCGTCCGGGAACGGCGGACCAATGGGCTGCGCGTCTCCCATTGGCCTACAGGACGCTGCTGAACAAATACTATGTCGACGAGATCTACGACGCGCTGTTCGTCGAACCAACGAAGCGCCTGGGAAGGTGGCTGGATTGGTTTGACCGGACTGTTATCGACGGGATCGTCTGTGCGGTCGGCCGGTTCACGGAAGCCGGTTCGGCCCTCAGCACGTGGATCGAGAAGCACGTCATCTACGGTGTCCTGAACGTCATCGGGTACGCCAATCATTTGGCCGCGCGGTCGTGGCGCCGGCTTCAGAGCGGCATGGTTCACCACTACGCGGCCATCATTGTCGCGGGGCTGTTCATCCTGGTCCATCTGATGCTCGTCTGGTGGACCGGGTCATCCCCCATCGGGATCGCGTTACGGTAGAGCACGCAAAGGGCGTCGCGTCATGTTAGAAGAATTCAGCGCAGGGTTCCCCATTCTCTCCTGTCTGCTCTTCCTTCCGCTGCTCGGCGCCGCGGTGCTGTGGTGGCTGGAGGACGAGGATCTGGTGAAGATCACGGCCCTGGCAGTCTCGTTGCTGGAGCTAGCCTTCGCCGCGTTTGTGCTCCTGCGCTTTGTGCCGGAGTCTCCGGCCATGCAATTCACGGAGCGGGCGCGGTGGATTCCTCCGTTGGGGATCAGCTATCACCTGGCGGTGGACGGCATTAGCGTATTGTTCGTCGGCCTCACGGCGTTCCTGACCGTGCTGATCGTGATCTATTCCTGGGAGACGGTCCGGCACCAGGCGAAGCTCTACCTGATGGCGCTGCTGGCGCTGGAGGCCACGATCATCGGCATCTTTGTCTCGCTCGACCTGATCCTCTTTTTCGTCTTTTGGGAGCTCATGCTGATCCCCAGCTATTTCCTGATCAAGCTCTGGGGCGGCGGACCCGATCGGCACTATGCAGCGCTGAAGTATGTCCTGTACACGTTGTTGGGCAGTGTCTTCATGTTGGTGGGATTCGCCCTGCTCGACCTCAATTATCACCGGTGGGCCGTCATGCATCATGTCGAACCATCCTATTCGTTCGACCTGCTTGAGCTACTCACGGTGCCGGTGCCGGTCGATCAGCAGGTGTTGATCTTCTGGCTGATTTTCCTGGGGCTGGCCTTCAAGGCCCCGGTGTTTCCTTTCCATACCTGGTTACCCGACGCCTTGATCGAGGGCCCCATCGGAATGGCCGTGGTGCTAGCGGGACTGAAGTTGGGAACCTACGGGTTCCTGCGGTTCAGCATTCCGCTCCTGCCTGAGGCCTCCAGGAGCGAGGGCGTCGTGACGGTGGTAATGGCGCTGGCACTTGCCGGCATTCTCTACGGCGCGATCACGGCTCTGATCCAGCCGGATTTCCGCCGGCTCCTGGCGTTCAGCAGTATCAGCCACTTGGGGTTCTGTATGGTCGGGCTGTTCGCCCTGAACTTTCAAGGGCTACAGGGCAGCTTGCTCACGATGATCAATCTCGGCTTTACCACTGCCGGCTTATTCTTCATTGCCGGATTCCTCTACATGAGGCGGCACAGCACGCAACTGCCGGCGTTGGGGATGGGACTCGCCAGGCAGGTGCCCCTGCTCGCCACGTTCCTGCTCATCATCGGCTTGGCGTCCATCGGCTTGCCCGGCACGAATGGGTTCGTGGGCGAGTTTCTGGTCCTTCTAGGGGCGTTCAAAGCCAAGTGGGTGTATGCAGCCATTGCGGTGACCGCGGTCATTTTCGGAGCGGCCTATTTTCTCTGGTATTACGAGCGGCTGATGATGGGGCCCTTGGCAAGGGGTTCCGGGCAGGCCATACCCGATCTGCACGGGCGGGAGACCGCCATCGCAGTTTCCCTCTGCGTGATGATTCTCTGGATCGGGCTCTATCCTGCTCCGTTCCTTCGGATGATGAACGGATCAATCCAGGCGCTGGTGGACCGGCTGGAACGGAGGACGGTCGCGGAACTTCAGGGAGGGGGCAGGGGGCAGGCGTTGGGAGAGAGCATGCCCGTGGCGTCGATGTCTTCCTCCCCTTCGTCTCCTCAACCTGCACACCCTCACTCTGACGGGAACTAGACGATGGCCGACTATACGCTGTTGTACATCTTGTTCGCCCCGTTCGTTGGAGCCATCGCGCTGGTGTTCGTCTCGAACCGGCAAGCACTCTTGGTGCGCGGGATCGCCGCGGTCTCGGCCGGGATCTCGTTGCTCGCGTCGTTTTACCTCTTCTACGCCTACGACCCTACCAAGGGCGGGTTCCAATTCGTCTGGCGGTATGAATGGTCCAGGCAACTTGGCGTGTCCCTCTACCTCGGTGTGGACGGCATCGGCACCCCGTTGGTCCTGGCCTCCTCCATTCTGCTGTTCGCCGGCATTTTCGTCTCCTGGCACATCAAGGACCGCACCAAGGAGTTCTACATCTCGCTCCTCGTGCTGGCCGCCGCGACGATCGGCGTCTTCATGTCGTTGGACCTCTTTTTCCTCTATTTCTTCTACGAGATGTCTGTGATCCCCATGTACCTCCTGCTCGGCATCTGGGGGAGTCACACCAAGGGCTATCTTGAAATGACTGACCCCGAGGGGCTGAAAAAGCGGGACTCCGTCGGTTTCATCTTCAACTTCGCCTCGAACAGCAAGGAATACGCGGCAATGAAGCTGACGCTTTTCCTCTCGGCGGGAGCGGTCGTTGCGCTGATGGGGATCCTCCTGATCTATAAATTCTCTGGGCTCAACACGTTCGACATCCTGGAGCTGCGCGAGAAGGCGACGTTCACTGGGCTGCTGGCGGACATTATCTGGCTTTTAATCTTTTTCGGCTTTGCCTCCATCGCGCCGATCTGGCCGTTGCACTCGTGGTCGCCGGTCGGCCACGCCGCCGCGCCCGCCGCCACGAGTATGTTGCACGCTGGCGTGCTGATGAAGCTCGGGCACTTCTCGATCATCCGGGTAGCCTTCGAAATTCTGCCGGAGACGACGCGGGAGCTGATGCCGATCGCCGCCGTGCTCTGCATCTTCAGCATCATCTATGGCGGCTTCGTCGCCTTCTACGCCAAGGACACCAAGTACGTGATCGGCTACTCTAGCTCCAGCCATATGGGGTACGTGTTCCTCGGCATGGCGGCGCTGGACTTCATCAGCTTAACCGGCGCCGTGTTGTACATGTTCGCCCACGCCTTGGCGACGGGCATGCTCTTCGCCATGGCTGGTTGGGTCTACGACCAGACGCATTCGCGGGACATCCCTTCGCTGGGCGGATTGGTCAACCGTATGCCGTTCATCGCGGGATGTTTCATCGTGGCCTGCATGGCCTCAATCGGCATGCCCGGCACGGTGAATTTCATCGCCGAAATCATGATCATCGTAGGCAGTTGGAGCAAGTACCCGCTGCAGGTCCTTGTCGCCGTGGTCGGCATCGTGCTCACGATGGCTTACCTCTTCCGGATGATGCGCGGAGTCTTTTACGGGCCGATGCCACAACACTACAGCCACGCCCATGACGCAGTGGCGGCCGTGGACCGGCTACCGTTGCTCTTGATGATCGCCTGCAGCGTCGGCTTCGGCATTTTCCCTGGACATTTTTATTCGGTGATCCGATCGGGCGTCGATCCGGTAGTTGCGCGCATTACGCAGGTGGTGCCGGTCGCGTCGGCGGAACCGGACAACAGCCGAAAGCTCCCGGCGGCGAGCGAAAAGCGGATAGCAAGCAGCGAGTAGCTCTCAGCAAGGAACCGATTCATGACATTCAACCTCACCATGACCGGATCTGATCTCCTGCTGCTTCTACCGGAGATCTTTCTCACGTTCTGGCTGTGCGTCGTGCTGATCGCGGATTTCGCGTTGCCGAAGCTCCCCAAAGAACAACTGGCCTACCTGAGTATCGCCGGGCTGGTGGTAACCCTGGGGTGTCTTGTCTGGTTCGATTCGGCGGGGGTCTCGGGCACGCTCTTCAATCGGATGTTCGTCGTGGACCGGATGGCCCTGTTCTTCAAGACGTTCGTCGCCGGCGCGACAGTGTTGGTCATTTTGGCCTCGATCGACTACGTGCAGCGGTTCCGGTTTTTCAAGGGGGAGTATTACTTCCTGGTCCTGATGTCGGCGCTGGGCATGATGTTCATGGCTTCGGCCAACGATTTGCTCTCCGTCTTCATCACGCTGGAGTTCTCGACATTCGGGTTCTACGTATTAGTGGCGTACCTGCGCGACGACATGGCCTCCAACGAGGCAGGGCTCAAATTCTTCATCCTCGGCGTGTTCGCCGCCGCCCTGCTGGCCTATGGAATTAGCTTGGTGTACGGAGAGACCGGCAAGCTCGTCTTCGCCGACATGACGGACGCCCCGGCCACGCCGGGGCTCGCGATCGGATTCCTGCTGATCTTCGCCGCGCTAGGCTTCAAAATCGGGGCCGTGCCGTTCCACGCCTGGATCCCGGATACCTACCATGGGGCGCCGACGCCGGTCACGGCGTTCCTCTCGATCGCTCCCAAGGGCGCAGCCTTCGCGATCCTGATCCGCACATTCTTCGTGGCGCTTGCCACGTTCAAGCCGACCTGGGTATTGCTGCTAGTCAGCATCTCGATCCTCTCCATGACGTATGGCAACATCGTGGCCATCGCACAGCGGAACATCAAACGCCTGCTGGCCTACTCGGGCATCGCGCAGATCGGCAACGTGCTCATCGGGTTGGCCGCAGGCACTAAGATGGGCAGCGATGCGATTCTTTTCTATCTGCTGACTTATCTGTTCGCCAACCTCGGGGCCTTTGCGGTCGTGATCGCGGTGGGAACCCTCATCGGCAGCGACGAGATCGAGGATTACAATGGGCTCAATCGCCGGTCACCGTTCCTAGCGTTCGCGATGCTGATCTTCCTGCTCTCTCTTGCAGGCGTGCCGCCGCTCGCAGGATTCATCGGCAAGCTCTACATTTTCGTGGCGGCTATCCAGGAAGGGCTCTACACGCTGATCCTCGTCGGCCTGGCGAATATCGTGATTTCCATGTACTACTACTTGGTCGTCGTCAAGAAGATGTACATTAACGAGCCGATCGACCCTTCGCCCCTGGTCGTCTCCGGACCGATGAAGGCCGTGGTTTACGTGGGACTGGCGGGCACGCTGATCCTGGGCATCTACCCACAACCCTTCATCGACTGGGTGGTCGCTGCCACCCTCATGTTCTCCCATCTCACCGGTCCATCGGCCTCTGTCGTGCTCCCCCTCCTCTCCTTTGGCGGCTGATTGGCGGTAGCCACCGCTGGACTGGCCGTTTCGAACCGACGCAAATAATCCTTGCAGCGTCCACGAAAGCGGCGGTACAGTCCTCCCCAATACGAACCTCGATCGGATCGCCGGATCGGCTTTCCGGTTCGCCCATGTGTCCGACGGACGACATCGACCGCAAGCGGCCGCCGCAGGCTGCTCAGCCCGAATCCGTCGCTGTTTTCGACCGCCCTGCGCCGGTCGCCACGACGGAGGCGATACCTCTTTGGCTTCGCTGGCTTCAGCACTGGCCCATCGAGCGTCGAGTCCTGGCAGGATTCGGGCTGGTGTTCGCCGGCGTGTTGGTGATCACCGCCGTGTCGTATCGCAACACCAATGCGCTCATCCGAAACAGCCGCCTGGATGCCCGCAGCCACGAGTTCCTGGATCTCCTCGATGGAGTCGCCGTCGCCCTCGACGACGCAGAGAGTGGGCATCGTCGGTACCTGGTCACTGGCGAAACCGGCTACCTGATCCCCTACCGCAACGCTGTCGACCGCATGCCCGAGTACTTCCGCTATCTTCGGGAGATGGCCGCCGACGCTCCGGCGCAACAAAGCCGCGTGAACTTTCTCGAAGGCTTGATCAAGAAGCAACTGGAGGCGGAGGCCGCCGCCATCGACCTCCGGAAACGGAAAGGATTCGAAGGAGTCAGACAACTGGCACTCGAAGGGGCAGCCAAGCGCGAACTGGCGGCGGCCCGCGGCGTCATCGCGGAAATGGCCAACGAGGAGAACCGTGCGCTGCGGCGCCGCGGCGCGGAATCAGCGGAGAGCACGCGCAGCACGATCCTCCTGCTGGAAGTGGGGACGCTGTTGCAGTTCGTCCTGCTGGCCTCGGTCTATTATCTGATCCGGCACGACATCACTGAACGGCGGCGGGTTGCAGCCGAGCTGCGCCGGCGTGGGGAACTGCTGGAGGCGGCTAATAAGGAACTGGAAGCGTTCAGTTATTCTGTGTCGCATGATCTGAGAGCCCCGCTCCGCCATATCGACGGCTACACGGCGCTGTTGGAGAAGAGCGCCGGGCCGGCTCTCGACGAGAAGGCCCGTCGCTATCTACAGACGATCTCGCAATCGGCCAGACGGATGGGACAGTTGATTGACGATCTGCTGGTGTTCTCCCGCATGGGCCGGGCGGAAATGCTGCGCACGACGGTCGATCTGGACCAGTTGGTGAAAAACGTCCTGCACGATCTGCGGCATGATTTGCAAGGACGGGCGATTTCCTGGACAATTGAGCCGCTGCCGCAGGTGCAAGGGGATCCGTCGATGCTGCGGCAGGTCCTGGTGAATCTGATCTCCAATGCGATTAAATTCACCGGCACGCGCGCGCTAGCCAAGATCGAGATCGGCTGCGACCGCAGCCGACCCGATGAAGTCGTAATCTTCGTGCGGGACAACGGAGTCGGCTTCGACATGCAATACGCGGGCAAGCTGTTCGGCGTGTTCCAGCGGTTGCATCGAACCGACGAATTCGAAGGTACCGGTATCGGGCTCGCCAATGTCCGGCGGATCGTTCACCGGCACGGCGGCAGGACCTGGGCCGAGGGCGCGTTAGACCAGGGCGCGACGTTCTATTTCTCGCTGCCGATCGCGAGAGGTTCCGCATGACTGCCGGGAAACCGATTGTCCTAGTCGAAGACAACCCACGGGACGTGGAACTCGTGCTGGCCGCTATGGAGGAGCACCATCTCGCCGACAAGGTCGTCGTCTGCCGGGACGGCGCCGAGGTGCTGGATTATCTGTATTGCCGAGGTCGGTACAAGACCCGTTTGCAAGGCAATCCCGCGGTGGTGTTCCTGGATCTCAAGATGCCCAAAGTGGACGGGCTCGAAGTGCTGCGCACCATTAAAGCCGATGCCCAACTCCGGCCGATCCCGGTGGTGATGCTGACGTCTTCGCGCGAAGAGCGCGACCTCGCCCAAAGCTACGCCCTGGGGGTGAACGCCTACGTCGTCAAACCGGTCGAGTTCCAGCAATTCCTCAGGGCGGTGAAAGAATCGGGCATGTTCTGGGGGTTAATCAACGAACCTCCGCCGTAAGGAGCCGGTTTCGCGTGCAGGACCGTGACGACACGGAGAACCGCGTGAAAAACCCGCTGCGCGTGCTGCAGCTCGAAGACAACCCCGTTGACGCCGAGTTGATTCTCGCGACACTGGCAGAAGGCGGGATCCCCTGCGAGGCCGACCGCGTGGAAACCCGGGCCGACTTTCTGGCTGCCCTCAAACGCGGTGGGTATGACATGATCCTCGCCGACTATTCCTTGCCGTCCTTCGACGGCATCTCTGCCCTGGCCATTGCCCGCGAACTGCGGCCTGATGTCCCTTTCATTTTTGTTTCCGCCATCCTTGGCGAAGAACTGGCGATCGACACACTGCTTCGTGGCGCAACCGATTACATCCTGAAACAGCGGCTAGGCCGATTGGTGCCGTCGGTCCAGCGGGCCCTTCGCGAGTTGGACGAGCGGATGGAACGCAAGCGGGCCGAAGAGGCGCTGCGGCAGAGTGAGCAGCAGCTCCGCCAGGCGCAAAAGATGGAAGCCGTGGGGCGGCTGGCCGGAGGACTAGCGCACGATTTCAACAATCTCCTGACTATCATCATGGGTTACAGTCAGATGCTGCTTGGCGAGCTGGGACCAGACCACCCGCTGCGGGCTCAGATCGAAGAAACCCAGAAAGCCAGCGAACGGGCCGCAACGTTGATCCGGCAACTACTGACCTTCAGCCGCAAACAGGCGCGGGAGCCGAAAGTGGTAAGCCTCAACAGCGTCGTCCACAACTTGGACAGTATGTTGCGCCGCCTCATTGGCGAGGACATCGAATTCGTCATCGCCCTCGACCCGGATGAAGGCCGGGTCAAGGCCGACCAAAGCCACCTCGAACAGGTCGTGATGAATCTGGTGGTCAACGCCCGTGACGCCATGCCGCAGGGCGGCAAGCTCACCATCGAAATCTCGCAAACCACGCTCCTCCGGACTCCGATGCACCACCTGCGCCCATTGCCGCCCGGCTCATACATGAAACTGTCCGTCCGCGACACCGGGTGCGGCATGGATGCCGAGACACTGTCCCACATCTTCGAACCATTCTTCACGACCAAAGAAGAAGGCAAGGGCACAGGGTTGGGGCTCTCCACGGTGTTCGGAATCGTCACGCAAAGCGGCGGCGGGATCGACGTCCGGAGCGAAGTGGGGAAAGGGACGACGTTCGACATCTATCTCCCGAAAGTCGAATCCGAAGCCGAGACCGCCCCGATCGTCTCCCCTCCTGAACAGATGTCGCGCGGGACGGAGACGATCCTGCTGGTCGAAGATGAGCCGAGCGTCCGGGACCTTATCCGGGAGGAACTGCGAAAATGCGGCTATCAGGTGCTCGAAGCGAAGAACGGGGTTGAAGCCTGCCTGGTCGCCACCCAACAGCCGGGATTCATCCATCTGCTGCTGACCGATGTCGTCATGCCCGCCATGAGCGGACGCGAACTGGCGCATCACCTGTTGGCCATTAAGCCGGACCTGAAAGTCCTGTTCATGTCCGGCTATCTCGACGACGTCGGGGTCGGCTCCGACATGGACGAGCACAAGACAGCATTTCTCCAGAAACCCTTCACACCCGAGGTGTTAGCGAGAACCGTCCGGAACCTGCTGGACGGCAAGTCCGGATTCGGGCGGAACGGCGCCAGCGAGCACCTGACGGCCAGAGCCCAAAGCTAACATCTCTCGTTCCTCCTTCGAGATCGGCTCGTGTGCACGGGGCCCTCGGGTGTCGGAGGCGCACTGCCGCAGTGCAAACAAGCAAGAGAGCGTGGTTTTCGTCCCCCTCACGATCTTGGAGGATCTTGGGGAGAATTGACGCTTCTCCCTGCGGCTCTCTATACTCCGTTTACCATCCGCCGCCGACTCATCGGGTCGCGGCCTCGGGGAAGCCAGATGCGACGATATCGGGAGCAGAGCCTCCTCCGTGCGAGCCAGTTAGGTTCCGCCTGGCTGCGTTTTGTCATCTCACTCTTCCTGCTCGGGTACGCCAGCGTTCCCAACGCCGTCCTCGCCCAGACCATCCAATGGAATCCGTTGGCCGACGGCTTAGCGGTGACCCTGTGGCACCCTGCGCCAGCCTGCCAGGACGTGCCTGCGCTGCTCATGGTACAGATCGACCCGGAGCGATTCGCGTTCTCGATCTATCAGTTTCACGACGAAGGCCTCGGCGCCCCGCTGACAATTCAGGAGTGGCAGCGCCGGACCGGCGCCCACGTCCTGTTCAACGCCGGCCTGTTCCGCGAGGACTACTCGTATCTGGGCCTGTTGATGAAAGACGGGCGGATGGTCGGCGCCAAGCGGCACCATTCCTGGCAAGCGCTCTTCGTAGCCGAGCCGGTTGTCCCTGGCCTCCGGAAGGCCCGGGTACTCGACTTGGCGTTCGAGTCATTCCACGAAGAGCACCCCTTGTACAGGGAAGCGGCCCAGTCGCTGATGTTGCTGGATCGCACGGGGAAGCCACGGGTGCGCCAGACGGGGAAACGCGCCCAGCAGACGGTGGTAGCGGAAGACGGGGAGGGACGGATTCTGATCATCAAGACCACGGACACTGTCACGCTGTATGGGCTGGCCGAGTGTCTGCGGAACAGCTTTCCCGCAATCCGTCAGGCCATGGCGATGGACGGCGGTTCCTCCTCCGACCTCTTCATCCGAACCGATCTCCTGGTAAACCGGAGCGAAGAAAGTGGCCAGCCAGCCTGGCGGGAGGTCGTGAACGGACCGGCAGCCCGCCACATCCCGCTGCCCGCTGTTATTGGCGTAAAACCGCGCCGAGAGCCGCCGCGGATGGAATCGGAAAAGACCGCACCCGGCCGGACGTCGCAACGTTAGCGGCGTGGCGGTTCGACGGGGAATCCGGCTTCCACCCAGGCATTCATACTCCCTTTGACGTTGTAGACGTGCCGGTACCCCAAGTCCGCCAACGTTTCGGCCGCGATATGGCTGCGGTGTCCGGATTGGCAGTAGACCACGATATGGTCATCCGGCTTGGCGCCGATTTCGTGATGGCGGGCTTTGATCTCGCGGAAGTCAATGTTCCGGTCCGTGCCAGGGATGACCCCCGTGGCATGTTCTTCCGGCGACCGCACGTCGATCAAGAAAAAGCCCTTCTGAGTCAACGATGGCGCTTTGTTCAACCCGTCCAGCAGTTGGTGGACGGACAACTCATAGGAATGATACGCCAGGGCGCCGATCGCGCCAGTCAGCGTGGCGAGCAAGGCGACACCGGCCCACACAATGGATCGATGGGAATCCATGGTCCTTCCTCCTTGTCCCAAGGAAGTCCATATAGGGACAGGTCAAGTCGGCAAGAAAACAGCGAGGTATATAACACATGATAGGAGCCCCATGAACGGTTGGTCAAGAGTCGCTGTGCTGGTCTGTGTCCTGGCGGGGAGCGGCTGCGCGGACGGCGCCAAAGTGATGCAGGAAACTGAGACCGGCGGGATCGTGGTCTATCCTTACAACAGCGGGCAAGGCCATCTGGTGTCGCCATTCCGGCGCGACGCGCTGCAATTGATCGTGCAACGGTGCGGCAGCCAGTACTCAATCGTCCGGGAGGGAGAGGCGAAGGGACGAAGCCGGCTCGCAGGCGGAATGGGAGGGACGGAAGACGTGGTCCACGAACGGCGCTGGGGGATTCAGTTCGAGTGCAAATACCGCGGGGCCAGCAGGTTCAGACCTTCGCCGCCGTAGACGCCTTTTCATGCCGGAGCAGCAGATCGTCGATGGTCAACAGGCTGAACAGCGTCACGCCCTGTCGCTCGACGTTCGCCCGTCCATCTTGTTCCTTTCGATCCACGATGACTAAGGCGTAACGGACATCGAGCCCAGCCTCCCGCGCCGCGGCAATGGCCCTGAGCAGCGAGCCACCGCTAGTGAGCACGTCGTCGACGATCAAAGCCCGATCACCAGCCTGAACGGCCCCCTCGATCAACTTCCCCAGCCCGTGATCCTTCGGCTGCTTGCGGACGACGAAGGTTCGCCAGTCCCTGCGCGGCGTCGCGCGAAAGCCATAATCGGAGAGGGTCGTTGCGATCGATATGGCGCCCAACTCCAGCCCGCCGACGCAGTCGAACTCTAAGTCCTTGAGGACCTCCCAGGCCGCCCGCGCCACCAACGCTCGGAGGCTCGGATGGGCCATGAGGGCGCGGCAATCGACATAAAACGGGCTCGTCAAACCGGAAGCCAGCTTGAAGCCGCCTTGTGGGTCCCATTTGAACGCCCCGGTTGTAAGAAACGCTTGAGCCAACTCATCCCGTACCATCGTTGCTCCCTGCCCACCCTGCACACTGCTATCGTTCCTCGCAGACGGCGCAGCCGATTCTACACGCTTCGCCGTCCCAAACGCATCTTCTTTTCGGGAGCTTTCTGTCCCGCCGGAGCCCAGGCTTTCGGTAAACCGCTGGACCTGCGTTGCCAGCATACCGGCGACCGAGTCGAGATCGAAGGGCCAGGCGTAATGGAAGACGACGTCGGGGTATGCACGACGAAGTTGGTCGATCGTGCGGGGAATCTCGATGTCGGCGTGGAACCCACCGGGTGTCAGCATGGAGGAGATCACCGTGATCTGCCGGACGCCTTGGTTGAGCAGGTCTTCGACCGCCTCCTCCAACGTCGGCGCGCAATACTCGTTGTAGGCGATACAGAACAAGGAGCCGTCCAACAGCGGCTTGAGCCGGGCGGCCAGGGCTTCGAGCCCAGACTGGTAAGGATCATTGTCGCCCGTTCTCGGCCATCGGCGAATTCGGCGATCCAATTCTGCTTCCTCCGCCGTCGGCGCGGTCCCAGACGACCGCCGCTGCGCTTCCAACCGCTTGAGCTTCATCACTTGGTCGTACGGGTAATCCTTCGGGATACCGCCATGTCCGACCAGGATCACCCCGCGCTTGCACTCCTGCATCGCCTTCTCTTTTCCGCCATCCCCCTTCCCGTTCCCGCTCCTTCCTGGAGAAGAAAGCGAGGAACGAGGGAGAGCCAACGAGTGGATCAGGACACCGAACCTTCAGAACGCAACCTGAGGAGCAGTAGTTCCTTGCGGTCCGGATTCAGATACACCTGATCCCGAAGGGTCGCCACATCATAGGCCTGGACATAGTGTTTCAAGAGTGCGATCGGCACTGTCAGCGGCGACCGCCCGCAGCGATAGTCCTCGATGGTCCTGCGCAACTCGTCCCGCTCCTGCGCGCTCAATAGACCCGTGAGACAGCCAGCGATGTGCCGGAGGACAGGTACGTGTGTGCGGACCGTGGCCGGAGTTTTCAGCGCCTTCATCAACCCCGCGCCATAGCGCCGGGCCAAGTCGATCGGCCGATACCGGTGGGCGTTCGCCACCAAGCGCCCAAGGCTCCGGTACTGCGTGGGGCTGTGCACCAGCAGCAGAGAGGTATGGGCCATGTGAAAACCCGCCACGGCCTGGCGCGTCACGCCTCCTTTCAGCAGGGCCCGCCAGCGGCGATAACAGAAGATGCGCTCGATGAAGTGTTCGCGCCGCATCGGATCGCGCAATCCTCCCTCTTCCTCTACCGGAATCAAGGGGAAATGAGCCATGAACGCGCGCGCAAACAGCCCGACGCCATTCCGGCTCGACCTCCCGGCACGATCCATCACAGGGACCCGCTCGATCCCACAACTGGGCGAATTCTGCTTGAAGACGAACCCCGAGAGATCCATGGCCTCGAGTTTGCGAACGCACTCCTCCGAGAAACGCACTAGCTCCGCTGTCCGATCGCGGCCCGACCCCCCCGTCACGAGCCGTGGGCGCTGGGGATCGCCCACCAGCCGCATGGCCTCCCGCGGGACGCCGAAGCCGGCTTCCACTTCTGGGCAGATCGGCACCCATTCTACGAACTGCCCAAACACCTCGACCAAGAAGCTGTCCCGCTTGTGTCCGCCGTCGTAGCGGACCTCCTCGCCGAGCAGGCAGCGACTGATGCCGAGGCGAATCGGCGGGCTCGACGCGCCAGAAGTCTCCTCATGCATACGGTGCAACATGCGCAGAGGCCAATCGGTGAGTCCACCCGGCCTCGTGTGGCAGCCCGGTCGTTGCGGGGACCATAGTAGCCGAAGCCGGACATGGAAAGGAATACCCAAGGATGACCGCGGACGCGTCGAGATCCAGTGCCAGGAACCATGTGGTGCCGACGCGGCGGTCGTAAAGGACTCGCTGAAGGGACAAAAGGCGACGAGAGTCTTTTCTAGCCGCCATCCCTTTTCCGCGCCTTGCAGGAACTGCTCCCGCCCTCCTTGGCTTCGCCTGAAACATCGACAGCAGAGACCTAAGCCGAGCCGTTACGGCGCTCGCGCACCACGTAGGGCTTCATCACGAACAGCACGCAGTACCAGGTGTTGGTCATAAAAGGAGCGGCTCGCTTCACGGCTATCACCACCATGACTCTGTTCAGGTCCTTGCTGAAGGTCCTTGCTGAGAAAGGCGAGGAAGTGAAAAGAGCAACAGCCAGAAGAGCAAAAAGACTCCCGACCCCTTTTCCCCCGACCTACACCGTGGTGCTGGAGGCTGGACCCCGAAAGGGGGAATTGTGCGCCCTCCAATGGGATGACCTGAATTGGCAGGCCAGGGCCCTGACCATTACCCGGCAGTTGGCCAAACGCTGCCGGAGCCGGCTTTGGCCTCATGAAAACCGGCCGACCCCGGACCGTGCCCCGTCGTCCAAGACCATGAGCCTGCTGAAACGCCTGAAGGCCCACCAAGCCCAAATCAAGCTGGAGGCCGTGAACGCCTGCCAGGATTACAGCTTGATCTTCGCCTACGGACGCCCCGTTTGGGGTTCCGTTCTCGGCCAACAATAATCAGCCACCGGAGTCTCACGCCCTGATCGCAAGGCGAACGTGCCCATTGATCCGCTTCCGCGACCCGCGGCACATGGCGGCGACGTTGAGGCTGAAGTCCGGGGTGCTGGCCAAGGTGGTCTCCGCGCGGTCGGGACACAAGGACACGGGCGTTACTCCGGACCTCTATGCCCACGCGTTCCCCGTCATGCAGCACGAGGCGGTGGCCAAAATGGAGACCGTTCCTACACAGCTAGGGAGGGGCCGGAGCCCCTCCGTCACCAAGCCGTTAGCGAACCAGGGTCGGATGCAGAAGTCGCTGAAAAGACAGGGCCAGAGTAGGAAGTGGTGCCGAAGCCGGGATTTGAACCCGGACACCCTTGCGGGCGCTAGACCCTGAATCTAGTGCGTCTGCCAGTTCCGCCACTTCGGCACGCGTATCGGGGGGCGAATTATCCCGAATTCGCCGACGCGTCGTCAAGCGGACGCTGACTGCACTGGCCGTCCCCAACACATCGTCACGTCCGACGACGTCCAACAGCCAGAGGTCACGATGTCCCGCGTATCGCCGCTCAAGATGATGCGCTCCCGCACCAGCCCAGCGGCGGCCAGCAGGAAGGCGCCGGGAATCCAGGGCGCTTCATCAGCCAGCAGCACGTCAAAGCGTACACGTCCGAAGAGCGGATCCGAGACGACACGTGTGGCGGTGGTGGCTACGAGCCGACGGTTCTGAATGAACGCCTGACGACTGGTGTTTTCCTCCGCCGCTAGCAGTTCTCTGATCCTCTTGGTGCCTCCAAGTCGTTTGACTTCCGCTTTCAGTTCCTCAAACTCCGGACGGAGATCTTTCGGCACGGCTGCTTCAGGCGTCAGTTCTTCGATCCGCCGCTTGGCCACATCGATTTCGCGCCGGAGGCCTTGCGCCTGCTGTTCGTAGAGTCTCCGGTATTCGGCGAGCGAGTTGAGATTTTTCCCAACGGCCTGCATGGTCAGTCGTTTCCAGATCGGGAGCGACTCATACGCCGACACCGTCGCGTCAATCTCCTTGATCTTATCCTGCACCTCGGTAAGCTGCGTAAGTAGCCGCCATTCCAACAGCTTGACTTCGTCCAGATCGCGTTGCTTTTCCGCCTTGTAGGCCAGGAGCGGACTCAGTTCCCGGAAGCGCTCGTACTTTTTCCGCAGGGCCGCTTTCTCGGCCCTCGACTTGGCATAGAACTGATGCACCTGGGCCTCGAAGCCCAGTTCCTGCAGCGCGACCCCGGCGACCTCGCGTTCGAGCGGCAACTCATATCGGCACAGGTGGCTTTTGTAAGGCAACCCGGCTCCTTTCATCACCCTGGCGATCAGGCCGAACACCTGGTCCGCCGTAGCGTGGCTCGGGCTGATGAGGAGGAGGCGTTTGTTCAGGCGAACCAATTCGACCGCCTGCGTGGCGAGCTTCTGCCGGCGGGCGGTCAGGTCTTCGGTCCAGATTGTCGTGAGCACGGAGGCGGACGTTGTAGGGACCAGTGTCTGGCCGTTCGCTGCCTGATCCGGTGCCAACCATGGCAGCAGTCGTTCCGCTGTGCCGAGCGTATAGGCATCGGTCTTGGCCGCCATATCGGCCAGGCGACGAGCGGCGGTCTGGAGAAAGCCTGAGGCGTCTGGCACTAATGTCGCTGGCGCCACCACTTGGCCCAGGAGGTCGAATGTCTGCACCACCAGTCGCGTCCCGCGATGGCCGACCACAATCCCCTCCGTCGGCTCGGCCTCATTGGACGGGATAATTGTGACAGGCCAATCCTCACCCAGCGCCACGGCCTCGGCGGGCTCAAACTCGTATAGAGAGAGATTGCCCACCGTGGTGTACAACCGGCCGCTCGTTAGGGTCACCGGAGTATCCCAGCCTTTCGTCGCGGCTCGCGCTCGGTCCGCTTCGAGCTTGGCGGCAAAGTGATCGAGCAGTTCCTGAACCTTCATGTCAGCGTCTTCTCTTCCCTGCCCGGCCCTATCTTAATGAGCTATCGCATACCCTGTCCAGGTGGGCGATGACGAAAAGGCCGCGCTATCTGCCAAATTGACTTTTTGCCGTTCGGTCAGTATCCTTTTTTTCTTTCCAACAGAAGGAGTTAGGGTCATGAAAGTCATTCTCCAGGAAACGCTTGACGGGATCGGCCATTTGGGCGACCTGATCGAGGTGTCGGATGGATTTGCTCGCAATTATCTCCTGCCACGTGGGAAGGCGATCGAAGCGAACAGCCGCAACATCAAGGCCTTTGAACACGCCAAGCGTGTGATGGCGGAGAAGGCGAAGAAAGAACGCCTGGAGATCGAGGCGCTCGCCAAAAAGATCTCTGCCGTGTCGCTTACCATGACGGCTCAAGTGGGCAAGGACGACAAAATGTTCGGATCTGTGACGGCGAAGGACATCGCGGAGGGCTTGGCCGAACAAGGCTTCACCGTGGATCGCCGGAAAATTCAATTAGCCCAGCCGATTAAGGAGCTTGGCACGTTCACCGTTCCCGTGAAGCTTCCGCGCGACATCACCGCCAGTGTGACCGTCCACGTCGTGAAAAAACAGGAGCCGGAAGCTGCTTCGAAGGAGAAGACATAATCCACGGATCTGGCCGGAACGTGTCGCATGACACAGCGGACCAGTGAGATAGCCAAGAAGGGAGCAGAGACGCATCATGAATGACGCGGTCGGCTCAATGGATGCCCTCAAAGTAACGGACCTCGATGTCTATGAGGCTATCCGCGCAGAGGAACAGCGCCAGCGCGAGAAGCTCCTGTTGATCGCGTCGGAAAATTTTGCCAGCCCGGCGGTGCTGGCTGCCCAGGGCTGCCTCATGACCAACAAATACGCCGAAGGGTATCCCCGCAAGCGGTACTATGGAGGCTGCCAGCATGTGGATACGGTCGAGGAACTGGCGATCCAGCGGGCGAAGCAAATCTTCGGTGCGGAGCACGTCAACGTGCAACCCCATTCCGGCTCGCAGGCCAATATGGCCGCCTATCTTGCCGTGCTCAAGCCAGGCGATGCGATCCTCGGAATGGACCTGGCGCAGGGTGGGCACCTGACGCACGGGAGCCGCGTCAATTTTTCCGGCATCCTCTTCCGGGCCTTCTCCTATGGCGTCGATCGCGAGACCGAAACAATCGATTACGACGCAGTCCAGCGGATCGCCGAGGAATGTCGCCCACGGATGGTGGTGGTGGGGGCCAGCGCGTACGCCCGCACGCTCGATTTTCCACGCTTCCAGCAGATCGCACGGTCCGTGGGGGCCTATCTGATGGTAGACATCGCGCATATCGCGGGCCTCATTGCAGCGGGGTTGCATCCGAACCCCGTTCCCTACGCTGACTTCGTGACGACCACAACTCACAAAACCTTGCGCGGGCCGCGTGGCGGCATCATCATGTGCAAGGCCGAGCACGCCAAGGCCGTAGATAAAATTGTGTTCCCCGGGCTCCAAGGCGGACCGCTGATGCACGTCATCGCCGCTAAGGCCGTCGCTCTGAAAGAAGCGCTGTCGCCCGGCTTCAAGTTGTATCAGCGTCAGGTGTTGGCCAACGCGCGTGCGCTAGCCCAGGGTCTGATGGACCGAGGCTATCGGATCGTGTCGGGGGGCACGGATACGCACCTCATGTTGGTCAACCTGACGAGCAAAGGTATCACCGGGAAGGAAGCCGAGACCGCGCTGGACGCGGCCGGCATTATCGTCAACAAGAACGCCATCCCTTACGACGAAAAGCCGCCGGCGGTGGCCAGCGGTATTCGGCTAGGGACGCCGATCGTCTCGACCAGAGGGATGCGCGAACGGGAGATGGATGAGATCGTCTCCTTGATCGACCGGGTACTGCAATGCCCCTACGACAGGCAGGTGCAAATCAAAGTGCGTGCGGCAGCGAAGGCGTTGTGCGATCGATTCCCTATCTTTTATGCCTACGAATCGTCCCCCGTGTGAGAAGGTTGGCCGGCTGTGAAATGCCCGTTTTGCGACGAGCTCGAAGATAAGGTTGTCGACTCGCGGATGGCGAAAGAAGGCGAAGTTATCCGCCGCCGCCGCGAATGTCTCTCCTGCAAACGCCGCTACACCACGTACGAGCGCGTGGAAGAGAGCCTGCCCGTGGTCGTCAAGAAGGACGGGCGTCGGGAGCCGTTCGACCGATCGAAGATCTTGGCGGGGTTGAAGAAGGCCTGCGAAAAACGCCCGATCAGCACGAGTACCATTGAAGCGGTCACGGACCGGATCGAAAAACGCATTCAAGAGATGGGTGAGAGCGAGATCCAGAGCCGGACCATCGGCGAAGAGGTCATGAAGGAACTGCATCAACTCGACCAGGTCGCCTACGTCCGTTTCGCGTCGGTGTATCGGGAGTTCAAGGACATCGACCAGTTCATGGATGAGCTGAAAGCGCTGGCCCAACAGCGGCAAGACAAGTAGTCCGGCGCCCTATCTCGTCTGGCCACCCTTGCCTCACTTTCACGACATTCCGTCAGGAGCGAACCGCACTCTGGGGAGGGGAATAGCCCTGCGCGGAAAGGAGAGGATCGCGCAGGTGTAGTAACCTGCGCTGCGATGCGTCAACATGCCAACCGTTCCTGCCAAACGATCGCAGACGAAACCGATCCGGGTCCCTAAACGGCATACCGCCGGCGCCACCCATGTCGCTATCATCGGTGCCGGACATGGCGGCACCGCGCTGATGGAGATCTTCGCCACGGACCCGCTGGTGCGAATCGTGGGCGTCGCCGAGATCGATCCGCGCGCCCCCGGCGTCAGTTTGGCCAAACGGTTGCGGATCCCGGTCACCCGCAATTACCGTGAGTTGCTCGATATGGAGCGAGTCGATCTCATCATTGATGTCACGGGCAACCCGGAGGTCGAGCGGGCTCTGCAGGAGTTTCACCGCCTGGGTGTGACCGTGATCGGCGGTGCCAGCGCTAAGTTCATGTGGCAGCTCATCGAAGCTCGCATCCGGGCGACGGCCGAAATCGAAAAAACTCTCGCGAAGTACCAAGCCCTCTACCGGCTCTACGTGAAAGAGGCCGGATCAGCAGTGTCAGAGGAGCGCACTCGTATCGCCTGCGAAATTCATGACGGCCTCGTCCAGAGCCTAGCCGGCGTGAACTTCAAACTCGACCTGTGCCAGGAGCTCCTGCGCAAGGACCCCAAGGCCTGCCAGGCGACGCTGCGCGAGACTAAGGCTCAGCTCAAGCTCGCCATTCAGGAAGCCCGCCAGGTGATCTTCAATCTGCGCCCGGTGCACTACGACAAGATGGAGTTGATTCCGGCGCTGACGAATTACCTGAAGTCGTACGAAACGCAGTATCATATCAAGACTGAATTCGCCTTCAGCGGAGATGAAAATCTCCTTTTCCCGCGGACCAAAATCTTCCTGTTCCGGATCGTGCAGGAAGCCCTGAGCAACGTGCAAAAGCACGCCCAGGCCAGTCGCGTCCAGGTTCGACTCGACATCGGGCTTGACCTGTTGACCGTTACGATCGCGGATGACGGGATCGGCTTCGACACAGACGCCGTGGCGCACGATCCCGAGAAGTGGGACCATTTCGGCATCCGCGGCATTGTGGAGCGCGCACGGCTGGTCGGCGGAGAAGCCAAAATCGACTCGAAGAAAGGACGGGGGACACAGGTGATAGTGCGCGTCCCACTCGCCAAGAAGGAGGCAAGCCGGCATGGAGAAAATTAAGGTGTTGATCGCAGACGATCATCGCGTGGTGCGGGAAGGGCTTGCCGCGATCCTCAAGACGAAAGAGGACATTGAGGTTGTCGGGGAAGCCCAGGATGGGCTCGAGGCGATCGAAAAAGCCCGGGCTTTGCTTCCGGACGTGATCCTCATGGACGTCAGCATGCCTCGGATGGGTGGCGTAGAGGCTACCCGACAGATCAAGCGCGAGTTTCCTCACATCGGGATCGTTGCGCTGACCATGTATGAAGAACAGCAGTACATCTTCGACTTAGTTCGCGCCGGTGCGACTGGCTATCTCCTAAAAGACTCCGATTCGTCCCAGATTGTCGCGGCGATCCGCGCCATCTATCGCGGCGAGTCTTTGATTCACCCGTCAGTCGCCAGCAAGATCCTCGCGGAATTTTCGTTGATGGCGCAGAAGAAGGGGAAAAGGCCCTCCTGGGTGGAACACGATTTGACGGAACGGGAGATCACCGTACTACGGCTGGTCGCGGACGGGAAAACCAATAAAGAAATTGCCAACATTCTGGACCTGAGCGAGAAAACGGTCAAGAACCACGTGCGGAACATCTTTCACAAGCTCCAAGTCTACGATCGGACCCAGGCAGCGATTCTGGCGATCCGGAAAGGCCTCATTGAACTGGAACCGAGACCCGAGGTCCGAACACCCTCAAACCCCGTGAAAAAGCCACACGTGTGAGCTTTTTACAACACACGCGTTTCTCCTGCCAGTACGAATCTCAAAATAAAATATAAATTTCATATGGTTACGGCATTCTCGCGAGCACGCGACAGTGGCATGTGCGTTGCTATGCCTGTCTTTGGTCTCGCTAAGGGTTGTCGATGCGTTCTCAGCACACGATCGCAGATACAGTTTCCTGTTCCGGCGTCGGCCTGCACACTGGTCAACCTGTCACCCTTACCTTGCGCCCGGCACCACCGGATACTGGGATCGTCTTTCTCCTTTCGAACGGTTCGTCCTATACCGCGCTCGGCGCTTCGGTCGAAAATCTGACCTCCACCGAGCTCTGCACTGCAATCAGCGGCCATGGCTCTCAGGTCAAGACCATCGAACACATCCTGGCCGCGCTGGCAGGCCTGGAAGTCGACAACGTCTATATTGAACTGGACGCCGGAGAAGTACCGGTGATGGACGGCAGCGCCGGCCCTTTTGTACAGATGGTCCGGGCAGCAAGGATCATCCCCCAGCACCGCCCGCAACCGTTTCTAAAAATCACTCAGCCAATCGAGGTCGTGGACGGCTCGAAGCGGATCAGGATCGAGCCCAGCGCGACGCCGCGGATCACGTACTCCATTCAGTACAGCCATCCGCTGATTCAGACTCAGAGTTATAGTTACGACTACTCCGTCTCGGCCTTCGAGCGGGAGATCGCCGGAGCCAGGACCTTCGGCTTTCTGGACGAAGTCGAAGCGCTGTGGTCGAGGGGCCTCGCGAAAGGCGGATCGCTCGACAACACGATTGTCTTGACCCGCGACGGGATCCTGAACACATCGGGGCTCCGTTACCAGGATGAGTTCGTTCGACACAAGGTGCTCGACTTGATCGGGGATATCGCCTTGCTGGGCGTGCCGTTTATCGGCCATTTGATCGCTGAACGGTCCGGCCATACCCTCCACACCAAACTGGTGGAACGCATTCTTCAGCAGCCTGACAAGTGGGTGCTCCTCAACCTGCACGAGGAAGCCGCCTCAGCTCCCCGCCCCATCGTCAATGTCACCCGGCCAGCTTTTGGGCTGGCTGTGCACGCGTCGCCCGTCCAATAAGTAAGCTCTCAAGACCTTTCTTCTGTCTGTCCTTCGTAAAGGACAGCGAGCAGCAAGCGGCGAACAGCCAGTCGCTTCACCCTCCAAGGGAGGAAGCTGAGATTTCCTGAGTACCCACTGCTCTTCGAAACGCATGGGTGACGGAGAGGGGCTTGAGGAGCAATTGTCGGGATACCCACCACGGGTCTCCACCAGGCTTGAGCGAAGGCCCTGATCGATGTGAGAAAACGGGAAATGAACGCCGGAGGCAAGTGGCCTTGCCTCCGGCGTTGAACCGAGGCGGGGTTACTTCTTCTTCTTCTTCGCTGCCTTCTTCGTCGCCAAGACTCTCACCTCCCTTCCCGATTAGAAACACGCCCCCGCGACATCAGCTTTAGACGGCCTCAGTCAGAGGGATTTCCAGCGCCTCAAATGTATTGGGGCCCACTTTTCTGAACCGCTTATCGCGCTTCAACGAGGTCGCGACCGACGTCAGCGGCGTTTTCCCTTTGATTTGCAATCCACCCTCGACCAACCGTTGTAACAATTCTTTGGCATGCATCGCTCGATTAGCTTCGCGGAGAATCTGATAAGCGGCCTCGGGTACGCTTTTTCCGACATACTTGGTACGGCCGAGCAGGATCTCTCGCGATTGATCTGTAACATCCGTGACCGGGAGCGGTCGGGCCCCCTTCTCATCGGTGATAATTTGGCTGGAAAGACTGGCGAGCTTTGCTTTGTCAGCTTCAACCCGATAGAGAGTCTCGGCGAGTTCGAGATATTTTTGGATTGTGGCAATTTCTTCATCGAGGCGTCGGCGCTTTTTTTCCAATTCCTGGAGGCGGCTGCGATAGGCGTTGATCCGCTGCTCCAAACCCACCAGGATGTCTGTCAATTCTTCCACCAGCCTCACCTTTCGAAAGCATGCTTGCTTTGTAGCACTGCTTTGTATGTTTGTCAACTAAAAATGTTATAAGTTCTTTATTGTATTCATCACTTATTATTCTACTCATGAACTTTGTATGCCTTTATAAGGAATAAAAGCCTTGCTCTATAAGAAGTCTTTTTCATTCATCCCATAAAAGTTTTCAAATAGTTTCGAGGTGAGGCTGGAAAAGTCTGTGTCATATTCTTGTGTCATATTCTATTTGTCGTATGAGGATTTGAAGGAGCTGATTTCCTGTTATCCTCTAAAAATCCGACCGGCCTTGCCCACCTTGACGTCGCCAAAATCTTTCCATGATATTAATTATATCAATGAACGACACCGTACCTTCCCTTTCCGCTTCCCAGTGCGAACGACTTCAGACCGTCGCTGTAGACGCAGCTCGAAAAGCCGGTGTGATTCTCCAGCAATATGCACGCTCGGGTTTTCGGATCGAGTATAAAAACGTGGTGAACCTGGTCACTGACGCGGACCACCGGGCCGAGCAAGCGATCATCGATTGCATTTCAGCAGCCTATCCCTCACACGGGATCTTTGCCGAAGAGCGCGGGCAACAGATCGGCACAGACCCCGCGTTTCAATGGATCATTGATCCATTGGACGGAACCACCAATTTCGCGCACGGATACCCGGCCTATTGTGTATCAATCGGCTTGGAACACGAAGGGCAGGGGCTACTGGGAGTGGTGTACGACCCCACCAGAGATGAGCTGTTCACCGCCGTAGCTGGGCAGGGCGCATATTTGAACGGCGCCCGTCTGCATGTCTCGGACGTTCAGCGGCTTGATCAGGCCTTGCTGGTCACGGGCTTTGCATACGACATCCGGGACACGCCGGCCAACAACTTAGACCACTTCGCTCGCTTCGCGCTACGCGCGCAAGGCCTGCGACGCACAGGCACGGCCGCGCTCGACCTGTGCTACGTCGCCGCAGGTCGATTCGACGGTTTTTGGGAGTTGAAGCTGCAGCCGTGGGACATGGCCGCCGGGGTGGTGATCCTCCGGGAAGCGGGCGGACGAGTGTCGAATTTCAAAGGCGGGCCGCTGTCAATCTACGATCAAGAACTGGTGGCCAGTAACGGGCTGATCCACGAAGCCATGCTCGCGGTCCTGGCGCTAGGCTGAATGCCATTCCGCACCTACCCGGCGTGAACCTGGTATACAGGAGCCGCCGAAATACGTTAAGATGCACCGACTTAACTTAATTCGAGGGAGGGAGACCGTGTCGGCAACGCATATTCCGCCCAGTCCATCCGGTCAGCCGGCTCAGAAAGCCCCCGAAGTATGGGATGTCGAATTGCTCCGCGTGCTCGTGTCTCGCACCGGCAAGCAAGTCAGCGCCGAGTGGGCGATCCATCCCCAACTGAAACATGACCTCCTGCCGCATGAATGGAATGAAGTAAAGGATCTCATGGGCAAAGTCACCTCCCTCGTAGGCACTCGGTTCTCTCGGGTGTTGGCGGAAGTGGAGCCGGATCCGCCGGGCAACGCCTGATAACCCCCTCGCCCTTGCCCGGAATTCACATCGACAGTTTATCCGCGACATTCCGCATCTGCACACCGTGTACCAGTGAGGCACCGCCGCGGATGGCGCACGCGACGTGGACGGCTTCGGTCATCTCCTCAAGGTTCGAGCCTTTCTCGAGACACGCCTGCGTGTACGCATCGATACAGTAGGGGCACTGCACGGCGTGGGCCACGCCGAGCGCGATGAGCGCCTTTTCACGCTCCGTCAACGCCCCTTCCGCAAACACAGCGTTGTAGTAGCTCATGAACTTGTCCCACAGTTCCTTGTTCCCTTTGCCCATGTCGGGGAACTTGCCCAAGTCTTTCGGACGGTAATAGGTCTCCATGCGTGACTCCACACCAATGTAAACGATGACCTTGTGGACAGAGTCCGACACACCCGATCGGACAATTCCTTATTTTCATATTTGTTCTGCACGCGATCACGCCGTCAGATAGCCGTTCGCCCTGAACCAGGCCAACGCGTCTCGGATCGCGTGCTCCACGGGACGTCGCGGATAGCCCAATTCGCGGGTCGCTTTGGAGCAGTCATACTGCTGCATATGAGCCAGCACCTCGACGAAGAATCCGGGCACCGGAGCCGGCCGGCGAAGAATCGTACGAAACACCGCGTCGCCAACCTTGGCACCGACACGGGCCAGCGCGAACGGAACCGGCACCAATGGTGGCCGCACGCCGGCCACCTGCGCAATCAGGGTATTGAGCTCTTTTTGGGTGGTGTTCCAATTGCCGAGGATATACCGCTCGCCGACACGGCCCCGTGCAGCGGCTAGAATCATGCCTTCCGCCACGTCCCGCACATCGATCGCGTTCACAGGACCGTCCACGTACCCCGGCATCATCCGCTTGGCGACCATCAGAATTTGCGTACCGCTGGTCGGCTTGCTGTCGTACGGACCGAAGAACGTCGTCGGGTTGATCACCACTGCCGGCACGCCGTCCTTGGCAGCCGCCAGCACGGCATTTTCCATTGCGATCTTCGCCATGAGGTACGGATTGTTCGGATAGGCCGTGGCGAACGCGCAGTCCTCGTTGGCGAGCCGGCCGGGTTGCGCGGGAAAGCCGATGGTCGTCAAGGTGCTGGTGAAGACGAGCCGTTCTACTGAGGCGCGGCGCACCGCTCGGAGCAGATTGTCTGTTTCGGCGAGCGCCTGTTTCGTCGCAGCCTCGACGGGAATCGTCTGGGACGGATAGTAGCTCGCCGCTTGGTAGACGACGCGCACCCCTTCACAGGCCCGGATCAGCGATTCCGCGTCGTTCAGGTCGCCGTCGACCCGTTCGACGTCAAGGCCGCGCAACATCAGATGCCCGATCGCCTGGAGGCTGGATCGGATAGGTCTGACCAGGACCCGAACCTCATCGCCCCTGGCCAGCAACGCTCGGACGAGATTCGATCCAAGATGTCCGGTCCCTCCAAGAACCAAAACTTTCATGCTGGCTTCCTCCCCGAAGAGGAAAAGCAGGGCGGGCGGCCGGAGGAGCGCCACAGGTTCGGACCGTCACAAGAAGGGATGTTCAGGAATCGCCAGGGTCAAGTATCTGCCTTTCTCTTCGTACAAGATACGCTTCTCCGTCAACTGCGAGAGCTGCACCGCGATCAGGTCGGCCGACTTCTCCGCGTGCGGATCGCGGGCCTGTAGGGCGTTGCGAATCTGCTCGGCTGACTTCGGCGCTTCGTTGCAATATTCGATGATGAACGACGCTGGCCACTCGAAGCGTTCGCGGGTTGGCGAACTGGGATTCCGCCCGTCATACACGGTGATGTACCGCATCGCCTTGGAATAATACAAAAACGGCTTGTCGGCGGAGGCATGCCGTCGCTGCCACTCGTGCACCAGATCCACCAGTTCCTGGTAAAGATGCGGATCGACTCGCCAGTCCTCCAATTCGTACTCGAAATCATAGGCGATCTTCATCACGTCGACCTGCCGCGCGTCGTAGACGTACTCGTAAGCCAACCCCGGCCCGGTGATCCGCACGCCGTACTGGTGGGGCCGCATGAAATACGGACTGAACCGCTCCAACCAGAACTTCCCGACCGCCTCCGGCGGCTGCAGATGGAATAGGGAGGGAATCAGCTCGATCTGGCGGCGATAGTCCTCGTCGGTCTCACCAGGGAAGCCAAGCAGGATGTTCCAGGAAACGACGATCCGGTAATAATAACTCCACTTGAGGCACAGGATGTTCTGGATCGGACTTACGCCCTTGTCCATCGCCCGCAACTGGTTCTGGCTCAGGCTTTCCAGACCCGGCTGCATACACTTCACCCCCCCGGCCGCCAATGTGCGGATCTGCGGTTTCTGAAGATTGCTCTTGGTCTCGATGAAGATGTCCAGGTCGCAGTGTTCTGCCGCAAGCTTCCCAAACAGGTCCTCGATGTACTTCATGTCGATGATGTTGTCCACGAGCCGGAAGCGCGTGGTGTCGTAGCGGGTGGAGAGGTACTCTAGCTCGCGCAGCACTTGCTCCGGCGACTTCGCCCGAAATTTCATGCTCTGCGCATTCAGGCCGCAGAAGGTGCAATGATGTTTCTCGCCCCACCAGCAGCCGCGCGAGCCCTCATAGAGCAGAATGCGATCGAGTCCGCGAAACGACTCGGCGCCCAGTTCCGCCAACTGCCGGTAATAATCGTCGTAATCGGGTGGACCCGTGTGTGCGAAGTCGGTGAATAGCGACGGGTTGGGCTCGAACCGGATCTGACCGTCTTTGCGATAGGCCACGCCTTTGGGATACGCCTCCTCCTTCCCTTCTAAGATCTGCGTCACCAGCGGCGGGAAAACCTCTTCGCCCTCACCGACCACCACGTAGTCGATCCAGGGAAACGCGCGGAAGTACTCCAGTCCCATCTCGCCATCGTAGTTGGCTCCACCGAAGACGATTTTGACCTGCGGATACAGATCCTTGATGAGCTTTGCCAACGTGAGGCTGGCAACGTTTTGATCGAAGGTAGAGGTAAAACCGACGACGCGGTACTGCCCCCAATCGATCGCCGTCATGGCCCACGTCAGGAACTGCGGCGCGATCCGGTTAGCCATCTCCTCGAAGTAGGACATTGGCCGTCCGCTCTCGCGCATAAGCTGTTCGAACACTGGCTTGAACAGGCGCGGATACTCGGCGCGTTTCGGATTGTCTCGGAAGAGGAGGTAGGAAAAGAGCCATTCTCCGAACAGCGCCCGTTTCTCGCAGATAGATTCGTACAGCGGCACGCCGATCTTGTGAGCGAAGCGGACGTTCAGATAATGGCACTCCACGCCGATTCCTTTGGCCTTCAGTAGGGCCGTGAGCGTGCCCAGTTGAATAGACGGGTACTTCGAGTAGCTGAAGGGCATGTTGACGAGCGCCACCGGCGCCTTGTCGCTCATCATCGCTCCCCTTCGGGCAGCCCGTCCGGCACGGACGTTAGGCAGCTGTCGCGCGGAATGGTTCGAACTCCCGGTCTGCCTTGGCAGCCAGGTAGAAGTCGCTCTCGGTCAAGCCGTTGATCTTGTGGGTCCAGATCTCGACCCTGCATTTGCCCCAGGCGAGGTGCAAGTCCGGATGGTGGCCCTCCGCTTCCGCCACCACGCCGAGCCTATTGACGAAGTCCAACGCCTGCTTGAAATCCTTGAATGTATAGAGCCGCTCCAGATGGCCGTCCTTATTGACCTGCCAGCCATGTCCCAGTTCCTTCAGCAACTCCTGAACGCGCGCCTCGGGCAGCGGTGGCACGCCGCCACGGCAAGGAACGCACTTGTTATCCGCAAGACCCATATCGATACTCCTTCACCCCTGTCGCGAAAACAGCAAAACGTCCAGAACCGCATTCTAATGGCGCCTAGACTGTCCCTGCAACCAGCCTCCCTTACTCGTTGTCCTCCGGGATGCCGCCTGCCTTCGCCAGGTCCTCAGCGGCGATCGTTTCCGGGTTGAACTTGGCCGCGGCCTTCACCATGCGATCGAGAGCTTCATCGAAACTCAGCGGCACGGCGCCCTTGGGCCGGAAACGGAACGGGTTCACCCGCGCGACAACGAAGCTTTTGAGATACGGGCTGGTCAATCCCTTGGCCTTCAGGGCTTCGACCTGCTTGAGGATCTGATCATCCAACGTGAGCACGACCTTCGCCCGCTGCCCCCGAACCCCCAGCGCTTCGCGCAACGGCTGCTTGAGATACTCATCCACCCGCTTCAGCACCGGATGATAAGCGCCCCCACTAAAACGGGGCCGCTCCTCATAACAGAGTCCCAGAGTAATCAACGCCGGTTCCTCAAATTCCAAGGCGTACGTCTCTTCGGTCGCGTTGTCTAAGCGAGCCAACTCTCGGTACATGCGGATGACCTCGAGGGCTTTCTCCCGCAGATTGTGGGCCTTCTCCGTGTTCAGAGCGAGGATCTGATAGGCCGCCGACGCTTCCGGCACCACAATGGCCGTAATGCTTTTCGCTCCCAGCATCTGCATCGCGGAAAGCCGATGATACCCATTCGGCGTCCAATACTTGGCATGGCCCCCCGGTCCTTCCTTCTCTTTACTCCGGTCCCCCGCTAGCCTCGCCCCTTCCTCTAGCGGAGCGCGGACTACTACGATCGGGTCAAGGAAGCGCCCGATCTTCCCGATCACAGCTTCCAATTTCCGGACGTGACTGTCGGAGAGATTGCGCTGATAGGGCGTTGGCTCGACCATTTCGATGGGCAACGCCGCAAAGACTACCCACTTCCCCCTATACGGTTCACGGTAGACCGACAGGACCTTTCCCCCGTCGCTTTCAATCGTGCGGTGCAGATCCACCACCTCCACAGGCGGCGCGGCAGCCTGCAGCTCACTCGGGGCCAGCCCTGTGGACACGCCAGCGGATTTGCGGCGGCGCACGGCTCCACTCGCTCTCGTAGCCTTGGGCTTTCTCTCCGCCATCTGCGTATGCGAATAAGATTAATTTGAGATTGATTATGGTAGGCCACCCTGGGAGAAAAGGAAAGCCCCCTCTTCCTCTACGGACAGAGCGAGTGGCCAGGAGCAAGCAGCTTTAGGCTATTTGATGGCCCTCAGGGCCACAGGGAGATTTTTTTAAGAGAACGATGGCAGGTCTCAAAACAGCAAGGGCTACCCTCCGGAAGGTAGCCCTTACTGGGCGCTTAGGGCGCCACACAACCCTGTTTACTTGTCTAACATCTCATTATTGGATTATTGACCCGCACGACTAGGGAGCTGCTGCAGCTTCTGGTCGGGGGAGAACCGGTACTCCCAGGCGCTTGTGTTCCTCATGCTCACCCACGGTTCTCCAGCTTCCCAAGGCTAACGTCTGGGTGATCTGTCGTGCCACGAGGCACAGCCGTTGAAGAACCGGCTAGCATGACCGATCAGAAGCCCGCCCTTGACTCGGCGGGCCTTCCTTGCCAGGTGGAGTGTGATCGTCCATCAGTCCACCTCCTCTCCTTTTGAGAGTCAACCGGGAGTCTTGTTGACAGCCGCGCGGTCTGTCCGACTCCCTCCCGTCCGATCGTTCATCCTGCCAGCTTCAGCGTTTTGCTATCTATCTACTCCTCTCAGAGAAATGTGTCAATGGGGCGGCTTCAGAAGTACTGGAAGGGGTCCGGCACAGAAGGCAATTGTGGATGCAGGAAGCGTCGCCCCGCGTCGTCGCGTTTTCTTCAATCCAGTCAAGCCAGAACCCCCCTGACAGACATGGGCTGCCTGTCGGCGTATACTCGGCTCTTTCGACTTCGACAATGATCTGCGTGCCAGCCCTCGCTTTGTCTACCAAGGACCGGCGCTGGGGAGCCCAAGTGAGAGCCGGCTACCCCTCGTAGCGGCGAGGGGGCTTCTTGAACCGTTTTCGCCAACCTATGGTAACCGTTTTCGCCAACCTATGGTATTGGGAAGCCAGGCTTGATTGCGGTTCCGTTCTTCAGGCCGCAATCTGGCTCGATTCGACCTTAACGTCGCTGATGCTGGTGGTCTGACCGGGCCGCAATTCCTGCAAAGCGGGAATTTTGTCCGACTTGACCCCGACATCCAGCAGGTAGCGCCGCATGCCGTCGTAGCTCGAAAAGCTGCGCGACCGCTTGGGGGCCTTGCCTTCTTCTTTCGGCTCGAAGCTTACATCAAACCGCCCATCCTCTCGCTTCTTGAGAGTAAATTTCCCTTCAATCTCCATAACCTCACCTCCTGGCCGATACGGCATTTCAGTAACGCGTCGGATCGAGAATTTCAAGTGGCTTGAAGCCGCCATGTTGGAAGTGTCCGTCTCTCGTAGCAAATGAACTGTCCGCTTTGAGCGGCAGCCTGGATAGACTGATAGCTTTTCCTCAACCAAGGGGGAGCTATCTGGATGACCAACAGGATTACCGGTTGCTGCGGGGGAGCAGGCGATGAAGGTCCAGGAAGTGATTGTGTGGGCAATTGATGGACGGGTGAAATGGGACGAGTCAACGGAGATTCTGGGGCTCTCCGACCGCCAGATGCGGCGCTGGAAACAGCGTTATGAGCTGGGGGATTGATGGGCTGTTTGGGCGGATAAAAAAGAGGCCGGAAATCTTTTTTCTTCTGCAAACCCGCTAAAAGCGCGCCCCACGGCGAGTCCACACGCGTTATGGCTTGCGCGCGACGCCCGGGATGATGAGGAAGCGTTTAAGACCCCATCAATCAGCCAAAAGATTCACACCCCCCTTTTCTCTTTTCTTCCCCTCATTCTTTTCTATCCGAGACAGAAGCTTATAGGGCAGCAGGCCATCATGCGTAGGCCCGCTTTTGCTATGCAGTTTGGTGGAGGCGCCGGGAGTTGAACCCGGGTCCGAAGATCTTCAGCACACCGGTTCTACATGTGTAGCCGATCGTTTTCGTTTCGCAGCCGCCCATGCCCATCGGCCGGCTTAGGACTGCTGCTAGCCCAGTGTGTTCTCGTCCTCAACCGCTGAGCACCGGCCCTTGGACCAGCCCGCTACATCGCGCCCCTTCCACCCCCGCGGGCCTCAGGCAGAGGGACGTCGCGGTCACTTACGCCGCGAGTGCCAGTTCGTGATTGGCAGTTACTTGTTTCCCGGAGGTTTTACGAGTCCCCGAGAACTCGACATGCCCCGATGACCTCACGATCCCCGTCGAAACCGGTCGCCCCCTTTCGCAAGATGTTGAAACAGACCTCCAACTTTGTTCTCGCTCGCTCAAAGCCTTAGACGTGCCAGTGACAGCACGACCCGCCTCTTCGCGTCGCTACGGCCTGGGTACCCGCTAGGCGGGTGCGGCGGCCTTTTTGAACATCCTGGAGGCTTTCTCCTTCAAGAACGTGAAGCGCTGCTTGTGAAGCTAAAGCGCGGGATAGCTCAAAGCCAGGGCTTATCCTGCTTTGAAACCGTCTCTCCCTTCTTGCGAGAAACGCTCCTTGCTTCAAAAGTACAATTATGATACCGCACAGATCCCAAAGATGCCAGACCGCCCCGTTTCGGCTCGGTCTGGCGCGCCGTCGCCTCTAGCATTCTCGCCAAGCGTCAATGCCGCTGGCCAACAGGCCGACGTTGGCGATGCCTTTACGCCAGAGCATGAGCGCCATCGTGGCAACGGTAGTCCCGCTCGGGCGGGCACAGAAGAGAATTACATCCCGATGACTCGGGGATCTCATGGTGCCGCTGTTCCAATTCCTTCGCCGTTATACCAAACAAACGCGCCGGGAACGCGTACAGGTCGGCTTCGCGTCCAGCTCGCCCCGCAGGTCCACCCGCGAACACCTCCTACCCCTTGCCCATCAAGCCCTTCAGCTCGACGGCCGTGATGCGGGTAAGCCGTAGCTCACGCAGCACCTACTGCCGAAGCACGAACTTGTAAACGATGACGTGACCAGGCCCGATCTCCAGCGTGACCAGCAGGAACGTGCTCGCGACGGCCCCGTGAGCGGCGATCGCCGCATGCTGGCTGGTTGAACATATGCCCCGGCAGAATACACAGGCCAGCGTCCACTGGACCGCCCCGGGCTGTGATTAAATTTAATAAAGCGGGAATCCCTTGTGGCCGATCCCGAACAGCCTAGCTAGCGCCGGGGCGAGCATGCTCAGGCTGGGGATGAACGTCGCTAGAATCGGCGCACGGGCGCCGTGGAGCGTGAAGAAGTTCTCGGTCCGCCGTGCACAGGAGCCTGACTCCATTGTAATGATGCGGCGGAGGAGGTTGAGCATTGGCCCCCGGTGGCGGCCCAACTCATACCGGAGCACATCGCCGCCCACACAGGCCACGACGGAGAGCAGACCGGCGAGGGCGAGGTTCCTCTTCCCGGAGCCGGCCCGAGCGCCCGCCGCCAACCATACATAATTGAAGAGGGATTTTGCTGGCAGCGACGAGCCGATCTGCTTGGCACGACCAAAAACAACATGATCCACCCATGCTGAACCAGAAACGTGCTAAGTTCCTCCACCGTCGTCGCTCACCCTCACTTCTCGATTTCGAAGCCATTCTCCTTCCACCAGCGCCAGCCGCCCTCCAGCTCCATCACCGGATAGCCTTTCTTCGCGAACTCGAGCGCCCCCGCGGCGGCGAGGTGGCAAACATGCGAATAGCAATACAGCACGTTGATCCGGTCCTTGCGCAGCACCGCTTTGAGTTTTTTGGTGTCGCTCCAGTGGTCTTGGGGTAGATTCGCCGCGCCCGGAATGTGGCCCTCGGCATAATCCTCCAAGGCTCGCAGGTCCACGATGTTCACCGGTTGACCTTCTTTGACCCATCGTTCGAGTTCCACCGGGCCGGTGGTGAAGGCCAGTTTGTCCGCAAAATACTTCTTCGCCTTTGCCGCACTGGGAATTTTGAGCTTGGTCGCCATCTTGGTTCCTCCTTGTTTCGAACTCTACGGCCTGCAGCCCTCTCGTCATGATTTCATGTCCAAATTGTTTTTGAAGCCCGCCTTCTTGTGCGCGCCGTCGCAGAACGGCTTGTTCGCCGACTGCCCGCAGCGGCATAGCCAAGTCTCTTCCCCGTCGACTGTGATTTCTCGGCCACCCTCGGTTACGATCTTGACCTTGCCTTTGATGTAATATGGGCCATCGTTCTTGGGAGTGATAATGACATCGGCCATGGTTCTCCTCCTTTGTGTCAGTGAAGACTGCCTCTACGGCTTTCCATTCCTGAAGACGACCCCGGCTTGTTGCACTCCTCGGTAGGGGAACAGCCACACCAGCGACTCATCGGGCAGGTCCACCACTTGGATGCAATTTCCCCAAGGAACGCGGAGGTCGCAGCGGAAGCCGGGCTCGAGTTTGTTGTATTGCTTCGTGAGCTTTCTTCGTATTTCTTCGATCTGCCGGTCGTCGCGGACGCTCAGGTCGAAGTGCTGCACACGATCGGGTTGGAGCTGTCTGACCATCGAAGATAGCCATGAACTGGTGTTCGCCCAGTTTACACCAAGCCGCGTATTCCCTGTCATGGAGCATCGTCAGCCCGGCACGTCCGCATAGAATTTCACGGCCTGCTTTGCGTCCGTGCCCTCAATCGCAACGGGATTGCAGCCGTACACGTGACAGCCACGGGGTTTCCTCTTTTCCCTCACCGGTTCCCCTCACCGTATCTTCTCACCAGATACCTGTTGCTCGGGGTACCCGTTGCCATGGGATCCATGGCTGCCCAAACGGGTCTAGGCAACGGGTGACGAAGAAAGGATGGGTTGTGGAGCGCGGCGCGTCACCAACCGCCTCAGCTGTTCCGCCCTCTCGGCCAGCCGAGAGGCGGATTCGGTCACCATGGCCCGACAGCACCCATTCTAAGCAATATGTGAGCAGCTTGGTGAGCAATCCTGGCAGACTATCTCTCCTTTGGTGCCGATGTGATAGCGATCAACAGCAATTCATGATGCGTCCGACCCGACGTGAGCGCGACTGCCTTGCCATCGAAGATGCAGCCGACTTTCTTGAACCCCAACAGATCCCGATAGAACGCCAGCGGCCGTTTCCCCTCTCTCACCGAAGACCACATGACTGAGATAGTGCGCTTTTAACCTCTGTTCAGCGCGGTCGCCGGCATAGGACGAGGTGTTCTGCCTCGAAACTTCGTTTCCAGACACTCTTTTTTTTTAAGGCGCGCACTCTATCCGTCGCTCGCCGATGTAGCACCAGGGACAAATCCTCTCTGAGGCAACGGAGACATCGAAAATCATCGCTGTCACTTTCGTCTCGTCCGACCCCATTCTTCCCCTCATCTCCCAGAGCAGCACCTCTGCACCGGCCGTTCGGACCGAATCGCCGGTCTCGAGCGCCCCAGCGCCCTCCAACGTTGCGCCACCCTTCGCCACATCCAGGTGAACGAACTTGGCGTCAGGCATGGTCACCGTTTCGTTCGGCCTCAAGTGCCCCAGCACGGTGCCGTTCTGCCGGAGCAAGCCAGTGGCGTTGTAGCCGCGGCCCGAAGCGATCGGCACCAACACCCAGCCGCTCCGCTCGTTTGTGATGTCAAGCTGTTCGGAGCCGGGCGTGATACTATCGGCACAGCCCCCACATCTGGACCAGATATAGGTCTGCATCCTGCCACGGTTTCATCTTCGAATGCCAAAAGCCGGTTCCGGCGCTCCCGCGCTGCGCGAGCCCCGGATAGATGATCCCCCTTGTTGCCGCTGAATTATCGTGCTCCCCTTCGCCGTCCAGCACCCATGTGACGATCTCCCTGTCCCATTGCGGATACACCAGAAATTCCGTGCCGGCCTTGATCACGTCGTCATTGCTCACCCACAACAGGTCATGATGGGTGTTCAGCGGTCGTGGTGGTCCGTGAAGCTAAAGCTGTGGTCCGACCCTAGCCAGCCAATCTTCGTGTGGAACCCTTCATGCGCCCGCCGATGTCGAACGTCGCAGCCGAGCCCGCCGTCTGCAGCGTTTTTCATGATCGTGTCTCCTTCCTTTCTCTCGTCAAGCGGCGATTTGCTCTGTCATCCAGGCAGCTTCTCGGCGACCAACTGATCCACCGACCATTTCCCTGCACCGGTGATCATCAGCGCGATTGCGATCCCGATCACCAGCAGATGATACTCATATCCTTCGCCCTGTTGCTTGCCAAACCAGTTCATGAAGAACCCGTGCGGCAGATGGACCAGCATAATGGCCCCGAGCATGATCACGACGTAACTTGCTGCCGTGAAGCGCGTGAGGAATCCCAGGAGCAGACCCAAGCTTCCGAAAGATTCACCCATGATGATCAGGAATGCGACGATCCACGGAAGGTGCATGGTCTCCGTGAAGAAATTCATGGTGCCGCTGAAGCCGAAGCCCCCGTACCAGCCCAGTAGCTTCTGCGCGCCGTGCGGAAACATCACCAGTCCCAACGTCACGCGCAGGACCAGACCCGCCCACGCATCATCGGTTTGGAACAAGGCTTTCATGGGTCACCTCCTCACCTCGCTTGCGAAGCGACGCACCTCTGAGGGAGCACCTCGATCCGATCTGAATGGCCTCCGCCTAACCAGTTGCAATTATAATAGTTCTAACTAGAACATTGTCAAGGGCCTGATGCCCTTTTGCCTGAACCAGGTTGGGTCGCGTGGATTTTCCCCACAAGATCAAGGCGTTACGTGGCGAAGAGGGAAATCAGGGTGCTCCAGGGAGGGTTACTCGCGTCGCCTTGAACCTTTCATGCCCCGTTCGACTTCGCGGCCCGCTTCGCGTTCCTTGATCGCCTCGCGGCGGTCGTACTGTTTTTTGCCTTTGGCGAGCGCCAGCTCGACCTTGGCATGGCCGCGCGGGGTGAAGTAGATGCGGAGCGGCACCAGCGTCAAGCCCTTCTGCTGAGTCCGGCCGATCAGCTTGTTGATCTCCTTACGGTGGAGGAGCAGCTTCCTGGGCCGCAGCGGGTCATGGTTCATGATGTTGCCGTGGCTGTAAGGACTGATGTGGCAGTGGTGGAGGAAAACCTCGCCGTCGTCCACGCTGGCGTAACTGTCCTGCAGATTGGCCCGCCCTTCGCGCAGCGACTTGACTTCCGTGCCCTTGAGCGCAATGCCGGCTTCGAACTTCTCCTCGATGAAATAGTCGTGGAATGCTTTCCGATTGGTTACCACGACCTTTTCGCCTTTGTCTGTCTCTTTCGCCATAACATGCCACGGTAGCACCCGTGGGAGCGCTCAGCCATCAGCCTCCGCATCGGGCTTGTCCGGGGCCCGCTGAACGCTGAGAGCTGACCACCGCTCGCTGCTCTGCTACAATGCCGCCATGGCTGCGGCCGGTTCCTTTGATTCTCTCGCATCCATTCTCGGCGGCATGGCCCGTCGTTTAGGCCTGGAGTCCAAGCTCACCGAATCCCGGCTGCGCCGACGATGGGCCGAGATCGTCGGCCCGCAGGTCTCGGCGCATACCCGACCGGACCGCATTCGCTTCAAGAAGCTCTATGTCGTCGTGCGCGACTCTGCGTGGCTTCACCAACTCATGTTCCTCAAGCCAGACTTGTTGGCCAAGATCACGGCGGCAGTCGGCGATGACGTGGTTGCCGACATCGTCCTGCGCATCGGTGACGTCGGTTCGGCGGATGAAGATGTTCAACGTTCGAGGCCGGAATTCGGTTCCCGCCCCTCAGACTTCGACTCTCGAACGGCTCTTGAACACGAGGCGGCAGCGCATGCCGAGGCGGTGAAGGACCCGGAGCTGCGGGCGCAACTGGCCGCTGTCATGGTCCAGGCGTTGTCTCTCCCCGAGAAACCTCAATCCCCGCGGCGCCCCACCCCGTGAACAGCTCCCGCGTGCGCGCCGCGCCGAAGGGTGTCTTTGTCGCAGCAGCCCGAGCGGCGGCGCCAGCTCTGCTGCCGGATCGCATCAGCGAGAAGCAGAGGATAACACCCCAAAAAGGAAGCGCAAGGTAAGGCAGGAACCGGCCAGTCTCGCTGACGCGCTCTGCTATCCGCCGCTCGCGTCCTCCTGGGCTGCGTCCTCGCGCTCGCCGCTCTCAGCCAGTCGGGCCACTGCGACCACCCGGTCGTCATCGCCTTCGAGCTCGATGATCCGGACACCCTGGGTGTTGCGACCGCTCTCCCGGATGTCGTCCACGCGGCAGCGCAAAATCTTGCCTTTGGCCGCCATCAACATGATCTCGTCGCCATCCCGCACTTGGAGAAACCCGACCGCAAGCCCATTGCGCTCCGTGGTTTTGACGCTGATGATGCCCTTGCCGCCGCGGCCCGTGATCCGATACTCGGTGACTGGCGTCCGTTTTCCGTAGCCGCCCTCGGTGACCGTCAAGATTTGAGTCGTCGAGTCAGGGGTGATTGTCTCCATACCGATCACCTCATCTCCGTCCTCGAGCGTGATTCCACGGACGCCGTGCGCCATCCGGCCCATCGGCCGCACCTCGTCCTCCTTGAACCGGATGACGATTCCCTGCCGTGTGCCAAGGAGAATTTCTCGTTGACCGTCGGTGATCTCCACCCCGATAAGCTTGTCGCCTTCATCGAGCGAGAGCGCGATGATGCCGCCTTGGCGCGGATTGCTGAAGGCGGAGAGCTCGGTCTTCTTGATGACGCCCTGTCTGGTTGCCATGACGACGTACCGGTCCTCGCGGAACTCTTTAACCGGCACCGTAGCGGTGACCTTTTCGTCCGCCCCCAAAGCCAGTAGGTTGATGAGCGCCTTGCCTTTGGCGGCCCGGCCCGCCTCCGGGATCTCGTGGACTTTGAGCCAATACACTTTCCCGGCGTCCGTGAAGAACAGGAGGTAGTCGTGCGTGGAAGCGGTGAACAGCGTCTCGACGAAGTCTTCTTCTTTGATGCCCATGCCGATTTTCCCCTTGCCGCCGCGCCGTTGGGCGCGATAAAGAGAAACAGGGTTTCGCTTGATATAGCCGGCGTGGGAGATCGTGACGACGACTTCCTCCTCGGCGATGAGGTCTTCGATGCTGATTTCCGCTTCTTCCCTGACGATCTGCGTCCGCCGCTCGTCCTTGTACGCCTCCCGGATCTCGACCAACTCGTCCTTGATAATCTTCCGCACCAGCGCTTCGCTGCCCAGCACGGAGCGCAGATACTCGATCTGCTTGAGGACTTCCCGGTACTCTTCGACGAGTTTGGTGCGTTCCAACTGCGTCAGCCGCTGCAAGCGCATCTCGAGAATTGCATTGGCCTGAATCTCGGTCAGGGCGAACCGCCGCATCAGGTCGCTGCGCGCCTCATCCGGTGACTGGGCCCGGCGGATCAGCGTGATCACCGCGTCGAGGTTGTCGAGCGCGATCTTGAGCCCTTCGAGCACGTGAGCACGCTCTTCCGCCTTGCGCAACTCGAAGGACGTGCGACGCACGATGACTTCGCGGCGATGGTCGATGAAGGCGGATAGGATCTGTTTGAGGTTCAGGACCTCTGGCCGGTTGTTCACCAGCGCCAACATGATGACCCCAAAGGTCGTCTGGAGCTGGGTGTGCTTGTAGAGGTTGTTCAACACGACCAGGGGGATCTCGCCGCGCTTGAGCTCGATGACGATCCGGACGCCGTCCCGATCCGATTCGTCGCGCAGGTCCGCGATGCCTTCGATCCGCCTGTCCTGGACAAGCTCGGCGATTTTCTCGATCAGGTTGGCCTTGTTGACCTGATAGGGAATCTCGGTGACGATCAGCCGTTCACGGTCGGTCCGCTCGTCGCTTTCGATGTTGACCTTCGCCCGGAGGGTCAGCAGGCCCCGGCCCGTCTCATAGGCCTTCTTGATGCCCTCCGTTCCATAGATGAAGCCGGCCGTCGGGAAGTCCGGCCCGGGGATCTTCTTCATCAGCTGCGCAACCGTTACGTCTGGGTTCTCCAGCAGCATCAAAAGCCCGTCGATGACTTCAGCCAGGTTGTGCGTGGGGATGTTGGTCGCGTAGCCGACAGCGATGCCACCCGCGCCGTTGATCAGCAGATTGGGCACCTTGGCGGGCAAGACGACCGGCTCGACCCTCGACTCGTCATAGTTGGGGACGAAGTCGACGGTCTCTTTGTCGATGTCGGCCAGCATCTCCTCGGCAAGCTTCGTCAGCCGCGCCTCGGTGTACCGCATGGCGGCTGGGGGATCGCCGTCCATCGAGCCGTAGTTGCCCTGGCCATCCACGAGGGGATAGCGCAGGTTGAAGTCCTGTGCCATCCGCACCAGCGTATCGTAGATCGCCGCGTCGCCATGGGGATGGTAGTTTCCCATGATCTCGCCGACAATCTTGGCCGACTTGCGATAGGCCCGGTTGTGGGCTAGGCCCATCTCGTGCATGCCGTAAAGGATGCGTCGGTGGACCGGCTTGAGGCCGTCGCGCACGTCCGGCAGCGCGCGTCCAACGATCACGCTCATCGCGTAATCCAGATAGGACGAGCGCATCTCGTCTTCAATCGCGATCTGGCCCAGGCGTTCGTCTGTAGGCATTAGTCTCCTTCGCAGGCAACAAGTAGCCGCCAGCGACCGTGCTGCTCGCTAGCCGCAACCCGCTACACGTCGAGGTTCCGCACTTCGAGTGCGTGCTCTTGGATGAAATTCCGCCGCGGTTCGACTTCGTCGCCCATCAGAATGGTGAAGATCTCGTCCACGCCGGTGACATCCTCCAATTTCACCTGGAGGAGCGTGCGGGTCTCTGGATTCATGGTCGTTTCCCAAAGCTGTTCAGGGTTCATCTCGCCCAAGCCCTTGTAGCGCTGGATCGTCAGCCCTTGTTTTCCGTGTTCCAGGATCGCCCGAACCAATTGCGACGTATCGGAGTGCTGCGTCTCGACCCCTTTGAGCTTAAGCGTGTAGGGGGGGCGGCCGAGCCCGATTGCCGACGGTGCGAGTTTTTGCAGCTCGCGGAAGTCGGCCGACCCAACCAGCTCATGCGTCACATCCAGGCTGTGCACGAGCCCATTAGTCCGGATGCGCGTGATGATCTTGTTGGACTGATGTTCTTCGTCCTCGACGATGTCGATCGTCGGCGCAGCCTTAGGATGGGCGAGGGCGAGAGTCTTCTTGACACTGGCTACAACCTTCTTGAGCGCCTGCTGGTTCTTCAACAGATCGCGATCCAGTCCGGGTTCGTCCACAAACGCCCGGAGAATGTTCGCCTCATGATGCTTCTTACTCAAGCGACCGAGCAGGCTCTCGAACGCGATCAACTTTCTCAGAATCGGCAGCAGCCGGCGGCCGGTGACGAAGGCCCGGGAGCTTTCCAGGTACAGTTCGGCATCCTCGACGGCCAGGTCAGCCAGATACTCGTTCAATGCCGCCTCGTCTTTGAGGTAGCGCTCGGCCTTGCCTTTCTTTACTTTAAACAACGGCGGCTGCGCGATGTAGATGTAGCCGCGCTCGATCAGCTCCGGCATCTGGCGGAAAAAGAAAGTGAGGAGCAGGGTGCGAATGTGGCTGCCGTCCACGTCCGCGTCCGTCATCAGAATGATCTTGTGATACCGGGCCTTCGCGATGTCGAAGGCTTCCTTGTCGTCCTTTCCTTTCTCGCTTTCCGCGTCTTCGCGCTTGCGCCCGATCCCGGTGCCCAGCGCCATGATCAGGGTGCGGATCTCGTCGCTCGAGAGCATCTTGTCGAAGCGGGCCTTCTCGACATTGAGGATCTTTCCCTTAAGCGGCAGGATGGCTTGGAACCTGCGGTCGCGTCCCTGCTTGGCCGAGCCGCCGGCCGAGTCGCCTTCGACGATGAACAGCTCGCTCTGCGCGGGGTCTTTCTCCGCGCAGTCGGCCAGCTTGCCAGGCAGGGAGCCTCCGTCCAGCGCGCTCTTACGGCGGATCAGCTCCTTCGCCTTGCGAGCCGCCTCACGGGCCCTCGCCGCCTCGATCGCTTTGCCGACGATCTTGCGGGCGATCGTCGGGTTCTCCTCGAAATACGTCCCCAGCGCCTCGTTGACCGCTGCCTCCACGACGCCTTTGACTTCGCTATTGCCGAGCTTCGCTTTGGTTTGGCCTTCGAACTGTGGATTCCGCAACTTGACGCTGACGACAGCCGTCAGCCCCTCACGCACATCGTCGCCCGTGAGTGATTCAACCTCCTTTTTCAGCAGGCCGTTGGCGCTGGCGTAATTGTTGATCGTGCGGGTCAGCGCCGCCTTGAACCCGACCAGGTGAGTGCCGCCTTCGCGGGTATTGATGTTGTTTGCGAATGAGAACAGGTTCTCCGCGTAGCTGTCGTTGTACTGAAGCGCCACTTCCAGGATCAGGTCGGGCTTCTCGACATTGATGTAGATGGGCTTGTGTAGCGGCGTCTTGGCCTCGTTGAGGTGTTCGACGAAGGAGACAATTCCGCCTTTGTACCGGAACGTCTGCTCCTTGACCGGCTCCTTGCGCTCGTCCTTGAGCGTGATTGCCAGCCCCTTGTTAAGGAAAGCCAACTCGCGCAGCCGCTGGGCCAGCACGTCGAAGCTGAACTCGGTCGTCTCGAAAATTTGCGGGTCTGGCTTAAAGGTCACCTTGGTGCCGCGCCGCTTCGTTTTCCCAGTGACTTTCAGCGGTGCCATCGGCTTGCCGCGTTCGTAACGCTGCTCAAAGACCTGGCCGTCCTGCCAGATTTCGAGCTCCAGCCATTCAGAGAGAGCGTTAACAACCGAGATGCCGACGCCGTGCAGTCCGCCGGACACAGTGTAGGCGCCTTGTTCGAACTTGCCCCCCGCATGGAGCATCGTGAGTGCGACCTCTGCCGCCGACTTCTTCTGCGTCGGGTGCATGCCGGTTGGGATCCCTCGCCCGTTGTCCACAACGGTCACGCTCTCGTCGATGTGGATTGTGACATCAATCGTCTCGCCGAACCCGGCCATATGCTCGTCAACGCTGTTGTCGACGACCTCGTAGACCAGATGGTGCAACCCGTCCGGCCCCGTACTGCCGATATACATCGCTGGGCGCTTGCGGACGGCGTCGAGGCCCTCCAGCACCTTGATTTGGTCAGGGCTGTAACTATCCGGCTTGCCTGGGCGCGGCTTCTCAGCGGTCTCGTCCGATTCCTTCGTTGCCATCTGTTTCCTACAAGGTAAGCAGTAGGCTATCGGCGCGGGGCAAGAACTGAGGCTCCGGTTCCATCGTCCCTCGCCTAGCACCCATTGCCTAGTGCTTCATATCTTAACAGGCATCACCACGCACTTGAACCCCGGGGTCTCCGGTTCTTGGATCAGACACGGGCTGAGCGGCGTCTCCATTTGAAGGGTGACAGTGGCCCCGTCCATCACGCCGAAGACGTCCAGTAGGTAGCGCGCGTTGAATCCGGTGGTGAGCGGCTCGCCCTCGTACCGGGCGGCCAATTCTTCGGTGGCTTCGCCGTAATCCGGATTGCTCGCAAACAGCGTCAGTCTCCCCGGCGCGAAGGAGAGCCGCACCGCGTTGGCCTTGTCGCGCGTCAAGACGGAAACCCGCCGCAGCGCGCTTTCCAACTCGCTGCGATTCACGGCAATCCGCTTGTGGCTTTCCTTGGGGAGGACTTGCTGATAGTTCGGGTAGGTGCCCTCCATCAACCGCGACGTCAGGAGCAAGCCGCTCTTGCGGAAGATCATCAGATTTTTGGTGAACCCGATCAACGGCTCTTCATCGCCGCCTTCTTCCAGGAGTCGGCGTATCTCCTGGGCGGCCTTTTTCGGGATGATAGCGTGGATGTCTTTCGGCGCGTCCTTGCCGCCTGGCTTGCCAATTTCCTGCTCGGCCACGGCCAGGCGATGCCCGTCAGTCCCGACCAGCCGCAGCACAGTCTTCTTGTCAGTCGCGGTCAGGGTGACCAGCAACCCGTTCAAGATGTAGCGGGCGTCGTTGTCCCCAGCAGCGAACACCGTCTTGCGGATCAACTCCAGAAAGCCGGCCCCGGCCAACGGCGTCAGCCCTTCACGCTCGATCGCCGGCAGCGCTGGGTAGTCGCTGCTGGGCAACCCCACGATCTTAAACTGGCTCTTCCCAGCTTGGATCGTCGTCCAGTGGTTCTCGCCGGAGGTCAACTCGATGTCGCCGTCCGGCAATTCCTTGATGATCTCGTAGAGCTTGCGCGCCGAGAGGGTAACACCTCCGGGTTCCAGCACGGTGGCTCTGTACAGGCCCCGCATGCCGATCTCCAGGTCGGTGGCGACGATCTCCGCCCCCTCCGGCTTGGCTTCCAGCAGCACATTCGACAGAATGGGCATGGTGTTTCGCTTTTCCACTACGCCCTGGACACGTTGCAAGCCGGTCAATAGCTCGTCACGACCGATCCGCACCTTCATAAGGGCCCCTCCGACTCAAAGCCTTAACCTCTCAAGATCTGCTCTTTTAAACTCTCCAACGTGGCGTTGAGCACACTATCGGTCTCCCGCGCCTTGGCGATCTGCTTGCACGCGTGAATGATTGTGGTATGGTCTTTGCCGCCGAAATGGCGGCCGATCTCGGGAAACGAGGCATCGGTCAGCTCACGGCAGAGATACATGGCAATCTGCCTCGGATGCACGAGTGTCTTGCTCCGTCGCCGCGACTTCAGATCGCTGATCTTGACATGAAACCTGGCGCTCACGGCTTCCTGAATGTCGTCCAGCATGATGACCTTCTTCTTGTCGCCGATGAGATCCCGCAGCACGTGCTTCGCCATCTCCAGCGTAATGGCTTGCCCGGTCAGCGATGAGTAGGCGCCCAACCGGATCAGCGAGCCTTCAAGCTCGCGGATATTATTCTTCATCGTGGCGGCCAGGAAGTGGATGACGTCTTCTGGAAGGACGATGCCCTCGTCTTCGGACTTCTTGCGCAAGATAGCGATCCTCGTCTCCACGTCCGGTGGCTGCAGATCCGCGATCAACCCCCACTCGAAGCGGGATCGGAGCCGCTCCTCGATATCCGGCATATCTTTAGGAAACCGATCGCTCGACAACACGATCTGCTTCCTCGCCTCGTAGAGCGCGTTGAACGTGTGAAAGAATTCTTCCTGTGTTCGTTCCTTTCCCGCCAGAAACTGGATATCGTCGATCAGCAACATGTCGATGTTCCGATACCGCTTGCGGAGGTCGATCATCTTATCGTATCGGATCGAGTTGATAACCTCGTTAGTGAACTGCTCCGTCGTCACATAAGCAATACGGAGCTCGGTGTGGTCTGCGACGTGATTGCCGATCGCATTCAAGAGGTGGGTTTTCCCCAGCCCCACGCCTCCATAGATGAAGAGCGGGTTGTAGGCCTTCGCAGGCTGCTCGGCTACAGCCATACTGGCGGCATGAGCGAACTGATTTCCTGCGCCGACGACGAAGCTTTTGAACGTGTATTTGGGATTCAACTGAATGCCCCGCCTGGGTCGGCCTACTGTCTGTGCTCGTCCCACACCAAGTGACGTTCCTTCCTCCGGCCGAGCCTCCGCTTTCCTGTCCACAACAAACACGACGTCCATGGCTTCCCCTCCATTCGCTCCAGAGAGAGCCTCCGCCAAAAGATCGCGGAAATGTTGGGTCAACCAGTCCGCAAAGAACCGGTTCGGTACCACAATTTTGGCCCCGGAATCATCGATGCCTTGTAAACGAAGCGGAGCAAACCACGTCTCGAAGACCTGCTTCGGCACCCGCTCCGACACCTCAGCCAACACCCGATCCCACACAGCCTGGACATCCATTTTCCCGACCTCGAAGCTATACACAACTTTATTCACAGCTGTGGATAACAAGGGAATCCGTGGTCAGTTTTTTTGAGCGCTCAGCCCATTGCATACCCTTTTCTCGCCTCGACTCACCGTTCTCCCCCCATTCCCAACACCTCTTCCCCGAGGTTTTCCCCAGGCCAATCCACTCGATTAAACACTTAAAACTTATTAATTTTCATGCAGTTATAAAAATACACCCTATCCCCATAGCCTACTCCTCATCCCGCTCTTACGGTTTCCCAGCAGTTAAGGATAAAAGGGGAAGAAGAGGGAGTCTTCACAAAACCACTACCCTGTCCGCCGCAAATATCTCGTCCACCAAATCCGCATACGAAATCACTGGCACTTTCAAGTTGAATTTTGCCCCTGTTGCCTCTTCTGCGGAGGCCAGCCTCAGAACCCGCTGGGCTTGAAATGGAAAATCTTCTGCTCCATCAAGCAGAACGATCGTCACTTCCACTTCCCGCCCCATTGCAGTGGAAGAGAGAATCAGGTCTGCCACATCCTCGACCGAGGTTCGTCTGACGAGATACAGGACCTTCTGCAACGGTCGTTTTCCTCAGGAGAACACCAGTGCCCGATCGCTTGACGCAATCAGTTCGGCAATTCTAACAGGCTGCTCTTCGCGGATATTAAAACCGGGAGTTATGCGGAACCGGGACAGCGCCCCCTCGACAACTACGAAAGAGGTCCCCAACTGCTTAAGAGCAGGTAAACACTTCTCGAGGGTGTCGGCGTCAACGACATGTTCGAGGTCCTCTGTGAGGAGGGCGGGAGCTTGATCCAGAAGAAAGACAGTCACGATATGCTCGCCAGCGCTCAAACCGAGTGCAATGCGAAGCGCCTCAACCGCACGGTGAGTCTTTGCGGGATTCATGCGGATAACGACGGCGACACGGTAAGGCATCGAGAGCCGAGGGGCTAAGGGTCAGGTAAACGCAAGAAATCGGTCGCATCCGGCAACCATGTTCGAGAGGACAACGAGCCCACACAGGGATATGGCGGGATCGAGTCCTTCGGTCGATACGCCGTGCTGTTGGCAGCCATATGCACAAGCAAACAGTTTAGCGCCGCGCCGCGCCAATTCAGTTAAGCGCGGATCGCGGACGTTCTTCACTCCTTCGTCGACAAGGTAGAGGTAAACATCGATCTCTTGTGTCAGCGCTTCAGAAGAGAGGGCAGCGACCACCCCTACACTGGGATGCGATTGGGGTGTCGAGAGCAAGATGCCGAGTTTTTTTCTTTGCATAAGAATCCACGAGGGGAGAGATTTAAAAAGATGATAAATCAATAACTTAGAAAGAAAAAAGCTACCCCGCGCAAATTACGGATTTCGGAGAAAAAAGTCAACGGAAAAAAGCACGGTCTCCGGCTGAGCGATACCGCATCGCGATCGCTTGCGCTGCGTTCTTGAGTGGGAGAGTCTCCTGCTGTTTCGTGTCCATATTGCGGATGACGAGGTAGTCTTTGGAAACTTCCTCGTCGCCAACAATAACGGCATAGATCGAGTGGAGCCGATCGGCCTGCCGCAGGTGGGCTTTCAGCGTGGTCGCTCTGTAGTCGATATCGGCCGAAACCCCGAGGGCTCGCAGTTCTTCGACCAGGGTTAGGCCAGTAGTGGATCCTTGCTCGCCAAAGGCCGCGACATACACAGACCGCTGGATGGAGGGGCTATTGCCTCGTGGGAGCATGAGCGTGACCCGCTCTAAGCCGACGGCGAACCCGATTGCTGGAGTTTTCGGGCCGCCGAGCGCCTCGACCAACCCGTCATAGCGGCCTCCCGCCCCGACGGCGTTTTGTGCGCCAAGCTGCGAGGAGGTGACCTCGAAGGCTGTCAGTGTGTAGTAGTCGAGCCCGCGGACGAGACGGGGATTGAGCCGATAAGGAATGCCGATCAGGGACAGGCCGCCAAGCACCTTGTCAAAGTGACGGCGGGCCTCCGACGACAAGTGATCTGGTAGCCTCGGAGCATCCTCTGTCGCCGCTCGGCATTCGGGCATCTTGCAGTCGAGGACGCGCAGGGGGTTCGTCACCATGCGCCGTCGGCAATTAGAACAGAGCCGGGTTTCACGCTCTTTGAGGAAGCTAAGGAGCAGGGCCTTATAAGCCGGTCTGTCCTCGGCCAATCCCAGACTGTTTATCTCCAACGCCAGATCGGGAAGGCCGAGCCCGGAGAGGAATCGCCACAGCAGCGCGATCACTTCGACATCAGCGCGGGGATCCGCGGTGCCGAAGAACTCCACACCAAACTGGTGAAACTGGCGGAGCCGACCAGCTTGCGGACGCTCGTGCCGGAACATCGGCCCCAGGTAGTACAGCTTTTGGGGAAGAGGGTCAGCGGCCAGATTGTGCTCGATATACGTGCGGACTACCCCAGCAGTTCCTTCAGGGCGCAGGGTCAGAGAGGTACCGTCGCGGTCCTGGAAGGTGTACATCTCTTTCTCGACAATATCGGTCGTCGCGCCAATGCTCCGGGCGAAGAGGTCCGTCACTTCGAAGATCGGGATACGGATCTCCCGATAGCCGTAGAGGCCAGCCATCCGGCGGGCATGCTGTTCGACAAACTGCCAGCGCGCCGCCTCGTCAGGCAGAATATCTTTGACTCCTTTGATGCCTCGAATCACAACGGCTGCGATCGTTTGCGTGTGCGAGGCGCACTATAGCGGCGGCGTTCAGGGTAAGTCAACGCGCCTCCTCGGCTGGCGTTGCCACCTTGCAGCGCCGGCCTCTCGGCGTTTATAGTGCGGCGCACCGGACGGCATGAGCATGACAGGCGCTCTCGTTCGGTTTGCGGCGGAAATGAGCGAAGACTGGCTCGCAATCGTCATTGGATTAGGCCTGGCGGCTATGGTCGGGGCGGGGCTGATCACACACGTCCCCTGGTGATCGTCAATGTCAAGGGAGGATCTGAACAAGGAGGATCGAACTACAACGAGGACCTGGCGCCTTGCTGCGGCGCTCTCGTTTCTGCTCGTCATCCTGCTGGCGGTGATCGCCAATCGGCTGGCTCAGACGAGCAAGGCGTGGCTCGGCCGGGAGTTGTTGGAATATCCTTTATGGGCCGTCATGCTGGGACTGGCGGCCAATCTAGCGATCAGTGCCGCCGGGGTGCGTTCGCACGTCAGCGCCGTGAAAGGAACGGAATTTTTCCTGAAAACGGGACTCGTTCTGATGGGTGCCACGATCAACTTGGCGGACGTCCTGCGGATCGGAGCCAAAGGCCTGATCCAGGCAGTGTTGGTCGTCACGGCGGTGTTCTTCTTGACCTGGCACCTGGCCACCTGGTTTCGGCTCGACGCCAAGCTGCGCGCGCTGATGGCCGCCTCCGTCGCGATTTGCGGAGTTTCCGCTGCTATCGCCGCCGCGGGCGCAGTGTTGGCGAAAAAAGAGCACTTGGCCTATGTGGCCACCCTGGTGATTGTGTTCGCGCTGCCGCTCATGCTGCTCCAGCCCTACGCGGCGAAAGCGTTGGGTCTCTCCGCGGAGGTGGCCGGCGCGTGGATCGGCGGCAACATCGACACAACCGCCGCTGTGGTCGGAGCCGGGGCAATTCATAGCGAAACCGCGATGAAGGTTGCCTCGGTGGTGAAACTGTCGCAGAACGCCCTCATTGGGTTCGCCGCGTTCTTGCTAGCGTTGTATTGGGTTGTTGTCATCGAACGCCGACCGGACCAGCGCCCCAGTCCGCGCGAGATTTGGGCTCGGTTTCCGAAATTCGTCCTGGGCTTCATGATCGCTTCAGCTCTCGCCACCGCCGGGCTCCTTGGGCCAGAGCATGTCGAACACGCAATCGTCCCGTTGCGCAACTGGTTTCTGACTGCGGCCTTTGTCTGCATCGGCTTGGAATTGTCTTTCACGGCGTTTACCGAGGCCGGCTGGCGTCCGCTGGCAGTCTATTTTCTGGCAACGGTGGCCAACACCGCGCTCGCACTGGGCGCGGCATGGGCGTTGTTTGGGAGCACTTGGTGACCGGTGGAGAAGAAGCGGTCGTTGATGACCAGTTACGCTGGAGGGTGAGAGGAGATGACAACCGTCGGGTCACAACGCAGGGTAATCGCCATTGCGCCCATGCCGCCGGAGAAATCCGCATACGCACTGGCCCGCTACAGCCGCTCGCCGGATTCGATTGAGGACAGCATCCGATGGGTCCACACCCATTCGTCCGAGAAGTTCTGGGAACAATTCTACTTCGATTATGGGCATGCCTCGATCGCCGATCTGGGGCATGTCATCGTCTGTTTCGAGCACATCTCGGAGCTGGCGGCGATCCGACTGGAGGACGAACCCCTGTGGGACGGTCAAGCCAAATCCAGCCGTTACCAGAACTTCGCCTCCAGCGCCTGGTACGTGCCGGATTCCATTCGCAGCACGGAAACGGAGGGGATCTATCAGGGCATTCTCCGCAGTCTGGCCAACGTGTACCGCACCTTGCACGAGCCGCTGACCCAGTTCCTGTCCGAGCGCGAGCCGCGGCCGGAATCCATGACGCTGGCTCAGTACCAACGGACGATCGCGGCCCGTGCGTTCGACGTGACGCGCTACCTCCTGCCGCTGGCTGCCTGCACCAATGTCGGGCAAGTGGTGAGCATCAGGACGCTCGAAAAGCAGATGACACGCCTGCTCTCCTCGTCATTGCCAGAACTGCGGGCGATCGGAGAAGAACTGAGAGAAGCCTGCCTCCGTCCACCCATCAATCTTTGGAACGAACTGGCGGGACAGGCGGCCGGGCCGGCCGAGCCGCTGGCGCCGACGCTGGCCAGGCATGCCCAGGCGAGCGCCTACCAGGCCGAAGTGTATTGGGATCTGGCGCGGCATGCGCGCGAAGTGCTGAAGGGGACGGGACTAGATCAACCGGATTCGGTGCAGGCGCTCACCAGGCCGAGAGGGCAGGACAACCCGGTGGATCTCATCGAGCCCCATCACCCGCTTGACGAACTCGTCGCCACGCTGCTCTATCGCGTAACGCAGGCTCCGTATCGGCACATTCTCGCCGTTGTGCGCGAATGGACCGAGAAACAAAAGCGGGACACGGTCGAAGTCGCACTGCGGAAGCGCGGGCCCTACGACGAATTGATCAGGGAGTTTCGCAGTGGGTATGCGTTCATCTTCGACGTCCTCATGGACCTCGGCGGCTGGCGGGACCTGCACCGGCACCGGCGTTGCCAGCAGGTCCAGCAGAACTTCACGACCGTCCACGGATACGACATCCCGCCGGCGCTCGTCCACGCTGGGCTCGAACGGGACTATTGCGACGCCATGGACGCCGTGAAAGCGGACATCGAGCGGTTGCGCCAAACCAGCCAGGAAGCGGCGCTCTACGCGATTCCCTTTGGATTCCGAGTCCGCTGCCTGTTCAAGATGGACTTCGCGGAGGCGGAATATATCGCGAAACTTCGGTCGGGCGTGAAGGGACACTGGTCATACCGGACCGTTGCCTGGTTGATGAAACAGAAGATCGCCGAGCGCTATCCGATGCTGGGCGATCTGGTCCAGGCAACGCCGCCAGACGTGGAAGATGCGCTTACCCGCTAGGGGTGTGATGGTCCATGAAAAGTCGGTTGCAGGTCCGCGGGCATCCGATTCATGCCATGGCAGTGGGATTTCCCATCGGGCTGTACTCCGCTGCGCTGGTGTGCGATGTCCTCTATCTTCTCCTCCGCGATGCTTTCTGGTTTCGCGCTGCCTACTGGGCGTTGGTGTTCGGGGTGGTGACGCATCTGGGAGCCGCCGCCACCGGTCTTCCCGATTTTCTAGCGATCATCCGCGAGCGGACGGCGGCCGCCCGGCACCCGGCTCTGTCGCATCTCATCTTTGGGGTCGGCTTGCTGGTGATCCAAGGGTTGAACCTGGCGGTGCGCAACGGAGGCGACCTCCCGGCTTCCGGCACCGTCGCGCTGCCGGTGATCGTCAATGTGATCGGAGCAGCGCTCACCGGGGTGCAGGGGTGGTACGGAGGCGAATTGCTCTATCGCTATTTCATCGGGATCGACCTCCCGGAATCGGCATCGCCAGGCAAGCATCACAAGGAGAGGAGGCACTATTGAGCGGGTCTGACTACGCGGTTCGGATTGAGGAGGCCATCCTGCGGGGTGACTGGGATGCGGTGTTCGGGGAGGCGACGGCATGGGCGCAGGCGGTGCCGGAGGGCCAACGCGAGCCGCGGCCGTATTTTGCGCTCAATGTCGTGCATCTCATCAAAGGGCGGTTCGCAGAGGCCTGGAAGACTCACGCCCAAGCGTTGAAGGAGGACGAGGACATCAAGGTGATCCGCGCCTGGATGGAGGACTTGCGCGCCCGGCATCCGGACAAGGCCACCATCCACTTGGTCATAGGACTGTTCTTGGCCCAATCCGGGAAATCTGAGCAGTCGGTGGAATGTTATAAGGAGGCCATCAGACTCGACCCGCTTTCCGCATATCCGCACTATTTCCTCGCCCAGATCCATGAGCGCGCAGACCGGCTTGAACTGGCGATCAAGGAATACCGCGAAGCTGTCAGGCTGGACCCGACCTACATTCCAGCCCGAACCAATCTGGGGGTGGCCTATCAGGAACAGGGCCGGCTCGAGATGGCGATTCCCCAGTACCGCGAAGTGATCCGGCTGAACCCCAACGACCCGATCGCCCATGCGAATCTCGCTTGCGCACTGCTGGAGCAGGGCAAGACGGAGGCGGCGTTGCTGGAATATAAGGAAGCGGTTCGCCTGAACCCTCAGGACGCGGAAGTGCGCTATGCGCTGGGCGGCTTGTATGAGAGTCGGGGGCGGAAAGATTTGGCGCTGAAAGAATATGAGGCGGCGATTCGGGCGAATCCGGATTTTGCGCCCGCACGCGTCGAGATCGGCTGGCTGTTGTTTGGAAAGGGACTTCTCGATGACGCCATGGATGCCTTCAATCGGGCCTTGAAAGCCGATCCCGAGAATGCGCGCGCCTATCTGGGCGTGGCGAAGGTGTACGCCTGTCGGGGGAAGGTGCAGACCGCCATCGACAACTACACCAAGGCGCTCAAGTACGAGCGGGATCCCCAGAAGAAAAACGAGATTATGAACCAGATCTTCAAAGAAGGCGGGTCATGGGATACATGACACGCGTCGGCACGCGTCACGAATGAGGAATTATAAAAATTATGAATTCATTAGGAATGAGGAATGCCGGCTAATGAACGTGGGGAAGATGCTCTTCAAGAATTCCACATTCCTCATTTCTCCTACAGGTCCCTGATCGCGCCTTGAAGCACCGTGATTTGGGTGATGGGATCGCCGGCGCTTTTCAGTTCGGCGCGGATCTGATCCTTGAGGTAGGGCGAATAGCCGACCTTGTCGAGCAGCAAGTCGAGAAACCGCTCAGCCGGCAACAAGCTGTGTGCCTTGAGTTCATCGACCGTCTCGTCACTGACCGGCACGTAGGTCGAGCCAATGTGAAAGACGACGTTGTAGTGTCGGTCTCTGCCGATTCGCTCAAATCGCAAACCCTTCACGGGGCCTCTCCTGTTACCGGCTTACAAAAAAATCATTTTAGACAAACTTGCCGAGCAAAGACAAGGGCGAACACAGCGTCCCTCCCTTCCGGCATTCAGCTCCCACTGCCCGTCCTGCCGAAATATTCCCGTTGGCTGACGGCTGCGTCCGCGACGAACATCACGCCGGAGTACCGTTCGAACAACGGGCGCAGTCCAGCCAGAATCGGCTCGATCTTCTCTTCCGGGACGACGGTCATGATCATCACCAGGCTTTCCTGCTCACGAACATGACGTGCGCTTCGCGAACCCCATGATGGCCTTTCCTCGACACGTTACCGATGATCGTCTATCCGGTTGCGTTCACCTGGTCCAACAAGTCGGTGACGAACGTGTGGTGTTCTCCAGCGACAATGACACGGATCTCCTTCATGGGATGCAATCTCAGAGCGCTCATATACGGTCGGCTCCTTTCCTGTCCGGTGCAAGCCGCAAGAAGGTGTGACGGGTCCTGGTGTGCGCCGTCACCGATCCCGCGCAAGAAATCGAAACGGATGGTCCAACTCCGCTCGCCGGTCGGCTAGTAACGAGACATGGCTCCGGCCGAGGGGTCCAGCGCAGCGAGGTGCACCCACTCGTGATGATAAAAAATGGCGCAGCAGCTCGTGGCGTGCGATCAGCTTCTCGATGATGGCTCCGGGAGCCTCGATCACGGTCAGCACTCGGGCGTTGAGCTTGCCTTCATTGCGGCTGCACGCGCCGTAAGCCGGTGTCGACTCGAAGGGGCTGTTGTCCGACGCGCCAGTGTGTCTGCAGAACAAGACAAATTGCGCGAAGTCGCGGGTGAGGCCCATCATCCGGAGTGCCGTCTCCACCGTAGCCTGAGGCCCGTCCACGCGATCCGTTCCCGCTGGAGCGAGGCCGCCTGTGAGATCGTGTCGGTGGCGCAGGATCTGCGCAATGTTTGTGCAGCGCTTCCGATGAGAGCCCGGTGCGCTGAACGAGCTTCGGCACCTGGAATTCAAGGGACCCGTCACCGTGGTGCCGTAGAACGAATGCGCGAGCACGATCCCGGCAAGCCAGGCGATGTCGCCGACGCGCGGGAGCGTGAACGTTCAGAACGCGCCCTCCAGTGTGGCGGCGTGAGAAAGAGAGTGCGCGAGAAGCGGCGACGGCGCCCAACGTCGCGATGGCGCCAAGAAAGGCCATGGCCATGAGCGCCACACCCAGCTTGGCGCGGCCATGCTGGCGCAGGCCCGCCGATTACGACAGGGAACACTGTCACCAGCGGCAACAGCGGGACGAGGAAGAAAAGTGACATGCGTGGTGCTCGGCCATTCGCGAAAAGGACACCTCGTTCGCGCGGCGAGCAAGGCCACAAAAAACAAGAGCCAACTGTTCCTTCTGTGAGGGAGTCCGGCTGGCTTGCACTACTGCACCCCACCTTCTCACCGGAGAAAGCCGGCTGGCCAACGCCGCAAAAATTCCGGCAAACGGTCCAGGATGGGTCCGCCGGCCCCAAGCGGAAATCGATGCCGAAGCCCCATCCTCTTTGTGATGCGGTTCTTGTAGCCGGGACGCCGGCGCGACGGCAAAAGAAGTTTTGTTCCAGCTCTTAGGTCTTAAACCCCATACCCATATAACCCCTTTGCCCGTTCCATCGCATGGGAATGGGTCGAGAAGAATAAAGCCTGTGTGAAAAAGAGTTTCGACCCGCTCGGAAGGGCGAAAACGATCATCCACCACGGGCTGCAGTCCTGCATCATCCTGCCGCAGGGCAGCAGCCGGTTCGTCGAACAAGAGCTGGCCCGCGACCTCCCATTTCTTCCCGTGAAAGAAAACAAGATCGCTCCCGCTTCGTTTCCTCGACACTGAACTTGGCGATGGCTGGGCCGTGCTTCTGGTTCGAGACCTCCCCAATGGCGACGCCGCGGGACCTCGCGATGGAATCCTTGTCGTTTAGCGCAGATGGGCTCCAAAGGCTGCAGGAGAACGCACGAGGGCAAAGCCTCCCGGCAGCGCGGAAATCGGGGCGGCCCTGCGTCACTGGGGATATCTGGATCTGTGCGCCATGCGAGCGCAAAGAAAAAACAATTCCCCTTTCGCCGACAGCTCGCTCCTTGCGCATTTCATTCAGGCTGAAGCCAACAGCATAAGGAGGGAGAAAAAGTTAAAAAAATTTAGACAGTCACAACTAACATATTTACCATACAGCAACGAGAACGACGTGGAGTGACCCGTTCGCCGATGAACTCCTGTACGCAGGCTCGGTGACCAGAAGCCTTGTTTCGATACGGCGACCGAACGTGTCGGCGGCGGTCTCTCTGTGTCCGCATCTTGCGCTCCGTCAAAACCTTCAGAACATCGGGAGGCGATGTCAGGGGTAGGCACTATGCCGTCGGGCCAGGAGTTCCAGAGGATCGTTCTCGACCGCATTGCCCGCTTGGAAACGTTCCTGGCTTCGCTGTGGGGTGGTTCCCCTTCGTCAGAGTCTGTCGAAGAAACAAGAGTGCTTGCCCACCAATTGATCGGGACCCTCGGACTCTATGGTCTGCACGATGCGGCCGAGGCTGCCCGGCTGATCGAACAAGGACTGCGCCACGGTTCCTCGTGGTCGTACGAGGAGTTGGCCGGCCTGTCTGCGGCCGTGACAAGGCTGAGGGAGGGGGTCGAGCAGGGAGGCATGTTGGCCTTGCCGTCCCTTTCCGCTCCCACACAGGCAGGTGAGCGAGGGTGGTTACTCGTGGTGTGCCGAGACCAGGCGTTTGTTGATCGCTTGTTGAGTGAACCGATCGCGCGGGAGGCGATCCAAAGTGTTGCTCGCTCGTTGCCAGAGCTCATCGATCAACTGGGCGGCAATGGAATACGCGCCGGTTTGGTGGACGGAGAAGGCTGGGATGCCCATATGCTCGCGGCGATCTTGACAGAGCTGAGTGAACGGTCCAATCCGGTGCCCTGCGTGGTGCTCAGCGAGGGGTTGGGCAATCAGATCAGGCAGGAAGTGGTACGCCTGGGTAGGCGCGGGTACCTCAGCAAGCGCGTGAGCCCTTCGCGGATGATCGCGGAGGTCAAGCGGTTTGTGTCGCTCGAGACAAGCGAGACCGGGCGAGTGATGATTCTTGAGGATGATCCGGTGGTGTCTCTGGTCTTGACGAAGTATCTGGAGGAGGGCGGGTTTGCCGTAACTACGGTCGCCGATCCTAGAATGACGGTCGACCAGCTTGAACGAGTGGTGCCGCATCTCGTTATCGTCGATTGGCACATGCCGCATCTGAACGGTCGCGAAGTCTGCCGCCTCCTTCGCGCGGAGCCTGCGTGGCGGCATCTGCCCGTGATCGTGCTCACCGCCGACCAGGACCCGGCCACTGTTCGGGCTGCTCTGGAGGCTGGGGCCGATGATGTCTTGACGAAACCGCCCCAACGGGAACTGCTGCTTAAGCGACTGAACCATCACCTCGAACGAACCCGAGGTGTCACCCGGGATTGGGGAACGACGGGATCGCCTTTACCCTCCTTGGCGACGGTTGAGCCGGCTATCCGGCGTCTGTTGCAGCTTGCGCAACGCCATGGCCAGCCGCTTTCCTTGGCCCTCATCGGGACCGTGCAATCTGTCAGGGAAGAAGGACAGGATGCCGAACGAGAACGAGAAACAATGCAGCTGCGACATATCTTAGTGTCTCGGCTCCAGCGGATGGTTCGAGGAGAAGATGTGCTCGCGTCTTGGACGGATGACGTTGTGCTGCTGGCGCTGTATGGCGCATCGAGGCAGCAAGCAGCGTTTCGATTGCCAGACCTGTTGCAGATGGGGCTCGACGCAGGGAAGAGCGGATCGTCCCCGCGCTGGGCCGTCGGCCTGGTAGGGTATCCGCAGGATGGGACGGATCTCGATACGTTGTACCGTCTGGCGTATCAGGCCTTGTGCCGAGCACAGCAGGCCACCGATTATTCGATCGTCACACCCGATGAGGAACTGGCCATCCCGACCCCCGACGTGGCAGTGGTCGATGTTGTCCTCATCGACGATGATCCGCTGTTGGCCGATCTCATCCGTCATGCGCTGGAAGTTCGCCGCCTACGGACGGTTTGGTTCGCCGATGGTGAGCAGGCTCTGCAAGCCTTGACAGGTTCACGGCCGGCGGTGGTTCCCAAAATTCTTCTTCTCGATCTGAATTTGCCGGGAATCGATGGGCTCTCTCTGTTGCGTCGGTGGCAAGCCAGCGGGCTGACGAAGTCGTGCCGGATCATTGTCCTGACCGTGCGGTCACTGGAAGCAGATATCGTGAAGGTCTTCGAGTTAGGGGCCTTCGACTATGTGGCCAAGCCGGTCAGCGTGGCGGTGCTCCTGCACCGCATTCAACGGGCCCTGGAGGTCTGAGAGTGGGAAGCAGTGACACCGCACGATGGTGGTGGGTGTTCGGCGAACTGCTCGTGGGGGGAATGATGGTCGTTAGTGTGGCTGTCCGTCTGGCAGTGTCCTCGTGGCACACGAGGCAGTTGCGACGGGCGGAAGTTTGGCGGCAGTGGGTGTTCTCGGAGGTATCCGCTCCGGATGCACCATCTGGCCGTCGTGACCAGCCGCCACAGTGTCCCCTGTCCGTGGCCGGACGAACAAGGGTTCTTTCCAGCTTGGCGAAATGCTTGCGGGGGGACTCCCATGCCCGTCTCGCCCGATTGGCTGACGAGTTGGGGCTGAGAGTATACATCGCGCGGTACTGTCGAAGTCGTTTGTATTGGCGGCGGCTTCGTGGTCTTCGTCTCATGACGCTCTGTGCGCACTTCCCAGTGACCGAGCTTCAGCACCTCTGCGCCGACCGCCGGGCGGTTGTCCGGGCGCAGGTAGCCGAAACCCTGGCCCATGTAGACGACGAACGTCTTCTGGGGCTGCTGATTACGATGCTGGGGGATCCACACCCCTTCGTAAGGGTCGCCGTTCAAGACAGCCTGACGTCAGTTGGCCAGCAGATTGTGGAACCGTTGGCGCGGTACCTGGAGACGGCCTCGCAACCTGGTTTGGAAGCCGGATTGGTCGTAGCCCAGCACATTCCGTCCGCCCGATTCCTTCCCCTTGCTCAGCGGATCGCGGTCAGCGAAGAGGCCCGGCTCCGTGTTCTAGCTGCCCAAGTATTCGGTGCCGTAGGCGGTGCGGTCCAGCAGCAACAACTTGAGACCATGCTGAAAGATCCCGATGCCGTTGTCCGGGCGACGGCCGTGGAGCAATTACGACGGTTACGGGCGTGGACCGCAGCGGGGGCGATCGCCCCTCTGGTAGCCGATTCCGACTGGCAGGTCAGACGAGATGCGGCGCTCGCTCTCCGATCGTTTGGGCCTCCTGGCCTCGTGCACCTGCGCGCCGCGCTGCAGAGCGGTAATTCTACAGCCGAATCCATCGCCCGATATGTCTTAAGCCTGCCGGCTGATACGTGCCTCCAGCCTCTCCCCTTCGAAACACAACGCCGGTGGGATCCATGACGGCCACACTGGGCATCATCGAGCGGATGATCCTCGTCTATTTCTTCCTCGTCAACGTGGTGTACCTGGTGCTGTTGGCCTTCGCCGCCATTCAATTGTGGATCGATAGTCGAATTGATTGGATGGAGTACCGTGTGTGGCGGTCGCCGAGAACGTTTGTGCCGCGCATTAGCGTCATAGCGCCCGCACATAACGAAGCCCGCACCATTGTCGAAAGCGTCCGCGCACTGCTGGCTCTGTGGTACGCCAACCTGGAGATCATCGTGGTCGACGATGGCTCGACCGACGACACGCTGGCCGTGCTTATCGATACCTTCGGGCTCGTCCCCATTCCGACGGTGTATGAGTCCCGGCTGGTCACGAAGCCAGTGCGGGCCTTGTATCGGTCGAGCCAATACCCGCACTTGGTCGTCATGAGAAAAGCGGGTGGGGGAAAAGCCGATGCCCTCAACGCTGGCGTGAATGTGGCGAGTGGCGACCTGATCTGTTCCATTGATGCCGATACCCTCATCGAGGCGGATGCGCTCCAGCGCATGGTTCGACCATTTCTTCTCTACGACGAAGTGATCGCCGTGGGCGGGACTATTCGCCCTGTCAACGAATGCACGGTTGTCTCGCACCGGGTGGAACGGGCGGTTTGTCCCTCTTCGTGGCTGGCCGGAATCCAGGTCGTGGAGTACCTCCGCGCGTTTCTATTTGGACGGCTGGGGTGGAATTGGCTGGGAGGCAACCTCATCATTTCCGGCGCGTTCGGTTTATTCCGGCGGGAGGCCCTTCTCGCGGCAGGGGGATATCTCTGCGACACGGTCGGCGAGGACATGGAACTCATTGTCCGGCTACGGCGGCATTGTCGCGAACATGGTCGCCTGGACCGGGTTGTGTTTATTCCCGATCCAGTGGCCTGGACCGAAGTGCCGAGCAGCCTCCCAACGCTGGCGCGCCAGCGAGAACGCTGGCATCGGGGCCTGGCCGATGTACTCTGGAGACATCGGCGATTGTGGGGGAACCCTCGCTACGGCTTGTTGGGGCTTGTCGTGGTGCCCTGCTTCTTCGTGGTCGAACTTCTGGCGCCTGTGGTGGAAACTGTGGGAATTGGGGTGGCTGCCATAGCTTATCTCTTCGACCAACTCAACGTGTCGTTCGCCGTCTGGTTTTTTCTCGTGGCCTACGGGTTCGGCATGTTGCTGAGTTTGGCCAGTCTGGTGCTCGAAGAGTGGCGGTTTGCGCGATTTGCCTCTTGGCACGATCGGGTACGGTTCGTCGTGTGGGCGGTCCTCGAATATATCGGCTATCACCAGCTCACCGTATGGTTCCGTTTGCGAGGACTGCTGAGGTTTCTCAAGGGCCGGAAGGATTGGGGGGGACATGCCCCGGCAGGGATTTGGCTCGCAGGGAGCGAAGCCCTTCACCCCGTCCGGACCTACGCGGGTGGGAATGGGCTCCTTCCCCCAGCCTCTGTGAGGGAGCGCAGGTTGATGTTGAGTAAGCTGAATGTGATCCAGTGGGGAATAGTCGGGGTCACCAGTTTAGGATTGGGGGTCGGCTCCGGCTGGGCGGAGGAGACCATCGCGTTGACGCAAGCGATTCCCGACAACCTGGCGCGCATCGAAGTGGTGTGGCCAACCGGAGGGCCACCGTCGGTCACGCTCAATCCTCCGGTCGAACCGCAATCCATTGGCTCGATCCGATGGACTGGAACCCGCGTCACCGTTGTGCCCTTAGCCGAACAGATGCGTCCGTTTGGCGCCTGCCAGGTGCGGATCGAGAAGCTTGGGGAGGCGATTCGACTTCAAATGGAAGGAACTCCCAAGCCGACCTGTGGAGTAATCTGGTGGCTCGGTCATCCCGATGCGGCTCTCGACTTATTGTCGTTCAACCAGCTCAGCGTTGAGGGGATCGCTCGTGGATCGTTCGACCTAGGCATTGTCGATCGGTGGTGGTGGGAAAAACAAGACTCCATGACCTTGTTCCGCACCACGGGGTCGTTTCGAATAGGGATTCCCCTTTCGGCCATTGCTGACCGTGTGGATCTGCGGCAGGTTGTGGCGCTGACCGTGGCGGTTTCTCGCACTCCCGCTGTTGTCACGATCGAACCCGTCCGCTTTGAAGCGAGGAAGCTGGCGCCCCCTGCTCCGAAGCTCGGATTATGGGTGTGGAATGTTCGGCGCGCCATCCAAGAACCGGATCAGGTGTTGTCCACCTGTGTGGCGATGGGGTGCCGTCGTGTGTCGATCCAGATGCCAGGAGCAAACGCCACGGAGGAAACCTGGCGAGCCTACCTCGCGGTGGTGCGCCGGTGGCAGGAGCAGGGGATCGAGGTGTACGCCCTTGATGGGGACCCTCACGCCGTTGTCAACCCCCGATACCTGGTAGCGGGGATCGAGCGGTTAACGACGACCGGAAAGGGTGAAACATTGCCAACCGGTCTGCAACTGGATATTGAACCGTATGTGCTTCAGGAATTCCAGACTGATCCCGAGCGGTATCGCGACTACCTCACCCTGCTTGCCCAGCTCCGCCGCACGATGCCGGCTGGGCTGCCTCTGTCTGTCGTTGTGCCCTTTTGGTTTTCAGGGCTGATGGTTGAGGGCCGTCCATTGGCGTTCCACGTTCAGGATCTAGCCGATGAAGTCGTCGTCATGAATTATCGCGTCGAGCTCTCAGAAGCTCGACGTTTAATTGAGGATTGGGTCCGGTATGGTGCGTTAATTGGCAAGCCTGTGTGGGGGGCCATTGAAACCCGACCGTTGCCCGATGAACGGCATCTCGTATTTCGTCGGGTGGAGCGGCCCGAGCAGGCGACCGCTTATCTCGACCGGTGTGCCCAGCAGCTCGTACTGGCACCCCCTCCCCAAAAGGCGGCGCATCTCCTCTATTTTGCCGAGATGGTTCGGTACGATGTGCTCGGTAGCCGCCTCAGTTTTGCCGGACGTTCAAAAGAAGCATTGAAAACGGCACTTGACCAATGGGTACGGGATGTCACTGTCCCGACCGTGACAGGGCTCATGATTCATGACTGGGAAGGATATGAACAGTTGTTCGACGGGCCACCACGCCAGCCGGCCGGCCCCCACTGAGCCGGGATCGTTCCAGATCGGCTGGATCGCTGTGCTACTCCTCGTGAGCCTCGTGGGCCCTTGGGGCCTGAAGCGAGCGAGTGGACAGCCGGCCGAACCCGTGTCATCCGAAACCGAAACGGCCGGTGGCAGCCAACTCGACGACACCAAGGCGCGGGGCTCCGATCATCCGTCACTTTCGGCCTTACGGTCTCTTCTCGCCGCACATCCTGAGGACGATGAGATCCGAGGTCGGCTGGCTCGGGCACTGGCCGTTAACGGGCATTGGGATGAGGCGATTGACTTGTATCGCGCCATCTTGGCCCGGCATCCCCACGATGTTGACATCCGTCTCGCCTTGGCACGGACTCTCGGGTGGGCCCATCGCTTTGCCGAGGCCCGTGCCGAGGTGGACGAGGTACTGGCCCATCAGGCCAACCACCTAGAAGCCCGCGAGGTGCGAGCGGATCTCGCCTGGTGGAGCGGTCAGGCGGCCCAGGCCCTTCGCTGGTATGACGAACTGCTTCAGGAAGGTGCCGGCCAAGACGTGCGCGATAAACGGGACAAAGTGGCGGCCCAGTTAGCCTTAGCCGTAAGCCCGAAGGCGCCGGTTGGACCGATGCCGGAGGAGATTGCCCTGCCGTTTCGGCGGTACGTCAAGCTTGGTTACGGGGGGTTCGGCTATACGCGCCAGTTGCCGCAAGAACACAATGTCCTAGCCGAAGTGGCCTATCCGTGGGGAGCGGCAACGCTCATCGGGCGATATGAGCACCTGCGCCGGTTCGGCCTGGTGGACGATCAGTTCTCAGCGGAGGCCTACCGCCCCCTGTGGAATCGGGCCTGGGGTTATGTGGGGGCCAGCGGCGTGCCAGGTGCTGATTTTGCCCCGTCCTGGTCGGTGGGAGGGGAATTATTCCAGGGATTGGGAGCGGTCAGTGAGACCGTGGGGTTTCTCGAACCCTCGTTTGGTTATCGGCGGATGGTGTTTCGAAGCGGCGACACAGTGGATCTGCTTATCCCTGGAACCAACATCTATTTGCCAGCCAGCGTGTGGCTTACGGAGAAGATCTACTACGTGGCTGACACGGGTGCCATCACCCTCTCGTCACAACTGTCCTGGCGGCCGACTGCTCGGTGGCAGGCGTTTGTCTCCTATGCGTTTGGCACATCCGGCGAGCGGATTGTCGCCACACAAGACCTCGTACGGGTGCGGACCTGGAGTGTGCAAGGAGGGGCGACCATGCCTCTCGCTGCTCGGCTCTCCGCTGAACTCACCGGGTTTCATGAAGATCGGGCCACTCTCTACCGGCGGACCGGGGCACTCGTCAGCCTCATCGTGCACTACTGACTGAAAAACGCAAAGAAGAAAAAAAGAAGAAACAACCATGATGATGGGACGCCACACCGGACTGCTTCTGGTCATGCTGGGAACCCTAGCGGGCTGGTGGTTCTGGTCGGCTCCCGAGACAATGATGGCGCTCAGAGGCTATCGGATGGTGAGGCTGCCAAGTGTGTCCGGCCCGGCGATGGCGTCCAGAGTTGCGGAGACCTCGCCAACCGCCTGGTCTCGATTTTCTGAGGGAGGGAGCCATCGACTTGCCATATTGTTGACTGATCCCCAATCGAATTGGCTTGGGTTGACCCATGGGCTCAAAGCAAAAGGGATCCCGTTCGTCGTTACGGATCGTCCCGACCAGGCCCTGCGCCATCGTGTCGTCCTGGTCTACCCGACGCTTTCTGGTAAGGTTTTGAGTCGCGACGCACTCCAACAACTCGCTACCCACCCAAGGGAGGGCGGAACCTTGATCGCCTGTGGCGGGGTGGGAGGAGGCCTCGAGGAAGTATTCGGCATCAGCGCGATGCAGGAGAGTCGAACACCGACGGCTCTGCGGTTCCACGGAGATCCCTGGAGCTTGCGCGAGGAAGGGAGCACGCAGGGTTGGACGGTGCCGTTGCATCATCCCAATGGCGTGGAGCCACCCATCGGGGTGACTCTGTACCGAAGTGTGACTGCATCGGTGTTGGCCTCCTACGATGATGGGTCCGCGGCGGTGGTGCAACGGGCGGTGGGATTGGGATGGGCGGTCGCCGTGGGAATTGATGTGGGCTATGTCCTCTGGCGAGGGCAAGCCTTGCGGGCCGAGGGGTTTGCCGGCTCCTTCAACAACCGATTCGTGCCGGGTACCGACGCCGTGCTTCTGTTTCTGGAAGCCGTATACCGGCGGGGAGATTCATTCCCTGTGACTCTCGATCCGATTCCGGAAGGACGGGACCTCGCGGTGTTGCTGACCCACGATGTCGATGCGCAGTCATCGATGCATAACGCCCTCGAGTTCGCGCGGGTCGAACGTGCTCGGGGCGTGCGGGGCACATTTTTCATCCAAACAAAGTACATCCGCGATCTTAACGACGAGGTTTTCTTGACGGATCGGTGGATCGAGGAGATGAGGCAGTTGGCCACAATGGGGATGGAGGTGGGCAGCCACACCGTGGCTCACTCGAAAGTCTTTGACCAGTTTCCGCTGGGATCGGGCACCGAACGCTATCCGGACTACCGGCCGATCGTCACAGGCCGTCTGTCAGCTCGTGGAGGCACGGTGCTAGGGGAGTTACGGGTCAGCAAATTTATCCTGGAAACACTGGTGCCTGGACTCGTGGTGCAGTCCTTTCGGGCTGGAGAGTTGGCTTATCCGCTGACGCTTCCTCAGGCGTTGGAAGCGACGGGCTACCGGTACGACTCGACGGCCACGGCCAACACAGCGTTGACGCATCTGCCCTATCGGTTGACGAAAGACCGACTTCCGCATACGGAGGTGGAGGTTTACGAATTCCCCGTCTCGATTGAAGACGAGGAGCTCCCACCGCTGGGCGATCGGTTCCCAGACGCGGTGAAACTGGCTGATCAGCTCGGTCGCTACGGCGGTGTGATGACCGTGCTGATTCATCCCAACATGCTCGGTCACAAGTTGGCGTTCGAAGCCCGGTTAATCGAGGCATTGGCCGCACGAGCCTGGATCGGTGCCGTGGAAGATTTCGGTCGATGGTGGGAGGCCCGCGACCATGTCGAAGTCGATGTCCTCGAGTCGCCGGGAGGAATTCGTCTTGCAGTCACAGCGCCGAAACCCATTGACGGGCTTGTCCTTGCCCTACCACCCGGTTGTGCGGTCAACGGAGAGGGGGCCACGGTCTGGCGTCGCCCGTGGCCGGCGGCGTCAGTGAAGGTGTCGCTCGAACGTGGCGCCAAGACCGAAATCCTGCTGCGTGGCTGCTCGTCAACGTGAACATAGCCGCCTGTCTGCCGACAGGCAGGCGCGGAACCCGGAGCCCCCACGCGTCTTCGTGCAGTACGTGGAGGGTTTGAAGGGAGAGCCCGCCAGCCGAAGGCTTGTCGCAGCCGCGGATCGGCGATTGCAGTAAAAACGCTCATGAACAAGGTTGGTTCTTGCCGGCGGCCTCACGGTTCTATGGTGCCAGCATGGATCGAAGGGTCTCGATACCTTGCACCACGGCTGGCCCTAGGAGCACGACAAAGATAGCGGGAAAGATGAAGAAGATGAGGGGAAACAGCAGTTTCACCGGCAAGGCTCCAGCCAATTCTTCAGCGCGAAGCTGTTGCTTGCGCCGGAGGGCTTCGGCATGGATCCGCAAGGTTCGCGTCAGGCTCACGCCGAATCGTTCCGTTTGGATCAGGACGCTAGTGAGCGAGTTGATTGCGTCCACCTGGGTCCGAGCCGCGAAGGAGCGGAGCGCATGGGCGCGCGACCGACTGGTGCGAAGATCGAACACCAATTGCCGCAACTCGAGTCCCAATACCGGGTGGGTGAGTCCGAGGATGCGGGCAATCCGGTCGAGGGCACTTGAGAGGGGCAGTCCTGCTTCGATCGTGACAAGGAGGAGGTCGAGCAAATCTGGCATGGCTCTCTGGAGTTGGGCCTGGCGCCGGCGTGCGCTGTAGCGGAGCCACCAATTGGGAAGAAACCACCCGAGGGGCGTCATGCCGAACCCAACGAGGCAGAGCGCCATACCCGCCGCGCTCTCACCATCTGTGAGGACGGTTACCACGAGTCCGATGAACCCGATGAAGAGACAGGCACCGGCTATGAGGCATTTGAAGCCCACGAGGGAGGCCATGGCCTCTGCTCGTCGATAGCCGGCGATCGTGAGCAGATCTGCCCAGTCCGTGGGAACGGACGACATCCGTCTGAGCCCATACTCACCGATCCGTCGTGAGAGGTCGAAGAGCCGGGTAGACCACTTCGGTCGGTGTGCTCCCGCTTGCCCGGCACCGCTCGTGGCTTGCAACAGGCGACGGCATCGGCGGAGGCGTGCCCACTCGTTGCCGACAAAGAAGAGACCGATCCAACAGCAAACGGTAGCAAGTGCGAGTCCGATGGCCAACACCACTGTGATGGATGAGGAAGTTAGCATGGGTGATCTCTGGTCAAGATCGAGCTGGTCGTCGTGTCGTTCAGGAGCATCGCCTCGTCGCTCTCGTTCGCGGCTGGTTGTCAAAGCGTAATCCGAGTCATACGTCGCATGATCACCATCCCACAGCCCATGAGACCCAAGGCCCCCGCGGCAAGCCAGCGCCCGATCTGGTTGTTCCATAAGGGCGACAGGTAGTCGGGATTGAGCAGAAAGATCGCTCCGGCTAAAACCACGGGCAGTGCCGAAAGGATGAGGGCGGAAAACCGAGCCTCCGCCGAGACCGCCTTGATCTTCGCGGCGAATTCCATGCGTGCGCGGATGAGGCGGCTCACTTCGTCCAACATCTGCGGCAGGCTTCCGCCCGTCTCCCGTTGGATCAGGAGACAGGTTACCCAGAATCGCACTTCTTCGATGGGCACGCGAGCCGCCAGTCCCTTGAGGGCCTCTGGAAGGCTCTTCCCAAATCGTAGGTCGTCGACCACTCTGGTGAATTCATGGCGCAGGGGCTCGACACTTTCCTCTACGACCATGGCCAAGCTGGTCGGCACGGCATGGCCGGCGCGCAGCGCACGGGCCATCACGTCGAGGGCTTCCGGCAATTGTTCGCGAAACCGGCGCAGGCGCTGACGTTCGCGCCACCACGCTGAGGGGCTGACGCGCAAGAGGGCGAGGCACCGGGCAATTGCTTGCTGCCAGACACGAGAGCGATCGGCCAGGCTGCCGCTCCCCTGTTCCACGAGGCCGGCCAAGAGAGGCACTGCCCCGCTCTGCTCGGCAACATGGGCAGAGGCTCTCCGTGGTCCAGCAAACCAGAGAAGCCAGGCGGCGATCCACAGCAGCGTGGTGGAAAAGCCCGTTGCGATGGCGATCATGACCGGTTCCATCGTTTCCGTCCGCGGTTCTTCACGCCAAGGCGGTGTTATCGTGGCAACGTATGTTCTTGCGGCAGAAACCACTCATCCGGCACCTGAAGTCCCTGGGCTCGGAGCAGAGACAGGCAACGGGGCTTGTTGCCGGTCGACACGAACACGCCCTGGACCCGTCCTGACTGGTCCACGCTTCGTTGTTCGAACCGAAACAACTCTTGGGTCTCGATCTCGTCGTGTTTGATCCCCAGGACCTCGTGAATCCCCATGACCTTGCGGGTCCCGTCCGAGAGGCGAGAGGCCTGCACGATGATGTGGAGGGCCGACGCCATCGTTTGTTTGACGACCGACGGCGGAAGCGACAACGAGGCCATCGCCACCATCGTCTCGATGCGGCTTAAGGCGTCGGCAGGAGAATTCGCATGGACCGTGACGAGCGAGCCATCGTGTCCGGTGTTCATGGCTTGCAGCATGTCGAGCGCTTCTGCACCCCGAATTTCGCCCAGGATGATCCGATCGGGACGCATCCGCAGGCAATTGCGCACCAAATCTCGTTGCGTCACTTCGCCCTGGCCTTCCAGGTTCGGTGGCCTGGTCTCCAGGCGTACAACGTGCGGCTGGCGCAGTTGCAATTCGGCTGCGTCCTCGATCGTGATGATCCGTTCCGTTGGCGGGATGCTCTCGGACAACAGGTTGAGGAGTGTCGTCTTCCCCGAGCCGGTCCCGCCTGAGATGACCACGTTGCGTCGAGCACGGACGGCAGCGGCAAGAAAGCCTCCCATCGGAGGCACCAGACTGCCTTTGGCAATCAGATCGGCCAGTGAGAGCCGGTCTTTGACGAACTTGCGAATCGACAGGGCCGGGCCGTCGAGCGCCAGGGGGGGCAAGATCGCGTTGACCCGCGAGCCATCCGGCAACCGGGCATCGACCATAGGAGACGATTCGTCAATGCGACGCCCCACCTGGGCCACAATCTTGTCGATCACGTCGCGCAGGTGCGCGTCGTCGCGAAATCGCACAGCGGTCCGTTCCAACCGGCCACCTCGTTCGACATACACGTTGGTCGCCCCGTTGACGAGGATGTCCGAGACAGACGGATCGTTCAGCAGAACATCCAGGGGGCCATATCCCAAGACTTCGCTCTTGATCGCTTCGACGACACAACGAATTTCATCCGTGCTCAGGGCAGTGCCGTGCGATTCGAGAATAGCCATCGACGAGATGGCCAGTTCCATTTCAAGGCTCTCACGGTCCAGTTGGGCAAGGTGCGTCACATCGAGGCGAGAGAGTAACTCGCGATAAACCTGGTCCTGTAGCACGGTCAGGTCAGGGCCGGTGGGGCCATGAGGAATGGTGGTCTCTTGTCTCCCTCCCGACATCATCGCTGCGTACCCCAGTTAGTCAGCCCGGTCAGGATCAGCCTGAGTCGCGATGAACGGGAAGTTACACGGCGATTCGGCGTTCGATCGATCAACCGCTCCGCGAGCCGTTCGATGCCGGTGACGAAGGCGGATGAGGGGGCGAACATCACCAGGGGCTGACCTCGTTCAGCCGCCTCCTGCCATCTCGTTTTGTCGCAAGGGAGGATCACATCGATCGTCTGGTTCACATGTCGGGCTGCAAGCTCGATCACCGAGCGATCCTCCCTGGATGCCTGATTGACGACCAAGGAGAGGTGATTCGCCAAGGCTGGCTCTGAGCGGAGACGTTGCAGCAGGCGAGCCGTCTCGATCAACGAGTCAATGTGAGGTGTCGTGACGACGAGAATGGCCGTGGCGTGACGGAGGAGAGGAAACCCCTCTTCCCCTGTTCCTCTCCCGAGGTCTGCGACCACGATCGGCGTCGTTTTAGCGGCGAGGCGTACGACCTGATCGAGCCGGTCCTGGTCGAGCGCAGCGCGGTGCCATCGCTCAAAGCCATTGATGAGGGCGGAGATACCACACGGTGATGGCGTGAGGCTTTGCATCAATGCATAGGGGTCGATGAGACCGGGACGACCGAGGAGGCTCTGGAGTGTATGGCGAGCGGTCACGCCCAACAAGACAGGAGCAGAACTTCCCGCGAAGTCCCAGTCGAGAAACACCACGGGAACGTCGGTGTGGCGGTGAAGACAGGCGGCCACATTGATGGCCACTGTCGTGGTGCCGACTCCACCCTTGGCCCCCACCACCGTGATGAAGTGGGATGCCGAGAAGGATGAGCATGCTCTGGGGTCTGAGTCAGTCACGGCCTTTCCCTCATTGGACCAGGACCGGCGAAGAGGCGAGGGTGCCGAAATCACCTCCTCCCCCTCGACCTGAGGCTACGTGGCCACGAAGGACTCTCACCTCGATCGACGATCTGGAGGCTCCGGCCACAGGCAGCCATGCAGTGGGGGCTCGACCGTGGCCGAGAGAAACCAAACGGCCCAGAGGTGGGCCAGCCCCGCGCAGCGTGACAGTGGCGAAGCCGGCCACTGGGTACCAGCCGGAAGGAACTGGGCACCGGCTCGCTTCGATAACGGGCACGAGGATGGGCCCTTCGTTGGCGAACGGAACCACGCGGGGCGGCTGCGGACCGTCCTCTAAAACCTCGGCCTGGAACGATCCGAGGACCTGCACCAGGCTTGGGCCTGCCTCAAGAGCCGGAGCTGATCCTCCCGAGTTGAATGAGAGCCAGGCAACGCAGGAACCAAGACCGATTCCCCCGTTGCCTGGAGCAAGAGAGAGAGCACCAGCTCCACGAGGGGACCGGACCAAACTAATGGGCACCGTCACGGCTGCAGGGGGGACGGCGCCCAAGGAAGGGAGGACGGCGGTCGAACTGGCGGAGAGGGTCCATCGTCTGATCCCCATGGCTCCAGCCAGATACGTGGGGAGGGAGGCACTGAGCCGGACGGACACAGCGTCAGGCTGCTGGAGCGTTGGGACAAGGCGATGGTTTCTCCAATCCCACCGGCCGGTCTGGACGGCGAGCGAAAACGGTGTGCCTGTCGGCCAATTGCGATGAGCGATGGTCCTGGCGATTGTCTCGAGTTTGCCGAGCGAGGGGACTGTGGAGGGGCCACCGATCAGGCGGCTTCGCCCCAGCTCAGAGGCAGCGCCGAGGGCTGAAGCATCCGCGGCGGTCTGGAGACGCAGGCGCGTAAGCATCAAATTGCTTCCATCGATGACGAGACCGGCGACACCGATCAGCACAGGGAGCATCACCACCACGATGATGGCGACGGCTCCTCCTTCGTGGGGGAATGGTCGATCGAATATCATGTGAATCTCATGGCCTCTGCGGCTACTCGATCGTCATGACGGTCTGGGCTCGCAATGTCATTGCGGCCGAAATGCCTGGCACCACGTGCCCAAGCAAAAGAAACCGGTGAGGGGCCTCTACCAAAACCGCGAGTTCGGATCCTGGGGGGCCTCCAGCACCCCTCACGAGGACGTGCACCCCCTCCATCGCAAGGCCGGCTCTCATGAGAAAGGAACGGACGGTCGTTTCGATCACCGAGGCATTGGGCCGACCGGTGGTATGCACGATCCCGGCACGGGCTCCTTCACGGCTGGCGCTGGTCAAGAGGGAAGTCCGATGGAGCAGCAAGCCCACATCGATCATGCCGATCGTGAGCAGCAACAACAGCGGGAGCACCAAGGCAAATTCCACCGCGGCGGCACCGTCAGATGCCGAAAGCCCTCGTCGTCGCGGTGACACCCTCTTCATCACTTCGGTTCCCCCGTCGGCAGGGATCCAGTCTGGCTTGAGCCACTCCCTGAGAAGAGCTCCGCCCCAGGGTGGGGAGAGGTCATGTCGGATTGTTGTGCCCTATCCCCCATTGCTCCATAGTGTTTGACAAAGTCTTCATAAAGTGACACAGCGGCACGGCCATCGAGGGTAGAGCCGGCGAATGATCGGCGGACATGGTCTCTGTCGGTCTGAACCCGAATGGCCTCTCGGTACGATGCGCCGAAATCCTCCCGCAGGTGGGAGGGAGTTTCGCAGGAGAGCAGGGTGACAACGGCTAGACTGGCGCAGCCCCGTGCGAGAGTGAAGAGGCATCGGGAGCCTGGATGGACGAGATTCATGGGGTGACTCCTTGTTGGGAGAGCCTGCCAGTGCTTGAGGGAGTTTGGAAGTCTTCTGCAGGTGGCACATCGGCCTGGGTATGCCGTCCTGTCTTGCCCAAGAGGAACTGATCCAGTTCGGAAGACTCTCGATATCGGTCGGTCGGCAATGACAAGGTATTGGCCTCGACCGGTGCGGCAAATCTTGGTGTGACCAGGATGATCAGCTCCGATTCGTTTTTCTCGAATTTGGTACTGCGGAACAGTGCACCCAAGACCGGCAGATCTCCCAGATAGGGAAATTTCGAGACGATTTCGCGCACATTGTCTCGCAGGAGGCCGGCGACCACGAAACTTTGCCCCTCCTCCAACTCGACCGTGGTGGAGGCGCGCCGGGTGGTAATGGACGGCACCGTGAACCCCTGCAGGGTCAGGCTGTTGGCAAAGTCCAGTTCGGAGACTTCCGGTGTTACGGTAATGCTGATCCGCCGGTGATCCAACACGAGGGGACGGAATCTCAATTGAACGCCAAAGCTCTTGTATTGCACCGTCGTCACTCCGAAGGCTTGCGGGATCGGAATGGGAAACTCGCCTCCGGCTAGCACGGAAGCTTCCTGGCCGTTGATGGCGACCAGCGTCGGCTCGGCCAGGACCTTGACGAGGTTGTCTTCTTTCAAGGCGTCAAGAAACGCCGTCCAGGTGCCAGAGCGGATCCCCCCACGAAAGAGCGCTGTAATCGTTTGCCCAAGCCCAAGGCCGAACGGCGCGGCGGCTCCTGTGAACGGACCAGGCGAGATCGCCGCCGTGCTGTCTCCGGCTGGCAGGACACTGGTCAAATTCTTGAGGACCGACACGCCGAACCCCTGCCCGCTCCCGTTGGTGTAACTGCCGTTGATTCCCAGCCGGCGGAGCAACGAGCGGTCAATCTCCGCGACCCGCACCTCCAGCATCACTTGCTGGAAACCCTTGAGCGCGAGGAGGTTGATGACTCGTTTAGGCGCGTAGGCTTCGGCGATGGCGAGGATCTGCGACAATGACGTCGCGCTGCTCACCGTGCCACTGAGTACCAAATGGTCTCCGGCCGAGGTCACATGGATGGGGCCTTCGGTCGGATACAGCCGGGTCAAAAGCCGGGTGAGTTCGATGCTGTTGGGTTCGACCACCACATCATAGGTCACGGGTGTGGCTCCGCTGTCGGGCCAGACCATGAGGGACGTGACACCAGGGGCTTTCCCAAGGATGTAGAGCTGTCGTGGTGAGAGCACCAAAGTGTCAGCCACATCCGGATTCCCCACAGAGGCCCGGGCCGCTGGGCCTTCCAGGTCGAGCACCTGTGACGTTCCGGAGGCAAGGCGGAGGGACAAGCGCACGGGAGGCGTCGTCTGATCGTCCGGAGAAGACAAACCATCGGTCACGGGCATGCTCCACCAACAAAGCAGCATGGCGAGCCACCATCCCTTGATGCGCCTAGAGGGCCCGCTGCCGTCTACCCACCAGTTATTCCGATAGATTCCAATAGACATGGCTCATTGGTGGCCACCGCTCTCGAACCGTACCTCGCGCTTGTCAAGCCCGCGGATGACCTCAACGGTGTAGGCTGGCGTTGGGGGCGCACTGTTGAGAGAGGAGGGGGCGATAGTCAGGAGGTCGATCACCCGTTGCGGGGCATAGGCCTCGGCCAAGGCCACGACCTGCTTGTGCCTTGCTTCCGAACTGACCGTTCCACGGAGCGTGATGCGGTCGATGGTGGCCCCGAGTTCGATACCGGTTTCCTCAGGCAAGAATTCCGCCAACTGCTGTTTGAGTCGCTCGAGGTCCGGGGTGACAGTGATCTCGTAGGTGGCCGAGATCCGTCCTGATTGATCCCAGAGGGCAAGGGTCGTCCGTCCTGGACTTTTCGCCGTGAGGTAAATCTCCCGAGGGCTGAGCACGATCGCGTCGGCCACCTCTGGGTTGGCCAACGACATGCGTTTCAGCGGGACAGGATGCTCCAGGACCCGTGCTGTGCCGACGGCCAGAGTCATCGGCTCAGCGGGCATATCGCTACGACCGTGGACAGGGGCAGAGGCGGCCGCCACGCCCATGACGAGGGCGATTCCTCCGGCCAGTCGCCACACTTGAGTCTTTCTGCCAGCCGGCCGCCCGGTTCCTGTGGGATTAGAAGACCACTTCACTACGCTCACCTCCTCGAATCACTTCGATGTGCATCGTCGGGGGATGTTTAGATGGCGGAGGCACTGTCCGATTGACGGAAGCCGGGGGAGTGACAACAGTGTCTGGTCGATCGTGGCCCGATGTATCCTCCCGGCGGGTTGCCGATCGGGGGAGGTCCAGGAGATTGGTATGGCTTACTCCCTGCGAAGGCACGTGACCGGCGTCAACCGGGTTGCGGAACATCAGACGGAGAGTGCCTTCCTCTTCAGCAAGCGCGACCTGCTCCGCTTGTTGGGGCGTCACCTCGAGGATGACCCCGTGCACCTCACCGGACGAATCCGCTCCGCCGTTGGACGTGGCCGGTTGCTCGGAGGGCGCACGGAGCACGTCGAGGATCGGCACATTCTCAACGACCACCCGGCTGATCGGCTCGGTGAGGCTCCCTGTACTGTTTGTCGGCTTGAGGGTGACGAGGAGATCGACCCGATCGCCGGGGACGATCACGCTGCCAGCCAGATTGTCGACACGGATCAGATAGGCCCGCTTGTGGGGCGAGATTCGCAAGGCAACCGGTGAAGCCGCCATGTCGGTGGGACCGAGCTTCCCATCCAAGAGTGGTTCGCCATGGCGGATTGGTTCGAGGACGATCCGTCCGATGCTCGATTCAATGGAGTGCAAAGCGCCCTCAGGACGGCTCATATCTGGAAAGAGAACGACCTGGACATCGTCCGGCTTCAGTGTCATGCCTCGTCCCAGATCGCGGGAGGCAACCACCACCGGGTGAACGGGCAAGCCTGCTCCGCCTCGAGCCTCGCTCTGGGTTTCAAGCCATGCATAGGTTCCCCATCCAGAGCCGAGACCCAAGAGGATACCGCACGCCAGGATGAGCCAACCCAATCGATTGCGGTCCATGCTCCCTGTGTTCTCCTTGCCGTCTTTTCGTCAGCCCCCTCATCATCACGTGTGCCGGGCAATACAGAATGGGATCGCGACCCTCCACAGCACCACGTGATGAGGCATGATAACGGTGGGAATGCGGCGGCTGATTAGAACATCCCGGCCAGTCGCTGAAAGAGCCCGCGAAGCCTGCCTCCGAAGAGAAAGACGGCCGTGGCGATGGCAATCGCGATCCCGGCGACGAGCAGGCCATATTCCACGGCCGTGGCACCCCATTCTTCCTTCCATACCTGCCACTGTTTCTTCATCTCCTCCACCTCCTTATCTGGGGGCTGTTAGGAATGTTCACGACAGGCCCTGCGACGTCTCGACAGGACCTGAATCTCGATCCCCTGCTGCGTATGTATCGGCCGTGTCTGCCAGAACTTGAGGTGAATCATTGCCGGTGTTTCTCTTAGGTTCATGCCCCTTTGACCCTCTTGCCAGCCAGGCTGCTCTGCAAGGAGCCATAGCGGGCCACGTTGGATCGCGTGTGGCGATCTCTTGGCCGTTGGTGAGGGTGAAGGCGAGGGGCACCACCATGGTGCTGTCCGGTGGATCGTTTGGTAGTCCGAGGGGTGCCCCTATGGCCCTGGGTTCTCTTGTGATAGACTCCGTTTCCCGCTTCGTACATTTATTTTTGAGCGTATGACGACGGCGGCCATTCATGCTTGTGCCTGGAGGAGCGGGCCGAGTTGCGGCGGATATGACAGGTCGATGAGGCGCGCACAAGGAGAGCGTCACGGGCTATGGCGATCAACGACAAACAGGTCATAGTGTCCTTGGTCAAGGTGGGCAAGGTGTATCCACCGAAGAAAGAGGTGCTGAGAGACATCTCTCTGGGCTTTTACTATGGGGCCAAGATCGGCGTGCTCGGGTTGAACGGCTCGGGCAAGAGCTCATTGCTCAGGATCATCGCGGGGGTCGATCCCAATTACACGGGAGAAATTATCCGGTCAAAAGGCTACAGCATTGGCTTCTTGGAACAAGAACCTCGGCTCGATCCGAACAAGACCGTCAAGGAAGTGGTCGAAGAGGGCAAACAAACGTTAGTAGCCTTGATCAAGGAATACGAGGACGTGAGCAACCGGATTGGCGAAGCCGATCCCGACATGATGGAGCAGTTGCTTGACCGGCAGGCGCAGCTCCAAGAACAGATCGAGGCGGCCAATGGGTGGGAGCTGGAAAACGAGCTAGAGATCGCCATGGACGCCCTTCGCTGCCCGCCGCCCGACCAGAGGGTCGGCACGCTCTCTGGTGGCGAGAAGCGCCGGGTCGCCCTCTGCCGGCTTCTGATTCAGGAGCCGGACATTCTTTTGCTGGATGAGCCGACGAATCATCTCGACGCCGAGTCGGTGCAATGGCTGGAGCAGCATCTCCGCCAGTACAAGGGCACGGTGATCGCTGTGACGCATGACCGGTACTTTCTGGATAATGTGGCCGGGTGGATTTTGGAATTGGATCGGGGGCACGGGATTCCCTTCCAGGGCAACTACTCGTCGTGGCTGGAGCAGAAACGAGAGCGGCTCGAACGAGAAGAAAAAGCGGAGTCCAAACGCCGCAAGACACTGGAACGTGAGCTGGAGTGGATTCGCATGTCGCCCAAGGCTCGCCAGGCCAAGGGCAAGGCGCGGCTCAACCGCTATGAAGAACTGGTCAACCAGCGGCAGGAACGGGTGGCGGAGGATGTGGAGCTGTATATCCCGCCCGGCCCACGCCTGGGCGATGTGGTGGTGGAGGCGAGGGGAATCAGCAAAGCCTTTGGCGACAAGGTGCTGTTCGAGAACCTGAGCTTCAGCCTACCGCGCGGTGGCATCGTCGGCGTGATCGGCCCGAACGGGGCCGGCAAGACCACGTTGTTCAAAATGATTGTCGGCAAGGAACAACCAGATACCGGCACGATCATGATCGGCGAGACGGTGAAAATAGGTTATGTCGATCAAGATCGGAGCTTGGATGGCAACCAGACGGTTTACGAAGCGATTGCTGGCGGGCACGAGACGATCACGCTGGGCAAAATCGAAGTCAATGCTCGAGCTTACTGCGCTCGGTTCAATTTCACCGGAACCGATCAGCAGAAAAAGCTCAAGGATCTCTCCGGCGGCGAGCGCAACCGCGTTCATTTGGCCCGCATGTTGAAAGAAGGCGCCAACCTGATCATCCTTGACGAGCCAACGAACGATCTCGATGTGAACACGCTGCGGGCATTGGAAGAGGGATTGGCCCACTTCGCCGGGTGTGCGGTCGTGAGTAGCCACGATCGCTGGTTCTTGGACCGCATCGCCACCCATATCCTGGCCTTCGAAGGCGACAGCAAGGTCGTCTGGTTTGAAGGCAACTACAGCGACTATGAAGCTGACCGGAAAAAACGGCTTGGCAAAGAGGCCGACCGCCCACACCGGATTCGGTATCGGAAACTGACCCGCAGTTAACCGGTCGCTATGCCACGTCCCGCCGACGAGGAAAGCACGACACCGATCGCCCTCGTCACCGGCGCCGGCGGCCTCCTTGGGAGCTATCTCGTCAAGACCGCCGCGCGCTGGGCGCCGCAATGGCAGGTCTACGGCCTGACCCGTTCTGACCTTGATCTTACCGACGGGGCCCGGGTCCGCGAGCTGTGGAGGGCTCTCAAGCCGAACCTGGTCATTCACTGCGCCGCCATGAGTCGGACCGAAGCCTGCGAGCGTGATCCGGCCCTGGCCCGCCAGCTCAATGTTGAGGTCACGGCGCGGCTTGCCGACCTCTCCGCACACATTCCCTTTTTCTTTTTCTCTACCGACCAAGTCTTTGACGGCCGCACGGGTTGGTATGTGGAAACAGACGAGCCCCATCCACTCAATGTGTACGCCGAAACGAAGCTGGACGCGGAACGCCTCGTCCTGGCGCATCCGAACCATACGGTCGTGCGGACATCGTTGAATGCCGGATGGTCACCGACCGGCGACCGCAGTTTCGTTGAAGAGATGCGGCGAGCGTGGCAGGCTGGGCGGATGCTCACGCTGTTCACCGACGAAATTCGGTGCCCGATTCCCGCCGGCGTCACGGCGCGGGCGGTCTGGGAATTGGTGCAGAAGCAGCGGCCCGGGCTGTACCATCTGGCCGGGGCCGAGCGGCTCTCGCGCTGGAACCTCGGCCGGCTGCTGGCCGCACAGTGGCCGGAGCTCCAAGCTAAAATGACGCCCGGGTCGATTCGAGACTATGCCGGGCCGTTCCGTCCTCCGGACTTGTCTTTGAACTGCGAGAAGATCCAGACGCTGCTGGCGTTTCGGTTACCGGGATTCGGCGAGTGGCTGGCCGGACACACGGGCCGCGATCGCGATCCGTGGGACTATGGAAGCCCGTGAAGCGGGATGTGCCAAGCGAGCGCTCGAGGTGCAAGTTCGGAACGAGGAACCTACCGTGATGGGGTCCGACCCGCTTCCGCTCGTCCTGACCGCTTATGTGGCGATAGCCGCGTTCTTGGCGGGGCTGTGGGCTTTGCAACTCCGCCTGCGGAACGCCTCGATCGCGGACGTCGGATGGTGCCTGGGGCTCGGCCTCGTCGTCTGCTGGTACGCGTGGGCCACGCACGGAGACACGGATCGCCGACTCCTTGTCGCGATCATGGGAGCGATCTATGCCGTTCGCCTCGGGCTCTACATCCTGATCGATCGCGTGCTCGGCAAGGCGGAGGACGCGCGCTATCGACGGCTCCGGCAAGAGTGGGGGGAGCACCAAAATGTCCGAATGTTCCTTTACTTTCAATTCCAGGCCGCCGCGGTCGCCCTGTTCTCGCTCCCGTTTCTGGTCCTCATGCAGAATCCTCGGCCGACCTTCAGTCTGTGGGAGTTGGCCGGCGTGCTCGTGTGGCTTGTCGCTGTGACCGGCGAGTCGATGGCCGATTGGCAATTGGCTCGGTTTCGTGCCAAGCCCTGGAATTGCGATCGAGTGTGCTGCGAAGGACTCTGGCGGTATTCTCGCCACCCGAACTATTTTTTCGAATGGGTGCACTGGTGGGCGTACGTCGTGATGGGCGTGGGGCTGCCGAACTGGGGGGTGACGCTGCTGGGGCCGCTGGTGATGGGCTGGGCGCTGCTGAAGGCGACGGGCATTCCGCCGAACGAGGAACAGGCTGTCGCCAGCCGCGGGGAGGCATATCGCCTCTACCAGCGAACTACGAGCGCCTTTTTCCCATGGTTTCCCAAAACCGAGAAAAGGGGTCGGGAATCTTAATTTGCGCTGGTGTGACGTCCACCCTCAACGCACCGGACGGACATTTTGGTTAAGAGTGCCGTCGCGAGACCGGGTGTGCTGTCAATCACGTGTCCGTCGGCACACCTGCGTCGACCAGTGTCCACGAGCACATTAAGATCGCGAACCCTCAGGCCGGGTCTTGCCTCGGGAGGTCAGGAGGACGATCCCGTACCGCGGAGCCGTGATCGCCTCGCCCCGGCACCGTGGGCAACGACTCGGTTTGGTCAAACGCGATCGGTCCCGAAAGATATAGCCACACTCCTGGCACTGGGACGGCTCCAGCATGAAGCGACGCGACTGGTCGCTAGCCACGGTCTTCACGATATGGAGCAAATGGTCTTCGACCTGGCGTTCGGAGATGCCGACGAGTTGCGCCAATTGCCGCGACGTCAGCCGCGTGTTGAGGAGCAAATCCACAATACGCTGACGCGTGGTCCGTTCCGGCGGAAGCATGGCTGGTGATGGTACGCGAATCCAAGGGGCAAAGCCAAGCCAGCCGGTGACGTTTCTCTGCTGGCGGGGGAAGCGGGCTGTCAGGAACTTGGCATGAAACTGCTGATGGCGCTGGTGAGCGTCTCTCTAGCCGTGGCGGGCCTCGCGTTGGCACTGGGATCGGCCCTGAGTGCCCCCTCGCGCGGCAAGCGGTTGGCTCAGGCCCTGCAGATGCCTCATCCCGCCGTCATCGCCCACCGAGGCGCATCCTATTACGCGCCGGAGAGCACTCGGCCTGCATACCTGCTCGCCCGCGAAATGGGCGCCGATTATCTGGAGCTGGATCTTCAGAGAACGCGGGACGGGGTGTTGATCGTTTTCCATGATGACGATTTGTCCCGCACCACCGACGTGGCCGAGGTCTTCCCCGGCCGCGAGCGCGCACCGGTCGGCTCCTTTACATTCGAAGAGCTGGCGCGCCTGGATGCCGGGTCCTGGTTCAACCGGCGGTTTCCGAAACGGGCGCGGGCGGCGTTTCGCGGCCTGCGCATCTTGCGGCTGGACGAAGTGCTCGCCCTTGCCGAGGGGAAAGACCCGCGCCCGGGCCTGTACATCGAAACCAAATCCGCACAGCTCTATCCGGGGATCGAGCGGCAATTGATCGAGACGCTCGCCGCGCAAGGGTGGCTCGACCGGGCAGCCGTCGGTCCGCAAGCACGCGTCATCCTCCAGTCGTTCGAGCTGGACAGCCTCGCCCGGTTGCAAGCTCTAGCGCCGCAGGTACCCAGAGTCTTTTTGATCGACGAAACACTGATCGCCCGAGAAGGGTGGACCTCGTTGCTCAAAAGGGCGCAGGCCATCGCGTCCGGAATTGGGACCTGGGGCCTTCGTCACGCGCTCAGCTCGCGCTGGAATCGGGCCGCAGCACCGGTGCGCTACCTCACGACTTGGCCCTGGTACACGGGCCACGCCCATCGTGTCGGCCTGGTGGTCCATGCCTGGACCGTCAATGATCGATGGGAACTGCGGGCCCTCCGCCTCTTCGGCGTGGACGGATTCTTCACCGATCGTCCCGACGTGGCGTTGGCCATGTGTGGTCGGGGCTCGCCGCCGGAGCCGGACCGGCTGTGGGAGAGGATCGGCTACTGATGCCCAGAAGGCAGCGAGTAGCCGGCAGCGCCAAGCGAATGGCTTGCCAAACAGAGCGAGCGGTAACGCTCTTATTCTGCTTCAAATTCGCCCGACCGACGGCCTCCGAAGACGGTGAGAGCACGTTCCTCCCGTGACGACCCACGACGGATCCGGTGATCCGTCAGTTGAACAAATCGGCGAGGTCTGGCAGGATCAGTGCCCTAGGTCACGGGTTGTACAGAGTCATCGAAAGCGGTTTCGACCGATGAAAATCCTTGCGGTTCATCCTGGTCCGCTCATGTACACCAAGATTTATCTCCGGCTGGAGCCGCTTGGTCTGGAATTGGTCGCGCAAGCCGCCAGGCAGGCAGGCCATGACGTCCGGCTGTTGGATCTCCAGGTGGAAACGCACCGCGACTATGTGCGAGTGCTCGACGCCTGGAGGCCCGATGTGGTCGCGTTCTCCTGCAACTATTTGGCGAACGTGCCGGAAGTCGTGGATTTGGCGAAACTGACCGCACAAAAGCTGCCCGGCTGTTTTGTGTTCGTTGGAGGCCACAGCGCCTCCTTTATCGCGCAAGAATTGCTGGAACATGGGGCGGGGGCCATCGACTGCGTGCTGAAAGGCGAAGGCGAGGCTGCGGTCACCAAGCTCCTGCTGGCCGTCCAACACGATCGTCGCGCCATCACCGCAGTGCCCGGCGTTGTGGCCCTCACCGGTGAAGGGCCGCCGCCGCAGTTCGTCGAAAGCCTCGATCATCTCCGCCCAGCCCGTGATCTCCTACCTTATCGCCGCAAGTACTTCATCGGGGTGCTCGATCCCTGCGCCTCCATCGAATTTGCGCGCGGTTGTCCCTGGGACTGTTCTTTCTGCAGTGCTTGGACTTTTTACGGGCGGAGTTATCGCGTCATCAGCCCGGAGCGGGCCGTCGAGGATCTGAAACAGATCGACGAGCCGGGCATCTTCATCGTCGACGACGTGGCCTTCATCCAAGCGAAACACGGGCTCGACATCGGGGAGGCCATTGCCCGCGAGGGCATCAAAAAGCAGTACTATTTGGAAACACGCGGCGACGTGCTGTTGCGCAACAAAGAGGTGTTCCGGTTCTGGAAGAGACTGGGCCTCCAGTACATGTTCCTGGGCATCGAGGCAATCGACGAAGAAGGCCTCAAAATGCACCGCAAGCGCATCTCGCTCGGCAAGAACTTCGAGGCTCTGGAGTTTGCCCGCTCGCTCGGCATCACGGTTGCCATCAACCTGATCGCGGACCCCGATTGGGATCGCCAACGGTTCGAGGTCATCCGGCAATGGTGTCTGGAAATTCCGGAAATCGTGAACATCAGCGTCAACACCCCCTATCCGGGCACGGAAAGCTGGCGCACCGAGTCGCGGAAGCTCCAGACACGGGACTATCGGCTCTTCGACATCCAACACGCAGTGTTGCCGACGCGGCTGCCGCTTCCCGAGTTTTATGAAGAGCTGGTGAAGACCCAACAAGTCTTGAACAAGAAGCACCTGGGCTGGACCGCCCTCAAGTCCACGGCCAAGATCGCAGTCGGCCATCTCCTGCGCGGACAGACGAATTTCCTGAAGATGCTGTGGAAGTTCAACCGCGTGTACAACCCCAAGCTGCAACTTGCCGATCATCAGAAGCCCGTCAAATACCAGATGAAGCTGCCCGAGACGACTCCTGAGGGGTTCAGTTCCAAGCTGCTCTATATTCTCCCCTCTCCGGGCCGTCGCGGTCGGGCCATCGACGATGCGACCGAACAGTTTGTGGATGCCACCAGGACAGGAACGGGCCTCGAGCCGACCTCCTCGGCCTGCTTTGAAACATAGCCAGCGCCCAATGGCGAGCGAGTGGCTTCACTCGCTCGCACGCGGCCGTTGGCTGCTTGCTCTGGGCCAGTCCCAATATGATGGCGAACCCAAGGATCACGAAGGCTGCTATACTACTCGCCGGGCCACACCTGTTGACAACGTATTGGGTCTAGAACCGTGAAGGCGGCGAACTGGGATGAATTGGCCGAGCTGGCTTTGTCGTGCGTCCGGGCTGCTGGTGCGGAGTACGGCGATATTCGCATTCTCGACAGCGCGACGCAGACCCTTCACGGCGAGGATCGACGGATTGCACAGGTGCGGGACAGCCGCGACAGTGGCTTCGGCGTGCGCGTGCTTTACCACGGTGCCTGGGGGTTTGCGGCCAGCTCGATCCTGTCCCTGGAGGAGGTGCCGAAGGTTGCCAAGCTGGCGATCGAGATCGCCAAAGGATCGGCCAATCTGCTCAGCGAGCCAGTGCGCCTGGCGGACGAGCCGGTCCATCGAGACCGAGTGATCACGCCTCGACAGATTGATCCCTTCGCCGTGCCGCTTGAGGATAAGGCGATGCTGCTGCTGGATGTGATGGAGTACGTCCACCGGCAGCCCGGCGTCGTCCGCAGCCGCGCGAACCTGTGGACCCGCCGGGATCTCAAGTTGTTCGTCTCCACCGAAGGCTCGCGGTTGGAGTTCGACCTTCTGGCGATTCAGGGCGACTTCGAGGCGACTGCGGTCCACGACGGCCGCTTCGCATCGCGCCGTTTCAGCACGCCGCACCTTCGCACCGGCTACGAGCTGATCGCCGAGGCCAACTTCCTGGCCGAGGCGCCGCGCATCGCCGCGCAGGCGGTGGAAAAGGTCAAGGCTCCGCCGGTGGATCCGGGGCGCTATGATCTCGTGCTCGATCCGGAGCACTTGTCGCTCACCATCCACGAAACCTGCGGCCATCCCAGCGAGCTGGATCGCGCGTTGGGCTATGAGGCGAACTATGCGGGGACGAGTTTTCTCACACCCGACAAGCGCGGGACCTTCCGCTACGGGTCGGCGCATGTGAACCTCGTGGCCGACAATACCGAGCCGGAGACGCTCGCTGCCACAGGATACGACGATGACGGAGTGACCTGCCAGAAATGGGACATCGTCCGCGAGGGAATCTTCGTCGGCTACTGCACGAACCGCGAAACGGCGCCCAAGATTGGCGAGCCCCGCTCGCGCGGGTCGAACCGGGCAGATGGTTGGGGCAGCGTGCCGATCGTGCGGATTGCCAACATCGGGCTGGAACCCGGCGCAGCCACGCTGAGCGATCTCATCGCCGACGTGAGGCGCGGCATTTACATCGAAGGGCACGGTTCCTACAGCATCGACCAGCGGCGGTACAATTTTCAGTTCGGCGGCGACGCCTTCTGGCTGATCGAGCACGGGCGGCGCACGCACATGCTCCGGGATGTGATCTATCACGGCATCACGCCGGAGTTCTGGGACCGGTGCGACGGCGTGGCGGACCGGTCGCATCGCTGCCGCTTTGGGTTCATCACGTGTGGGAAGGGTCAGCCCGGTCAGTCCGGCTGGATGACACATGCCGCCGCGCACACGCGCTTCCGAAACGTGGACGTGATTCGAGGACAAGCTGTGTCATGACTGAAGGCTCGGCCGCCGTGCCCAAACTGACCGACCGGAACGAATTCCGATTCCTCGCCGAGCTGGTGTTCAAACACTCGAGTGGCGACCACACGTTCGTCACGCTGCACGACCAACACAGCGGCACCGTCCGCTTCGCCAACAATCAGGTCGTCCAAAACGTCGACACGCGGCGAATCTCGTTCAGCGTCACGGTCGCGTTCGGCCGGCGGCACGGGTCCGCCGGCACGACGGACCTGACCGCGGGTTCGGTGCAGGAGACGCTCAAACGCGCCGAGCGCCTTGCGCGGGTTTCTCCCGAAGACCCTGAATATCTGCCGCCGGTTGGCCCGCAATCCTACCCGGCATGGCCTGCGGCGCGGCCGGAAACGGCGGCGGCAGGCCCGGCCGGGCGCTTGGCATACGCACGGGAGGCGATCGAATTGTGCCGAGGCGAGCGACTCACGGCGGCCGGTATCGTGTCGTCGTCCGCGGCGACCGTTGGCGTGGCCGCGAACACCGGCCTCTTCGCTCACGAGGAACGGACCGAGGCGCGGTTCAGCCTGACGGCGCAGAACGGCGAGGCAAGTGGCTGGGCTTCGGCGGCGCACCGTTCGATTGATCGGCTAGCCGTGCGTGAACGGACGCAGCTCGCCATCGACAAAGCGAAACGGTCCGTCGGCGCGAAAGAGATTCCAGCGGGTCGCTACACGGTCATCCTCGAAGCGCCAGCGGTGGCCGGCCTTTTGACCTGGCTCATCTGGATGCTGGATGCCAAGGGGTTCTATAAGGGCACCAGCCCGTTCAGCGGCAAACTGGGTCAACGGATCGTCGATCCACGGCTGTCGCTGAAGAACCGGCCCGACCATCCTGATTTGCTTGGCTATGGGTTCACGAACGAAGGCCTGCCGGTCAGGGAATCGACGTGGATCGCGGACGGTGTGCTCAGGCAACTATCGTACGACCGGTTCACCGCCAAGGAGCACGGCATCGACTTCATCGCGACGCTGGAATCACCGCTATTCTCCGGCGACGAATCGGCGAAGACCGGCGTCGAAGACCTGATCCGCAGCACGGCGCGGGGGGTGCTCGTGACCAACTTCTGGTACATCCGCACGGTGAATCCCACCGACCTGACCTTAACCGGCATGACCAGGGACGGCACGTTCCTGATCGAGGACGGCAGAGTCACGACAGCGGTGCGCAACTTCCGGTTTCATGAAAGTCCCTTGCGGGCCTTCAACGCAATCGACGCGTTCACCCTCCCCGAGGAAGCCGTTACCGCCGAGACCGGGAAACTGCTTGTGCCCGCCATGAAAATCCGCGACTTCAACTTCTCCAGCGTGACTCGATTTTGATCACGGTCTGAAATCTTTCCGCGAGGCCCATGGTGTCCAGTTGTGTAGGGTTCCTCCTTCACCGTAGCCACACGTCCGCCGGAGTCTCGCCTATGCCAATGGTCGCCAGTCTTGTCACTCCTCGGAACCGCGTCGAGTTCCGAAGACCACGCTCGATAGGCGCGGATGCCGTGACGGCATAGTCCTTGCTCATCTCCCTTCCTGAAACAATTTTTCCCAAGGGGAGGTGCTACGATGACCCGACTTCTACTTCTGGGCTTCGCCGTTCTGATGGTCCTTCATCTTGCTACGCCGGTCATTGCCCAGGGCCCGCCGTTCACGCCCCCTGGGCCTCCCCGGCCTGTGCCCGCGCCGCTACCAGATGAGGCCTGTACGCAAGTGCCAGAACTGTGTGTGGTGCGGTGAGCGTGTCGACGAAGCCGGCCGCTTCGGCTAGGCCGAAGCGGCCGGCCCTGCCTCGCGTTTGTTGCCGGCCGTACGGATTCAGACGCAGACCGAGATCAGCTGATCTCCTCCCCGGATTGTTGCCGCTCCACAAGCAGCATCGCCTCTCAGATCCCTCCCGTATCCCGTTGACGAAGGCGCCGGTCAAGAGTCCAGAAAGAAGAAAACGAACCTTAGCTCGCAGACAATCATGAGCCCTGCCGTTTAAGCCCGGCATCGTCTTTTCGCTCCTGAGGTCTTTCGTCACGGCGATGACCTGCCGCCCATGGCTGGCTTCTGATTCTTAGTCGATTCGGCTTCGTTCGAGCTCATGAACACCGTCTTTTTTCGACCTGAGCGGCGGCCTCGAGGGTCGCTTCTCGAGCCTGTCGGACAGGAGGTATCGTCATGGCCCGGATGTTTCAATCCGGATTCTTCTCGGCGGAGGTCCGGTGCCCAGAGCAACCCGTTCGCGCGAACCATCATCGTGCTGAAATTGGAGCTGCGGTGGCCAGCCGCGCATGGCTGGATGATCCGCGTTGCAGAGCGGTGCCGACGCATCGGAGCCGGGGCTCCAGATCATCGCGCGATTGGCCGAGAGGTTCAAGGACGGTTCGGTCCTCGTTGTGCGGTAGCGGGGAAGACGTAGAGCTTCGCGGTCAGAAAAAGAATATGCCTGATCCGCGTGGCAGCCGCGGCGCGTCGGTTGAAGGCGACTTAAGTTTGGCAAGGAACTGGACTGGGGCTCGACCCAGGTCCCGTCAGTGAATCGTATCGACACCTGAAAAGCCAGGCGCCGAGGGCCGCGGCCGGCGAAGCCCCAACATGGCAGGATCGCCGCACCAACAGCGCCGGCCTTCGTCGGGGTCTAGCATCGAAGGAGAGCGTCGCTATGTCATCACGGAGAACCAAGGGGACGAGTGCGTGGATGCTGGGGATGGCATCAGTTCTGGCGCTGGTGCGGGTGGCCGGCTCGGGTACGAGGCACACCGCGTCAGGCACAGTCGGAAGCGCCGTGCCGCTGTACGAGAATCGAGGCGGCCTCCACCATCCCATCGCGATGGCTTCGCCGAAGGCCCAGCCGTGCTTCGATCAAGGGCTCCGGCTGGTGTACGCCCTCCATCACGAAGAGGCGATCCACTCGTTTGAATGAAGCAGCGACGCGGCACGATCCCGACACGGCTGTCGAGGAGCGATTCAAGAAGGCCCGGGCGCGCGCCGACGTGGCACCGACTTTGTCGAGATTCTGACTCTCTGCCGCTTCTCCGGCAGTCGCCCGGTTGACCCTTCCGCTCAAAGCTGCCACCATATGTTCTCGCGCAGGGAGCAGAAGTGGGACACATCGTTCGAGTCGCGACGTCGCAGCGTAAGCAAATCGTCGATCTGACCGCTCGGGTGAACGAGCTGATCCGGCAAGCCCATCTCAAGGACGGCCTGTGCGCATTGTTCCTTGCCCACACAACCGCGGCGCTCACGACCGGCGAAGTGGGAGAGGGAACGGAAGACGATCTGCTCGAGGTGGTGGAGCAGATGATCCCAAAGATTCGGTTTCGGCATGCGCATGATCCGGCCCATGCGTGGGCCCATATGGCGGCGTCGATTCTGGGACCATCGCTTACCCTGCCCATCAAAGACGGGGCACTGGCGTTGGGGACGTGGCAATCGGTGCTGTTGGTGGAGCTGGACGGGCCGAGGCAACGCGAGGTCCACGTCATGTGGTCGCTCTCGTGAGGCGCAGACCGGTGATCGGGGTCATGGGGCCGGGCAAGGCTTCTCGCGCGCAGCTCAAGTCGGCGATGGCGCTGGGCGAAGGGATCGCGCGCAACGGGTGGATTCTGTTGACCGGCGGCCGCGCCGCCGGCGTGATGGACGCGGCAAACCGGGGAGCGAAACGGATTCCCGGTAGTTTAACGATCGGGGTTCTGCCGACGGCGGGCACGCGTGTGTCGCGCTTCGTGGATGTGGCGATCATCACCGACATGGGCAACGCCAGGAACAACATCAACGTCCTCACGAGCGATGTGGTAGTGGCCTGCGGGCCTGGCGGAGCCGGGACAATCTCCGAAGTGGCGCTGGCGCTGAAAGCGCGGAAGCCGGTGATCCTGCTGGGCAGCGATCCGTTGGAGGAAAAGATGTTCACCAAGCTGGGCGGTGGGCTGGTTCGCTCGGCGCGCACGCCGCAGGCGGTCGTCGACATGATCAGACGACATCTGAATCGGAGGAGGGCATGAGCAGCATGCTGAACCGGGTACTGGCGGGATGCGTGGCGGTCGTGATGAGCTTAGGCGGGTTCGAAGCTGGCATGGCGTCCGCTGAAATGGTCAGCAGGATCGAGCAGGCGAAACGAGCCACGGTCGGCATCTTCGCGCCGGAGCACGAGGCCTTCAAGCAGACCGGCAAGGGACATTTCGTCATGCAGGCATCGGGAGTCCATCTCCATGACGGCTACATCCTGACGGCGCACCATGCAGTCGAGCGGGACGAGCGGGGGAAACGCATCGTGCAGGAGGAGATCCGGGTGCTGACGACAGATTTGGAAGAGCTGCCGGCCAAGCTGGTCGGGGTCAGCACGTTTCTGGATCTCGCGGTGTATCGCCTGACGGACGGCGCGGACCGCTTGCCGAACGTGGGTTTTACAGAGCGCGAGCCTCAGGCCGGCGACGCCGTTCTGACGATCGGCTATCCACTGGGGTGGGGCCCGGCCTTCAGTTTCGGCCGAATCGGCAATCCGAACACCTTTCTGCCGACGGCGGAAAGTCGGCTCATGCAACTCGCGCTCCCGGCGTGCAGCGGAAACTCCGGCGGCGGGCTCTTCAACGAGCAGGGCGAGTTGGTGGGCGTCATGCATGCCATCATCGAGACAGAGAAGGAGGAAGGGCCAGGGCGCTGCAGCCAGTTCGCCTTCGCCGTGCCAGGATCACTGGCACATCGGGTGGTTGCGGCGCTGATTCGCGGCGAACAGCCGACGTTCTCGCGGCTCGGCATTGGCCTCACGGCGGTTCAGATGGGGACCCGGTGGCGGGTGGCGGCCTCCGACGTGATGGGGCCGGCACGCGACGCCGGCATTCAAAAAGGCGACATCATTCTGGCGGTCGACGGGACCGAAATCACCGCTGGCGCGCAGTTGAAGAATTATCTGATCGAGCGGACGACGCCGGGCCAAAGGGTGGCCGTCAAAGTCTTGCGCGGGCAAAAGGAGCAGACCGTTATCGTCACGCTGGGGAAATCCTAACCGCTCGAAGGGGTTCGAAACAGGCGAGCTGGAGGGAAAAGAAAAGCCTTCGGCCGCCGGCTGAGGGGGGAGAGATCCATGAAGAGCCTGTCGCTGCTGCGGCTCTCGATCGTTGCGATCGTGGTCGTCGGACCCTTCAGCGGGCCGGCGGCAACCCCGTTGGCTAAGGCCACCTTCGCCGGCGGGTGTTTCTGGTGCATGGAAGAAGTGTTCGAGGCGGTGGACGGGGTTGTCTCGGTCGTCTCGGGCTACACCGGCGGGAGGCAAGCCCATCCGACTTACGAGGAGGTATCGGCGGGTAGAACCGGCCATGCCGAGGCCGTCGAGATTCTTTTCGACCCGGCACGGGTGAGCTACGAGAAGCTGTTGCAGGTGTTTTGGCTGAACATCGACCCTACCACGCCAGATCGCCAGTTCTGCGACACCGGCCATCAGTACCGCTCCGCGATTTTTTATCACGATGAGATGCAGCGCAAGCTGGCGGAAGCGTCGAAGCTGGCGGTGGAAAAAACCAAGAAGTTCAAAGAACCGATCGTCACCGAGATTGTCCCGGCTTCGCCGTTTTACCCGGCCGAAGACGATCATCAGGACTTCTACAGAAAGAATCCCATCCGCTATAAGTTCTATAAATTTACCTGCGGTCGGGCCCAGCGGCTCGCCCAGCTATGGGGCCAGAGGTGACCGAGGGCGGAAAACGGAGCACGTTTCGCGCGATTCGGTCCTTCCGATTGTTCGGTTACGCGTGGAACACCGTGGCGGGCATCGTATGGGCGGTGGAACTGGCGCGCAATGGGTACCTGGTCATTTTCCGTCCGATTCCCGACCTCATTCTTGCCGCCCAACAGTTGTATCTGCCCTGGGAATCACTCTGGCGAGCGCTCGATGAGCTGTTCGGCGTGGCAATCGTGGGCGCGACGATCGGTGTTCTGCTCTTCACGCCGGGATTCGGTGCGCTGATCTTGGCCACGTGGCTCGAAGACCGAACGCAGGCGCCAACCACTGCCTCTCCACCCCACTCTGGCCCCCCCTCCGTCTGACCGGTGTGCAGTTCCTGGCTCTGGAGACCAACGGTGCGGGCACAACTCTCCATTGTGCCCGCTCCCTGCGCTCTTCCGCAGCGCAGCGGCGTGCAGGCGACAGGATTTCACCTGCTGACTCGAGAGGCTAGCAGGAGAACCGGAATCGGTACGACTCATGACATACACGGAGCCTCCCTCCGTGTCGCTGATCCCCTTGGTCCTATCCAGAACATCCGCGTCGGCACGAGGCCGCCCCGCTGTCTCTTTTGAACCGCGACGACAGCGACCCACCCTGGCCCTGGCGGTCTATCAGCCGGCGAGCGCGTGTGAAAGGGTGCGCGGTCCGTGTCTCTGCGAGACCCGCGCTCACGTCCGTCAAGCGCTGCATTCGCCTGACAAGCCCCGTTGACCTTCGCTCCCGTCCTGTGCTTGGCGATCAGTAGAATGACCGCGCCTGAAACGGTCGCTATCGGATCACTCACGACGGGCATCAGGCCGACCACCGGATCAAGCCCGACGCGAACACCGCGGTGAGCAGGCGAAACGTCTCTTCCAGAGATGGGTGAGCGATTCGGCTTGTGCATTCCCACGCATCAGCGCCATGGAGAATGGTGATATGGCGCCTTCGATCGATCGTTGGGAGAGGTGGCGATTCAATGGATCTCCATACAAGTTCGCACTGTGTCCGTAGGGTGAGCGGTGGGGTCTATGCCTGCTCGGGCGATGGGCGCCACACGAAGTAGAACGGAATCCCGGCCAGCACGGTCGCGAGGCCCAGTGCGGACTCGATCGGTCGTTGGATCAGGCTATAGCCGACGATGAGCAGTGAGAACACGACCAGCAGACCGGGCAATGCAGGATAGAGCGGCACCCGATAGGGACGCGGCAGATCCGGTTGCCGGCGTCGGAGCACAATGAGCGCTCCGGCGGTGAAGGCTGTAAAAACCGCAAGGACCGGCCCGCTGTAGACCACGAGTTGCTCGAAGGTGCCGGTGAGAATCAGCAATGAGGCCCAGCCGCTCTGGAGCAGGATGGCTCGCACGGGCGCCCCGGTCGTCCCATCGAGGGCCGCGAACCAGGAGGCGAACACCCCATCCTGCGCCATGGCCCAATACACGCGCGGACCGGCCCACACCATGGCGCTTACCGCCCCGGCGATCGAGAGGCAGAGCAGCGCCGCGATGAAGCGTCCGCTGGCCGGACCCCAAAGGGCGGCAGCGGCTTTTTCAGCCACCGGCAGTACTGGCGGCTGCGCCAGCGAGGTGACAGGCAGGGCATAGAGATAGACAAGATTGAGCAGCACGTAAATTGCGCCCACAAAGGCGGTGGCACCGATCATGATCTTGGGAAGGGTCCGACCCGGTTCGGCGATTTCGCCCGCGATATACCCCGCGACGTTCCACCCCAAGTAGCTGTGCACCACGAAGATCAGCGCGACCATCAGGGTGCCAATGCCGGGATCGGCGTCGGGCGCCCGCACGGCGAAATTCCCCCAACTGCCTGAGCCGAGCGTGAGTCCGCCCAGGGCCAGTGCAAGGATGGCAAGGACCTTTGTCGTCGTCAGCACCCGTTGCAGCCGCCCGCCAGCGCCTACGCCGGCAGCATGGACGGCGGTCAGGCTCCACAGCAGAAGCAAGGCGAGGCCTTTCGCCGCCCATCCGTTGTCGTCGGCGAGCGGGGCAACGCGCAGGAAGTAGGAGGCGAAACTCACGGCCGAAGCCGCGATGGCTGCACCGAAGCCAATGGTCAACGAGGTCCATCCGCTCAGAAACCCAGCCAACGGCCCGTACGCTCGGCGCAGGTAGACATAGTCGCCACCGGCCTGCGGCAGCGCTGCGCCGAGCTCGCCGTAGGACATCGCCCCGGCCAGGGCGAAACCGGCGCCGACCACCCAGAGTGCCAGGATGAGGACCGGGTCGCCCAAATCGCGCGCCATGAATCCGGTCGTGGTGAAGATCCCGCCACCAATGATGTTGCTCACCAGCACGCAGGCGGCGGTGAACCAGCCGACGCGACGCCGGCTAGAGGGTTCATGACAGTTGGCTGAAGACGACCGGTTCATGAGCGGATTGGGTCGAACACCAGGAAATGCTGCCGGGGCAAAAAGTCGAATTGCTGGATCAGGCGATAGCCCGCGGCTTCCATTTCGCGAAGCACCGTCTCCTTCGGCGTCGCATGGCTGAAGAGCCAGCCGCTGTCCTTGTAGTCGATCGCGGCGTTGCGGCCACCTGGCCGCAGCGCGCGTGCAAGCAACCGGTGATCAGGAAAGTGATGGTAGGTGTGGCAGCTAAAGATCAGGTCCACCCCCGGTCTCGGGCAGACGGGCGTCCGTTGGCCACGCCCGGATCAGTTTGACATCGGCTCCTCCGTGCTGCGTTCTCTGCCGATCGAGGAGGCGAAGCGCAGTCTCGTTCACATCCACGACGTAGATCCAGCCTTCGGGGCCGACTGCCTCGGCCAGTGGCCATGTGAAGGAGCCTTCGTCCGCGCCTCGATCGGCGACGCGCAAGCCGGAGGCGATCGTCAGCGCCTGGATCACCGTCTCGGACTGCTGCCAGGCGTCCTGTGATGGCCGGTGATGGATCGTGCATCCACCGGTAGGTCCACTCGGCACGGCCTCCGCTCAGGAGCAGCAGCCACAAGATCACCAGGTGGAACGCAAGGCAAAGTCGACCGATCACGAAGCGCTTCCCTCGGTGCCGGAAGAGCGAGTGAACTTGTACCACAGTGAGCGTGCGCCAAGAAACACGTCCGCGCCCGGGCTGTTTCGGAACGCCTCTGTGGCGGTGCCGAGGATTGTGCCCGCATCTGCCAAAACGCGGTCCTGTGGCGAAACGCCTTCCTCCAAAAGCAGGGGAGCCCCTCTTCGCAACATCCTGTTTTTCCGCTGCTGGACATTCTTGTCCCTTTGACCGTTTCGGCACGGAACCTGATCCTGCGCCGGGAGACAGCACATGAAGTTGTCATTCAGCGAAGGGAGATCCAGGTATCGGAGGGAGTATGGGCAACACAACTCCAGATGAGACGGACAAGAGCCTGAGCAGGTCGATGGGACGGGGCTGGGGGATTGCGCTCATCCTGAGCGTGATAGTGCTGGTGCCCCCCGCCGCGACCAGTGAGGTGAATCAGGCGCTTCAGCTGAACGGGACGCTCAAGCTGACCAACCTGCCAGCCGATCGACGCGATCAACCGCTTCCCCCCAGAACCACGTCCATCGGCGCCCGCCTCTCTCAGCGCGAATTGGAACAGGCCATTGCCTGGTATGCTCGACGGTATGGGTTGCATCCTGCCCTCCTGTGGGCGGTCATCAAGGTCGAATCCGACTTCGACCCTGCCGCCGTCTCTCGGAGGGGGGCGCAGGGGCTGATGCAACTGATGCCGCGCACGGCCGCGTCGCTCAAGGTGCGCGATCCATTCAATCCGGTCGAGAATATCCGGGGTGGCGCCAAACATCTGCGCTATCTCATCGACCGTTTTAATGGTGATCTGACGCTGGCCCTGGCTGCGTACAATGCCGGCGAATATCGGGTGAAGCGGCATCAGCGGGTGACACCGATCCGCGAAACTTGCTTTTATGTCAAAAAAGTCCTCATGTACTACCACGCTTACCGGACTGGTCAAATCCAGCCTGCTTACCAAGAGCGTCGATCATTTGCCGAATCGACGAGCATGTGAAGAACCGGCATGCTGTCGGTGTGCTGAGGAGCCCGCGGCCTCTCATGAGGGCGCAGCCAGTCTCGCGTGAAGGCGGGCTTGACCTCTCCGGGCGCCCTATGTCAGGAAAAAGGCCGCGGGATGTCAGCGCAAGGAGGATCAAGATGGTGCGCGAGGCGATGGAAAAGGGGTCGGGAGTCTTTTCTTATCTGGATCTGCCGCGCTGGATGAACAGTGCTGGCGATAGCGCAGGGAGCAGCGCATAGCCAAGCAAGCCGGCAGTGACCTCCACTGGTGGCTCCGCACGAGCAAAGATTCCCCCCAGACCTCTTTCACTCCGGACCTTTCCCACCTTGTTCACTCGAACAAGCTCCGAAACGTCCGCTTGCAATTTTTCGTCTATTTCATGCGCGATGGATTCGAACTCGCTCAGAGCCTTGAGAATGTTGGCTCGCTGCTCCTCAAGCGCCAGGGGGCGCTCTGCCTTGCGGAGCGTCAATTACACTTCTTGAAGATGCTCCAGCTTGGCCAGCACCTCTGTCTTTACCTGCGGCAATCCCCTTCGACTTCTGAACCTCGACGTGGAGTCGCTTGAGCAGTTGTCGGAGTTGCTGCTTCTCCTGCTCCAGTCTCTTGAGTAGCCTGCTCCTTTGTCTGCGTGGGCGGTGATTCCAGTGCCAGAGCCTGATGGTCCAACGCGTCCAGCGTTTTGTCGGTGGCTGCTCCGGGTTCTTTTCTGCGTGACATGCCCCTCTGTTTCGCTGAGGGATGGATTGTCCTGCTGCCAGGCGATGTGCTGCCAGCGGTTGCGGCGGTGCACCGGAGGAGCGAGGAGCGAGTCCCCCTCACCACCCTAACTGCCAGTGATGCCCATACCGCGCTACCAATTCATCGGCCTCGCTGGGGCCCCATGTGCCGGCGGTGTAGAAGTGGATGGTCTTCTCGCCTTGCAGCAAGGGGTCGTACAGACGCCAGGCCGTTTCGGTGAATTCCGCACTCACGAAGAGTGTCTGGTCGCCGATCATGATGTCGCGGAGCAGGGTCTCGTAGGCCTCGGGCAGTTGGCCGAAGGCTTTTTCATAGTCGAAATGCAACGCGTGGTCGGTCAGGCGGAACGGCCGTCCCGGGCTTTTGACCGAGAAGCAGAGAGAGAACCCTTCGCTGGGCTGGAGAGTGATCACCAGTTTATTGCGCGCGATACTGCCCGGTTCGAGCGACCGGAATACCTGCGTCGGGGCTTCCCGGAAGGTCACCGCGACCTGGGTCAACTTGCGCGGCAGCCGCTTGCCGGTCCGAAGGTAGAAGGGCACGCCTTTCCATCGCCAGTTGTTGATATCGACTTTCAGCGCCACGTAGGTTTCGGTCAACGAATCTCCCGGCACTCCGGCCTCTTCGCGATAGCCTTTGATCGTGTGACCCGCGATCTGCCAGGCGGTGTACTGCCCGAAGACGACGTCCTCCCGCGCAATGGGTGACACTGAATGGAGTACTTTCAGGCGCTCCGCCTGAATCGCACCGGCCTCGAAGGAGACCGGCACCTCCATCGCGACCACCGTCATGAGCTGGGTCAGGTGATTCTGGACCATATCACGGAGCGCGCCAGCCTGCTGATAGTAGGTGCCGCGGTGTTCGACCCCGATGTCTTCTGCGACCGTGATTTGCACGTTCTCCACCGTGTGGCGGTTCCACAATGATTCGAAGATCGGGTTGGCGAAACGGAACGCCAGGAGGTTCTGCACCGTCTCTTTCCCTAAGTAGTGATCAATCCGATAGATCTGGGGCTCTTCCAGGTACCGGTGCAACAGCGTGTTCAAGGCGCGGGCGGAGTGGAAGTCATGGCCGAACGGTTTTTCGACCACGACCCGGATCCAGCCGTGGCTCTTGAGGAGGACGGCGTGATCCAGCCCTTCGATCGCGTCGGGCACGGCAGCCGGAGGCAAGGCCAGGTAAAACACACGATTCTCCGGTATCCCATGCATCCGTTCCAGCCGACGGACATAGGCCGCCAGCGCTTCATAATCCTGCGCACTCCCGGTGGGCAGCGCGTGATAGTACAGACACTCCTCGCACCATGCGCGCAATTCTTTGTCGCTTGGCCAGCCCGCTTTGCGCAGTCCCTCGAATGCCCAGAGGCGGAATCCCTCTTCCCCGATCTCAGGCAGGGCGGCGCCGACGATCAAGGGAGTGCGCTTTTCCAGGACTCCCTGATCTCGCAGGCGGTACAGCGCGGGCAGGAGCTTGCGCCGTGTGAGATCACCGGTCGCGCCCAAGATGATGAAGACGTGGGGTTCAACGGACTGGTCGGCCATGCCGAAAGGTCCTCCGATCAGGTGTCCTTCCCCTGCGCGGGGTTCACGGCCTCGTACAGGGCGGAGTAGTCCGCCTCGGCCAGGCCCAGGCCGATCGTTTTCTGCAACAAGTGACGAATTCCATCCAGACTGACGGTGTTGAGTCGGCAGCCTTTCGCCTCGTCCCCAAAGAGCTCGATGTCCTTGAGCAAGTGCCGCGTCGAGAAGTTCGGGTTAGTATACTCGCGGTGGAGCAGCCGGGGCAGTTTCTTGTCATAGGTGGGGGCGTAGAGCGCGCTGTTACGGAGGATGGCCATGAACGTCTCCACGTCGATCCCATGACGCTGCACCAATCCCAGGCTGAGAGCGAACGCGGCGATTTCGGCGGCAATCAACTGGTTGAGCGCCAGTTTAAGCGCAGCCGCCTGGCCGACAGGGCCAATCAATCGCGGTTCGCGGCTCAGCGATCGGAACAGGGACGCCCACCGGACAAATTGCTCCTGGCTGCCGCCAACCATCACCTGCAGGGTCCCGGCCTTGGCCTCCGCAATACTTCCCAAGACCGGCGCTTCGAGATAGTCGCCGCCAACCGCACAGACCTCTTCTTTCAGCGCCCGACTCTCCGATGGGCTGATGGTCCCCATCTGGATGACGGTGCGGCCAGCCAGTTCCTTTCTCACCGGGTCGGTCCACAAGACGCTCCGGATCGCCGCCGCGTCCACCAGCACCAATAGGATGCACTCGACGGGTCGGATGGCCTCCTCCGGCCGGGAGGCGATGGCAATGCCTCGTTCACGTAACGGCTCGGCCTTGGCCCGAGTCCGGTTGTACACGACGACGTGGTGGCCGGTCGCCTGAAGTCGTTCGGCAATCGGCCCACCCAGGAGCCCGGTTCCCAATACCGCGACACGCATGAGGTGCCCTCCCTATGAGGACGGATCATGTTGATAGTACCATAGGCGAGCCGAGTTCCCATGCCGACGCGGCAACACGGAGGCGGGCGGCTATGCAGATTCGGGAGATTCCCATCAGAACCATTCTGAATCCCACTGGAGGCTATCTGGGAGGGGGCTTCACCCATACGATCAACTTGTACCGCGGGTGCGCCTTGGGAAACTCGCTCTGCGGCCTCTACTGTTATGCGCAGTGGAATCCGCATCACACGCTGGGCCGCGCGTGGGGACGCTTCTTGGACGTCAAGACCGGCTTCGTGGAGGCCTATCGGGCCCAGTACGATCGGCTGAAACGGCCAATCCGCGGCGAGCCCAAGCCCCTTCGGATCTTTCTTTCCAGTGTGACCGAGCCTTATCCGCCGCAGGAGCGCACGATGAGGCGGATGCGCCGCCTGTTGGAGGAAATGCTCGCGCGGCCGCCGGATCTGCTGGTGATCCAATCCCATACTCCGCTAGTCATTGAGGATCTCTCGCTCCTGCTCGCGTTGCACCAGCGGTGCCGGCTTGAGATCAATATCACGGTGGAGACGGACAAGGAGGCCTTGCCGCCGCCGTTTCCCCACCATGCCTACCCGCCGGCTGCGCGGATCGCGGCTCTCCGCACCCTGCGGCAGGCGGGGCTTTGCACCGTAGCCGCTGTGAGCCCCTTGCTCCCGCTGGACGATCCATTGACCTTCGCGCGACGACTTGAAGCGGCCTGTGACCGTGTGGTCCTGGATCACTATCTCCTCGGTGACGGTAGCCGCGAGGGACAGCGGACCAAGCAGACGAAATTACCGATGCTGTTGGACGCCAACGGGTGGAGCGCCTGGACCGGCCTGGCACCGTTCGACGACGTCGTCAAGACGTTCCACCGGGTCTTTGGCGACACCCGGGTCGGCATCAGCCGGGCAGGATTCAATGCCGCACACCGCGGCTTGCCGGACATTCAGCTACAGGATCCCTCATGAAGGCAGCTCCGCTCCAACCGCGCCTCACGCTCGTTCCGTGGGAGACATCGGAATCCATCATTCGCGGCATCCGCGAACTCGTGTTTGTGCGCGAGCAGGGTGTGCCGGAGGAGTTAGAATGGGACGGTCTCGATCCCGCTTGTCTCCATATCCTGGCTTGGAGCGACAGCGACGATGCGATTGGCACCGCGCGTCTGCAGCCGGATGGCAAGATCGGCCGCATGGCGGTGTTGAAGGAATGGCGAGGGCGCGGGGTGGGCCGGGCGATGCTCCAGGCGTTGCTCAAGGCCGCAATCGAGCGCGGCCTCCCGAAGGTCGAATTGGCGGCGCAGACCCAGGCAATCGGCTTCTACGAACGGGAAGGCTTTCGGGCGATCGGTGAGGTCTTCATGGACGCGGGCATTCCGCACCGGAAGATGGTGTTGGACTTACTTGCGCGTTCGTGAAGCAGGAAGGAAGGTTTAGGGCCGGGTTTTGCTGCGGTGCTGAGCCATCAGCCTATGGAGGAGGGCCTCGACTCGCTCGGCGGACCCAGGTGCCATGGCCACTGTGCCTTGCATCGACGGCCGCGGCTGGTTGAAGCGGAACGGCTTGCCCGCTCCGTCCGTCACGGTTCCGCCAGCCTCTCGGATCAGCAGCACGCCAGCCACAAGGTCCCATTCGTGCTCGCGCTTGAACGTAAGCGCCGCGTCGGCCCGCCCCGCAGCCACTAGCGCTAGCGCATAGGCAATCGAGTGCATCGGGCGACATACGGCGGTCTCCTCCGCGGACGCGAACCGGCCGGCCGAGAGTTCCCAGGGGTTGACCAGGATGACCGGTCGCCCGGCATGGGTCGCCGGTGGTGGCGGATTTCCGTTCAGCCGGAATCCTTGTCCACGGATGGCGGTGAAGAGTTCATCGGTAACGGGATTTAAGACGGCACCGACGAGCGGCTGACCGCTCTCCACCAGGGCGGCCGAGATGCAGAATTCCGGCAACCCTCTGATGAAGGCATTGGTGCCGTCGATCGGATCGACGATCCAGACCCGCTTCTTCTGCAGGCGGACTGGACTGTCGGGGGTTTCCTCCGAGAGCCAGCCGTCGTCCGGGAAGGCTCCTATCAGCCTGTCATACAACAGCCGATTGACTTCCAGGTCTGCCGAGGTGACAGGGGACCGGTCGGCCTTCTGGTGCGTGGTGAACCCATTGCGCGCCAGTTCAAGGACTCGCGTCCCGGCAAGCCGGACGGCGTCTTGGAGCAGGTCAAGTTCTCGTTGCATCGGAATAGGGCTCCCAGGTGAAAGGTGCGCGCACGGCTTCTCCGGCGACGGCACGGTCCACAGAAAAAAAGATAGCTCATGGGCCCGTCGGCCGTCAGCGTCCTGAGGTCAAGGTCAGAGGTCCGTAAACAACCAGGGCGCCTCGGTCTTGCGGCGGGCCTCGTAGGCAGCGATGGCCGGCTCGTGCTTAAGTGTGAGGTCGATGGCATCGAGGCCGTGGTAGAGGCAGTCTTTGCGGAAAGGATCCACGTCGAAATGGTAACTCGTACCTTCCGGCGTGGAGACGGTTTGCGCGGCAAGATCGACAGTAACCTGATAGCCGGGTTGAGCGAGGACGGATTGGAACAATGCCTGCACTTCCTCGGGTTTGAGCACCACCGGCAGGATACCGTTCTGAAAACAGTTGTTGTAGAAGATGTCGGCGAAACTGGGCGCGATGAGGCAGCGGAAGCCCTGGTCGAGCAGTGCCCAGGGAGCGTGTTCCCGCGAGGAGCCGCAGCCAAAATTGTCGCGAGTGAGCAAGATCGTCGCTCCCTGATACCGCGGCTGATTGAGAAAAAAGTCGGGATCCGGGGAGCCGTCGCGCTTTCTTCGCCAGTCGTAGAAGAGGCCTTCCCGCAGTCCTGTTCGCCCGATCGTCTTCAGGAACTGCTTCGGGATGATCTGATCGGTATCCACATTGACCCGATCCAGCGGGGCGACGAGGCCGGTGTGCGTCGTGAAAGGCTGCATGCTCAAAGTCCAGTTATGAGGCGTGAGCGCCGAGTTCTGAGTTCGGCTCGATCAACGCATCGCTCAGCACTCCAGGTCATGGCCAGTTTCGTATGTCCACAAAGTGCCCCTCGATCGCGGCAGCCACGGCCATCGCCGGCGACACCAGATGCGTGCGGCCGCCCGCCCCCTGCCGGCCTTCGAAGTTGCGGTTGCTAGTGGAGGCGCAGCGCTCGCCCGGTTGCAACACATCGGCGTTCATCGCGAGACACATGCTGCAGCCTGCCTCTCGCCACTCGAAACCGGCATCCTTGAAGATCCGGTCAAGTCCCTCCTGCTCGGCCTGTTGCTTCACGAGCCCGGAGCCAGGCACCACCATCGCGTGGACGCCTTTCGCCACCTTCTTGCCTTTGGCGAAACTGGCAGCCAGCCGGAGATCCTCGATACGGGAATTCGTGCAGGAGCCAATAAAGACCTTGTCGATTCGGATCTCGGTAATCGGCGTGCCGGGTTTGAGCGCCATGTATTCCAACGCCCGTTCGGCGGCCTTGCGGGTTTTCTCGTCAGGCATCTCGCTCGGGTCCGGCACTCTGCCGTCCACACCGACTACCATGCCGGGGCTGGTGCCCCAGGTGACTTGTGGAGCGATATCCTCGGCCTGGAGGGCAACCGTCCGGTCATACGCCGCGTCAGGGTCAGTCACCAGCTGGCGCCAGGCTTCGACCGCCTGGCGAAGTAGGGTGCCCCTCGGCGCCATCGGCCGTCCTTCGATGTACGTGAACGTCTTGTCGTCCGGCGCGACCATGCCCGCCCGCGCCCCGGCTTCAATCGACATGTTGCAGAGCGTCATGCGGCCTTCCATACTCAGATCGCGGATCGTCGAACCGGTGTACTCCACCACGTAGCCGGTGCCACCCGCCGTTCCGATCTTGCCGATGATCGCCAGGATTACATCCTTCGCCGAGCAGCGATCCGGGAGTTTCCCGTCCACCCGGATTTCCATCGTCTTCGGCCGTTTCTGGACCAGACACTGGGTTGCCAGCACATGCTCCACTTCGCTGGTCCCGATCCCGAAGGCGAGCGCGCCGAATGCGCCGTGCGTCGAGGTATGAGAATCGCCGCAAACGATGGTCATGCCGGGGAGCGTGAGACCCTGCTCGGGGCCGATCACATGCACGATGCCCTGGCGCACATCGTGCAGGCCGAATAGCGTGATGCCGAACTCTTTGCAATTCTTCTCCAGCGTGTGAATCTGATTTGCGCTGACCGGGTCGACGATCCCGAAGCGGCGGTCGGTGGTTGGCACATTGTGATCAGGCACGGCCAGCACTGCCCCCGGCCGACGAACGCGGCGACCCGCCAGTCTCAAGCCTTCAAAGGCCTGCGGCGAGGTCACTTCGTGGACCAGGTGCCGGTCGATGTACAGCAGGGTCGTGCCGTCCGGTTCTTGCCGCACGACATGAGCATCCCAAATCTTCTCAAAGAGGGTCTTGCCGGCCATATGAAAAACCTCGGCACGCGAATCGATCAATCAACGAGGACGGCAGTATAACAGCTTCACTGCAGAATCTGGAAGCGGTAGCCGGGCGGCTACAGGCCTTGAGGATACTTGGCGAAGCAGATCATGTCCATCCGGTTGTAATGGTTCGGCAGCAGCGACTCGGGACGATACCCGAGCTTCAAGAACAGGTGCACGTTGCGGGAGGTGCGGAGCATCGTGCAGACGTAGAGTTTGTGAGCGCCCGTCGCCATTCGCTCGATTTCCCGCATCAGCGCCTGGCCGATCCCACGTCCTTGGTGGGAAGGCTTGACGGATAGCAGCCGGATGACACAGACGCCACCGACCACCCAGAAGCGCACCGAGCCGACCACGGTCCCCTCCCACTCCGCGACCAGGATCTTCTTTTCCTGCGCGTCTCGCTTCAGGTCGTCTAGCGTCTCGGTCGTCCAGGCGCTGGTGGCGTAAAGCCCGGCGTACTCGCCGAAGGCTTCCCGTTGGATCTCGAGGATGGAGTTGAAGTCCTTCTCAATCGCCGGGCGAATGGTCAGCATTGCTTCTCCTCTCTCCCGCACACGGCACACAGCCAGTCGTAGTCGTCGCCGCAAGGCGGCTGCTGCGACTGTGGCTCCATGATGGTGCGCATCGGAGCCTATCGGCGTCAAGTCGTCTGGTGCAGCCGGTACCTGTGATATGGTCGGATCGCGCGGTTGCTAACCAGCCAGCCTGTTCCCCGGTCCAGAGCCATTCGGCTGCCGAGCCCGGCAGATTCAATTCTCGCCCTGCTTTTCCCACCACTTAGATACGTTTGCTACCTTTGTTTGATAGCGATGGCCGCGAACGATCGGCCACTGTCAGGATTGAAGGTTGAAGGGAGGAGTGGCAATGCGAACGCGAATGGCGATAGTCGTTTTGCTTGTCTGCGTCCCATTGATGTTGATGCCGGTGTTTGTTGGCGCCGGTGAGAGTCAGGCGACTAAACCGGCGACCGGACAGGCCGCCGCGGGCACCCCTTTGTCCCGCTTCTGCAAGGCCCATGATCTCGTCGGAACGTGGCACCTGGTGAAATATACGACACCCTACGAGTTCAAGAACCCGAACGCGCCCTATCTGCTCCCGTACCAGGTGTTTCAGTTCACTGCCGACGGGAACATGAAATCGGCACATTCCCCCAAGCCGTTTCGGGAAAGTCCCGACAAGATCTTCCAGGAGATTCCGGCGGTCGTGACGTACGGCTTCGCGCGTGACGGCCTGATGACAGTACGGACCAAGGGGGCTGCGGCTGCGGCGGAGACCTGGCATTGCGTCACGATCATCCAGGATTGGAACGACCAAGAGCACCAGGTCTTTATGAAGCGCGGAGACCTCGTCATGACCCTGATGGGCAAGAAAGGTCAGCCGGTGTTTGTGCGGCAGCTCCGCAAGAGCGGAATGTGACAGGCTGTTGAATCCGCCGACCAGCGCATGCTACGTACAGCGGGCACGTGAGCCGCAGCGCTTACGCGCCTGTTGCGTTTTTGGTTCACGAGACGGCGACCATGGGGACCACTCCGGAGTGGAGAGCTCCCGCCCTCGTCGACTGGTGCCAGTTGCTGCTGGACAGTTTTCGCCAGTGGACCGGACGCGAGTTACTGGAGCGGGTGGGCACGGCGGAGGATCAGGCGCAAGCCCTCTTCACGGCCCCGTTCGTGGTTGTCTCCCACGGGATGGAAGACGATCCGGTCCTCAATTATGGAAACCAGGCGGCCTTGGACCTCTGGGAGTATACGTGGGAGCAGTTGACGAAGACCCCGTCGCGGCTCACAGCCGAGCCAGGTGAGTGGGCCGAGCGGGAGCGCATGCTTGCCCAAGCGGCGTCACGGGGCTTCATCGACGACTATCGGGGGGTGCGCGTCTCCCGCAGCGGCCGCAGGTTCCTGGTCGAGCGCGCCGTCATCTGGACAGTCATTGACCGGGCGGGCGTACGCCGGGGTCAGGCTGCGACCTTCTCCCACTGGAGTTATTTGTGACTTCAGTCTCATTAAGCCGTTAAACCAGGCGCGCCAACCGTCCCTTCACCCGTACCGTTTCGAAACACATCGTCTTCGACCTGAACCCACGACCGCGCTCTTTGTCCGGTGCGCAAAAGAAGCCGAATCTCTCCCCCGTCCTCAGAGGGCCGATGCGCCGATGACCGTTATCGCTTGCCCTTCAAGCGGCGATAGCGACCGGGGTTGATCATGGTGTACCATGTTCGCCGGGAACGAGGCGCGCTGTTCCGAAGATCCTTGTGTGTCCGAAGGCGGCGAGTAGAAAACGCGTTGTTCGCGTCCGTGGAGCGCTTCGTGTCATGCGCGCGCGACCGAGCACAGCGGTACTGTTTCACGCGGTTTGGTTACTGGCCTGCACTCTGTTCGCCTGCGCCCAGGAAACCTGGGAGTCCGCCATGCAGGCCGGCCACCGGGCGATCAAGCGCGGCGATTACGCCGAGGCCGAGCGCATTTATGCCGCCGCCATCGCGAAGGCCGAGGCGTTCGGGCGCAAGGATCGCCGCGTCGCCGTCACGCTGAGTCAGTTGGCGCAGGTCTATGCGGCGCAGGGCAAATATGTGGAAGCGGAGCCGGTCTACCTCCGAGCGCTCGAGATTTACCAGGACGTGCACGGGGAAGAACATCCCGACGTGGCGGCGACGCTCAATAACCTGGGTGTCCTGCACCGGATGCACGGTCAATACGCTCAAGCGGAGCCGCTTCTTGAGCGGGCCCTGACAATCAAGGAAAAAGTCCTCGGTCAGGACCATCCCGACGTCGCCTTGAGCTTGAGCAATCTGGCGATGTTGCACATGGCCCAAGGCCATTATGCACGGGCCGAGCCGCTGTATCAGCAGGCCCTGGCGATCAGAGAAAAGGCTCTGGGGGCGGACCATCCCGATGTCGCCAAAAGTCTGGAGGACTATGCCGCACTGCTGCGGAAAACGCGGCGAGCGGAGGAGGCAGTAAAACTGGAAGAGCGGGCGGCTGCGATCCGGAGCAAGCAGAGCCGGGCAGCCGCGGCCAAGCCACAGGGTTGAAGTCTGGGAGGCACCCGGTGTAGCGTACCGGCGCGGTTGCGCCATGGATGAAGGATCAAAGAGACACTCCCGGCAACGTGCCGCGATCGCCCGATCGGTCGGAATCGGCGCGATCGCCCTGGGATTCATCAGCGGCGTGCACGGATTGGAACATCCGGAGTCCATCTGGCTCAGGACCGCGCTGGGGTTGCTCGTGACCGGCATGATGGCGCAGGGTTATGCCCTGTACTGCACGCTTCGACGGATGAGAGAGAAACACGATTCGAACACGCCATGACGCGCCGGCGATCCAGCGAGCCAGTGAAGCAAGCGAGTCGGCCGGTGGTCCAGTGCACCTTTATTCCCTTTCTGTGTCTGGTCCTAGCCGCCTGCGGAGGGCCCTGGCGTGACACCTATTTGAAACGGGGGATCAACCGGCTTACCCAGGAAGAGATTGCCGAGAAACTCGGGCCGCCTCATACCGCCAAGACTCCCGTGCTAGGTGGCGAGAGCGTATGGACCTATCGGTTTCCCATGAGCGACAAGGAGCTGCGTCCCTGGAGCCTCGACACCATGACCAGGGGGGCGTTGAATGTGACCCAGCAGGCCGCCGCGCTCATCGGCAGGAGCAACGGCGAGGGCGCGCGCGAGACACTCTACTGTTACCGCTATGTCCTCACCTTCGACGAATCGAAGGTCCTGAAGAGCTGGAGACGGGAAGACTGCGTGCCAAGAAACCACGAGAAAGCGGCGTCGCAATAAGACAAAATAAGAAGAGGTAAGAGAAAACACTCGCCCTGGTGGACGGCTGTTACCTTTGCAGTCGATGAACTGCCCTGTCTGAACGAAGATGGGCCTCATCCAACAATGGTTTCCAAATCTCGACAGCGCCTTCCTGGCCGATGTCGCAAAGTCGCTGGCTCTCTTGTTCGTCCTTCTGATCCTGCGGACCGTCCTGGTTCGGTCCATCACCAAAAACCCCCGCATCTCGACGGATTCCAAGCTGCGATGGATCGTGACCGTCCGCAACACGGTGGCGTTCGTCTTTGTGATGGGGTTGTTTTTCATCTGGGCCCACGAGCTGCAGGCCTTTGCGGTGTCCCTGGTCGCCATCGCGGTGGCGCTGGTCCTGGCGACCAAGGAACTGATCCTCTGCGTCAGCGGGGCCGCCTTGCGTGTGGGAGCGAACGCGTATTCGGTGGGCGATCGGATCCAGATCGCCGGGTATCGCGGCATCGTGCTCGATCAAGACCTGTTCGCGACAACCCTGTTGGAGATCGGACCGGGTCAGGCGTCGCATCTTTCCACCGGCCGTGCCGTGGTCTTCCCCAACAGTCTTCTCTTCACCCATCCGTTGGTCAACGAGACCTACACCGAGGAGTATGTGCTGCATGTGACAACGGTTCCGTTGCGGAGCGAGGATGAGTGGCAAAAAGCGGAACAGGTTCTGCTGGAGGTCGCCAAAGCCGAGTGCGCGCCGTACCTTGAAGACGCGAAACGGCACATGCAATCTTTGGAGGAAAAGAACCTGCTAGAAGCGCCGTCGTTAGATCCGCGCGTAATTGTATCGATCCCCGAGCCGGGCCGCATCGACCTTCACTTGCGTTTCCCGGCGCCGGCCCGCGGCCGGTCGCGCATTGAACAGGCGATCCTGCGGGGGTATCTCTCGGCGATGGTCAAGAAATGAACGCGTGCCAGGGGCCTCTTCCCTCCTGCGATCCCATCACGTCTGTTTTGGGGCAGACCGTTGCATGAAGATTGCCACGTTTAACGTCAACTCGATCCGGAAACGTGTGCCGATCGTCCTAGACTGGTTGGAGCGGCATAAACCCGATGTGCTGTGCCTGCAGGAGACCAAGGTGCAAGATGCGGAATTCCCGGTGCTGGCGCTGGCGGAGACCGGCTATGCGGTCAGTTTTCGCGGGATCAAGGGGTACAACGGCGTGGCGATCCTCAGCCGCGCGGAACCGGACGCGGTCTTCTACGGGTTCGACGACGGCGGAGACCCGGACGACTCACGGCTCATGCGAGCCATCATCCAAGGCATTCCGATCATCAACACCTACGTGCCGCAGGGATACGAGATTAACTCGCCGAAGTACGCCTACAAATTGCAATGGTTCGACCGGCTCCGCCGCTACTTCGCCAAGCATCTGTCGCCGGAGCAGCCGGCTATCTGGTGCGGAGACATGAATGTCGCACCGAGGCCGATCGACGTGCATAGCCCGGAACAACACCTCAAACACGTCTGCTATCACGAAGAGGCGCGGAAGGCGTATGAGAAAGCGGTGAAATGGGGATGGCAGGATGTGTTCGTCAAGCTCTATCCTGAGCGCCGACAATACACGTTCTGGGATTATCGCTCGCCACGTTCACTGGAAACGAACAAGGGGTGGCGGATCGATCATATCCTGGCCACGATGCCGCTCGCTGCGAAGTGTGTCAAGGCGGATGTGGATATCGAGCCGCGACGCGCCAAGGATCCTTCGGATCACACCTTTCTGTGGGCAGAGTTCTCTGTCTCGCATGTCCCGCATTGACGAGCTGCAAGTCCTAAGCGGGCAAGAGGCAATCCTCCGGCGCGGTTTGGCCGAAAGAAAAAAAGAAAAAGAAGTGGACATCGGGCTCAGGGGAGCGAAGGACTCCTCGGATTGCACTCTCGTGTCAGGAGAGGAGTTCGGTCTTTCCAGAAGCGCGATGTCCACGCAGGCGAATGTCTTCGATCGGGCCGATAGTATCCTCCGCCGGCCCCAATCCGTCATCTCAAGCTGCGTTCAAGGCTGGCTGCTTGACCATCCGCTGGGTCAATGAGCGGTTGCGTGCGATCAACGGATCGGTGATCGCCCCGCAGTTGATACACCGCCAGGTATAAGTCTCGGGTGAGAAGTCCGGACGCCATTCCTCCACCATCAGCCCCTTGCAACGTTCACAGGTCATGGCAGCCACCTCCTTGGGTTGTGCCCAGGTTCCCTCGGGGCCTCTCCTCACGCCCGGAAGCTAACATCGCAAGATTAGAGCGATGTTAAGAGTAGGTTAAAAATCTCTAATCTGGAGGCCGACGACGAGCCATTGGGTGAAGGTGAAAAAGGCTCACACTTTCAACGAGATAAACGAGATAAAGGCTCCTCGACAAGCAGGATCCCGGTCATGCCTTTGTGCCCGCGGACTCGGCAATGAAAGGGGTAGGCGCCCGGCGAGAGCCGGAGTGTAAGTTCCAGGGACTGACCGGGCAGGATCCGAATCCACCCTGGAGGAGCTGCGGCGTCCGAGGAGGGCTCTAAGGTCTGGCGAACCTGCGGATCTGCCAAGATGGGACCGGAGAACTCGTGCGGCTCTCGGCCTTCGTTCACGATTCTCAGGCGAAGCGGTCTGCCCGCAAATGCCCGCACTTCTGCCGGGTCGAAACGAAAATCCTGCGCAGCAATCCTGACAATCTGCACGTCGGAGTCGCAGGCGACGACCAAGATGGCCAATCCTGCCAGCCAACCGAGGCATTTCGCGCGGTGGGTCATGGTGATTCCAGGCAGCCAACAGCGGTCTTTTACACTCAGGGTGCGGAGTGTGCAACTGCCGATCCGCCGCTTAGACGACGATCTGCGACGATCTGAGTGACCTGCCCTCTCCTGGACCGCGGTGTGCGCGGGTGTCTGATCCCCCTGATACGGCTCATGTTCCTCGCGCTTCGGAGCATCACCTTCTCGGCTGCAGAACCGGCGCTTCCGCTTGACAGGATCCCGCCGATCGGATATCGGTGAAGGACCTTATCGGCGATCCTCAGGAGGAACCTTGCCGGACGATAATCTGCGACCACGGCGGAGAAATCGGCGAACCCTTCGTGCCAGGACCGCGCGGTCGGCGATGCGAAGCCTACTAGCGACAAGGGGAAGACGAAAGGCCGGGACGAAGGACTGTGGGGATCGTTGAGCCATGACCCCACCGCTGCGTTGTCCCCACTGCGGAAAAGACGGCGTGCTGCGGTCACGCTGTCGGACGGTGTGGGAATACCTAGCCGGCCTGATCTTCATCTCCCCATTCCGCTGTCAATTCTGTAACCATCGGTTTTTGGCGCCCCGCTTCGGGCAGGAGTATCCCAAGCATCTGATCGACCGGCGGGAGCATCTGCGTATTCCGGTCCACTTGTTCCTCTCGTTTTCAGGAGGGCGGGTGCGCGGCGAAGGCACCATCATGGATCTCTCTATGGGCGGCTGTATCATCAAGAGCGACACGCAAGTCCATGTTGACGAGATTTTCTATCTGCAGATCGCCATCGATGAACGGGAGCCGCCCCTTGAACTCGCCGCCATGGTTCGATCGGTCGGGCCGCGGGGAATCGCCTTTAAGTTTCTCCGCAAGGCCCAGGAGGACAAACGGCTGCTGGCCTTCATTCAGGCGAGAAGCGCGGGGCAGGCCACGCGGTTGGACGGGTGAAGGGAAGCGCCGGCGTGGGGCTTCCGCGCCGGCCTGGTGATGGCCTCGGCTGGGGCAGGACTTGATCGCAGCGGGACCGTGTCTATCTCAGAAAACACGGTCAGGAGGAGAGTTGGCACATGAACGCACGTCGGAGAATATCGATGGTCGCGCTGGCGGGCGCTTTGCTGGTTTTGCCGGGTTGCGGATACAACGAGTTGCAAGGACTCGACGAGGAAACCAATGCCGCCTGGAGCGAAGTGCTCAATCAGTATCAACGCCGAGCGGACCTGATTCCGAATCTGGTCGAAACGGTGAAAGCCTATGCGGCCCATGAGCGTGAGACCTTGGAGAGCGTCACGCGGGCGCGCGCGCAAGTCGCCGGCCTCCAGCTCACCCCAGAAGTGCTCAAGGACCAGGCGGCGTTCGAGAAATTCCAGGCCGCACAGCAGGAACTCTCTTCTGCCCTGGCGCGCCTGCTGGCCGTGGTGGAGAAGTATCCGGACCTGAAGGCCAACGAGAATTTCCGCGATCTCCAGAGCCAACTAGAGGGTACCGAAAACCGCATCGCCGTTGCCCGCAAGCGATACATCGAGAAAGTAGCCGAATACAACAAGGCGGTGCGCTTCTTCCCGACCAATCTGACCGCCAAGTACATCCTTCATCTTGACGTCAAGCCCAATTTCACCGTGGCAGACGAAAAGGCCGTCACGAAGCCACCCGACATCAAGTTTTAGGTACTTAGGTCTAGGTTGAGGCTGAAGAGCGGGCAAAGAGCGACCAAAAAAGGTATCAGTGTCACCGCGGTCGTTGGTGCAACCGTTGCCTGGCTTTTGACCGGCCTCTCGGTCGAGCCCTCTTTCGGCCTCGACGTCCCGCCTCTCAGCGGCCGCATTGTGGATCAGGCGCGTCTACTGCCACCCGATCTGGCTGCCGCACTATCGTCCGAGCTGGAAGCCCATGAGGTCAAAACCGGCAACCAAGTGGCGGTGCTCACCATCGCATCCCTCGAGGGCGAGCCGCTCGAAGAGTACGCCCACCGGGTGGCGACGACCTGGAGGCTCGGCCAAAAAGGAACGGACAACGGCGTGCTGTTGCTCGTGGTCAAGCGCGAGCGGAAAGTCCGGATCGAAGTCGGCTATGGATTGGAAGGCGTCCTCACGGACGCACGCGCGTCGCGCATCATCCGGGAGGAAATCGTCCCGCGGTTTCGGGTCGGCGATTTTCCGGGCGGGATCGCCGCGGGGCTGCAGGCGATTGTAGGCACGATTGAGGGTACCTACACTGCTCCGGTGCGCCAGCCTGCTCCGCAGGCCGTGGCCAGCTCCTCGGCGATCCTCACGGTGGTGCTCGCTGTGTTGGTCGGGACCGTTGTCGGGCTGCTACTCAGTGCCCGCCGTCAGAGCGCAAGGGGACTGCTGGGGAGTGTCTTCTCGTTCTCCATTGCCCAGTCGGCAAGTCTCCTGCTCGGCGTGCTCGCCGCAGTGGCGACGTTTGTGCTGATTGTGTGGCTCGTCTCGCTTCCGCCCAGCCGGCGACGCCGGGCCCGCAGCGGGTTCGATTTCGATTGGGGACCGCCGGTCGCCTTCGGCGGCGACGTGATCGGGTCCGCCGGCGAGATCGGGTTCAGCGGTGGTGGCGGGGACTTTGGCGGTGGGGGGGCCTCTGGGGACTGGTAAGATGATTCGCTTCTCGGACAAAGACCTCGACAAAATACGAAGCGCCGTGCGGGCGGCGGAACGCGGAACCCGCGGCGAGATCGTCCCAATGATCGTCCCCGCGTCGGCACGCTATCGTGATGTCGGCTATCGGGTCGGGTTGGCCTCGGCGCTGCTCATGCTGACCGTGCTCCTCGTGGTCGACAGCGAGTGGGCTCCGTGGGGCTGGCATGCGGCCAACGCCGGCTGGCTGTTGCTCGCGGTCGTGGGCGCGTACGTGCTGGGCCAATGGGTGGGAACCTTTCCCACCCTGATCCGGCTCTTCACCTCGCCCGAACGGATGGCGATGAAAGTCCGCCTCCGCGCTGAACAGGCCTTCTATCGGCACGGGCTTCACAAGACCAGGGATCGCACCGGCATTCTGATTCTGGTCTCGCTGCTCGAACATCGTGTGCACGTGCTGGCGGACAAGGGAATCAACGACCGGGTGCCACCCGATACCTGGGATCAGATCGTGGCGGGCCTCGTTGACGGCATCCGTGCAGGCCGCCCGACGGAGGCGCTGTGCGAAGCGATCGCCCGTTGTGGAGACGTGCTGGCCCGGTTCTGTCCGGCTGGGCTTGGCGACAATCCCGATGAATTGTCCAACGAGCTGATTCAAGAGACCTGACGGAGGACTGCCGATGCTCACCGAAGCACGACTGCGCGGCCGGTCCGTCATCGTCGCAGGAGCGGGGCTTGCAGGCCTGGCGGCGGCTGTAGACTTGCATGGCGATGGCGCGCGGGTCACAGTCTTGGAAGCGCGAGAGCGCGTCGGCGGCCGGGTGTGGACGTTGCGCCAGGGCTTCCTGGAAGGCCAACATGCCGAAGCTGGCGGGGATTTGATCGAACCCAATCAGGAAGCTATCCGCGACCTCGTGGCGCGGACCGGGCTCTCGCTGGTGCCGATCCTCCGAGGAGGGTTTGGATTCGTTCAGGGAGGGTGCGGCCGCCGTCGTCCGATTCAGACCGCCTCCTTCCGCGAGCTCTGGACCAAACTTGCCGTCCCCTGCCAACCGTTGATCCGGGCCTATCGTTTAACCGAGCATCGATGGGACGGTCCAATCGCACGGAGTCTGGCCCGTCTGTCCGTCTCCGACTGGCTCGACCACATCCGAGCCGACCGGACGACACGTGCGCTCATCCGGGGCCTACGAGGACTGTTCCTCGCCGATCCGGACCATCTCTCGTTGCTCGCGCTGGTGGATGTGCTCGCGTCCGAGATGCCGGGCGGGCGATTCTACCGGATCAAGGGTGGCAATGATCAATTGGCGACCCGCTTGGCTGCGCAGCTCGGCGAGCAGGTCTGCCTGCGGACGACACTGCTGGCGGCCACGCAAACCCGGGATCGGGTGCGGGTCACCGTCCGCGGCTCCGCCGGCGAGCGGACCCAGCTCACTGCCGACTATCTGATTGTTGCCCTGCCTGCCACGGCGATGCGTCGTATTGTCTTTAGGCCCCCGCTGCCTCCATTACAACGCAAGGCCTGCGCGGCCCTGCGATACGGGCGGGCGACGAAGACATTGCTGCAGTTCGAGCGACCGTTTTGGCGCCAGCGTGGGCGTCCGCGTGCGTTTGGGACGGACCTGCCGATCGGCGCGATCTGGGATGGCAACGAAGAGCAGCGGGGCCGTACTGGTATCCTGACGTCGCTGGCTGGTGGGTCGGCCAGCGCGGAGACCCTCAAACTCGTCGGCGAACGAGGGATCGAGGCTCTTGTAGAAACCCTGGCTTGGCTCGGTGCAAAAAAGACAGCGCTGCTGGCGTCCCGACTGGTCTGCTGGGAGCAAGATCCGTGGGCGCAGGGTGGGTATGCGTACTTCGATCCCGGATACGACCCGGAGCTGCGGGCGTGGCTGGCAAGACCCCATGGGCGGATTCTATTCGCCGGCGAACATACCAGTGAGCGCTGGCAAGGCTACATGAACGGCGCGGTCGAAAGTGGGTGGCGGGCTGCCGCAGAAGTGCGGGCATTGGAGTCCGGAGGCAAGTGGCGCGCGAACGTGTGAAAACCCTGCCCCGAGAGGGAGAACGGAAGCTCTCCCGCCCTCGTGTCAGTCCAGACAGATCGGCAAGGCCGCCGCGCCCTTGTCGGTTTTGGCACGCACCGCAAAAAACGCGTCCGTCTCGTCGGCGCGGTTGGTTTTCGCGAAGGAGCGCGGCATGCTCATGGACGATCACCAGAGTATCGGGGTGGGTTGGTCCCAGCGTCTTGTCATGGACGCCAGCGCCCGTCGGTAGAACGAGTCTGCTGCTGCATACTCGCCGAGACGGTGATGCCGCTTCGCCAGCCGGTGCAGAACCACAGCCACATGCGGATGAGCCGCCCCCTGGGTGTGCTCGGCGATGGCCAGCTCCTGTTGGAGGCGTGGCTCCACCTCGCTGGGCTTCCCCCGCGTAGCGTAGAGCTCGATGAGATCGGTTGGGGTGATCGGCGGTCGCGGATCATCGGGCTCGATCCGTTCGGCCGCCTCCATGCCACCACCAGACGGAATTCAGCCTCGGTATAGCGGCCGGACTGCCGCGCTTCCACTGCTTTCGCACGGTCCCGTTGCCAGTCCGAAGCCTGAACGAAAGGGCTCGAGCATCCGGCGATCAGGGACGGACAGGCGACCACGCCGTACAGGGGTGGATCGGATCCGGGATCGGCGCATGGCTGAACTCAGCATCCGAATGGTCATGGATGTCATCTTCCAACCGCTGCCGGGCACCCTGGTCGGTGCGAATGCGCTTACACTTGACGCAGATGGGGATGAGCCCGTGGAGAATCTTCATCTGCCGCAGCGCCCGAAGAGTTCCCGGTCAGGGGCCTTCTGACACTCCCGCTTGTTGTTGTTTAAGGCCAAGGCCGACGACACGCAAGCTGCCAGTTCCACCGGATCGATCGGTTTGCAGATGGAGTCCATCGCGCCGGTGTGGAAGGCGGTCCGCAGGTCCTCAGGGGCGGGCTTGGCGGTGAGGACGATGATCGAGATATTCCGCAACGGGTTGCGCTGCATGATCCGCCGACAGGCTTCCAGGCCATCCATCTCGGCATGAGGAGGTTCCTCAGCACGAGATCGAGGGGCGTGCTCTCGGAATCTCGCTCATCGCTGCTGCGCCAAAGTCGGCGCAAGGATGTCCCAGTATCCCTCTTGCTCGAGAAGGGCGCGCAGCCTCTTCTGTTCATCCGGCAATCACCGACGATGAGAATGCTCAGAAAGATGTTCTCCTCAATGGCTGCGCGGAGACCCGACGGTTTCCATCGTACCGTTCGCAGGCATGCGCCCCCAAGAAGAAGGTGTGATCGCGCCGTCGGCGCGTCGGTCGTGGACCGTGAAGCGCGTGGACTGCCCGCAGAGGTTCCGCTACAATCCGCATTGATGGCTGATCCCACGGTCGCCGCCGCGGCGAACATCCAAGACGAGAACCATTCGGTCGTGCGGGCCGCCGGGCTAATCGGCGCGGCGACATTGTCCAGCCGCGTCCTGGGCTTCATCCGAGACCTGGTCCTAGCGCGGCTGTTTGGCGCCACGCCGGCTGCCGACGCCTTCTTCGTCGCCTACCGCATCCCCAACCTGCTCCGCGAGCTGTTCGCGGAAGGATCAATGTCGTCGGCATTCATTCCGGTCTTCACCGAATATCACGCGCTGCGCACCAAACGGGACGCCTGGGAACTCGCGAGCGCCGTGTTCACCACCCTGCTGACACTCGTCACGGTCATCACGTTGCTCGGCATCGTTGCCGCGCCCGGGATCGTTTGGTTGATGGCTCCCGGGTTCCACGGCGATCCGGCCAGACTCTCGACGACTACGGTGCTGACTCGGATCATGTTCCCGTATCTCCTGTTCATCAGCCTGGCAGCGTTGGCGATGGGCATATTGAATTCGGTGCGGGCCTTCGCGGCGCCGGCCTTCTCGCCGGTCTTTTTCAACCTCGTCATCATCGGCTGCGCACTGTGGCTGTCACCGGCATTGTCCGAGCCGATCGTTGGCGTCGCGATCGGAGTCGTGGCGGGGGGAGCCGCGCAGTTCGCCATGCAACTACCGGGGCTCAGGCGGCGCGGGATGCTGTTTGGCTTTCACTTTCAGCCGGGTCATCCTGGCGTCCGGCGGATCGGCCGGCTTATGGTGCCCACGCTGCTGGGCCTCTCGGTCACGCAGGTCAATCTCACCATCAGTACCGTTCTTGCCTCCTTTTTCGACGGCGGGCCGACTTACCTGTTCTACGGCATGCGCTTGATTCAGTTTCCTCTCGGCATCTTCGGCGTCGCGCTTGCGACCGCCATTCTGCCGACGCTTTCGGCGCAGGCCGCACGGGGCGCGCTGGACGAACTGCGAGTTACCTTGGGATTCGGCTTGCGGTTGATCCTGTTCATCATCCTGCCGGCGATGGTGGGCTTGATCCTGCTGCGCGGGCCGATCGTGCACCTTTTCTTCGAGCACGGGTCGTTCACCGCCGCCGACACGGCCGCGACGGCGACGGCGGTGCTCTGCTACGCAGTGGGGCTGTGGGCCTTCGCGGGCGTGCGGATCATCGTGTCCGCCTTTTACTCGCTTCAGGACACAAAGACGCCGGCGCTTACCGCTGCCGCGGCCGTGGTCGCCAATGTCGTGCTGTCGCTAGCGTTCATGGGACCGTTGCGGCATGCCGGCCTCGCGCTGGCCACGGCCATGGCCGCAATGCTGAACGGCGGCGTCCTGGTGGCGATCTTGAATCGGCGGCTCGGCGGCGTGGACTGGATCGCGATCGGCAAGTCGTCCATGCGCACGGCGATCGCGGTCGTGCCCCTCGTCCTTGCCTGTGTGTGGGTTGCCGGAGCACAGGTGTGGGCACGCGAGGGCGAATGGGCCGCCAAAACGGTGATGCTGGCGGTCGGCATCGGCTTGAGCGTGAGCGGGTACCTCGGCGCGCACGCGCTGATGCGCTCCGAGGAGCTGGATGTGTTGTGGGGGATCGTCAAACGAAAGCTGGGCAAGAGGCCGGAGGTCTGAGGGTATAGGCAAACGGAAGACAATGGGTGCGCGGGCCAAGACAGCAAGCGCTCAGACAGCCTCGCGCCAGGCGACGAGGATCTTTCGGACGACCTGGGGCTGGGTCGGGCTTTCCGCTTCAGCGCGTGGGATATGCACCGTCGTCTTGCCGAAAGTGTCGCGACGGGCAGTCGAGCGGGCGCTCAGCGAAGAGGCGCTGTCCGCTAATGGACCCCCTTTACCTTTTGCCCCTTGCCCCTTGCGCGACATCGAACCGGTCTTACGCACCGCGCAGTTGCAGATCGCGGCCTATTTGGCCGGCAAACGCCGCGACGTCGATGTTCCGATCGACCTCTCCGGCGGATCGGCTTTTCAACGGCTGGTCTGGCGAGTGATTCAGCGCATCCCCTATGGGGGCGTCCGGTCGTACAAGTGGGTCGCCGTGCAGGTCGGCGGCGCACAATACGCGCGGGCAGTCGGCTTGGCGCTCGGTGCCAATCCTGTCCCGCTCGTCATTCCTTGCCATCGGGTCGTGGCCTCCGACAGATCGCTCGGCGGCTTCACCGGGGGAGTACATCTCAAACGACGGCTGCTGGCGCTGGAAGGGGCATTGGCACGACTCAGGAGGACGTGAGGGGAGAGACTATAGAGCCTCTCCCCCACTTGCCGGAATTTATGCGGGCTGTTATCCAGCGTGTCACACGAGCTTCCGTCGAAGTGAACGGCGCGATCGTCGGCAAGATCGGGCCGGGTCTGCTGGTGCTGCTCGGCGTCGCGCGCGAAGACGGCGAGTCGGACGCGCGCTATATCGTGGACAAGATTCTGGGGCTGCGCATCTTCCCCGATGAGGCCGGCAAGATGAACCGGTCGTTGAGGGACTGTGGCGGGTCGGTGCTGCTGGTGTCCCAGTTCACGTTGTTGGGCGACACGGCGAAAGGCCGGCGACCGGGGTTCGACCAGGCGGCCCCTCCCGAAGTGGCTCAGGCGCTCTATGAAAAAGTTGCCGCTGACCTGCGCGCGCAAGGCACGCCGGTAGAGATGGGCGTGTTCGGTGCGCATATGGCGGTCGAACTGGTCAACGACGGGCCCGTGACCTTTGTACTGGACAGCCGGAGGAACGGGTGACTGAAGGCGATGGGCTCAGGTGCCCAATGCAGGGTGACGATCCGGCACGGAGCAGGTGGCGCCATCTTGTCAGATGGGCTTCTGATATACTACAAATAAAAAAGCAGACTAACCATAACCAGGTGTTGTAGCCAGGAGGTGGAGATGGGGAGTCCAGTCCCTCATAATCACCCACTGCGTCGGCTCTTTGGGGCTTTGACCGAGAAAAGTTTTACCGAGAAATTGGGTTGGCCCGACCTCAATGTCACCGAGTACGTCTCCAATCTGCTCGTCGATTTCACCCATACCGATCAGCTTTACAAAATCCGTAACCGGCAGGGCCAGCCGATCGATACCGTGGTCGAGCTGTTGTTCGAATCCGAAGTACTGCTTGAAGCCCACTCGTTCGATCGTGAACGGGAGGTTCATCGCCACATTGGTGATTTCACGCTGTTCATGGCCGGTCTGTTCCCGGAGTATCTGCGGCGGCTCAAGTCGGCAGGCATGATCTACCATCCGGATTTCCTGGTCGACTACGTCAAAACCGGCAAACGCTCCTACGGCATTGTCGCTCAGTTCAGCGACGTCGGGTCGGAGAACGACCAGCCGCTGTTCCGCAAACTCTCTGACAACTTCGAGCTCTGCGTGATGGGCCTCGGCTTCGTCCGTTCCGATCTGGACCGCATGCAGGATCCGACCTTCCGTCGGGCCAAAGATCTCTTACTGAATTGACTCGTTCCCGCCCGATCATCCTCGTCCATGGCGGGGCCGGCCTTCGTGGAATGCACGAGGCGCAGGCCTCGTGTCTGGTCGAAACACTTCGAGCCGGCTATGCGTTGTTAGATGCCGGGGCGCCTGCCCTCGATGCGGTCGAAGCGGCAATCCGCGTCTTGGAAGCGTCCGGCCTGTTCAACGCTGGGGTCGGCTCGCGGGTTCAACTCGACGGGGTCAGGCGGATGGACGCGTCGATTATGGAAGGCCGCGACCTGCGGGCCGGCGCAGTGGCAGCGATCGAACGGATCGTCCACCCCATCACGGCTGCTCGGCTGGTGCTGGACAAAACTTCTCATGTCCTGCTCGTCGGCCAGCATGCCACGCGCTTCGCGTACCATTTCCAGTTGGAGCGACAGTCGGCGGCCGGGCCTGCGGCTCGCCGCGCGCGGGGGCGCGGCTTGGCTGCGGCCTTTGCCGCCAAGACGCTTCGCCTGTACAAAGCGATGGCCAGGACCGATGGCACAGCTCGCCGGCCACCCGGGCGGGAAACCGTGGGAGCGGTCGCGCTAGATCGGAAAGGGACGGTCGCAGCCGGCGCTTCCACCGGGGGCATCGATTGCATGCTGCCAGGACGCGTTGGCGACACCCCGTTGATCGGTTGCGGCGTCTACGCGGATAACCGGGCCGGTGCCGTCTCGATGACGGGCCTGGGCGAAACCATCATCCGGATCGCCGTCGCCAAAGAAATCACGGATCGATTGGCAGAAGGACTTGCTCCAGGCGCCGCGGCGCGGGTCGTGCTCAAAAAACTCGTGAGTCGCATTCGCGGCGCGGCCGGCGCGCTGGTGCTTTCCCCCGACGGCCGGTTCGCGATCAAACATACCACGCCGCGCATGGCCGCCGGGTATTGGAATGGGACTGGGAAACCAGTGGTGAGGGATCGGTTTGTGTGAGCAATTCACGACTTGTCGAGCTGAGAATTTGATGAGTGACGCAAGATAGGTGTAAGCTTCAAATGAAAGGATGAGATTTCGGCTTCTGACCCAGAATAAATATTGTCAGATCAACCGGTGTCCAAGATTCTCTTCCATCTCGCTTTTCCGGTCACCGATCTTGAGGCCACGAAGAAGTTCTACGTGGATGGGCTTGGCTGCGAGCTGGGGCGAGCATCGGAATCTGCTGTGACGCTGGGCTTGGCCGGCCACCAGCTCGTGGCTCATCTGACCAGGGACCGTGCGACCGTGCAGAAGGGGATCTATCCCCGGCACTTCGGGTTGGTGTTTACCGATGAGAAGGACTGGGAGGCGCTGGCCGATCGCGCGAAGACCAAAGGCCTGAAGTTCTACCAGCAGCCAAGAGTCCGCTACCCGGGCACCAGGATCGAGCATCGGACGTTCTTTCTGGAAGACCCTTCCGGCAATCTCCTCGAGTTCAAGCACTACACCCACGAATCGGCCATCTTCGGGGAGAAGGAATTCACGACAATCGGCGATCCAGAGTAGAGATGCCCCACGAGCAGGATGAGGCGACTGGCCAGATTGACCGGTGTACCTGTCTTGCTTTTCTCGCCTGTCATGCCAGCCTCGCGTAAGATCAATATTCCATTCTCAACCCCCCCATCACCAGCAGCGGTGTGCCAAGGGTTTTGATCGGACCGGTCTGCGTGGCGATGTACTGCCGGTCCGTCAGGTTCTCGCCGTTCAGAAAGAGCGTCATGCCCGTTATGATCTGTTTCTGGAGCGAGGCGTCCAGGATGACGAAGTCGGCGATCGGCTGGGTGTTGAGATCGTCCGCAAACTGGCGGGAGAGATACCGGCCCAGCAGCGTCGCCTGGATGCGGTCGGGATGGCCCACCGTGACACCCACCACGACCTGATGCCGAGACACGTTCGGCACCCGCTTACCGACGTGCGAGGGATTGCCGGGAAAAACCATGATCGCGGAGTCGGCGTAAGCGTAGCCGAAGTTGAGGCTCACTCCGTCCAAGGGTCGGAAGATGACATCGAGCTCGCCGCCGTAGGTTCTCGTCCGCCCCACGTTCTGTCGTTGCGCGGCCAACGGGCCCTGTGTGACGAAGATGATCTGGTCTTTCACCTCGTCGTAGTGGCCTGAAATCCGCCACGACAGCCCGCGATGGCGGAGGAAGTCGCTTTCCAGCTTGGCTTCGCCGCCGGTCAGCCGCTCCGGCGTCAAATTCTCATTGGGCAGAGCATTGAACCCGCCGAAGCCAAAGCCGCGGTAGAGCTCGTTCAGCGTCGGCGCCCGGAACGCCTGATAGACCGCCACGCCGGCCCGCAGGCGATCCGTCAGTCGGTAGTGAACCGCCAGCTTGGGGTTGAGCACGTGCTCCACGTTGTCGCGCGGGATCGTCGCGGCGCCCTGGGTCGACTCGATCCGCGCATCGAAATTTTTCCACCAATCGGACCGGAAACTGGGAATGACGGTCAGCCGGTCGGTGAGCTCGGCAATCCATTCGCCGAACACCCCCCAGCCGACTTGCCGGCCTTTGGCGAGGGACCGACCCGCCGGGCCGGTCGCAGTGAACACCTGATCCTCTGACTGCGCGAGGATCGCGCGTGCGTCGCTTCCGAGCACGAGCTGGTGCTGCGGCGAGATCGGCGCCGTCCATTGCGCCGATCCGCCAAAGTCGTTGCTGGGGATGGTTTGGATGCGGTCCCGGAATTCGCCCAACCTGACCGTCGCCGCCGGCGTGATCTGGGACGTCAGGTTGCGGAATGTCTGCCACTGGGCGAAGAGCTTCGCCTCCCAGCGATCGCCGCGCGACGTACCGCCGTCCAGTCCGACCACGGCGCTGCCGATCGTCCGCGTGGCGAGGCTGAGTGGAGTGCCGAACGAGCGGTCTTCACGGAACAGCGATCCGGTGAGCGTCAGCGTCGTCCGGGGATCGAGGGCGGTCGACACCGATCCAGTGAAGTGTTCGTGCCGCGAGTCGTTCGCCCGATCGATCGGGCCTCGCTGATCGGCCGGCGGGGGAACGAAGCCGTTGGTGTGGAACCAGCGGTAGTGCAACGAGAGCGAGGCGCGCGGCGTTCCGTAGCGGGCCGAGACCGCCTGTTGATATGAACTCAGATTGCCGGCTTGGCTCTCCGCCCGGAAATCCGGTCCCATCGTCGTCGGTCGGGTGATCAGATGGACGACTCCCCCCATCGCCCAGGTACCGTACAGGTTCGATCCGCCGCCTGGCACGACCTCGATGCGATCTAGGTTGTTCGGGACAACCCCCCAATTGATCCAGCCGCCGAAGCCGTCGTTGAGCGGCACTCCATCGAGCAGCACCAGTGCGCGCCGGCTTCCCACCCCGCGCAGTGTAATCGCTTGGGCAGTCGGATGGTTGTAGCGGCTGCTGAGGTTGCTGGATTGAACGCCCGGCACATAGCGGAGCAGATCGTCGGTCTGATGGCCGTCAGGGAACGGCGACCGCTCGATCTGTTCGCGGGTGATGACCGAAGCGGCGGCCGGAATCCGTTCTACAGGTTCAGGAGAGCGGGTCGCGGAGACGATGACTGGCTCTGTGATCACGGCAGCGGTTATACGACCGTCCACTGCCGGCTCATCGGCCTGCGCGACCCGTTCGCCCGGTGCGCCGAGCGACAACCAGATCAGGATGGGCAGGAAGAACCGCCCCAATTCGCGCCGAGCAGGGGGGCCGACCATCATTGCGCCGACAGTTTCAGGCCAACGATGCCGACCACGATCATGGCGAGGCAGGCGATCCGCGTCGGGTCGCGGGATTCCCCGAACAGCATCATGCCCAATGCGGTGGTCCTGGCGGCGTCGATCCCGGTCCAGACAGCATAGCCGGTGCTGACCGGGATGGTCTTGAGAGCCTCGGCTAGACAGAGCACGCTTGCGATCATAGCGGTGACGGTCCCGATGCCCGGCCATACACGGGTGAAGCCTTCGGTGTGCTTCAATCCGATCGCTCAGACGATTGCGAACAGGCCCGCGACGACCAGATAGACCCACGACATGAAGAGAGCCTCCTGCTGACGCCTGTCCGGTCAATCGGTCGCTGACGCGTACGGCTTGCCGTCGAGTTTCCGCATCCACCGGAGAATCCGTTGCTGGCGTGCGGTCACCGACGCGGTCACTTTGAGCGGATCGTGTCGGCGAGGTGCCGGAAGGATCGCCGCCAAGAGCGCCGCTTCTTCAGCGGTCAGGTCGCTGGCGGATTTACCGAAGTGATGGCGAGCCGCCGCTTCAGCGCCGTACACCCCCCGCCCCCATTCCGCCACATTGAGATACAACTCCAGGATGCGTCGTTTGGACAGCCGGTGCTCCAAAGATCGCGCGATGAGCGCCTCACGTGCCTTGCGCAACAGCGAACGCTCTGGCGAGAGATAGAGATTCTTGGCGAGCTGCTGGGTGATGGTGCTACCGCCGCGTCGGATTTCGCCCGCTACCAGGTTGTGCCACGCTGCCTCCTTGATGCCTTCCCAGTCGAAGCCTTCATGCGAAAAGAAAGAGGCGTCCTCGGCCACGATCACCGCCCGCTGCAAATGGGGCGAGATGCGGGAGAGCGGGACCCAGACCCACTGGGTTCTGAACGGTTGCCCCCGCTCGCGGGCCTGCGCGAGCCGTGCCTCCATGAGGGCGGTTGAGGTCGGGTTCATCCGTTCGAGAACGGTGACATCGGGCAGCGTCACGAGCCACACGAAGGCGAGCACTCCAAGCGGCAGGCCAATCCCCAACACCAGGCTGATGATAATCAGGGCCGCTCTGCGTCGTCGGGTTGACTTGGACATGGTGCGAGCTCAGCAGGGCGCTGGGCGATGGGCTATCGGCACTGGACTTCCCTGGGAACCGCGACGATAAATGCCAATTGCGGAAAACAGAAATTTATGATTCTACTTTCATCGTTTCAGATTGAGCGTTCGCCTAGCACCGATTTTACTCATTGCCGCTTGCCTGGAAGCGAATCAATGAGAATTCTGTCCGCCAAGTTTATCAGAAGTTGCAACGCACCCGAACAGTTCCCGCGCGAGCGCCTGCCGGAAATCGCATTCGTGGGGCGTTCCAACGTGGGAAAGTCGTCATTGATCAATTCCCTGCTGCATCGGCGCGGACTCGCCAAGGTCAGCCGAACACCCGGCAAGACGCGGATGGTGAATTTCTTTCTGGTGACGACCGACGATCCGTCGTTGAAACGGCTCTATGTCGTCGATCTGCCCGGTTACGGCTATGCGAAGGTGGCCAAGTCGGTGCGGGAAGACTGGGGGCCGATGATCGAGCGGTACCTCACGGAGCGCGACGAGTTGCGCGCGGTGGTGCTGCTGGTCGAGGCGCGCCGGGTGACCGAGCACGATCGGGCGACAGTGCGATGGCTGCGCGCGATCAACCGGCCCGCCGTGGTAGTTGCCACCAAGATCGACAAACTCAAGAACAGCGAGCGACGCGACAGCCGCGCGATGCTGCAAGAGGCGCTCGAATTGCCAGAAGGTGGCGAACCGATTCCGTATTCATCGGTGACACACGAAGGACGGGAGGCGCTGTGGCGCGCGATCCGCGAGGTGCTGAGTGGCAAGTCGTAAGGGCTGAGTCCTGAGCAGCGAGTTTTTGCTGAACTCGGCGAGCAGAATTCAAAACTCAGAACTTCACTTCGATATACGCCTTGTTCTTCAACTCCGCGATCCACACCTGATACACGTCCTCGCTTTTCTGCTGGAACACGAGACTCTGGATTTCCGCTTTCACTTCTTCGAATGGCCGGAACTGGCGCGGCTTCTTCTCGTCCACCCGAATGATATGAAAGCCCTCGGGGGTCTCGATGGCGTCCGTGATGTCGCCGACCTGTGCAGATGCGAGCGCTCGTTCGATGGGCGGGAGCAGTTCCCCTTGGCGGACGAGTCCCAAGCGACCGCCACGGGCGGCGTTGATCCCGTCGCTGTATCGGAGCGCCAGATCTTCGAACTTCTCGCCCGCCTTGAGGGCCTCCAGGACCTGTTTCGCCTTCGCCCGGGCGGCTTCGACGTCGTCGGGTCCCCGCGTGCGGATCAGGATTTGGCTGAGGGTGTATTCTTCCGGCAGGGCGAAACGATCCTTGTGTTCCTGGTAGTACCGCCGCATCTCCGATTCCGCGACCGTGATGCCGCTCCGGACTTCGCGGTCCACAACCTTGAGGAGGGTCAATTGTTCGCGGATGCTCCTGACGTTCTCGGGATTCGCCGCGTCGATCTTCTCCCCTTGCCGCTTCATTTCTTCGATTGCCTGGCGCACTTCTTGGTCGGAGACTTCGACGCCCTTGCTTTTGGCGGCCTGGAGCTGCAACTTCCGTTCGATCATCCGGGTCAACGCCGTGTATTCGGCCTGCTTCAGCCGGCGCTGCCGTTCCTCTCCCGTGTACCGCTTCTGAATCCGTTCCTCCTCCGGTTCGATCTCCTTCTTCATTTCGGACAGCATGATCAGCTCGTTGTTGACAACCGCCACAATGCAGTCCTCGAGATGCGCGGTGAAGGCCGCGGTCGGCCATCCCCCGCAAAAAAACGCGATCATGAGCAGGCCGCCGCGCCGGAGCGCGCGCCAGGTCGAGAGGCCGCCAGGCCGGCCTTTCGTGAGTGAAGGAGTCCTTGTCACCATTCGGACGACTCGCAGGATGAGGAACCGCTCGTTCGGAACTGTTCGCTGCCCGCTATCGGCTCCCCCTTGCTTTGGAGACAGACCTCCGCCCGCCGGCCATCGCCGGCGACCGGCCAGGATTCTACACGAATGATGCCGGCGATGGGGAGCGTAGCCGAGGAACAGGGAAACAGGGCGGGTGAGGGGGACGAGCGGTCAAGGGGCCTCGACGTTGCGGGGACGGCCGGTGTCGTCGGCTATGCGGCTGGCCGCGGCGGCCATGCGGATCGAGGCACGGGCGCGCAGCTCGGAGACGATTTCCTCCAGTCGGCGCCGGCGCTTCTCCGCGAGCAGTTCCTGGCGGAGCCGCTCGCGGGTCGCCTGGTCGGCTTGGAGCGTCTCTCGATCCAGGGGGCTGACTTTCACAATGTAGTAGCCCTGGTCGGTCTTGATGGGATCGCTGACCATCCCGGGTCGGAGCGTCGGAATGACCGCGTCCACTTCAGGTGCCAACGCACCCTTGCGATAGGGCCCGACCTCTCCGCCCTTCGCTTTGGTCTTCTCGTCGATGGAATAGCGCTGAGCAAACTTGCCGAAGTCGCCGCCCGACTCGATCTGTCTTTTCAGGTCCTTGGCTGCGTAAATGTTCGGGAGCAGCATCTGCGAGACCTGCACTTTGCTGGGGCCCAGCAATTCGTGGGCGTGTTGTGCGAAATAGGCCTCTAGTTCCTCCTTCGCCACTTCCACTTTCGTTTTGATCTTTTCTTTCAGCAGCTCGTCGAGCATCAATTGTTCCTTGAACCGCTGCGTGCGCTCGCGGATGCTCTGGCTCTGATCCAGCCCCTGCCTGCGCGCCTCCTGCATCAGGAGTTCGCGCGTGATCAGGTCGTCCAGAAACTTCCGTTTGCCCCCTTCTTTCTCGTACCGTGCGCGGGTGGCCTCGGACAATTCCGACCACCGAAACTCGAACTCGCTCAGCGTGATGGGTCGACCATTGACAATCACGACCACCGCTTCGTCCTGCTGCGGTGCGCAAGCGGAAAGGCTGCCCAGCCACACGCCGGCCGCTATGCCCAGCATCGGCAGGACGCATCGCAACAGGGTCGGGGCTGGCAGAAGGACGATGCCAAAGGCGAGGATGAGCCGTCGAATCATAGCGGGACGTTCAAAACCCGATACCTTTCAGGCACGCACGGACTCACTCTGCGTGCGTCCCTTGGTATCACACACTCTCAGAGTTTGCAAGACAACGGTGAGTTCCTGAAATTGCGAAGGCCAGTCCTGATGCGGGATTCGTAATTCGAACGAGAACGGCGAGAGAAAATGCAGGCGCGTCCCGTAGCGATCCATCAACGTGCGCACGGCTGCGTCCGGCACCTGGGCCTTGGGATTGAAGGCAATGACCAGCGCCCCCGCTTTGATTTCGACCGAACTGAGCTGGAGCGCCTTTGCCAGCAGCTTGATCTGCATCACTTCGAACAGCCGCTCCACCGGCTCGGGTGGAAGGCCGTAGCGGTCCTGGATCTCGCCGTGCAGCAGGGCCAGGTCGCCCACCTGCGTGCACGACGCCAGGCGTTTGTACAGCGAGAGCCGCTGGGGCACGTCCGCGACATAGTCCTCGGGAATGAAGGCGGACACGCTCAGGCGCAGTACAGGATCTGGCTCCTCTTCGACGACCTGTCCTTTGAGGCGCTGCACTGCCTGCTCGACCATCTGCAGGTACAGATCGAGTCCGACGGCGGCGATGTGCCCCGACTGCTGTTTGCCCAGCAGGTTGCCTGCGCCGCGGATCTCCAGATCGGCGGCGGCGATGCGGAAGCCGGAGCCCAGTTCCGTGAACTGCTGGATGGCGATGAGCCGTTTCTGGGCGTCGCTGGTCAACGTCCCTTCGTCCGGAACGAGGAAGTAGGCGTAGGCCTGATGACCGGAGCGGCCGACACGGCCGCGGAGCTGATAGAGTTGCGCGAGGCCGAACGTGTCCGCGCGGTTGACGATGATGGTGTTGGCGTTCGGCACGTCCAGCCCAGACTGGATGATGGCGGAAGCGACCAGGACGTCGGCTTCCCGGTGGAAGAATTTCAACATCACGGATTCGAGGAGCTTGGAGTCCATCTGGCCGTGCGCGATGACGATGCGGGCCTCCGGCACCAGGCGCTGCAGCCATGAGCCTATCTGCTCTATCGTCTCGACGCGGTTGTGGACAAAGTAGGTCTGCCCACCCCGGCCCAGTTCGCGGACGATGGCTTCGCGGATCGTTGTCTCGTTGAAGCGGACGACCTGGGTGCGGATCGCAAGGCGGCCGACGGGTGGGGTCTCGATCACGGAGAGATCCCGCACGCCCGACATGGCCATTTGGAGCGTCCGGGGAATCGGCGTCGCGGTCAGCGTAAGCACGTCCACTTGGGTCCGCAGTTGTTTCAGCTGCTCCTTGTGGCGGACCCCGAACCATTGTTCCTCATCGATGATCACCAGGCCTAGGTTGCGGAACCGGACGTCTTTCTGGAGAAGGCGGTGGGTGCCGATGACCACGTCGATCGCGCCGGCCTCCAGGTCCTTGAGAACGGCTCTCGTCTCTTTGGGCGACTGAAACCGCGACAGCAGCGCGACGCGCGCGGGAAACGGGGCGAAGCGCTGGGAGAAATTGTCGTAGTGTTGTTGGGCGAGCAATGTTGTGGGGGCGAGCACAGCGACCTGCCGATTGTTCTCCACAGCCTTGAACGCGGCGCGCATCGCTACTTCGGTCTTGCCGTAGCCCACGTCGCCGCACACGAGCCGGTCCATCGGTTTCGGCGATTCCATGTCGCGCTTGATGTCCTCGATCGCTTTGAGCTGGTCCGGCGTCTCCTCGTATTCAAACGCCGCTTCGAACTCGCGCGTCAGGGTCGAATCGCCGTCGTAGGTGCTGCGCCGAACGAGTTCGCGGTTGGCGTACAGTTCGATCAGCTCCTGCGCCATCTCCTCGATGTCCTTCTTGACGCGGGCCGTGGTTTTGGCCCAACTGTTCCCGCCCAGTTTGTCTAGCTTGGGCACGTGGCCCTCAGCGCCGCAGTAGCGCTGCACGTGATTCAGCCGGTCCAGCGGGACATAAAGCCTGTCGCCAGCGGCGAACTCGAGGATCAGATAGTCGCTCTCGAACCCCTGTACCTCTAGTCGCTTCAAGCCTCGATAGCGAGCGATCCCGTGCTGCACATGCACGACGAAGTCCCCCATGTTCAGGTCGTCCAGCGAGGACAGGAACGTCGCTGCTTTGGTCTTCTGCGGTGGCCGGTGCCGGATCCCCTTCGCAAACAGTTCTTCCTCCGTAATCAGTGCGAGGCGCAGCTCAGGGGACACGAATCCCGCCGAGAGGTCGCCCTGCACGACGGAGAAGGGCTCTTTTGCCGGAGAGGCGGCGGTCCAAAACGCCGGCTGCCACGCGCGGGCGGGCAAGTCGTGTTCGGCGAACAAGGCGAGCAGCCGATCCACCTGCCCGCGGCTTCGAGCGACGATCAATACACGGCCGCCGTCGCGGAGCCGCTCGAGAATCCGAAGAGTTTCGCTGAACGGCGTGCCGCGCGTGGCCAGGCCGACACTGCTCGGCATGCGGGCGGGGAACTCAACGACTGGTCCCAACCCCGCGTCGGGCGCGGCCACTGGCTCCAGGGCCAAGGTCGGCCAGGCGCGGATCCGTTCGTGCACGGCTTCCCATGACAGGTACATCCGGTCCGGCGCGGGGTAAGGAGAGGAACCGGCGGCGTCCCTGTGTCGGAGGTACCCCTCTTCAATCTCGGCTCTGAATTCCCTGGCCTTCTGGGCCAGCACGTCCGGTTGATCCAACACTGCCACCGGCTCGCTTGTGAAGTAGTCGAGCAGCGTGTCCATCTGTGGATAGATGTCCGGTCCGCGCCACTCCGCGTCGGGCGGTAAGGGCTCGAGCGCGTTCTGGGATTCTGCTGCGCGGACCAGCTCGCGCGCTGGAAGCACCCAGGCCTGGTCGAGTTGCGCAGTGGATTTCTGCGAAGCGGGGTCGAAGAACCGGACCGACTCCACGGTGTCGCCGAGGAATTCGATCCGAAGCGGGTCGGCGTAGGCTGTCGAGTAGATGTCGACGATGCCGCCGCGGATGCTGAACTCGCCAGGGACCTCCACGACGGAGACGCGCCGGTACCCGAGCCGCAAGAGCCCAGACGAAAGCGCGTCGCGTTCGATCGACGCACTGGGACGCAGTTCGAGACAGGCAGCGGTGAACGCGGACTGCGGCAAGAGGCGCTGGATCAGCGCCGGAATCGAGGTGACCAGCATGGTGCGAGCGCCTTGCGTCAGCCGATGCAGAGCCCTCATCCGTCGCGCGATCAGGTCAACATGCGGGGCGGCGGCCTCATAGGGCAGCGTTTCCCACTCGGGGAACAGCACCAATGCATCAGAACTCAAACCGAGGAGCGCATGGTAGAACCGGAGGTCGTTGTAGAGACGCTCGGCCGCCTCATCTGTCGTCGCTACCACCAGCCACGACCGGCTGGCCAACCCGGTTTTTTCGCCGCCGTGTGCGCGTGCCAACACCGTCAAGGCGAAGCCGACGGTCGAACCGGGCAAGCCGGCCAGGCAGGCTTTGCCACCGGGCTGTCGCAACGCGGCGACGAGCGGTTCCAGGAAGCAGTCCCACTGATGGGGGGAAGATGTGCTGGACACAGCGCGAGTTACGGTTTGATCGCTTGTATGCGTTCGATGAGGGCCGTGGTGGACACGCCAGGTACGAGCGGGATGGTCAAGACTCGCCCGCCGCGTGCCTCGACGACGTCGCGGCCGACGATGCGGTCCGGCGCCCAGTCGCCGCCCTTGACCAGCACATCTGGCTGGAGGGCTCCAATCAAGGCGCCAGGATCGGGCTCGTCGAACACCACCACATAGTCCACGCAGGCCAAGGCGGCCAGGACCTCAGCCCGCTGCGCCTGAGGGACGATCGGGCGTCCGGGCCCTTTCTTCAGCGAGCGGACCGACGTGTCGCTGTTCACGCCCACCACCAGAATGTCGCCCAGCTCACGCGCCGCCTGCAAGTACCGGGTATGACCAACATGCATGAGGTCGAAGCAGCCGTTGGTGAACACGATGCGTTTGCCCTGCCGCCGCAGGTCTTCCAAAAGGGCCGCGAGCTCCGGCCTACTTTTGATCTTGCCGATCACAGCCCCATCATACCCGCTCAACCATCCAAAATCCTAGTCGGGAGAGGGTGTCGCCGGGCGGTCAGCGGTGCAAAACCAGGAACAGACCGTGGCGGGTTGACGAGACTCTCTCCTCGGTCCTACATTCACCTCCCAAAGGGGTCATCTTTTATGGCGGAGATTCCCGACGAGTGCGGCAGCCGAGCCTACAGCCTCTACACGTGGCTGCGGTGGTACTTTGAATCGCTGAGAGAACACTGGGACAAGCTCACCCATGAGGAGCAGGATGGAGTGAGCCAGGAACTGGAAGCGTTCGTGAATTCGGTCTGGCCGCTGGACGGCTGGCGCCCCGGGTGACGATCGTTCGTGCCATGGAACCGCTGTCGGAACACCAACAACCCGTGGAGCAGGTTGTGAACGTCCGCTTCGCCCCAGCGCATGGCTGGATGGTCAACGCCATCACCGGCTGCTGGTCGATCTTCTGCCCGGCAAAGCCGGGCCGCACCCGAGTCCGAGCGGGTGCGGCCCCTATATCTTCGCCCATATTATCGATTGCTAAGGATGATGAGCCGCTTCGTGCATGAGCACACCCTGTAAGCCTGCGGCTCAGCTTAGGACTTGCAGTGGATATGAATAACCGAGAGTTCCGGCCTCTCTTCGTTCCCTCTCACCGGTGAAAGAGGAGGGGCGGGGCCTGTGTATCGGGCAGGGTGTCCCGAAGGAGCCATGAGGACTGTTCGCTATTGGCTACTCGCTATTTTGTAGTCTCACCGGAGGTCAACCCACAATGAGACGAGCCTGCCTTTCCGGTCTTTTCGCGCTCGCGGTGGTCTTCGGCTCTTCGGGGCTTGTAGCGGCTGACTCCGCCGAGAAGACCCCCGACCAGCAGAAATCCAACCGATCGAAGAGCAAGATCGATATCAGCGTCAACGATCTGCCAAAACCGATTCCGGAGGTGTTGGAAGGCATCAAACGCGTCGGCGACGAGGTCGGCAAGGGCATCTCCAAGGCGACCAGTGCCGCCGCGGATGCCGTGAACAAAGCGGTGTCCGACAAAGGTGACAAGAACAAGAACAAAAAAGAAGAACGGCGCTAGGCAATGGAAAACGGCAAGGTGAGCTGAATCGACCCGCCGGTGTCGCGTCGTGGAACGAGCGGACGGAGGTGCGGTGAGACCGGCAGCTCGCGCAGTGGTCCTCGACACACGCCGCAGCGGTGGCGGGAGGGATGGATCGTGCGGCGCTGCCGGCGATAGACTCGGCCGCAGTCCTGGCAACGCCAGGCGTAGCGGGACAGCGCCTCTACTTGCTGGGCAAGGCTGTGATAGATCGTGACAGCCAGCCCGTCGCGGTTCATGGTTTCCATCATGCGGCGGAACTCCGGGCCGTGATCAGGCCGGCGCTTGAGCACGTCGAACTGCCACTGGTGGATCATTTCGTGAGCCAGGGTGCTGACTACTTCGCGTTCCAGACTGGGGCGCGGCTTGGGCAGTCGCCGCAGCAAAGGGATGGAAAGACGAATGCATCGCCGCGCAGGCTGCGTGTCTGCTCCGTCGCCGGATCGGGCCCGCGGTCCAACCTGGCTCACGAACATGCCGGCTGAGGCAGTGAGGCGCGCGCTCCAGCGGAGCTCGATCGGCGGCAATGTCCCGCCGAAGTAGCGGGCGTTGAGTTCCGCCCAGGTACGTTGGAGGGATGCGGTCGAGAGCGCCGACATGATGGTGTCGCCGTCGAGGAGATCAGCGGTCTGCCAGTTCTTCCAAAACCGCGGCCGCGAGAAGCGGGAACATGATCTCGTGATGGCCGATTAGCGTGTACCCTTTTCCGCCCTTTTGGGTGGGACGCCGAACGACATTGGTCGTCGGCCGGTAATGGGAGAGAAAGTCCATGTTGACGGTGGTGATGTTGCGGAGATCGTGCCCCAGATTCCGGCCCAGCGCCACCGTCTTGAGAAAGACTTCCGGCATGATAACCGCCGATCCAAGATTCAGATAGACCCCGCCTTCCATGCCCGCGACGACCGCGGCTAACCGGCGAAAGTCCAACAGCGAGCCAGCGCCAATCGCTGCCCCGTCAGCGGATGGGTGCATGTGGATAATGTCCGTGCCCAACGCGACATGGACCGTGACCGGAATGCCGAGCCTCGCTCCGGTCGCCAGAATGCTGGTGGCCCGGTTCGGAAACAGACCTTTGTAGCGGTTGATGTAGTGGCCGACCGCCTCGCCAAGTCCCTGGCCGTCCTTGACCCCCCGCGCGATGGCCTCGTTCAACATCCGGCCCGTCTCCTCTGCCATCCCGAACCGGCCCGAGTCGATTTCCGCGTCCACCTCTTCCGACGTGTGGCCCATCAAGGCCAGCTCGAAGTCGTGGATGATGACGGCGCCGTTCATCGCGACGGCGCTGATCACGCTGCGTTCCATCAGGTCCACGATGATGGGGTTGAGTCCGACTTTCACCGGATGCGCGCCCATGCCGAGGATCACAGGTTTCCCGCGGCGATGTGCCCGCACGATGGCGCCCACGACCTCGCGCAGGGCCTTGACGGCAAGGATATCGGGAAGGCTTCGGAGGAACTGGTTGAACGAGCCGCCGAGCTTCCAGACCGACGCAAAATCCGAGAGGCGGACTTTGCTGTGGCGCCGCTTCAGCGGGTAGGTCTTCAGATCGGTAAGGTTGATGGGCGGGATGGCGGTCCGGGGAAGAACCGGCGCGTGCGCCCCTTTCCCCTCAGGCATCTTTCGCAAAGACCTGGTCCTCAATCAACTCGCAGAGCACGTGCCCAAGTGTGATGTGGCTTTCCTGGATACGCGCTGTCACGGTTGACGGCACCACGAACGCGTAGTCCACCAGGCCAGCCAGCTTGCCGCCCGTTCCGCCGGTCCAACCGACCGTTGTGAGGCCGGCCTCCCTCGCTGCCTGGACCCCCTTTAGCACATTGGAGGAATTGCCGCTTGTGCTGATGGCGATAGCGATGTCGCCCTTCTGGCCGTGCGCACGGACTTGCCGGGCGAAGATTTCGTCGTAGGCATAGTCGTTGGCGATGCAGGTGACCGCCGCCATGTCCGTAGCCAGCGCGATGGCGGGCAACGGAGCCCGGTCGCGGTGATAGCGTCCGACGAACTCGGCGGCGAGATGGGAGGCGTCGGTGGAGCTTCCGCCATTGCCGAACAGCAGCACCTTGCGCCCTTCGCGGAAGGCCCGTCCGATGAGCTGTGCGACCTGCGCGATCCGATCGGCATGCTCCCGCACGAACGCACGCTTGATCTCGGCGCTCTCCTCAAACGCCTGGATAATCCGGTCTTTCATGCAGGGCGATTGTAGGGGAGAGAGAAATCCGTGTCAAACGAGGCGGAGAAACGGTCAGGCGCGTTGATCGAGTCGGGGGCGAATGCTATAGTCCCGCCTGCCATGGCAGCCGAGGGTCCTGTCAAAGCCCTGCTGATCGCGGTCACGGACGATGCGCCAGCGGCGGTCTATGCGATTAACCGCCTGAAGCCGGAGTCGCTGTGTCTCTTCGTGCCGGAATCGGCGAAGTCGTTGGTGGAGACGGCAATCCAGCCGAAGATCGTGCAGATGCCGCGCCGGTGGGATTGGATCGTGGCACAGGACCCGCGACGTTTCATGGCGTGCTATCAGGCATTGGCTCGCGCGCTTCCTGATCTCTTGCGGGTCTGGGCGGTGCATCCCGGCGAATTAGTAACGGACCTGACCGGTGCTACGCCGGCGATGGCCGCGGCGCTGTCACTGGCCGGCATGCCGTACGCCTCGCGGGTGGTGACGATGCTACGTCCCGCTGCCGGTTCGTCGTCCGACGGTGAAACGGTGACCGTTGAAGGGCAGACGTACGTGTGGGTGCAGGGCAATCCGTGGGACGAGGCGGCGGTCTGGTCTCGCCGGGAGGCCTGCGAGCTGTTCAATCGAGGGGAGTTCAGCGCCGCGGCGTCGCTGTTCCGTCAGATCGAGGCACGCGTCAGCGGCGGACAAAAGCCGCTCTATCGAGCGCTGGCCGATCTCGCTGAAGGCTACGGGCTCTGGGAGAAATTTCAGTATCGGCCGGCATGGGAAAAACTCAAGACGTCGCTCAAGGCGCTGGAGATGGCGTCGCTGTGGGGCGGGCCGCCGGGCCTGAAGCAGGTCTTGCCCGCGGTGAAGGCGAACGCGGGCTTTCTCGAGCACCTCGTGCTCGATCCGCTGGAAGTCAAGGAAGGTCTCGCACTGGATCTCCTGGCACACGCGCGCCGGCGCGCCGATGTCGATCATGACGCCGAGGCGGCGATGGTGGTCCTGGTCCGGGCTCTCGAGGCTTTCGCGCAGCAGCAGCTTTTCAAACAGTACCAGATCAAAACCTGGGACGTGCAGCCTGAACAATTGCCGCAGGCGCTGCGGGAGGTCTGCCGGACCTGTTACCTCGACGACGTGGATGGCAAGTACAAGTTACCGCTCCAGAGCCAGTTCCGCGCGCTGGCGGGGTTGGGCGATCAGATGGGACAGATCTTCCTCGCCCAATGGCCGAAAATGAAGCCGCTCCTCGACGCAGCCGGCCACGCGGTGCTCGGCCACGGCTTCGAGCCGATCAAAGCCGAGCGGGTACAGCAGTTCTACGAGATCGTCGTCAAGCTGGCAAGCGTGAACGAAGCGGCGCTGCCAAGGTTTCCGGTCCTCACCCTTTCGTGACGCGTCTCTCGTGAAGTGTGACGCGCATATCGAGACGACCAGGATCGGAAGCTTCCGCATTAAGCGACTCTAACGACCTGCGAGATACGCTTCACGAGATACGAGCGACGAGGTTGCATGGACATCCGCATCTACTACGAAGATACCGACTGCGGCGGGGTGGTGTACTATGCCAACTACCTCAGGTATTTCGAGCGGGCCAGGACGGAATATCTCGAAGAGCGCGGCATCTCGGTCGTCGACCTATTGAAGGACGGCACGCAGTTTCTGGTGGTGCACGCGGACGTGGACTACCGGTCTCCCGCCCACTACGGCGAAGTCTTGAGCGTCGAGACAAAATTGGCGGACATCGGCCGCAGTTCTTTGACGTTCAGCTACGTGATCCGCGAACGGGCCAGCCGGCGCGTCGTTGTGGAAGGCTCGACGAAACTGGTGACTGTGGATCTTCAAGGCAAGGTGAAGCGGCTGGATCCGTCGCTGGTGGAAGCGCTGCAAGCGCCGGTCGAGCGAGGACATTGATGGAAAAACTTGGCACCTGGTTGGCCATTGCGGCGGTTGCGGTCGGTTTCGTCGTCCTGGCCTGGCTGTTGTTCGCGGAAGGCCCCAAGAAGAAGTGAATCTTGGATCCCCCCTCTCCGACAGTGCGCGGAGCCGTCGTTCGAGAAACCGCCACTCCGGCTCCAGCCGCATGAGGCCGCGCGCGCCGGTAGGGTTGCGGGGCCTCCACTCTCCTTCCCAGCGCCGGCACAGGTTGGCCCGCGCCGCGTGAGCGAGGGGGCATCATGCAGATCGCCGCGGGTCAGCATCCGCAGATGCACCGGCAATACACCCCGAATCCTTTCGTATCTCGTCTCGCGTGAAGCGTGTCTTGCGATGGGAGCTCTCAACTGTCGGCAATCAGCTCCGATCTCTGCCAAGATGCGCGTCATGCTTTCGCGATCCGGCGAGCCGTGGATTTTGATCGCCGGGCGCACCTCGCGGTGTCCTTGCGCGCCATAGGAATCTTTGCTGCGACCGCGATGGCCTCGTCGAGATCCTTGGCCTCGATGAGAAAGTGGCCCCCGCTGCAAGCGCTTCGCAGGAGGCCATGGTCTCTTCCAGCAGGGCGGCGCATTCGCTCGAGGACATGGAGTCCAGCTTCTTCTCTTCGTGACGACACAAAAGCGGGTATTTCATAGCTTCGAACCTCCGAGGTGAATGTGAACCGCTGTTCTTGTCAGGTCGTCGTTCGGCAATCCCAAAATCGACAAGGGGCTTTCCGAAGCGAAGAAGGCGGCGGGGTCAAGGATCGGAGATGGAAATGGGTCTAATCGGTCGGAATAGCGCTGGATTCCGTCACACTGGCCAGGCCCGTCGCTTCGAGAACTCGGCCGTGAGCACGGCCTCGCCGTTCTTGTAGGTGAGACGCTCGGCGATCTCCAACGGCAGCTCGGCCAGCCATGCCCGCATCGAGTCGGCGTGCGAGCCGGACGACGGCGCGCACGACCGGTAGATCCGCGTCCGCGCCGCTCACATGACATTCCCCGATGGCAACGTACCTGTACCGCGTCAGCCGTTCTTCAAGATAGCCGAGCAGCGACTCGTCGCGCAGCCAATGGGAGGTCTCTCCGGTCTTTTGGTAAGGCCGCAGCTCCGGCACGATCAGATCGGGTGCCTCCAGCTTCTGCGTCCCGTCGTCGCTCGAACGGGAGACGAGGGCCCGCAGGACCCCGGCCCGGCGCAGGAGCGCGATCGCCTCGTTCGGGGAAACCACCTCCCAGGCGTCGTGGCTAGAGTGGATGTGCGCATCGAACAGCGGAAGCTCGGCCGCCTGGGTGCGCATCGTCCCACTGAGCAGTACCACGAGAGCAGTGAAAAGAAAACCGGGCATGCTTACCCAGCTCAAAAACTAACGTCCGGCCATACAGGCGGGCGCGGTCGGGTTCTTGGGTTCCCAGCACTCCGGTTTCCAGAAGGTGAACGGCGCCGAGAATTGGCCATGCTTCTGAGGATCGGTGCTCTGCACGTCTGCGCCTGCATGAAACTCCTTGATATGAATGCGCTGGCGCAACGCCTCGGGTGTCTCGTGGAGCGAGACCATGAGGTTGGTGAACCGCCCCACGGTGCGGTCCTGCGGCGTTGCAGGATTGGCCAGGAACTCATCGATCCAGACGAGCAAAGAGCCCCGCGGCGGGAGGTCCACGTAGCGAACCGGTTCCCAGCGGTCGCGGGCCTCCGCTCGGGTATGCAGAGTCAGGTGGTAGAACTGCGCACGAGGGTTCTTGGCTAGATAGGAGAACACGCTGTCCTCATACTCTTTGATCGGTGCGGCAGCGGCCATATACACGATCTGGTTGAAGGGCATTGTTCCCGACGGGGATATCCCGAAGTCGTGGATCAAGCGATTGAGCACGAGCGTACCCATGCTGTGGCCCACCAACGTGATGTCCCAAGCGTCGGTGCCGCCGTTCCGCGCGAGTTCCTCCTGGAGACGGCGCATGAAGATGGAGAGGCCGCCGTCCGCCTGGACATGCTGATAACCCTTTTCGGCGTGTGCCCGCTTAGCGACGTCGGACTCGGTGGAGAACTCACCGTCGGTATGATACAGGAGGTCCGTGCGCCGCAACATGATCTCCCAGGCGCTTTTGCCGAAGGCGTCGATGAACGGTGCAGTCAGCAGTTTGGTTGGAAGGGTGAGGAACCACGACAATCCCGATGCGATCATCTCGCCGGTGTCCCGCCTGTCGTCGCCCTCCTCCAGGTCGAAGATCCCTTCCCGTTTGACATCGTCGGCGATGCGCCTGGCGTCCGTTTCGTCCGGCGGGGTGACGAACGGAATGCTCCGGATATCGTTCCAGAATTGGAACGACCAGACGACGGGCGCGCGGGCTATGCTGCGCGCCACGTCGGCGAGCAGGTAGAAGGGCGCGAACGGCACGCCTGCCACCCCGAGGTCCTGGCCTTTCCTGATGTACAGCAGGTGATCAAAGTAACTGGAAAAGAGCGAGGATTGCCAGTTGATGAAGATCGGGAAATAGCCGGCCGCTAGGATGGATCGGTAGAGGGCGGCGGCCCGTTTGATCGTTCCCACCTGGGAGTTCAGGCCGCCGTGGACGAAGATCAAAAGCCGTTTCTTGCCGGCGATCATGGGCGCGTCACGCCGCATGGCCTCGAACAGCTTCGACAGGTAAGCGTCGTACCGGTCCCGTGTCATCTCGGGATAGGCCGTGAACCAGAAGTGCGAGCCGTTGCACGGCGCTGGGTCGTCGGCGCAGCCGACGTTTCCGGTCGGGTCCACGGGGTTCCCGCGGCCGTTGATCATCACGATGTGCTCGGTTGGCACCTGTGGGATCGACGAGCAGCCAGCGAGCATCGCCGACCCCAGGCTGATGAGCCCGCAGGCTCCCAACGTAAGCCCTAACCCATTAGCGCGCTGGCTTCGACCTAAACGGTTTCGCTCCGCGATAATCGAGTCTTTTTTTCGGGCGATCGTCATGTTCATATCCTCGCGCAAAGGGGGTCGAAAGGGGGCGAAGAGGGTTGAAAGGGGTCGGGAGTCTTTTATCGTGAATGCTCACGACTTATTCACATATCTAGTCTGGAGCGAGACCTGTCACCCCGCATCACCGCGACCCTTCTGTCGCTCACCTTGCCTCCGTTGCCGCATGTGCCATTTTACTACTCATAGCAAGTCTTGGCTGCTGAGAGAATTCCCTTTGGAGAGAAAAGACTCCCGACCCCTTTGTTGTGCCTCTGGCACACCCTTCTCAACTGCGCCCCACTGCCAGCGACCTTCACCAGAGCTTCACCGTCAACCAGGTCATCACCCGGCTTCCAATCACCTCGCCCAGCGGATGTTCCCGATGCTTGTCATTCAAGGCATTAAAGGCCGAGACAGCCAGCTCGACTTTCTCGCGCCAAAAGCGGTAAGCGACGCGGAGATTCAACAGATTGTAGCTACCGACCCGCCCATCCGGGACCACAGCGCCGAACGGGGCCAAAGTCGTAAAGGTGGGGTCGATCGGATAGACGGCGGCTCCATAATGGTGCAGCAGTGCTTCGGCGCTAATCCCGCTGCCCCATTCGGCACGCAGTCCCGCGTTGACTTTGAATCGTGGGGCCCCGCGCTGTGCGCGAGTCGTGAAGGTCTGTCCGATTTCTTGGTAGGCGTAGTTCGCAAAACCGGTGAGCCACGACGTCGCCAGAAACTCGACACCTGCTTCCCCGCCGTAGATGTCGGCCTCGCCCTCGTTTACATTCACAGCGGTCGTGGCCGTTGGGGTGCGCACCGCGATCAGGTCGGAGACGTGATTGAGAAACAGATCCGCCCGCAGCCTAAGCCGGTGACGCAGGAACCAGCCTTGATAGCCGACCTCGTAGGACACGATTTGCTCGGGATTGAGATTCGAAGTGGGCATGCCGGTCGTTACGACTGGCCCGGGGAGAACCGCGCGGGTATCGAGGTGCGTCTCCAGCAAGGTCGGAGGTCGGTACGCGACCGAGAGAGTGGCACGGAACGTCTGGCCGGGGATGGGGGTGTACAGCAGGGAGACACGCGGGCTCACTGTCGGGTTGATCTCCGTATGGAGATCGTAACGGACCCCGGTCACCAGTCGTACAGGCCGAGTGATCTGCCATTCGCTTTGAAGGTACGCCCCCAACCGGTCTTCCCGGCTGTACCGGTCGATGATGGTGCTCGACAAGGAATTATGCCGGTAATTTACGCCATAGGTGAGGCGGTGTCCCTCGCCCACCTCGACCGCATGCTGGGCTTCGAGATTGTAAGAATTGTTGACGAAGGCGCCGATAGGTCGACCGTTGCGATCTGTCAGCACAAACAATCCGGTGAGCCCCGGGTGGGGCCTGAAGTCGGCGACCGTGTTGAACTCCCGCCACCAGGCACGGACGAAAAGATTTCGCCGTTCGTAGCCGATGTTCGCGTAACCGTCGGTGAACGTGCCGTTCAGCCCGACTCGGTCGGTGACCGGTCCGTCGAATCGGTTGGCGTCGACTAGTCCTCCCGAGATGACCAGCCGCGAGGCCTCGTCCAGCGCATACTCGGTATGGGCGTTGAACTTATACGCTCGAAAGGCAAGCGCGCGGCGGTCGTCCCATTGCTGGTTCTGATCTTCGCCGATTGAGAGGCGATAGCCGAGCTTGCCCTGCGTGCCGGCATGGATCGCCGCACTGGTCAGCGTGCCGAACTCGCCACCGCCGATCTGCAGGGTCGTGCCTTTGCTCTCTTCGGGCGATTTCGTGATGATGTTGACGACGCCGTCAAAGGCATTGAACCCGTATAACGCCTCGATCGGTCCCTTCACCACCTCGATGCGCTTGATCTCCGGCAGCGTCACCGGGATGGTCTTCCAGAACACCGAGCCCTGCACATCGACGTAAATCGAACGCCCGTCTATCAGCACCAACAGTTTGTTGGCGAAGACTTGGTTGTCCCCGCGGGCGCTGACATTGAAATCTGCGCCCGTCACCTGCATCACTTCCAAGCCGGGCACGCGACGAAGCAGGGTCGGGAGGTCCACAGCACCGGAATGACGGATATCTTCATCGGTGATCACATAGACATTGGAAGGCGCTTCAGAGATCGGCTGCTCGTGACGGATAGGGGTCGTGACCGTTTCCTCTTTGAGGAAGCGGAGCTCGTCCTGAACGCCGGGCGGAAATTCCTGAGCGGTCGCCGATGCAGTCTGCATCAACACCCACCAAGCTAGGACCAGCGCACGAGCGTAAGGAGTTGGCGCTGGGAAACCGAGGCATGAGAACCCCGGTTCGACTGGAAAGGATTTCCTGCACACTGAAGGCATGGCATACGCTCCTAGTGCTGGCGCTCAGGCATGCCGCAAAAGACCTGCACTACTAGCTAGTTGATTTCACTTTGTCAATGGGGTTGTGCAAGCAGAACCGACCACCCAAGAGACAATCTCTGGAAGGTGCATTCCCGCAGAAGTCACCGGGACAAGAAAAGACTCCCGACCCCTTTTCATCTCGCCAACATGGCCTAACGCTCCGGTTCAGCGGCGGGCCGCGTAGTGGACCGTCCGCTGCAGCCGGTTGTTAGCGTGCCGCATAAGGCGCAGTTGATGGTCTTGTCCTCAGGCCCGTGTCGCAAGCGTAATGATGTATTCACGGCCCCAGCGCACCTTGCCGTCCGCGGGCGTAATGTATCCACGGTAGAGGTCGATCAAATCCTTGCGGTACGCTGCCGCCTTGTCTGGCGGAAGAGCGTGGTACGTGCGGTGAGTCGGTCCGTACTTGCCGATGTAGAGGTCGGCCACCTGTTCGGGTGTATCCGCGTATTCCGGGCAGTCGTACCGTTCGAACCGGTAGTCGCGAAACGACGGCCCCAGTAGCGCCTTCACCCTCTCCTCATCGCCCCACTCGAACGGACTCGGGACCCCCGCCGGCGGAGGAACATACGCTCCCGTGACCTTGAACATGCGCGCGACTCCGCTCTCAGGTGTCCACGCCTGGATCGCGATGCGACCGCCCCGCTTCGTCACTCGTGCGACTTCATTGGCTACCTTCTGTTGATCGGGCGCGAACATCAGACCGCACGAGGACACGACTACGTCGAAGGCGCCATCTGGGAATGGAAGAGCTTCCGCATCCCCTTCCTTCCAGGTAATGTCTCCATATCCCTCTTCCGCGGCACGCTTCCGCGCGCTGGCGAGGAGTTCGGGGGTTAGGTCCAGTCCCGTGACCACAGCGCCACGCGCACGCGCCATGAGCGTTGTGTTTCCGGTTCCGCAGGCAATGTCGAGCACTCGCTCGCCAGCACGGATGCGCGCGCTCCGCACGACATGGTCAGCGACCGCTTGGATTCCTTGGGCGATCTGGTTGTAGTCGCCTGCGGCCCAGGTGGCTCGATGCTTCTGCTTCAACTCCGTGAAATCCGACATTCTGCACCTCCGTGTCGAGAAATGTGCCACTCCTCTGGCACGCTAACGCTCAGCATCAGCGGCGGCGCGCAGCGCCGTCCGCTACATGCTGTTGTTGGGCCGCCAATCAAGATCAGTTTAAGGCCGCGCGACGTAAAAGGCGTGCATGGGGTCGCCTTCCAGATGATGAACCTCGACGATGGTGAATCCAGCCTCTTTCAGATATTCCTGCGCGATCTGTTCCCCCCACATGGTTCCCAGTCCTTCGCCACCCTGCGCCAGTGAGACTGTCATGCAATGCATGACCGATGCCCCGTACAGCAGCGGACCGATCGGGTGGTCGAGGTTCTCTTCCAAGCGGCTGGAAGCCGCCATGTCCATCATCAGGAAAACGCCTTCCCGACGAAGGGCGCGGGCGATGTTGGCCAGCACGACCTTGGGCTTGGCGAGATCGTGAATGACGTCGAACGCGGTCACGAGATCGAATTCCCCGGGCAACCCGGCCGCGAGGTCGGCGAGCTCGAAGCTCGCGTTCGGGAGCTTCCAACTGGCCGCTTCGGCGCGTGCGGCCTCGATGCCTTCAGCCGAGAGATCCACGCCCAGAAAACGGCTGTTAGGGAACGCACGTGCCATCACATTGACGGCATGGCCTTGGCCGGTTCCGAGATCGAGCACGTCAATGCCAGAACGCAAGCGCTCAACTACCCCGTCCGCCAAGGGCAAAATCGCCTCCACCAACGCCGTGTCGTACAGCGCTGCGCTCTCCTCGGCCTGAAGACGTTGAAAGTCGGGATACTTCTCGTAGCCGACGCCACCGCCTTCACGGAAAGCACGGACGACATCGCCCTCAACGGCGGAAAGCAGCCGGATGTACTGCGTGAAAAAGGCGAGGTTGTTCGAGCCGGCTGATCGCGTGAGGAAGGCGGCGTGCTCGCGAGGAAGCACGTACGTCTTGGTGGTCGGATCGTACGAGACGATCCGCGCCACGACCATGCCTCCTAGCCACTCCCGCACGTAGCGCTCCTGAAGCCCGGCGGCTTGGGCAATGGCGTCACTGCTTGCCGCTGGCATTTCGGCCATGGTATCGAAGAGGCGGGTCTGATGCCCGATGCTCACCAGCATTCCCAAGGACGCGTCGTTGAGCAGCGCCATCATCCTTCCAGCGAACGCCTCAGCCTTCGCTTGATCCATCGTTTCGTTCATCGCCTGCCTCCAGAAATCGGTTTACGGTGCATGAGGGATAAAGGGGTCGGGAGTCATTTCTTCGGGTGCTTGAAAGCTCTCAACAATGACTCCCGACCCCTTTTCTTCTTCCATGAAGGGATCGAGCACGATGTCGCCGACGAAACTGAACATCCGAATGAGCCGCTCGGCCAGTTCCGCCGGGTAGGGGGCCGGATGATCTCGCGTAGATGCTCCCGTCAGTCCGGTCCAGATTTGCTGGAACCACCGCTGGTAGTCCTCCATGGAAATGACACTCAGGACGCGCTCCGCGAGCGAGGGCTTCCGGTAGCCGCCCGGCTTTCTTTCCATGAGAATGAACTCGATGTCGTTCTTGATCACCGCGTTCGGCTCGTAGGGCTTGCCGAGGAAGCCCGCCCCACCGTTCTCGACCTCATAGGCGGCGTTCGCGATCTTGTGCCAGATGATCGGCGCGAGGTTGTCGAACCCGATGCGGCGGCAGTGCTCTTGTATTGAAGCGTGCAGGGGAACGACTGTGTGTCGGCCGTCATTCTTGCGCCGGGAGAGACACACGTCGCCGACGACGCAGATGAGTCGGCCTCCGGGTACTAACGCGTTGAAACAGTGCTGCCTCACGCGATCGAGCTCGACCAGGAATGCCTCATAGTCCGAGATATGCCCGAGTTGACCGTCCGAGTGCCGGTATGCCTTGAGCGTCCAGTACGGCGGCGAGGTCAAGACGAGATGGACCGACTCCGGTTTTAGGTCTCCGAGAGATCGCGCATCTCGAAGCAACAACCGATGGGTGGTCGGAATCGAACGGACGGCATTGTCAATGAGACTCATCAGACGCGCGTCCTTCGCAATGGCCGGGATCTCCGTTTGCGGGTTGGTGAGCGACCGCAGCTCCTTGGGAACCCAGTTCTTGAGGTCGTTGCTTCGCTCCTGCGCGAGCGTGGTGCGGGCCTGTTTCAACGTGCTTGGCCTCCTCGTTCGATCACGGTACCCGGTGCTTTCGTACCACTCACCGGATCATCTTCTTCTGCCGTACAACGACTTGCCCGCCAGCAGCCGGCAGCATGAGGCTGCAATTCATGGCGTCCACTATTGGCGTTTGCAAGGAGTTGTCTTACTTCCTCGATGGTCCGCGTCTGGCCGCCAAGGTGAATCACCGCATGGCAGTTGGGACAAACAGGGCGGAGGTCAGTAATTGGGTCGACTTGGTACTGGATTCCGATCTCGGAGAGTGGTTTGATGTGATGAACGTGAATGAAGCCCTCTGCCACCGGACCATATACCGACCCAAAAGCCATACCGCAGACCGCGCAGTTCACTCCGTGGTGCTCAATGCAACGTGCTCGTGCTTCCCTGTCGCGCTCATAGGCATTAACCGTCACGGTACGCAACGCACCTTCAAAATAGCGACCAGGGGAGACCTCCTCAGCGAATAGAGGTTCATCGGGTTGGGTTGTACCTGCCACAATCTGCTTGAGGTAGGAGACAAGGCCAGGCGAATGAGCGGAACGAAAGGGTGTGCTTCTTTTGCTTTCAGCAGCCAAGCGAACAAGTTCGAGGTGTTTTTTAATCAGCAATTCTGGCACACGAAGTAGTGCGTCGGCATCGACCCGCCATCGCTCGGTTTTGGCCTTCACTGCACGGTAGCCGGGAAAGTCCCTGTACGGCTTGATGCTTTTTGAAGGTTTGACCGTGACAGGGGCGAAGCAATAAAAGACAGCATAACCCTTCCAGAGTTCGAGGACTGCGATCTGGCCTACGTTGAGGCGTACCAGGTGTGGAAAGAGGGTAATTGCCCAACTAGACGCCGAAATCGAGCTCGCGACATCCACCGACTGCAGGATGTATCGGGCCCACCACCGCTGCGCGTTTCGGGCTGGGCATAGCTCGCCAACAACTCGTTTTGCAGTCACGGGGTCTGATCGATCAATCGTCATTGTGCGATCTCAAACCTTCGAACGGGCTAACGCCATGCGTTTCAGCCGCGGCGGCTCATCATTGCACCAGCCGCAGGCAGCCGCAAACGCTTGTTAGACAGTTCCGCCCTGTCGACTCGACCGGCTGTTTTCCAGCGCCGCGAGCCACTCTCTTTCCGTGGTCGAGAGCAGCCCTATATGCTTTCGAGCCAGAACGATAAATATGCTCGATAACCCGTCCCATCTTTCGGGCTCCCCGTCCTTCCCTCTCGCGCGCCAGGGGCGAAGTTGCTCGAGAAATGTTGCTAAGGTCTTGGCGCTCTTGCGCGTGTTGCATCGCGAGCAGATGGTGGCAAAGTTCTTGACATCGTGGACACCGCCGGTAGAAAACGCAACCACATGGTCGACGCAGGCGCCCAACTCGTCGGCGAGAGGGGCCTGATCGCGGCGCCAGTTCGGATGCCAATAAGTGATCGATGGGTCCCCAAGCCCGACTCGCGCGTCAATCTCCAGGTACTTGAGGGCCAAGTGGAACACTACAGGCCGGCGACAGACGTGACACAGCCAACGATCCCGTTGAAACACCGCCACCTGCGTCGCAATTTGGTATGGGCGGTCGACGTGCTTTCATCGCTCAAAGACTAAAAGGGGGTGGGAGTCTTTGATCGCGAGCCCGAGGATTAAAGCCTGTCTACCCCAAGAAACGACTCCTGACCCCTTTTCGGAGCCCTCGCGCAGCGGATCGTCCGCTGTAACCGGTTGTTAGGGCTCGGGCTGTGAGGTGATCAATCATCACAGCGCCTCGAACCAGGCCTTCATCTTGAGCGCTATGAGCTGGCGGCGCTTCTCCAGGAAGTCGTCGTAGTCCGGGATCACACCGTCGAGCATCGAATCGGGCACGCAGTTCGCTCGGAGGTTGGCGCGTAGCTCGGCCTCGTCGGTGATTCCGCCGTACTTTTTCTTGCCGCCGTTTACCTGATCGGCCAGCTCCGCGAAGTACTTCTCGGGCGGCTTGTCGCCGATCGCGATGTTGATCTCGCTCTGAGCAAGGACGAAGTTGGCGATCTGGTTGTATCGTCCCCGCGAGAGGCCCTGCGTCTTCAGGTGCTTCTTGGGGTAGACGTGGTGCACGTCGCTGCGGTTCATCAGGAGGTCGAGCACGGTGATGTCGCGGGAGAGGAACCCCTTGTCGCCGAACTTCACCTGCGCCGCCTGGTAACAGTGAAAGTATGGGCTGTTCGACGACGAGGTGTCCATGAGCTGCGGCAGCATGCCGGTCCAGAAGCTCTCGGGCAGTTCACTCTCGATCACCGCGTTGGCATAGGCCGCGAGCCCGCGCGTCTCGACCTGCCGGATGTCGAAGTCGAACGCCGTCTCGGGGCTGCCGGTGTAGCGCCCGCGCAGCACGGACATCACGTACCAGCGGCGCACCAGCCGTTCGAGGTCGGCTGCGGGCATACCTTGGGAGCGCCCACGCAGGTAGAGGATGTAGGCGAAGTTGACCGCATTGCGGCCGCCGATCAGGTCTCTTGTCACGAAGCCCGCCGACCGCAGGATCATCGTGATGCGCTTGAAGTGCGTCTCGTTGATGAAGGCGAGGACGCCCTTCTTCAGCTTGCCGAAAGACTCCTCTGCAATCGTTTCCTCAAACTGCTTGGTCTCGAAGTTGCGCCCTGAGAGCAGGGCGACCAGGTCCTGGAGCTTGCCGCGCCCGAACTCCGAGGTGAACGCAACGCGCAGCATGTCCGTGTAGGTCGGGTCGTAGATGTCGTCGTTGACATCCTTGAGCCAGCGCATCTGCGGGAGGAACTCGGAGGCGGCGAAGGCCTTGTCGTTCTTCTTGATGCGCGGCAGGAACTCGGGAGCCACGGCGAGGTGGCAGAAGTAGTCGATCGCCTTGCGCAGTAGGTTGCCGCCGTATGTCTCGTTGACAGCGATCTTCGACATCGCGAAGTCCGCCTGCGAGAGCTCGGTGCCGGCCGAATTCACGCGGATGAAGATCTCGGTGACCGTCTCGATGTCGAGGTCGTCCGCGAGCTCGATCACGCCGACGTGGTTGTTGATGATCTTGCGCAGTTTCTCCAGCACGCGGGAGATGCGCTTGCGGTCGGCCTCAGGGTTCTTCTCGGTGTAGCTGTCTGTCAGCTCGGTGAGGCTAGCCTCGGGCGCGAAGACCTTGGCCACGTCTTCGATCCAGGCGACGTCCTTCCTGATGGCCGGGTTGGCCACTTCGAAGCGCTCCTCCTGCGGGTGGAAGGCGATGCGGATGCGGACCGTCTCATAGTCCTTAGTCAGCACTTCCCGGCCGAGCAGCGCCGCCATGAGGGCGGTGACCCGCTGCTGGCCGTCGATCAGGATGCGCTTGCCGGCCGACGAGGTTCCGTCCTTTAGCTTGACGGTCGGGTTGCGCCATGCAATCAGGTAACCGACGGGGTAGCCTTGGTAGAGTGAGTCGAGCAGGTTGCGGACCTTGGTCGCCTCCCAGACGAAAGGACGCTGAATCTCGGGGATGGCGATCTCACCGGACTTGACCCAAGTGAGCAGGGTCTCAATGGGGTGTGGCGTGACGGAGTATCGCTGGGTAGCCATGGTCTGTCTCTTACTCTCACGAAGGCATTCATCTCACGCTGGCACCACCACTCCGAGCCCTAACGATTTAGCTCTGCTGCCCGCGCAGCGGGTCAGCAGCAGCGGCTGGTTCGGCATTTAACGTTGAATGCCACGTTTTCCTCAAGTCTAACCCAAGCTTTTCAATTTATTAATTCGCAAACAAAACCCTTTTCATCGCTGGCGGCGGCTGCGGCGTTCGCTATTTCTGCCCTTCTTTGAACCGCGGGAAGCTCATTGTTTTGGCGATGCCACCAATCTGCTTCCAAAACGGTCCTTCCTCACGATCATGGCCGATCCACCAGAGCCAGAGCGATGCCCAGTGTGGCATGCGATAACCCGCGATTCGTTGAGCACGGATGATCTGAATCCAATCGGCATTTCGGGGGTCCGCATCCATTTCCAGCGCGCCGCTCTTGCCTTTCGGCGGACCACTCTTCAGGTGCATCATGGCCTCATCGAGCCACCGCAGGATTAGCTTCCATTCGCCGTCGGTGATGATACCAGCCTCGCGAATCCTTGCGATGAAAGGGATCGTGTCCTGCTCATCGATCTCGTGGTCATGTTTCTTGAGAACGGCTTGCAGCTCTTGAATCGGTGTCAGCGACTGCGTTGCCATAAAAATCTGCCCTTGCTCGGACACCCGCCCCAAGCCGAACTATTGAGTAGACTGACCAGCATAGTTCGCACCAAAAGACGGCAAGCTGGCGCGGGATTCTTGCGCATGCTCCCTCACTTGTCAACGCTATCTACAGCGACGCTTCGGCGTGCTATACAGACCGGCATAGTTCCGTTATAACTGCGAAGGACTTAACCCTTGAACGAGCGCATCGGCTGGGCTCCGTACACCTTTGCCGCCTCGATTCAGGACGTGTGTGTAAATCATGGTCGTTCTGACGTCAGTGTGCCCCAAGAGCTCCTGAACTGTCCGGATATCGTAGCCGTCTTCCAGAAGATGCGTGGCAAACGAATGCCGCAAGGTGTGGCAGCTTGCTGGTTTCGCAATCCCGGCTTTGAGCTGCGCCTCTTTCATCGCCTTCTGCATGACCGTTAAGAGTAAAGGGGTCGGTTAAGAGTAAAGGGGTCGGGAGTCATTTCTTCGGGTGCTTGAAAGCGCTCATGCCAAACAATGAATCCCGACCCCTTTTCTTCTTTTCGACCCCTTTTCTTCTTTTCAGGACGCGCTCCGCGAGCGAGGGCTTCCGGTAGCCGCCCGGCTTTCTTTCCATGAGAATGAACTCGATGTCGTTCTTGATCACCGCGTTCGGCTCGTAGGGCTTTCCGAGGAAACCCGCCCCACCGTTCTCGACCTCATAGGCGGCGTTCGCGATCTTGTGCCAAATGATCGGCGCGAGGTTGTCGAACCCGATGCGCCGACAATGCTCTTGTATTGAAGCGTGCAGGGGAACGACTGTGTGTCGGCCGTCATTCTTGCGCCGCGAAAGGCACGCATCCCCGACAACGCAGATGAGACGGCCGCCAGGCACGAGGGCGTTGAAGCAGTGCTTCCACACTTGATCGAGTTCAGCCAGGAACGCCTCGTAGTCCGAGACGTGCCCAAGTTGACCGTCAGAATGCCGGTATTCCTTGAGGGTCCAGTAGGGCGGCGAGGTCAAGACGAGATGGACCGAATTCGGGCTCAGGTCGCCGAGCGACCGCGCATCTCGAAGAAGCAGCCGATGGGTCGTCGGGATCGAACGAACGGCATTGTCGATAAGACTCATCAAACGCGCGTCCTTGGCAATTGCCGGGATCGCGGTCTGTGGGTTCTCTAACGCCCGCAGCTCCTTTGGGACCCAGTCCTTGAGGTCGTAGCTTCGCTCCTGCGTGAGCGTCGTGCGGGCCTGTTTCAACGTGCTGTGCCTCCTCGTTCGATCATGGTACCCCGTGCTTTCGTTCCGCTCACCGCCTCGCCTCTTTTTGCCGCCCAACGACCGCGATCAGCGGCCGCCGCCCACGGACCCTCGCCCGAGGACTAGCCGTTCATGCGGCGGTCCGCTGCATCGCGTGGTTAGACGGCGTCGGAGTCATGCCTTTGGCGGTGGAACCACGCCCAACTGCATCATCAGTCCAAGTGTGTCCATGATGATGCGCGTGTCCTTGATTTTTCCGCCTTCGAACCGGTCGATCACCATGCCCCAAACCGTCACAGGCCGATCCGTGGCAGGCACGCCGAGAAACGTCCCGCGATGCGTGCCTGTCCACTCGAAGCGTGACAGCACCTTGTCGCCCTCGGCAATCTGCTCTTGGACCGTCCAATGCATGTCGGGAAACGCCGCCCTCAGCCCACGCAGCACGTCCTTCAACCCCTCAAGGCCCGGCCCTTGGCCAGGAAGCGGAACTTGCTCCACCATGTCCTCCCAGAAGAAGTGCCCGGCAGCATCGACGTTTCCTTGGTTCAGAACTTCTTCTATGAATCGACGGACAACGTCGCTGTTACTTCGCATGTTCCTTACCTTCCGTTGGATCGTTCAGTGATGCCTTAGCAGTCTAACTATTAAGTATACTGACCAGCATAATTCGCACCAAAAGACGGCAAGCTGGCGCGGGATTCTTGCGCATGCTCCCTCACTTGTCAACGCTATCTACAGCGACGCTTCGGCGTGCTATACAGACCGGCATAGTTCCGTTATAACTGCGAAGGACTTAACCCTTGAACGAGCGCATCGGCTGGGCTCCGTACACCTTTGCCGCCTCGATTCAGGACGTGTGTGTAAAACATGGTCGTTCTGACGTCAGTGTGCCCCAAGAGCTCCTGAACTGTCCGGATATCGTAGCCGTCTTCCAGAAGATGCGTGGCAAACGAATGCCGCAAGGTGTGGCAGCTTGCTGGTTTCGCAATCCCGGCTTTGAGCCGCGCCTCCTTCATCGCCTTCTGTATGACCGTTAAGAGTAAAGGGGTCGGGAGTCATTTCTTCGGGTGCTTGAAAGCGCTCAACAATGGCTCCCGAGCCTGTTCTTCGACTTTCGGGTGGTGCTCCAGCTTGACTCGCGCACCTAACAAGGGACAGGGCAAGCCCGATCCATGCGCCTCCACGTTTCATTATCATCTCTTGCCTCTGGACCCGAACGTCCGGCTACCGATTAAGCTCACCGGCAGCTTTGGGGTGCAGCGAAAAAGCTGTCCGGTGCAGCGCCTTGTTCTGTGCCTGCTAGTCCTACCTACCTGCCCAGAAAATGACTCCACAACTGCTCAGCGCATGCATCTGCCGCCTCGTTTATCTTTTGCTTCAATAACGCTCCATTATTTGCCACAAGTTCATCCATCGTAGGACTGGTTTGGGGATCTTGGCCGATAAACTCACATGTTCCTTGCCAAATTATTTTAGGTTCTTCAAGGCGAACTAACCTGCCTCGCGCTGAGTATGCGATGCGGTAATGTGACCAATCGGTCGGATAATAAAACAGCATCCACTGCGTTGTTTTAAAATCTAATACCATTCCCTTTCCAACCATTCGCTTAAGGTCATCTATGCTTTCCTCGCTCGGAGATTTTTGAACAATTCTGATATCTTTGATCCCTAACTCTTTCTCCAACGAGGAAAGAAATCGGCTTTGAACTCTCAGGGCAGGATCTTCTAGAGCATATTCATTAGCCATCTTATCTCCAGCGCTTTCAAATAGGCCCAGTGAAACAATAGCACCTAACGCTCCACCCCCGCCTGCAATGGCTTTACCGGGTGTCCGAACACTGAAGGATGAAGGTGGGTAATGTACCGCTTGAATGTCGGATTGATTGTTGAGACGACTCAGTTCTTCTTTATCCATTTTGATCAATGGAGGAGCGCAGCCAGACATCGACAAGAACAATACAAAGACCCATAACCCATTGATCTCTTTTATCTTTGTCATCTCAATTCTCCTTTTCTGTCAGCAATGGTCCCTCACTCTTAAGGCTGCTGTGGGCGACCGGTGCAGCACGCACGGGAACCTTCACAGCTCACGGGGTGGCAAGTCAAAAAGGAAATCCACCACGCATCAAACGAAACCTCGCGCCGTACATGAGCGCGGCCATCAACTTCTTGTCTCCGGTCCAATGCGCCAAGGACGGCTTTGACTTCCTCGCAGGTCATGACCAGATGGAGCCGCCCGGCCTGTCTTGCACGGATGACTTCACCGACGTTGCCGATGTCGCGCCCAGTCACGTGCCGGTAGCGGAACAGTCTCGCCGCCAGCGCGTGGATTCGTGTCGAGGCGCTGACCTTCTCTGTCACGGCAAATGCGTCAGACACCGATTAATCGCCTGGTCGCCATCTCGGCAGACTGTCGCCCATGATAATGCCATATCGCTGCTCGGTCCGACGCGCGGAGCAGCCCGACGCGCAACTCAGTGCTAAGTCGATCGTGCATGGCTGAAGATGTTTCCGACACTCCCTTTTTTTTCATGTTGGGCCACATGGGAGGCATCCAGCACAGGATCAACTTCGATCGGCTCTCCCGCGAAGAGGCTCCGCAGAGAGTCGAGCGCCGAATCGGTGTGGGGAATCGTCCAATCCTTCTTCCCCTGATGCCAGCAGCGACCAGCGACGGTCTTGATCTGCATCACGAGATCGCGGGAATACGGCAGGCACACGATCAGACGGCTCGCCTTACCCGGCTTGATCTGAACGGACCCCGTTCCATGGCTCTCTGGGGCGTATGGCTTTCACGGTCATGGTCGAAACTTGGCATAGCCCTCCACCTTCAACAACTCCGCCACGTTCTGGTCGTTGACGAAGACGTCGGCGAGCAAGCGGCCGTAAAGATCGCGGCCGTGAGGGACGATCCGGATCGGCCCGTCCTTGAGGAGGCTGGCCAGCCGTTGCGTGGCGTCGAACCCACCTGTCTCGGCCAGTTCTGGCGTGTCGATGCCCCTAATCCTAATCCGCTCCGTCCCATACCGAATCGTGTCCCCGACAATCGTCTGGATCTGCCAGGCTTCCAGCAGATAGCCGGGGCCGCCCGTGGCGCTCAAGGCTCGGTGGGGGAGGGACCGCCGCAGGGAGAAATGCGGAGCACGACTCCGCCAGCGCAGTTTGCGGTGCGGACGACGCCCTTTCTTGATGTGATGGCCATGTAACGGTGACCCGGCGGACCGGAGTTGGCGTTGGCTGGTCTGGACCGGAGTCCAGCAGAGATCGCAATGGGGGCGCAGGTCGCTTCCCAAGCCGTCCGCGTAGGCGCCAGGTTGCCTCGGCGGTAACGGCTGCAAAACTTCTGCTCCAATCGACCCGGCGGGCTCTAGGAAAACAACCGACATCCAGACTGCTAGCAAAAGATGTTTAGAGAGCATAGGCCGCTCCGCTCGGTGTGGGATGTTGTTACACGCGTAAGGCCCTGAAGCACACTGCGTGCCACTCCACGAACGAGCCTCCTCCTCGGTTGACAAGGAAGAAAACCGCGTGCTGGAATAGGTGCGCATCTCGTATCTCACGGAGGGGTTCGCTATGGATATGTTCGGCAAAGTAGGGTTGGTCGAGATCCCCGTTTTGATCGCGCCCGATCAGAAGGCGTGGATGGATAAGATGATCAAGGAAGGCAAGATTGCCATTCCGCCCGGCGGGACGCTGGAAAAGGGCTCGCTCTATTCAGTGTTTATCCGGATGCTCCTGCACAACGCGATGGAGGAGCAGAAGCGGCAGGAGGCGCTGGAGGCGCAGGACGAGGACGACGAGTAAGTCGCGTGAAACATGCACGGGCTCATTGCTCGTTACACGCGAAGCGTATCGCGCAGCAGTCTGTTTGGAAGCGACAATCCACGGAGAGCGGTTGCCTCGTCAGGTTGCCCAAAGAGATACAGCCCCTGCGTCGATTCGGATACAGTTGCGGTCTCGTGGCCACCGTCTGCTGCGCTTCACGGAACAGGAGATACGAATGACGAGATCCGGCCGCCTAGAGACGCTAGAGACTCTTGAAGGCTGCCTGCGCCGCGGCGATCGTTTTCTTGATGTCGGCCTCGGTGTGAGCAGTTGAGAGGAACGCCGCCTCAAACTGGGAGGGCGCGAAATAGACGCCCTTCTCCAGCATCCTTCGAAAAAACTTCGCGTAGCGCTCCGTGTCCGATTGTTTCGCCGTTGTCCAGTCCACCACCGGCCCCTTTGTAAAAAAGGCCCCCAGCATCGACCCCACTCGCGTCTGCGTCAGGGGGACTCCGGCCTTCTTGGCCGCCTCTTTCAATCCCTCGGCCAGCGCCGCTGACAGCGTCTCCAGTTTCCGATAGACGCCCCGCGCCTGGAGTCGAGTCAGTGTCTCGATGCCCGCTGTGACGGCCAACGGATTCCCCGACAGCGTCCCAGCCTGATACACGGGCCCAGCCGGCGCGACCAAATCCATGATCTCTTTCTTGCCTCCGTAGGCACCCACCGGCAGCCCTCCGCCGATAATCTTGCCCAGACAGGTCAGGTCCGGCCTCACGCCGTACAACGTCTGCGCACCGCCGTAGTGCACGCGGAAGCCGGTGATCACTTCGTCGAAAATCAGCAGGATGCCATGCTGCTCGGTGAGGTGCCGCAGGGTCGGGAGGAAATCCTGGCCTGGCGGCACGACACCCATGTTGCCGGCGACCGGTTCCACGATGATGCAGGCCAGCCGCCGGTGATGCTCGTTGACCAGTTGCGTGACCGTTCGGATGTCGTTGTAGGGCACGGTGAGGGTATGGCGCGTAAAGTCGGCTGGCACGCCTGGCGAATCGGGAAGGCCCAAAGTCGCCAGGCCCGAGCCGGCTTTGGCGAGCAGGTAATCGCTGTGGCCGTGGTAGCAGCCTTCGAATTTGAGGATCGCGTCCCGCTTCGTGTAGGCGCGCGCGACGCGGATGGCGCTCATCACGGCCTCGGTACCGGAGTTCACCAGCCGCACTTTCTCCATCGAGGGAATGGCCTCGTGGATCATGCGGGCGAGCCGCACCTCCAGTTCGGTCGGCGCGCCAAAGCTGGTGCCGTTCGCGGCGGCCCGCTGAATCGCTTTGATCACTGGCGCTGGGGCATGGCCGAGAATCATCGGTCCCCAGGACAGCACGTAGTCGATGAAACTGTTTCCGTCGGCGTCGTAGAGCCGGCTGCCCTTTGCCCGCTTGATGAAGAGCGGCTGCCCGCCGACCGAGCGGAAGGCCCGAACTGGACTGTTCACGCCGCCAGGAATATAGTGCTGCGCCTCGGCAAAGAGCTTCTGGGATGTCGTGGTCTTCATGGCGAATAGTTGGTCGCCGATCGCTTGAGGAAAAAGCGGTGCAACGTAACATGGGGCGCGCGCGGCGGTCAACGCGCTTTGCTGGTCTTTCCGCGTCTGTTAGAATGGCGGCGGCTCGAGCACACGCAGCTTGAGGCGAGAAGTGGGAGCGCGGTGGAGCTTCTGGGCCGCTTATGGCCTCGCTCCGTCGGATTTCCATGCGCAAAGCGAAGATTGTCTGCACCATCGGTCCGGCCAGCGATTCCCCCGCGCTGCTCGATCAGCTCATCGAAAGCGGAATGGACGCCGCGCGGCTGAACTTCTCGCACGGCAGTCATGACTGGCATGGGCGTGCCCTTCACGCGGTTCGTGCCGCAGCCGAGCGCCGCCGGGTCGCCGTGGCTGTCATCCTGGATCTCCAGGGACCACGGATTCGTGTCGGTGAGCTGAACGCCGATGCGGTGGACGTTGTGCCTGGTCAGCGGGTGACGTTGCAGACCATGCTCTTGCGGTCTGGCGGCCAACTTGGTGCCCACGCCGTGGCGCGGGCGGGACTCCCCGGCGACGTTCCCGAGATTCCGGTGACGTACCCCTACCTGGCCCGCGATGTCCAGCCCGGAGCCCGGATTTTCATCGACGATGGCCTGGTGGAGCTGAAGGTCACTCGGATTGCAGGCGGCGCCGTCGAATGTACGGTCGTCGCCGGTGGTCGGATCGCCTCCCATAAGGGCATCAACCTCCCCGGCACACGGGTCAGCGCGCCCACGCTGACCGACAAGGATCGAGAAGACCTGCGGTTCGGCATCGCGCAGGGGGTGGATTACGTGGCACTCTCGTTCGTGCGGGGGCCGGAAGACATTCTTGACGCAAAGAAACTGATTGCGGACTGCGGCGGCGATCAGCCGGTCATTGCGAAAATCGAACGGGCGGAGGCCATCACGGCACTGGACGCGATTCTGGAGCAAGCCGATGGGGTCATGATCGCGCGCGGTGATCTCGGGGTCGAAATGGGGCCGGAAGCCGTGCCGGTTCTGCAGAAACGCATCATCGCCGAAGCGAATCGTCGTCGTCGCCTCGTGATTACCGCGACCCAGATGCTGGAATCCATGACCCACCAGACCAGGCCGACCAGGGCGGAAGCCTCGGATGTCGCGAATGCCGTTTTTGACGGAACCGATGCCGTGATGCTGTCTGCGGAAACGGCCATCGGACGGTATCCGGTCGAGGCGGTGCGTGTGATGGATCGCATCATTCGGGCGGCGGAAGAAGGCATCGGGGCAGCGTGGCCGCGATGGGCGGACGCTGGCCGCGGCGATGTCTCCTTTCCGGAAGCCCTCTGCACGGCGGCCTCGGAGGCGGCCGCCGCGGTGGGCGCCAGCGCCATTGTGGCTTTCAGCGAATTGGGCATGACGGCGCGCCTCGTCTCCAAACAGCGTCCGCTCGCGCCGATCATCGCCTTTACCCCGTTCAGAGCGGTCCGGCAGCGGATGGCGCTTTATTGGGGGGTGATTCCCCATACCATGCCGCAGATCGAGCAGACCGACGATCGGGTGAGCGAAGCCGAACGACGTTTAAAGGCGGAAGGGCTTGTCAAAGCGGGGCAGCGGATCGTGATCTTGTCAGGGACCCGGATCGGCCAGCCCGGCGGGACCAACCTGATGAAATTGCACGAAGTGACATGAATTGCAATCGACGGGTGACGAAACGTCGCTGGCTGCCCCTGGCGACCGTGAGCCTCCTGGGGGTCGTGCTGGCGGCAGGAGCGGGGCTCGCCCAGCCGGGGGCCATCAACCATTCGCCGGCCGAAGTCGTCAAGAAGTACCTCTCGCTGGATGCGCGGGGGGCACGTTTGGACAGCCTGTCGTTCGACGCACTCGCGCCCTACATCGGATGGAAAGAAGAGCCGGCCTGGGGGCATGTCGTCGTGATCGAGAGCTACACGGTGCCCGAGCGGGTGAGACAGTGGGAGATCGTCAATATGCTGGAGGTTGTGATCCCGGTCGAATTCCGCGTGCTCGGCGCGGTCTATCTGGAAACGGCGTCGTTTCTTCCGGAGGTCACGACTGAGCAGGTCCGGGTCCGCGTCCGGGCGGTGAACAACCGCTGGCGGATCGTCGAACCGATCCTCCCTCCGCACGTCGGACACAAACGCATGCTGAACTTCGTGCGGGAGGCCATCCTGCAGGAATCCGATGCCGGCCGCCGCGCCAAACTGATGGCGCTGCGGGACGATTTGCGACAGGTGAAGTAAATGCCCAAGAAAACGCCGGTGGATCTCTTGATCTTCGATCTGGACGGCACGCTCATCGAATCCAAGTGGGACATCGCCCATGCGGTTAACCTCACGCTGGAGGAACTCGGCCTGCCGCGCCGTTCCGAGGAGGAAATCTTCGGGTTCGTGGGCGATGGCGTCAAGCGCCTGCTGCGGCTGGCGGTCGGCGAGGAGAACCAGGCCAGATACCAGGAGGCCTTGCGCGTCTTCCGCGGCCATTATCTGGCGCACTGCCTGGACCGGACCCGTTTCTATCCGGGCGTCGAGACGATGCTCGCCCACTTCGCCGACAAATACAAGGCGGTGGCGACCAACAAGTCCATCGAATACACCAAGGTCATTTTGGATGGGTTGGGGAATCATCACTTCGCTTACGTGCTCGGCGGCGACGATGGCTACGGGCTGAAGCCCGAACCGGGAATGCTGCTGAAAATCATGGAAGTGCTGAACGTCCCTCGCGAGCGCACGGTCCTCATCGGCGACAGTACCAACGACATCAACGGCGGGCACAACGCCGGCATTCGGGTCTGCGCGGTGGGCTACGGGATGGGGAATCGGGAGAAGATGGCGGCCTGCCAGCCCGAGTGGTTCGTCGAACGGCCTGAAGAATTGATGGAGATTTTCATATGAACAGGAATGCGTCCCTTGGAGCGTATCTCCTCGCTCGTCTCTCGTCATCCGTCGGTCGGAGTGTACGAGATGCGCTTCACACTTCACGCTTCACGGCACTGATCTTCGTGCTAGGCCTCATCCTGGATCTCGACCTGTCGCAGGCCGACATGTCCGGTCTGGCCGAACGGGTCATCGAGCACCAACTCTCGAACGGCATGAAGGTGCTGATGGTCGAGCGACACCAGACGCCGGTCGTCTCGATCAACCTCACGTTCGGCGTCGGCGGCATGAACGAACACACCGGCCGCACCGGCGTGGCCCATCTCTACGAGCACATGGCCTTCAAGGGCACCCGAACGGTCGGGACGAAGGATTACGAAAAAGAGCGCCCGCTGCTGGAGGAGTTGCACCGGCTCGGGACCGAAATCGAGCGGCGCCAGCGGGAGGCGGCGACGGCGGTGAAGACCTCCGTCCGGCCGCCGGCCGCCGGCGCGCCAGCGCTCGATCAGCTCCTGCGGCGTTTCAAAGAGCTAGAGGACAAGGCCGGCGAGTACGTGATTGCGAACGAGATGGCGCTGCTGTATCAGCGGCATGGCGCGGTGGGACTGAACGCCACCACGGGCAAGGATCTCACGCGCTATGTGGTCAGCCTGCCGTCGAACCGGCTGCCGCTCTGGGCGGTCCTGGAAGCCGACCGCATGGCGCACCCCGTGTTGCGCGAGTTCTATAAGGAGCGGAGCGTCGTCATGGAAGAACGGCGGCTGCGGACGGACGACAATCCGCAGGGGCTCCTGTTTGAGACCTTCACGGCCGCCGCGTTCCAGGCCCATCCCTATGGGCTTCCGACCGTTGGCTGGGCGTCGGACATCGAAGCGCTCACGCCTGCGGCGACCGAGGAGTTCTTCAAGACGTATTATGGACCCGCGGGGGCCACGGTCGCCATCGTTGGCGACATCAACCCCAAGGAAGTGATTGATCTGCTCGAACGGACGTTCGGAGTGATCCCGCCGTCGCCCCCCCCGCCGCCGGTTGTGACAGTCGAGCCGCCACAGCGCGGCGAGCGGCGGGTCGAGGTCGAGTTCGACGCGGAACCGATGCTGCTCATCGGCTATCACAAGCCGGGTATCGGGCACCCCGACGATTTCGTCTTCGACGTGATTGACGCAGTGTTGTCGGATGGGGTGACCTCCCGCCTGTACAGCCGGCTGGTGCGGGAGAAACGGCTTGCCGCCTCAGTGATGACGGATACCAACTACCCCGGCGTGCGGGCGCCCAACCTGTTCGTGATCAGTGCGACGCCGCTGGCGCCTCACACCACCGCGGAAGTGGAGGCGGCAATTTACGAAGAGCTGGAGCGGTTGAAGACTGAACCGGTGACGCCGCGGGAGCTCGAGAAGGTGCTCAACAACCTGGATGCCTCGCTGGTGCGATCGCTCCGGTCGAACAGCGGGTTAGCCTCGCAGTTGGCCTTTTACCAGACCGTCGCCGGGGACTGGCGCTATCTCCTCGATGCGCGCGATCGCATCGCCAAGGTGACGCCGGAGGACATTCAGCGGGTGGCGGCCCAGTATTTGAGGAAGTCCAACCGAACGGTTGCGACGCTCGTGAAGATGCCCGCCACTCGCAAGATCGCGGCGAAGGCGGCCGATGAGGTGAAGCCATGAGTTGCGTAACACGGGAAACGTTACTCGTGAAGCGTGGGGAAGAACCCGGAATGCAGGTGAGCAATCATCGCATGATGCCAAACAGAGTCGTTCTCGTTGCGGTGATGTCGGTCACGCTCATCGCCTTGACTGGGCTCGCCTTGGCGACCGATGTCCAGACCGATCCACGGCTTATGCGCTTCCCTCCGGTCGAGTTTAATCCGCCCGAGCCAGAGCGGCTGGTCCTGGACAACGGCATGGTCGTGTACTTGCTGGAGGATCACGAATTGCCGCTGGTCACCGTGCAGGCCATCATGCGAACCGGGAGTTGGCTCGATCCGCCCGACAAGATCGGACTCGCCGGGTTGACCGGGGTAGTCATGCGCACGGGCGGGTCCAAGCGGATGTCCGCCGCAGACGTGGACGAAGAACTCGAGCGGCTGGCGATGGGGATCACGATCGGGATCGGCAAAGAGTCGGGCTCCGCCACCCTGGACGTGTTGAAAAAGGACCTCAAGCGCGGGCTCGAGATCTTCGCCGACTTGCTGCGGGCGCCGGCGTTTGAGCCGGATCGGGTTGAATTGGCCAAGCTGCAGGCGATCGAAAGCATCCGGCGCCGGCAGGACAACCCCCAATCCATCGCCGGGCGAGAGTTCGCCAAGCTGCTCTATGGCGCCGATCATCCCAGCGCGCGGGAGAGCACGATCGAGTCCATCACGCGCGTGACCCGGGAAGACCTGGTGGCGTTTCATCAACGGACGATCCATCCCAACGGCATCATCCTCGGCGTCACCGGCGACTTCGACAAGACTTACCTGCTCGCTGCACTGCGCGAGGTGTTTGGCGACTGGCCCAAAGGAGACGTGCCGGAATTGAAGATTCCCGAAGTGGTCGAAGCGGGAGCCGATGGCGCCAAACCGGTCGTCCGCTATGTGAGTAAGGACACCTCGCAGACCCACCTGCGCGTGGGACATCTCACAATCAAGGAGAACGATCCCGACTATCCAGCTCTCTCCCTGCTGAACGACATTCTTGGCGGCAGTTCTTTCCGCAGCCGATTGTTCCGGGATGTGCGGACCCAACGGGGGTTGGCCTACTCCGTCGGCAGTGGCCTGCGCGTGGGCACGCACGATCAGGGCGTGTGGTATCTGCGCGCCGAGACGAAGCTGTCCACGACGCAGGAAGTCATCGACCGGTTCATCGCCAACGTCGAGCGGTTGCGCAAGGAACCGGTGACGGATGAAGAATTGGAAGAAGCGAAGGAAGCCTTCGTCAATTCGTTCGTGTTTTCGTTCACGAGCCCGTCCAGCATCGTGGGGCGCTTGATGGATCTCGAGTACGACGGCTTGCCTCGGGACTTTCTCCAGCGACTGCGTGACAAGGTTGTAAAGCTGACCAAGGAGGAGCTGCTCCAGGCGGCCCGCAAGCATCTGCATCCCGAGCGGTTCCGGATTCTCGCGGTTGGATCCCCCGACACGTTGCCCCGCCTGCTATCGGCGTTTGGGGAGGTGCAGGAGATTAAGTTGGCTCCCGAGGGATAAGGGAGGGGGAGCGGGTCCTGGTGCCCACCGGCGCCACCCGCTCCAATGAGGGAATGCCGCCAAAGATGAGCACCCCAGCCACCTGCTCCAAGGCTGGAAAGAGAGAAGACAAAGGGGGGCTTGCTCTGATGCGCAGCGGGCAGCTTCGGTGTTGCCTCTATCGTTGTGTGCGCGTGACCGCGGGATTCGGACTGTTTGGCCGGAGGCTTCTCTGATGCTTCGCCCCGCAGTCGAAATGCTGTTGCCGGCAACACCTGGTTTTGCCATCGAGTGGACACTCCCGCTATGGCAAACGCCTCCGTGCCTATCTGTTCCCTCCGAGGCGAAGGTTAGAGCTGAAACACTTCTCAGCAGATTCATGGAAATGATCGAGAGGGATTTCGTCGTCGATCCTCGTAAGTCAGAATCGCGGTGCTGGTGCAAGGCGGTCTATGAAACGGACTCATGCGCTTGCCGAAAAGATCGAGCCGATCATCTACGAATTCCCGATGAGGTATCAGCACGACCGGACTGGGTAGGTGGCGGGGCGGCGGGGCTGCCGGTCACAGCCATTTGGGCTGACGAAGACCGGAGTGCGTCGGAAACTCAGTGGCGCGGTCAGACTCCTTCCGTGCCGAGTTCCTGTCGAGGCAGGCACTAGTATGGTCTACGCATGGCCGAGCTGCGGGCCCTGCTTTGGTTCCTCAATGCCCAAGGCTCGGAGCCAGAGCGGCAGGAGTCGAGTCGCCGAGTGTGATGCCCCCGCGATAGCCGACGCCTCGTGATTGCAGCGCATGAAAGCCAAGCACTCAGCCGGTCCAAGCTCTCGAAGATCCTCAAAGATGTCGGCTACAGCTCGGAAGACTGTTTCGGCCGCTGAGAGCTTTCTTCCCTGCGACAGTCGTCTGATCGACGCTGAAATCGTTTGACCAATGGACAAGCCACCTCTCACGATCGCCGTCATCCAGGGCAGCATTCTCGATGCGGAGGCGGAAGTGATCGTCAATGCCGCGAACAGTCAGGGCGTCATGGGCGGCGGGGTTGCGGGCGTGATCAAGCGGGCGGCGGGTCAGGAGGTGGAAGCAGAGGCGAGAAAGCAGGCGCCGATTCCGGTGGGAAGTGCCGTGTTGACTTCCGGAGGCAAGACCAAGTTCAAGGGGATTATCCACGCCCCGACGATGCCGGCGCCGGCCATGCGGATTCCCGCGCAAAACGTCGCGGCGGCGACGAGAGCGGCGTTAACGTTGGCGGATGAGAAGAACTTCGACTCGATCGCCATTCCAGGCATGGGCACCGGCGTCGGCGGGGTCGCGCACGAAGAGGCGGCCAGACTCATGGTCGACGCAATCCGCGCCTTTCCTGCGCGCTCGCTGCGTTCGGTGATGTTGATCGACGTGGATGAGCAGATGGTGAAAGCGTGGAGGCGTGTGCTGGAGAAGAGCGAATAGCCAACCGTGAGCAGCTAGAAGCGGCACGTGGGTTTCTGTGCTATCCGCTGCGCGCTCTTGGCTATTAGTAGCTTATGGTTTATGCCCTTAGAAGATGACTTTTGCGACATCATCAAGAAAGCGCGGACCGGGCAGGGGTTGACGGTGGGGGACCTCGCCCGCATGACCGGTCTGCCCGGGCATGACATTGTTGCGCTGGAGCGCGGTGATCCACCCAGGGACCGCGAAGAGGTGCAGGCGCTCGCCAAGGCCTTGGGTCTCAGGCCGGAGCCCTTGGAGACTATCGCGCTGAAGAGTTGGATGCCCGCGCCGGCGCCTGCCTCCATCACCTGCGTCGAAACTATCCACGGCGAGATTGGCGGTTATGCCGTGAAAGGCTATGTGCTGCACGATTCGGGCGAGGCGCTGCTGATTGATACGGGCTACAACGCCGGCGCCGCCCTCGACCTCTTGAGAGGCCGGGGGTTGCGACTGGTCGCCGTCTGCCTCACGCACGGTCATGCGGATCATGCGGAAGGGATCCACCGGGTTCTCTCGACTTGGCCTGTGCCGGTCTATGTGGGGCCAGATGATGTTGCGCTCCTCACCTGGAAGCCTCCAAGCGAGCAGCGTGCCGTTCCGGAAGACAGGCGTACGATCCAAGTTGGGCGCCTGACTGTCCGGTGCCTCCCCACGCCCGGACATACGCCGGGCGGGATCTGTTACTATGTTGAGCAAGACGGACCGCCGATCTGTTTCGTGGGAGATACGCTGTTCGCCGGTTCCATTGGCCGGGCCAATCCGACGAAGCTGTATCCGATTCATCTTGAATCGGTGCGCAGGCGGGTCCTCACGCTCCCGCGGGACACCGTGCTGTTCCCGGGTCATGGGCCCTCCACGACGGTCCGCGAAGAGCTGGTGTACAATCCCTTTGCAGGAGCGAGCTGAGGGGGTGAGGATGGATCGTGGCGAACGAGGCGGCGAGTGGTCCGGACGCTCGGTCCATGATCCTTGGCCCCGTCCTGGGGGCGATCTGGCCAATGACGGCGATGCCATCGAAGAGCGGCTGATTCCGGTCACCGACGAACCGGCAAGGCGCGGATTCTCCCAGGTCTTGCTCCCGGCCATCCTCTTTCTCATCACTGTCTTCACCACGCTCTGGGCCGGCGCATACCAAACGAACACCACGCCGTTTCTGGGAGCCTGGCAGTTTCTCATACAAGATCCCAGCGTGTTGTGGCGTGGGGTGCCCTTCGCGGCCACGTTGCTTGGCATTCTGGTCACCCATGAACTGGGTCATTACGTGCTGTCGCGGATTCACCGCGTCCCTGCGTCATTGCCGCTATTTATTCCGGGGCCTCCGCACTTCATTGGAACATTTGGCGCGATCATTCGGATGCGCGGCCCCATCCTGAGCCGGAAGGCACTGTTCGACATCGGGGTGGCAGGACCGATCGCAGGGTTCGTGGTGGCGGTCATTGCATTAGTCGTCGGGCTTCGGCTCTCCAAGGTCGTATCGGGCGAGACGGCCTATGGTCTGCACCTGGGCGAGCCGCTTCTTCTTCAGTTTATATCCTGGCTTGTGATCGGTCCGCTTCCCCCCAATGCGGATGTTGTGCTGCATCCGATCGGATTTGCCGCCTGGTTCGGCCTGTTCGTGACTTCATTGAATCTGATCCCGATCGGGCAACTCGACGGGGGCCACGTCGCGTATGCGCTCTGGGGTTCGCGGCAGCGGACGATGGCTGTGGCGATCGTCCCGGTGCTGATTGTGTTGGGATTCGTTGGCTGGCCGGGATGGTTTCTGTGGGCTGGCATGGCTGGTCTGTGGGGGCTTGCACATCCGCCAGTGCAGGATCCGGAGGTCGCCCTCGGCCGCGCCCGCATTTGGGTCGGCTGGGGGGCCTTGGCGATTTTCGTCCTGACCTTTGCGCCGGTGCCGTTTTCCGTACATTAGGCACACGATCCGTGCTCAGAGTGCAGATAACGGTGAGCGTCCCGTGATGACCAAGGCGCCATACCGAGGTTGGGCCATGCTCATCGGTTTCGGCCTGTGGGCTGCCCCGCCGCTGCTTCCGGCGGCCGACCAGTTCACGATGGTCTTCAACGGCGAGGCCATCGCCGACCAGAGATCCAGGGCACGCCGCCCGTGGTGCGTGCTCGGGAAATGATCGGCTCCCTCTCCCCGCCTGATGCAGGCCAATCTCTTCATCTTCTTCATCATTGTGCGTGACTGCGCCCGTCGGATCCCCGAGGCTCCGTGGAAGCCGATCTCAAGAGACAGCTTGCGGCTGCCCTGCCAGGGGGATCGGAATTGTTTGCCCTGCTGGCGACGGGCGACGACGGAGTCATTCTCCTCGGTCACAGAATCTCGTCTTTCACGAGGCAGGCCATTCACTCTTCGGTATCTTCGGAGAGACCTTGGGCCTCGATGGTAGGCCGCTCGGGCCACTCGCCATGCCGCTCATGGTCTGGCGGGCCTTTTGATGACGGCGCGAAACGCTCGGATGCACGGTCGTGGGGATCTGGTTTTTCGAAAACGTTCACAACGTCGCGTGTGACATGGCGGACGCCCGCGCGCAAGCGCTGCCGTTGGTCGGTGGTGGCAAGCATGATGGGGAACAGATCTTCAGCTGCTGGGGCTGTGCCGGCCTTGGACACGGTGAGCGCGCGTCACGTTTCGATACCGGGATGGGCTGGCCTGCTGCTTACGTGTGCATGGTCGGTCTTGCAATGTCTCGGTCGGAGGCCCGTGAACGCCCGGTCTTCTGAGCGCATCCTCCTCTCTTCGCTTCCCTCTTCACGATGGTAGGCCGTCTTGGATAGTCTGCTGTCCCATGTTCACTCCCTTTTGATGCGGCTTCGGCTAAAGTGAGAAACAGGATGAGGACAGAGCGGAGCCGATGATGACGCGATGGGTGAGGACGAACACGGCGATCCTGTGCTTCTGGTGGATGGGGTGGGGGATTTCCGTCGCTGCCGACCCTCCGCTCATTCAGAGTCCGTCTGCCAGCTCTGGGGGAGACCGCGTCGATCTTGGCATCCGGGAAGAGCCGAACGTAAACCAGAGGGCCGAGAAGGCCGACTGGCACTATGGCGGATTTGTCGATCTGGGGTATTCGTTCGACTTCAATTTTCCCGCAAACCATCTGTTCCGCAATCGCAGCACCACGCCCCGGGTCAATGAACTGGACCTGAACATGGGAGGGGTCTATGTCCGTAAGGATGCCACGGAGCAATCGCGCTGGGGAATGGAGCTCCTGGGGCACGGTGGACAAGACGCGAAAGAGTTCGGGTTTCATGTGAACCAGCCGAAGGTCGGTTCTTCCGATCAGCTCCGGCACTTCGGGCGGGCCAGCCTGTCCTACCTGGCGCCGGTGGGAAACGGGCTGACGATCCAGGGCGGGCTCTTCACCAGCCTGATCGGCTATGACTCGCTCTATGCGAAAGACAACTTCAGCTATACGCGACCGTGGGGCGGCGACTATACGCCGTATCTGATGTTCGGCGTCAACGCCAGCTATCCCTTCAACGAACGTCTCACCGGCACTGTATTTGTGATCAACGGCTATTTCCACCTCTCTCACCCGAACGACCAGCCGAGTTACGGCGGGCAACTGTCCTATAAGGCCACGCCGCGTCTGACAATCAAGGAGACGATCTATTACGGCCCCGACCAATCCGATACCGCGATCGAATTCTGGCGGTTCTTGTCCGACAGCATTGCGGAATGGAAGGGGGAGGCGGTCACGATCGCGTTCGAGTATCAGATCGGCACCGAACGGCTTGCCGTGCCGGGCACGCCGCGCATCTTCTGGACGGCCGGGCAATTGCCAATTCATTGGCGCTTCAACGACCCCTGGAGCGTGACCGTCCGGCCGGAATTCTATTGGGACCGTAACGGCCGGTTGACGGGGTTCGAGCAGTTCGTCAAAGCCGTCACGACCACCTTGGGATACAGGGTGCCCTACAAGTGGACCAACGCGATTCTCCGGCTGGAACACCGGTTCGATGAATCGACCGGTGTCGGCGGCGGGTTCTTCAAGGGCAATGAGATCGGTCCTGGCGTCATCGGTCGCACGGCGGCCCAGCACCTGCTGATCTTCTCGGCCGTTGTGACCTTCGATTCGCCATAAGTAAGATGGATGACCCCGCTTGGCTTCCAATTTGTACCGCAACTGCCGCGTGTAGACGCGCAGGCCGTGCGATTCGTCTGTGTGCAGGGGGCCAGCCCCCCCGTAAGATCTGGCGATGGGTGAATACCCGGCCGGCATACCGGATCAGCAGGGCGAGCCGCGGGTATTCGATCGGAGTGGGGTGGACCTCCTTGCCAGCCGCGAACGCCCGGCAAGGCACCCGAAATCCACCCGCAGGTCGCCGAGCGTGAAGGCGGTCTCACCGGTGTCCGCCGAGACCCACGCTATGCGCTGGAGCGCCGTGCACATCCGCGCCAGGAGTTCGCCCACGCCGAAGGGTTTCGTGACGTAGTCGTCCGCTCCGAGATCCAGCGCGCTGACCTTCATCTCCTTCTGGTTCCTGGCCGTCAGCACGAGGATCGAAATTGCGCGCCCCCCTCGCGCACCCGCGCGATAATCCTCCGGGCCGTCCATGGCCAGCAGCCTGAGGTCCAGCAGCACGAGGCCCGGGTTGCGCGCTTCCGCGTGCGTCAGCCCCTCCGCACTGTGACGGCTTCATAGAGGCGGAAGCCGTGCTCCGGAAGCGTCGTACGGAGAAAGCGACGGATCTCTGGTTCATCCTCGATCAACAGGCCGAGTGGGAGGGAACGCGCGCTCATGATGAGTCCCGTACCGGGCAGGGTTCGACCTTTTTCGGCTTGATAACGGGTTGAACGCCCTTCAGCGGGAGAGTGAACCGGAACACCGCTCCGCCGCCGGGGGTTCTCGGCCCAGATCCATCCGCCGTGCGCCTTGACGAAGCCCTGGCAAATCGTCACGCCCCACCCGACTCTGCCTTCCCGCGCCAGGCCAGCTCGATAGAATTTGTCGAGAATTCGCTTTTCCACCTCGGGCGGCAAGCCCGGTCTTCTCTCCGCAACTTCAACCAGCATTTCCTTCTCCGCGCTCGATGCCGTCACGCCGATCGCCGTGCCGGCGGGTGCATATTTTTACGGCGTTCTCAGCAGATTGATCAGCCCCTACTGGATCAACGCCCTGTCGATCGGAGCCAGCGGCAGCGTCGCCGGAAACCAGGCCTGCCCCCGATGTCCTTCCAGTCTCTTGCCGAGCCAGGTCAGCGCCGCGCCAACCACTACATCCAGCGGGTGCCATCCCTGCGGACCAGTTCGTTTCATCGTAGATGCTCTGTGTCAACTCCCGCTGCCCGGGCTCCATTCCCGACGCTGAAGTCAGGAGTCCGCTCGCTACCCCTGTGATTGCGGCCAGGGGCATTGCTGATCGTGCGAGACCGTGCTGCGGATGGCGGTGCGCGTCCGCTCGGTCTCGGCCTGCAGAGCGGCTGGTTGCGACTTCTTGCCTGGTGGGCTCGTTCAATCGCACGTGCGACCTGATTGGCGAGGGCCTCCAACAAGTGCAGCCGCTTGGTCGCGTCCGGCAAAGCCACGGCGACCTGACTGTCGAACACCTCATGGATGTGGCGGGAAGCCCACCTCGACTAGTTCGACGATCTTGCGCCGCGTGGCGAGATTGCGGCTCATCGTGTGCAGGAGCGAGGTTCTCCGTTCCCGCTGGTGGGACGCCGCCGCGTGCTGCTGAATCCGACCGCTGATCAGCAGGGAGATGACCCACATCGCGGCGAAGGTTAGGTATGGAGGAATCGAAGAACTTGCGGCCGGGCTAGTCTGGCTTCCCCCTGATCGACTGCTTCACAAGGTGGGATTTCAGATGATCTTCCAGTCTCTTTTCGAATGCTTCGATCGCCTGGTGTTTCGCTCGCTCGATGGTGTCTTGATCGCGCACAAACACCGCAGGACCGACGGCCTTGACTAGTCCTTCGGCTTCCACCGAGAAACGGAGCGACTGGGTGCGGATCTCCCAGAAGGTGCCGTTGAGCAACACCAGCGCATCGCTGTGCGTTCCGGATGCCAGGTAGGCTCCAAGAATCGTCCAGTACGCGAAGGCGGCCTTGGCATTGTTGTATCGGTCGACTGCTGCCGCACCATCCACGATCAACACCGCGTCTGCTCCGTAGCGGGCTGCGGCGAGCCTGATCTCGTTCAGCGTCGTTCCGTGAACCGATGAATCCGCTAGCAGCAGGATGTCCGACAGCACGCCCTCGGACTTGAGCCTCTTGCCCCAGGCCGTCAGAGTTTCCTTATCCGCGTCGGTCCACTCGAACCGCCGCTCGAGGTACGTCTTTGGTTTCAAGTACACCGCCAAGGTAAAGGGCACCGAAAGGCGGGACGTTTGGGGCGGTACCGGATTCGAGTGGGCAAGGAGTTGTTCGGTATCCGCGCGAAGCGCCTCTTTGAGCGAGGCCCGATCCAAGCCCTTGCTGCCTGCGCAGCCTGTCAGGATCACGACAGCCAGGCCGAAGAGGACCGTGTGCCTGATGGCCCTATCCCTCGCAGCCGTACCGATCCGGCCGATGTACGTCGCAGCCGGGAGTATGCGTGTCATCCGGCCCCCGTCACGAGTCCCGCCGTGGTTTAGGAACCTGCGCCTTTCTAGCACAGAACCCGGCGGGGAGAAATGGTCATAGGAGGTCGCGAGCAAAGTTCGTATAATCATTCGAGAGGCCGATGTTGTTGGTGAACACTGAGCATGGCGCAGAATAACTGCGACTTCTTCGGCACTGGAGGTCTTCGAAGGTCGGGAAGCATGGCGCCCGGACATCACACTGCTGTCCACTGCGCTGGGGGCGTACCTCGGCATCCCCACGAAGGTCGCGAAGAGCCTCGTGTATGCCGAAGAGCTGGAGGGGGGCTTCGACCGCATATGGGCTGAAAGCTCTGTCGCGGGATCTGGTTTCCGGTCGATCCGACGATCGGACGTGGATGCCACGCCCATCGACTTGGTCGATGGCGACCGCCTAGCTGACCTCTTGCTGATAGTGGCCCTGGTTGGGAAGATTCGGGGGGAATCCTTTCATTTGCGCCGACGCCGGCAGGACCGAGCAAGGCCAACCGCGCGTTCGGAGCTGCCCATGATGGATATGGAGGCCATGTCACCGTCACGAGCCATAGTCGGGTTTGTCCTCTGGACCGTGTTGGTTGCGGCAAACGAGGCGATGGGCCATGACTGCGACAGGTCGGTCCGGCCGACCGCCAACGGCGGAACGGAGGGAAGCACGGAGGTTCTGGCTGCGACGAAGAACAATTTGGGCATCATGCTCCAAAAGGATGCGGAACGCGGCATCGATCCTGCCAACAATCTGCAGCGGGCGATGACGCTGTTTCAGGAGGCGCTCGTCCTGTTGAACGACAAACAGGATTCCACCATGTACGCCGGCGTGCTGACCAACTTGGGGATTACCTACCGGATGTTGTCAGAGTGGGGCGTCGAGTCCCGTGCAAATCTCGAATACGCGGGCAGCGCCTTGCAGGAAGCGGCAGCAATCCATCAGCGGCGGGGGGACAGCGCGGGTCTGGCCACCGCGATGAACGGCCTGGGGTTGACGTACCGCATGCTGGCCGAGGATGAGCCGGACCCGGTGGAGCATCTGAAAAAATCCGAGGGCGCGCTTCGGATTGCAGCCGAGCTGTGGAAGCGGCTAGAGAATGAAGGAAACCATGCCGGTGCGCTCAACAACCTGGGCATCACCTATCAGGTCATGGCGCAACGCGGGATCGAGCCGGAAGCAAATCTGAGGCGGTCGATCGAGGTGATTGGGGACGCAATTCGTCTGCGGAAACAACAGCAAGCCTGGCTGAGCTACGGCCGCGCGCAGAACAATCTCGGGACGGCGCATCGGATGCTGGCAGAGCGGGGGATTCAGAAGTCGACCAATTTGCAGTCGGCCCGCGTGGCGTTCGAAGAGGCGTTGCGTGTGTTTGGAGAGCTCGGCCGGAGATCGTATGAAGCCGGGGTGAAGGCCGAATTGATCAAGGTCCTCCAGGCGCTTGTCGAATCCGGCATGAACCCGGACCAACACCGTGCGCGACTGAAGGAATTGGGAGGGTCGTGAAAGCAAGGGGGGCAGCGGTCGGGCGCTGCGCCGGGGACGGGTGCCCGCCAAGGTGATGTCAGGTGGTCTTCTCCAAGATCTCGCGCACTTTGCCCGTTAGATCGGCGGGTGCGAAAGGTTTCTGAATATAGGCAATAGCGGATTGGCTCTCGGAGCAAGCGGGCAAGGCGTTGCCCGTATAGCCCGACATGTAGAGGATGCGGATATCCGGACGGAAAGATCTGATCTGCTCAGCCAACGTTGGCCCGTTCATCTCCGGCATGAGCACATCTGTGAGCAGGAGATGGATGGGGCCCGCATGTTCGCGGGAAATTCGCAGGGCCTCGGCTCCACACTGCGCGGCCAGCACAGCGTAGCCGTGCCCCTGAAGAATCGCGCCGACAAGATCCCGCACCATCTGTTCATCATCAACCAGCAGAATCGTGGCATGGCCTGCCATGCTTCGACCTTTCTATCGACTTGCTCAGCCTCTATTGGCTTTCCCAGCCATCGGCTACTGCCTAGATTCCCGCATTGAATCCCCTGTGAAATGTCGTTAGACTTCTGCTCTTAAATAAACTTCTAAAAATAGAAGGCGGGACGTATCTGTCCTCCAAGACAGCGGATACGCCCCGCCCCTCCACGGGCACGCCGACGAGACAGGCCCGTGGTGTGTTCAGGCATCTATTCCGACAATCGGTCTCAGGGCGTGAGCCTGGCTTCTCGGTGTTTCTCGATTCTGGGCAGCGGCTCCAGCGCTCTGAGGGAATGTAAGTAAAACCTTATCCCATGTCAACATGAAATAAGCTGATATCGAATGGGGTCAGAACCTCGCGAAATCATTGACCGGCTGCTTCAGGCTTTGAATCTGAAAACACAGGCTCAGCTTGCGGTCAGTTTGGAGATTCGTCCTCAGTCCATTGTCTCCGCCATTCATCGCGGTGAAATCCCTGAAGGATGGTTGTATCGTGTCGCGTATCTTACGGGACGAAACGTCGACTGGTTGCGCACGGGCAAGGGGCCGACCTGGCATGCGGATGTGGCGGCGGAATCATCCTCCACGAAGTACGGGATAGGCAGAGTCCCTGACGCGACGGTGCGCCGGCTAGTGGAGGTGTGGGAGGAGCTCGATGCGGAAGAGCAAACTGCCCTTGAGCGCTGCGCTGAAATCCTCAGGGTCGGCGACCGGGACGTTCGTGAGCATCTGATTGGGCAATTGAAACTGATGGAAGAAGCGGTTCAACTCCGGCGACGCAAACGCGCCCGTCTCCGTCGCCGGTCCTCATAGATTTATTTTTAGAAAAACAGGAGTCGCGTGTGAACGTCGGGCGGTGAGCTCGGCCCTCACGATGCGCGCCTGGTTTCCTTCCGCACGCGATCCAGGTATCTGCCGGTTTCCACCTCTACCAGGACCGTATCGCCTGCTTGGATGAACTGGGGCACGAGGATCGTCATGCCATTTTCCAGCGTCGCGTCCTTCATGGTGTTTTCGCCCTGACCCCGGATCCCAGACCCGCAGGCGGTGACCGTCATCGGGATGGTTTTCGGCAGATCCACTGCCACCGGATTGCCGTCATGACATTCGACCTGCAGTGTGTCTCCTTCTTTGAGAAAGGGGAGCGCCTTCTGCAAGGCCGGACGGGGCAACGAGACTTGCTCATAGGTCTGCGGATGCATGAAGAACACAAGGTCCTCATCGGCGTAGAGAAACTGCATCTTCACGCGCTCAAGCACGACGTCGTCGATCCGGTCGTCCAGGTTCCAGCGGATCTCTCGTTCCTTTCCCGTCGCAAGGTGTCGGAGTGTGGCCCGCACGATGCCGGAGAATTTCGCGGTGCCCGAATGATGCTCGATGGACAAGACCTTGTGGAGTTCGCCGTCGAGGAGAATAGCTTGGCCTTCTTTCAGTTCCTGCGCGGTTCGCATCGGCGTTCCTCCTTTTTCTCGACCCACGCCTATCCTACCGGAAGGATCGGGGACGGGGTCAAGTGTCGGGCACTCGCGACGGTCCCAACCTCAACAGCCGACCGCGTCACTCGGCGGATCGCTCGATCTTGGTTGCGATGGCTTGTACTTGGCCACGTTCCGCCGTGGAAACGCGGAAACCCTCCATGGTCAGGTAATAACTGCCGTGGCCCGGCGCCTGAATGGTAGCCGTGAGCGTTACGCGATCGCCCTCCTCCACCTCCGGATCTCGAAACACCGGCACGCCACAGACGCCCAGGACAGCGACAGGCAAGGTCCCCGTGTCGTCGTCGAGGCGGAAAAGATAAGCGCCATAACAGGTGACCCCGTTCGACAGCGTGTAAGGGGCGAGCGGCTCGATGTCCCGCGCGGTGCCATGGACTGTCACGAGTCGCAGGTGGTAGGCGTCGGGATTGGCGAGGATGTCTTGAACCGGCGTCGGCTCGCCAGCCAGCGCGAGGGGTAGGCCGAGCAGCAGGAGGAACATCAACAGCGGTAGCGCCGGTGACGGGTTCACATTAAAAATTTTACCATTCTTCACATGGCTTTCTCCCGATGTGTCGTCCGGTTATAATGCCGCTCCCGCACGGACATCATCAAGGGGCGGAGTGGAGGAACGGCGATGGCGGGACAGAAGGCGCGAATCGATGCATACGTCGACGAGGCACGGCCGCGATTTGAAGAGATGCTGGCCGAAATGGTGCAACTTCCGTCGATCAGCATGGACCCTCGGCGCGCGGCGGATATCCGGCGGACGGCCGAGTTGGCCGTGCAATTTCTGACCAGTTTCGGAGCCGAGGCGCGCGTGGTGGAAACCGGGGGGTATCCGGTCGTCTTCGGCGGCTGGACGACCGGCGCGCGGCACCCGACGGTCACGATTTACAACCATCTTGACGTACAGCCGGCCCAGGAGCCGGAATGGCGCCACGAGCCGTTCACCTTCCGCAAAGAAGACGGCCTCTACCATGGGCGTGGCGCCACCGATGACAAGGGCCCGGCGCTAACCGCGTTGTTTGCGGCCCGCTATGCGATCGAGCAGGGTGTCCCGATCAATATCCGCTTCCTCTGGGAGCTAGAGGAAGAAATCGGCAGCCCGAATTTTGCGGCGGCCTTGCGCGATCATGAGGCCGTGCCGCGTCCAGATTCGGTGGTTGTGTCGGATACGATTTGGATCGCAAAAGAGCGACCCGCCGTACCATACGGGTTGCGCGGCCTGCTTGGTGCACGGCTGACGCTGCGCACAGGCGACAAGGACGCGCACTCAGGCCTGACGGGTGGAGCGGCGCGAAATCCGCTCGCCGAACTGGCCGATCTGGTGCATGCCTGCGTCGATGCCAAGACCGGCCGTGTGAAGATTCCCGGGTTTTACGACGATGTGGTCAAGCCGACCCCAGCCGAGATCAAAAGCTTCCTCGCGTCGGGCTTTCAGGTGCAACGCTTCATGCGCGCCTACGGCTTTAAGACGCTGCGGACGACCGAGCGGGCCGAAGTGCTCAGGCGGATCTGGGCCTCGCCCACGTTCGAAGTGCACGGCTTCGTTGGCGGGTATCAGGGGCCAGGCGTCAAGACGATCGTTCCCGGCTACGGGGAGCTCAAGGTGAGTATGCGCCTGGTACCCAACCAAACGCCGGAGAAGATCTTCCGGCTGCTGCGGCAATTCGTCGCCAAGCAGAATCCTCGCGTCGTGGTCGAGCACGAAGGCATGTTGCAGCCGTTTCGCGGCCTGTTCGACGGGCCCTACGTCGAGGCGGTGAAGCGGGCGGTGAAGGCGGGATTCGGCAAAGAGCCGGCCTTTATCCGCGAGGGCGGCTCGATCGGCGCGGTGGTGACGATGCAGCGGGTCTGGAACGCGCCCATACTCTTCCTCGGTCTGAGCCTGCCCGAGCACGGCTACCATGCGCCCAACGAGTTTTTCGACTGGGGCCAGGCCGCCGGCGGCATGAAAGCCTTTGCAGCATATTTTGAAGAGCTGGCGAAGATGAAGCGATGAGAGAGGGGTGTCCCGCGCTGCAGAGCCGGGTATCCATTGCTGACCCGGCTTCGTGCAATGCGGGCGGAAGCAGCTCAGTCCGGCTGCTCTTGACCGTTCGTCAGGCGAGGCGGTCTTTGAGGCATCGCTGAAAGCCGATCGCTGACGGCTGCCGACCCAATCACGACGCTGCCAGCAACGGCTTGAACTTTGGGTCCGCATCGAGCACTGCTTTCAGGAGTTCTTGCCTGAGCCAGTACTTCCACACTTCCTGCGACGCACCCGGAACCTGCTCGTACCAGCGCCGCGCTTCCATGAGATGGCTGAGCATGGTGTCGGAGTCCCGGTTTGGCATGAAGAGCATGCTGTAGGCCATGGTATAGGCGGCGGTGAATCTGTCCAGGGGTTGGTCGGCGAGCTTCAGCGCCTCACCCGCTTCCCGGTACGCCTGTTGGATCTCCGGATCGTTGTAGGACCGGTTCCAGGCGACTTTCCCAATCCGCGACCAGGCCAGTTCGATAAGCACCCGTGCGCGGAGTGCGGTGCGCTCCGGCGGGATATCGTTCAGCAGCGCTTCGTGGGTCTGGATGGCGGCGAGCTGATCGTTGTTCCAGCGGTAGGCAATACCCAGCCGCAACCGGCTCTCGATCACTTCCGGCCGTACTCGAACGAGCGCTTCCAAGGCCGGGATCATGCGATAGAGATAGTCGGCTGCCGTGGGCTTGGCGAACCCACCCATCTCCATCCCGAGCGACAGATCCGTTCTGGTTGTTTGTGCATAGGTGTTCCAATAGAGTTCGCTCATGCGGTCGGCCAGCGCTCCGTCCTTCACGGGGACCTGATGCGCGGCTGCCCCTTCCCGGAGGAGCATCTCGTATAGGTCGTGCGTGAGGACCGTGAGCGCTTCCGGTTGGTTGGGATCAAGGATCAGTACCCGGTTCAGCATCGCGATACGGTCGCGCAGGTCTGGGAACAGTGCGGCCCGCCCGACGGCCGCGATCAGCAGCCCCGGCGCGTCCTTTGGGCCCCACCAGACCAGCGAGTCGCGAACCGCTCCGCTGGTTTCCGTGACGAAGGGGATGGCTTCCTGCAACCCTTCGGGTTCGTTGCCCCTCGTCGTCACGGGCAAATTGAGGACTGCAAGATCGTTCGGGAATCCGTGTTTGCGCAGCCCCGATATGACCACCCATTGCACCACTAGCGACTTCAGCGCCCGCCGCGGCCGTTTGATCGTGTTCGTCCACTTGTACGTGCCCGGCGCGTACGTCACCGGCGAAGTGAGGGGATCCTGATAGGTGACCTTTAGCTTCACCAACGTCGCCGGTGCTCCCAACATTGGGGCGTCCGGGCGCATCCGGAATGAGGCGGCGGGTATCGGCGTTGATCCCTGTGTCTCCAGGTGCAGCCCGCTGCCTGGCGGGGAGAGTCCCAACTTGTCCATGACGAAGGCGGAAGCCGAATAACGATTCAACTCCTCGCCGAAGAAGACAAGGTCGCCTGTGCTGGGCCATAAGATGTCCATGCCCTGATCGCTTGTGTCGATGGCAACCGCGTGCGCGTCCGTGATCTGTTTCCAGCACGACTCGTACACAGGGTCGGATTCCGGCGGAAACGCCTTCAGTTTACCGCCGGCCGCCGTTACCATGCCGTACTGGCATGCGAAGTCAAGCCGGCCGACGGTGACGCGATCGCCTTTGGCCATCGCCTCTGCATATCGGTGAGCGGCAGCCACTGCCGGCGAGGGACGACCCGACGGTGTGGCTTTTTTGCCGGTCTTGAAGGCAGGTGCGGCGGACGCTGGACTATCGGTGGCCAGACCCCATGCGATGAGCGCACTGACGGCAAGGCCTAGCAGGCAGGATGTTGAAGGTCTTGCTATACCTAGGCAATTAGACTTTCTCATCCATTCACTCAGCCAGAAAGGGTTCGCTACGCGGTGAAGCCATATTCAGCTCCATCTCCCCCAAAGCCCGTGTTCCTGGCACACATCCCCTGCGACCGATGAAAGCCCTGGCGGACAGGGTCCTTGGCGTCGCTGTTGGCAACCTTCGAGAAGGTGTCTAGCCAGCTCGTCCCTCCCCCGATGCCCCCTGGAGCAGTTGCGGAAAGGCGGGGTGTGGAGCGCACTGTTCTCGCTCTGCGGACAGCGGCTCTGCTGCAAGGAGCTGTTCGACGAGAGCCTGTTCCGCCCGCCGCACCTTCAGTCAGAAGAATGAGCGGCGGAAGCACCACGAGGTGGCCCAGCGGTTCTATGATGCCGTGGTCGTCAGGGCCCACCGTGAGGGGTTGCTCTCGGAGGAGCACTATTCCGTCGATGGCATGCTGAGTGAAGTGTGGGCCTCGCTCAAGGGGGGAAAGCCCGAGGCGGTGCTCACGGTGACCCCATCCCCGGCCGATCCGGGAAATTCCTCCGTGGATTGTTACTGGGGGTAGCCGACCGATGCGACACATCAGAGCACGACCGATCCAGAGGTCCAGGTGCCGCGGACGGGGCCGGGCAAACTGGTCGGCGGCACCTACAACCTGCTCCGCATCAGCCGCCCACAGGCGCAGGCGCTGGCCACATGAGCCCCAGAAGGGTAAACCCGCATGGTCTATGTCCCTCGGGCGGTGAGGAGACGGCCCCCGGGTGGCATGGGGAGCCGTGGAAATCCGCAGCCGTATCATCCATTGGGGAGTAGTGAGGCCGTGCATGTCAGTTTTTCAACACCCTGCTCGGAAGGTAGGAGTGACTCGCGAAGAGACAGCCGGGCATATAGAATTCGATCCTGTGTTACAGGCATCAAAAAAGAAGAGCAGTCATCCTACCATGTCGTTTACGCAAGGCGAAAGACAGGCGAAGGAGTCACAGGTGTTATCGGCTGCCGGACGGTGGAGGCGGGGTCAGGGTAGGCTGGCCGAAGCGGATCAGCGACCGGATGTACCGTAACACGTCGCGCTGTTCCTCCTCGCTCAAAACGTCCTTCCATGCTGGCATCGCGGTCCGAGGTTTCCCGTTCGCGATGATGCGCAGCAGTTCCTGATCGGTCTTAACCGACGTTGCCGCCGAAATCAGGCTGGCCGGTCTGGGTGAGAGGAAGGGCGCCTGTACCCCGTCGCCCCGGCCTTCGGGCCCGTGACACACCGCGCAACGCTGTTCGTAGAGCCTCTTGCCACGATCGAGATCACCGGGTTGGGCGACAGCGGCCAGAGCCGTCGCGACAATCCCGACCGGCGCGATCATCACGACCCAACGCGCACTGCTGCCCGCTCGGCTGCGACAGAAACGCGGGAATGGGCGCCGCAGCGAGGAACGCTTTTGTGCCTGCGTGCTCACTTTACTGGACGACGATCGTCGCCCGCATTTCATGGCCGGGCATATCGCAGAAAAACGCATACTCGCCAGGCCGATCGGGAACAAACCGAATCTCAGCGCGGCCGTCGGGGGGAATGATGACGCGCTTGAATCCGTGCGCATCGAATTCCGGCGCCCCGTTGCCGGCGATATTGACGTTGACGCCCGCAAAGAGTCCCACCGGAACGAATGCATGCAACTCCGAATCCTGGTTGAGAAAGACAAGCGCGGTCTTTCGCCCAGACTGCAGCACGACACGATCCGGGAGAAATTGTCTCGAACGGATTTCCACGGTGACTGGCTGCTCTTGCCCGCTGTCGGTGCCAGTTCCTTCGGATGGAACCGACCAGACGAAAGCCGCAACGGCGAGGCAGAGGGCAAGGGCGATCCGAAGACCAGCTTGCCCCACATGTTCTGTTCGGATTAGAGAACTCATGGACATTTGGGGGACATTTTTTATCATACTGCGGCGACACACGAATATGCCACCCGGCCCGTCAGCGGACAGACCTCTCTCCGACGACGGCAAGGGAGTTAGGGGACCTCAGTTCTTTATCGCAGGGAAGCCGCCACCTTGAGGATTTGGCGGCGAAGCCGGACTTTAGCAGTCGGAGACAAGGGTCGTACGGGATGATGTCGGCAGAGTGTGATGGTTTGTCTGAGAGACGTGATGAATTCTTCGCAGTTCGGACAGGCGCCCAGGTGTCTGCGGATTTCTTCGCAAATCTCGCGGGGCAGGTCGTCATCGAGGTACGCGGACAACTGTTTCAGGATTTTCAGGCAATGGGCTTTCCCATGCCCCTGGCGTTGATGCTGCGGATTCTTTCGTGTTGGCACCGTCCGAGACCGCATCCTCATGGAGCCCTCCTCTCTTTGGCATCGGTCTCGAATCCACTCTGCCGGGCGAGGCCTCGTGCGCTCAGCTCTCGTCGCACGAACAGCCGGGCTCGATGGAGGCGCGATTTCACCGCCCGTTCATTGAGCCCCATAATGGTGCCGACCTCCTTGGCACTCAGGCCTTCCATGTCTCGCAGGACCAAAACCATCCGGTACTTGGGCGGCAGTTTCTCGATGGCCTGATCGAGGGCTCGCCGCAACTCCTTGTTTTGCAGCGCTTCCTCCGGAGTGAGGCCGTCCATCGGGATCTGCAGCTTGAATTCGCCTTCGGACGTGGGGATGAATTCTTCCAAGGAAAGCTCCCGTTCCGGCTCTCCTTTCCGTTTCCGTCGCATCCGCAGGCAGGCCCGGGAGGCGATGGTGTAGAGCCACGTGGAAACCTGTGCATCTCCTCGGAATTTCTTGAAGCCGCGATAGGCGTTGAGAAAGGTGTCTTGGACGACGTCCTTGGCCGTGTCTGGCTCTCCGCACAGCCGCTGAGCAAAGCGATAGATGAGATCCACATGGTCTCGGTAGAGCTGATCGAAGGCTGGAAGCTCATCGGGTCGAGTCGATGGGCGGACCCTCGGACGGCGACCCTGGGAGCGAATCTTCATAGGGTGGGCGGAGTGTACGGAGGTTCCAGAGATCTGTCAAGCCGAGCGCAAGCGGCAGGCGTGATACTGTGACACTGAACGAAACGAAAAGACCTATGGGCTTGACGGAGGGCGTTAGAATTGGCAGGCGGGAGGAACAACGGACGGTTTATCCCGCCTTCCGGATGTCGAGCACCATCCCCCGATCGTTAATCTCAACCGTAATCGGTGTGCCTTCCTTGAGCGTGGCCAAGACGGCCCTCCCGCGCTCGGTTGGGAAGGTTTGTTCCCCTTCCGGCGCCCACAAGGTCACGGCTTTGCGATCCGGGGAGGCATAAGTCAACCGGCCTGTGAGGAAGCGGGCGCTCGGCGCGGCGGCGCCGTTCGGCTGCAAGTCGATGACCAGGTTGGTATCGTGCGCCCAGAGCGTCAGGGTGTGGCCGACCTTCACGTTGCGGACGCCCGTTTTGGCGCCGATGGTGACGATGCCGATGGGAGTCTTCAAAAACACGAATCCCGATTTGAGCTTGGCGACAGTGCCGGCCAATTTCATGTGTAGGTCGGATGAATACTGCGGCGGATGGTTGATTTGCACATCGTAGTGCAGGTCATGAACCCCCGTGATCGTTCCCGCGTCATCCACCTCGACGGTGATCGGCCGGGCCTCCGCTTTTCCGTTCAACGTTTCGGCGTAGGCCGAAACCGAGAACGTTTGCTCCCCCTCCGGGGTCCACAATGACACGGCTTTCTTGTCCGGCCCAGCGTACCGAAGGTCACCGGACACATAGCGGTGGATCAGTGAGGCGTCGCTTTTCCTGCGAAAGTCCACCACGGCACTCGTTCCGTTGATCCAAAGCGTCACGTCGTCACTGCGTTTGACATTTCGCAGACCGGTTTTCGAGCTGAGCGTCAGAAGACCGATCGGCGTCTTCAGAAAGACCATTCCGGGTTTGAGGCGCCATACGGAACCCTTGAGTTTGATCGACGGCCAGACCTCATTTTCCACCGAAAAGGCCGATGGGGTCGGATCGGATGCTGGTTGGGGTTGGTCGGCCGGAGTGACGGGGGACGGTTCGGCGGCGACCGCCGTGAAACGAAACGCCAGTACCGCGGCGATAACGAACAGAAACGGATATCGGCCAGCACCCACGAAAGCGGCCTCCTGCGGCGGTGGATTCACAATGAATGAATGACAGTTCTGGTCAGTGAAATGCCGAACCTCGATGTTGAGAGCAAGGGGATCTCGCCTTCGCCAAGAATGATTGCCCTGCGAATACCATGGGGGTGGGAGCCAGTCAAGTGAAAGCCTTTGTTCAAACAGGAGAGTCGGGGCACGCTCTAGCTGGGTTCAGGCGGTAGCTCCCCGAATCGAACATCGAACAAAGCACGGACTCCGGTGCATGTGCGTCGTCTGCCTGAGTTGCTCGTGCGGGGTTATGGGTATGAACGAGAGGGAACTGGTGATGGTGAGGAGGAACTCAACATCGCCTGGAGCGTAATGACCACCCGCGATCGCTGGCGTTCCAACCGGTCGGGCAATCCGAACCCGCGTAATAGGATCGGCTGTTCGGGGGGGCCGGCGAGGCGCTTCATTTCGAATGGGGACCAGTCCTCCGCTTCTATGCGTTGATTCAATGATTCGACAATCTCATCGCAGAAGTCCTTCAGCATCTCCGGCAGCAGACAGATGTCGCCCCCTCCATCCTGGGGGTGATCCTGTGCGCAGTTGAGCATTCGCGAGAAGACCAACGCCTGTTCATTCATGTGCAGCAACCGCATGGAGGAGGAGAAAACGATGACGCCAGAACCAATGGCCGATCCGGCTGGGAAGGCGGAAGGACGAGAGCCTAACGGTTCAGTGTTCATGGGACCTTTCTCCGATCAAATTTGGTCAAGCCGGTGATGGTCGAATGCCAGGCCGACAGGACGGCCTGCTGTCTCCTTCTCCATGCCGAGCAAGTTCCGGACCCGATAAGCGCGAAGCGAAGAAGTCGAGAAAATGCCGGCTTTTGAATCCTCGAAGCTCTTCTCAAGACAAGGATAAGACGGTGGATAGGGACAAGGACCGTATCTTTTTGATCCGATGGCGTATCTGTTTGTGCATGTGCGCCCGATGCGACATGGCTCAGCCCCTGTCGGCCTGGTGTCTTCCGCTTTTCATTTTCGCCTCACCAGGATACGGATGGGTGTGCCCGAGAAGTGGTATTCCTCTCTGAGGCGGTTCTCCAGGAATCGAAGGTACGCCGGGGACACATTTTCCGGCTGACCCACGAACAACGCGAACACCGGCGGTTTGGTCGCGACCTGAGTCATATAGACGGATTTCGTCGTTTGGGAGGGTTTCCCCTTTCGAACCGGCAAAGGATATTCTTGGACAAGCGCCTGCAGGAATTTGTTGAGCGGTCCGGTCGGGACCCGCGTGGCAAAGGATGCTGTCACCCGGTCGATCAGCGGAAAAATCTCGCGCAAGGAATCGGCTTTCAAGGCGGAAGCAAAGAGCACTGGCGCCCAGGACAGGAATGGAAACCGACGGCGCAGGTCGGCTTCGTACTCCCCCCGCGCGCGCGCATCGCCTTCTCGGAGGTCCCATTTGTTGACCAACAGGATGCAGGCACGTCCCTGGCGTAGCACTAGACCGGCGATTTTAGTGTCCTGCTCGGTGACGCCTTCGACTCCGTCGAGCAAGAGGAGGGCGAGATCGGACCGCCCGATTGCGCGCAACGACCGGGCGACGCTGTATCCCTCGATCCCCCGATCGATTCGCCCCCGACGCCTGATGCCGGCTGTGTCGGTGAGCAGATAACGACGGTTTTGATAGGTCACCATCGTATCGATCGGGTCGCGAGTGGTCCCGGGTACCTCGCTGACGAGGACGCGCTCCTCTCCCAGCAATGTGTTTACCAACGTGGATTTGCCGACGTTGGGTCGCCCGATGATGGCCACGCGGGGCACTTCCCGGTCGTCATCCTCGTCTGTGGATTCCGGCAGCAAGGGGAAAATCGCATCCAGCAACTCGGCCACTCCAAGTCCGTGCTCGGCCGATAGCGGATAGAGCCGATCCTGTCCTAACCGATAGAAGTCGGCGATCAGCGGGTCTGACTTCGGCGTGTCGAGCTTGTTGATCGCAAAGAAAACCGGTTTGCGGACACCCCGGAGGAGACGTACGACTTCCTCGTCCGGAGGGGTCAGGCCTGCACGACCGTCCATCACCAGGATCAGGATGTCGGCTTCCGCGATTGCGATCTGCGACTGCTGGCGGATGAGGGCCAGCATGCCTTCGGAGGCCGTCGGATCCAGTCCACCGGTGTCCACAAGACGGAAGCGACGGCCCCGATACGTGGCGTCGGCGTAATTCCTGTCCCGGGTGACGCCGGGCACGTCGTCCACGATCGCCGTTCTAGCGCCAAGGATACGATTGAACAGAGTCGATTTGCCGACGTTGGGGCGGCCGATGATGGCGACGGTCGGTACGGAGAGTGTCATAGGGCAGTTGTCATTCGTTCACGGTGATGAATAAACTAGGCGAACAGACCGTAACACACGCGTGCTGGGAAGACAAGAAATGGAGCCCTGGTCCCTGGCCATGGGGTATAATTTCTCTCCTGCTACGATTGACGAGTGGCCGATGACGATTGACGGTTTTTCTTGGGATCTGGTTGACGATGTCTTGCTCGATATGGACGGGACGCTGCTGGACCGGCACTTCGACAATTTTTTCTTCGAAGAGGAATTACCGCGTCGCTATGCGGCCCTGCATGGCCTGACCTTCGAAGAGGCGCGCGAGCATCTGATGACGATGTATCGCGCTGCAGAAGGAGAGCTCGACTGGACGGATCTGCATTACTGGACACGACGCATCGGCGTCGACGTGGTTGCGTTGACGAAGGAACTCGACGCGATGATCGATTTTCTTCCCGACGCGCAGGACTTTCTGCGGCATCTCCGAGCGCTGGGGAAGCGGGTTACGATTCTGACGAACGCGCATCAATCGGGCGTAGAGATCAAGGTTGCGAGAACTGGCGTGAACCGGTATGTCCACCGCATCGTCACGGCGTTCGAAGTGGGGTATCTGAAAATGCGGTCCGAATACTGGCCGAATTGCCAACGTCTGGTGGGATTCGATCCCGCGCGGTCGTTGTACATCGACGATGATCAGGCTTGCTTGGCCGCGGCAGGCCGGTTCGGGATCGGCTATCTCGTTCATCGCGCCAAATCCAGCTCCCGTCTCCCTCCAGAACCATCGGCGCAGTTTCCCGCCATTGAAAGTTTTCATGCCTTGATGGATACGCCGAGCCGGCGGTAGGCGATCGGCCGAGGCCGGAGTTTCGCGCGATCAACGGATCGCCACGCCCCGGTACATTTCGGCGACAATCCGTGGAAGCTCGGGTATCCGAAAGCGGTCCAATTGGTTGAGGCTCAAGCCGGCCTGTACGATGAGGGTATCAATCCTGCGGTTGAGGTGACAGCCACAGGCGATGAGGCGTTGCACCGGTGTGAGAAGATCCTGCCACTTGGCGATCGTGGCGTTGTCGCTGCGCCCGTGTTCCAGGAACAGGAAAAGCCCTCCCGGCTTCAGGACGCGGCGGACTTCGCTCAGCACGGTCTTGGGGGCGCGGACGCTGCACAGGGTGAAAGTGCTGACGGCGCAATCGAAGCGCGCATCTTCAAACGGCAGGGCCTCGGCGCTCACGAAGTGGATCTGGATCGGAAACGACGCCCGCGACGCCCGTTCCTCGACTCTCTGGGGCAACATGTTGATCGGATCCACTGCGCACAACCAGGAGAGCTTAGACGGGTAGTGCGCGATATTCAGGCCGGTCCCAAAGCCGATCTCCAGAACCTCTCCATAAGCCTGGCTCAGTGTGCGTTGTCGCTCCTGCTGGAACCGCTCTCCACTGAGCATCCAGTCCATGAGGCGCGGGAAGATTTGATGTGCATACACGCCCACAGGCCTCCTCCGGTCGGAGCGGACGCGTTCCGCGACACTGTATCACGAACCCCGTCTCGTACCACACACCCTTTCGGGTCCAAGTAAGCCGTCACGGCGTCCCTTGGTGCGGGGGATCGATTCTTGTGAGCTCAAACGGTCTATGTTAGATTTCATCGATGGCTGCGGTCCGAACGTCATGAAGCCGGAAGGCTCTCGCCTCCATAGTCTCGGTTCGGCCCGGCTTAGAGATTGGCCGATCCATCATGAGTAGAGCTTACGATCACCACGCTGTTGAAGCCAAGTGGCAGGCCTATTGGGAGGAACATCAGGTCTTCAAGGCCACGGAAGATCCGACTCGGCCCAAGTTTTATTGTCTGGATATGTTCCCGTACCCTTCAGGGTCCGGCCTGCACGTTGGCCACCTTGAGGGATACACGGCGACCGACATCGTCTCCCGCTATAAGCGCATGCGGGGCTTCAATGTGTTGCACCCAATGGGCTGGGATGCGTTCGGTTTGCCGGCCGAACAATATGCGGTGAAGACAGGTATCCATCCGGCAATCACGACGGCGCAGAACATCGCCACTTTCAAGCGGCAAATGAAGCGGGTCGGTCTCTCCTATGACTGGGACCGCGAGCTCAGCACTGCCGATCCTTCCTATTACCGCTGGACGCAATGGATTTTCTTGAAGCTCTTTGAGCGCGGATTGGCGTATGTGGCGGAGGTACCGGTGAACTGGTGCCCGGCATTGGGGACCGTGCTGGCCAACGAAGAGATTGTGGACGGCCGGAGCGAAGTCGGCGGGTTCGAGGTCATCCGCAAGCCGATGCGCCAGTGGGTGCTCAAGATCACTGCCTACGCGGACCGTCTGCTGGATGATCTCAAGCTGGTGGACTGGCCCGCCAGTACGTTGGAGATGCAAAAGAACTGGATCGGCCGTTCGGTAGGAGCCGAAGTAGAGTTTCCGTTGGCCGACATCCGTGGAAGCATCAGGGTCTTCACCACCAGACCCGATACGCTTTTCGGCGTGACTTACATGGTGCTGGCACCGGAACACCCACTGGTCGAGGTGGTGACGACGCCGGATCGTCGGGCCGAAGTGAAGGCCTATCGCGAGGCGGCGGCGCGCAAGAGCGACTTGCAGCGCCAGGAGCTGGACAAAGAGAAGACCGGGGTCTTCACCGGCGGCTACGCCGTGAATCCAGTGAACGGCGCACGTCTGCCCATCTGGATCGCCGACTATGTGCTGATGAGTTACGGAACCGGCGCGATCATGGCGGTTCCGGCGCACGATCAGCGCGATTGGGAGTTCGCGCGCCGATATAAGCTGCCAATCCGGGAAGTCATCGCCGGCGGCGACATCGAGAGAGAAGCCTTTGTCAGTGTCGAGAAAGGGACAGTCGTGAATTCCACGACGCCGGACGGGTCTTTCTCGATCGACGGCCTTGCGCCAGCCGACGCAATCCCCAAAATCACGGCTTGGCTGGAAGCCCAAGGGAAGGGGCGCAGGGCTGTCAATTACAAGCTGCGCGACTGGCTCTTTTCGCGGCAACGGTACTGGGGAGAGCCGTTTCCCATCATCTGGGTGGACGGCGAACCGTGCCCGTTGCCCGAAGAGCAGCTTCCGTTGACCCTGCCCGAGACCAACAACTTCAAACCGCCGGGGACCGGCGAGAGCCCGCTTGCCAATCTGACGGACTGGGTTGCCACCGTGGATCCGGTTACCGGCAAACCGGCGCGCCGCGAGACCAATACGATGCCGCAATGGGCCGGGTCGTGTTGGTACTATTTGCGGTTTATCGATCCGAAGAACGACCGGCAACTGGTCGATCCGGCCAAGGAACGGTATTGGATGCCGGTGGATCTGTATATCGGCGGCAGCGAGCACGCCGTGCTGCATCTGCTCTATGCGCGCTTTTGGCACAAGGTCCTTTACGATATCGGGGTTGTGAGCACCCCGGAGCCCTTCATGAAACTGGTTCATCAGGGCACCGTGCTGGGCGAGGACAATCAGAAGATGTCCAAGTCGCGCGGCAATGTGGTGAACCCAGACGAGATGATCGACAGGTTCGGCGCGGACGCCGTGCGGTTGTACGAAATGTTCATGGGCCCGCTTGAAGCGATGAAGCCATGGAGCACCCGGGGCGTCGAAGGCGTCACCCGATTCCTGGACCGGGTCTGGCGGCTGGTGGTAGGCGAGGATGGCGGGCTGAGCCGTGCTGTCGTCGAGTCCGAGCCCTCGCTCGACCAGAAACGATTGCTGCACCGGACGATCAAAAAAGTCACCGAGGACATCGAGGAGTTGCGCTTGAACACCGCGATTGCGCAGATGATGGTGTTCACCAACGAGATGACGAAATGCGACAAACGACCGCGCTCGTTGCTGGAGCCGTTCGTCCTGCTGTTGTCGCCCTTTGCTCCCCATCTGTGCGAGGAGCTGTGGGAACGATTGGGGCATCGCCCAAGTCTCGCTCGGCAACCTTGGCCTTCGTATGATCCCGCACTGATCGTCAGCGAGCGGCTGACGATTCCCATCCAGATCAACGGCAAGTTACGGAGCAAAATCGAAGTGGACGCGGATGCCGCCCGTGAAGAGGTGATTGCACTGGCCCGTCAGGATGCAAAAGTGCGGGAGTGGTTACAGGGCAAGGAGGCGCGCAACGTGATTTACGTCGAGAAGAAGCTTGTCAATTTTGTGGTGTAAGGGACTCGTGCGAGTCCGGCGAGACAGGCGGGGAGGGTGCGCAACGCGTGGGCTGCGGAACACAGCGGTTGCGCAAGGTCAAGGTGTAGGTCTCGCATTTTTCGCGGCGGCGTTGCTCACTGCGTGCGGGTATCAATTTCGTGTCGAAGGGGGCGGCCCGACCATCGGCGGATCAGCCGGTGTCGAACCGTCCACAAGCGCGCCGCGCCTGGTGGTTCGGACGCTCGAAAACAAGAGCTTCGAGCCGAACCTCGAAATCAAGTTGACGGACTATGTCCGGCATGAGTTTTCCGTGGGAAGCGGCGCGCGGGTCGTCTCGGATTCCGACTCGGCCGATCTGGTCCTGACGGGGCAGATCGTCGGCGTGAGTTTGCCGACGCTGAGCTTCAGCCTGACGACGACGCTCGAGAGCCGGGCAGAAGTCGTCGTAGCCGTCAAAGTTGAAGAGGTCCGCACGAAAAAAACGGTGTGGACCCAGACGGCCAAGGCGTCCTCCGAATTCTTCGTGACTCCGGATCTGCAGTTCAACCGGGTGCTGCAGAACCGGGCATTGGAGCAGGCAGGACGGCTGGTCGCGGAAGATTTGGCCTCACGATTCCTTCTGTACCTGGAATCGAACGTCACGGCTGTTGAGGGGTCGGGGGGAGCTGGCTCCGGTGAAAGCCCGACGAAGTCGCGCTGACCCCATTCCTTGCCTTGGACACGTTGCATGAGATACCAGGACCTGGCTGCCTCGTTGAAGAAGAGCGCTCCGGCTCCTGTGTATGCGATTACAGGAGAAGACGATTATTTGCGGGATCAGGCTCTTGCCCAGATCAAGGCTGCCGTGCTGGGCGAGCAGGGGGGCGCCGGATTCAATTACGACCTGTTTTACGGTGGTGAAGCACCGGCGACGGCCGTTCTGACCTGTGCGATGGAAGTTCCCGCCTTTGCGTCACGGCGGTTGGTCGTCTACAAGGCGGCCGACAAGATCTCAGCCCGGGACGCCGAAGTGTTGTTGCCGTACCTGGAGGTTCCCTGCGATTCCACCACGTTGGTCTTTGTCGCACCCAAACTGGACGGGCGGTTGAAGCTGACGCAAGCATTGCAACGCCGGGCGGTGATGATTGACTGCTCGGTGTTGCGGGATGCGCAGTTAACCGCCTGGATTCGGGAAGAAGCCCGGTGTCTTGGCCTCCGGCTGGAAGAGGATGCGGTGGCGCTGCTCAAAGACACGGCCGGAGAGTCGCTTTACGCGGTGCGGCAGGAACTTGAAAAACTGGCGGCTTATATGCCTTCGGGTACCCTGGCTGGCCCCCGGGAAGTCGAGATGCTGCGGGGGACCGAACCAGGAGCATCGATCTTCGATCTCACGACCGCCATTGGTGCGCAGGATCGCGGTCGCGCCTTGACCATTCTGGCCAGGAACTTGGAAGCTGGCGAAGCGCCGTTACGCATCCTGGGCGCATTAATTTGGCAGTATCGCCGTCTTTGGAGAGTGAAAGAGACATTTCGCCAAAATGGGAAAGAGTTCGAGGCGGCACGTGCGCTTCGAATGGAACCGCATCGGGTCCGTCCATTTCTGGCACAGTTTTCTGATGCGCATCTCCGGACGGCGTTCCAACTGTTTCTGGAAGCGGATTCGCGATTGAAAGGGGGGAGTGCCGGGTCGGGCCGGCGGATTTTGGAAGCCTTGTTGCTCCAATTATGCGAGAGAGTGGGCACCTCACCGCTCGCCGGATCCCGGCCAGACCGTGGAACGTTTCCTCGTCAGGCTTCAGGGGAAAAAGCGGTTCAGCCTGCGGAAACGCTCACGAAGACTGAGAAGCCATGAGCGAATTGACCCGGGCAGCAAGCCGGGAAATACGGCGGGATGCGGTGTTCCGTTTGAGCACGCCTTTGGTGACCGCTTTGCTCAAGGCCGAGGTGGCCTCCCGCAGCGAGGCTTTCGCCTCGTCGACCTTCTTCTGGTCCACTGCGAGCAAGACTTTCTTGACAAGACTTTTGACCGCGCTGAGCGTCGCCCGGTTACGCTGGCGGCGACGCTCCGATTGGCGTGCACGCCGGATTGTCGATTTATGAACCACAGCCATACCAGCACTCCTATGCTGAGAGGAGCGGATTTCTAACACAACGCTCCTGAAACGGTCAAGGAGATCGCAAATGGACCGAGAGACGGGGGGCTATACCCGGCGATGAAATCCACGACGACCCCAATTGACGCACGCGACCGGTTGATCCTCGCGCTGGATGTTCCCGGTCCGGACGAAGCCGAACAGCTGTTGTCACGGGTGGGCGATAGGGTGACCTTCGTGAAGGTGGGGTTGGAGCTCTATGCGGCTGCCGGCCCTGAGCTTGTTCGGCGCTTGATCGCGCGCGGGAAACGGGTGTTTCTCGATCTCAAATTTCTGGACATCGAAGAAACCGTGCGCCGGGCTACCGCAAGGGTGGCGGCAATGGGGGTCGAGATGTTGACGGTTCATGCGAACCGAAAGGCCCTTATGGCGGCGGTACAGGGACGCGGGCGGTCTCCCTTGCGGTTGCTGGCGGTTACAGTCCTGACGAACTTCAATGGGAACGATCTACGTGAGATGGGGATCGAACGGACCGTCGAGGACCTCGTGACAGCAAGAGCGGCGCTTGCGGCCGAGGTCGGATTCGACGGGGTCGTTGCCTCCGGCGAGGAGCCGGCGGTGATTCGCCGTAGGGTTGGATCTCGCTTAATGATCGTGACGCCCGGCGTTCGCCAGACCGGCACAAGCCGGGACGACCATGCCCGTGCAACGACACCGGCGCAGGCTATCTTGGCTGGTGCAGACTACTTGGTCGTCGGTCGGCCGATCCGGGATGCTGCCGACCCGGCCGAAGCCGCGGAGACGATCCTTGCGGAGATGCAGATGGCTTTTAACGCACGAGGCGTAGACCAGACGGGTCCTCTGTGAGCGTGGAGCCTCGTTCCCATACGAAGCGGAACTTTGCCCTCCGTGTGACGAACCTCACCGCATGCGCGGCGTCACAGGCCGATGGTTGCAGCTATTCTTCCCACTTTGTTAAGATTCTCGCGCCTACATCTCTTTCTGCCAACCTGAACGGTGGGTGTAGCTCAACGGTTAGAGCGCCTGGCTGTGGCCCAGGAGGTTGCGGGTTCGAAACCCGTCACTCACCCCAACCTGGCCTTTAGGCCACTGGGTGGTTATCGAATCTGGCTTCGAAGGGATCGGTGTGCCATCAGGCTCAGAAAGACGAGTGATTCTTTCATACGTTCGGCTCGCGACAATCCGTTTTTCACATCTAATCTAAAGAGTCGCGAAGGTGTCGGTCCTCTTTCTGTCCCTGCGGGATCGATCGTTCATCTGAAGCGCAGAGAGAGGCTGTCAAGGTATCTGTCTTCCCAGTGACGGCGAGCCAAAACCTCGTGCTCTCCTTGGCCTCGCCCCTTGAAGATGCAGGGGAAGGGGTCGAAGCCTCGCACGGCCGAATGGGCGTCGATCTGCGCTAGCGCAACTTCCCCCGCCCCACGAGTTCCTTGGACACGGATGCGGAGCATCCTGCTCCCTCTCTCACGGAGGTGTCCATGGCGAAGTCCAAAGCGGAGCGAAGCCGCTTCTCCTCGTGCAAGAAGGTGGAAGCAGTCCGGCGGGCCTGTCTGTGCATGCGGCACGCAGACAGGTGTTGCCCGGTGACGATCTTAATCTGATGTCCCGAGAGCTGGGCCTCACAGCGGCCCGGCTCTTGAAGTGGCGAGATCAGTTTCTCGCCGGGGCCAGGCCAGCTTGAAGAGTCGAGCGGCCGAGGGGCGAGACGAGGAGCAGGCACGGCTGAAGGCCCTGGTTGGGATCTCACTATGCGCCTGGAATTCTCCCGCGAGGCGGTCCAGCGTCTGCGAGGTGGCGTCCCTTTGGTCTCCGGGAGGCCGACGCAATGAGCCACGCCTCGTCGCCTTCCGTCCACCGTCCGTATGGGGTGGTCCGGGTCTGACAGGAGTAGGGCCTGAGCCAGGCGACGTGCTCTTTATCAGCAGGGCCGCGCCGCTCGTCTGCCCGGCGAGCCGGCCAAGCGGGCCCGAAGACGCTCTACACCGACGAGGCTCTGCTGGGTCACATCCGGCAGGTGCTCGTGGTTTCACCCTTTCTGGGTGAAGAGCATGGCAAGGTCTGGGCGC
>JBPKLU010000004.1:0-445819 GCA_051293815.1 Nitrospiraceae bacterium | reverse complement strand
GTGTTGACCGCATGGTGGTCCACCTGGTAGCCCCACTTGAACTTCCAGGCAATCGCGTGCTTGCCCGGGAGGGAGTCCGTCTGGTGCATCGGCATCAGCCACGACCGCGTAAAGGACTGCTGGGCGCCATAGCGGAAGTTCGACTGATAGCCGGTATCCACCGCGATCGCCCGGCCGTCCGGCCGCGTCTCATGCCCCTTCACCGACTTCGCCGTCGCCACGTACGGCGCGTGCTTCGTCATCGTACAGTGGTACGGGAAGGCCGGGTTGTACTTGCAGCGGATCATCAAGCGGGCGACCTTGTAGTAGGGATCGCTCGGCTTCCAGCCGCGGTAGGGCCGGTCCACCGGGTTACCATCCACGTACACGTAGTCGCCGTCGTTGATGCCGCGGTCCTTGGCCGCCTGCGGGTTGATGTGCAACTGATGCTCGCCGACTCCCGGCGTCCGCTTGTCCATCCGGTAGGGATCGCCGAAGTTCGACTCATACATCTGCACCCAGTCGTTGACCGACCACTGGCTGTGTACCCGATGCCGGGTCTTGGGGGTGACGCAGTAGAACTGATACCCCTTCTCCCACAACGGGTTCGCATGCCGCTTGATCTCCTGCCAGGGGAGCTTCAAGTTGCGCACCGTCTTGTCGTCATGGTGCTGGGCCGTGATCGGAATGCCGTAGTCGTCCGGCCGGACGTACGGGTTGGTGGTGAAGATCGCGTTCGGCAGATAGGGCGTGGCCTCGGTGCCCTCGCGGTGCACGACGAAGTTCTCGCCGTACTCGATGGCCTCCGGCTCCACCCGGTAGTTCTCGAACCGCCCCGACCGCATCCACATGGGTTTGGATTCGTTGACCTCTTCCCAGAAGGGCTGCCGCGGATAGGTGCGCGTCATCACCATCCACCCCTTCTCCGACTTCAGCATGACGTCCGCGCTGTAGCCATAGCCGGTGGAGCTGGCGTCCAGGAGCCGCTGCACGTACACGTCCACCCGGTTGGTGTACACGAAGTGGAAGTAGTCGCGCATGCGTTTGTCGCCCGTGATGTCGCTCAACTTGGCCGCCACGCCTGCGAAGGTGTCGAGGTCGTTGCGGGTGTCGTAGAGCGGCCGGATGCCGCCCTTCCAGACCTGGAACCACGGATTGCTCACCGTCGCCGTCATCTCCGGATAGGTGAACTCCATCCACGAGTTACAGGCAAAGGCCACGTCCGCATGGTTCACGTCGGAAGTCATCTCAATATCCTGGGTGACGATGCACTCGATATTGGGATCGACGTTCTTCACCATGTCGTAGTGGTGCTTGGCGTTGTTGAGCACGTTGACGTTGGTCACCCAGCGGAACTTGCTGGGGCTGGGCATGTGGGTCTTGCCCGTGAACACCTTGCGGCCGTACTTGGGCGTGTTGACGATCAAGGCCGTATCGCCATGGTTCCAGTAGCCCACTTCTTCACCATAGTAGTACGACTTGGTCTTGATCTCCTTGCCATGGGCGTTGGGATCCAACGTGATGTTGAAGGGATCCTCGCCCGTGTGCACCGCCAAGCCGGCGCCGGACCAGGGCGTGGCCGCCCAGATGCCTGCCTTGTAGTTGCCGGCCCAGGTATGCTGCCCGGTGCCGAACTTGCCCACGTTGCCGGTGATGATCAGCACCATCGCCGCTGCGCGGGAGGCCGTCGTCATGTGGAAATAGTGGTTGGTGCCTTCCCCGTTGTGAATCGCGTGCGGCTTGATCGTGCCGGCATCGCGCGCCCACCGGACGATGAGGTCCTTGGGCGCCCGGTTGATCTGGTGCACGGTATCCAGGTCGTAATCCTGGAAATGGATCAGGTACATCTGCCAGATCGGGAGCACGTCCACTTCGCGGCCATTGAGCAGTTTCACCCGGTAGGTGCCGGTCAAGGCCGGCTCGATGCCGCTCTGGCGGAAGTGATACCCGACCAACTCGCGGTGGATCGGCACGGCCTGGTTCTTGTTGAGGTCCCAGACCATGAACCCTCCCAGTCGCTCGATTTGCTCCGGCTTCAGCGACTGGACCCGGCCCGAATAGCTCTTGGAGAAGTCCGGGAATTGGTAGTCTTTGATCACGTCCCGCGGGTCGAGGTACTGCAACGTGTCCGTGCGGACCAGAAGGGGCGAGTCCGTGTATTCTTTCAGGAAGTCGACGTCGTGCATGTTCTCGTCCGTGATGATCTTCATCGCGCCCAAGAACAACGCGGCGTCGGAATTGTTGCGTACCGGAATCCAGTAGTCCGCCCGGTAGGCCGTCGGGTTATATTCCGGCGTGATCACGACGATACGGCAACCCCGCTCGATCGATTCCAGCTTCCAGTGGGCTTCCGGCATCTTGTTCTCGACAAAGTTCTTGCCCCAGCTCGTGTTCATCTTGCTGAAGCGCATGTCCGAGAGGTCGATGTCGGAGGCCTGGGCGCCGCACCACCAGGGATCCGAGGGGTTCTGGTCTCCGTGCCAGGTATAGTTCGACCAGTACCGGCCGCCTTGCGCCTGCGCCGGGCCGACCTTGCGAATCCACGTGTCCAGCAGCGCGTTCACGCCGCCGTTCATCCGGGTGTTGCCCATCTTGCCGATAATGCCGAGCACCGGCATGCCCGCCCGGTGCTTGAAGCAGCGGGTGCCCGCGCCCTTCATCATCTCGATCATCTCCGGCGGATAGCCCTGCTCGCGCAGCCGCCGCGCCCCCGCCTCGCCGCTATAGCGCTGGGCGATGATGATCATGGCCTTGGCCACATAGGTGAAGGCCGTATCCCACGACACCCGCAGCATGTCGTCCAGGTAGCGGGCGTCGAACTTATACTTGCTCTTCACCTGCGGCGTCAGTTCCGGCGCCCCCGCGTCCATCCACTCCTTCCACCCCTTGCGCATCAAGGGCCCTTTCAGCCGATAGGGGCCATACACCCGACGATGGAAGGTATAGCCCTTCAAGCACATGCGGGGGTTGTGGGCGAAGGTGCCACGGTTGCCGTAGAGGTCCTCGTAGGTCTGGTGGTCATAGTTCTGCTCCACCCGCATGACGACGCCGTTGCGGACGAAGGCGCGCACGCGGCAGGCATGGGTGTCGTTGGGGGAGCAGCAAAAGGTGAACGAGGAGTCATAGCGGTACTGGTCGTGGTAGACCCGTTCCCAGGACCGATCGGGGTACTCGCCCAGGGGGTTGCCGACCTCGATCACCGGCTGCAGGGCCGTCAAGGCCAAGGCCTTGTCGGCCAGGGCCGCTGCCGCGACCGTCCCCGCTGAGACCTTCAAAAACTGTCTACGTGATAAATACATCGTCGGTACCTCCCTTGCCTAAACAACGACTCCACTCTTTTTTCTTTTCCTTTCCTTCGTGACCACTCGTGTTTTTGTCCTTGACATCACCTCCTTGCCCCCAGCCATCCTCTAGGACAAACGACATCCTTCCCCTATCTTCGAGCAAAGGATTTGCCACGAGATGGGACTTGCAGCGCAGAACAGAGAAGCTGTGCAACTGATGGGAAAAAAAGAGAAGTTGCTAGGAGAGCAGAAGAGGAGAGGAGCGGGAATGGGACGGAGAAAGCCGTCCGGTCATATTTTTCTTGAACACCAGTAAACGAGAAAGAAAAAGAAATGTAAGATCAATGAGTTCTGTGTCACATCAAGATGTGACGAGGTGTAAGGTGAGCTTCGTCTGGGATCATAGCGAGGGTGCAAGGACCGGGTGTGGGGAGATTACGTCACCGTTGCGAAATAGGTTGATCACGATTGGAATTCTCGGATTTCTCTGTTGCGCATGACCGTCACCCATGCTCCACAATAAACATCCCTGGGCCAGTAGGAAATCAGTTTTCGTTACCCTTGGCTTCTCCAAGGTATCGCTTCATCAACATGCAGAAATGTTGTTTGGAGATCCCGCTGCTCTCCGCCGCCTTGGTAATGGTGCCCTGACTTCTGGCTAATTTCGACCTGAGGAACGCTCGGGTGAAGGCGGTGAGTGCCTTGCGCTTGGCTTCCATATAGGTCAAGTCTCCATAAGGATCGTCCAAGAAGGTGGTAGCCTGTTCGCCAGGCAAAAGCGCTTCGACTTGAGCCCGTGTAATCTTGTCGGACGTGGCGAGCATGACCACCCGCTCGATCACGTTGCGCAGTTCGCGGACATTGCCCGGCCAGGGATAGGCCGTCAACGCATCGACGGCGGCGGTATCGAAGTAGCACCGCGGCTTTCCCATCTCGCGCCCGAGCCGATCCAACAGATGTCGGGCGATCACGGGGATGTCCTCGGTCCGCTCCCGCAGGGGCGGCACCGGGATATGCACGACGGCCAAGCGGAAGTAGAGGTCTTTGCGGAATGTGCCCTGTTTGATCTTCTCCGCCAAGTCCTGGTTCGTGGCGGCGATGATGCGCAGGTCCACCCGCTTGGCCCGGGTGCCACCGACGGGCCGCACCTCGTTCTCCTCGATCACGCGCAGCAGCTTCACCTGCAGCCCCAGCGGCAATTCACCGATTTCGTCCAGGAACACGGTGCCGCCGTGGGCCAGTTCGATGAGCCCCGGCTTGTCGGTGCTGGCGCCGGTGAAGGCCCCCCGCACGTGGCCGAACAGTTCGCTTTCGATGGTGCCTTCCGGGATGGTTGCGCAGTCGATGACCTGGAAGGGCTTGGCGCGTTCTCGGCTGTGTTCATGAATGGCTCGGGCGATGAGCCCCTTGCCTGTGCCGGTCTCGCCGGTGATGAGCACGGTGGAGCGGACCTGGGCGGCTTCGCCGACCTGGCGCATGACACGTTGGAAGGCTGCGCTGACGCCCACCAGGCTGCCGGTCTCCAGGTCGTGGCGCACCATCCGTTCGAAGGCCGAGGTGCGCCGCAGGATCTCGGAATAGCGGATGGCGCGATGCAGCCGCATCCCCAGATCGGTGGGGTTGAGGGGTTTGAGGATATAGTCAAAGGCGCCGCGCCGCATGGCCTCGACGGCTCGGTCCACCGTGTTCATCCAGGTCACGACGAGGACCGGAAGGTGGGGATCGAGCTCCAGGATGTGGCTGACCAGGTCGAGGCCATCCATGGCGGGCAGGACCAAGTCGGTGAGGACCAAATCCACTGTCCGGTCATTGAGCAACTGGATGGCGCCTTCCGCGGTCGCGCGGACTTCGATGTCGAGGTGGTCGTCGAGGGTTTTGAGGTTGGCCTGCTCGAGCGCGTGCAGGAGCATCTCCGCGTCGGCGGAATTGTCCTCGACCACCAAGACGGTAAAAGGGGTCTTGGGCTTCTTATTAAAAAAGATTTGCGGATCCGCTACAGCATGGACCATGGGACATATTCCACCTCCTTCCCAAACCTGCCGTCATTCGTCAATCGCGTGAAGAGGGCGCTGACTTTTGGGGTGCCTGCCTCACACCTTATTTTTTAAAATGTTGCCGATCACCGGCAGGGAGAAGGTCACGGTACAGCCCGGGCCGTCGGCATTGGCGTCAACGCGGACCTGTCCGCCGTAGAGTTCCACGATGCGTTGGACGATGGTCAGGCCGATCCCGCTTCCTGGCGCCTGGTCCGGCCGCAACCGCACGAATGGCTGGAAGACCCGCTCCCGATGCTCGGGCGGAATGCCAACCCCGTTGTCGCGCACGGCGAACCACACCCGATGGTCGCGGCAGGCCGCCTCGATCGTGATCGTCGGCACCGCCTCCGGCCGGGCAAACTTCAGCGCGTTGGACAGCAGGTTGTCGAAGACCTGGCGCAGGTAGGCGCCATGGCAGGCGACCGGGGGGACCGCCAGGCGCACCGCGACCTGGGCGTGGCGCGCTGCCAGCTCTTCTGCGCGGGCTTTCAGCACATCATGGACCACTGTCGCCGCGTCCACCGCTTCTACGGCGTCTGCGCGGGCGCCGACCCGGGCCACCGTCAGGAGGCTCTCCACCCGTGCCTCCAACTCGTGGGCGTTCTCTTCGATCAGGGCCAGCCACCGGGCCGCGGAGGGGGCCAGCGCGGTGCCGTACTCCTGCCGCAGCAGTGCGGCGAGGCTGCCCATGCGTTTACCGGGCGCTTTGAGGTCGTGGGCGAGGGTTTCGGCCAGGTGTTCCAACTGCTGCAGCCGCGCGGCCAGGTCCTTCTGCTTCTGGTGCGCCTGCTCGTAGAGCTGGGCATTGGCGATGGCCAAGGCCGCCTCTTGTGCTAACCCCTGCGCGAGGCGCACGTTCCAGCCGGCCGGGCCGCGGTCCTCCTCCTTGAGCAGCAGCAGCACGCCGAACGGGGCCCCCTGGGCGAGCAAGGGGATCGCCAGCACGCTGTCGCCGATGCGATTGCGCCGGCTGACTTGAGGGCGGCAGTCGCGGCGCAGTTCGTGCCCCATCGCCGGCTCGCGTGTGTCAAAGGCCCGCACCGCGACAGGAAATTCTTCCCACAGCATGACGGACTTGCGCAGGGGGTCGCCCCACTGCCCGGAGGCGGCCTCGACCACCCAGCAGCCCATTGGCTCGTTGCGCAGCAGCACCAGGCACACATCCGCCTGGGTCAAGTCCACGGCGCAGTCGACGATGCGCCGCAGGGAGCCATCGAGGCCATCGGGGCCAATGGTGTTGAGGTCGTGCCCGGTGGCGATGAGGGCTTCGAGCTCGCGGATATGGGCGCGGATCCGGTGCGCCATCGCCTCATAGGCACGCGCCAACTGACCAATCTCGTCCAGCGATTGCACGGCGATCGCCGGGAGCGGAGCGTCCGCGGCCTGCGGCTCGCCCATGCGCTCGACGGCGGAACGCAACACGGCCAGCGGCTGGGTAATGGAGTGGCCCACCAGGCGCACGCCGAGCCCGCCAAGCGCGAGCCCGCCCGCTAACGCGCCCAGCAAGCCCCAGAAGGTCACGTGCGTGATCCCTTCCTGGTAGGTCACGAGCCGCGCCAGGTGCTGGTCCAGGCGATCCTCCAGGGTCCGCAGGTCCTGCCGCACGCGATCCGACAGCGCGAGCCCTTGCCCCGCGCGCACATAGGCCAACACCTCCTCCAGGTGTCCCTGCTGGATCCGCTGAATCAGGGCGTGCTTGGAATCGGTCAGGGCCTGCAGTTGTCGGCCGGCTTGGCGCACCTCCTCCGGCGACATCCCGTCGACCTGCTCGACCAGGCGCATCGTGCGCGCGAGCACCGGCCCCAGGTCCGCCCGCGCTTCCTCGAGGGGTGCAAGGAACGCCGGGTGTTGGGCAAGCAGGTAGCCGCGGAAGGCGTCTTCGGCATCGACCGCCAAGCGCCGGAGGACTTCGATCTGCTCGCGCGCAAGCTGGACCTGATGCCGTTTCTCCTGGAGCGCCAGCAGATGGCTCACGAAGGCGAGATGCACGGCCAGCGCGATGAGAACGGGAACAAAACACCCGATGAGAATGAGCCAGAGCTTCTGCTGGACCCTCAGCCGGCTCCACCAGGATTTCAACGGCGAAGCAAGACGAGAGCACATGGTGTGCCTCGGCGGATAACGCAAATCGTACAAACCGGTTCAGTGGGGAGTCAAGCTGAGGTGGAAAGCATGCTGGCGGACTGATTGGCTGGTTAGGTTTCGCGATGTCATCCCTTCACACCGCCCGCAGTGAGACCGGCCACGACCTGGCGCTGGAAAACGAGTGCAAGCAGGACAATCGGGGCCGTCACGATGATGGAGGCAGCCGCCATCTCGCCCCAGGGTGTTTCGTGTAGGCCGGGGAAGAGCGCGATGGCGACCGGCGCCGTACGTGAGGCCTCGGTCGCGGAAAGCGTCAGGGCGAACATGAACTCGTTCCAAGAATAGATGAACACGAGCAGCGCCGCCACCGCCACGCCCGGCAGCGCAGGTGGCAGGATGACCGAGACCAAGGCACGCACTGGACTGCACCCGTCTACACGGGCAGCCCAATACAGTTCTATCGGAATCTGCCGGAAGACGCCGGTCAGGATCCACACGGCCAACGGCAGGGCGAAGGTAGTATGAGTTAGAATCAGCGCCGTCAGCGTATCCCGGAGCCCGAGTTCACGCATCAGCAGATAAAGCGGGCTGATTGCTGCGATAGGGGGAAACATCGAGATCGACAGGGCGAGCCCGAGGACGACCGGTTTCCCCTTGATCGGCAGGCAGGCCACCGCGAAGGCACACAAGGCGCCGAGCCCTATGGCGAGCCCTGTGGCACTTGCTGCCACGACCGCGCTGTTGAACAGGTTCCTGACCAATCGCGAATGATCCAGCACCGAGCGATAATGGGCAGAGATCGGATGCTCCGGCAGGATCGGCGGCAGCCGCACCAGATCGGCGTCCGGCTTCATCGAGGTGAGGAGCTGCCAGAGGACCGGACCGAGGCAAAACAGCACGACCAGCGCTACGAGGACTCCCCGCCCCACTGGTCCGACACTGCTCGACAGGGTGTCGCGCCAATCAATCTTCGTCCTCATGGGTCAATCGTCATGCGAACGATGTAGCGAGTTCCTTTGCACGACTTCCCGCCAATGCAAGTCTTTGGGGTCTTGCCCTACCCCGTTCGTCGCGCTTCCACGCCTTCTGCTCCCGCTTTACCCTTCGCCTCGTCGGTTTATCCTGCCTCGCTGAGCCGTCGCCGCAGGAGAAACAAATACCCCCCGATCATGACCAGCATAAGTCCGAACATCGCGCAGGCCAGTGCGGATCCGTATCCGAACTGGAGCGTCTGAAACAAGGTCTTGTACGCATAGATGGACAAGGTCTCGGTGCTGTTGCCGGGGCCGCCACCGGTCAGGACGTAAATCGCATCGAAGACGCGAAACGCATCCAATGAACGGAACACCAATGCAATCAGAATCGTCGGCGAGAGGAGCGGCAGCGTGATGTGACGAAAGATCGCCCAGGCTCCCGCGCCGTCGGCGCGGGCAGCGCGATAGAGGTCGGGAGGGATTGCCTTCAACCCGGCCAGGAGGAGCAAGGCCACGAAGGGCGTGGCTTTCCACACATCCATGGCGATCGCGGCGTGGATCGCCCAAACAGGATCGCCGACCCAGTTGATGGGGTCTCGGAGCAAGCCTGCGCCCAACAGCAGATAGTTGATTAACCCGTGATCGGGTTGGTAGAGCCAGTCCCACATGCGGGCGGAGACAACCGTCGGCACGGCCCACGGAATGACCACGATCGCCTGCAGCCAGGAAGAGCGGGTCCCGATTCGATCCAACAGCAACGCGATGCCCAACCCGAGCGCCAGCTCGGCTGCAACCGCGATCCCGGTAAAGTACAGTGTGACCCGGCAGGCGGACCAGAACCGGTCGTCTTCGATCAGCCGGAGGTAGTTGGCGAGGCCGACGAACTCGTGCAGCCCGAAGATCGGAAGACGGCGCTGGAGGCTCAGACTGGCGGCCGCGAGGATCGGGCCTAGGGCCAGCGCTGTCAGCAGCAGGACGGCTGGGGCAATGCACAGGTAGCCCCATACGGAATCTGGAATCGTTGCCCGCTCTCGAACCAAGCGCATCGCCGTTACGACTCCCCTCCATCGCCGTGTGTTGGGTGAGCGGAAACCGGCCGGTCCGCCTCGAGTGACAGGATATAGGCAGTCTGCCGTCGCAGCGAGGCCAGCGCAGCTGCTGCCGACTTGGTGCCGACCAGAGCGGCGCTCAGTTCCGGTTGCCAGGCCTGGGACACCATCAAGTAATAGGGCGTGACCGGGCGAGGCTTGGCCGCTTCCAACACGAGATAGAAATTTCCCAACTGGGACCGGGGGTGTGGCGAGAGGTTGTTCCGGTAGAGGGCTGGTCTGGTCGGGTTATACCCGATCTCCTTCGCGATGGTCTTCTGCACCTCTGGGCTTGTGAGATATCGGAGCAGTGCCCCTGCTTCTTTGGCGTGGGCTGTTCGGGTCGGAATGGCCAGCGTCCATCCACCCAGGACGGGCGATGAGGCCCGCCCCGGAGCAGAGGGTAGGGGCGCCAAGCCGATCTTGCCGCGCAGAGGCGAATCCTCGCGCTGGAAGATCGTCCAGGCATAAGGCCAGTTGCGCATGAAGATCGCGTGGCCGGCGCCGAATTGACGTCTGGTGGTTTCCTCGTCAGCCGTCGCTACCGACTGCGGTGAGATTCCCTCGGTGATCAGTGAACGCATGAAGGTCAGGGCTTCAATGATCGCGGTGTCGTCACCGATCGGCAGGTCCCCGCCGTAGCTTCGGATCAATTCCAGGGCCGTGCAGATGAGACCTTCGTACTGTTTGCCCTGCCAGACGAATCCTTTCAACGCCGGATCCCGTTCCCGATCAAGGATTGCGCGGGCCGTGCGCGCCAGTTCTGGCCAGGTGCGTGGCGGCGGGAAGCCGTAGCGTTCGAGCAGATCGCGGCGATAGAACAACACGCCCGCATCCACATACCAGGGTGCCGCGTAGAGGCGTCCTGCGAATGTCGCCGCCTCGACGGCAGCGGGGAAAAACTCCCGGCGCTCCGCGGGCGTGATGACGTCTTCCAAGTCGCGAATCCAGCCGGCCCGTGCGAACTCCTGCACCCAGATGAGGTCCGCGGCGAGTAGGTCGACCCCTGGATTCTGGCTTTCAAGATTGACGGCGTAGAATTGATGCTGCAGGTCTGAGGCACTGGGCAACACCTCCTCCCGTACAGTGACGCCGGGGTGGCGGCGCTCGAAATCGTGCAGGACCGCGGCAAGCGCTCCGGGCCTGGCGGCCAGTTTCCCGTGCTTGAAGACCAGTGTCGTTCTCGCATTGGACGGAGAGTCCTGTGCACAGGCAGAGACCGCGATAGAGAGGCACGCACCCAAGCCGACCGCTGTGATCTTCACCGCCCGCCGCTTCGTCATTCCCACGTTCTGCTCCTACAGCATCCGTTGCGGGTTAAGCCACAACAATCACTCGGCTTTTCTCGACCGAACTGCCTGGTCGCTCTGGGCTCTTAGGTCTGTGTGGGCTATCCGGTCCTCTCCCCCGGCTGCAGCTATCTTGCGCATCACGCTTTACGGTTACAGATGCCTGAGGTCGTCTGGCGCCCGGTCTTTGAACCGGTTCGACAGGCGACGCTCCAGAAATTCCTTGGCCAGATCCTTCGCACCCAACCCGAAGGCGATCGCCGCGGCCATCACCACACCGCCCAGCGTGATTCCGAAGCCCACCACCACGATGTTCTGGGCGATGCCCAGTTGCTCCAACGCCATGGCGACAGCGAGCAGTTGGACGCCCCAGCGGGAGCAGGTCGCTACCAGCCGCGCCGGCGGAAGTCCGGCGTTGACGGCGGCGATCAGCACGGCTTGCGAGATGAAATTGGACAGGAGATACCCGGCCACCAAGATCACCGCCGCCGTGAACAAATGCGGGACATAGGCCAGGAACGATTTGGCGAACTGGTTGATCGGTTGCAGGTTCAGGGCTCCCAGCGCCGCCATGGTCGAGAAAATCACGATGAGCCAGTAGGCGGCGCGTCCGACCAGGCGCGAAGGGTCCGTCTTTACGCCGCCGCGCAAGAGGGCCGCACTGACGCCGATCCGGTTGCACAAGTGGTCCAGCCCGACCACCCGCAGCACTCGTTCGATGAAATGGCTCACACCCCAGGCGACGAGCATCCCTCCCAGCAGGATGATGGTCATCGCCAGGATGTTCGGGAGGATGCCCAACACCTGGCGGCCCAAGAGTTCCAGCGGCTGCAACAACGCCTTTTCCCAAAAGTTTTTCATGATCGCCTCCCACCTCGGCGGCTCCAAGCGAATAGCAAACAGGAACAGTGAGCGGATCACCGTGATGTGAGCACGCCTATGAGCTGCTTGCGGTGTGTTTCCATCGCATTACCAAATACGGTTTGTGTCTTTCGAAGGCTTCACACAGGGTCTCAATGCGGCTTTCGGCCTCCGCCGAAGTCAAGGCTTGAGTTTCCAGCACGAACGTGGCGGTACGGCCCAGATAGAGCGGGGTAAACGCCTTGAGCAGGTGGTCGCGGGGCATCACCCGCTCATGGTACGCCACGGCGGCGTCATAGACCACGTGCGCCCACAGATCGTCTGGGATGCGGAACTCTTGGGGCGAAGCGGTCCCCAGTGAGCGCAGCCGCTTCATCGTCTCAGGCGAGAGCATCTGCTCCCAAATCGCGCCCAGGTCCGTCAAGCCTTGGCGGAAACTGGCGATCATCCGATCCACATTGACGTTGACAGGCTCGACGCCAACCTCGTACTGGAAGCCGAACAGCTTGACCGGGTTTGATCCTTGGAGCACGGACCAGATGGCGGCATGTTCCTCCATCAAAGCGAACACGGCGCCTAACACCTGAACCAGCATGGCGGAGAGGTCTGCAGCCGGATCCTTTGGGTTGTGGATCTTGGCCCCCAGGAAACTCTGGCACACGCGGGCACCGCTGGCGATGGCTTCCGTCGTCATCCAGATGTCGATGCCGAACTTGGCTACTTCAGATTCCCAGACATGCTTATCCAGATAATGATCGGCCAGGCGCCCTGAAAACCCGAAGTCCCCTCCGATAGGCTGGCGGATCCGCTGTCCGTAGAGCGCGCGCGTCAGCGGATAGACGATGCTGTTGGTGATGGTGCCGTCGTACTTATGGCGGAGGTAGTACGGCGCCACGTAATCATAGTGCTCCTCCAGCACAGGCCGAATCAGCAGCTCGATCCATTCGGGCGTAATACTGCGCAGATCGGAATCCACTACGGCACAGGCCTTCGCCTTCAGCCGGCGGGCGATCTCGAAGATGGTCCGGAACGCGCTGCCCTTCCCGGGAATGCCGTGGTAGGGTGTGATGATCTTGTGGAGCGGACTCTGGCGGTCGCCGATGAACAGGGCGTGGAGATCCGCAACCGTTCGGTTGACCACTTCCTGTGTTCCATCAGAGGAGCCTCCGTCCGAGTTGACCAGGACCGACCGGGCTCCGGGGAAATACTTCGCCAGGCCCGCGTTGACGGCCCGCACGACATGTCCGATCGTTTCGGCATTGTTGTAACTGGGAATTCCGACCAGGATGTCGGCCTCGCCGAGTCGCCGGACTTTTTCTTCGGTCTCAGGTGTCAGGGGGGTGTCGTTGGTAGGCATCCTAAATTTTTCATCCTGTAAGAGAGCTATCCGCCATCAGTGGCGAGCGATTGACTCCCGAGGGACAGCCGCGGGACAAGCGCAACCAGCGAGATGGACGGAGCCGCCTTCTTCCAGTCGGGCATTTCGTGCGAGTCCTGTTCAGTGTGTTCTGCGTTTCACGCATGACGGGTACGCCATCGCCTCGTTCACCGAATCGTCGCGGTCGGGCTCATTGTGCCCGTGGGGTCATCGGGTTTCAACCAGACATTGTCAACGGACTGGTCCCAGCTCACCCGAACCACAAGCTCACGTACTGCTCCGGCTCGATCATCACGAGATCCTAGATTGCGCCGAAGCCCATGAATCTCTTCTGGCAGGAGACCTAGGCCGGGTTCTTGTGTTCGAGGCTACCCAGATTCTGCCAGTGGATCTCGTCGCTGACGTGAAGGGACGGGGTCTGCAGGCTAGTGCGGTTGCAGACCTGAACAGCGTGCACGGCGCCGGGGTGGCTGGTCTCGTGCAGAGCAGCCGCAACCGGACGCGGGGGCAAGGACGGCGCAGAGAATCATGAACCGGCAGGGCGGTATCGAAATGAAGCTGTTTCTCATGACACCTCTCTGGCGGATTTTCCAGGCCGGCGGGATTTCGGTTCGTCACCGGGTTCCCACTCATGGTCTTCCTCGACTGCTTCGATCAATCGGCCGAAAATGTCCGGCACCGCGGCGGTCACGCGGCTCCAATTGGAAATCATCGGCACGCCCAGTGGATCTTCCAGGAACCGGTCCGTCGCGAGCTTGATGCCTTTGAGGAACACCTCGACCGCAGTCCGTTCCTCGTGGCGATCGAACTTCAGGCTGTTGATGGCCGCGTCGTTTTCGTAGCGGCTGATGGCCTCCTGAGCCGCCTGCAGATAGGTTGCCCGTAGAGTCTTGAGGGTACTCTCTGACAGGACCACGCCGTCACTGGCCAGATTGCGGAACAGCGCCTTCGTGATGTCTACACACATCTTGAGCAGGCCGCCGTCCGGGTTGTTCGCGGACAGCGGCTGATGTTTGTGTTCGTACGCGTCCGCGATATCCACCTGACAGATCCGGCGCAACGCACAGTTGCGATGCACTTCCGCCAACACCCCGATTTCCAAGCCCCAGTCGCCGGGAATACGGTTGATCCAGGCCAAGTCCCGCACCATGGCGAACTCGCCGGCCAGCGGATAGCGGAAGCTGTCAAGAAACGTCAGCAGCGGCTGAGGACCTACAAGCTGCTGGAGGCTCCGCAGCAATGGGGTGATGAATAGCCGGGTCACGCGGCCGTGCAACCGGTCGGTCACCCGGGCATAGAAACCCTTGCAGAACTCATAACCGAGGTTGGGGTTGGCGATCGGATAACAGAGCCGAGCGAGATATTCTCGATTATAGCTGAGGATGTCGCAATCGTGCACGGCGATCACCTTGCTCTGCCGCCGGGCCAACACATAGCCAAAGGCGGTCCAACAGCCGCGCCCCTTGCCTGGCAGGCCGATGTCGATCTCGTGGGAGATCAGCAGCTTGAGGATCTCCTGGATGCGGGCCCCGTCGTTCCAGATGATCCGGACACGTTGGGGGAGCCCAGAGAAATATTGTTTCGCCAGGCGAAACTCCAGCGCGGAAGCCCGGTCGAGCGAGATCACAATCTCGTTCAGGTACCGGACGAGTTTCAGCGTGTCCACAATGCCCTTCAACGCTGGCCGCTCGAGCTCCGCGTAGAGCGAAGGCAGCACGAGGGCGATGGGATGCTCCGAGGCGTGGCGCTCAAGTTCGATTTCCAATTGCTCGATGTTCGGGCGCCCCAACCGATGCAGCACCGTCACGACGCCGTTTTGATGAAAGTCCGCCATATGTGACCTGCACCATTGCGTTGAATATTTTATAAGTGTCGTTCATCCGCGCGGTTTATGCAACCTGGTCTTCATCCAGGTGCGGCGGAGTGCGCGGGAGAGGCAGGCTAAAATGAAGAGGCCCTGGGGGAGCGCGGTGGGAACAACAGGGGAATGGCCGGATGCCGATCCAAAGTGAGGCCGCACGTCCGCATCAGGCCTGGTTGGCATGGCCGAGGAAGATTCGTCGGCACTTCTTGGCGAAAAGGTCCTGGTCAAATGGTTTGACCAGATACTCGCCGGCGCCGAGCGTGATCGCCGTTCTGAGTCGCTCCAACTCGGCCGCGGCGGACATCATGATTACCGGGATCTCCGGGTACCGACTGCGGATCTCCTGGAGGACAGCCAGTCCGTCCTGGCTCGGCGTGTGCAGGTCGAGTAGCACGCCGTGGATCGTAGTCGGGTCCGTAGCAATCCGCGCAAGGCCCGCTCGGCCGTCACGTTCTCCAACGACGTCGAAGCCCATCGCCGTCAACCGGTCGCAGACCAGCGCGCGGGACCGTTCATCATCGTCCACCACCAGGATCCTCCTACGCATCCCGGGACCGGTCATCACCTCTGTCCTCTCCCTCCCGTTTCCTCGCGTCGTCGCGGATCGTGGGAAGGCCGTCGCCGTGTCTTCCCGCAGTCGGCTCGGGGGCCGAGCCGACCGCTCAACTGATCTCGATGCCGGCCTTCTTGGATCGGGCGCGGCCGTGGACCGGCTCCGGACGGCAGATGCGATTCTGCACGATGAGAGGGTCAACGATGTCTCCGCACGTGATGCAGCGCCAGCCGGTGAAATACAAGGCTCCAGTGTCGGATTCCCAATCGACGAACGTCTCCTGCACCATCAAGCTCTGGCAACGCGGGCATCCCATCGGAGACCTCATGGGGGCACGATTTCTCGGGTGTCTCGGTCAACGTCCGGCCGCTGTTCTCCCGCCGTTACGTGCCGGCTCTCGGGCGAGAGCCGGAGCGGTCGACGAGACTCTGATCGCTGCTGCCATAGCTCATGAGCTGCCGGTAGAACAGGCAGCAATCAGGGCAATAGGTATGGGAAAACACAAGATCCGAAGGGGCGAGACGATGTCGCTTCATGTAGGCCAGCACGTCGCCCCAGTCGCCTTGACCGAATCCGGTTCCCTCGTCGTCACGCACGCGTCGACACAGCGAACACAAAGGAACCAACCGTGTCATCGACTACCTCTCTACTCAGCCTCGTTTGATCGACCGCTGTCTTGAGGGTCTCGCGATGACCGCCGCCGAGGCTTTCACGAGGAAGTGTGAGTCTTGTCGGCGCGTCCTTCCCGATACCGTGATGAGGGAGAAAAGAGAACCCGTCATTTCCCCAGGACTGGAGAGGAAAATCCCCAGGGTACGCGGCGATCTGCACGAGGGAGGCGATCCGGAGGGGTCACTGCGAGGTCGTGAGGCCATGGGCGATCGCGTACTTAGTCAATTCTGCCGTCGTGTGGAGGTTAAGCTGCTCCATGATTTGAGCCTTGTGAAATTCTACGGTCTTCGTCGAGATGTTGAGCACCTTGGCGATTTCCTTGTTGGAGCGGCCCTCGGCGACGAGTTGCAACACCTCGCGTTGGCGGAGAGTCAGCGAGTCGCGGCGGGCGACCGGACTGGTCCCGCTGTCTAGCAGCGAATGGATGAGGTCCTTGGTGATCAAGGGGGTGATGTAGAAGTGACCACTAAGCACGGAGTCGATTGCCTGGATGAGTTCTGCGCCAGCCGACCGTTTCAGCAAGTATCCAGACGCCCCGGCTTTGAAGGCCTCGTTCACGTAGGCCGGATCCGCGTGCATCGTGACAAAGAGGAGCTTGACTTCGGGCATCAGCTTCTTCAATTGGCGTGCTGCGTCGATCCCGTTCAGGAGCGGCATCGAAATGTCCAGCGTCACGAGGTCAGGTTGAAGCCGGGGCGCGGCTTCAAGCAGCGCACGGCCGTCCTCGACTGTGCCGACCACCTCGTATCGCTCGCTCAACAGCTTGCAGAATCCTTCCAAGACCAGCGTGTGGTCGTCCGCCAACAGCACGCGAGGCAATGGACTCATGAGGCCCTCCCGGGTATCGGGATCCAGACATGCACCGATGTGCCCAGGCCCGGACCCGACACAATGTCGAACGTTCCGTTTACGAGACGCACCCGTTCCTTCATGCTGATCAATCCCAAGCCGGTCTGTCGGCGCTTCACGAGCTGGAGGTCGAACCCGCAACCGTTGTCCCGCACGGTCAGGGTTACCCCCTGCTCGGTGCCGGTCAGTTCCACGTCCACGCAGGACGCCTTGGCGTGCCGGCCGGTGTTGCCGAGGCTTTCCTGGGCCACCCGGTAAAGACAGGTGGAGACCGTCTGCGGCAACGGATCGGCGACGTTGTGCAAAACCAAGGTGGCTTTGATCCCGGTCCGTGTGGAAAAATCGTCTATCAGGCGGTGCAGCGCGATCGGCAGGCCCAAGTCGTCCAAAATGGAAGGATGGAATTGATACGCCAGGCGTCTTACGTCGTCCGAGAGTTCAGCCAGGCGATTCTGAATCACCCGCAATCCCCGGCCGATCCGTTCCGGGGGCAACGGCAGACTTTGCTCCAGCGTTTCGGCTTCCACGATCAGCATCGCCAGCCGCTGGTTGACGTCGTCGTGCAGATCGCGGGACAGGCGTCGCCGTTCTTCTTCCTGCGCGGTCAACAGCCGGGCGGCAAGAGCCCGCAGTTCCTCGCGGCTCTGCCGCAGCGCTTGCTGGCTGGCTTCCAGGGCTTGCTGCACGCGTTTTCGGTCCGTGATGTCCGAATGCACGGCGACCCATACGGTCCCATGCTCCGGATGCTCTAATGTGGAGATGCTGGCCCAGGACCAGAACGGCGTCCCGTCCTTTTTTCGATGGAGGATCTCTCCTTTCCACACGCCGACAGTCTCGAGCTGACGGACGATCTCACTGGCCGCCTCGCCTGGCATGTTGATGATTCCGATCGGCTTGCCTGTCAGTTCATTGGGATCGTAGCCGAAGATGTGTTCGAATGTGGGATTGACGTACACAATGGTCGCATCGCTCTTGCGGACCAGACAAATCCCCTCGGCCATATTGGCGGCGATGACGCTCTGGAGACGGAGGGTTTCCTCGGCCTGCTTGCGCTCCGTGACGTCGCGCGTGATTTTGAGGAACCCACGCAGCCGTCCTGACTCGTCCCGCAGTGCCGTCAGCACCACGTTGGCCCAGAAGCGGGAGCCGTCCTTGCGAACGCGCCAGCCCTCGTCCTCCACACGCCCGTGGGCGGCGGCTTGCTCGAGTTGCCGTCGAGGCTTCCTGCTCCGCTCGTCGTCCGCCGGGTACAATTGGGCGAAACTGTGGCCGATGATTTCGTCCGCCTGGTAGCCGAGGACGCGCGCGGCGCCGGTGTTCCAACTGGCTACCAGTCCTTCCGGGTCCAACAGGAAGATGGCATAATCTTGCGTGCCTTCCACCAGCAGGCGAAACCGCTCTTCGCTGGCGCGCAGGGATCGTTCAGTCTCCATCCGTTCAGTGATCTCGGCCACCAGCGCCTTGTTGACGCTCGCCAGCTCCGCTGTCCGTTCCTGGACGCGGACTTCCAGCTCATCATAGGCGCGGCGGAGAGATTCTGCTGCCCGTCGGTGTTGCAGAAAAAACAGCACGGGGACCCAGATGACGAGGGCACTGAACAGCCGATTGGTCAGGACCATCCATGACGGCACCCCGGCGATCGTCGGACTGACCCACGCTCCTAGCCCATCCAACCCCGAGCAGAGGCCTGCCACGAAAATGGGAAACCGTCGGCGGGATGAAGCTAAGGCCAGGATCACGACGCCGCTGTACAAGACGCCGGTGGCCACTCCCAGCGGAAGCGAGAGATCAAGGAGAAACAGACCGAGGGTCAGTCCCGTGACTCCGAGGGCGAGGGATGTGTCGTTGTGCGCGGTCATGCGCCGGCCCGCTCCCGTTGCGAGGAATTATCCTCACCGGTCGTTGGCCTATTCAAGTGCGGGGCACTCCGCCTGGCCCGTCGGTTGCGCCGACTGAGCGCCGAACAAGCGGCATGAAGCGGGACGAATACGCCCGCCAGGCGCGCCAGCCTACAACGCGCGAAAGGCTCGCTATTGGCCGGGAGCGGCGACGCGGCTCATACTGACGGCCTTGACGATTTTGGCTTGCCGGATGGACTCGAGAAAACGATCGGGCGGGCCGACCGGGCGCGGCACTTCCACCGGATACCAGCCGGCGCTGACGGAGCCCTTCCGGCCGTGGATCTCGTCGATTAAGTGCTGGATGCTCTCCTCCGACGTTCCTTCTTGGAACGTGACCCAGAAGGTGAAGGGCTGCTCCTGGGGATCAGGGCGCGCCTCGGCGCGTTGCGTGGACGTAGCGGAGTCCGTGGGCGTTCCGGCCACCGCTGGGGTCTCACCGGACGCCGACACAGCCTTGGACACATCCACACCCGCCAACTTCAGCCGATTTCTCAGCTCTTGGTTACTGTGCTCCAGCGTCGCCATCTGCTTGCTCAACGCCTCGTTGGCCGCAGTCAAGGTTCTGAGCTCGTGGTGCAACTGTTCGCGCTCCAGATCGACCCGGCTCAGGAGTAAGCGGGTGAGGTGTTCGACCTCTCGGCTGACGGCCTTGTTGCGGTCACCGAGGTTCTGCTGCACGGTCAGCACGCTGTCGTTGAGCGTCTGCTGTGTATTCGCGACCGCGGCCAGCGTTCGCTGAAGCTGCTCCAACTCCTGCCGCTGACTCTGCACAGCCTGCAAGGCGTCGGTCTGAGCCTCAGCCAAGCGCGCGACATCCTGCCGGAGGCGATCAACCTGGACCTGTGTTGCTGAAACCAGGGCCGAGACCTGGCTGGCAGGCATGACCGGGGGCTCCGGCTTCAACCAACCGGTCATCTGATCGGTCCACAGCGCCGCCACCGCGGCGACGAGCGCGACCTGCGTCAGGACCAACACACGCGGCCATACCAATTCGCGAGGCCCGGCACCAGAGACCCCGGATACCAGGGAAACCGCCGTCTGCTGGACACGACGCCATAGCGCCGGAGCGGCCTTGTACGTGACCCGGACCGATCCTCCGTTCATCCGGTTGTGAACGGTGATCTCGATCGCGTCGCGCGAAAGTGGGATGCGCTCGGTGCGGAGGCCGAACTCCGGCGCGCACAAGCCGCCGACGAGCACGCCGTCCTCCGTCCGGATCTCCACAGAGTGAACGATCCGTTCGCGACTTGCGAAGGCGAATGTCGGCTCGGTGGCCACGCAGGCAACCGTGCCGACCCGCTCTTGATTGACGAACACCTGCAGCAGGTCGGACTCCTCCCCACGCCGCTGGAAGGAACGGCTCTTAAGCGCATCAAGCAGACGTTGGCGATATTCGCTGAGCGGGCCGTCCTGTTCCATGTCTCCTCCCACCTCCTTGTTCCGGTAGGAAAAAGGCCACCACCCCGCCCCTTTGGCGTGGGCGGATATGGAGGTCGATGCGCGGTTTCAACGCGCCATTGGGCGCAATATACCGAAAGTCGCAGACTTCGACAAAACAATCGTGACACATAGCCAGATGCCAGACCCGGTAGTCGTATCCGTAGTCCTGCTGAAACAGATCGTTCCACTTCTGTGGAGGCAGGCAAGGGTAGTGCTCGGGTTCGCTCTTTCGATAATGGGTCTGGAGCAGACGAATGAGCCGGTCGGTCTCTGCGTTCACGCGTTCGGGGTGCTGTTGCTTCTGCTCTTCCAGTTCGTACAATTCGTCCTCGGTGAGTCCGATCTCTCCCATGGCCCGCTGCCAGCCGCTTTGGCGCCACCGTTCGAAGTTCTTGTAGACGCGTTGGCTCTCGGCCATGCCGAGCCCGAGGATTTTCACCACCTGACCCTGGCCGAATCCGTATAGATGGTAGAACAGCGCCATCAGCGCATCGCGGCTGACAACGGCCCGCGATGTGAGCCCCTCCAGAAACCGGCCCAGCGGCGACAACAGATCCTTGTGATAACAGAGGGGGTCCGGCTGGCTGTAGTATTTCGCGATCAAACTGTCCAATAAAAACAGCGGGCGGCAGGGGACCTCACTCCGGCCGCAAACCAAAAACCGCTCGACCAGTTCATACCCCCACCGCAAGGCCAGTTTCTCATGGGCAATATCGTTCTCCCACTGGCCCGTTTCTTTCAAAAAATGTTTGGTATGCCCGGTGGCGCGGTCCAGCAACTCGGGCATCGCCTCCGCCGCGAAGCGGTCGAACTCTTCCACGCTGCCGACGATACCGCTCAATCTGCCCGCCCCGTCACGGTCTTCGCTCATCGAGGCTCCTCGCGCGAGTGTATCTTCCCTCCAACCGGATTGGGAATGCAATTGGACATTTTTTTGAGGGATCCGGGCTTTTTGTCTATTGGGGTCTCGCTGGGAGTATTGTAAGAAATTATTGTGCGCTGTGCATGGGGTACAGCGCGATGCAAACCATTTTCCCTAGATAGGAGGGGGTCAGATGAGAAAGTTGGCTGGACTGATCGCGATGGCCGCCGTGTTAGCATTCGGACTGGCAACAACCGTGACCTACACGGCGACAACGGTCTTCGCAAGTGAGGAGAAGAAGGAAGAAAAGAAAGGCGACAAGGGCGGCAACTTGACGGACGAGAAAAAGGACGACAAGAAGGACAAAGGCGGTCATTGAGCGCTGCAGTTCACCGACGAAGGGTCACGGCGTCGAATGCCGTGGCCCTTCGTCACTTTTTGCGTTCTTGCGCTCTGTATCCGGGAGGGGAGTCATGAGTGCCATCATGGGATTTGCCCTGCTCTTGCTCATCAGCGCCTGGTGGGGTCCGCCCGTGACCCTCGCTGCGGACACAAGCACGGCTCCAGTCACTGGCTCTCCCCAGTCGATCAAAGTTGAACTCCTCCGGATCGACGGCGAGTTCTACATCGTCAAAGACGAGTTAGGTACAGAACGGCGGCTCCACGTCGGCGGGGACACGGAGGTGTACGGCCAGATCAAACCGGGCGACCTCATTGAAGTCTGGGTTCAGCCCGACGGGCATGTCAAGACGATCATGATCGTCAAGAGTGCTCCTCCTGCCAATTGACCCGTTGACCCGCCGCGGCGCGACCGTCCTTCGCCACGAGCCGTCGCAATCGCTCACATAGATGCCAGAAGGCGCCAGCCACTCCACCGCCCCCCTTTTGTAGGCTGGCTGTGGGACCTCCAATTTAAGGGGCCGTGAATACTCCTCCGAAGGGGAGCGAGTCCGAAATGGTCTCTCTTTCACATTTTCATTGATGAATGCCGGCTGGTGATTACACACCTTGATCCTCGATCGCTTGGGCCGAGCTGTGGCTGCGATTCGCTCTGCCCGACGGTTCATCGGAGCGGCTGGAAGTAAAGGATGCGGGGACTTGGGTGTGTCCCGGTCCCGAGCCGCACACCTTTTCGCGCGGGATGGGGGCGCCTCACGGAGATGCTCGGAAGTTGCGATCCTGCGCCTTTTCCCCACCCGCTTATGCTTTCTGCGCAGACGCTTCAAGCATGCTGACGTCGGACGTAGCCTCTCTGGTCCTTACCGCCCTCGTTAGCGTTGCCGCTCGGTCTGGGGCAAGGAGAGATAGGCGACGTGAGGAGGTGTTGCGTAAGGGGGGCAGGGCGGGTATGCTCGCTTCGGAACTTGAAACAGGGAGGATCCGATGATGACACGCACAACGATGCTGACCCTTGTCGTATCTGTTCTGGTGGCAGCCGGGTGCGTCAGCAAGGGCACCCATACGCAGACACTGGGGGAGTTGGAGGAGGCCCGGAAAGCTTCCGCCCAGACCGCGGCCGAACTCGAGAAGCTGAAGAAAGAGTCGGCGGCTGAGTTGCAGGTGAGCCGGCAGGCCAATGCCAAGTTGACGAGCGATCTAGAGGCCGCTCGGACCGAAATCGGCAAACTCAAGGAGAACGTCTCGGCGATCCAGAAGGGCTTGTACGAGGAGCGGGATGCGCGTCAGCACGTGGAAGGTGCATTGAAGAACCTGCGGGATGAGTATCACGCCGCACAACAACAATTGGCCGACTTTCGGCGGGAGCGGGATCTGCTGCAGGCCAAGGTGGACGAGCTCAAGCGAGACCTGGCCGCTGCAAACCAGGCAGTGACGGATGCCGAGGCGCGCATCGCCGCGATACACAAAGAAAAGCAGGAACTGACAGCCTCCCTCGGGGAGGCCCGGGATCGCATGCGCGACCTCGAAACCAAGCTGGCGGCCGAATCGGCTCAGGCCGCCGTGCTGCGTGAGGACAAGCAGCGGCTCATGAGCGGGACCACGACGGCTCAAGAGGAGATCGCCAAGCTTCAGAAACGAGCTGCTGAATTGGAAACTCAGGCAGCATTGGCGGCGGATTTGACCAAACGGCTGGAGGAGCGGGATCAAGAAATCGGCAAACTCCGCCAGGTGGCCGCTGACCGCGACGCTCTGGCTGCCGAGGTAGCCTCGCTGACGAAGGAATTGAACAAGGCGAAGGAACACGTGGCGAGTATGACTGGCGATCTCTTTAGCCTGCGCGATGAAGGGGCCAAGCTAAAACAGGAGCGTGATCAGTTGGCGCAGGAACAGGAAAAGCTCCACGCCAGCCTCCAGCGGGAGCAGGAGCGGCTGAAGGCGGTAGAAGCTGAGAAAGCGAGGCTTGAGCAGGAGCGGGACAAGCTGATGGCCAGCTTGCAGCAGGAGCAGGAGCGGCTGAAAATCGAGGCGGCCGAAAAGGCCAGGCTCGAGCAAGAACGGGCCGCCAAGGAAGCGGAGATTCAGCGGCTGACCAAGACTCAGGAAGAATTGAACAAGGCGTTGCAGGAAGAAATCGCCAAAGGCAACATCAAGATCAAGCAGATCGGGGACCGGCTGACCATCAACATGGTGGACAAAATTCTATTCGATTCTGGTCAGGCCAAGGTGAAACCGGAAGGACTCAAGGTATTGAAACAGGTCAGCGACATTCTCAAGACTGTGACGGACAAGCAGATCCGGATCGAAGGTCACACGGATAACGTGCCGATTGGCGTAAAGCTGCGCGAAAAATTTCCAACCAACTGGGAGCTCTCCACCGCGCGCGCCACCAGCGTCGTGCGTTATCTGATCGAAGAAGGCGGGGTGGATCGGAACAATATCGCGGCCGTCGGTTATGCAGATACGAGGCCGGTCGAACGGAACGACACGGAGGAAGGCAAGGCGGCCAATCGGCGGATTGAGATCACGCTCTATCCGAAGGATCTGTCCGAGATCGTCGAGCAGGTAAAGCAGGCGAGTTGACCGGGCATGAACCTTCGGCTTGCCCGCCCGTGCGGAACGGAACCGGACAGGAGGCATGTGGTGTGGGCTGAGGGCTCCAACTCGGCCGCCAGACTAAGCGGAGCGAATCTTTCGGATAGCCGAAATGGCCTGTGGGTTCTCCAGGCTGGAGAGATCGCCCAGGTCCTGACCAAGCAGCAGCGACCGGATCACGCGGCGAAGAATCTTGCCGTTCCGGGTTTTGGGCAGGTCCGGCACAGCGTGAACCGCGGCGGGTTTGAGGGGCTTCCCCAGCCGTTCCGCCACCAGACTTGCTAACTCTTCGGAGAGCGCCTCACTTGCGTTCCATCCTGGGTGCAGCACTACGAGGCACACCAAAGCCTCTCCTTTCACCGGATGCGGAACGCCGACCGCGGCGGCTTCGCTGACTGCCAGGTGATCGGTGAGAATCGCCTCCACTTCGGCCGGCCCCAGGCGTTTTCCGGCGATCTTGATCGTGTCGTCCGAGCGGCCCAAGATATACCAGAATCCGTCTTCATCGGTAGTGACCCAGTCACCGTGCACCCACACCTGCGGCCACCGGGACCAGTAGGTGTCCAGGTAGCGCTGCGGATCGCGCCAAAAGCCCTGGGTCATCCCGACCCATGGCTTGGTGACCACCAACTCTCCCACCTGCCCACGCACAGGCCGTCCGTCGTCGCCAAAAATCTCCGCCGCCATGCCCAGGCAGGGGCCGGTAAAGGCACAGGGTTTACAGGGCTGAAGGACCGTCCCGCCCACGATCCCGCCGGAGACTTCGGTGCCGCCGGAATAGTTGATGATCGGACACCGCCCCCGGCCAACCTGCTGAAAGTACCAATGGTAGGCATCCGGGGTCCACGGCTCGCCGGTCGAGCCCAGCACGCGCAGAGAGTGGAGAGCGTGCTGACGGACCGGAGCCTCGCCATGTTTCATGAGTGCTCGGATCACGGTGGGGGAGAGACCCAGAATCGTCACGCGGTGGCGTTCCACCAGGTCCCACAGTCGTCCCGGGTGAGGCCAGTCCGGAGCGCCCTCGTAGAGCAGGCACGTCGCCCCCAACGAGAGTGCGCCCACGATCTCCCACGGTCCCATCATCCAGCCCAGATCGGTGAACCAGAACAGCGTATCGTCAGGTTGCAGGTCGAAATGAAATGCCAAGTCCTGCGCGGCCTTGATCGGAAAGCCGCTATGAACGTGTACCGTCCCTTTGGGCCGTCCGGTGGTACCCGAGGTGTACATGATCATGAACGGGTCGTCGGCTTCCATCTCCTCGGTTGCCGGCGCTTCGCGCTCACCAGCGATCGAGTCGTGCCACCACATGTCGCGCCCGGCCTGCCAGGGGACTGGGCAGGCGGCCCGCCGCACAACCAGCAGGTGTTGAACCGTGGGGCAACGCGACGCCGCCTCGTCCGCAACGTGTTTCAGCCTGACCAGCCCGCCGCGGCGAAAGAAGCCGTCGGCCGTGACCAAGAGCTTCGCCTCGCAGTCCTGCACCCGCGTTGCCACGGCCTCTGCCGCGAAGCCGGAAAAAATCGGCGTAGAGACGGCACCGATCTTGGCGCAGGCCAGCGTGACGATGGCCGCTTCGGGAACCATCGGCAAAAAGATCGCGACCCGATCGCCACGGCCTACCCCGAGGTGCCGAAGGATCGCCGCAGCTCGGGAAACTTCGTCCGCCAGTTGACGGTAGGTGAAGGAGCGCTGCGTTCCGTCTTCGCCTTCCCAGCGGATCGCCGCCACATCGGCCTGCAAGCCAGCGCAGTGCTTGTCCACGCAGTTGTGCGTCACATTCAAGCGTCCTCCCACGAACCACCGGGGCCACTGGATTCCGTTCGTCACGTTCAGCACCTGCGAGTAGGGGCGAGCCCACTCAATTCCCAGCTCTTGGATCGCCGCCTCCGCAAACCATTCGATCTCGGAAATCGAACGCTGGTACAGGGAAGGATAATCGGCGATCCGGTGTCGTCGCATGAAGCGGAAAAGCCGGCTTCGCTGGACATACTCCGCCGTGGGATGCCAGAGAATCGGCTGGAGCTGGTCAGGTCCGTTCGTCAATCGGGACATAGGCTCGCGGCGGCGGCCCCGTATAGAGCGCGCGGGGACGGATCAGCCGGTTGTGGTCCTGCTGTTCGATCACGTGGGCGCACCAGCCGGTGATGCGCGAGCAGACAAACATTGGCGTGTACAGGTCGCGGGGAATCTCCATCAGGAGATAGGCGACGGCGGTGTAGAAGTCCAGATTGGGATACAGGCCCTTCTCCTGCCGCATGATCCGGTCGATGATCGTTGCAATCTCATACCAGCGCAGATCGCCGCACGCGCGGCTGAGCGCTTCGGCGTGTCGCTGCATGATCGCCGAGCGCGGATCGCCCTTTTTCAACACCCGATGTCCGAATCCCATCACGCGCCGTTTGGCCGCCAGCGCGTCCCGCACCCAGCGCTCAGCCCGGTCGCGCGTTTTGATGTCCAGCAGCATAGCCGCGACGGCTTCGTTCGCGCCCCCGTGGAGCGGGCCCTTGAGTGTCCCGATCGCCGACGTGATCGCCGCGTGCAGGTCGGTCATGGTGGAGGCCGTAACGCGCGCGGCAAACGTCGAGGCGTTGAACTCATGCTCGGCGTAGAGAATAAGCGAGACGTCCAACACCCGGGCCATGGCCTGAGCCTGGCTGTCGCCCTGGTGGTCGGTCAGGAGATAAAGCAGATTCTCGGCGAAACGCAGGTTGGCCTGCGGCCGAACCTGCCGCTTGCCGTGCGCAAGGCGGTAGGCAGTGGCGATCAGAACCGGAATCTGGGCCAGCAACCGAACAGCCTTGCGGACGTTCGCTTCGTGCGAACAGTCGGCGGCGTCGGGGTCCGTCATGCCGAGCAACGACACGCCGGTGCGCAGCAGGTCCATCGGGTGGGCATCGCGGGGCGCTACGCCAACGAAGGCCTCCACCGGGCCGGGCAGTGCCCACTGGCTGTGCAGTCGGCTGGTAAAGTCGTCCAGTTCCTTGCGGGTTGGCAACTTGCCGAAAAGGAGGAGGTAGGCGACTTCTTCGAATGTCGCCTGCTCCGCCAGGTCCCCGATTGCATAGCCGCGATAGCGCAGTCCCGCGTCGCCTTCGTCCACTTGGCAAAGGGCCGTCTCGCCGGCCAGCACACCTTCGAGGCCGGGACTGTAAGGGGCGGGGGGTGGGCCAGGCTGCGATTCGTCAGCTTTGGGCATCATGGTCACCAGGCTGGAATTGCCGTTCCCGCTGTTCGTATTCAGTGTACCGCAGCAACTCGTACAGTTGCTGGCGGGTGTGCATCCGGCTCAATGAGTTCCGCTGGGAGCCGAACGTTTTCAGCTCCAGCAGCAGGTCCTCGATCGCTTTGGTCGCCACGCGGAGGGTGCTGACGGGAAACAGCACGAGGCGATAGCCAAGTTCCTCGAATTCCCTGACGCTCAGATACGGGGTCTTGCCGAACTCGGTCATGTTGGCGACCAGCGGAATCTTGATCCCCGCCTTGGCCATCTGCTCGGCGAAACGGCTGAACTCCTCTGCGGACTCGAGCGCCTCCGGGAAGATGGCATCGGCTCCGGCCTCGACATAAGCTCGCGCTCGTTGCACAGCCGCGTCCAGGCCTTCGACCGCGCGGGCGTCGGTGCGAGCGACGAGCACAAAGTCTGGATCGCGCCGCGCTTGCACGGCGGCGCGGACCTTCGCGACCATCTCCTGCGTGGGCACCAGCCGCTTCCCCGGCAGATGCCCGCACTTCTTGGGAGTCTCCTGATCCTCCAACTGAATCCCGGCCAGGCCGGCCTGTTCGAATTCACGAATCGTCCGCATGACCGATAAGGGCGGACCGAAACCGGTGTCGACGTCGGCCACGGCCGGGATGGCCACCGCATTGGCGATCGTCGCGGCGTCAGCCAACACCTCCGTCATGGATAGCAAGCCCATATCCGGCAAGCCCCGCGCCGCCGCCAGCGCAGCGCCGGACACGTAGCACGCGTCGAAGCCGGCCCGTTCGATCTGGATCGCCGTGAGCGCATTGAACGCGCCGGGCAGCACCACGGTCCGTTTGGCAATCAATTCGCGCAACCGTTGCGGTTTGGTGTGCCCCTTGGCCTGCGTCATACGTCACCTGTTAGGGACTTTCAGCAACGGCATCAAGACGCCGATGTCCTTAACATGGTCGAGCTCCCAGATCAGCTCAATGACCTTGCGCGCCCGCCTCTGACCCAACGGCTGGGTGGCAAGGCTCAGAAACTTCTCCTCGACCTGGCTGTCCGACATCGGGTTTCGCGGATGGCCGAGCGGCTCGTCCACTTGTTTCACATATTCTTTGCCGGACGCCGTCTTGACCGTTATCCGCGTCGGCATTGACGCCGGGTAGCGGCCGGCAAACTCAGCTTGCGGCACCACGCGGACCTTCTGCATCAGGGTGTGCACTGCCGGGTCGTCCAGCCGTTTCCGCTCGAACGAGGCGAGCGTCACGGTCCCGTCGAGCAAGGCCACGGCTACGCAATAAGGGAAACTATGGTCGGCCGTCTCTCTCGTACGAGGCCGCCACTTCTCCGGATCGCGGCCGATGATTTCGATCGCCACGTCGTAACTGCCGAGTTGCACCTCCGCGAGCTCCTCCAGCGCCCGCGGGCCTTCTATTTCCAGCAACTCCTGGCGCAACGCGAGGGCTGCCTCCACCGCCGTCTGGGCATGGTACTCGACCGGGTAGTGCTTGATGTAGGTGTCCAGAATTTTGAAGGGCGTTCGCCCTCCTTCTTGGCCTTCTAAGGCGGATCCTGCTCCCTTAGCCGGCTTCTCCCCACCCAAGACCGACAACTCGAACGGCCCCGAAACCAACTTCATGAATCCTTTTTCCCCCTCGAAGATCGGTGCAGGCCCCGTCATGCCCTGTCGTGCCAGCATCGCTGCGAACACGCCGTTGCGCGCCGCGTTGGAGAAGGCGCACGCTTTCCACATCGACAGGTCCCCGACCCGTGTCTGCCGCAAGGCGATGTTCGCGACGCCGGCCAGATTAATCGCCTGCACTGTCCGTGCCGCCGACAACTTGAAGAGTTTGGCCGCTGCCGCCGCCACAGTGATCGGGCCGTACGTCACGTGGTCCCAGCCGCGGGGGCGAAGTGCCGCCGCGTCACAGAGCCGGCAATGCAGTTCATAGGCCAGGACCAGCGCTTCGATCACCTGTTTGCCCGATGCTCGGACGACTTCGCCGACCGCCAGCACGGCCGAAAGGTTGTCGGAAGGGTGGGCCGGTTCTTTGGAGAGATAGGTATCGTTGAAGTCCAGGTAGCGGACCATCGAGCCATTGGCAAACGCCGCCAAATCGGGCGTTGTTTTGCACCCGGTCCCCCAAAGGGTCGCGCCTCCCGAAACCTTCACCGATTCGGCCAATCGTCGAGCAATACGACAGGGTTCTGCGCGCCACGCACCGAACGCGCAGCCCAGACTGTCCAGCACGCGGCGTTTTGCTTCGTGCACAACCGCCCGCGGTAACTCCCCGTACGAAAGCCAATGCGCGTAGTCGGCCAGCCGTTCTGCGAGCATGCTCGAACTCACGGAAAGAACGTCATCGGCTGAGGGGGCATTGGTCACCAGTGGAACGCGGCCGCGACGGCACAAGGGACAGGCTCCGGCCGTTGACGATCGGCTGTGGGCCATGAATACGAGTGTTCACTCGTCACGGAATTTCGGCGGTCGTTTCTCCAGGAACGCTTGCACGCCTTCCTTCTTGTCCGCCGTCTCACACAGCGCCCCGAACAACTCAGCCTCGCGGGCAAGCCCCTCCGCCATCGGGCTGTCGAGCCCGGTGCGGATGGCGCGAAGCGCGGCCTGAACAGCATGGCGTCCCTTCAAGGCGATCTTGGCCGCGACAGCGGTCGCCTCCTTCACGACGTCGGTCGCCGGTACGACCCGATTCACCAACCCGAGGTCCAGGGCCCGCTCGGCCGGGATCGCTTCGCCCGTTAGAATCATCTCCGCCGCCCGCGACGGACCGATGATGCGCGGCAGACGTTGGGTGCCGCCAAATCCCGGAATCAGCCCCAACGTGATTTCCGGCAAGCCCAGCGTGGCGCCGGCCGCGGCGATGCGAATGTGGCAGGCCATGGCGAGTTCGAGCCCTCCGCCCAGGCACGAACCGTTGATCGCTGCGATGATCGGTTTGTCGAATCGCTCGATGCGGTTCAACAGGGCCTGGCCGCGGCCGGCGAGGTCCGACCCGGCATGCGCACTGTTCACCTGCGCCAACTCCTTGATATCCGCTCCGGCACAAAAGAGACGACCTTCGCCGGTGAGCACCAAGGCGGCCACGCGTTTGTCCGCCTCCAGTTCCCCCAGCATCCGATCCAACTGCTCGAGCACCGATCGGGTGAGCACGTTAGCGGGCGGATTGTTGAGGGTGATCCGTCCGATCCGGTCCGCTATGGTCACTGCCACGCCTGGCTCAGCCATATCCTTCTCCCCTGGCCCGGGCCTGTCTTCCTTCCGGGCCGTTCCACTCAATGACTTACATCCCGAGATGCTTTTTCAGAATCGGCGAATCCTTGATTGCGACACTGGTTGGGGCTAGTTCTGCCGCTTTCTTGAACTCGGCCGTCGCCTCCTCGTGTTTACCCATCTTGTCGAGGGTCAACGCCAGGTTGAAGTGCGCCTCGGCCAGATTGGCGTCCTTCTTGATGGCCTTTTGAAACCATTCGGCTGCCACGTCCCAGTGGCCTTGCCTGAAATGTCCCACGCCTTCATCATTGTCCTCGCGACCGGCTGAGCCGGCTGGGGACATGAGCGCTGTCTCCGCCCCGCCCGTCGGTTTGCCGGAATCGCAAGCCGGAAGCGACATGAACAGTCCGACCGCAACCGCGACCACGAGAAATATCCGTGCCATGACGTCCTCCATGCCGCGCTTCGTGTAAGCCACTCGCCTGTTTTCGGGTTACGCAACCGATGCGAGCGGATGGAGTTCTCGATCTATTGGAATTTCTTGCTCTCCCGTACTGAGGCTATACACGCTCGCTCTGAAGATCGAGAATCCGCTGATGTTCGGCGATCGCCCGGATAAGGTCGGGAAGGCCATCGCCTCTCACCGCCGACACGCGCACCACGTGCGGGTACCACTCCCGCAGGTCCCGTACGGTCGACTCGGCGTCTTCCCGGTCCGCTTTGTTCACCACGATGAGGTCGGCGATCTCCAACAACCCCGCTTTTATCGCTTGCACCTCATCCCCCAGTCCCGGCGCCACCACTGCCACGACAGTCCTGGCGACCGTGGCGACATCCGTGTCATCCTGGCCAGCCCCGATCGTCTCGATCAGGATGACGTCGTAGCCCGCTGCATCCAGCACGGTCACGGCGTCCCGCGTCGCCTCCGCCAGGCCGCCGTGCCGGCCCCGCGTGGCCATGCTGCGGATATAGACGTGCGGATCCAGCGCGTGGTCCTGCATGCGGATCCGGTCGCCGAGAATGGCGCCGCCGCTGCGCGGACTGGTGATATCCACCGCCAGCACCGCGACCGTCTTATTCTGCAGGCGATAGGCCCGCACCAGTTGGTCGATCAACGTGCTTTTGCCGGCGCCGGGATAGCCGGTGATGCCGATCACGGCCGCGCGGCTTCGGCCGGTGAGCAGGGCAAGCGCCGCCCTTCCGTTGGGGTCATCGTTCTCCAGCAGGGTAATCAGACGAGAGACGGCCCGCACATCGCCGGTTTTCACACGTTCGGCTAACGCTGCGAGATCCAGCATAGGCTGCACTGTTGACTTCATCATGGCCCCGACTGTCCGGCCCCGCATGCTGTGCCTATTGTCAAGGCCGACAGCCGCGAGGTCAACCCGCGGCCCAGATGCCGGACGAGTCGCCGAGCCGCTGCCACCACTAGAGTTTCATCTACCGGCACCGTCGCGCCGGAGGCCTTCAACGCGTACACCAAGTCTTCGGTGGCTACGTTGCCAGATGCGCCTGGGGCATAGGGACAACCTCCCAAGCCCCCGGCAGAACTGTCGAACGCCTCGACCCCGTATTCCCACCAAGCGGTCAATGCGTTGGCGACCGCCATCCCGTAGGTGTCGTGAAAATGGAGCGAGAGACGGTCCCTTGAAAGGCACGGCAGCACCGCATCCAGCAGTCGCCGTACGTCGGCCGGCGATGCCTTGCCGATCGTGTCTCCTAGCGAGATCTCGTCCACCCCGAGATCGAGGAGCCGTTTCATCACCTCGGTGACCCGTGTCGGTGCGATCCAGCCTTCGTAAGGACAGAATACGGCGGTGGAGACATACCCCCGCACGACCATACCGTCGCGTTTGGCGCTGGCCACCACAGGACGGAATCGTTCCAGCGATTCGCGGATCGTGGCCTTGATGTTGCGCTGCGTGAAGCTTTCGGAGGCGGCGGTGAAGACCGCGATCTTCTGCGCGGAGACTGCTCGTGCCCGTTCCAGCCCGCGTTCGTTCGGCACCAGCGCCGAGTAGATGACGCCGGGCACCCGCTCGATCTTACGGAACACCTCACCGGTGTCCGCCAGTTGGGGTACGGCAACGGGCGAAACGAACGAGCCGACTTCGATCTCGACGACGCCAGTTCTCGACAACGCGTTGACAAAGGCGACTTTCTCATCGGTCGGCACGACCCCCGGCTCGTGCTGCAGGCCGTCCCGCGGACCGACCTCGATGATCCGCACAGGAGGCGAGCGAAAGTTAGGGTCGTCGGGACGTGCGTTCGGATGCGAGGGATGCTCCATGCCCGCTCCGTTCTTCCGCCCACGCCGGGGCGCGTTTCTCCAAGAAGGCCCGGAGCCCTTCTTGAGCTTCAGCCGACAGTCTAGCCTCTGCGTTGGCCTGCGCGCACACCGTCCAACCATCCGGCTCCGGCAATCGGAGCAGTCGGTGGAACAACGCCTTCGTGTGCTGCGAGGCCCCGGGAGCCAGCCGCAAGACCGCCTCGATCAGTTCGTCGATCCGCTTGTCGAGCCCGTCTTTCGCGACGATGTCGTGAATCAGGTTGAACTGGTTGGCCACCACCGCGGAAAAAACTTCGCCGGTGAGACAGTAGCGGCGGACAAACGATTCACCGGCTTTGCGCAACAGGAACGGCGCGATCACGGCTGGAACCAGTCCCAGCTTGGCCTCGCTGAGCGCAAAGACGGCATCCTGGGACGAGACGACGATGTCGCAGACCGCCAGCAAGCCGACTCCGCCCCCGAAGGCTGAGCCATGGATGCGGCCGATCACAGGATAGGGACATTCATCGATCGCACGATACATCCGGATCAGCCGCTCCGCATCCTCCCGCGCCTGTGCTGCGGATACAGGCGGGTCCGGGCTCATCCACCGAAGGTCCGCTCCGGCGCAGAAAACCGGACCGGCGCCGGCCAGGACCACACCTCGCACTGATGGGTCGGCGCCCAGTTCTTCGAATGCCTTGCGTAGCTCATCGACCATTACGGCGTCAAACGCGTTCCGCCGTTCTGGTCGATTCAGGGTGACGTGGGCGATGCCACGCGAGAACTCCACCAACAGGGTGTTGAATCGGGGCATCGGTTCATCCTTTATTTAGCGAACGCCGGCCCTGACGAGGCCTCCACCCCGCGCTGACCCTGGCGTTGGCGGTCAGGTGAAGGTTACATCCGGAACACCGGTGCGTGGCTCTCGCGGATTGGTGCCGTGGCAGCGATATCGAGGCACAGGCCAAGGATGCGGCGCGTCTCCGCCGGGTCGATAATCCCGTCGTCCCACAAGCGAGCGGTGCTGAAATAGGGGCTCCCCTCCCGCTCATATTGCTGCAGAATGGACTCGGTGATGCGCCGCCGCTCCTCATCCGACAGGCTCTTGCGCTCCCGTTCGAGCTGCTGCTGTTTCACGGTTACCAACACGTGGGCCGCCTGCCTGGGGCCCATCACCGAGACGCGCGCATTAGGCCAGAGGAAGAGGAACCGAGGGTTGTAGCCTCGCCCGCACATGGCGTAGTTGCCAGCGCCGTGCGATGCGCCGATGATCACTGTGAATTTGGGCACCTCCGTCGTGGCCACGGCCTGCACCATTTTGGCGCCATCTTTGATGATCCCTCGCGCTTCGTACTCCCGGCCGACCATGAAGCCGGTGATGTTCTGGAGGAAGATCAGCGGAATGCGCCGCTGACCACAGAGTTGGACAAAGTGCGCCCCCTTCAGTGCGGCTTCGGACAGGAGCACGCCGTTGTTCGCCACGATGCCAACCAGATGGCCCATCCAACGGGCGAAGCCGCAGACCAGCGTCTGTCCATACCGGCCCTTGAATTCCTGAAAGCGGCTACCGTCCACCAGGCGGGCAATGACCTCTCGCACCTCAAACGTCTGACGCGGATTGCTCGGGATCAGCCCGTACAACTCACTCGCCGGGTAGAGCGGCTCCTCGATCTCGGTGCGCCGGGGTTTCGGCGGCTTGTTGCCGAGGGTGGCGACGATGGAACGGCAGATCTCTAGCGCATCGTGATCGTCTTCCGCCAAGTGGTCGCTCACCCCGGAGAGCCGGGTATGTAGATCAGCCCCGCCCAGGGCTTCCGGCGTCACGTCTTCGCCGGTGGCCGCTTTGACAAGCGGCGGTCCGGCAAGATAGATCGTGCCGGTCCCTTTGACGATCACGTTCTCATCGCACATGGCCGGAACATATGCGCCTCCGGCTGTGCACATGCCCATGACCACGGCAATCTGCGGAATGCCCAATGCCGACATACGGGCTTGGTTATAAAAAATACGCCCGAAGTGATCCCGATCTGCGAAGACCTCGGCCTGTAAGGGGAGAAACACGCCACCGGAGTCCACCAGATAGATAGCCGGAAGGCGGTTCTCCAGCGCGATGTCCTGGGCCCGGAGATGTTTCTTGATCGTGAGAGGAAAGTAGGTGCCGCCTTTGACGGTCGCATCGTTGGCAACGATCACACAAGGGCGTCCGCAGATGTATCCAATCCCGGTGATCAACCCGGCGGAGGGCACCTGGTTCTCGTACAGGCCAAAGGCTGCCAGGGGACTGAGTTCAAGCCAAGGTGAACCGGGATCGAGCAGCGCGGCGATCCGCTCGCGGGCGGTGAGTTTGCCGCGCTGCTTGTGCAAGGCCACCGCATCGGCCGGTCCGCCGGCCTGGGCTTGAGCGAGGTGTTTCTTCAGGTCGTCCAGGAGGTGTTCGTAGTGGCGCTGATTCTGCTGAAATTCATCGGCGGTCGCGACCACCGCTGTCTTGAGCGTGCGCATCTCAGACGCCTCTTTCTTTTATGAGCGTGGCTTGAGCCCTTTGACGAACTCCACGATCTCACTCATCGGCGTGCCTGGCCGGAACAGTTCGCGCACACCGGCCGCCTTCAAACGCGGCACGTCTTCATCCGGGATGATTCCCCCACCGAACACGGCGATGTCGTCTGCCCCTTGTTCCTTTAACAATTCCAATACGCGAATGAAGTGCGTGTTGTGGGCACCGGACAGGACGCTCAACCCGATCGCATCGACGTCTTCCTGAATGGCAGCGCTCACGACCTGTTCCGGTGTTTGGTGGAGGCCCGTGTAGATGACTTCCATACCGGCGTCACGGAGGGCCCGTGCGACCAGCTTCACGCCGCGGTCGTGGCCGTCGAGCCCGACTTTGCCGATCAATACGCGAATGGGCTTCACCGTGACGGTCATGGCTGTGCCTCATGGAGCTAAGATAATCACGCAATCCGGACCGGCTCCAAGAAATATTTTCCCTCGCCGTCCCACCGCACATAACCCATCGCAACAGCCGGGTCATGTTCGAAGATCAGTAGCCAGTTCTCATCACAGGCGCGCCGGAGCACCTTCCGTTTGGTTTCCAGCGTCTGCAACGGATAGAGATCGTACCCCATAATATAAGGCAGGGGCAGATGCGAGACGGTGGGAATCAGGTCCCCCAGGAAGAACGCCACCTCGCCCTCCGACTCGATCTTCACGCTTTGATGATGTGTCGTATGGCCGTGCGTCACCATCACGGATACACCAGGCACGATCTCGGCGTCGCCATCGAGGAATTCCCACCGGCGCTCCTGCGCGAGGGGGACAAAGTTTTCCTCGCGATAGCTAGCCTTCGTCCGCTCGTTGGCCAGGACTGCCTCCTCGTACTCGCCCCGCTGGATGACATAGACGGTCTTGGGAAACGTGGGCACGACCTGTGGGCCCTGCCGCACCGTATTGCCGCCTGCGTGGTCGAAGTGCAGGTGTGTGTTGATGACGATGTGGATGTCCTCAGGCGCGAGCCCACGTTCCTTCAGCGATTCGAGCAACGTCGGAGTCCGATCGATCGCGAACCGCTCGCGGTATTTGGCGTCCCACTTGTCGCCGAGGCCCGTATCCACCAGAATGTTCTTCCCGTGCGCCCGGATCAACAGGCAGGTCACGCTCAACTGAATGCGGTTGTGCTCGTCCGCTGGACAACACTGCTCCCAGAGGACCTTCGGCACGACTCCAAACATCGCCCCGCCGTCCAGCCGGAACCGGCCGTCAGTGACCGGGTAAATCTCGAAGGCGCCAAGCTTCATGTTGCTTGCAAGTGCTCAGTTCACGCCGTGTGCTAGCGACCGAGGATTCTAGAGCACCACTGGCTCCCTGTACGTCCCGAACACTTCTTTGAGCGCTGCGCAAATCTCCCCCAGGGTCGCCTTCGCTTTCACTGCCTCGATCAAGTAGGGCATCACGTTCTCGCTGCAGGCCGCAGCTTCCTGGAGCGCTTCCAACGCTCCGGCCATCTTATAGGGATCTCGCGCCTTGCGAAGATCGGAAAGCCGCGCGACCTGCTCCTGCTCCACCTCCGGGCTGATCCGCAAAATGGGAATCGGACGGGTCTCGTGTTCCACGTATTCGTTGACACCGACGATCACTCGTGCCTTCTGCTCCACTTCGCGCTGATAGCGCTGCGAAGCTTCCAGAATCTCGCGTTGTGGGAACCCGCGTTCGATGGCTTTGACCATCCCGCCCATGGCATCGAGCGTGCGGAAATATTCGCGCGCGCCTTCTTCCAACCGATTGGTGAGCGCCTCGACATAATACGAGCCTCCCAGGGGGTCGACGGTGTTCGTCACCTCGCTCTCATGGGCGATGATCTGCTGGGTCCGCAGGGCCAACTTGACCGCCTCTTCGGTTGGCAGGGCCAGCGTTTCGTCCATGGAATTGGTATGGAGCGATTGGGTGCCTCCCAACACCGCAGCGAGGGCCTGGAGCGTCGTCCGGACGACATTGTTCATCGGCTGTTGCGCGGTCAGGGAACAGCCGGCGGTTTGCGCGTGGCAACGGAGTTGCAGCGAGCGGGGATCGCGGGGATGGTAGCGGCGCTCCATCTCGCGCGCCCAGAGCCGTCGGGCTGCCCGGAACTTAGCGATCTCCTCGAAGAAGTCGTTGTGGACATTAAAGAAGAACGACAACTGCGGCGCGAACTCGTCCACTGCCAGCCCGGCCTTTACCGCCGCGTCCACGTAGGTCAGGCCGTCGTACAACGTGAAGGCCAGCTCCTGGACCGCCGTCGACCCAGCTTCGCGGATGTGATAGCCGCTGATGCTGACTGGATGCCACTTGGGGACAGTCTTGGCGCAATAGGCGATTGTGTCCGTGATGAGCCGGAGCGACGGTTCGGGTGGAAACAACCATTCTTTCTGCGCGATGTACTCTTTTAGAATGTCATTCTGGAGCGTTCCGTCCAGGTGCTCGAAGGGAATACCTCGCCTTTCCGCTACAGCCAGGTACATGGCAAAGAGAACGGCCGCCGGACCGTTGATGGTCATGGAAGTCGTGACCTGATCCAGCGGGATGTCCTCGAACAGCCGCTCCATGTCGGCGAGGCAAGAGATCGAGACGCCACAATAGCCAACCTCGCCGCGCGCGCGGGGATCGTCCGCATCCAGCCCCATCAGGGTCGGCATGTCGAAGGCAACGCTCAAACCGGTCTGCCCGTGCTGGAGCAGGTATTTGAAACGACGGTTGGTGTCCTCCGCGCTGCCGAAACCGGCAAACTGACGCATGGTCCAGAGCCGGCCGCGGTACATAGTGGGATAGACGCCGCGCGTGTACGGAAATTCACCTGGCGCACCAAGATCGGCCTCGGGAGACCAGCCTTTCAGATCGTCGCTCGTATAGACGCGCTGGATCTCCAGCCCCGAGAGCGACGTGAATCGTGATTTGCGCTCTTGCATCGTTGTGTGTCTTCTAATCGAGCCGGGCGGCCTAGGGCGAGAGGTCAGCCTTGTTCGTTGTCGTCTCGCGCGGATCGCCGCTCCGCTCGTATACGTAGAACCCACGCCCGCTCTTGCGTCCCAACCATCCCGCTTCGACGTACTTGCGCAGCAATGGACAGGGCCGGAACTTGGGATCGCCGAGGTCCGCATGGAGGACTTCGCAGATCGCCAGCACGGTGTCTAAGCCGATTCGATCGGCCAGCGCAAGCGGTCCGACGGGATGATTTGCGCCGGCGGTCAGGGCGAGATCGATGTCTTCGGTCGTGCCGACCCCTTCCTCGAGTGCGAAGATGGCTTCGTTGATCATGGGGATAAGGACGCGATTCACGATGAACCCCGGCGCGTCCTTGCAGACCACTGGCGTCTTGCCCAGGCGCCGCACCAGGTCGAGCGCGAGGTTGATCGTGTGCTCGGACGTCTCCAGGCCGCGCACCACTTCGACGAGCCGCATTACCGGCGCCGGGTTCATGAAGTGCAATCCGACCACCCGGTCCGGCCGGCCCGAGGCCGCGCCAAGTTTCGTAATAGAGATGGACGAGGTATTGCTGGCTAGGACCGTGTCGGGCTGGCACACACGATCCAAGTGCGTGAACAGTTCTTGTTTGAGCGTAAGATCCTCGGGAATCGCTTCGATGACGAACTGGGTGTCGCAGAGTCGGTCGAGGTGGACCATCGGGTGGATCAGCGTCATGACGCTGCCCGCCTGGTGCCGGCTGAGGGTGCCGCGCTCGACGGCCCGCGCGACGCCCTGCCGGATCTTCTTGAGCGCCTCCTCCAGCGCCGGTTCGGCCACGTCGATGAGCAGGACCTGGTAGCCGGTCGCGGCGAAGACCTGACTGATCCCGCGCCCCATCTGACCGGCGCCGACGACGCCGACCGTCTTGATGTCGTCAAGATTCATGGACAGGTCTCCATCGCCTTCTTCAGCTTGTCCGTTCCACGATCATGGCCAGCGCTTCGCCGCCGCCGATGCAGAGACCGGCAAGGCCGCGCCGGGCGCCGCGAGCCTCCATGGCATAGAGCAAGGTCGTGAGGATCCTCGCCCCCGTCGCGCCGATGGGATGACCTAATGCCACGGCGCCGCCATTCACGTTGACTTTGCGCGGATCCAGCCCCAATTCCCGATTGATCGCTACCGACACGGCGGAGAAGGCCTCGTTGATCTCGAACAAGTCGATGTCGCTCACCGTCAGACCGGTCTTCTTCAGTACACGCTTGATGGCCTCAACCGGTGCAATGGTGAACCATTCGGGCGCCAGCGCTGCGCCTGCATAGCCGACGATCCTGGCCATCGGCTTGAGCCCCAGGGCGGCCGCTTCGTCCTCGGCCATCACGACGAGCACGGCCGCGCCATCGTTGCACGACGGCGAGTTCCCCACAGTGAGCACGCCATCTTCCTGAAAGACCGGCTTCAAGCTTCGCAGCTTCCCAAGGTCTACGCGGTTGGGTTCTTCATCCTCCGTCACGAGAAGCGGCGGACCTTTTTTTTGGGGGACCTCGACCGCAACAATCTCTCGCTTGAAAGCCCCGGTGGCGATGGCCTCCCGCGCGCGACGGTAGCTTTCAAGCGCGAAGTCGTCCAACTCGGAGCGGGTCAGCCCGTACTTGGCGGCGCACAGCTCCCCTCCGTTGCCCATATGGAACTGGTTATAGACGTCCCACAGGCCGTCTTTGACCAGGCTGTCGATCAATTCGGCGTGGCCTAACCGGTAACCTTGGCGGGCCTTTTCCAAGAGATAGGGGGCGCGCGTCATGCTTTCCATGCCACCCGCTATCACGACACGGGCGTCACCCGCAGCGATGGCTTGGGCTGCCATGATGACGGTCTTTAAGCTTGATCCGCAGACTTTGTTCACGGTCGTCGCGCCGACGGAATTCGGAATCTTGGCGCCGATGGCCGCCTGTCTGGCGGGCGCCTGCCCCAATCCCGCGCTCAAGACACAGCCCATGAACACTTCGTCCACCCGCTCCGGCGGCAGGTCGATCCGTTTCAGGGCTTCGGCGATGACGATGCTGCCCAGCTTGGTGGCCGGGACGGGGCTGAACACGCCGTTGAAACTCCCCATTGGAGTCCGCACTGCGCTGACGATGACGGCTTGCTGTTTGTGGTTGACCGTTGTCCGTTCTCCGCTCACAGGAACTGCTCCCACTCACTCTGTTCAAGGTACTGCTTCACTTTGGCCATAAACTGATCGGCCGTTGCGCCGTCGATCACCCGGTGGTCGAACGACAGGCTTAAATAGCACATTGGCCGGATCGCGATGGCGTCGTTGATCACGATGGCGCGTTTCTGTACCGCCCCGACGCCGAGAATCGCGATCTGCGGCTGATGGATGATCGGTGTGCTGAAGAGGCTGCCGAACCTGCCGTGATTGGTGATGGTGAATGTGCCGCCCTGCACCTCTTCGGGGTTCAGTTTCTTGGTCCTGGCCCGCTCTGCCAGATCGGCGATTTCCTGGCCCAACTGCAAGAGTCCCTTCCGATCTGCATGCCGCACGACCGGCACCAGCAGCCCATCCTCCAGCGCAACCGCGACGCCTATATGGATGTCTTTCTTGACGATGATCCCCTGGTCTCCCCAGGATGAGTTCAAGATGGGGACATCCTTGATCGCGCGTGTAACCGCGTTGATGACGAAGGGGAGGTAAGTCAAAGAACGCTCTTCGCGGAATCTGGCAATGGCGCTGAAGTCCGCTTCGAAGAACGTGGCCACATGGGCCGAAGTCTGGCGGCTTTTGACCATCCGCTCGGCGATGGTCTTGCGCATTTGCGTCAGCGGCAGGATTTCTTCGCCCGTCGGAGGCGCCTCGGCGGTCTGCAGTCCGCGGTCCGCGGTCCGACGGGCTACAAAGTCCAGGACATCCTTCTTGGTTACCCGTCCTCCGGCGCCGGTACCGGGGACTTGCGATAGGTCCACGCCATATTCCTTCGCCAGTTGTCTGACGGCCGGGGAGTAGTGGTCTGGTCCGGCGGCGGGCGGTGCCATCGGGCGGACGACCACGCCGCCAACGCGGTTGATGACGCCAGTCGAAGGCGGCTCGCTTTCCAACCGCCCGAGCAACGTGCCGATTGGCACCGTCTGGCCGGCCTGCACCAGGACTTCACTCAGCACCCCAGTGGCCGGGGAGGGAATTTCGAGCGAGACCTTGTCGGTCTCCACTTCCAACAACGGCTGGTCCTTTTCGATCCGGCCGCCGGGCGGAATCATCCATTTAATAATGGTCCCCTCGGCAATGCTTTCTCCGAGTTGGGGCATGAGAATGTCGACCACTTCACCCTCCAGGTTCCGTGAGGTGCAAGGCTCAATACGCTGCCAACTTCCGTGCCGCGGCGATGATGTCGCCGACCTTCGGGAGAAAATACTCCTCCAGTGGCGCGCTGAAGGGCACGGGGGTATCGGGCGCGGCAATGCGCAGAATCGGCCCGTCCAGGCAGTCGAAGCATTCTTCTGCCAGCAGCGCGGCGATTTCCGCGCCAATGCCGCCGGTCTTGTTGTCTTCATGGAGCATGATGGCCTTGCTGGTTTTGCGCACCGAAGCGAAGATCGTTTCTTTGTCGAGCGGGATCAACGTCCGCAGGTCCACGATTTCGAGCTCGATTCCTTCCTTGGTCAACAACTCCGCCGCCTCAAGCGCCAGGTGGACCATTGCCCCGTAGGTCACGACCGTGATGTCTTGGCCGACCCGTTTCACCTCGGCTTTCCCGATCGGCACGATGAAGTCCTCGCGCGGCAGCACCGCTTTGATCCGGCGGTAGAGAAATTTGTGCTCGAAGTAGATGACCGGATTGGGATCGCGAATCGCAGCCTTGAGCAAGCCCTTGGCATCGTACGGGGTCGAGGGGGCTACGATCTTCAGCCCCGGCGAGTGAAAGAACCAGGCCTCCGGGCACTCCGAGTGGAAGGGGCCGCCGTGCACGCCACCGCCGAAGGGAGCCCGGATGACCATCGGTACCGCGGCACCCCAGCGGTAGTGGTTCTTGGCTGCGACTTCTGTGATCTGATCGAACGCGCAGGAGATGAAATCGGCGAACTGCATTTCCACTACCGGTCGCATCCCCATCATCGCGGCGCCGATCGCTGCGCCGACGAAGCCGGACTCAGAGAGAGGCGTGTCCAGGACCCGCCACTCGCCGTATTTCTTCTGGAATCCCTCGGTGATGCGGAAGGCCCCGCCGTACGGGCCGATGTCTTCGCCCATGAGAAAGACCCGCTCGTCTCGGGCCATTTCCTCATCAAGCGCCTGGGAGATTGCTTCCAGGTACGTGACTTCCTGCGTGGTTGCCGACGTCATGGCCGCACCTCGTCTTCTGTCGCGAACACCCCGTCCAGCACTTCCCGTCCCTCTGGCAGCGGGCTCTGTTCGGCAAACTCCACTCCAGCTTCGACCTCTTTCTTCACCCGGTCGCCGACTTCTCTGAACGTCGTATCGTCCGCATAGCCGAGCTGCTTGAGCATCTGCTCGGCCTTCATGATGGGATCCTTCTTCTTCCATTCCTCCAACAACTCACGCGGCACGTACTTGGCCGAGTCATGCTCCGAATGGCCGTGCATGCGCATCGTCTTGGCTTCGATGAAGGTTGGCCCTTCACCGGACCTGGCCCGCTGAATCGCGCGCTTGGCGGCCAGGTAGACTGCCGCCACGTCGTTGCCGTCCACAATTTCGCCGGGCATGGCGTACGCTTTGGCCCGCTCGACCACGTCCCGGATCGCCATCTGCAGACGAAGTGGTGTCGAATAGGCGTATTGATTGTTGTTACAGAAAAAGACGACTGGCAGCTTCCGCACGGAGGCAAAGTTCAGGGCCTCGTGAAAATCGCCCCGACTGGTCCCGCCGTCGCCTGTGTTGGTGATGACCACGCGCGACTCGCCGCGCAGCTTGAAGGCTAGCGCCGCGCCGGTCGCCACTGGCAGGTTGTCGGCCAGGTGGCTCACGAATCCGATCACGCCGCGTTTCAGGTCGCCGATATGCACGTTCCCGTCCTTCCCCTTGGTCGGTCCGGTGCGCTTGCCCAGATACTGCGCGATGACTTCGCCCGGGGTGATGCCGCGGATGAGAAATGCGCCCATATCCCGGTGATAGGGGGCAATCACGTCGTCTCGTTCCAGGGCGGAGGCATAGCCCACTGCGATCGCCTCCATGCCGTGACTGGTATAGACCCCGCCCATGATCCGGCCCTGTCGGTACAGCGCTGTAATCCGTTCCTCCAGCGTTCTGGTCAGCCGGAGGAAGTAGTACATCTGGAGCAGATCGTCCTTTTTGATTTCCTTCGCGACCGTGGCGAGATCCATATTGTCCTCCCTACCAAGCTTCGCTTGTGCCACCGGCTCATCAGCGCCTTATCGTCGTCGACGGTGGTGGATAGAGTCTTCAAACTCCCCGTGCGTCGTGACCAGTGTTTTTTCTGAAACTCCTCTGCGGTGGAGCGGCGCCTCCGGGATCGTGTCGAATCGAGTGCGCCGGTCCGGCTGTCCGCTAAAATTCCGGCATCTCTTTCCACGATAACAGCGGTTTCTGGGCTCGGCACTGCGGACACTGATCCGGCTCCCACTGCGGCATGTCGAGGTCAGCCGCGTAGTAAAAGGGATACTGCTGCGCAAGTTCCTGCATGAGCGGGAATTGGCCGCTGTCTCGCCGTGCGAAAACCATCATCCCCGTGAGGATGCCGCCGTGGTCTGTGATCACTTTCCCGAGTTTGCTGATGCAATTCCCGCGCGTCGTCACGTCGTTCAGGGCGACGAATCGCTCTCCCGTGCGGATGGCGCCGGTCCGGATCTCGGTGCCGATCTTGCCAGTCTCCGTGCTGTACGGCGTCAGGGTGACCCGCAACCGCATTTTGTCGTGCAGAATGTCGGCAATCCCCTCCGCCAGCAGTTCAGCCGTCGACATCGTTGCGACAATGCCGGTGATCGGATCGCGTTGAAAAGTCAGCCGGATCCAGTCCGCCATGTCGCGCGCGATCAGCCTGAGCAGTTGGGGAATGCGTGCGATGGACTCGAACCGCAGATACGTCGCAGTGTGGTGTCCGGAGACCATCTCGACATGCGTGTCGAAGTACACGCAACGCGCGGTCCGCAACAACCGATGGATGTCCCAGTCGGACAGTTTGGATTGGGGGCCGCTGCGAATGATGTGCTTAAGTTTGGCTTCGATCTCGGGGCCGTCATACAGCGCCCGATGCCGCTCGATTACGTCTCCAAGAATTCGGTCGTCTGTCACGTGTACGCTCATGATGGATGCTCCTGCTCCGGTTGTTTCACGATCCGCGTCCGAAGCACGCCGATAGGCTGAATTTCTAGCTCGACTACATCTCCAGGATTCAAAAACCGATCTTGCTCCAGGCCGCAGCCGCCTCCGACCGTGCCGGATCCGAATAGATCTCCCGGATAGATCGTTTCTCCCCGCGACACATAAGCGATCATTTGCGGGAACGTCCAGTGGATGGTGCCGAAGCGGCCTCGGGACCACACCTCCCCATTGACGCGCGCGATCATGGTCAATTCGTTGAGATCGGGAATTTCGTCCGGCGTCACCAGGCAGGGGCCGATGGCCGTTGCGAAGTCCTTGCCCTTAGCCGGACCCAGCCGGCAGGCCATTTCTTGGAACTGGATATCACGGGCGCTGAAGTCGTTCATGATCGTGTAGCCCGCAATATAGTCCGCCGCGTCTCGTTCCGGTATGTCTCGCCCGCGGCGCCCGATCACGCAGGCCAGCTCTAACTCATAGTCCAACTTCGTTGTCTGGAGCGGCCACGGCAGGTCTTCGTCCGGACCGATGATCGTCCGGTGATTGCCCTTGTAATAGACAGGGGCTTTGTACCATTCGGGCGGAATCGCCTGCCCCCGTTTTCGGGAGGTGGCGGCAATGTGCTCTTCGAACGCGAGAAAGTCGCGCAGTGATGGCGGATTGGGAAGGGGGGCGATGATGCGCACGTTCGCGGGGAGATAGGTGATCGTTTCACCCTCGGGTCCTTGCGCCTGATCACCCAACCGGCTCGCATAATCGAACGCCTGTCTCGCCGCGGACATGGCCGAGGGGCCGCCCTCGAGCAGCTCCAGCATGGTCGGCGGAACCGTCGCGTCCGCGAGCCGATAGGGTTGCGCCTCGTTCCGGTCGGCCAGCATCCGGGCGTAAGCCATGTTTAAGTCCACCAGCTTGGGGCCCAACAGTGCGCCGACGCGGGTAAAGGTGCCCACTGGCGTGCAGACTTGAAAGCTATAGAGCTTCATGGGCGGCTCCAGCTCAACGCATAGTCTTTGATTTCGACGCATTCCAGAGCCGGCGCGACGAGAAAGGGCCGGCGAGATTCGATCATGACGGCTATTTCATCGGTGTGGGTCTTGACTTTGCTCGCTTCCACCGCCTGTGGGTGAGGCCCGTGGTGGATGCCTTGGGGGTGCAAAGTCAACATGCCAGGTTCAATGCTGGCTCGGCTGAAGAAATGCCCTTCATGGTAGAACAAGATTTCATCGTAGTCCATGTTCCGGTGATAAAATGGCACGCGAAGCGCTTGAGGATCGCTTTCCAGTGGACGCGGGGCGAACGTGGAAAACAACGCGCCGCCAGCTTGAAACGTGACATGCACACTGGGCGGTAGGTGATACCGCGCGCTCGTCACGGGGCGGAAATCCCTGACATTGAGCTTGGCAACCCACAGATCGCCTTTCCAGCCCACCACGTCCATGGGATAGAACGGATAAAAGATCTTCGTGTATTCTCCGTGGCGTTTGATCCGCACTTCCCACTCGTGCCGCTCTCCGTCGTCTCGAACCGAGCTCAGTTCCGGCGAGACCAACACGCCTTTGTCGAAGAGCGCATGCTGGCCGAGCATCCCCCGGTCGGGCAGAGTGACGGGCTCCGGCGTTTCGACGATCAAGAACAAGGAGGGGCGCGAGTCGACGAGAATCCGGTAGGTCGTCCCCTTGGGAATCACGACGTAATCGCCGGGCTCGTACGCGAGCCAGCCGTAATCGGTTTCGTAGTGGCCGCGCCCACTGTGCACGAAGTGGACTTCGTCGCCGTCCGAATTGCGGACGAAGTAGGTCATCGATTCGGACCGGCGAGAGAGAAAGACCGTGGCGTCCGGGCTGCGGAGGATCTCCAGCGGGCTTGCTTCCGCCGAACATTGGTCAGGAGTGGAAAGCGCTGCGCAGGTGAAGGCACGGGGCCGGAGCGGACCTTCGATCCTCACCCATCCTGTCGGCGGATGGCTCCGATAAAGATGCGAGGACGGGCCGCTGAAGCCGTGGCGCCCGTGTTCTTCTTCGCACAGGCCCTCCGGAATGCCGACGTGAGCTTGATTTGGGACTTGACCTTTCTTCACGAGATACATGGGCGGTCTCCCCTCTCTTCACCGGTCGTCCGCTTGGGCTCGCCGACAGGATGGGTGCCAGGCGGCGCCGAGCGCGCTCAGGCGGACTTTTTAAACGGAACCGGACAAGATGCATAGTCGATGATTGTCTGTTCGACGCCGCTGATCTGGTCGCGCTCGATATCCTTGTAAAGCGCTTCGACCGTGCTGCGCACGAACGTTCTCGACTGTTCGTTCCCGTGCTGGCGTTGGGTCAACTCGACGAAGAGGCCGCTGCCGGGAAACAACGGATACGTAAATCGTTGCTTGAGGGGGCCGAAGCCATCCCGGCCTTCCTTCAGGGGACCGCTGAACTTGACACCCTGCGCTTCCCATTCCCGGCAGACCGCTTCGATGTCGTCCACCTCCATCGCGATGTGCTGGACCCCTTGTCCGTATTTCTCGATGAACTCGTTGATCTGGGACTTGACGACCTTGTCTCTCCCCTGCATGAGCGCGATCTTGGCATTGCCGCGCTGCACCACGACGGTGTCCATGCTGGACTTGTCGCTCCCGACATCCCGCGCCGACCAGATGACTTCGAAGCCCAGAATCTTGGTGAACAAGTATTCTGCGGCTTCCAGATTCTCCACGCATAGCGTGATGTGATCGATTCCCATTGATCCTTTCATAGCGGCGCCTCCTCCTCAACCTGGCGAACCTGAAGCGCGATCCGCCCGACGTGTGTGATGATCGTGGATGCAGGTGCAGTATAACATAGAGACTCTATTATGCAATAGAGAAGTTATATCAATTAGGCGACATGGTGCCTGATGGAGAAGGTTGTGGCCGTGCCGATGAACATCGGAAACGGCAGTCCAGACAAGTCGAAAAAGGTGATGTAGTTGGCGTTGCGCTGGTAATAGAAAAGGTATATCATTTGAGCCAAAGCGGATGGAGAGCGGGGGCAGGGCGTCCGGTGTCGTAGACGGAGTGGGAGGTAGGTCATGACGTTCTACGAGCAGATGCGCAGTGAAGTTCTCGGTCATGGCGCGATCAACAACCCGTATCTGGATCGCTTTCGGCTCGGCGACGTGACCGATGAGGAGTTTCGGGAGTTCGCCGTCGAGTTTTACAACTTCGCGCGATTCTTTCCGAAGATCCTGGTTTCGCAACTGGTCAACACGGAAGACGAGAAGGTGGCTGACGAGCTGACGAAGGTCTTGTATTCGGAACTGGGCGACGGCCAGACCCGGAATCGGCATGAACTTCTCTATCGTGACTTTCTTCGCTCGGTCGGCATCGATGTGCATGAGGCGATGACCCGGCCGATGTTGCCTTCGACACGCGCGTACATCGAGGGCATGGAACGGCTCTACAGCGACGGCAATCACGCCAGGGCGCTCGGCGCCTCGTTCGGCTTGGAGAACATGGCGATCACAATGTGGGACCATCTCATCCCGGGTCTTGCCCGGCTCAAGCGGGAACGGTATCCCGGGATGGACATGACCTACTTCACGTTCCATCGCCAACTCGAGTCCAGCCACGAAGAGGCCATGGAACACGCCGTGGCGGCGGTGGAGGGAGCGACCGGTCCGGACAGCGCCGGCATGTCCGCGCAGGACAAGGAAGATTTTCGCAGGGGCATGAAGGCCGTGTTGGATTACCTCGAAGGATTTTGGATGGGATTGGAGACCAGACGCCAGACGGCTCGTCCGTCGTATCCCTCCACCGCGCGGGGAGCGGCCTAGTCCGATACGGACGCCGACGCCGCATCGAGAGCTGGCGTCAGCGTCAACAGGAGGCGAATGCTGCAGCCCTGGTTCCGCTACTACGATCCTGGTGTTCCGCCCTTCTGCCGGTATCCCGATTGGACCGTGGGGGACCTGCCGCATCGATCTGCGATGCGATTTCCCGAACACCCGGCTCTGATCTTCTACGGCCGGTGCATGTCCTTCCGTCAATTCGACGAACTCAGTACGCGGTTTGCGCAGGCGTTGATTGCCCTGGCGGTGCGGCCGGGAGATCGCGTGGCCATCATGTTGCCGAACATCCCGCAGTCGCTGATCGCTTATTACGGTGTGCTGAAAGCCGGAGCGGTCGTCGTGCCGATCAATCCGCTCTATGTGTCGCGGGAAATCGAGGCGCAACTGGCCGACTCCGGCAGCGAGACCCTCGTCGTGTTGGACCAGTTTTTCCCGCGCCTCGAAGAGGTTCGACGGCATACGGGACTGCCAATCCGCACGATCGTGACGAGCGTCCGGGATTTTCTCCCCCCGGGTCTGCGCCTGCTGTATCCCTTCAAAGCGATGCTCAATCGTCGGTGGATCCGCATCGACGCACGGCCGCCGGTCTATGAGTTTCGCGCCATGCTGGCGAGAACGTCAGCCTCGGGCGAGGCGGCATTGCCGAAACCGAGACCGGACGACCTGGCGCAACTGCAATACACCGGCGGGACGACGGGCACGCCCAAAGGCGTCATGCTCACTCACCGCCATCTCATCACCAACGCGTTCCAGTGCCGGTGTTGGGTGCCTGATTTTCGCGAAGGCGGCGAAGTGTTTTTGGGGGTGGTCCCATTCTTCCATGCCTATGGATTGAGCACCTGTCAAAACCTGGCAGTGATGACGGGGTGTTCCATCGTGCTCCTTCCGCGTTTTCAGGTTCTCGATGTGCTCCGCGCCATCCAGCGGTACCGGGTCACGATCTTTTCCGGCATTCCGATGATGTTCTCGAAGATGAGCGAATTCCCGGAAACCCGCCGATATGATTTCCGGTCTCTGCGCGTATGCCTGAGTGGAGGGAGCGGCCTGCCGGTGGAGGTGCAGGACCGTTTCGAACGGCTCACCGGCGTGAGGATTGCCGAGGGCTACGGTCTGACCGAGGCGGGGCCCGTGACCCATTGTAATCCGATCTACGGCGAGCACCCGCGCGGCTCGATAGGGCTTCCATTTCCAGACACGGATGCGCGCATCGTGGATCTGGAAACCGGCCGGCGGGACGTGCCCATCGGTGAGATCGGCGAATTGATGGTTCGAGGTCCGCAGGTGATGGAGGGGTACTGGAACAACGAAGCGGAAACCAAGGCCGTGCTGAGCAATGGATGGCTCCACACAGGCGACATTGCCAGGCGGGATGACCGGGGATTTTTCTTCGTCGTGGATCGGAAGAAGGATCTGATCATTTCGCGCGGCGAAAATGTCTATCCGAAAGAAGTGGAAGAAGTGTTGCTCAAGCATCCGGCCGTCGGGGAGGCCGTGGTGATCGGTATCCCTCATCCCCAGTATGGAGAGGCGATCAAGGCCTATGTGGTCGTCCGATCGGGAAGGGCCGCGACTGCGCAAGAGCTGATCGAACATTGCAGTCGGTCGCTGGCCCGGTTCAAGGTCCCGACGGCCATCGAGTTCCGCGCCGAACTGCCGCGAACGGCCGTGGGAAAGGTCCTGCGGCGCATGCTGCGTGACGAACACCGCTGGGCGAGCGAAGCGGCAGCTCCATGCAAGGCCGGGTGACAGCCGGGCACACCAGGGCGGAGACCGTGATGAAAGAGGTCGTCATCGTCACCGGCGTCCGAACGCCTATCGGGAACTTTGGCGGAACGCTCAAAGACATTCCCGCCCAGAAGTTGGGTGAACTGGTCGTGCGCGAAACCCTCACCCGCGCTGGCCTCGATCCGGCGCTGGTCGAGGACGTGATCATCGGGTGCGTCGGCCAGACCAGTGATGCCTACAACATCGCCCGGGTGATCGCGCTCATGGCCGGATTGCCGATTCGTCTGCCGGCGTATTCGGTGCAGCGCAACTGCGCTTCAGGCCTGCAACCGTTTGTGAACGCGTGCCAAAATATTCACAGCGGCGACGCCGACGTGCAGATCGTGGGCGGCGTGGAGAATATGAGCCGCGCGCCTTTCGTGTCGCGCGACATGCGGTGGGGGAAACGCCTGCGGCACGCTGAATTCATCGACAGTATTTGGGAAGGGCTGACCGACGCGTTTTGCGGTCAACTCATGGGGCGGACTGCGGAAAATCTGGCCGAAGAGTTTGGCATCAGCCGGGAGGAGCAGGATCGGTTCGCTGTGGAGAGCCATCGCCGCGCGTTCCGGGCCATCCGTGAAGGGAAGTTGAAAGAGGAAATTCTTCCAGTCTCGGTGCCGAAAACTGTGGCTGGTCGCGAAGTGGTGCCAACCTTGTTCACGCAGGATGAAGGACCAAATCCTGGCTTGACCGAGCAGCAGCTCGCGCTTTACCCACCCATGTTCAAGGAGGGTGGGACGGTCACGGCGGGCAACAGTTGCCCGCTCAATGACGGGGCGGCGGCGGCGCTCGTGATGTCTGCCGAACGGGCTCGGGATCTGGGGCTTCAGCCGCTGGGGCGGATCCGGGGCTACGCCTTCGTCGGGGTGGAGCCGACCCGGATGGGAATCGGGCCGGTGGAAGCATTGCCATTGGCGCTCAAGCGGGCGGGTGTGAGTTTGGCCGATCTGGAATTGATCGAGGTCAACGAGGCCTTTGCAGCGCAGTACTTGGCGGTCGAGCGGCTGTTGGGGCTGAAGCGGGAGATCGTGAACGTGAACGGTGGAGCCATCGCGTTGGGCCATCCGGTCGGGATGACCGGGACGCGCCTGGTCCTCACCCTCCTCTATGAAATGCGACGGCGCGGTGCGGCCCTGGGCGCGGTGACGCTGTGCGTTGGCGGGGGCCAAGGCGCTGCGATGGTGCTGGAGCGCATCTGACGAGCAGTGCTGGTGTTGAGTGCTGAGGTGCAGAAAGAAACGATGATCCTCAGAAGATCACAGGCCTCCTGGGCTCTTCGACTCAGAACCCAGCGCTTGCCACTCAAAGCGTGAGCGGAGTGAACATGTACATTTACACCGTCGGCATTGTCGGAGCCGGGACGATGGGCGCGCAGATTGCGCAGGTCGTCAGCATGGCCGGTGTGCCGGTCGTGCTGACCGATGTCAGCGAGGCACTGGCCCAGCGCGGACGGGAATCCGTGCGGGCCCTGTACCAGGCGCGTGTTAACAAGGGCAAGATGACGCCCGAACAGCTCGAGCAGAAAATGCTGCTGGTCACGGTGGCGTCCGGTCTCGCCGATCTTCACCAGGTGGATCTGGTCATCGAAGCGGTGCCGGAAGACTTGAAGCTGAAAAAACAGGTCTTCCATGAGTTGGATCAGATCTGTCCGCGCAGTGCGATCCTGGCCAGCAACACGTCCGCGCTCTCTATTTCGGCGCTGGGCGCCGCCACGAGTCGGCCGAGCAAGGTGGTGGGCCTGCACTTCTTCAACCCGGCTTACGCCATGGCGCTCGTCGAGGTCATTCCCGGTCTCGCCACCGATCCCCAAACGGTGGATGACCTGGTTGGCTTTGCGGAAAGCATCCGAAAGACGCCGGTGGTGGTGAAGGAATGCGCCGGCTTTCTCGTCAATCGCCTGCTGATGCCCTATCTGAACGAAGCGATTCTTTGCTTGCAGGAAGGTGCGGCGTCGGTCAAAGACATCGATCACGAAATGGTCGCCTTCGGGATGCCGGTTGGACCGTTCACCCTGCTGGATACTGTCGGGTTGGATATCTCCCTGGAGGTCGCGAGGATTCTCCACCGTCATTACGGGCCTCGCATGACTCCGGCTCCATTGCTGGAAGCGCTGGTCAAGGCAGGTCGGTTGGGGGTGAAAGCCGGCCACGGGTTCTACGACTATGTCAGTGCGGAAGAAGGGGGAGGCGAGCAGGGGCTCGATTCGGTGGTCCGGCGGGTTCGGGAAGAAACGGGCGTGACCGGCACACGGTGGACGAGATCACGGCTTCTGTTGGCGATGGTGAACGAGGCCGTGACTGCCTTGCAGGAAGGCGTCGCCTCCGCGCGCGACATCGACTTCGCAATGGTCGCGGGAATCGGCTTTCCGGTTGACAAGGAAGGGCCACTGCATTTCGCCGACCGGCTCGGTATTGATCAGGTGCTCCACGAGTTGGAGGATTTCGCGCACAGCCTCGGGCCGCGGTTTTGGCCCGCGCCCATGCTGCGCCGGATGGTGGACGCCGGATTCACCGGCCAGATCGCCGGGCGGGGATTCTTCGTGTATTGAGGCGAGGTCATGGGTGCGAGGCCCGACGGCATGCTGTCTTGCTCGGTGGAAGAGTCCGTCGCGACATTGACTATCAACCATCCTCCGGCCAACACATTGACGGTCCAGATGCTGGGCGAGTTAGAAGCCGCATTCGATAGGCTGGCCAAGGACGACACGGTCAAGGCTGTGATCCTGACCGGTGCCGGTCGATTTTTCGTCGCCGGGGCCGACGTCCGCGAGCTGGCTGCAATTGCGTCGGCCTCCGAGGGCGAACGGATGGCGCTTCGCGGGCAGGCGATTGCAGACAGCATCGAGGCCTTCGAGAAACCGGTCATTGCCGCCATCAACGGTGCCTGCCTCGGCGGAGGACTCGAACTGGCGATGGCCTGTCACATCAGGCTGGCGGCGGAGGGTGCCAGACTGGGCCAACCGGAAATTAACCTGGGCATCATGCCAGGCATGGGTGGCACCCAGCGCCTGCCCCGGCTCATCGGTCGATCCAAGGCGGCGGAACTGATGCTGACCGGTGACGTGATCTCCGCGCAGGAGGCGAAGGCGTTGGGATTGGTGTCGCAAGTGATTCCATCGGACGATCTGCTCCGTCAGGCGCGGGGGCTGGCACGCAAGATCGCTTCCAAAAGCCGGGCGGCCGTCAAGGCAGTGCTCCAGGCGATCAGGGAAGGAGCCGAGCTGAACGTGCGCCAGGCTCTGGCTTTGGAGGCGCGTCTGTTCGGCCGTCTCTGCGAGACAGAAGACAGAAAGGAGGGGCTCGCTGCTTTCCTGGAAAAACGGCAGCCTCGTTTTACAGATCGGTGAGAACCCGCAGCTTGCGGTCGGGAGCGGAGGATTGACAAAGGGACGGGCGATTCAGGAAGGAAAGCGATCATGGGACTGAACGGATCGAGCAAGCGAGCATTGGCCTTGGCGGGCGGCGGTTTTACCGGCTACCTCTTTGAAATCGGCGCCTTGACGGCGTTGGACGACCTCTTCGATGAGAGCTTCACGGTCAACGATTTCGAGGTCTACGTCGGCGTCAGCGCTGGCTCTGCGGCGGCCTCGCTGATCGCGAACGGAGTCAAGCCCCAAGAGATCCTGGAGACGAACCTGTCGAACACGCGGCCGTATTATTTCGACCACCGGGATATCTTTGCACCCGCCTTCGGCGAAGGGCTCAAAACGTTCCCCCGCGCGATCCGGCAACTGATCCCCTTGCTCAAACTGTATGTCCGTCATTACCCGGAGATGACCCTGATCGATCTTTTGGACAAAGCCCAAGAGGCGCTGCCAAGCGGGATTTACACGTTGAAGCCGTTCGCTCGGTACCTAGAGAAAACGTTCCGCGCCAAGGGGCTGTCCGATTCATTTGCGGAGTTGCGCCGCGAATTGTATGTGCCTGCGATCGATCTCGAGTCAGGGGACAGCGTGATCTTCGGCGACGAGGGGTGGAAGGACGTGCCGATCTCCAAAGCTATCACCGCTTCCTCGGCCGTGCCAATCTATTTTTGCCCCGTCCGGATCGACGGGCGCGATTACATCGATGCCGGAATCGGCCGATTGACCTTTTTCGATCTCGCCGTTTCCAAACACATCGGGTTTATGGTCGTGATCAATCCGATGGTCAGAGTGCAATCCGCGCGATCCTCTCGGTGTGCACTGGCAGATCCGTCGCACCAGTCCTCTCTGCGGGACAGAGGGTTCTTGGCCATTGGTGAGCAGGCTTCCCGTATCAATTTCGATGTGCGGTTTTCTCAAGCCCGGGAATTGTTTGAGCGCAGCCATCCTCATAAAGAGCTGTTGGTGATGACCCCGACCTCTCATGACGCGCTCTTGTTCGAACGAAGCTTTTTGACTTACCAGGACCGGGTACTGCTGCTGGGTGCTGGGTATCGGTCGGTCGTGACGTTGGTGAGGGAGCGAGGCGACGAGCTGGTGGCACAATTCGCCCGTCACGGGATCGCCTTGTCCCTCGCTCGATTCGACACTCTGGTAAAGCAGCGTATGGCGCAGCTTGGTCGGAGCGAGGCCGCCGTCGGCATGCCGCCGTATCCGACTGGCGTTGCCCCTGTCAGGGTCGGATCCGCGCGGACCGCCTGGGGCAAAGCCGATCCGCGATCCGAGAACGGATGAGGAGGCAGAAGGGGCCGCCACGGTGCATGTCCTCTCGGTCGGTTCCATCGGTTGGAGGACGAGGAGTGTGGCCTGCGTTCGGCATTGGGTGAGGCCAGCATGACGGAAATTGCCAGTTATCTCGAAGCGGTCAAAGAGCGATACGGGTTAAGCAGCGATTACGCGCTCGCTGAGAAGCTCGGAATCGCTCAACCCGAAGCGAATCTTATGCGCCGGGGGCTCAAAGTGCCGAAGCCGGAGGTCTGCATCACGATCGCCAAGCTGCTGGACAAGAATCCGGTGGAGTTGCTGCTGGTGGCCCAGAAGGACAAGGCACCGGCGGCAGCCAAGGAATACTGGAATTTGGCCCTGACCGCTGTGGACGTAATGCTGCATGTCCCGAAGACCCCCCGGTACCTGCCGAAGAAGGTGGAAGCCATCGGGCGCGAGTTGCGTCAACTCGAGTCCCAGACGCTGGTCTATGAAGGGGCGGCTGCCAATGCCGAAGCTGTCCGGCTGATGGAAACCGCCGAGCGGTCGGTGGATGCCATCATGGAGCGGTGGAACATTTGGAAGAAAGGCGAGGCGCTCTATCCCAACTATCTCCTGGCCAACCAGGCTGCCGTGCGCCGCAATGTCACGATCCGCCGGCTGCTGATTCTCACCAAGGAGCAGATGCAACGGGCTTCCCTGGTGGCGGACGCGATTGCGGTCATGGACGACCAACATCGGGCCGGCATCAAGATTTATTACGCCTTTCGCGAGGAGCTTGACCATTCGCCGATGTTTCAGCGACTCGAAGAGGATTACAGGAAACAGGGCGCCGCGCAGGAGATCAATGCGGCCTTATTCGATGGCGAAATTCTGATTTTCTCGCAGGCCTACGGGCAAGTCCCGCTCGGAATGGTTGGCAAGCCGACGCCGATTACAATGATCAGCAAACTCCAGATCACCTGGAAGCCAGACCTCATCCGGGACCTCAATCCCGCCCCGCTGTTCGACATGACGCGCTACGTGTTCGAATACCAAGGGGCGAAGGCGTTCAAGGCGCAGTTGGTGCGATTCAAAAAGGCCGTTTCATGAAGTTCCCATCCGAGCCGTTCAAGATCAAGGTCGTCGAACCAATCCGCCGAACCACGCGCGAAGAGCGGGACCGCCTGTTGCGCGAGGCCGGCTATAACCTGTTCCAGGTGCCCGCCGAAAGCGTGTATGTCGATCTGCTCACCGACAGCGGGACTTCGGCCATGAGCGACAATCAATGGGCGGGTCTGATGCTGGGCGACGAATCCTATGCCGGCAGCCGGAATTTCTATCATTTTGAAGAGACCGTGAAGTCCATCTTTGGCTACCGGTACGTCATCCCCACCCATCAGGGCCGCATGGCCGAAAATCTGTTGTTCTCGACGGTGGTCAAGCCTGGCATGTGCGTCCCCAACAACATCCATTTCGACACCACCCGCGCGAACGTCGAGCATCTGGGGGCCGAGGCGCTCGATGTGGTTGTCAAGGAAGCCTACGATCCGCACTGTGACATCCCGTTCAAAGGCAACATGGATCTGGTGCGGCTGGAGGATGCGATCAATCGGGTCGGGCCCAATCGCGTTCCGCTCGTGATGATCACGATCACTAACAACAGCGGAGGTGGCCAGCCGGTGTCGATGGCAAATATCCGCGCGACGAGCGAGCTGTGCCGGCGCTATGGCATCCCGTTGTTCTTCGACGCCTGTCGCTTCGCGGAAAACTGTTTCTTCATCAAGGAGCGGGAGCCGGGGTATCAGACCAAGTCGATCGCGGACATTGCGCGCGAACTCTTCAGCTATGGGGACGGTTGCACGATGTCCGCCAAGAAGGACGGGCTGGTGAACATCGGCGGGTTCCTCAGCCTGAACAATGCGGAATGGGTCCAGGGCATCACGAACAGGTTGATCCTGATTGAGGGCTTTCCAACTTACGGCGGATTGGCCGGCCGCGATCTTGAGGCGATGGCCAGAGGTTTGAAAGAGGTGTTGGACGAAGAGTACTTAGGATTTCGGATCGGCCAGGTGCGCTATCTGGGTGAACTGCTTGAACAGGGCGGTGTGCCGATTTTGAAACCGGTCGGCGGGCATGCCGTCTACCTCAATGCCAAGGAGTTCCTGCCGCATATCCCGCAATCGCAATTTCCCGCTCAGGCGTTGTGCGTGGCGCTCTATCGGGAATTCGGCATCCGCGGTGTCGAGATCGGCACCGTGATGTTCGGGAAGAAAGATCCTTCGACTGGCCGGACGATCCATCCCGAGTTGGAGATGGTCCGCCTTGCCATCCCTCGGCGTGTCTATACCAACATGCAAATCACGTACGTCGCGGAATCCATCATCGAACTGTTCCGCACGCGCGAGACCATCCGCGGCCTCGCCATGACCTACGAAGCCCCAGTGCTTCGCCACTTTACCGCCCGGTTCGAAGAACTGCCGGCCTGAGGCCGCCGCTGGTCTACTCGGAGGGGAGGAGGTCCTCGTGCCGGCAGGTCGTGACGAAACTGTCAGAGCCCAGTCGGCACATCAATCTCGTACAGAGCCTCATGACATTGCGGATCGAGATAGTACGGCACGGAGGACGGGCTGCCGTTCGTCCGTATGCCCGGATCAACTGTCAGTTCGGGCTCGAGGCCTTCTGCCGTTGCGTCCTGAAGCCGGGGCTTGGCTGAGTCGACGAGAAGCGTCATCGGTGTCGCTGCCGCTGGTCCGGCGAACAAGAAAGCGCCACCGGTGCCGGTGGCGCTCGGGGTCGGATGAACGCCCGCCTTACTGGCATTCTTGGATGAGGATCCGACGCGGCTTGGCGTCCTCCTTCTTGGGGAAGGTGACGGTGAGGATCCCTTCCTTGTAGGAGGCCTTGGCCTGCGTCTGGTCCACGGAGGACGGGATCTCAAAGGTCCGAGCGAAGGAACCTTCCTCAATTTCATGGGCAAGCCATGAAGCTTGACCCGCTTGCAGGGCAGGGCCCTTCCGCTCGCCTTTGATGGTAAGCATGTCGTCCTGAACGAGGATGTCAATGTCCTTTACCTCCATGCCGGGGAGGACGGCCTGCACGTAGAAGCCGTTGTCATCCTCGTATACGTTGCAGGACGGAATCCAATCGCTCATCTCGCTCATCCGAGTGGTCACCGTGCGGACCGCCTCTTCGAACAGCCGATCGATCTGGCTTTCGAAGGGAAGTCGCATCAGGTTCGACACCGACGGGACCAGCGTCATCGCGTTATCCCTCCTTTCTCGTGGAAATTTGGAATTGGCGAGGTGGAACGAAGCGGGAGGAGGCCTGCGACGAGGAAACGGCAGATGCCAGGCGTCGCTGCTCATCACGGAACAGCGCTCACTGCTCCGATCCAGCTCGCCAAATTCCGCTTTTCAACATAAGCACGCCCAGCGATCGGTCAAGAGCGTGCGCGGCACGAGCGTGAACCTCATCAGATCAAGCCGGGGTGACCGAGGTTCTTGACCGTCTGCGAGGCCTGTTTATCTTTATAAAAAGTTCCACTATCAACCGTCTCCAGCAGGTGTGCGCCAGCGTGTTGTTGCCAGGAGGATGACGGGCGGACAGGGGGGGGAAGGAGGGCAGGTATGCAGGCGAGATTGATGAATGGGTTCCGCCGGATCGTCGTCTTCCTGGGGATCGGGCTAGCGGTCCAAACGGGTGCCTTGTTGCTCGAGCCGACCAGGGGCACCGGCTCGGCCGTCGCCGGCGGGACGGACGGAGCGGCCATCAACGAAGCGTTCATCGACGCAGCCGCTCGGGCCAAGGCGGCGGTGGTCAACATCTCTTCGACTTTCAGGCCAGTGGCTCGCGGCGGACCGTTCGGAGATCCCTACTCGCGGCGGTTTTTCGGCGAAGAGTTCGAACGAAGTTTCCCGCCGCCGGAACAAGGGCAGGGCTCAGGCGTGATCGTCAGCCCGGACGGCTACATTGTGACCAACAGCCATGTGGTGCAGGACGCCACAGAAGTGCAGGTCCTGTTGGCCGACCAGCGCACTTTCCGGGCGAAAGTTGTCGGCGCCGACGCCCGCACAGACATCGCCGTCATCAAGATCGATGCGACACAGCTGCCGACATTACCCTGGGGGGATTCTAGCCGCCTTCGTGTCGGGGAAGTTGTGCTGGCCGTGGGGAATCCATTCGGCCTTAACGAGACCGTCACCATGGGCATTATCAGCGCGGTGGGACGGGCGAACGTCGGCCTCGTCGATTACGAGGATTTCATTCAGACCGACGCCGCGATCAACCCGGGCAATTCCGGCGGGGCGCTGGTCAACCTTAAGGGAGAGCTGATCGGGATCAATACCGCGATCTTTTCCCCGACCGGCGGATTTATGGGCATTGGGTTTGCGATCCCCAGCAACATGGCCAAGAGCGTCATGACCAGCTTGCTTGAGCACGGACGGGTGATCCGTGGGTGGATGGGACTGGGGGTTCAGGAGTTGACGCCGGAGTTGGCTCGCGCGTTCGGTCTGTCGGAGACGGCGAAAGGCGCGTTGGTGTCGGATATCCTTGAAGACGGTCCTGCCGCCAAGGCGAAGCTTCAACGCGGCGACGTGATTACCGCTTATAACGGAATGCCGGTCAAAGACGCCACGCACCTGCGCATGCTGGTTGCCGAAACCAAACCGGGAACGACCGTCACGCTTTCCGTCCTGCGTGGGAACCGGACGCAGGCCATCACCGTCACCGTCGCCGAGATGCCGGCCGAACCGACCGCTCGGCAGGGTCCCGAAAAAGAACACGTCGAACATCCGTTGGAAGGCGTCGCGGTGGACGAAGTGCCGCCGACCATGCGCGGGCGATCGGGACGGAAAGAAACCGGTGTGCTGGTTGTCGATGTGGAACCGGGCAGCCCGGCGGATCGGTCGGGTTTGCATCCGGGGGATATTATCCGGGAAATCGACCGCAAACCGATCAAGTCTCTCCGCGACTTCGAGCGGCTGAGCAATGAGCTCGCTCCTGGCAAACGCATCCTCCTGCTGGTAAAACGCGACGGTGCGACCGTTTTCCTGTCCATTGCGCCGTGACGCGATGGGTTTTAACTCTCCGAGGCCGCGGTAAAGGACGGGCCGCCGCGGGTCAGAAGATGATCCTGCGGCCGGGGCGCAGGCACATTTACGAGCAGGTCAATACTTCGCGCACTTTGCGCGCCAGAGTGGCGGGCGTAAAGGGCTTTGGCAGAAAGTTGACGTCCGCCGCGAACACACCGCGAGATCCCAGGACCTCATCTGCGTAGGCCGACATGTACAGTGTCTTCATGTCCGGCCGAAGCGCTTTGAGCATCTGAGCAAGCTCAGGGCCGTTCATCCCGGGCATGATCACATCGCTCAGCAAGAGATGGAGCGGACCTTGATACGCTTTGACGAGGTGCATCGCTTGACGGCCGTTAGCGGCCTCGAGCACCCGATAGCCATGTCCACGCAATGCTTCGCGTGCCAGAGTTCTTACCATCGCTTCGTCTTCCACGAGAAGGATGATCTCGGTCCCACCGCTCGGTGCGGCCGCAAGCGGCATCGCCGATGACGCTTCTTCTCCCGCATTGCTGAACTGTGGGAGATAGATCCGAAATGTCGTCCCCCGGCCGCGTGCGCTCTCCACTGCAATGTAGCCTCCGCTTTGCTTGACGATCCCGAACACGGTCGAGAGTCCCAATCCGGTGCCCTTCGTGGGGCCCTTGGTCGTGAAAAAGGGTTCGAAGATATGGGCTTGGGTCTCGGCGTCCATTCCGATTCCGGTGTCTTGGACGGATAGCAGGACATGCGGGCCGACCTCGCTTCCGGGATGACCGTGGGAAAACGCGGCGTCCAGATCGACGGTGCGAGTCGCGATGGTCAGGATGCCGCGATCGGGCATCGCATCCCGAGCATTGAGAATGAGGTTCATGATGACTTGGTTCAATTGCGTGGGATCCATGAAGACATGCGCGGGGCTGGCGGTGAGGTCCAGGCGTAACTCGATATGTTCCCCGATCACTCGCCGGAGCATCTCGGCCATCTCGGTGACGACATGGTTGAGTTCGATGATGACAGGTTTGAGGGGCTGTTGCCTGCCGAAGGCGAGCAGCTTCCGGGTCAATGCCGCAGCCCGCTCCCCTGCAAGGCGGATCTGGGCGATTTTGGCTCGGCGGGGATCGTCGTGCTTCAACTCGGCCTGGAGGTCGTCGGAGTACCCATTGATGACCGTGAGCAGATTATTGAAGTCATGCGCAATCCCCCCTGCCAACTGGCCGATGCTTTCCAGTTTCTGCATGTGGCGCAGTTGGGCTTCCAACGCTGCCTCCTGTTGGTGGCGGCGGTAGCAATCGTAGAGGGCCCCAACAGCCTGAGTCAGCAATTCAAGCTGGGCCACTTCCGTTCCGGTGTATCCGCCCGGCCGGTTCGCCACGCCGATCAGCCCCACAACCTCCGCGCCCCGCAACGTGGGGACACCGAGGAAATGCCGGAGGGGTGGATGCCCGGGTGGAAGCCCGCCGGCCCGCGGATCTGTTGGCGGATCATTTGCCAGCACAGGTTGGCCGCTGGTGATAGCCCGGCCGAACAAATTCTCGAAGCGAGTGAACTCCAGATACCCGATTTCCTTATATGTGCGGAGAGCCGTCTCGTAGAATTCTCGATTGATAGCCTGATCCCAGACGATCCCTTCGTGCGCCAGGATCCGTAAGACCGGCCCCTCGACGACGACCCCGATGAATCCGTACTCGCTCGCGGTTTGGGCCAATACCGCTCGCAGGAGGCGGGCGCTCGCCTCTCGCCAGTTCCCGCTGCCGAGAAAAGCTAACAGCGTGGTATGGATCGTCTCCAGTTGCGAGGCTTTCCCCCGCAGGGCTTCCTCTGCTTGGCGGTGCTGCGCTTCTCGTTGTTCGAGTTGACGACAACGTTCACGAAGGCGCATCAGCTCCTTGATCAGACCTTCTTGGGCGTCATCCGTCATCCTCTCCTCCATCCGGTGCGGCCAACAGCGGCATGGTTGAATGCCAACGCCGATTCTTAGTGAAAGAATTCTCGTGGCGTCCGGTTAGGATACGCCAAATGTTCTCCCAAAATCGATCACCTCGCTTGGGGAAAGCTCGCAAGATGGAACACGGAAAAGGTCGTTCTTGTGGCCAGTCTGGCTTTCGACAACGGCTCAACGGAGACTGGCTAGTGGGCTACCGGAAGCCTGGTAGCGTGGCAGGTGAGGCGCCCCCGGTTGTCAAAGCGAGGCCGAACGAGGGCCAGTTGCGTTATGGCCGGCACCCACCCTTTCCGTGATTGACCTTCGAAGGCTCCTCCCACATTCTTCAGCGGACAAATCGCTCGGGCGATTGCAGAGGAGCTCAGGAGCCGAACCTGCTGACCGGGATGTTCGACAGAGCGCCCACCCGGCAGATCCGCGAAGACTCCATTCCTTAAGTCCGCGCCCCTTCGCTTTGACGGTGACGCGCTCCTCATGGAGCACCGCGGTTTGGCACCAGGCAATTTCTGCGTGAACGAGGAGGTCGGCAGTCTCGACCACCACCACATGATCAGCGCCGGCGTCCTTGCTCAGTTGGAACAGTTCAGCCCGCTGCTCGGCAATTGAGCGAATGCGCGTCGCCTGCTCTTGTAGGCCAGCGGGCAGGGTCTCACGCCCAGAATCGCGGGGTCTACCTTCCGGAGGATCTCCTTGGTCGTCTCCACCGTCGTCGTGGCCGGGGCGGATGAAGTTCCCCACAGCGGTTGGGAACGTGTCTGCCGAGAGGGACAGCTCTGCCACAACGATCGCAGCTCGATCCAGCATCCTCCTTGCTCTTGCGGAACGGTGGCCCCGCAGTCCGCCTCCACCTCGTCCTTCGTGGTCTCCTCGATGTCACGGACCTTGATGGAGGGCTCGGCCCGCTCCGACCGTTCGAACGCCTCGCCAAGCGCACCGTCGGCTATAGCTTGCTCGAGCCGTTTTCAGGCAAGTTAGTCCTCAACCCTGTCCTTCGTCTTCGGATTGTGCCCTGGCTTCCTGATGCACCCAAACCAGTGAGCCAGGACACAGGTGTGCTGGCTGGCCTCGGTGTGTGATCCAACCCGCGATCGTGGGTGCCGAGTGCTCCCTTCTCTTTCCAGGCCGATTCCGGGTTCACGATCACCAGCGTCGATTTCGACGAGTCTGGTTCGCAGCCCCGTCTGCCGGGAAAGAAAACGAGCGGCAAGGTTGCGCCCCGCTTGCACTCTTTTCGCATGAGAAGCTGCATGGCCTTGCGTGTCTTCCTCATCGAACGAGGCGCGCTGGTCGTCTGCGACCTTCTTCAACGTCGGCTTAAGGCCAATGCGGAACCTGTCCGGGCCGGCCTGACGATAGCTCTTGGTTCCCAGGTTCACAGCCGCATGATCAAAAATGGATGCGGCAGTGGGGCAACATGGGAAATGGAGAGACCCCCAGGAGAGAGCGAATTCATAGGCGATGCCTGGCGCGTAGGCTTGGAGAGTCAACCGGAACGTCTGCCCGTCGCCGTCGTACCCACGGAGGGAGTGGTAGAGACGAAGGCCTTTGAGATCCGTCAGAGAGAGCGTGACGCTTTAGAAGCGCTGAGTCTGCGTGCTGACGAGTCCGACGGTCTACGCGGAGGAACCGGCAACAGGAACCGTCTCGACCTACATCGGCTCGCGGAAGAGCGGTCCTAGAAGGATTGGGCCCTCTTCTACAAGGTCTGCCTCAGCCATGCAAATGGCCGAAGGCTCTCACACTTACGCGGGTTGTTGGCAAGGAAGCCCCCTCCCTCTCGGAAATCAACCTGGCAATCCGACCTCTTCGTCATTTGGCATGTTCCAAGGGAAGATGTTGGTGGGCCGTGCAGGGATCGAACCTGCGGCCCGCTGATTAAGAGTCATTTTCGACCACAACGACCGAAAGACATCTTCTACGAACAAGTGCGATATTTCAATGGCTTAGACAGCAGACCCTTATTGCGCGATTGACACAGACCACTAGGGATTGCTATGTCTCCCGTCTACACAATGTCTACATTTCAGATCCGCTGATTGCTGTGCTGACGAAGCGAGAGAATCAGGAGCCCGTGTAGACAGCTTGTAGACTGACGAAGGAACATGGCGGGCAAACTCACAAAACGGGTCATCGAGCAGACCCCATGTCCGTCAACCGGACAAATCTTTCTGCGAGACACAGCACTCAAGGGCTTTGCGGTACGACTCACACCCGGGGCGAAAACGTTCGTATTGGAAAAGCGGATACATGGACGGGTTCGGCGCATCACCCTAGGCCGCTATGGCGTGCTGACGGTCGAGCAAGCGCGGGCGGAAGCGATCAAGAAAGCGGCGGAGATTGTCGCCGGGGGCGATCCTGCGGCGGCGCGGCGGGCGGTGCGCACGGCTCCGACCTGGCGAGACTTGGAAGACCGTTACCGCGCAGAGTGGCTCCCGCGCAAGCGGAGTGCACGCAACGATCTCGCGTTGCTGGAGCACAAGCTAGCGGACTGGCGCCGGTGGCCACTGACGGCGATCACGCGGGCCGAGGTGAGTCGCGTTCACACGGCCATAGGCAAGCTCCATCCCTACCAAGCCAATCGCCTGCTGGCGCTGGTCCGTAAGATGTTCAATCTGGCCGAGGTGTGGGGGCTCTATCCAGGGCCGAACCCCTGTAAAGGCATTCCGCCGTTTCCGGAAGAGAAACGGGACCGCTTCGTGACGCCGGCCGAGCTGCCACGGCTGTGGCGGGCAATCCAGGAGGAACCAAATGTGTTTATTCGCGCGGCGTTCCTCCTATGCCTACTGACGGGTGCGCGGCGGGGCGAGGTGCTGGCGATGAAATGGGAGGACCTGGACTTCGAACAAAGCGTCTGGCGGATTCCGCACACGAAGGCCAATCGGCCCCACTATGTGCCGCTCCCTCGTCCCGTCCTGGAGGAGTTGAAGCGGCTCCCTCGGCTGGCTGGCAACCCCTATGTCTTTCCGGGGCGTTGGGGACGCGGGCATCTGGTGAAGGTGTCGAAGCCCTGGCAAGCCATTCGCCGGAAGGCGAAGCTGGAGGATGTCCGCATCCACGATTTGCGCCGCACGCTCGGCAGCTGGCTGGCCGCGAGCGGGGCCAGCCTCCCGCTCATTGGCAAAGCGCTCAATCATTCTCAGCCGAGTACGACGGCGATCTACGCGCGGCTGCACTTGGACCCGGTGCGCGAGGCGCTGGAGGCGAATGCGGCAAAGATGCTGGCCGTGATCGGCGCGGCGCGGCTGGGCGAAAATCCTCGTCAGGTGCCGGACAGCGCAGAGGCGCCGGTCAAAGCTGTCGCGACGAATGCGCAGTAGACGACGCACGACGCCTGTCGGGGACTATCCCGGCTGACTGATGCGGTGTCAGCGCCAGCGACCGCAGAACCTCACCGGGATGCAACGCGCGAGATCGGGCGGCTCCCGGATCCGGATGCGGAGGCCCTCCAGATGAACCGCGTGATCGATGGGGGGCTGCGGAAGCGGCTGGCGCTCTGGAGCCAGCAGCCAGGTGCGCGAACGTGGTCGGGGGTGGGCAGAACAGTCTGGATGGGGAGCCCGAGCCAAATGCGAGAATGCCACAGTGTGGCATATTGGCCACGCGATGCACGACGGCAACCTACGACCAAATACGATCCACTACGATCGCATACGTGGCATAATCCTTGCTATACTCGCAAAATATGATGCAGTGCTATAGTCATCCCACAGGCGATCGCGCGCTGCGCTGGCTGCTCATGACTGCGATCTTGCTCGCGGCGAGCCCGGCGCTCGGCATCGTGTGCTACCTCGGTGCCACGGTCGCCATGCCGGCCGCCCTCCTCTGGTCTCCGGCCTACCGAGGGGTCCTCGCTGCGATCGCGCGGGTCCACCACTGGGTCACGCGCAGCTGGGCGGCGCTCCTGAGCTGCATGGTGCGCCTCCTCGCCGCGAGGCGACCCGCGTCGACGACCGCCCGCTGGCTCCCTCTGTCCGCCACGCAGTCCACCCGGTCGCTACTGCTTGCCGCCTCCTCTTTCCTCCGCGCGCCTCCCGCTGTCGCGTAGATACGATCCTCGACACTGATCGCGCCTCCCCGCGCTGAGCGGCGGGAGGCGTGCAGCTATCGCTCTACAAAATGACGACGGGAGGCAATCATGATGGCTGACGCATACCTCACGGAGGGACAAGTGGCTGAGATGCTGCGCATCTCGCGCCGGACGCTGCAGGCGTGGCGCCTGCGCGGCGGCGGCCCACCCTACGTCCGGGTCGGACCGCGCATGGTCCGCTACCGCGCGGGCGATGTACTCCATTGGCTGGAGACATGCGCACGATCCGGGGGGCAGCTGTGCCCGACACCGTGACTACCGCGCGGGCCGCCGTGTGGCGGCCCGCCCCCATCTGGATCGCACAACTGACTCACTCCATGGAGGTCGACGATGACTCATGTGACATTCTTTGTTGTCGCGGCGGCCCTCGCGCTCTTTGCGGGCGCCGCCATTTTTCTCGGTCTGCGGTGGTCCACCCGCCAGGCTGAGCGGTACGACGCCGCCTTGTTCGGGGGGGAGCCATGCCGCCTCCGGCCGCCCCTGCGCTGGCTCGTGCTCCTCTTGGATGGCCGCGACGCGGTCGCATTTGCGGATCGCCTCTCGTCCGCGCCCCAGGCGGATCGCGACGCGTACGCGCGTCGCATGCTAGCGGGGCGCCAGATCCACGAGCATCTGTTGATGCGGATCCGCGCATTTCGCCGCCGTCACGGCCGCTGGCCGCGGCCAGGGGAGATCATTTTCGGCCAGCTCTATCATGATCATCACGACCGACGACGCTAGACCATCATGCTGTCCATTACTCCCATCGCCGCCGCGCAGGCGAGCACGTATTACGCCCAGACGGACGGCTACTATTCCGAGCAGGAGACCGCACCGAGCAAATGGCATGGACAGGGCGCGGCGATGCTGGGCCTCTCCGGGGGCGTCGATTCCGAGCAGTTCACCAATCTGCTCGATGGCAAATCGCCGGATGGTTCCCGTCAGCTCATCGAGGGCAGCCGGGCAAATAGCAATTCGCACCGGGCCGGCTACGACCTCACGTTCTCATCACCTAAATCCGTGTCCGTCCTGGCCCTGGTCCAGCAGGACGAGCGGTTAATTCAGGCGCACGATGAGGCGGTCAGGGCCACGCTGTCGTATGCGGAGAGCCGCTATGCCGAGACCAGACAGTACATCGATGGCAGGCAGCAGCGAGTTCAGACCGCCAATTGGACAATCGCCACGTTTCAGCACACCACGTCACGGGAGCTCGATCCTCAACTTCATTCCCACTGCGTCATCCTCAATGTCACCCAGCGAGATGACGGGGAATGGCGCGCGATTAGAGGAGAGAAATTGCTTGCAGCGAAGATGGAGCTGGGTGCCGCATACCGCAACGAGCTGGCCGCCCGTGTGCAGCAACTGGGTTACGAGATCGACTGGCGCCCCCAGGGTCTGTGGGAGATCCGGGGAGTCAGCCAGGCCACGCTCGAGGCCTTCTCCCGCCGCAGCGAGCAAATCCAGGCAGAGGTCGAGAGGTTACGCAGCCAGTATCCGGTCGTCGACGAGTCCCGGCTGAGAGAGTGGGCCACGCTTGGATCCCGCCACCCGAAGCAGGTAGGCATCGATACGGACACGCTTCGCCAGGCCTGGCAGGAGCGTGCGCAGCTCGTCCAGGGGCAGGACCTTCAGACGCTAATCGCAGAAGCCCGGCTGCGGAGCGGAGAGCTCGACCGCTCGGTTGCACGTGCATCTCGCCTGAGCGGTCAGGATGCTCGCGACATCGTGAGGCTTGCGGCCGAGCGGCTCAGCGAATCGGAGAGCATATTCACGAGAGCCCAATGGATGCAGACTTCATCGCAGCTTGCCGCGGGCAAGGCGACCACAGAGCAGCTTTCTCGCGCCATAGAGGAACTCAGCGCGGGCCGCAAGGACCGCGCTGAGTGCCCACTGCTGGGCCGACGCACAGATGGCGAACAGCTCTTCACCACCTCAGCGATTTTTCGCGCTGAGCGTGCCGTGGTGGACTATGCGCGCCAGGGGCGAGGCACGCAGGAGCCCGTGATGACCCCGGAACGGGCCGAGCAGGTGCTCTCAGCCACGCAGCTCTCCGCTGACCAACGCGATGCCGCCAGGGGCATCTTGACCTCAGGCGATCGGATCGTCCTCGTTCAGGGCGATGCTGGGACTGGTAAGACTACTATGTTGAGATTTATCCGCGATGCGGCTGAGGCGGCAGGGTGGACAGTCCGCGGCGTTGCCTACACAGGCCAGGCAGCCAGAGAACTCCGAGAGCACGCTGGCATCGATGCTGACACCGTCCACAAGTTTCTCGCCCAGGTTGGCGATCCGTCACCGGCCGATCGTTCACCCGGAAAGGAGCTCTGGATCATCGACGAGAGCAGCATGCTCGGGTCGCGGCATATGAAGGAGCTCATCGAGCGCGCCGATGCGCGTGACGCCAAGCTCATCCTGGTCGGGGACACCAAGCAGCTCGCCGCGATCGGTTCCGGGCGCTTATTTGCCGAACTCCAAGAACGCGGGGTGGCGCAGACGTATTACTTGACCCAGATCAAACGACAGGTCGATCCCAGCTACAAGGAAACGGTGGAGGCCATGGCCGCCAAGAAGATTGATGCAGCGCTCTCGCGCCTCGAGCGCGATGGGCGCCTGCATGAATATGCGGGTCACCTCACGGACAGGGCCGAGCGCGATCAAGCGAAGGCCGATGCCCACCAGACTATCGCGAGCGCCTATGCCGAGCGGGTCCACGCGGGCCACGAGGTGCTCGCTGTATCGCTGTATCGAGACGACGCCCGCAAGCTCAATGCGGCGATTCGCGCGGTACTCCAGCAGCGCGGGCTCGTCGGCACTGAGCACCACAGTTGGCTAGTCCGCGATCCGAAGAACATTGGGCCGACCGAAAAAGGGTTTGCCGCGTCTTATCAGATTGGTGACACGCTGGTGTGTCTTGTCCCTCACCGGGACCAGGAGGGCCACGGCTGGAGACCTGGTACCGTCGCGACGGTGCGGGCCGTGGACCAGTCCACGAACGCCCTGACCGTCGAGGTTGCCACCAAGCGCGGGACAGCAGAGATCCGCCAGATCCACCTGACCGCGACCGTCGGCCCGGGCGGCAAACAGCAAGCCGACTACTTCGCGGCGTACGAGTCGCGCGAGGCCCAGTTTAGCCAGGCAGATACCGTGGTCTTCCTCAAGAACGACCGCCAGATCGACGTCCGAAACGGGCAGCGCGGCAAGGTCCTGGACGTGAGTGCGGCACATATGGCCGTGCAACTGAGCGACGGCAGGATCGTGAGTTTCGGGGCTTCTGAGTGCAACTACCTCGCGCACGGCTATGCGGTGACGGATTACAAGAGCCAGGGGGCCACCACGCAGACGGTCCTAGTCCATGCCGACGCCGGGCAGCAACCGCGTTCAAACGCGGAGGGGCACGTGGCGCCGCCGCGAGCCAACTATCAGAGCTTCTACGTCGCCCTCACGCGGGGCCGCGAGGATGTGCAGGTCTACACCCCGGACATCGCCGAGCTCCGACGACACGCGAGCATGGAAGCGCGAAAAACCAGTTCGCTCGATCGCGATCAAGCTGGGCCCGATGTGGCCTCTGTCCCTGCAACCCGGGTGGACAATCAGCTCGTCGCGGCCACCTTTCGCGAACCGGCAGCGCTTCGGCGCGAGGAAGCCAGCCAGGCGAGCCGCAACGCCGACGCCGCGGACCGCACTGCGGACCGCCACTCCACGCACGCTCAGGCCAGGGCTCCGGAAGGGAAGGATGCGCACTCTCAACTTGAACGCGAGTGAATCTGGGAAGGAGGACATCATGGACAACACTTCCAGAGGGATAGATCCGAACCTCATCCGACTGACGGAGCAGCACACTCCTGCGGCGCTGCTCGATCTCGCCGCGCACCTGCGCGAGCAGGTTGCGATTCTGCGCGACCTGCTTCGTGAGGGGGCGTATTTTCATCCTCATCCTCCCAAGGAGCAGGTGGACGAGGTCACCACGCTCCTACAGTACTTTGAGGGCCAGGCCCACGCTCTCGAGGCGGAGGCTGCCCGGCGCGAGCGTGCGCGCGGCGGCTGACTGAGGTCGGAGTCGCGGCATGCAGGTCAAAGTCACGTTCTGGGACCCGACCGTCCAGGCCTTCCTCGCATCTATGCCACCACGGCGGCGGGCGACTTGGCTGGCGTTGGCCGCGGCGTACTGGATGCGCACCCAGGAGGGCCAGGTGACCGCTCAGCGGATGGCCGGAGAGGGACCGGAGAAGTTTCGCGGCCTGGAGCATCCCGAGGTGCGCCAGCCACGGGAGCGGAGATCCCGGTCCCTTCGCCAGCAACCGAACCACGTCGCGTTGCATTCCACGCCGTGGGATGACGCAGCGACACCACCAAAGGAGGATGAGTCATGAAACGTTCGACGTCACATCGGATCGTGCCTGTGGCACGGCAGGACACATCTGCGCCGGCCGCGATAGGACTCGACGTCGGCTATGGCGACGTGAAGCTCGTGATTCCCGATGGACGGGTTTCCTACGCCAGTCTCGTTGCCCCGATCGAGAGTCGGGCCCAGGTCGTCGAGGACGACTCTGACATTGTGACCATCAATGGCAACAGGTACCTCGTCGGCGAGGGCGTCTTGAGCCACGGGCAACGGCTCAAGGACCACGAGGGCATCGATGAATGGTGGGGATCCGACGCCTACCGAGCCCTGATCGCCCGTGCCAAGGCTTCCAGTCCGCAGTCCGGTCACATAGTCGTGTGCATTCCGGCCCGGGCGTTTTCCGCTGACGCGATGGCACGAGTCCGTCGCGTCGTTCAGGAGGTTTTCGAGGCCCAGACCGTGGACGTGGTCGCGCAAGGGACGGCCGCCGCGATCGGGCACTTCCTTCGGACCGGGCGCGAGCCCCAGACTGGCGAGACGACCGGCATCATCGACGTGGGCAGCCGGACGACCGAAGTGGTTGGCCTCGACGGACGGCGGCCGGTCTACGCCAGGACCACGGGGCTCCTCTTCGGGCTGTCGCGCGTCTGGGAGGCGGTCGCCCGCCGTGCGGGCGACGAGCTGAATCGCATGGTCGATCCCCGCGAAGTCGCCGTGGCCGTGCGGCACAGACGGCCGCTGCGTTCGCGGGGGCGCCTGTTCCCCATCGATGGACTCCTGACCGAGGTGCAGGCGGCGGCCAGCGCGGCGGCTCACGACCTCATCGCGGAGATCGAGCGGGTCTGGCCACCCGAGTTTCCGGAGACCGTCCTCCTCGCCGGAGGTGGGGCCTATTATCTCGCCGATAGCCTGAAGGCGTGGCGGTCGGACCTCGTAGTGTTGCCGGAACCGGAATGGGCCAACGCGATGGGTTGTTTTCTCTATGGCCGCGTTCGGCTCGGATTGCCCCCGCGCTGGCCCTCCCTGGACGAGGCCACGCAGGAGCAGCACGCTGCGGATGCCGCCGCAGCGAGCTGCTGGGAGAGAGGGCAGGCATGAGTGGCGCCACCGCTGGGGCTCACATCGGGCGCGGCCAAGACATCCTCGGGATCGTTCCGTGCCCCATGCCTTTCCCACGAGGCGACGGAGGCGCGGGGGCCCTCTCAGGTCTCGTGCGAGACCTGGTAGCGGCCCCGATCGGGCCCTGTGTGGGGGCCGGCGCGGCACATTCTGCCGAGCCGCGTCGGCCCACGAGCCAGCCCCGCCCTCGGACTCTTTTTTGGCTCACACCCATCGCTTTCACCGAAAGCTCTGGGCCGTCGAACACGAGGTGGCGTCCTCGGGCGAGGCAGGCTCGCATATCAGGCTGTTACGTGTTCGATACCCGCAATGTCCTTGTCGAACACACCGGGGTTGACAAACGGGGAATCCACCGCGCGGGATGCAGCTCGTGGCGCGTCGAACACCCCCGCACGGTCGCGGTCGCACGAAGACAGCCCGCCTTTCCGGCGCGTTCGACGGGCCAAGCCGTCGGGGGCCGTCTTTCGCTGGACTGTCGCACTGCTCCGGCGTTGAACGACCGCCCCGACTCCGTTGAACGTGACAGGTGGTACCGAATGCACGGTTGGAGGCATGACAGGCACGGTAGGTGACGAACATCGGCGACCTTTCAGACAAGACCAATCAGGGGGACACACACATGGGGACACACAGCCGGCACAACGACCGCATCGGCATCCGTCTCGCGCCGGAGGAACGCGAGGCGCTTGAGCACCTCGCGGCAGACCGCAGCCTCTCTGACACCGTGCGCGACCTGCTCGCGCAGGCCATCCGCCGACGCGAGGAGTACCATGCGCGCGAAACATTCCGGCATGAGATCGTCCAGGATCGCGAGGCCTTACGCGCCGAGCTGGCGGAGGTGCGGAAGCTAGTCGACAGCGTCCATGACGCGCTGACGGCCGTTCGGAGCCTGATCGCCGAGTTCGCGGGCGTTCTCGATGACATCGCCCGGCTCGCGGCGGATGGGGCCACGCATGCGCGAATCGCCGCGGCCTGTACGCATGCCTTCGCCCTACGCCAACTGCAGGGTATCGGCATTCGAGATGGGTACGAAGCCGAAGCCAAGCAGGCGGTCCACCTGGCAGAGAAGGCGATCGCCCAGTTGCGTAACCCCACGCGATGAACGACGGGATCATCAGGGAGGATCGTCATGCCCTTACAACCGCAACATGAAATCGCCGGCGGGACGTGGCTCGGATTTCACGATTGGTACATGAGAGCCAAACTCCGGCTGAAAACTTGCCTCGTGATCGGCGCGATCATGGGTCTGTTGCATGGGCTGGTGGCGGCCGGGGTCTATTGGTTCTGGCACGCTGAGGATCTCTCGCTCTTCAAACAGTACCTCACCAGTGAATTCACCGCCCACCGCCTGCCCGAGTGGCGCGTCATCGCCTCGTTTCTGTCCACCACGTGGCACCAATATCAACTCGCCTGGCAGTGGACCTCTCCGGTGTGGGCGCTCCTGATCGGCTTCTGGCTCTGGTGGGCCAAACGAGCGAGGGCGCTGCGGGCACGCAAGTACCTCCGAGGGAGTCGGCTAGAAGAGCAGGCGCAGCTTCCGCTCCGCTCCTCCCTCGCCGACGGGATGGCCCTGGGCCACGTTTGGCTCCGCCGGGCGGATGAAATTAGACATTTTCTCTGCATCGGCCGCCCCGGCGTGGGCAAGACCGTCCTGTTTCAGGCGGTGCTGGACCAATTGCTGGAGCGGGACGAGCACGCCAAGATCCTCATCTACGATTTCAAAGGGGACTACATGACCACGTTTGCCCGAGCCGGCGATGCCCTCTTCAACCCGATGGACCAGCGGAGCGTGAGTTGGAACATCTTTTCCGACCTCAGCGAGGTGATGGACATCGACGCGGTCTGCCAGAGCCTGGTGCCGGAATCCCGCAATGAGGATCAATTCTGGATGGACTCGGCCCGGGCGGTCCTGACGGGTATCCTCCACCTCTGTTGGCACCACAACACACGGACCAACGCCGCCATCTGGCACTGGCTCACACGGCCGACCAAGGAACTCGCCGAGGCGCTGGCTTCGATTCCCCAGGGGCATCGGGGCTGGAAGGCGATCGAGGATGCGAGCTCCAAGCAAGCACTCGGTGTGATGGCGACGTTGATGCTCTACGCGAAAAGCTTCGAGTTCATGGCGCACTGGTCCGGCGGCTGGAGCGTGCGCGAATGGGTGAGCGCGCCGGGGCGCGGCGTGTTATTCGTCAGCAATACGCCGCGGGTCAAGGACACGCTCAAGCCGGTCCTGTCCCTCTGCATCGACCTGCTCGGCCGGACCTTGCTGTCCATGCCGGACGACTTGCAGCGTCGGGTCTACTTCGTCATTGACGAATTCGGCACCCTCCAGCGACTGTCCACGATCACCGACCTGCTCACCCTTTCTCGGTCGAAAGGGGGATCGGTCTGGCTTGGGATCCAGGACCTGGGCCAGATCGACCGGCTGTATCACCGCGACGTGCGACAGACCATTGTGAACGCATGCGGCAACACGGCGGTCTTCGCGCTCGCGGATCCGGAAACGCAGGCGTACGTCTCCAGGCTCATCGGGGAGGTCGAATACGAGGACCCCGACTTGCATTACTCCATCGCCGATGCGGCGCAAGGAAGCTTTGGGATTCGTCGCCAGGTCAAGACGGCGCCGCTGATCATGCCATCTGAGTTGCAATCCCTTCCGGATCTCACCTGCCTCATCCGCACGAGCAGGAGCAGCGGGGTCTGGGCGCGCACGACGCTCGCGTACCGTCCGCGCCCCACCAGAACAGACGCATTCAAGCCTTTGCCCCACCTCGTGTTGCCGCAGACGGGGATGTCCTCGATGACATGATGGACGACCGTTCACCAACGGAAGGGATGGCCCGGCATCTCCAATAAGCCGGTCGTCCGCACACTCACGCTTCTGATTGCCCAGCTTGCTGCCGAGTTGGCGCTGACCAGCAAAACCGAAACAGAAGCGTGTAGACCGTGGTGATGAGGTTATCTTGAGGAGACGCTCCGAGGATGACTTGGCGACACACCGGGACGAGACTGTCGCGGACGGCGGCTCAGGGCATTCCATTCCGTCAGGTCCCAGGGAGGATCACCCGCGCCCGGGTGACCCAGGTGATGGGCCTGGTCCGTCTCGCGCTCGACCTGCCTCGCCTACGCGGCGCAGGCAGGGATCCAGGAGCACGTCCGCTCTCTGCCCGACATAGTCCGCCGGCCGGCGATCACCAAGAGGGCGCTCCGGCCCATAGCGCAGTTGGAAGATCGGCAGCAAGCGGACGCGTTACGGGCCTTGTTGCGGAGCCCTTGCCTCTCACCTACTGGTCTTCTTCGGGGAGGCTCTCGATGTCCGCCTCGTCCAGCGGTTCCTCGACCGCGTTGCGGAGCCATGAGGGGTCGAAGCCCTCTGTCGACATCCCTTCGACAGTGACCTTGACCTGACCGCCATCAGACTTGTCGGCGAGGTTAGCGATGGCCAGGAACGCCTTGAAGAGCTGGGCTCTCGTGGCCTTGAACGCGAGGCGGACGCGGCTCTGGCGTCCCGCAATGGGCGCACCTGGACTTGGGGTAGGAGCGCCGCCGGGCGCGGTCGGTTGCGTGGGTGTTCCTGCTTCAGGAACCGACACGCCAGGTACACGTGGCAACGTGCCCAGCGAGGCCACTGGGTCGGGAACTGCGGCAGGGACCATCAGGAAGCCGGATTCGAAGTCCACCTCGTCCTCGGCGAGCGTCCTCCCGATCACGACCTTGTCACGGACCACCTGGAACTTCCCATCCGGGCCCAGAGCCGGCTGCGATCCGCTCGTGTATGCGAAGGCACCTTCTGCGACCCCACGCGCGATGGCTTTGCGAAGCACGGCCGAGGACTCGAGGCGCGGAGGCGCGATGTCTCGGAAGAAGGACTCCAGCACCTCTGAGGCCTTGATGCCCAGCATCGGTGGTTCACCCTCAGCAACCGGTTCTCCCAACTTCACCCGTTCAGCGACCCTGCGCGGGGTCACCGTGCCGTGGACGCGCGGAGTTCCCACGCTCGTGAGGAGCTCCATGACCCGCTCGTGAACGCCCGTCGCCTGAAGGGGCCGACCTCCCCGCTCCACGCGCTCTATGTCAATCTCGCCGTCTTCCATGCGCGGCAGCCACACCGCGGAGTACAGATCCCGGAAGCAGGACTCCGCCGCCGCCTCTTCGGTCCGTTTCCTCTCCTTGAGTTGCTCTAGCTGGTCCTTCGTGAGGCGGAGCTGCTGTTTCTTCGCGTCCACTCGCTCTATCGCCAGGAGATAACGGACCGCGCGGCGGAGCGCCTCGATCTGCTTCTTGTCGGGAATCGCCAGCCCAAGACCATTCCGGTAGCGCCTGGGCCTGTCTCCGTACTTCGAGAGATACTCTTTGGCCTGGCGCTCCTGCTCCGTCTTGCTCTCTCCCGCGAATTCCAGCGGCAGATAGGCGACCAGAAAGCGGGGCTCGCCATCGGGAATGTCCAGGCTCCGCTCCGGCCAGACCACAGCCGTGTGGTGCCCAGCAAGGCGAGCATCGAGCATCTCCTTGATCTTGTCCCGAACAGGGCCGCGCCCCTTGGCCTGGGCCTCCTCGCGGGAGACGGTCTGTTCCGCGTCCTCGATCAGCTTCGTGACATTGGGATCTTTCTTGAAGCAGTACCGAACGCCGTCGTAGTGCAGGTAGAGGCAGGCATTGCGGAGCTCCGACAGCACCGCCGTGGCCGTGATGTTGTCCAGGTCAGGACCGACGCACGCCGCAAGGAGCTCGCTCTCCGTCACGCCGGGAGGGAGGGGTTCGGCTTCGCGCGATCCCTCGCGCCGGAGTCCGCCGAACGAGTAGAGAAGGATGGCCGTGGCGATCCGGGTTGCCGGCTTGACGCTTGCCAGTTGAGGCGTCTCTCGGGCTAACCGCTCATCGATGCGCTTCGCCCGCGCGTTCGGCCCCTCGATGTCCGCAGTGATGACCGGGTCATAGTCATTCTGAGCTCCGAGTTCCTTAAGCATCTTGACCCGCACATCCACATCCTTGAGTGGCACGTCGCCGGGCCCCAAGAGCGGCCCAGCGCCGCCGTTTCTCTTGAGGGAGTGCATGCAGGAGGCCAGAAACCGAAGAGCGCCCCGCGTCCGTTGAAAGGCGTCAACGGCCGTCCAACGTTCCCGCATGACGTCGATGAGCGCCGGGTGGAAGGGGTAGGCGGCCCGCATCCGGTCCCGCAGCAGCCGCCCCTCTTCCTCCGCCTGCTGGCGTTCGGCAGCCGTTTCCGCGTGGGCCCTCTGCATCCCGGTCACGACCTCCTGATACGCGGCCGCGACCTCCGTGGCGACGGCGTGGTCCGGGGCCGCGCCAAGAAGGCGACGTTGCAGAATTGCGAGGACCTCGTCGCCTGTCACCGGCTCCCGGAGCTGATCAACCCGCGCGGCCAGCTTGTCGATCTCTGCGAGCAGCGCGACGTTCCCCAGGGCCTCCCGGGCGCTCCACGTGAGCGAGTAGACGAGCGCGGCGTTCGTGCTCCCCGACACCTCGACCGTGAGGTTCTGGAAGAAGTCCTTGGCCTGCCGTTGGAGCGTTGAATCGAGGACAGCCACGGCAGCCGCCCGTTCCATGTACTTCAACACTTCATCGAGGAGGAGGAGGACCGGACGTCCGCCTGCCCCCTTGGTGAGAACATCGCGGATCACGTCCCCGCCCGGGGCAACGCGGTCCTCATCATGCTGCGCCACGATGGGGAATGCCCTCTCGGGATCGATCTGCCAGGCGAGCCAGCCCCACATGGTCCGGATCGTCCGGCCGCCTTCGAGTTCCTTTCCGTTGCGAGCGTCGAACTTCTCCCCGTCGAACACGGCCACTGCCACGTTCTTCGGCCGGGCGAAGCCCCGGGCTTCCGGTATCGCGTCCAGAGCGTCGCGCTTCCGTGCGGCGTGGAGGAGGGACGCCAGGGTGTGCGACTTCCCACCTCCGAACGGCGTGCGGAGCTTGAGCACGCGGTTGTAGCCCGACTTCCCGGCGAGCGACGCCAAGACTTCATCAAGGAGTTTCTGGAGATCGGCGGTCAGGTAGGTCGCCCGGAAGAAGGCTTCCGGGTCTCGGTTCACGACCGGAACGTTGGGGTCGCCCGAAGCGATGGCTCCCAGGTCGATGGCAAAGACTGCCTCCGTGAGCGCGCCCTCTTCCACATCGGGATGCAACTTCACGAGGTCGGTCCAGGGGCGGAGGGCTCGCGTGCTCATCAACGGGTCTCCTTGCAGCTCATTTGCGGTGCATCTTTCGGGTCATTTTCGGGCCATTTGGACCCCCTATCGGGCCAAAATCGGGCCAACTGGCCCAAATCATCCTTCCGGCAACTCATACCAGCTTCCTTTTGTTTTGCCATGCTTTACCAGAATCTTCTTCTCCACCATCTCCTTCAGGTCACGCTTAGCCGTGCGTTCGCTACTGGCAGTCGCCCTAACGTAATCCTGCATCGTGATTCGCCCCTTCTCCTGGAGATATCGCAACCCGGCAAGTTGGCGTTCGTTCAGTCCCAACCCGGCATATCGCCGCTCCACGGGAACAGCCTTTCGGAAAGTGATGCGAAACGAACTGCCGCGTGACTCGAACTGCGGCTCCGGGATGGCTGCCTGCCGGCATTCCTCAATCATGCGCCCTGTGCCCGTTCCGAACTGCTCGATGTAGCGGATCAGGAACAACGCACGCGCCACGAGTTTGTTGCGCGGCTTGGATTCGTGATTTCGGCGGAGATCTTCTACGGTCAGCCCCGCCGGGAGCGCGCCGGGATTCCAAACCTCAAGACCATGGTCGAAAATCCGCACCTGCACATTGCCGCTATCGGCATAGTCACGGTGACACACCGCATTGATGATCGCCTCGCGGACCGCATCCAGCGGAAACTCCCATCGTTCGGTACGCTCCAATTTCCCTTCGATCTTCACCGCCATGCTGGTGTTGCGCCGCACGAAGGCCATGGCTTCTTCGACCTGATCGATCACCGTTCCCTCGATGACCTTCATGTCCAGGAAATGCACTGTGTCGTCACCTTTGAAGCGCGCACACCGCAAGACAGACTGCGCCAATAAGCGCGCCGGATCCTTTCCAAAGAGCAAGAGGGCCGCGACGGTGATCTTGCCATCCCGAACCAGGTTCAGTTGGCGGAGCACCTGCTCGACAGGCATGTCCGCGCTGGTATTCAGGCGCCGCTCGCTTCGGGCGCGGTCCAAAAAACTCCGGACCTTCTCGGCGCTGATGTCCTGGAGCGAGGCCTCGGGCAATGCCGTTTCGTCCCAGGTGATGCCCCGAGTCGCCAGATAAAGTTCGGCCGCTTCGTTTGGCGACAGCACCTGGTTCGTCCTACCGGAACGGCGCCAGGGTTTGCCGAAAGCATAAACCGGCTTGGTCGGATGCTCCGGCACCTCCAGCGTTATCACGGTCTTCTCCTCATTTACGACCGTGGCAACGGTTGGCACAATCTTCGGACTGGTGTTCTGAGCGATCTTGTTCGCAAGGTCTTCCAGCGTGCCTTTGCCGATTTGAACGCCGACAATCCGGCCATCATCCGCGACCCCGATAAAGATGCGGCCGCCCTTCGCCGTCGCGAAGGCGGCGCAGGTCTCCACAATCTCCCTCCGCTCGCCGAGGGAACGCTTGAGCTCCACAGTCTCGCCCTCGGCGGGGATGGTGCGACGCTGCCGCGCGGCGTGATTCATGCGTCGCCCCTCGCCCTGCCGGGTGCATGACTACCTCTCCCGACGATGGCTACAAGCCGGATTGCGAACGCAGAGTCTCTCAGTACCTCGGATTCGACGTCCAAGTGCAGCTTCACGAGATCGGTCCAGGGACGGAGGGCTCGGGTGGTCATGACGGGCTCCCTCCTCCGGAAGCGGTGCTAGGCACCCGGCGCCTGCGCATGATGACGACCGGTTCTCCGTAAATGTCGCTCCGCAATGCCTCTAGATTGCCATGCTTAATGTCCACATCCTTGCCCAACTTGCTCGTCCACGTCCCATCCGGCAGTTGTCGCGCCGCGTGGGTTGGCCTGCTTCCCTCTTTGGCATAGAGGGCAATCTTTTCCCACCCCGGTTCAAGCGACGGATCGTCACATCGCTCATACCCCAGGCGACGAAAGGCCTCGACGAACGCCTCGACCGCCGGACGCCTTGAAACGCCAGGAGGCCAATACGATTGGTCCGAAGGCCACCACCAACGTGTCGTCTCCTCTGCTGCCCACGCGATGCAGTTGTACGAGTGGTCTTGAGGACTGGTAATCTCGTAGCCTCCTTGGGCAAGCCTTGGGAAAGTAGCTTCCAAGTCACCCCTCATTGCGAATCCATCCGTTCTCGACCCCCCAACGAAGCCATCGTCGGGTCATCGCTTCAAGGTTGCCCTTCTCCTGGGATGGGACCGGATCTTCACCTGTAATCGCATGCAGGGCCCAAAACCAGTGATCCGGCTGCCGCTTCAACTCCTGGAAGAGAAAGGGAAGAGCCTCCGTTCCCATGCCGATGATGTGTAGATACGCAGGGTGCAGAACCATGTCGTCTAGGGACGAGAGATAACGGGTGTCCGTCTTCCACCACTCGGCGAGACGATAGAACCGACCAGCAGACTTACTCGACGCCAATGCGAATTCGGGTTCGGTCAGGGAGGTGGGGGCGCCACGTTCACGCCCCAACATGGACAAGCGCCGGAGCGGAGCTGTCAATCGCGACGATTCATCGGACAGGTACACATCGGAAGAAGCGTGGTTTGGCAATGGGGCAACGCTCATCATGCTTGTTCCTCCGGCTCAAAGAGTGCGCGAAGTTTATCAGTGATACTGTCTTCAAACGCCACGACGATGTTGTCGTGCGCACGCCGAACTTCTCTTTTGATCACACCCTCATCCACTGGCACGTTGGTCGCAAAGATATCGTACAGGTCCAGCGCGAACGCCTGCGCTACATCTTGGCTAGGCGGCGGTGGCGCTGTGCCGAACGTGATCACCACGGTGTGACCTTGCGTCGATTGGGGAACTTCCACTCGCACCAAAAACGAACCGTGTGTGTCACCGAGCCTTTGCGGCAGCTTCGGGTAGATGGTGAAATAATCTTCCATCCGGACCTGCTTTTCGGGTATCACCACCTGATTGATGTAACGCAGCCCCACCCGGACCACGTTCCTGGGCTGGGCCAAGTCCTGGTACATGCGCAACGCCCGGTACACGTCCGGTTCCCACTCCTCGAAGTGCGGGTAGGGGGACAACTGGTTCACGACTAACAGGTCCTGCGCCAATTGGATCATCCGATGTTTTTCGTCGGAGACGAATTGCATCCAGGGCGGGAGCTGGCGCACGGCGGCTGCCGCCTGTTGCAGCCCCACGGTGATCTGGGCTTCTTGAATCGTGCGTTGCCGCTTTTGCGGAAAGTCGGCCTTCACTCGTTCGTAAAACGCGCCGGGGATGGTGTCGTCCCAGGAAGAGGCGGCGAAGTAGATTTCGCAGAGTGCCTCGATCACCGGGGGCTTTCGATAGCGCCGCTCGGGGATCTTGGAGGCACGCTCCTCTCTGGTTTTTGATTCAGAATTCATAAATTACCTTTCTCTCGTATCGAACAGCGTGCCCTCGTCCATCGCGAGGCGGTGGTCGATCAGCGCGCGCCAGTTGGCGACCAGCTTCTTGAGCGCCGCGGCTTCGACATCGGGGTGCAGCTTTATAAGGTCGGTCCAGGGACGGAGGGCTCGCGTGCGCAAGGGTTCGCCTCCTCTGCAGGCATGATCTCAAGAATCTTGCTGAAGAGCGCCTTCGCCATATCACGCGTGCCTTGTGGTAACTCCGACGCGTCGGCCATGCGCGACAGGTCTGACCGAATCACCTTGGCGACCGAACCCTTGTTGAACTTGATTCCACTACTCTCCAGCGCGCGCTCCACACGCTTACAAAGCTGATCGTTGCCGGTTAGATGCAGGTCCTGCACGCCTGCCGCGCTTAGCTGTTTCGCATATACCCGCTTCACTCGTTCGACGTACCAGCCCTGCGGGAACAGGTCTTCGATTGCGAATTCCTGTCCTGTTTTGCCAAGGCACTCGCCCAGACTGAGAACATGCGCGGGGTTTGAGTGGTATCGCGTCAGCCACCTCTTCACGAGCTTGTCCTTCGCGTCATCACCGGCCTTGTCCGAGTCCAGAAGGACCGTGACCTTCAGCTTCTGGCCAATCATGAGCGTTGCGATGTATCCCGCCTCGGCAGCCCCTCCGGCCGGAGTGATGAGAACGTCGTCAGGAAGACATGCATCTCCAGATCTTTTCAGAAGGCCGGACAGCTCCGATAGGACCCAGAAATCATCCACCCCCTCGACGACCAGATTCCGTTCAGCGACGAGATAGCTCGTGCTCCCGCTCATGCCCAAGGCTGCCTGAAGCACAAACTTTCCTTCTGGCTGGCTCTGTGTGAGGTCGTCGGTTACGGCGACGCCTCCTCCCGGCACCTCGCTGATCACGCGAATACGTTCAGGCTTTCGCAGGTCGATCATGAAGGGAAGATGGGTCGTGTAGATCAGCGTGTTCTCCTTCGCGTATTCCTCAAGGCGGCTCAAAAGATCCCTTTGGGCATCTGGATGGAGGTGGAGGCCAGGCTCGTCAAGGAGAATCACGCAACCCTTGAAGGTCCCCTTGCTCTCATGCATGAACATGAGGTCGAAGGAGAAAAACCACTGGAACCCTTTGGATCGTTCCTCGAGGCGAATGAGTGACTGGTCGTGCTCGTCCTTGACAAACGTGTAAAACAGTTGGCCATCGGCGCGAAACTTAACCTCATAGCGACGTTGCTTCCAGCGGTCGGCGATTTCCCTCGTTAGCGTTGCGGAGGCATCGTCCAGGTCATATTGGCGCTGCTCACGATCAGGCTGCTGCCCTTTCGTGACTTCGGATTCAAGGTCCAAGCCCGAGAGCTCCATGATGGTGAGGAGGGCCTTATCTTCCTCGGTTAGCTGATGGCGGTCCTTGCGCTGCTTCACCTGATCGAGCTGCGCGCTTCCCCGGAAGGACCGGTAGTCCGACATGTAGATGAAGGTCGGCAAGCGGCTGATGACGTACTCGTGCGCCTTTTTTTGGATTGAGGGGGCCGCCGACAGCGTCTTGGCAATCTCCTGGAGCTTCACCTGGTACTGGTCAAGGTACTCCTGCTCGTGTTGACGCTGGGGGTTCTGCCCCTCAGGGCTCATCGCCTGCTGCAGCAGAGGGACGTGCGTCGAGCTAATCTGTTGTAGTTCTGTGAACCTCCCTTCGTGAGCCAGACGGCGAGCCTCGTCACCAAGCGCTCGCGCCTTTTCCTTGAAGCCGTCACCAATGGGTTCCTTAAGCGCCGGCAGCGTAGACAGCTCCTGATCCACATCATTCGGGTGGAGCTTGTCGGGGAACAGGGACGAAGGGAAGAGGACCTCGAAGCGGCCCGCGTAATCCTTGGTAATCTCGAGTTCAGAAACCGAGTCAATGGTTTGGTCTGTGATCTTCCCGAGCTCGGTCTTTTCTTCTGGAGACAATTCAAACTTCGCCGAACACACAACCCGAGCATCATCCCGTTCTCTGCGATGACCTCTGGGCCATTCGCTGTCCATGTTGTATGGATCAGGTCGGAACGGATTGAACTTGTGAAGCGCACGCAGCAGGGTCGTTTTGCCAGCTTCGTTTTTGCCGACCACAACGGTCAGGGGCGCAACCTCGACCCAGCCTGAATCGAGGATGCAGCGGTACATCTGAACCCGAAAGGCCTTGAGTTTCACCTCTGTCCCCTCCCCATGTCGAACAGCGTGCCTTCGTCCAGCGCCAGTCGCTGGTCGATCAGCGCGCGCCAGTTGGCAAGCAGTTTCTTGAGCGCCGCCGCTTCCGCTGGCGTGGTGACGACCCCTCGCGCGTCTTCCCCGCCGCCCGAAAGTGCCCGGCCCGCCAGGGCCTGGGCCACCAGGCGCAGGCGCTCGCGGTCGGGCCGGGCCTCGTCGAGGAACTTGTTGAGCGCGCGGGGCTGGTTCTCCACGAGCCACAGGATACGGTGCAGCGCGTCGATGAGGGGCGCCGGCGTGCCGTCCTCTGGCAGCCCGAGCTTTTCATCCGCGCCACGCTCGGTGAAGTCCCGCAGCCGGTACTTTCCCTTCTTCTTTTCGACCAGCGCGTGCCGTCCGGTCGAGAGGCCCTTCGGGCCGTCGAGTTCGACGTTCTGGCCGTAGGTGAAGACGATGGCCTCGCCGGCGTCCATCTCGGCCGCCTTGTAGGCATAGCGCCAGAGCACGTAGAAGCGGCTTGGGCCGTCCACGGCCGAGACGCCGCTTCCGGCCATGCCGAAGATCTTCTCCAAGAGCGTCTCCAGCACGACCCCTTCCACCTCGGCGAGGAACTTCTCGGACGGGACCTCCTCACCGTTTGCGTACTCGACGCGAGAGAAGCGGGTGTAGGCCCGCAGGCCCGCGCCCACGGCCGCGATCACCAAGTCCGCGCCCGTGATCCCCATCTTCCAAAGCGAATCGACGCGCTCGCGGACGATCTTCTCCAGCTCTGGCCGGACCTCATCCTCGTAAGAGCCAGCCTCTCCCCCCTCCCGTTTGCGGGCGACGAGGAAGATGCTCGATGCCAGCGCGGCCGAGTCTTGAGCCCGTAGACGACCGGTCGTTTCCGTATCCAGCGGCCAGGCCTCGGTAACGGTGAAACCAGCCTGCCTCAAGGCATCCACCAGCGTGGACCAGCCAAGGGTAGTCTTGTGGGCGTAGACGACCACCATCGCGCCGCCGGGCTTGAGGACCCGATTCGCCTCGGCGAACGACTGCGCCATCATCTGCTCGTAGGCCGCGCGGGCTTTCTCCTTGCTCCCGCCGTGGCGGACCGCATCGGCCACCGCTTCTTGCTTCTTCGGCGTTCCTTCCGTTGCGAAGTGCTCAGGATAGAGATGGCCGATGGTGCGCTTGAGCCAGACATAGAAGAAGTCCGAGATGTCCGCGTAGGGAACGTTGTCGTAGTACGGCGGATCGGTGACGACGGCGTCGAAGGAGCCGCCGGACCAGGGAAGTGCGGTGGCCGAGCCGCGAACCACATCCCCAGCGACCTCGACCGTCGACAAGTCGCTAGCATTGAACTCCACTTCCTTGCTGCTACTTTGCCAGGAGGCAATCTCAGGATTGAAGGGATTGCCCTCAGCAAAGTCCCAGACCATTGGAAGGGCTTGGCGCCCGAAGGCATGAACGATTCCTCGACCCCCGTCAGCTTTGAGCACACAGACCGACGAATTGAAATCGGCAAGTTTGTCCAAAGCAAAAGCCAGCAAACAGGCGACACCCTTCGCCCGTTCGGCGTCCACGCCCGCCTTTCGCATCTCCTCCTGCGCATCCCGCACCGCCGCGGCGAAGGTGAGCAGGCAGAGCATCTGGCGGGGGGTGAAGAGGTCACCGAAAGTTGTCAAGCCGTAAAGGTGCGTCCAGCAGCTGTTCTTGGCATCGGTGATGATCGGCTCGCTCGGCACCGTCAGCCCCGTCCGCCGGCATAGAGCCTCGATGCGCTTCCGGATCGCCTCGTCATCCGGCCGGAACTCGGGGTAATCGTCCGCCGAGAGGTATATCTTCCCCTGCTGGCCTGGCCTCGTGCAGACGATGGCCATCATCTGCTCACTCATCCGCTTGGCGCGGCCCTCGGCCTTCACATAGTCGCTGTCCGCGACCGTCCCGCAGAACGGACAGGTGGCGTTGCCGCCCTTGGAGAAGCCCGCCGGGTCGAAACCGAGACCCTTTTCGGTAGCGCTCTCGACCACCTCGAAGCGCACGCGCTTCTCGTTCTTTGGCGCGGTCATCCGGAGCGCCACGTAGCGATCCTTCTTCTTGCAGAGCCACGTCTGCCGGACGAGCGGTACCGTGGCACCGCAATCTCTCCTTTTGCACCGGACCGTGCGCGTCCAGAGGTAGGCGACGGGCACGAGGTAGCCGGGCGGCACTTCATCCTTCGCCTGCCACATGTCCGCCTGGCGGAGTGGCTCCGCACCCTTTGCGTTCGGGTCGGGGATGAGCGGGTAGAGATCACCGATCTCGGCCCTGACCTTCCCCAGAACCCAGTTGCCCCAGTAGCGCACCTCCTCGGCCAGACCGCCCCAAGTCGTCTGGCCCTTCTCGTTCTTGGTGCCGGTCATCCCGCGCGCGTTCGGGTCGGGCTTGCCGTACTTCTGGGGATAGACCAGCGTGCAGAGCTCGATGATGTGCGCCACGGGGTTGAGATCCAGCGCATAAGCCTCGCAGCCCAAGCGGAGAGCCTCCAGCGGGATCGCCCCACCGCCAGCGAACATGTCCAGCACCTTGGGCCTCGGCGCGCGGCCCTCGAGGATATCTTCCACGCTGACCGGCTTCCCGGTCCCCTTGGTCAGCCGCTCTGCGTGGGCTTCGAGAATGTGCCGCTGCGCCTCGGCGATGACCTGCGACGAGCCGGGATACTGGCAGAGCCGCTCGACGAACTTGGCGGCGTTCGCGCGTCCGAGGCTCTGCTTCTTGTTGTCCGGCCCGTTCTCCGGTACGAACCGCGAGGCCGGCACGAGCGCCCCGTAGACCGCCGCCCGGCAGGCCACAAGAGGACGCCTGGCCCACCACAGGTGCAGCGTCGAGATGTGCCCCTTGCGGACGGACTTTTCCCGCGACGCCTCCTTGCTGACCGCCTCGATGGGCAGATAGTCCTCGATGAGCCTGCGGTCGTCGGTCATGTTCGAGCCTCGAGATAGCGTTGTGCCGCTTCGAGAAACTCGCGCGCCTGCTCGATGCGTCGTGTCACGGCATCCGCATCGAACGAGACGTCGAAGTCGTAGTCGCCTTGCAGGCGTTCGTCGAAGGCGTCCAGGAGCCAGCGATGATACTTCGGATCCAACACGCCAGACTTGGCGAAATACTTCCCAAACGCGGCATGGACGCTCGCGTGCTTTCGGTAACGCCGGTCCATCTCTCGCAGAAGCGCCTGGGCGGCGTGGAACATCGCGTAGTAGGCACGCCCGGCGGCGAACTCCACGTCGCCGGTCTGCATCAGAGATCTCGCTGCGTGGAGAGCCCGCTCGGCTTTTTCGAGCAGCTTGCGCGATTCCTCCTTCATGCAGGCACGGCCTCCTCGCGCACGTTCAGAAAGAACATCGTCTGGTCGTCCCGCCAGCGTTGTTCGGACACGAACACCCGGCTGATGCTCCGGTCGCAATCGAGCGAAAGGTTTGCGATCAGCTCGCTGGTGCGCCCGATCTCCTCTGAGTAGTTGTCCACGCGGTCCAACACGATGAGCACGTCGATGTCGGACTCTTCATCTGCTTCCCCGCGCGCGTGAGAGCCGAACAGATAGACGCCCTTGAGCCGCTCGCCGTAGAGATCGGACAGGCCCAGCTTCAAGCGGGCGAGAACACCTCGAACGGCCTCGGTCATAGTTCTGCCTTCCTTCCGGCTTCCACCACCGCCTCCGCCGGAATCTCGAAGAACCGCGCCGCCACGATCTCGCGTTTCGCATGCTCCAATCGGACCGCGGGGTTCTGGATGCGGACGAGCTCGGGATTCGGCCCGAGCGGGTCCCAGACCACGTAGAGCCAGTAGGTCTCGGCGAGCTGCTGGGCCTTGTACCACTCGTTGGTCGTCAAGCGGACGGGCTGCCCGCGCATCCGGCCCTTGACCTCGACACGCTTCACGAACACGTCGCCCGTGGCCTCGTCCGCGATCCGGTGGGCACGGACGTCGAAGCCGAGCTTGAGATGCCCCACGCGCTCGATGCGATCCTCGGGGAACCCTTCCTCCTTGAGCGCGGCAACGACCAGGTCCTCGGCAGCCAGCTCGCTCTGCCTTCGGACGTTCGGATCGAGCTCGTCCGCGAGGTCCGCCAGTTGAGTTTCCGTGTCAGCGCCGGCCGCCAGGACGACGGCGGTAGCGAGGTGGCGCACGGGGCCGGTTCGGGCGATTTCCAACCGACCGAGCCCGCTGAGTCGCTCCTCGCGCTGGCGTTGCAACTCCTCCACGTATTTGCGCGCCTCATCCGCTGCGAGCTTGAATTCCGGTTTTGTGGAGGCTTCCGCCATGAGCGACATTGCCCGTTCCTGGGCCCGCTTGATGCGGGCATCGAAGGACCGCTCCAGGTACTCACGACAGATGCGGGCAAAGTGCTGCCGCTCTTTCTGGCAGCGCGCGCGGCACTCGAGCTGATACGTGCTTTTCAGAAAGTCGGAAGCTGCCTGGGTGTCGATGGGACCTGCCTGCGCCGATGCTTCGGCAGGCAGGGCGACTGCCGAGGGCGGGTTCGCCTGTGGGGGCAAGTTGAGCAGAATGTCGCTCGGGACGATCTCGAACTGCCCCCGTTGCTCTCGGACGGTCACCAGCTCGCCGTGGAGCGGCACGTCGTTGCCCCTGGAGTCCTTGCCGCGAATGGAGATCTCGAAGAAGTGGAGCCGGTACGGCTCGGTCGTGAGCGGGTCCACGTAGACCCCGACACCTCCCTGAAGGTCGGCCAGTTTCTCATTGAGCTTCTCGTCAACGGCGGCATACAACGGGTGGCCGGGCCCCATGAGAACAGCATCGAGATGGGCGGGCTGGTCAAGGTGGTGCTTGTGGAACGTGACCTTGCGGTAGGAGGGTTCAGGCTTGCCCAAGCGCTGGACCGACCGCAGCCGCTCCGACCGCAGGTCGGCCAGGACGTGCTCGATGCGCCAGAGGCCGTCGGCCCTTGGCTCGACGCGCAGGCCGACCTCCTTGGCCGCGGCGATGAACTGCGCCTCCACATAGCGAGGCATCAGCCGCTTCTCCTCGACCTCGAGGTTGCGGCGTTGGAATCCGGTGAAGTCCACATGGCTTCGCGCCAGCGCGATGCCCGTGGCCTCTTCGTACGCCTTCAGCTTGGCCGGATCGATGCGGTCGATCTGGTCCAGGTACTCGTCCAGCCGGCGAGGGTCGTAGGCGGCCTCCCGCAGCATGTCCGGGAGGTTCACGTCGTTCAGCGACAAGACCTCGCCGATGACGTCGAAGACCCGTCCTTCCAGGGCCTCGTTCATCGTGTCAAGCTTTTCCAGCAGGCGATGGAGGATACGGCCCTCGACGATGGGCTGCCCGTCCTCGGAATCCGTGGCCACGAAGTTGAACGCGTAGACATCACGGTCCTGGCCGATCCTGTGGATGCGCCCCAAGCGTTGTTCCAGGCGCGTGGGGTTCCACGGCATGTCGTAGTTGATCATCAGGTGGCAGAACTGGAGGTTGATGCCTTCACCGGCCGCCTCGGTCGCCACGCAGATCTGTGCGGCGGTGCGGAACTCTTCCTGGGTGCGCTTCCGTTCATGTGGATTCATGCCGCCGTGGATTTCGCAGGTACTGTAGCCCCAGCGCTCAAGGTGTTCGCGCACGTAGGTGAGGGTATCGCGATGCTCGGTGAAGAGCAGGAGCCTGCCCCGGCCGTCCTTGAGCTCGGCAAACTGCGCCTCGCCCAGGCACTTCTTGAGGGCGGCCAACTTGGAATCGTTTGCGCGCTCGCGCACCCGGCGGGCCTGCTCGACGAGCTCCTTGAGAGCCGCGATTTCGGCACGAAGCTGTTCCAACTCCAGCGCCGCCGTGTACTCGTCGACGAGCTGGTCGCGGACCTCGTCGTCAAGGTCGTCCTCGTCCTGCTCCGCGTCGGGCAGGCGTCCTTGAAGTGCCGCCAGGCGTTTGGACCGTTGGGCTGGGGAAAGTCCCTCCAGCTCGTCGAGCAGGTCCTGCTGCTTCTTGAGCCGCCGCTTCAGGGACTCGTGGATAGCACAGGTCGAACTGACCAAGCGTCGCTGGAGGACGGTGCGCGTCAGCGCGGCCGATGACCCGCGCTTGCCGCTCTGCTGCGGGATAAACTCGTTGATATAGGCCGTGACCGACTTGTAGAGGGCGTACTCCTCGCTGTTGAGCCGGAAGGTCACCGTCCGCGCGTGCCGGTCCGGGAACAGCCGCCGACCATTGAGGTCCTTCAGGTCTTCCTTCAGGCGCCGCAGGCACCAGGGCGAGTCCTTGCCGAGTCTGAAGACCTCTCGTTGCGTGTCGGCTACCTCTTTGCCGAGCCGGTGCGGCTCGGGGAAAATGTCGGGATCTATCAGGCGCAGGAAGTGCGAGAATTTGTCCTCATCCCCGTGGTGTGGCGTGGCAGTGAGGAGCAGGATGTGGTCGGCCTGTGACGTGAGCTGCGAGACCAGATCGTACCGTTTCGTCGTGGCCACTTTCGGCTCGCGTCCCTGACCTGCCGACGCGGTCCGCGCCGAGCATTTGTGGGCCTCATCGATGACCACGAGGTCCCACCTCTGCTGCCAGACCCGCTCGCGCACGTCCTCTTGCTTCGCATAGTCGATTGAGGCAATGACCTGCGAGGATCGCTGCCACGGATTGGTCAGCTGCTGCTGGTCCACGGCGGAAAAGATGATGTCGAACGACTCCCCGAACCACCGGAGCATCTCGTCCTGCCATTGAATCGTGAGGGGCGCGGGGCAGAGGATGAGCACGCGTTCGATGGCCTCCCGCAGTTTCAGCTCCTTGATGAGGAGACCAGCCATGATCGTCTTCCCGGCCCCCGGGTCGTCGGCCAGAAGGAAACGAAGGCGTGGCTGCGGCAGCATGGCCTGGTAGACGGCCTCGATCTGGTGAGGGAGGGTACGGATGCCGGAGAGGCTGACGGCGAACTGGCGGTCGTGCGCGTAGGCCAGACGAATGCGGGCCGATTCGACCAAGAGACGCAGCCGTTCCGCGTCCACGGGCTTCGTCAACGCCGGGACCTTTTGTTCCGCCCCGAGAACGGTCGCGGCCTCGTCGGGCGAGATGACCGCTTCCTCGAGCGTGCCATCGGGCAGCCGGACCCGGCACTCGTAGCCGGCCGAGCCGTCGGCGCCGAGGGCCCGGACATCCTCCAGGATCACGGGCACGTCAAAGTGCCCGGGCAGAGAGATCCGGTGACCGATCTGCGTTGAGAGCCGATTCTCAGCCATGTCCGTCGTTCTTGCCGCTTGACTTGCGTCTTGCCGATCTCGGTTTCATCCCGGACAGACTGGACACGGACTCATCAGTGCTGCTGGTCGTGACCCTCTTGTCCACCTCCGAGAGCTTGAACCGCAGGAGGCGGCCAACCCGGTGAGCCGGAAAACCCTTCGTGTCGATCCACCGGTAGATCGACTCCTTCGCCACTTGTAAATGGGCTGTGACATCCTTGATACCGACCAGCCTTCTTCAGGAGCCATTGTTCGATGCTGCCTCTGTTCGATGCTGCCTCGCGTTTCAGAAGAGTGTGAATTCCTTACGATGAGGCAACGAGGAAGTATACGAGAATCGGGTCGCTCTCGCAAAGAAACGTCAACGTGTGGGGCGCGCCTGCGTTCCCCCCAAGATCGAAAGACCCGATGTAGAGCCGCATCGGGACGCGGCTGAAGGTTAGGTTCGGTGCTGGCCGATGTCCTGCCGAAGAAAGGCCCGGTCAACGTTCGACCGGGCCTGCCTGCGGCGCCCAGGGAGAGACCCACCCTTGTTCCCGATCTCCTCATTCGGGCCAAAGTGCTTCTCGGTGAACGCGTAGGCGGCCTTGTTGATGGAGGCCTTGAAGTCGGCCAGGGGGATCACCTCCACAGTCTTCGGTTGACCCCTGACCATCACGCGGACGCCGATGCTTGCCTGTGCCCATGCAGGACAGGCACGCACCGGCGGATCACTGTCTTCCGAGGAAGAAGACCGTTTCGCACCTTCAACGGTCCTCTCATTGCTCCTCCTCGGCCCGGATCGCGACGCGCCCACATCCCGGCAGGAGCGATCTGATGCCGCTCCGATGGCCCGCGTATCAGAGCACGCTTCAAGGCATCAAGGTCCTCCGTCGGTGACGAAGTCTAGATGGGCGCTGCAATGCGTCCTTATCGAGTTCGTGGCAGCGTCCGTGCGGCCGGGCGTCTGCGTGTGGGTCTACACATGCGACTCGCAGCCATCATGGTGACGGTCCCGCGAAGAGTGCAGCGACAGCGCGTTGTTCTCGCACTAGTCATGTGACTCCCTCTGTAGCCAATACCGGGCCCCTCGGCCTCGACTCAGCCCAACCACGGCCGTCCTCTCGACGCGGACGCAGACCCGCGCCGCACGTTCCGGTTTCCCCCTCAGACGGCGTGTTGGCGGAGATTCTCCCGGTGTTGCCCGGGCCGACGAGACTGAGTGCCCGCCGGCGCATCGAGAACGAATCGGCCCGGACCGTTCCCCGGTCGGTCTGGCCGCCTGTTGCCGTGGCGGAGGCCGGCCGCTCTTGCGGGGCCCCCCGACCGCACGGCTGTTCCGCCGGTCCCGCACGGGCTGCGCCATCCGCTCTCGCTCCTGTCACAGCGTTCCCCGTGCTGGGTGGTCCCGTCGGGCCGCGGGCCGGGAGCCCCGCTTCATCCTCCTTGGTGTCCTTGCCCCTCCGGGGCGGGTGGTTGCGCTCCACCAGCCGGGTGAAAGCGCAACCACCCTTTCACCAAGGAGGATTCACCATGAGCGACCGACCTCTCATCAACAGCAACAGCGGCGGACGGAGCGACCTGTATACCCGGATCACCGGCCAGATCGTGGAGGCGCTGGCGCAAGGCGTGCGCCCCTGGTGTCAGCCGTGGGCTGCCGGCCTGCCGATCACCCGCCCGCTGCGGGCCTGCGGGACAGCCTATCGCGGCATCAACACGCTCGTCCTCTGGGCCGCGACCATGGCCCGTGGCTATCGCTCCCCGTACTGGCTGACGTACCGCCAGGCGCGGGCGCTGGGCGGCTACGTCCGCCAGGGCGAGCACGGCGCGCCCGTGGTCTACGCCGGCTCCATCACTCGCACCGAGCGGGACGACGAGACCGGCGAGGACATTGAACGCGCATTGTGGTTCTTGCGCTCCTACGTGGTCTTCAACGCCGATCAGATTGCCCAGTTGCCCGAGCGCTACCGCAACGACGCGCCGGTGATCCTATCGCCGGAGCAGAAAGTCGAGCGCGCCGAGCGGTTTTTTGCCGCTTGTGGAGCGGAGATCATCCACGGTGGCAGCTACGCGTACTACGACCCGGCAGCCGATCACATCCGCATGCCGGACTTCACGGCCTTCCGCGCGCCGGACTTGTACTACAGCACGTTGGCGCACGAGCACGTGCACTGGACGGCGCATCCGTCCCGGCTCAACCGTCCGCTCAGCCATCACCGCGGCGATGAGAGCTATGCCGGGGAGGAACTGATCGCGGAAGTGGGCGCGGCGTATCTGTGCGCCGATCTGGGCTTGAACCTTGAGCCGCGCCCGGATCACGCGGCCTACCTCGCGGACTGGCTCCGTGTGTTGAAGGACGATGCGCGGGCCATCTTCCGCGCCGCCGCGCAGGCCGAGAAGGCGGTGGGGTATCTCCACGGCCTTCAGCCCGCGGGACAGGCTTCCGAGCCGGTTCCCGCCCCCGCCGGGTAATCCCCGGCCTTTCCGGGCGGGCAGACTTGCCTTGGCCCGCCCGGTTTCCCCGCACGGCAGCAACGCTCGGCCCTACAGACAGGAGCATCATGCACAAGGCCTGTGGAAAGCTTCGCCTGTAGCTTGCGCGCGACATCGTTGATCGTCACCAGCATGTCCAGCCCCAACGGGTTCCTGGCCCTTTACACACACCCGAGGCGCATTCTCCCATGCGCCCTTCTCCCTACGGACTAGAAAATCCCAATGTGGTGCGCCGGGGCTGAAGAGCAACCGGCACGCCCTCCCTGGTCCCTCCCTCCAGGCACCCTCCCGTTCGGTCCTGCCGGCCCGCACAGAGCCCCTGCGCCGCTCCCTTTTGCCCGCACCCCGACCAGGTTGTGGGGGGTGGGGCTGATTCTGTGTTCTTGTTGAAGGGAGGGGCACCATGACGAAAGCGAACGGGCAGGTTGAGGGGATTGAGCTACGAGGCACGGCACCGACCGGCGCGCCCCGGTTATACCGCATTCCGCGCTACAGCGTCCGCCTGGTCCGGGAAGGGAGCTATCCCGCGCAGGACCGAACCATCCGCAATTCACATACTGCCGCCGCAATCCTCGGGCCGCTCGTCGACGGGCTGGACCGGGAGCACTTCGTTGCCTGTGGCCTGGACGCCAAGCATCGCATCATCGGTGTGAACCTCGTGGCCGTGGGTTCGCTGTCCCTGGCCATCGTCCATCCGCGCGAAGTGTTCAAGCCTGCGGTCCTGATGAGTGCCGCCGCGTTGCTCGTCGCGCATAACCATCCCTCCGGCGACAGCAGCCCCAGCCTTGAAGATCGGGCCCTCACCGCCCGGCTCCGCCAGGCTGGCGAAGTGCTCGGGATCACGCTCCTCGATCACGTCATCCTGGGAGAGTCGCAGCACTATAGCTTCGCGGATCACGGCTGGCCGGTGTAGCGGTCGGGCTCCTTCGACAGGCCTTCCTTCTTAGACCTCGTCACATGAGCCGCATGATCCACCGGCGGCTGCCGCGACGAGCGCGAGGCGACGAGCGCGAGGGTAATGGGTGCTGAGGTGATGTAATCTTCTTTCTGTGTACAAGACGAAGGGTGTAAGCTGGGCGCCGCTGAGGCGACCCCCTTCTCCACCGAAGGAGGCGTACCCCCATGAGGACGCGAGCCCCGTGGACGGCGCAGGGGCAACAGGTTGTCACGGACGTGCGGGACCACTGCTGGGGGGACCTAGCCCCCCCCCACACCCGACAGCGGTGGCACGCCTGCGTGGGCCGGCTCGCCATCGAGGCCCGGGATCGCTCACTGGGCGTGCGGGCGTCGGAACGGAGTCCGGCGCGCGCCGACGCCCGGCACGGGATGGATGAGCGTGACGCGGCGCGGACGCGGCGGACGACCCCCGGCATCGCACGCGGCTGGGTCGAGGTGCGGCGGCAGACCCGACCAAGGGTGTGCGTGGTCAACGTGCAGCGTGTGGAGCGGATTCTCGCTGCCATCTGCAACCGATTTCAGTAGTGGTGGCACCGGCGCCCCCTTCCACAAATTTACACAAGCGGCTTGACATCAGCTATACAGACTGAGATGGTTGACAAATAGAGATTATATTGTATAATTTGTCAACCACACTCAGTGCTTATCAATGTCTGGCTCAGCTAACATCGCTCAGCGGCTGAAGCGGCTACGAATGTCGCGAGGCCTTTCGCTGGATGCGCTTGCTGCATCCATGGGCCATGTTGTAACAAAGCAGGCGCTTTCGAAATATGAATGTGGGAAGGCTAGCCCGTCACCAATTGTTCTGAACAAGCTTGCCGACACCTTCAAGGTCAAGGCGTCTTACTTTTTGAGAGAGCCTCAAGTCAAGGTCAAGTTCATCGGTTATAGAAAGGCTTCATCTTTGCCCAAGAAAGATCAGGAAAGAATTGAGAGCCTTGTGACGGAAGTCTTGGAGGATAGAGTGATTCTTCAGGCCATGACAGGATGGCCGAACGGGAATCGGCTGCCGATCCACGCGTATTGTATTTCAAAGATAGAAGATACTGAGCGGGCTGCTGAAAAATTGCGGACGAATTGGCAGCTTGGGCAGGATCCAATTTCAAGCATGGTTGGGGTGCTCGAAGATCATCACATTCATGTCATCGAGATTGATGCTATCGACAAATTCGATGGCATTTGCGCGGTGGCTGTTGATGAAGCCACCCAGACTCAAGCAGCGGGCCTCGTCACTTCAAAAGGCGTGTCCGGAGAGCGCCAGCGACTGAGCCTTGCGCATGAATTAGGCCATCTTGTCTTGAAGGTAGGGCCTAATCTTGATGAGGAAAAAGCGGCATTTCGGTTCGGGGCAGCCTTCCTGGCTCCCGCACAAGTGGTCTATCGCGAGATTGGTACTAAGCGGGACACTATTCTTCGTGAAGAACTGCTGCTTTTTAAGAAACGATTTGGAATGAGCGTGCAAGCTCTTGTTCGTCGACTGTTCGATTTGGACATCATCTCAGAGGGTTACTACAGGCACTGGATGATGCTCATAAACCGCTTGAAATGGAAACGGAAAGAGCCGGGTGAATTGGAACCCGAGCAATCACAATGGCTTCAGCAAACAGCGCTTCGAGCCTATGCAGAAGGACTGATTAGCCGTGAGGAAGTCAAAAGGTTGCTTGGTGAATCTCTTGATGTCGAGGAGCCGCTCACCCTTATTGAACGACGCGCCTTCATGAAGTTGCCGCTTGAAGAGCGCAGACGGATTCTGTCTGAGCAAGCAGAAAAACTGAAGTCACACTATTCGGAGGGCGCAGATAGAAGCGATCTCCAGAGTGGAGGCTTCGTTGAGTACTGACCCGCCATCGCCTAAGCGCGGCGAAATCTGGCTCGTCAACTTAGACCCGACCGTGGGTTCTGAGATAAAGAAAACACGGCCGGCCGTCATAGTCAGTTCTGATGCGCTTGGTCGGCTCCCTCTCAGGCTGATTGCCCCCATTACTGAATGGAAAGATCATTTCAAGGGAAGTATCTGGCATGTCCGGATCGATCCTGACGGTAGGAACGGCCTCTCAAAGACTTCTTCTATCGATGCCCTTCAACTCAGGGGAGTGGATACTTCCCGGTTTATAAAGAAGTTTGGAAATCTGCCATCGACGGTGATGGAAGAACTTGTGGCCGCAATTGCGGCAGTCGTCGAATATCAATAATCTCCTAATATCTCTCCAATAGATTCGATTCCGCGGTAGACCAAGCGACTCATGAAAAATCGGTCGGCCAATATCCGCCGCCCCGCAAATGATGGCTTTGGGATTTCTCGTCTGCTACGTCCTCAAGGGCCTCACAGAATTCTTTTCGATCCATCCATCGATCGCCTTGAGATCACATTTGGTTAGCCGACCTGCCTTGACGTCTGGCATTCGGCGTTGGCTAACCATGGCGTAGAGGGTGTGGACTGAGAGCCTGGTGTATTCGCATACTTCGTGAATGTTCAATAGACGCCGTTTTATCGGTTCGGATTCTTTCCTGTCTGACTCTCCTCTCCTTGTAGAAGTTGATCTGCCGCTAGCGAGCAAGCCACTCCTCCGCCGGTACGGTTACGTTGATCTAACCGGTTCTGCATTCCAGAACCATGATGCCTTCGAAAAAATGATGGCCCGCTCTTTCAAAGCCGGAGAGGCTTTGCAAGCACTCTTTTAGACCGGGAAATTTCGAAGGGAAGGAGAAGGTCAGAATGTCAGTGGCAGAAAACTACTGCTTTTCAACTGTCTACACGGTGTCTACATCTGGTCGGTGGGTTTGGGGAGAAGAATATAACTTGTTGATTTTTGGTGGGCCGTGCAGGGATCGAACCTGCGGCCCGCTGATTAAGAGTCAGCTGCTCTACCAGCTGAGCTAACGGCCCACCGGGTGTTGAACTTGCCGGTCGCTGGAATGTTCGCCCTGTCGCCAAAAGCGACCACCCGGCCGTGGTCAAATCAATGGGATATATGGCGCGCCTGACAGGATTTGAACCTGTGGCCCCTAGCTCCGGAGGCTAGTGCTCTATCCACTGAGCTACAGGCGCACCCGTCGGCGAAGTAGAGCCGAACTTATCACAGCGCTTCACACCCTGTCCAGGTGGAGCGAAGAGTCTCCGGTATGCGCTCGGGGAGAAATCCATAGGGCAGCAGCACTTCCTCTCCTGCGATTTGTCGCTCTCGGCTCAGACGGTCCAGTTCGTTGGCTTCCTGCCGCGCCAGGATTTCCTCTTCCAGGCGTAACGAGGGGGAGAGGCGCAAGACCGGAACAAAGGTCTGCACCGTGCAGGCCCCGTAAACCATTCCCCGTTCTTCAACGGGAATGCCCATCATCCGGCAGGTGACTGGCCGGAAAGGATAGACGCCGCAACTGCCATCCGGTTGAAGCGCAGGACAGGGGATCTCGGCGAATTCGGCGGCCAGCCGATCGATCTCCGCGTCAGGCCAGTCGTCGAGCCAGGGGCGTTCGGCAAGGCAGGGATACCGGGATTCGATCGTGGCGACGAATCGACGGGCGAGGTCTTGAATCGTATCCCGGCACGCAGGATCCATCAGCCCCAGCCCCCGCTGTAATTCCACAATATCCAGTATGGTGACAGCAAACGGGCCGAAGCAGCACTGATAACACCCTTTGCGGCAAGGAAGCTGGTCGCCGAGGGCGGCTCGCGCTCGATCAAACCACCGGTCGGCGAGAACCGGAAAGCGGCTCTGCGGTTCCTGTGACACGGGTATGACCGAAAGGCCGATTGTGATCAGACCATGTCGATCTCGGACGAGATCTCGTCCTGCAGTTCGACGACCAATTCGCCTTTCGGCGAAAAGAATCCTTTCCCATCCATCTGGACGATCCCATTGCAATGCTCTTGGAAAAATTCCAGAATCCAGCCGTTGAAATCGTATCCGTCTTCCGTCACATCATCCTTGACCAATCGCGTGGTGGCGATGAACCGAGCCCGTCGCACATGCTCTCGCACGAGGTCAGCTTCGATGTCATCGTAGACCGATAACCGTTCGAGAAATTGTTTCTGTTCCTGTTCGAATGCCTCCTTATAGGTTCCCCGGTCTCGCAGGCAAAAGAGTTGGATTGGTTTACGATCTCGGTTATATCCCAAAGAGATATGGACCCAGGCCCATTCTTCAAGTGCCGCGGGATCCATTTTGGGAATCAAGGGCACTTGGCCGCGCGATTTGAGAAAATCCAGTAGCAGTTTGAGTGGGGGGGCATTCTCTCGACCGCAGAAGACCCTGCAATAAATGTATGATTCTCCCTTACCCCCCTCTTTCGCTTGTGGAGAGGTCGGCACAATCGGTAGTTCTTTGCCCATGAGGATCTTGCGCTCCTGAAATGGAATGATTTCGAGTTCTTGCAAGCCAGAGTATCACTCTACTCTGACATCTGTTGCCAATCAAGAGTGCGCGAGTATGCTTTTTGCCATACCAGATGCGCGTTTTTCCGGTTGACAGCCTCCAGGGCTTTGGCTACACTCTGCGCCGGTTTGCCCGCCCTTCGCAGGCTGCGACAAAGTTCCTACACAATAGACCTGGAATACGGGCAGTTCCAGATCGCCACCGCAACTTACTATTTACCATCATGAGACATGAAGGAGGTGCGTATGGCCAAATCGATGACGAAGTCCCAGATCGCCGATCATCTGGCAGGGAAAGTCGGGATCACCAAGAAGGCCGCCGTCCAGATGCTTGATGAGCTCGCCGCGCTCGCGTACAAAGAGGCGAAGAACACCTTCACTGTTCCCGGGATCGGCAAGCTGGTGTTGTCGAATCGGAAGGCGCGCATGGGGCGCAACCCTCAGACCGGTGAGCCGATCAAGATTCCTGCCAAGCGCGTCGTCAAGTTCCGTGTTGCAAAAGTCGCCAAGGATGCCATTCTCGGGAAGAAGTAAGTGCACGTGACCCGCTTGCACTGAACTTAGCGAGGGCTCCTGTCCAGGCTTCATAGGTTTCCCCACGCAGAGAGGGCTGGTTCTCACAAGAACCAGCCCTTCTTCGTTCGTGGGTGACGTTTCTGCGTGCGTCGCGCCTGCGCGACACAGTGTGCTGGTTCAGTCAGACGAGCGAGGGGCCCAATCCGCTTCCTCCCGTGCCGTCGTGGCCGACCAGCTTGATGGCGTCGCCGTCGCGTACCACTGTGTCCATGCTGGCGATCCGTTTGTTGACGGTCACCAGCACTTTCTTTTCCTTCATCAGTTGCAGGATGTCCCGCAGGTTCCGACCCTGGCGTTGGATTAGTTGTCGCACTGTGATGGGGTCGGTGACTTCGCAAGCCAGATCGCGCTCGCCATCGGCGGATTGAAGTTGTCCCAGGAGCGTAATGGTCACCATCGGCCATCTCTCCCCGATATCATCTGCGCCAGATGATACTGGGTGGGGCTTGGGCCTGTCCAGACTCTCGGTCGCCTGCTGTTGACTCCGCCTGGTCGCTCTGCACCTCCGGCCTTTCTTCGCTCTACATCCCGGAAGAGTTGCGTGCCGAGATTTTGACCGGTGCTGGGCGGTGGTTCATACCGACCTCCGTTGACAGAACCAACAAAGCCGGTGGTCGGTCTCCGGTTCGGGACGGAAGCCATCCTGGAAGCCATGGTGGAGACGATCTGGAGCCGCTTGGCGGAGGCAGGCGGTACCGTCCTGATGCGGGGATCCGCCCTGCGAACTCACGCTTTTTAGCACACCCGCCGCGCTGCTGATTGAGTGCGTCTGGCAACGCTACCCGCTTGCTGGATCCGCGTGACTGCGACGACGAACCGCGTTACGCTTTGAAAGAAAAAGAGCCACCAGCGCAGCGCCAAATAGTGAGGAGATCCAGCGTGTCCTCGTCTCTTCCCCGGGCCCCCTCATACCGAAGCACCCGATGCCTTGAAGAAGGCAATGGGTCCTAGCAGTGGGCTCTGAAGAGAGTGAGGGGGGCTGTGCATTTTGCCGGGTGGTCCTCAAAACCATGAGACCTGCTGAAGATCGGTGTGGCGCTCTCCGTTCGCCTCGCTTATCCTTTCAACCGGAACAGCGTAAGAACGGCCGCTCGTTGGTGGCTGTCAGGCGGGTCATCAATCGAGAACAGAGCGAAGAAGGAAAGAAAGGAGGGAGCGGTGCGTGTGATACCGACCGAACTGGAAGGGGTAATGTTGATCGAGCCCGAGATCTTTCACGATGCGCGCGGATTCTTCATGGAGACATACCACGCGATGCGCTACGCCCAGGCAGGCATCGAAGGTCCTTTCGTGCAGGACAACTTGTCCTGGTCGGTGCGCGGGACTGTCCGGGGCCTGCACTACCAACTCAAGCAACCCCAGGGCAAGCTAGTGATGGTGCCGTACGGCGCGGTCTATGACGTGGTACTCGATATCCGCAAGGGCTCGCCCACATTCGGCAAATGGTACGGTGTCGAGCTGTCCGCCGAGAACCGCCTTCAGCTTTATATCCCGCCGGGGTACGCGCATGGATTCTGTGTGACCAGCGATGGTGCGGCTTTCCTGTACAAGTGCACGCGGTTCTATTCCCCGTCCGACGAACGCGGCATTCTGTGGAACGACGGGAACTTGGGGATCGCCTGGCCGGTGACCGAGCCGCTGCTGTCGGCGAAAGATCGCGCGTACAAGCCGCTTGCGGACATGGCCGACGAATTGCCGGTCTACGGCCGTACCGGCTGAAACACGTGCCGGTTTCAGCCCTCTTGCACGTGTGGGTGGCCGTATGATATTTAGGAATCATTCCTATCGAGGAATAACATGGCACTTAGCCTCGACGAGATAAGGAGGCGGTTTCGGGAACGCGGGGTGCGCATGACGCCTCAGCGGGCGGCGATCTACGGCGCCTTGGCCGGCACGGCCCGCCATCCGACGGCCGAAGATCTGTATCGGGAGGTCAAAAAGATCCACCCCATGATCTCTCAGAACACGGTGTACTACACGCTGGCCGTGCTGCGCGAAGCGGGCCTTGTGCGGGAAGTCAATTACTGGCATGACCGATCCCGGTTCGACGCCAACATCGATCTGCACCATCACCTGATCTGTCTGGGCTGCCGAAAGATCGAGGACCTGATGGATGTGACGCTCGATCGACTGCCAATGCGGGTCGGCAGTCGGCTGAACTTCCAGGTGACAGGGCATCGGGTTGAGTTTCAGGGCTACTGCGCGGCATGTCGGCGAAGGAAAAGACCTGGCGCCGCGGCATGCCACATGGGTCATCATCCATCACAACACCTAACTATTCAGAGGAGGAAGAAGCGATGAGCAAGACTCTCAAAGGCACCAAGAGCCACGAAAACCTGAAGCAGGCTTTCGCCGGCGAATCCCAGGCGAACCGGCGCTATCTCTATTTCGCACGACGTGCGGATATCGAAGGCTATCCGGACATCGGCGGCCTGTTCCGAGACACTTCGGAAGCGGAGACGGGCCACGCATTCGGTCACTTGGATTTCTTGAAAGAGGTTGGCGATCCGGTGACCAATGTGCCGATCGGCAATACAGAAGCCAACTTGAAGTCGGCCATCGAAGGAGAGACTTACGAATACACTCAGATGTATCCGGGCATGGCTAAGACCGCCCGCGAGGAAGGTTTCCCAGAGCTGGCCGAATGGTTTGAAACCCTGGCGAAGGCGGAACGGTCCCATGCCAACCGTTTCACGAAGGGATTGGAAAGCTTGAAACAGGGATAATCAGTTGAAAGCCATCGGTATTCAGCCGTCAGCTCAGGAGCTGACGGCTGATCGCTGATGGTTGAATCTTCATGACGCATGAAAGGCCTGAGCCTCATTAATCCGATCGAGCGGTCGCAGTTGGGTCAAGAAACTCATCGCGTGTACGAGATCTGCGACGGCTGCCGCCGGTGCTTCAATCTCTGTCCGTCCTTCAGCACGCTGTTCGACCGGATCGATGCACAGGAGAGTGATGTGTCCAAGCTTGCACCGGCCGATTTCGAACAGATCGCCAATACGTGTTACTACTGCAAGCTTTGCTTCAATCACTGCCCTTATACCCCGCCCCATCAATACGAGATCGATTTCCCCCGGTTGATGCTCGCGTGGAAGAAGCAACTGGCGGCGGAGAAGGGAGTGCGGTGGCGGGACCGTCTCCTGACAAAAACCGACTTGATCGGTGCCGCCGGCAGTCTGGCGGCGCCGATCGTCAACTGGATGATGGAGCGCCAGGGGATTCGCGCGGCGCTCGATCGGGTGCTCGGGGTGCACAGGGATCGGCAGGTGCTACCCTTCGCACGGGAGACGTTTGTGCGGTGGTGGAGACGGACACGGCGAGCGGCCTCACCCGGCTCGGCCGAACGCAAGGTCGTGCTGTTCGCGAGTTGTCTCGTGAACTACCAGGCGACGGATGTCGGCCAGGCGACGGTTCAAGTGCTGGAGAAAAACGCAATCCGCGTGGTCGTGCCGGAGCTGCAATGTTGCGGCATGCCGGCGTTCGACATCGGAGACACCGGGGCGATCGTGAAGGCCGCCAAGGCCATTATGGGCGGTCTTAAACCCTGGCTGGACGACGGCTATGACGTTGTCGTGCCGGTGCCGAGTTGCAGTCTGATGCTCAAGCGAGAGTATCCGTATCTGTTGCCGGGCGATGACGCGGCGCAACTGGCGCAGCGAACCTTCGACGTGTGTGAGTACCTGATGAAGCTGAAGCGGGAAGGTGAGCTGGCGATGGATTTCCTGTACAAGCCGGGCCGTGTGGCCTATCAGGTCCCCTGCCATCTGCGCGATCAGAATATCGGCTTGAAGTCCAAGGAATTGATGGAGTGCGCTGGTGCGCAGGTGGAGGTGATCGAACGCTGCTCTGGCCACGACGGGACCTGGGCGGCCAAGACGGAGTTCTTCGACTTGTCGATGTCGATCGCTGGCAAGGCGGTGCGCGATATCAGGAAGGTGCCGGCCGATCTCATCGCTTCCGATTGCCCGCTTGCCGGTCTTCAACTGGATCAGGCTGGCGCCTCCGCTCATGTCGGGGGGAAGCGCACGCTTCATCCTATTCAAATCGTCCGTGATGCCTATGGGTTGCCGTCATCAGGGCGTGAGCGTGTCCAGGCGCGTGACAGGGGACAACTCAAATGAGCAGGGTGACCGGATGAAAGGCTTGACACTCGGCGATGTGATTTCCTATGCCGACTATGAACGGCAACGGGATGAGTTTCGCGCGCGTATCATCGCACTAAAGCGACGCCGACGCATCTCGGTCGGCAATCTCGTCACGCTGGTCTTTGAAAATCGCGACACGATCCAGTTTCAAATACAGGAAATGCTCCGGGTGGAACACATCCTCGACCCTCAGAAGATCCAGGCTGAGCTGGACGTGTACAATGCCCTGCTGCCGGCAAATGGAGAATTAAGCGCAACGCTGTTCATCGAAATAACGGAGCAGGAGCAGATTCGGCCCGTTCTGGATCTATTCCGAGGCATCGATCGCGGAGAAACCGTCGCGATCGCAGCCGGGCCCCATGTCGTCTACGGAGAGTTCGAAGGCGGACGTAGCAAGGAGGATAAAATCAGCGCGGTGCATTTCGTGCGGTTCCGGACGACGGCGGAGTTTGCGAAGGCCGTGGCCGATGAGCAGAGTCCGGTCACGCTCACGGTTCACCACGGCCAGTACCGGGCGCAAGCAGTTGTGCCGCTAGAAATGCGGCAGGAATGGCTGAAAGATCTCGGTCTCAATGAGGAAGCGCTGCGGAGAGAACCCGGCGGGTGGGACTGTTGACTTCGCGCGGGAGCGCCCTATATCCTTTAAAAACAGGAAGATACTGTCGTCTATACGGCAGTGTGCCTGAATGCAGGGAGGAGACGATGATTACTCTTACCGAGAAGGCGGAACAGAAAATTCTCGAACTCATGAAGGAAGAGCAGGACACGGTCGGATTGCGCATTTACGTGCGTGGCGGCGGGTGTCACGGCTATCAGTACGGAATGGCCTTCGAGTCCAAGCTCTCCGATGATGACACGGTTATTGAGAAAGGCGGTGTGAAGGTGATCCTGGACTCGCAGAGCGCTCCGTTGCTGAACGGTGCAGAAGTCGATTACGTGGACAGCCTCCAAGGCTCCGGTTTTTCGATCAAAAATCCGCAGGCCAAGACGACCTGTGGGTGCGGCAGTTCCTTCAGCGCATGACCCCTGCGGGCGCCAGCGTCGATTTTGTTATGGAAGGGTCGGGATCGCCACCGTGACGGTGAATGACGATCCCGGCCCTTTTCCGTTTCCTTCGCTGAGAAAGACCACGCGATGCCTCCCGTCCTGTTGACGAAGCGCATTGAATTTGCTGCCGCCCACCACTACCACAAGCCGAACTGGGATGCCGCTCGCAATCGGGCGGTCTTCGGCGCTTGCCACAATGAGCCGGGGCATGGACACAACTATCTGCTGGAGGTGACTGTTGCGGGTGAGGTTGATCCGCGCACGGGCATGGTGGTGAATCTCTTCGACGTCAAACACGCACTACAGGAGGTGCTCGAAGAGTTCGATCACAAACATCTTAACCTTGATACCCCCTATTTCACCGATATGATCCCAACCACCGAGAACGTTGCGCGCGTCTTGTGGCGACGGTTGGAGACCCGTCCGCAACTCAACGCCCTCCACACTGTCAGGCTGTATGAGGATGAGGATCTGTACGCCGAAGTGACAGCGGCAGCCGGATTGGAGATGGCCAGCGTGACGAGACGCTATGAGTTTACTGCGGTCTATGAAGAGCAGCCTGGGCCGCCGGGTACGGGTGGGTCATGGAGTGGCCATACCTGGGACCTGTTTGTAACCGTGCACGGGCCAATCGACCGAGAAACCGGCATGGTGACGGATATCGGTGCGCTGGATCGATTGGTGTCTGAACAGGTGGTTCGCCCGTTCGACGGTCAAAACTTGCGGCAGGTCTTGGACAGTCAGCCGATCACTGGCGAGAAACTGGTGTGTGCCATCTGGGACCGCCTCGTTAAAGCCATCTCTCCCGGCACCCTGCATCGTATCCGCCTCGTCCAATCCCGTGATTTGGCGTTCGAATATGCAAGATAGATAAAAAAAGAGAGGATCGCCTGACACAGGTTGCTCAGAGAGAGGGGGGAGTTGTCGGCTCTTATCGTCTTGCATTGCTTTCTTTGGACGTCTCTCAGTCCCTCATGGCATTGATTGTCCCGCTTGACCCTTCCCTCGAAAACGAGGCCCTTGGCATGGAAGGAGAGAAAGGCGGTCAGGGGCCGACAGGAGGAGGACGAACGTACGGAAACAACACACCGAAAAACAGCTTCATCCGCAGTGGTGAGGGCGGATCGGACCGGGGCAATGCCTCGGTTCACCGCTGCACGCCCGGCAGCTCAGAGCCACCTTCCCGGCAAGCCGGTCTCAATGCCCTCCTTGAGAGCGTCAAGGGCAAATTCTGGGGAGGAATACCTTAACACACACAGGGTTGTCATCTTGCCGGAAAGCCCAGGTGGGGATGGACGCCTGGCGACGGGAACCGCTCTGCTCCTGTCGAGCAGCACAAGCCCCTCTCTGCGTCTTTTTTACTTCAGCAGGTGGTCCGAGATCAGCGCGGCGAGTTCGTCAGCTTCCAACTTCCCTTCGCGGATGAGGAGGAGGCGGCCTTTGGAGAACAAGTGGGTAGTCGGATAGGTTTCAAACGAATGAAGCTTCTTAATCTCGCGGCAGCGGCCGGGGATGTGCATCTTGGCTTTGCCGATCCGCACATCCGTAAAACGTGAGGCAACTTGCTCCAGGATCGGGTCGTACTCGTTACAAGGCGCGCAAGAAGCGATCCCGTAGACCACCACCGCAGCAGGCGAATCGGTGAACTCTTTGTAATTCTCGTCGCTGACGTCTTCGACAGCCATGGCAGTACTCAAGACCGAGCGGGCCAGTCGAACCGTTACCCGCTCGGTCCTTGATGCTCAAGTCTTGTGCGGATTAGTTCAGTCTCTTCAGCGCCTCCAGAATCTCCTTGTCGTCGCGCGCCGTCTTGATCTCCTGCACCTTGACGTAGGCGACCTTGCCGTTTTTGTCCACGATCACGGTCGCGCGCTTCGCACAGTTCAGCGGCTCAAAGTACAGGCCGTATTTCTTGCAGACCTCTCGGTGCATATCGGCGAGCAAACGGTGCTTGAGCCCCAACGCATCGGCCCAGGCCTTGTGCGAAAAGAAGCTGTCCGTGCTGATACCGAAGACTTCCGCGTTGGCGCTCTGGAAGCTGGGGAAATCGTCGGTCAAACACTTGTTCTCATTGGTGCAGACTGGGCTCCAATCGAGGGGATAAAAACAGAGCACGACGTTTTTCTTGCCCCGATAGTCGCTCAGCTTCACGTCGTTCTGATCCTGATCTTTCAAGGTGAAGTCCGGCGCTATATCTCCGACTTTGATTTCAGGTGCGACATCAGTAGTCATACCGACCTCCTCTTCAGGTTTAAAAGGCCCGATGCCCCATCTTTGTGGCTTGGTAACACGGGGCTGAAAAGTTTGTCAACGGGCCAAAAGCCCTAGCCGGAGAGGGAAGTCTGTGCAAAATCGGGAAAGTCTGCTGAGAAACCAAGGGGTTAGAACGCTCGCTCAAAGAAGCGGTTGTATTTCACGGAGAATCAGCAGCATTCCGCCGGGCGAAGCGGTGCGGTGTCGGACCACTTGAACGGCGCGGGAGAGAAACGGGCCCTCGATGACCTCGCCGACCTTGGGGCTGCGGCCGCGCCGGATCAGTTCGTCAGCGAGTTCCCGCAGCAACTCCGTCGCCGGCGCGTCGGGAAGACCGAGGGGCTGGAACAGTTCGATTTCGTCCAGACCAAATTTGCTGAGTCCGAGTGTGTGGAACCAGTCGCGTCCGGGGTGTACATCCTCCGTCTGCACGACGCGGACATGATGGTCGCTATGGAAGGAGGTCAGGTCGAGATTCTTCCAATCGGAAGGATTCATGTACGCCTGGGCGGCGACGTCGTAGACCGTGCCGTCGGTCAGCAAGGCGAATTCCCGCGCCAGGCGAGCGGCCAACAAAATTGTATCGGCTGCGTTGGTCGGTGTCAGACTGCCGGCGGCCACTAGACCAATACGCGAATGGTTCCAGACCAGTCGTTCCTTCCATTCGTTGGTTTCTTCAGCCGGGAGCATGATCCGGATGTGAGCACGCCATGGGCCGTGGGTGGCGCGGAAGGACTCGCCCTCGCGAGCGAGCTGCGGCTTGGACGGTTCGGGTGTGAGCAGGAGTGGGCCGCCGTATTCCATGTCGTATCGACGTTGAAGGGCGTCGGTCGGTGGGGCCGGGAATGTGTAGCCGATCGCGTACAGCGGCCGGGTAGCAGAGGGCTTGAAGAACTTGCGCCGGATCTTCAACTCTTCCGATCCTTGCGGGCCTTTCGTCGGTCTTCGGGATGAAGGAGTTGCTTGCGGATGCGGAGGCTCGTCGGCGTCACCTCGACCAGCTCGTCCGGCCCGATGTATTCGAGCGCAAACTCCAGCGTGATCTGCCGGGGCGGTGTGAGGGGCAAGGCCTCATCCGCACCCGCAGCCCGCATGTTCGTCAAGTGCTTGGTCTTACACACGTTCACGTCGAGGTCCTCATCGCGGCTGTTCTGGCCGACGACCATGCCTTGATAGACCTCGACGCCAGGTCCGATGAACAGGGTCCCGCGCTCCTGCGCCATGAACAGCGCGTAGGCTGTGCTGACTCCGTCCTCGAAGGCGACCAGCGATCCGTGTGGGGGCGTCAGCGGGGCACGGTCATCCATCGGTTCGTAACCCTTGAAAACATGGTGTAGGATCACGGTGCCGCGAGTCCTGGCCAGAAGGAGGTGTTTGAGGCCGATAATCCCGCGCGTCGGAATGTAATAATCGAGATGTACCTCGCTCGCGGCGCTTTCGGAATGGACCAGCTTCATGTGGCGCAGTTGGCCGTGTCGCCGACCGATCTCTTCGATCACTGCACCCTGGTATTCTGAGGGCACCTGCACGGTCAATTCTTCATACGGCTCGAAGATCTGCCCGTCTTCCTGGTGCAGGATTACCTCCGGTTGAGAGACCTGGAGTTCGTAACCTTCGCGGCGCATCTGCTCGATCAGGACAGCCAGATGCAACTCGCCACGGCCGGCCACCAAGAACCGGTCCGGACTTTGAGTTTCCTGCACCCGCAAAGAAACGTTGGTTTCCAGTTCCTTGAACAGCCGCTCCCGCAGATGTCGTGAGGTGAGAAACTTGCCTTCCCGTCCGGCGAAGGGGCTGTTGTTTACCGAGAAGGTCATCCGAACCGTCGGCTCGTCGATGGACACGGGCGGCAGCGCGATCGGGTGATCGGCGTCGGCGATGGTGTCGCCGATGCCGATGTCGGGCAGGCCGGCGATTGCGACAATGTCCCCCGCCTCGGCGCGCTCGACGTCCAGACGCTCGAGACCGAAGAAAACCGAGAGATCCGAGACCTTGCCAGGCACATGGGTTCCGTTGCGTGTGATCCGGACGACGTTCTGGCGCCGGGCGATGGACCCGGACTGAATTTTCCCGATTCCAAGCTTGCCCTTGTAGGTGTCGTAAACCAGGGCGAGGATCAAGATCTGCAACGGCGCGTCGGGACTGATCCTGGGAGCAGGGAGCTGCTCCAAGATCGTATCAAGCAAAGGCGTGATGTCCGTGCCCGGCTTCTCGAGGTCCAGCGTTGCGAGGCCTTTGACCGCGGCAGTGTAGACGATCGGGAAATCGAGCTGTTCATTAGTTGCGCCCAGGTGGACGAAGAGATCGAAGGTGCGGTTGAGCACGTCGTCCACGACAGCATCCGGTCGGTCGATCTTATTGATCACCACGATCGCTTTGTGCCCCAGCGAGAGGGCCTTGCGGAGCACGAAGGTGGTCTGCGGCATTGGCCCTTCCTTTGCATCCACCAGGAGCAGCACGCCATCCACCATGCGCAGTGTCCGCTCCACTTCGCCGCCGAAGTCCGCGTGTCCCGGCGTGTCCACGAGGTTAATTTTGACGCCCTTGTAGACGATGCTCGCGTTCTTGGCGCAAATTGTGATGCCGCGCTCGCGCTCTTGGTCCATCGAATCGAGAATCCGTTCACCCATCTCGTCGATCTTGCGATGCGCGCGCGTCTGGCGAAGCAGGGCATCGACCAGGGTGGTTTTGCCGTGGTCCACGTGGGCGATGATGGCGACGTTGCGGATGTCGGGCCGATGCCCATGGGGAACGCACCGAACGTTTGGCTGCAGATGGGGAGTTGCGTGTTGAGTCATGAAGGGGTCGGCTCCTCTTTTCACTCTTTTCAAACAGACGCTCTGGGGAAGGCGTCGCGGCACTATAGCCGAAAGGCCGCCCGCCGAACAAGGCCGTCTGTCTCAATTCTTCGGGGAGACCCAACACTTGGCACCCGGAACTCCAAGAACCTCCCGTGCTTGAGTTTTGCGTATATGCATTGTATGGTTAGATATCATTCACATCCCTCCGTGTTCATCCTCTCTGGAGACTCGTTTGCGTGCCTGACAGCGAGCGGTTTATCGAGGTTCGGGAACGGCCCCGGCGATGGGCGTGGTGGCAGATCGTCTTGGCAGCGGGGACGTTGCTGGTGTTGTTGGCCGGAGGTTCCGCCGCCGGCGTGCTGTGGTATGTTTCGCAGGATTTGCCGCCGCTCGATCCGCTTCAGAATTACCAACCCAGCCTGGTCACCCGTGTCTATTCGGACGATCACCAGATCATCGGGCAATTCTTTGTCGAGCGCCGTTTGCTGACGCCGCTCCAGGAGATTCCCAAACCGCTGATCCAGGCCGTCATCGCCGTGGAGGACACGCGCTTTTTCGAGCATCCGGGTCTTGACGTCATTGGCATCTTGCGCGCGGTCTGGACCAATCTCCGGCGAGGCGGCCGGGTCGAAGGTGCCAGCACCATCACGCAGCAACTTGCGCGGTCTCTGTTTCTCTCACCCGAACGGACGTTCGAGCGCAAGCTCAAGGAATTGATCCTCGCGTATAAGATGGAGTTGGTGCTGACCAAGGAGCAGATCCTGGAGATGTACTTAAACCAAATTTATTTTGGACAGGGTGCGTATGGTGTCGCAGCGGCAGCACAGACGTATTTCGGGAAGGAACTGCCGAAGTTGACGCTGGCGGAGGCGGCGTTTCTCGCCGGCATGCCCAAATCGCCGAGCGCCTACTCGCCGTTCAAGGCACCGGAACGGGCGAAGAAGCGGCAGGAGCACGTGCTGGCCCGCATGGAAGAAGCGGGGTTCATCACGCCCGAAGAACGGGCACAGGCGGCGGCAGAACCGCTGGCGTTCAGGCGGTCCGGCGCGGAGCAGATCGCGCCCTATTTCATCGAGCATGTCAGGCAGCTTCTGGTCGCCAAGTACGGCGAGGCAATGGTGTACAAGGGCGGGCTGGAAGTCTTCACGACCTTGAACGTCGAGATGCAGAAGGCCGCCGAGGCCGCTCTCCGCAACGGCCTCCGCGATCTGGACAAGCGGCAGGGCTGGCGCGGACCGCTCCGGACCGTCGATCCAGCGACGTTGACCGCGAACCCGTCGGCGGCGTCTCAGATGTTGAAAGAAGGAGACATCATGGAAGGCGTGGTCACCAAGATTGGCAAAGACCACGTGCTGGTCCATCTCGGAACGAGGGTCGGGCGGCTCTCGTTCGACGATATGGCGTGGGCGAAACGGCGACTGAAGGGCCGGGATCCGACCAAGGACTTTGTGCGGGTGCACGATCCGAAGCAACTGGTGAAGCCCGGGGACGTGATCGAAGTCGCCGTCAAGAAGGTCGATCGCGATCTCGTGCACCTGCGGTTGGAGCAAACCCCGATCGTCGAAGGCGGGCTTCTGGCAATCGACCCCAAGACAGGCGCCATCCGCGCGATGGTCGGTGGATTCGACTTCAACCGGAGCGAGTACAACCGCGCAGTCACGGCCCATCGCCAACCTGGTTCGGCGTTTAAGCCGATCATTTACGCGACGGCTCTCAGCCAAGGAATGAGCCCGGCGACCTTGGTGCTCGACGCGCCGGTGGTCTACGAGCAGGAAGACGAAGAGAAAATCTGGAAGCCCGAAAATTACGAGCGGCACTTCTTCGGCATGATCAGCTTGCGGGAGGCGCTCATTCATTCGCGCAATCTGGCGACGGTCCGCCTGTTGGAGAAAGTCGGCGTACGGAATGTCATCGAATTCGCCCGGTCGGTCGGCATCGTCAGTCCTTTGACTCCGGACCTGTCGCTCGCCTTGGGCTCCAGCAGCGTCAGCCTGATGGAACTGGTATCGGCCTACGGCGTGTTCGTCAACCAAGGAGTGCGGGTCGAGCCATATGCCATCGCCAGCGTGAAAGACAATACTGGCCGCATCCTGGAAGAGACCATACCCGAACCCCGGCAGGCGATTCCCAAGGAGACCGCTTATCTCATCACGAACATGATGGAAGATGTTGTGCAACGGGGGACTGGTCAGCTTGCGAAGTCCATTGGCCGGCCGGTGGCGGGCAAAACCGGCACGACCAACGATTACACGGACGCGTGGTTCATCGGCGCCACGCCGAATCTGGTGGCGGGGACCTGGGTCGGCTTCGACGACCGACGACCGCTCGGCGAAACTGAATCCGGCGCCCATGTAGCCTTGCCGATCTGGGTTACCTTCATGAAGGAAGCACTCAAACAACTGCCAGTCGTGCCGTTTACCATTCCCGATGACGTGGTCTTCGTGAAAGTGGATCCCTCGACCGGTCTACTGACGTCTGACCAAGAAGAGCAGGGCACCGTGGAATTGTTCGCGAAAGGGACGGAACCGACGCAGGTGGCGCCGCAGCGTCTCGACCCGACCGAATTCTATAAGTTGGATCAAATTCCGGAAGGCCAACCGGCGGCCGAAGAAGGCGGTGGTTCTGAGAAAGCGAACTGAGGGGCGTGCGACTCGGGCCGGTTTCGGGAGAGGCTAGGATTTGGCGTCTTGGTATTCCTCGTGCCAGGCCATCTGAATCGCTTCCAGAATTTTCTCGTTCGACTTCTTGGGATCGTCCTTGAATTCCGGCAAAGCGACGATCCAGGCATGTAGGTCCGTGAAACGGACCGTCAGGGGGTCGGTATCCGGGTGGGTTTCCAACAAACGAATCGCAATTTCCTCTGCATCCTGCCACTTCAGATCCATAGCGAACTCCTGAAAAGGTGTCCGTTCACGGCCTCCGGCAATCGGCTTTCTCGCTTTCGCTTACTGAAGCTGACGGCTGAACGCTGATCACTCTTCTCATGGCAACTCCGACAGCTTCTTGTTTTCGAGCGCCTCTTTTAGCGCCGTGTCCATCAATACCTCTGCGAGGTGATGCGTGGCCTTCTCGACCTCGGCGATCCGGGCGCGGATGGCTTTGTGGTCGTCCGTCGCCTTGGCGGCCGCCAAGGCGGCCGTTGCTGTCTCGATCGAGGCGATTTCTTCGGCGCTGATCAGATGTCCGCCTTGTTTGAGGGCCTTTTGGGTTGCTGTGAGAATGGCCTCGGCCTCCGTCCTGGCCTCGATCACCTGGCGCATTTTGAGGTCCTCGGCCGCGAACTTGAACGATTCGCCGATCATCCGCTCGACTTCTTCGTCAGTGAGTCCGTAGGACGGTTTCACCTGGATTGACTGGGTTTCGCCGGTCCGTACGTCACGCGCCGAGACGTTGAGAATCCCGTTCGCATCGATCAGGAACGTGACCTCGATGCGCGGAATGCCGGCGGGCAGCGGCGGCACTTTCAACTGAAAGCGAGCCAGGCTGCGGTTGTCTTTGGCCAATTCCCGTTCTCCTTGCAGGATGTGGATGTCCACGGACGTCTGGCCGTCCACATAGGTGGTGAACATTTCCTTGGCGCTGGCCGGGATCGTCGTGTTACGACGGATCAGCGTGCTCATCACCCCACCTATCGTCTCGATTCCCAGCGACAGCGGTGTGACGTCCAGCAGCAACATATCCTGGGTGCCGCCGCTGAGAATGTCCGCCTGGACGGCCGCGCCCAGCGCCACTACCTCGTCGGGATTCAACTCGCTGTGCGGCACCTTGCCGAACAAAGCTTGAACCCGCTGCCGCACCAATGGCATGCGGGTCGCACCTCCGACCAGCACCACTTCATCGATATCCGCCGGCGTGAGCCTTGCGTCCTTCAGGGCCTGCCGACAGGGTGCCAGCGTCCGCTCGACAAGATCGACGGTCAGCGATTCCAGTTGGTCGCGGGTCAAATCCAACACGAATGGCTCTCGGCCGTCAGGCAGATCGATTACCACCGAGGTCTTGTACTCGTCGGATAACCGAATCTTGGCCCGTTCCGCCTCTAGCCGTATCGCTTGGATTATGTCGGGATAGGCGTCCAGCTCCAGTCGGCGCTGGATGCGCACCTGTTTCAGAATCAAATCGGCGATACGGCGGTCGAAGTCGTCGCCACCGAGATGAGTGTCACCGTTCGTCGCTAGCACCTCGAAGATGCCGTTTTTCAATTTGAGGATCGAAATGTCGAAGGTTCCGCCGCCCAGATCGTACACGGCGATGAGTCCCTGGGTTCGTTCCTGAAGACCATATGCAAGCGAGGCCGCTGTGGGTTCGTTGATGATCCGCAAGACTTCCAGCCCGGCGATCATCCCGGCGTCCTTCGTTGCTTGTCGCTGGCTGTCGTTGAAGTAGGCCGGCACGGTGATCACGGCCTTGGTGATACTTTCGCCTAGGTAAGCCTCCGCCCGTTGCTTCAGTTCGTTCAGGATCATGGCCGAGATTTGCGGGGGAGAGTAGCTCCTCTCGCCGATCTGGATGCGGATCACGCCGCCTTGTTCATGGAGTTTGTAAGGAAAGTAGGCGAGTTCTTCCTGGACATCAGCCAGCCCTTTCCCCATGAAGCGCTTTATCGAGTAGATCGTCCGCTCGGGATTGCGGATCAGGTATTCCTTGGCCGGGTCGCCGACGATGAGCCCGTTGTCGGTGAGGGCTACGACCGAGGGTACCAGGGTGCGGCCGTTCCGACCGGGGATAACCTTCGGCCGGCCGGCGTCCATATAAGCGACCAGCGAGTTGGTCGTGCCGAGATCGATGCCGACGATGCGTGCCATAGCGCAGTCTATCCGAGGGTCGCGAGGAGGTCGTTGACGATATTGCTGACGTACGTGCGATTGGACAGGATCTCCCGCATTTCTTGGAGGATCGCTTCCCGTTCTTTGCAGAGGTGATTGGTGGCTTCTCCGCGGTCCTGCAGCGCATCCCACGCGGTAAACAGCTCGAACAGTCGGGCTTCCATTTCGGCCTGGCGACGCTCCAGCGTTTGCCGGTCCGCTTCCAGCTTGGCTCGCAGGGGCCACAGTTCGTCAGGCGGTCGATCGGGGGATGCGGATCGGAACTCTTCCAGATCTTCCTGAAGCGCCAGAATCTCTTCGAACAGATCAGCCGGCGGAGAGGTGCGGATCTCTTTCGCGGAGCCTGCTTCCAAGCGCAGCAAATACTCGGCCCGCAGGAAAGGGTCCTTCAGCGTCCGGTAGGCGGTGTTCAACAACGCGGAATTGTTGAGGCTGATCGCCCGCTCGGTTTCGGTCTTATTCTGGTAGAAATCCGGATGAAACATGCGGCTCAGTTCGTAAAACTTGGTTTCAAGCCGAGCGGGGTCGATATTCAGGCGACGCGGAAGGCCCAAGCAGGTGAAATAGTCCATCTCCTTGGAGACGGGCTGCACCTTTACACACCGTTCGCAAAAATACTCTCCGTTGATCTCCGATTGACAGTGCCAGCACATGCTGCGCGCCATCTGGAGCTCGGTGCGCGGGATGGATGTTTTCTGGCTTGGCAGCATAAGGTCCCTTCTCAAGATCCGTTAAAAACTCAGGCCAGAAACGCGAATAGCTAATAGCATGTAGCAGAAGTCCCCCCTCCGGGGCCGGTTCCTTCAGCCCTGGGAGCGGCTACTAGCTATTAGCTATCCGATTATCCGCTTCCTGTCAGGCCGAGAAGGATTCCCCGCACCCGCAGGTTTTCTGCGCATTGGGATTCACAAACTTAAACTGGCCGCCCATGAGGTCTTTCTGGAAATCCAGTCTCGTGCCCTGTAGATAAATGGCGCTCTTCGCGTCTACGATCACCTTGACGCCGTCAACCTCGTACACTGTGTCATACTGGCCGATCTTATCGTCAAAGTTGATCGTGTAGCTCAGTCCCGAGCACCCCCCACCTTTGACGCCCAGCCTCAAACCGCCCGCCGTCACACCCTGGACGTTCATCAGCCGCTTCACTTCTTTCAATGCCGATTCGCTCAGCGTAACCACCGGGGTCTGGGCCGTTGTATTGGTCATCTCCATCTCGGACTCCATTAGTCGCTAGATCCCCCAACGAGGCCGTCCTTATGCGGACGGCTTGCTCGATCCTTCTGCCTTTTTCTTATAGTCCGCCAGCGCGGCTTTGATCGCGTCCTCCGCCAAGACCGAGCAGTGGATTTTCACCGGCGGCAGATTGAGTTCCTGCACGATGTCCGTGTTCTTGATCTTGGCCGCTTCTTCAAGTGTCTTGCCTTTGAGCCATTCAGTGGCCAGACTCGAGCTGGCGATGGCCGATCCGCAGCCGAACGTCTTAAACTTCGCGTCTACAATCGTGTCGTTCTGCACTTTGATCTGCAGTTTCATCACGTCCCCACACTCCGGCGCACCGACAATGCCAGTTCCCACGTCCGGGTCAGTCTTGGGGAAACTTCCCATGTTGCGCGGGTTGTTAAAGTGATCGACAACCTTTTCGCTGTACGCCATCGTACCCTCCTTCGACTCTCGTCATCCGTGTAACCTCTCTCGTTCGGTTCGCTTCACGGCGTGCGCTTCACATAATTTTTTAGTGGACGGCCCACTGGACGGATTTCAAGTCGACACCCTCCTTGGCCATTTCGTACAAGGGAGACATTTCGCGGAGTTTATTGACAACCTCGATAACCCGCTTGATCGTGTACTCAATCTCCTCTTCGGTGTTGAACCGGCCTAAGCCGAACCGGATCGAGGAATGCGCCAGGTCGGCCCCGACTCCCAGAGCCCGCAATACATAGGACGGCTCCAGGGTGGCCGAGGTGCAGGCCGATCCAGACGACAGGGCGATTTCCTTCATCCCCATCAACAGCGACTCTCCCTCGACGTATGCGAAGGAGAGGTTCAAATTATGAGGCAATCGCTGGGTGGGATGGCCGTTGAGATAGACGTCCTCCAGTGCGTTTACAATCCCCGAGTACAACCGATCGCGCAGGGCCGCGAGGCGCGAGGCTTCGGCCTCCATCTCCTGTTCGCACAGTTCGCAAGCTTTGCCGAATCCCACGATCAAAGGGACGGGTAAGGTGCCCGACCGCATCCCGCGTTCGTGCCCACCGCCGTCCATCTGGGCCGCGATCCGAACGCGGGGGGCCTTTTTCCGGACGTACAGGGCTCCGACGCCTTTCGGTCCATAGATCTTGTGCGCGCTGAACGACATCAGATCAATTCCCATCTCCTGCACATCCACAGGAATCTTGCCCACGCCCTGCGTGGCGTCGCAGTGGAACAGCACGCCCTTTTCTTTCGCGATCTTGCCAATCTCCTTGATTGGATTGATCGTCCCGATCTCATTGTTGGCCAACATGATCGAGATGAGAATGGTTTTGTCGGTAATGGCGTTACGCACGTCGTCAGGGTTGACGAGACCCTGCTTGTCCACCGGTAGATAGGTGACCTTGATCCCGCGTTTCGCCTCAAGGGCCTTTGCGGTGTCCAGCACTGCGCGATGTTCCGTGGACGACGTGATAATGTGGTCGCCCTTCTCCTGGTACATCTCCACTACACCCTTCAAAGCCAGGTTGTCGGACTCGGTGGCACCGCTGGTAAAGACGATTTCTTTCGGGTCTGCATGGATCAGTTTCGCGATCTGTTTGCGGGCATTTTCCACTGCCTCCTCCGCCTCCCAGCCGAAGGAGTGATTCCGGCTAGCGGCGTTGCCGAATTTTTCGGTAAAGTACGGGAGCATGGCGTCCAACACCCGCCGGTCCACTGGGGTGGTCGCATGATTGTCCAAATAGATCGGAAACTTCATCGCTCGACTCCTTGTACGGTGGTGATCGATTGAACGGTGATCAACGGCGTGCCGCCCATCATGTCCTGCAGCGTCATGCTGTTGAGGAGCTGGTAGATGCTGTCCTGGATCTTGAGGAGGGGGGTCCTAATCGTGCAGTGCTCGCGCTGCATGCAGGGTTCACCCTCCTTTTCGTGATAACAATCGGTAATGCCAAGCGGCCCTTCGATGCTTTCCAAAACTTGGGCGATGGTAATGTCGCGCGCGCTCTTTGCCAACAAATAGCCGCCCTTCGGGCCGTTATGGCTTTCGATTAGCCCGCTCTTAGCCAAGGTCTGAAGCACCTTGGCCAGCAATTCCAGAGGAATGTTGTATTCCTCAGCAATCTCCTTCGTGTTGACAATCCTGGCACGGGTCACATCGCCAAATTGCACTCCCGCGATGTACTGCAACGCCATCAGTCCGTAGTCTGCCTTTTTTGAAAACTTCAGCATGGCTATTGCCGATTGAACAGATCGGAGACTATAATAGTCTCCGATTGATTTAGTCGGACTAAAGCTAACACGCTGTAGAAGGTACTGTCAATAGTCCAATAAGAGCCCAAGAAGGCCATTACCAAGAGAAGATATCCACCCCTGCGTTTTTAGCTTTAGCAGCCCTTGAACCGAAGGAGGAGGAAATAAGCACACATGGGAGGCATCAATCCCTATATTGAAAAGGCCGAAGTCGAGCTACCAACCAAACCGTACACGGTCACTTTTATCATGCCGGACAAAACCGAGACCCAAGTCCTGGTCCAGCCGGACAAAATCCCGTATGGATCAACCGGGCTGCCCGGCAGCATTTTGGATATCGCCATGGGCAACGGAGTTGATCTCGAACACGTCTGCGGCGGTGTCTGCGCGTGCTCGACTTGTCATGTCATTGTGCGGAAGGGATTAGAGTCCTGCAACGAGGGGACGGACGATGAATTTGATCAACTCGAGGAAGCACCCGTGACGACGTTGCAGTCGCGCTTGGGCTGCCAATGTGTTCCCAACGGCACGATGGACGTGGTGGTCGAAATTCCCGCAGTGAACAAAAATCTGGTTAAAGAAGGGCACTGACACTGGAAAAGGACTGAAGCGCTCTCATCGCTCGACATTACCCAATCGCTAGGATTATTCATCTCCACCTTGCATGTGCCGAATGATGTGTGAATGAGGTGTGACGGTTAACAGCCTTCTAATCGTACGTCTCCACCCGCACATCTCGCCGGTCGAAACCCTGCTCGGTAAAAAAGGTTCGCAACGGCCGAACAAAGGCTTTGATCCCGCAAATCATCGGGATCGTCGGCGGTCCGTCGGCCAAGATCGGTTTGAGCCGTTCGATCATTGCCTCGATTTCTGCGTTGGGCGGACTGTTCTGGGGAAGAACGATCGGCATGTAACGGAAACGCGTCTGCCAAGACGCAAGGGCTGCGAACTCGTCGTGATACGCCATTTCTTCCCAACTGGGAGCGCTGTACAGCAATGTGATCCTATTGTGCACAGGGCGAGAAGAGAGAAAGCAATGGGTGAGCATGCAGCGGAACGGGACGATGCCCGAATAGCGCGCGATGAACAACAACTCTTTCGTCGACGGATCCGGGAGGACGAAGTGACCATAGGGTCCCGAAAGGGGGACCCGGTCGCCGGTTTTCAGGGTTGAGAGATAGTGGGAGCCAAGCCCGCCGGGTACAAGGTCATAGGCCAGTGTGAGCAGGCCGGATGGCTGCTCCGGCTCGGCCATCGTGTAGGCGCGGTTCAAGGGAGGGTGTGGACCGACCGGCAACTTCAAGGAAACCCATTGCCCCGGCTTGAATGAAATGCGGTGTTCCAGCGGCTCGAGCACCAATTCCCGCATATGCGGAGTGAGTGGGCGAGCACTCACGACTTGAGCCAGTTGTATCGGTTCTCCCATGATCCGCTGCCCGGGTGGGCGAACTGTACTCGCAAGCGGCGAGCGTGGTATAGATACGCGGCCGATGGCACGCCTTGCCTTATGCGCATCGTAGTGCCAGTGTCTGGACATTTTCAATGAGAGAGCGATGCTGAGAAACGTTCGAGTTCGATTCGCACCCAGCCCGACCGGCCATCTGCACATCGGCGGAGTCCGCACAGCCCTGTTCAACTGGCTGTTCGCGCGTCAGAACAAAGGGACCTTCATTCTGCGTATCGAAGATACGGACCAAAGCCGGTCGACGGAGGAATCCATCCAGGCCATTCTCGAGGGCCTGCGGTGGGTGGGTCTGGACTGGGACGAGGGGCCCTATCGACAGACCGAGCGCATGGATCTTTACCGACAGCATGCCATGAAGCTCTTCGAACAAGGCCGGGCGTATTGGTGCGTCTGCCGAGCTGAGGAGTTGGAGGCTCGGCGTAAGGAAGCCGAAGCGAAAGGGCTTTCGCCGAAGTACGACGGCCGCTGCCGCGATCGCGGCATCACGACGCCGACCGGGGACGCGGCGTTGAGGTTCAGAATGCCGCAGGAAGGACAGACCGTCATCGACGATCTGATCAAGGGACGTGTAGTCTTCGACAACAGTGTGCTGGATGACCTGATTATCCTTCGGTCCAACGGCTACCCGACATACAACTTTTCGGTGGTCGTGGACGATGCGCTGATGAACATCACCCATGTCGTGCGCGGGGATGATCATCTCACCAACACACCCAGGCAAATTCCCATATTTCAGGCATTGGGCTTTCCGGTGCCGCAGTTCGGCCATCTCCCGATGATCCTGGGATCGGATAAGACCAGACTATCCAAGCGCCACGGAGCGACTTCGATCATGGCGTACAAAGAAATGGGCTATCTGCCAGAAGCCATGGTGAATTATCTCGTGCGGCTTGGCTGGTCGCACGGCGATCAGGAGATCTTCACGCGGGAGGAACTCATCGAAAAATTTTCCTTCGACCACGTACAGAAGTCTTCGGCAGTGTTCAATCCGGACAAGCTGCTTTGGCTCAATGCCTATTACATTCAGCACGGAGCGCCGACCCGGATTGCACAGGCGCTTGTCCCCTATCTAGAGCAAGCTGGCTTGAAAGAAGAGATCGCAGCCGTTTCAACCGAGTGGATGGAAAAACTGGTCGTCGCGGTGCGGGAGCGGACCAAGACCCTCGTGGAAATGGTGACCTGGGTGACTCCATATTTTGGTTGGGATGTGGTCATCGAAGAAGAGGCCGCCAAGAAGTTCCTGACGCCGGCCATCGTTCCCGCGCTCACCAAGCTCAAGGTCAAACTCGAAGCCGCCGCGGAGTTTTCCAAGGCCAGCCTGGAGGAGGTTTTCAAGGGCGTGCTCGAGAAAGAAGGGCTGAAGATGGGCCAATTGGCCCAACCGGTGAGGGTCGCACTCACGGGCCGCACCGCCAGCCCTGGCCTGTTCGAGGTGATGGAACTGCTGGGCCGGGAACGGACGCTTTACCGCCTCCAAAAAGGGATTGAGCGCGCTCAAGCCGCCCCGTCTTGACTCGACGCCATCGCTTATATTACGTTGAGCCCACGGTTGGGGGATCGTCTAGTGGTAGGACGTCAGACTCTGGATCTGACTACCTAGGTTCGAATCCTAGTCCCCCAGCCAGTCTTTTTATCCTCCCCCTGAAGGAACCTTCACCGTCTGCCAGCCGGTTACCACGCCATCTTCGAAATACACCCGGAATTCCGCCGTTATACAGGGATTCTTGCCGCCCGGCGGATAGAGCCACACCTCGACTGGTCTGCCGTGATGCTGGATGGTCTTTTTGCAGACCGGTTCGCCGAGAGTCAGGAAGACCTGATCGCGGTCCATCCCATTAATCAGGAAACCGCGGTCGATGGCGCGCTTAATGTTCTCAGGATACGCGGGATACCGTTCGATCATCAGCCGTTCGCGCGTCGCATCGCACGCTGAAACGAGAAAGAGAGAGCACAGCACAGCGAGCCGGAGGGTCGTGCGCACGGGGAGCCTCAACGCTGTTGCGCATTACCGGTCTTCTGCGTTTTTTCGATCTTGGCCCAGGTGTCTTTGAGCGTGACAGTGCGGTTGAAAATGAGTCGGTCCGCTGTGGAGTCCGGGTCAACACAAAAGTAACCCACCCGCTCGAATTGGTATCGCGTGCCAGGTGCGGCGCCTTGCAGGCTAGGCTCGACTCGGCACCCGGTAATCCGTTCCAGGGAGTTCGGATTCAGGTTCACCGTGTAATCCTGTCCGTCCGGAACATCGTCCGGATCCGGCTTCGAGAAAAGATGATCGTACAACCGCACTTCTGCTTCGATCGCGTGGGCCGCTGAGACCCAGTGAATCGTCGCTTTGACCTTGCGCTGGTCCCGAGAGGCCCCACTCTTGGTCTCAGGATCGTACGTGCAGTGCAGTTCAATTATTTGCCCCGTCCGTTCGTCTTTCACCACGTCTGTGCATGTGATGATATAAGCGTAGCGAAGGCGGACTTCGCGTCCGGGCGCGAGGCGAAAGAACTGCTTCGGCGGATCTTCCCGGAAGTCGTCCTGCTCGATATAGATCACCCGCGAGAACGGCACCAACCTCGTCCCGGCCGAGGGGTCTTCGGGATTATTGACCGCGTTCAATGTTTCAACCTGGTTGTCCGGATAGTTGTCGATGACCACCCGCAAGGGACGCAGCACGGCCATCACACGCGGGGCGCGTTTGTTCAAGTCCTCGCGAACAAAGTGTTCCAGTAATCCCATCTCCAACGTCGCGTCCCGTTTCGACACGCCAATGTGTTCACAGAACGCGCGGATCGCCTCGGGCGTGTAACCGCGCCGCCGCAGGCCTTTGAGCGTGGGGAGGCGGGGATCGTCCCAACCGTTCACGAGTTTCCGCTCGACCAAGTCCAGCAGCTTGCGCTTGCTCATGACCGTGTGCGTGAGATTGAGCCGCGCGAACTCGATCTGGCGTGGACGATGTGGGGTCTCACAGTGTTCCACGACCCAGTCATACAGTGGCCGATGGTCCTCGAACTCGAGCGTGCAAATGGAGTGCGTAATGCCTTCGATGGCGTCCGAAAGCGGATGGGCATAGTCATACGTTGGGTAGATGCACCAGGCGTCGCCGGTCCGGTAGTGCCTGGCGCGACGGATGCGATAGAGCACCGGATCGCGCAAGTTGATGTTGGGCGATGCCATGTCGATCTTGGCTCGGAGGACATGAGCGCCATCGGGAAATTCTCCCGCGCGCATCCGTCGGAAAAGATCGAGGTTTTCCTCGACCGATCGATTGCGATAGGGACTGTCCTTCCCGGGCTCCGTCAGGGTGCCGCGGAATTGCCGAATCTCGTCCGCGCTGAGGCTGTCCACATAGGCCTTCCCTTTCTGGATCAGGCGGACGGCGTACTCGTAGAACTGTTCGAAATAATCCGAGGCGAAAAACAGCTTGTCCCGCCAGTCAAACCCCAGCCAGCGCACGTCTTCCTGAATGGCCTGAACATACTCGGGGCTCTCCGTCGTCGGGTTCGTATCGTCGAACCGCAAGTGACAGACGCCGCCCGGGTTCTCGTTGGCGATGCCGAAGTTCAGGCAGATGGACTTGGCATGGCCGATGTGGAGATAACCGTTCGGCTCCGGCGGGAAACGCGTCACCACGCGTCCACCATGTTTGCCGCTCTTAAGATCCTGCGCGACGATGGCGCGCACGAAATCCAATGGCGCCGAGGCATTCGGCATATTATTTAGGTCATTGGGGTGCATGCCCTTCTCGTGCCGACCGCGCGAGGATAGCCCCTCGCGTATGGTTACTTGTACCACAAGAGCGGGTAGAGGAAAAATGGCTACCGGTGCCGCTGAGCTGTGGAGTTCTTAGGCGGCTTGAGGCATTTGGACGACGTTGAAGTCTTTCTGGGCGATAAGATGACTTTCCAAGAGCAATCGGAACTCATAGCGGCCAGGCGCCGGAAAAACAAGCGCGGGGATGTTGATGCCGAAGTCTGAAATTTGGAGGCGATCCGCGATGTACACGTTTGGAAGCGTAGCGCGGCAGACAAGCTGCTCGGTATTAAGGTACACGAGCTCGATGTCGAAGTGATAGGTGCCCTCTGCATCGGTGAGACAGAAGTAGAGACCCATCTGGTGATGTTGGAACGGAAAGGCCACCGCCTGGAGGTGGGTAAAAATCCCAATCAGACTCTTTTTCTTCGTCAGACTGTCCTCGATCACAGTGTCGCATACCAGGAACGCCTGCACGCTGGGTTTCACAATCTCCGTCATGTCTGTTATTCTAGGGCCTGCGTTCTCAAAGTCAAACGAGGCGTCTTTTCCTGCAAGGGGATGAAACATGCCGCTTTGCGCGCGGCAACGGGTTCCGTGAGCAGGAGATTTCTATGCGACGGGCGCGGCGATGATGGATCGGAAAGGGCCACGGTTCAAGACCCGAATCCGCATCTTTTTTTCCGGCGGAGCAATCGAAGGGGAAGGCACCGTCGTTGACCTGTCCAAAGGGGGCTGTCGAGTGGAATGTGAAACCGAACTGGCAATCGGCGACGAAGTCGAGGCGTGGGTGTACCCGCCCGACCACGAGTGGCCACTCAAGATCGAGCGAGCTATTGTCCGGTGGAGAAAGGCCACAGAATTCGGGCTAGAGTTTCTGCAGATCCAGCCGGCGCAAAAGGAACGCCTACGCCTGGTGCTCAATGGCAAGAACCTGGGGCCAAGGACTTAGGCTTGCGACCGAAGAGTCTTCACGCTCCCGCCCGTTGACGCTTGGTCGTGATACCATCGACCGCCCACCCGTCCCCAGCGCCCAGACCTATCCAATCGATGCAGCCCCGCCGCGAGCTTCGAACACATCGCCAAACAGCGTGAGGCCGGGGACGACGCGACAGTAATGGGAAGTGATCTCAACAAGGTGCCCTTTGTGCGTATAAAACTTCCCGTTCAGGATCTGGATTTTCCCGCTATGAGTCACCGTAATTTCCAGAACCACGTCGCCGCTGTTTCGATCGGACACTTTCAGCCACGGCGGCTCGTTGAACAGGGACAGCGAAACCGAACCGCTGGTGAACGCGAAACGGTTCGCCGTATTGAACGCCCACGCGTTTCGTCGCAGATGGGCGACATGGCTTCCCGCGCTGTCATAAAAATCCATGGTCAACAGCAGTTGACCGTCCTCAGGATGAAACTCCACGACCATTTGCTCCTTGCCCTCGAGCTTGATGACCCCATTCGTGTTGCGGAAGACGTTCGAGCCAATCGTGAGCTCGATCGAGGGCTTGGACTTGCTGGCTTCAACAGTCTGAGGCGGTCGCGCGGGAGTCGTCCCGCTGGGATCGAGTTTCTCGGCCACAAAACCTCCCGCTCGGTCTTGACGTCCGGCCACAATAGCTTGTGGCGTGCATGGTTGTGCAGGCACGCGTGCAGCGGACCGGGCACGGCAAAGGCTAGGCCGTTCTCAAAGTGAAGTCAAGCCTGTGATCAAGGCCCGTGATCCGCGCTTTCCAAGGCGTTTGTGGGAGAGGCTCGCACGTCACTGATGAGCCGGGGGACTTTCATTCCCCAGGCGATCGGTCGCGGTCACACAGATCGATACCCTGGTTTCGTGGTGCTTCAGCGGAATCGTAATGATCTGTGAAATTTGGCCGCCGCCGCGGGGGCTCGTGGCGGGAATTTCTTTTGCGGTGATGAACCCGTCACCGGTATCGACATAGATGGTCGTTTTGGCTAATGACGTAAGAGGACGACCATCCAAAGCGGTGGTCGGTTCAGTATAGAAGACGGACACCGTCGGCTTAGCCGACGTGACGCGGATCTGAGGAGAACTGCCGCAGCGAAGCGATTCCCTGGCCGGTGAAACGCTCAAACAGCCGAACAGGGTGAGGCTCAACACCCACAAGAGAACTCCCGATTCAGCAGCGGGATGAAGCACCGCTTTCATCGATCAACGTCTCGGTGGCGGGGAGTGAGAGCGGAGCCGCGCACCAGTCCGGCTTTCTAGCCACGGGAGCCTATCGGAAACAGGTGAGTAGAGACAATACCGCTGGAGTAGGGATCCCGCTCCTTTTTAGAGGGAGACCCCACACTGTGAACGGGAGGCCTGAAGCGACGGCAGAGCGCCGGAGTCAGCGGTTTGCAATTGGCTTTCCTCGTATGGTACTGTGCCTCCCCGTCACGCAAGGACAGACAAGCGTTCATTCACACCTCGGTCATCAGTCAACGCAGTCGGGTCATGGCTTCGCTGGTCCCATCGTCTAGCCTGGCCTAGGACGGAGCCCTCTCAAGGCTCAGACACGGGTTCGAATCCCGTTGGGACCACCATACGTCAGGATGGCTCTTGGCGGCCACAAGCCGTCAGGGGCAAGCCGCAAATTTTCTCATCTCAGCGCTGGCGGCGAGTTCCGGAGGCCTCTCACGCCGCAGCCCTGTGCGCTGACAGCACCTCAGCCTGCTCGAGCACCGTTTGCGTCGCCTTCTCCTGTTTGTCAGGCGGGTAGCCGTACTTGCGCAGGATGCGCTTGACGAGCACGCGCAGTTGCGCCCGCACGTTCTCACGCAGGGTCCAGTCGATCGTGACGTTCTTGCGGACGGTGGTGACCAGCTCGCGGGCGATGGCCCGCAACGTCTCGTCACCGAGCACCTTGACCGCGCTATCGTTCGTCTCCAAGGCATCGTAGAACGCCAGTTCGTCCTCCGACAGGCCCAGCGCCTCGCCTCGCGCGTTGGCCTCGCGCATGTCCTTCGCGGGTCGAGGGAAAAGGGGTCGGGAATCATTCTTGGAGGCAGGCACCGTTGTAAAAGACTCCCGCCCCCTTTTCTCCGACCTCCATGCGTGAGGGCAAGACCTAACCCCTTTTGCAGCCTTCAAGTCCCTATTGCGGAGCGTGTGACCGGCGAAGCTACTGATCGTCCGGCAGCTTCTCGATGTCCGCCTCGTCCAGGGGCTCCTCGACTGCGTTGCGGAGCCACGAGGGGTCGAAGCCGCTTGCGGAAGTCCCTTCGACGTTCACCTTGACCTTGCCTTCATCCGACTTGTCGGCGAGATTGGCGATGGCCGGGAACGCCTTGAAGAGCTGAGTTCTCGTGGCCTTGAAAGCCAGCCGGACGGTGCTCTGACGTCCGGCAACCGGGGCACCAGGAATCAGGGAAGGAGCATCGCCGGGAGCGACTGGTTGCGTAGGCGTTCCGGGCGCAAGAACCGGTATGCCAGGTACAGTCGGCGGAGCCCACGGCGTGGCCACTGCGTCAGGAACAGCCGCCGGGACCATCAGGAAGCCGGATTCGAAGTCCACCTCGTCTTCGGCGAGTGGACGTCCGACAATCACCTTGTCACGGTTCACTTGGAACTTCCCATCCGTGCCTAGAGCTGGTTGGGAGCCGCTCGTGTAGGCGAATGTCCCTTCCGTGACCCCCCGTGCGATGGCCTTCCGAAGAACATCTGAAGACTCAAGCCGCGGGGGAGCGATGTCCCTGAAGAAGGACTCCAGCACTTCCGAGGCCTTGATGCCCAGCACCGGCGTTCCGCCCTGCGGAACCGGCTCTCCCAGCTTCACCCGCTCCGCGATCTTTCGCGGCGTGACGCTGCCATGCACGCGGGGAGTCCCGACACTCGTGAGAAGCTCCATGATGCGCTCGTGAATACCGGTAGCCTGAAGGGGCCGGCCTCCGCGCTCCACGCGCTCAACGTCGATCTCGCCGCGTTCGACGCGCGGCAGCCACACCGCCGCATACAGGTCGCGGAAGCATGATTCCCCCGCCGCCTCTTCGGTCCGCTTCCGTTCCTTCAGCTGGTCCAACTGGTCCTTCGTCAGGCGCAGTTGCGCCTTCTTGGCGTCCACCCGCTCGATCGCGAGCAGGTAGCGCACGGCACGGCGAAGCGCCTCGATTTGCTTCTTGTCGGGAATGGCCAACCCGAGACCGTTGCGGAAGCGCCTCGGCCGGTCTCCGTACTTCGACAGGAACTCTTTTGCCTGACGCTCCTGCTCCACCTTGGTCTCTCCCGCGAACTCCAGCGGGAGGTAGGCAACCAAGAAGCGGGGCTCTTCGTCGGGGATCTCCTGGCTCTTCCCGGGCCACACGACGGCCGCGTGATGCCCTGCCAAGCGGGCTTCCAACATCTCCTTGATCTTGTCCCGCACGGGGCCACGGCCTCCGGCCTGGGCTTCCTGTCGAGACACCTCTTGCTCCGCGTCCTCGATGAGCTTCGTGACGTTGGGGTCTTTCTTGAAGCAGTAGCGAACGCCGTCGTAGTGGAGGTAGAGGCAGGCGTTGCGGAGCTCGGACAGCACCGCGGTCGCCGTGATGTTGTCCAGGTCGGGCCCCACGCACGCCGCGAGGAGTTCGCTTTCCGTCACCCCAGGGGGCAGGGTCTCGGTATCTCCTGTGCCTTCCCGGCGGAGTCCGCCGAACGAGTGCAAAAGTATGGCGGTGGCGAGGCGCGTTGCCGGCTTGACGCTCGCCAGCGCGGGCGTCTCGCGCGCCATCCGCTCGTCGATCCGCTTGGCTCGCGCGTTCGGCCCCTCGATGTCCGCGGTGATAACCGGATCATAGTCGTTCTGGACGCCCAGTTCCTTCAGCATCTTGACCCGGACATCCACATCCTTGAGAGGCACGTCGCCAGGTCCCAACACGGGCTGGGCACCGCCGTTGGCCTTAAGCGAATGCATGCAGGACGCGAGGAACCGCAGCGCGCCACGTGTCCTCTGGAAGGCGTCCACGGCCGTCCACCTTTCCCTCATCACGTCGATCAGCGCAGGGTGAAACGGGTACGCTGCCCGCATCCGGTCGCGCAGCAGACGGCCTTCCTCCTCGGCCTGCTGCCGTTCGGCTGGCGTCTCCGCGTGAGCGCGCTGCATCCCAGTCACCACTTCTTGATAGGCGGTCGCGACCTCTGTGGCAATGCCGTGGTCCGGAGAAGCCCCGAGGAGCCGACGCTGCAGGATGGGCAGAATCTCGTCCCCGGTGACCGGTTCCCGAAGCTGGTCGACGCGTGCGGCGAGCTTGTCGATCTCGGCGAGCAGGGCAACATTCCCCAAGGCCTCCCGGGCGCTCCAGGTGAGCGAGTAGACGAGCGCCGCATTCGCGCTTCCTGCGACCTCGACGGTCAAGTTCTGGAAGAAATCCTTGGCCTGGCGCTGGAGGGTCGAGTCGAGCACGTTCACAGCGGCTGCGCGTTCCATGTACTTGAGCACTTCGTCGAGCAGGATGAGCACAGGCCTCCCGCTGGCACCTTCGGTCAGCATCCTGCGGATCACATCGCCGCCGGGGGCAACACGATCCTGGTCGTGGTCTGCCACGATGGGGAACGCTCGCTCCGGGTCAATCTGCCAGGCGATCCAGCCCCACATCGTTTTTATGTGGAACAGGCTTCCAGCCTGTTGAATCTCCTTACCATTCCGCGCGTCGAACTTCTCCCCGTCGAACACCGCGACCGCCACGTGCTTCGGCCTGGCGAAGCCTTTTGCCTCGGGAACCCCGTCCAGCGCCTCCCGTTTCCGGGCGGCGTGGAGCAGCGCGGCCAGCGTGTGCGACTTGCCTCCCCCGAACGGCGTGCGGAGCTTGAGGACGCGGTTGTAGCCCGACTTCCCGGCAAGCGACGCCAGGACCTCCTCGAGAAGCTTCCTCAGGTCGACCGTTAAGTACGTTGCCCGGAAGAAGGCCTCCGGGTCCCGGTTCACGACGGGCACGTTGAGATCGCCCGCCGCGATGGCTCCCAGATCAATGGCGAAGACGGCCTCCGTCAGTGCGCCCCCCTCGACGTCGGGGTGAAGCTTCACCAGTTCGGTCCAAGGACGAAGGGCTCGCGTGTTCATTCGGACACCTCCTGGCCGCTCCCCTCCCGCTGCTCATGGACACGGATTCGCCCCGGTTCGACGATCCAGAGCGCACCCTTTAAGGGACCCGACTTCAGCGCCGGCACGGCTTCGAGCAGCGTCGTCCGGATCAGGCTCAAAAGGGGCCGAGGAACACGTAGGATGATGATGCCCTCGGTCGGTTCCGGCGGATAGCGAAGAGGATTCGAGAAGTCGAGGTCCAGACTGACGAGCACTCGTTGGGAATCCCGGCAGACCCGATAGACTGTTTCGTCTGCCGACCCCGACAGGCCCTCGTCGCGCACCGTATCCACGTCAAACCCCTCGCTCCGCAGCAGAGGCACAAGCCGCAGATCGAAGTTCTCGTCGAGCTTGAGCCTCATGCCCCTTCTGCCTTAACCGGGATGGGGATAATCCTCTCTCGCGTCATTTCCGCTGCATACGCCAACGCCGCCCGGATGTCCTGGGTCGTCAACTGCGGATAGGCTTCGAGGAGTTCCTGCTCGGAGACACCTTCCGCCAAATTGTCCACGATCAGCGACACCCAAATCCGTGTGCCCTTGATGCACGGGCGGCCGTGACACACGTTCGGATCGATCGAAATCCGATCCCGCCAGTCTCGCTCGCTCATCGTGTCTCCTCCATTCTAAAAAGCGGCAATTCGGTCAGCCGCTGGTCGATGAGCGCCCGCCAGTTGGCGACCAGCTTCTTCAGGGCCGCCTGCTCCGCGACCGTCGTGGCCACTGTATGCTCCGGTCCGTTCTCCTTCTTGCCCGCAAGGGCGGTTCCGGCCAGCGCCGAGGCTACGAGGCGGAGGCGTTCCCGGTCGGGCCGGGCCTCGTCGAGGAAGCGGTTGAGCTTGCGGGGCTGGTTCTCCACGAGCCACAGGATGCGGTGCAGCGCGTCGATGAGGGGGGCCGGCGCGCCGCCGTCCTCCGGCAATCCCAGCTTCTCGTCCGCGCCCCTCTCCGTAAAGTCCCGCAGGCGGTACTTCCCCTTCTTCTTTTCGACCAGCGCACGCCGTCCGGTGGAGAGGCCCTTCTGGCCGTCGAGTTCCACGTTCTGCCCGTAGGTGAAGACGATGGCCTCGCCGGCCTCCATCTCGGCCGCCTTGTAGGCGTAGCGCCAGAGAACATAGAAGCGGCTCGGCCCATCCACGGCGGCCACGCCGCTCCCCGGCATGCCGAAGATCTTCTCGAGGAGCGTCTCGAGGACGACTCCTTCCACCTCGGCGAGGAACTTCTCAGCCGGGACCTCCTCGCCGTTGGCGTACTCGACGCGCGAGAAGCGCGTGAACGCCCGGAGCCCCGCGCCCACGGCCGCGATCACCAGGTCCGCGCCCGTAATCCCCATCTTCCAGAGCGAGTCCACCCGCTCGCGGACGATCTGCTCCAGCTCTGGACGAACCTCGTCCTCGTAGGAGCCAACGCGCCCGCCATCGCGTTTGCGCGCAACAAGGAAGATGTTAGAAACGAGCGCCGCATCTCCCTGATGGGCAACGCGCGCTTTCGTCTCCGTCTCGATGGGCCACGCCTCCACAACCTCGTATCCTGCTCGCCGTAGGGCATCGACGAGCGTGGCCCACCCCAACGTTGTCTTGTGCGCGTAAAGGACAACAAGGATCCCCCGCGGTTTAGTAACACGATGGGCTTCGCGCAATGACTCGAACAGACACTGTTCGTAGTACCTGCGAGCACTCGCCTTGCCCCCTTGACGGTAGGCTGCCGCCACGCACTCTTTTTTCTTGGGCGTCAATTGGCTGGCGAAATGCTCGGGGTAGAGAAAACCGATGGTCGGCCGCAGCCAGACGTAACAGACATCGGAAAGCTCAGAGTAGCTTTCGTTGTCGTAGTAAGGCGGATCGGTAATCACCGCATCGAAGAGGCCGCTGTCATAGGGCAGTTCGGCGGCGGAACCGCGCACGACTTGAACAGGGTTACGGAATTGCCCCTCCTGCCGAACTGCGGCGGTGATGTATTCAAGGTTGCCCCAGGCATCCCCGGATGCACCACCGAACAGGTTTACTTCGGGGAAGTCCCAGGTCATAGCAAACCGTTTCATTGTTGTCAGGCTTTGGATCTTCTCTCCCGAGTTGTCCCATCGCGCCAATCCATTGCACCGGTCAGTCAACCGACTGACCCATAACCCCAGGTAGGTCGCTATGGCCTTTGCCCGTTCCAACTCAATCCCTTGTGCAAGCATTTCCTGGTAGGCCCGGTGCACTTCGCGGGCCATGGTCAGGAGAATGTACCGCTGGCGAGGGGTGAACGCCTGGCGGAACGTCCGGATGCCGTAGAGATAGCTGTTCCCGGTCGCAAGCCCCGCGTTGCCGGTCGGCGGAATCTCCTCATCAAGGCTGCTCGGTCCAAGTTCGCGCTCGATTTCCGCCGCGCGCTGCTCGGATATGGCTTGATGCTCGGCCTCTATGGCCGCAAGGGATTCATCGACAAGATACAACTTGCCAGGGCCGTCGGGATTGAGTGCAATTACGCACATGAGCTGCTGGCCGAAGCCTTTCTCGTCGCCATACCTGCGGACATAGGGGCCGTCGAGAGTGGTTTGACAAAACGGGCAGACCGTCGATGAGCCCGTACTACCGCTTGACGGATCGAAGCCAAGTTCCGGCGCGGTACGTGCCTGTACGACCTCGAACCGCACGACGCGCTTGGTCATGTCGGGAAGCGGCTTTAGCGCGACATAACCGGAGGCCTTGTTCCTCAGCCAGGTCTGCCGGTAGAGCGGCACCGTACCCCTACAGTGCTGGTTCGGACAGGGGATGGTCCGCGTCCAGTAGTAGGCGACGACCGAATACTCATCGGGTGGTTCCCGCTCTACGTCGCCCAGCGTTCGTTGGATGGCACGGGGTTTTTTCCGCGGGACGGGTATCCTTGCGAGAACGTCTGCCACACCCTCATGGGTTCGTTCCAGAACGACTTTGCCCCACTTCTCAATATCGTCTGCGAGTGAAGGGCCGAATTGCTGCGGGAAAGTGACGGTGCATAGTTCGATCAAATAGGCCACCGGATTGAGCTCGAGGGCATGCGATTCACATCCCAGTCTGGCCGCTTCAAGCGGGATCGCTCCGCCGCCGGCGAACATATCCAGCACCTTCGGGCGCTCCGCGCGGCCCTCCTCGATGTCCTCGACCGTGACCGGCTTGCCCGTTTCCTTGGAGAGCCGTTCCGCATGCGCTTCGAGGATGTGCTTCTGTGCCTCCACGATAGCCTGCGGCACGCCGGGGTACTGGCAGAGCCGCTCCACGAATTTCGCCGCGTTGGCGCGAGTCAGACTTTCGCGCTTTTCCTCCGACCCGTTCGACGGACGGAACCGGCTCGCCGGCACGAGCGCGCCGTACACGGCCGCACGGCAGGCGACCAGGGGACGCCGGGCCCGCCAGACATGCATCGTTGAGATATGCCCCTTGGTACGGGGTTCGCTCGATGCTGCTTCCCCGACACAATCGATGGGCAAGTAGTCCTCGATGAGCCGGCGGTCGTCGGTCACGCTACATCCTCGACATACGTGATCACGTTGAACCCAGCGATCGACCGGTTCGCGAAATCCTTGTCGTGTGACAGCAAGGGAATCTTACGGTGAATGGCAGTGGCCGCGATCCAGCAGTCTCCGGCTTCGAAACGTCGGCCATCCTTCTTGCTCTCTTCCATCACTTTCGCCCACACTTGTGCCAGCTCGTAGTCGTAGGGGATCACGAGAAACCGCCGCACAAATGCATCGAGTCCTCGGCGGGCGTTCTCTCCCCAGCTATTCGCCTCGGCCCACTGCCAAAGCTCGGCGACGCTCTGAAAACTGAGCGCCAGGGTTCGGTCCTTCATGTGCCTCTCGTACTTCTCGCGGAGCCCCGAGCCCTTCTTCTTGGGGTGAAGCAGGCTCGCCACCGTCGTGTCGAGAAGGACGACGCTCATCGGCCGTCATCCCCCCGTGCGATTTGGCGGCGCGACGAGCGCTCGTCAAGGATGTAGGCGAGCATTCGATCCGGATCGTCATCTGCCGGCCATAGCGCACTGATGCTGTCCAGGTCCGTGGCAGGTTCGACTCCCTGGAGCTCTGCCAATTGCTCCAGCGACAGGGAGATCCAGAAGGGGGCCTTTTCCGCTTCTTCCGTGATGGCTGTCCCTCCGATTTCCTCTTCATGAGGCAGGACCGAGGCGACATGAAGCGTCCGTTCCTTGCCAGGCTCAACCACTGCTTCGCCAACCAGTCGGACCGTGCGAAGCCAGGCTTCGGGAAGGATCTCCAGGTGTTCAGGCTTGAAGATGCATAGCCATCTTGTGCCATCTGCTTCCCACAGTCGGCCCTGCAGCCCACGATGGCCATCGAGAACTTCCAACCGTCCAACCTTTTCCACTTGCCGCTGGTCGATCGGCTTGCTGAGCAGTTTCCGCACCGTTTCTCGCAATGGGCGATCAAAGGTGACACTGGTCACACCGGTCACGCGGTTCGGCTCGAAGCGCACGCTGTCGATCCCATGCTCCAGAACGCTTCCGAGGAGGTTGCATGTCTGAAGAACGCCAGCATCAAAACCCGCCGGCATGGGCTGCGTGATGTCGGGCGTCTGCGCGCGGATACGTTCCATGCCGTTGAGAAATGCTTTGAGGCTTTCCTCACCGATGTACCCGAACAAGGTCATCTGAGCCGGAGGTTCAGCCAGTTCGACTTCCGCCACGGCGCTGCCGGGCTTCCATCCCACGAGGAATAACTCACAGAGTTCTTCAATGTCCTTCTTCTTTCGCCCCTTCCCTATGGAAGATTCGCCGTAGAGCGCCTGGCCGATGCGTTTCAGTGCCTGTTGGCTGCGAAGGATGATCGTTGCCAAGTCATTCGCGGACAGGCGCGCTTCACCGACCCGCGGCCCCTCGATCTTGATGGCAAAACCGGGACGGCCATGGGATCGTGAGACTTGGACCTTGCTAGTTTCGTCCATGGTCATCCTCCTCCGTTGTCTTGCGCTGCTGCCACGACCGCTTCCGCCGGGATCTCGAAGAACCGCGCCGCCACGATCTCGCGCTTCGCATGGTCCAACCGCACCGCGGGGTTCTGGATTCGGACGAGTTCGGGGCTCTTCCCGAGCGGGTCCCACACCACGTAGAGCCAGTAGGTCTCCGCCAACTGCTGAGCTTTATACCACTCGTTGGTCGTCAAGCGCACGGCCTGCCCGCGCATCCGGCCCTTGACCTCGACGCGTTTGACCAGTACCTCGCCCGTGGCCGGGTCGGCGATGCGATGCGCACGGATGTCGAAGCCGAGCTTCAGGTGCCCGACGCGCTCGATACGGTCCTTGGGAAACCCCTCTTCCCGGAGCGCAGCCACGACCACCTCCTCCGCGGCCAGCTCGCTCTGCCTTCGAACATTCGGATCGAGCTCGTCCGCAAGGTCGGCAACCTGGGCTTCGGTGTCCGCGCCGGGCGCCAGGACGTTGGCCGTGGCCACATGCCGCACGGGTCCCGTCCGGGCGATCTCGAGCCTGCCCAGGCCACTCAAACGCTCCTCGCGCTGCCGCTGCAATTCATCCACGTATTTCCGTGCCTCGTCCGCGGCCAGCTTGAACTCAGGCTTCGTGCTTGCCTCCGCGAGCAGCGCCATCGCGCGCTCCTGGGCGCGCTTGATGCGGGCGTCGAATGACCGCTCCAGATACTCGCGGCAGATGCGGGCGAAGTGCTGCCGCTCCTGCTGGGCGCGGGCACGGCATTCCAACTGGTACGAGCTCTTGAGGTAGTCCGACGCCGCCTGGATGGTCACGGGATCGGCCATGGCCGGGGGATTCGGGTGAGGAGGCAAGTTGAGCAGGATATCGCTCGGCACGATCTCGAACTGCCCGCGCTGTTCCCGGACGGCCACGAGCTCTCCGTGGAGCGGGATATCGTTCCCCTTGGAGTCCTTGCCGCGAATAGAGATCTCGAAGAAGTGGAACCGATACGGCTCGGTCGCCATCGGGTCCAAGTAGAACCCGATCCCTCCCTGGAGGGTGGAAAGCTTCTCGTTGAGCTTCTCGTCGAGCGCCGCGTAAAGGGGATGGCCGGGTCCCATGAGGACGGCGTCCACATGCGCAGGTTGTTCGAGGTGGTGCTTGTGGAATGTGACCTTGCGATACGAGGGCTCGGGCTTTCCCAGCCGCTGCACCGACTTGAACCGCTCTGTCCGCAGGTCGCTTGGAACGTGTTCGATGCGCCAGAGACCGTCCGCCCTCGGCTCCACGCGAAGGCCGACTTCCTTGGCTGCTGCGATGAACTGCGCCTCCACGTATCGGGGCATGAGGCGCTTTTCCTCCACCTCCAGGTTGCGGCGCTGAAAGCCCGTGAAGTCCACGTGGCTCCTGGCCAGGGCGATCCCGGTGGCGTTTTCGTATTCCTGGAGCTTCATTGGATCGATCCGGTCAATCTGGTCCAGGTAGTCGTCCAGGCGGCGCGGATCGTAGGCGGCTTCGCGCAGCATGTCGGGGAGGTTGACGTCGTTGAGCGACAGCACCTCGCCGATCACGTCGAACACGCGCCCTTCCAGGGCCTCGTTCATCGCCTCCAGCTTCTCGAGGAGGCGATGCAGGATGCGGCCCTCAACGATGGGCTGCCCGTCCTCGGAATCTGTGGCCACAAAGTTGAAGGCGTAGACATCCCTGTCCTGCCCGATGCGGTGGATGCGGCCGAGGCGCTGCTCCAAGCGCGTCGGGTTCCACGGCATGTCGTAGTTGATCATCAGGTGGCAGAACTGGAGGTTGATCCCTTCGCCCGCCGCTTCGGTCGCCACACACACCTGCGCGGTGGTGCGGAACTGTTCCTGCGCCCGCTTACGCTCGTGCGGGTTCATCCCGCCATGGATCTCGCAGGTGCTGTAACCCCAGCGCTCGAGGTGCTCGCGCACGTAGCCCAGCGTGTCACGATGTTCGGTGAAGAGAAGGAGTTTCCCCCGGCCGTCCTTAAGTTCGACGAACTGGGCTTCACCCAGGCACCGCTTCAAGGCGGCCAACTTCGAGTCGCTCGCCAACTCCCGTACCCTGCGAGCCTGCTCGACCAACTCCTTGAGGGCGGAGATCTCCGCGCGAAGCTGCTCCAGCTCCAGGGCCGCCGTGTACTCGTCGACGAGCTGATCGCGGACCTCCTCATCGAGGTCGTCCTCTTCCTGCTCCGCGTCGGGTAGACGCCCTTGGAGAGCGGCGAGGCGCTTGGCTCGCTGGGCCGGGGAGAGCCCCTCCACCTCGTCGAGCAGGTCCTGCTGCTTCTTGAGTCGCCGCTTCAGGGATTCGTGGATGGCGCAGGTCGAACTCACGAGACGCCGCTGGAGGACGGTGCGGGTCAGCGCGGCGGACGACCGTCGCTGACCGGTCTGCTGGGGAATGAATTGGTTAATGTAGGCCGTGACGGACTTATAGAGGGCGTACTCTTCACTGTTGAGGCGGAAGGTTACGGTCCTGGTGTGGCGGTCTGGGAACAGGCGCTTGCCGCTCAGATCGCGCAGGTCTTCCTTGAGGCGGCGCAAACACCACGGGGAACTCTTGCCGAGCTTGAGCACGTCCCTGCGGACTGCACTGGCTTCTCGTGCGAGGCGATGAGGCTCGGGGAATAGATCGGGATCCACCAGGCGAAGAAAGTGGGCGAACCGATCTTCGTCTCCATGGTGCGGCGTCGCGGTCAAGAGCAGCACATGATCGGCGGTCTCTGAAAGGCGCTTAGCCAACTGGTACCGCTTAGTTTCAGCCACCTCGTCGCTGCGTCCGGAGTAGGATTTCGTGTACGCCGAGCACTTGTGCGCCTCGTCGATCACCACGAGGTCCCAGCGCTGCTGCCACACGCGCTCCCGGACATCGTCCTGCTTCGCGTAGTCGATGGAGGAGATGACCTGAGAGGAGCGCTGCCACGGGTTCGTGAGCTGCTGCTGGTCCACGGCAGCGAAGATGATGTCGAAGGACTCCCCGAACCAGCGGAGCATTTCGTCCTGCCACTGGATCGTGAGCGGTGCCGGGCAAAGAATGAGGACCCGCTCGATGGCCTCTCGCAGCTTCAGCTCCTTGATGAGCAGCCCGGCCATGATGGTCTTGCCCGCCCCCGGGTCGTCGGCGAGGAGAAAGCGCAGGTGAGGCTGCGGCAACATGGCCTGGTAGACGGCCTCGATCTGGTGAGGGAGCGTCCGGATGCCGGAGAGGCTTACGGCGAACTGGCGGTCGTGGGCGTAGGCCAGCCGAATCCGGGCGGACTCGATCAACAGTCGGAGGCGTTCCGCATCGGCGGGTTTGATCGCCATCGGCGCTTCCCGGTCCGTGCCGAAGAGGATCGCCGCTTCCGCAGGGGAGATGACCGCCTCCTCGAGGGTGCCGTCGGGCAGCCGGACCCGGCACTCGTAGCCGGCGGAGCCATCCCCCCCGAGCGCCCGTACGTCCTCGAGCCACACGGGGACGTCAAAGTGCCCCGGCAAGGAAATCTGCCGGCCGATCTGGGTTGAAATGCGGTTCTCAGCCATGCCCGCTTTTCTTCTTCACGTTCGGCTTTCGGCCTTTTGGTCTCGCTTCTGGCGTTTTCGCCAATGCGTATGCGGAATCATCGCCTCCACGCGCCTGCACCCACTCGTCCACCTCTGAGAGCTTGAACCGAAGGGGGCACCTTACCCACTGAGCTGGGAAGCCTTTCGCGTCCGCCCAGCGGTAGATGGATTCCTTGGCCACCTTCAGATGGGCGGCTATGTCTTCCACACCGACCCAGCCCTCTCAAGAGCGTCCGTTGGCGTCCGGGAGATTTCACGAAAGTATACGAAAATGACCCTGCCCTTGCCAAAGAACCGTCCAGGCGATCCTGCCGACGAAAGCCCTGGTCAGCGTTCCCCGCCTGCTGCTCGCGCGAGACCCGGCCCACAGTCATGGTCCGCCTCCTCGGGTTCCTCGAACAGCCTGAGGTACGGCTCGAAGCGAAAGCGCCGGTTTCTCGCATAGCCGGTGATTTCGCGCAAGAGAAGACCAATGCTTTCGAGTCGGGCGACGATCTTGTTGGCACCTGCGGGCGTGAGGCCGAGCCATTCGCGCACCGTGGCCACCGTGATGATAGGTCGCCCGAAGAGATTTTCCATTTTAGCCAGGGGGGTCGGTGGTAACGGCTTAGGGATAAAAGCCCGATACCCAGACGGTTGGTGAACATAGACGCCTGCGCGGGGCTCCTTGTTATCGCCTGCGTTTATCATGGGACGGGAAGTTCTCCATGTTCAACGGTGCGTTTACTATGGAGTCGGACTTTGCCTGTAGGAAACGGTATGTTCATTTTAAGCCCAGCCCCTTCAGATTCTTCGCAATCGCGGCGTCGAGCTTCACAGCCTCGGCCTGCTGCTTGCAGGCGACGCACACCGTCCTCATCCCCGTCCCTCCAGCCGCTGGAGAAGACGCTCGAGGTCAGGCTTCAGGGCGGGGGCGTCACGACTGGCTGCCTCCCAGACGATCTCGGTATCGATCTCGAAGTACCCGTGGACCAGTACGTTGCGCATGCCGATGATCTTGCGCCATTCGATCTCGGGTGCCAACGCACGCACATCCTCGGGCAAGGCCCGTGCTGCCTCACCGATAATCTGCAGGTTCCTGACGAACCAACCTTGCATCAACTCGTCTCGGTCAAAGGCGGCCTTGCCGCGGTGGAGATGGCGCTCGATGGCGGCGATCGCTTGGAGCATGTCTTGGAGACGCTCCTTGGGATCTCTCACAGTGGCGCCGCCTCCCGGAGCACCCGATCTCGGATGCGCGCCTTGAGCCCTCGCTCCGTCACCACGTCCACAGGATGACCCAGGAGACGCTCCAACTCGTATTGAAGACCTCCCAGGTCGAATAGACTGCGTCCGGGCTCCATTTCCACCAGAAAGTCAATGTCGCTTGTTTCATCCGCTTCGCCGCGGGCCACGGAGCCGAAGATGCGCACGTTCCGAGCGCCGTGCTTGGCCGCGATCTTGATGATCTCCTCCCGCTTCTCTTTCAGCAGTTGCTCAATGGTCATACCCCAGCTCCTTGAGGTTCTTCGCAATCGCGGCGTCGAGCTTCGCCGCTTCCGCCTGCTGCTCGCGCAGTTGAGCCACCAGTCGTGTCATCTTTTGTTCAAAGGGTTCATCGTCGTCCTCTTTCAGCTCAGCGCCCACGTAGCGGCCGGGCGTGAGCACATAGCCGTGCTTGCGGATCTCCTCCAGCGTCGCGCTTTTGCAGAAGCCGGGCACGTCCCGATATTCGCCTGCGTCCTTCTCGCCGCCTGCCTGTCCGGCAGGCAGGCGCCAGGCGTGGTAGGTGCGGGCGATTTTCTGGATGTCCTCGTCGGTCAGCTCGCGGTGGGTGCGGTCCACCATGCGGCCGAACTTGCGCGCGTCGATGAAGAGCACGTGGCGGCGGCGGTCGCGGAACTTGCCGTCCTTGCGGTCGCGCGCGAGGAACCACAGGCACGCCGGAATCTGCGTCGAGTAGAAGAGCTGGCCAGGCAGCGCGACCATGCAGTCCACGAGGTCGGCCTCGATGATGTTCTTTCTGATCTCGCCCTCGCCCGACTGGTTCGAGGACATCGAGCCGTTGGCGAGCACGAAGCCCGCCACGCCGGTGGGTGCCAGGTGGTGGATGATGTGCTGGACCCAGGCGAAGTTGGCGTTGCCGGCGGGCGGGACACCGTACTTCCAGCGCTTGTCCTCGCGCAGGCGCTCGCCGCCCCAGTCGGAGACGTTGAACGGCGGATTGGCGAGGATGAAGTCGGCCTTGAGGTCTGGGAAGCGGTCGTTGTGGAACGTGTCGCCATGCGCGATCTGACCCTCGATGCCGCGGATGGCGAGGTTCATCTTGGCGAGCCGCCAAGTGGTGTAGTTCGATTCCTGACCATAGATCGAGATGTCTGCCTTGGCCTTGCCACCGCCTGCCTGCCGAAGCTTCGGCGCAGGCAGGTTTCCATTGCCGCTCGCGTGCGCGCGGATGAACTCCACCGACTGGACGAACATGCCCGAGGAGCCGCAGCAGAGGTCGTACACCCGGCCGCGGTAAGGTTCGAGCATCTCCACCAGGAGCTTGACCACGCAGCGCGGCGTGTAGAACTCGCCGCCCTTCTTCCCCTCGGCGCTTGCGAACTGCGCGAGGAAATACTCGTACACGCGGCCGAGCACGTCCTTGGCGCGGCTCGCCTCGTCGCCGACCGTGATGTTGCTGATCAGATCAATGAGCTGGCCGAGCCGCGTCTTGTCGAGCGCCGGGCGGGCGTAGTCCTTGGGGAGCACGCCTTTGAGCGAGGGGTTGTCGCGCTCGATGCCGGCCATGGCGTCGTCCACGAGCTGGCCGATGGTGGGCTGGCGGGCCTGCGCCTTGAGGTGCGCCCAGCGCGCCTCGGGGGGCACCCAGAAGACGTTGACCGCGCGGTACTCATCGGGGTCCTCAGGGTCCGCGCCCTGCGCGCGTTCGGCTTCGAGCTTCTTGTGCTGCTCCTCGAAGGCGTCGGAGATGTACTTGAGGAAGATGAGGCCGAGGACGACGTGCTTGTACTCCGCCGCGTCCATCGAGCCGCGCAGTGCGTCGGCCATCCGCCACAGCTCGGCCTCGTAGCCTACGGTGGCACCGTTCGTCACAGGTGTCACATGGTTATTCCTTCGTCTAGCCATGTTCTCCCCCCTTGAGATGCGGCCAGGTGCGAAGCGAGCATGATCTCGCTCGCCTGTTCGTTCGCCGGTGTGCCGCGCGTCCAGGATGGTGAGGCCTTCGAGGTCGCACCTCGTGAGGGTGACCGTGCGGAACCGCTCCGATTGCGTGCCGACCAGCCCGACCACCCAGGTGTCGGGACCATTGGCGCGGACTGTCTCCACCCGCATCGGTTCGCTGAAGAGCGGCCGGTGAGCTTCTGTCCTTCCTGCAGGCTCATCTTGGCAACTTCTTCCGTGGCCCCTTCCTGTTCCGCGCATCCAATTCCGCTTTCCTCTCACCGAGTCGCTTGACGAGGAACGGGAGCGGCACGCGCATGCCGTTTCCCAGTGGGTTCACAGTGCTGGAGGTGACCAGCCGGCCGGCCGGTGCTGACCTCCCGGGCGAACTGCTCCTGCGTCAGGTGAAGCTGCTCGCGAAGCTTCTTGACGAGCATGGGTATCGGTGTGCTTCATGCGTTCACTCCGAGGCTCACCGTGGGCCAGCCGGTCATGGCGCCAGATGGTATTCTACTTAGCCACCCTAGGCAAGCGCGCAGGACGCCGGCAGAAGTAGTGGCGGAGCCGTGCCTTGTCGGGACTCGCTATCCTGGGGGCTGACTCACCAAGGGCAGAGGCAGAATCCGTCGGAGCCTTGGCGTAGGCCGCCTCTCGTGAATTTTTTGGGGCTGTTCTTCGCCTTCGTCTGTTGGGTGGGGCGGAAGCCTGAGCGGCACCCCTGGTCTTGGGAGCTACGTCCTTCAGCGCCTATGTCTCTCGAATCCTTCGATCTCGCTCGAGATTGACCGTGTGCGGCGACGCAACGGCTCGAAAGTTACCCGGGGACTCGGCTGATCCAACGCGACAGCACGATCGTCTTTGCTCCCACGGCAGAGAGTTGGTGGATCTACTGGGCCGATTCTTCTATAACGCGGTGCAAGCTGCTTCCGATTTTCCGATAAGGTGAATGTCTTGGCTGCAATCGGGCTGACCTGCAGTAGGCCTTCCATGAGGAGCCGTTCTAACGAGCCCGCCGGTATGGCTAGGTATTGGCGCGCGCGTTGCGGTTGGCATCCCCCCCTTGCTGAACGGGGAGGCGCCTCGGTCTTCGCTTTTAGCGACCACGCGGTATAATTCAACTAAGGACCGACAGGGAGCGTTCCCTATGATCGATCAGGGGCGTCACAACAAGCCGTTGTTTGCGCAGAGGGCTCGACGAGGGGTTCTCAGGTTCGCAAGGTTTGCCATGGGCTTCGTCATGGCGATCGGGGCAATCAATTCACCCGCGCTGGCCCGATCGTATTCGGAGGAAGTCCCACACCGAAAGCAAATTATTCCAATCTTGGGCACCACGTTCGACCGAGACCGAAAACCGATCGGGGTCGTTGCCCAACTCCAGGTTTCCGTGGCGCGCCGAAAGGATCACAACGGGATGGAGGTTACCTTTGAGTCCAATCCAGGACGATTCTCGCTCCGCGCACAGGTGGCCGTGGTGACCGCGATCAATCGGGCGGCCCGACTGGCCGGTCTGAATACGGACTCCTGGAGTGTGACGTTGACCGTACCGTATGAAGGAGTCACCATCTATGGCGAAAGTCTGTCCGCCATGGTGGGGCTGACAGTAGTCGCCTTGGCGAAGGGCGATTTCATTAAGCCGGCCCACGTGCTGACTGGAACCGTCACCCGCGACGGGCATATTGGCGCGGTCGGCGGCATTTCGCTCAAATTGGCGGCCGCGCGGGCTCAGAATCTGCGTCGAGTCCTGGTGCCGGAGGAGTACGATGTTGCAGACGGTGATTGGGAGACCCCTTTTCTGTTGCAGGTCTCTCCCGTGGGAACCGTGACGACCGCTTATGAGGCGTTGACGGACCGGCCGCTCGAAGCTAAAGAGCCTTCGCATCCTCCGCTCTCTGAAGACCACGACTAACCCAGCTCGGTCTGTGTCCGGCTCTGTGTGTCGCGTGTTACACTGTGGCGATGCCGACCGGCTGCTCCGCCATCGGCATGGGTTCGCGTCGGATTCCGCGCATGGGCTCAACTATCGAAGCTGCTGGGAAGAATCGCCTCTCTGCCGGAGTCTCGTGAATTGACGCCTATGGAGCGGTTGTGTATAAGGAAATCGTTTTGTGTGTCGCCTTCGTTCGGCTTGAATAAGGGTGAGCAGCATGCCTGCACGCGAATTCCACGACGGTGCAGAGGATGGGTTAGAGGCGCTTGAGCCTCTTGATCCAGACAAGATCAAATCTTTTTCGGACCTCCTCGTCGCGATGCGTAAGACCGCGTTCGGAGGCCGGCGCTTAGGCGAAGCCTTCGAGGTGTTGACAGCGATGATCGAGGATCCGGACTGTTTGGTCGTCTTAACACTGTCTGGTGCCATGACGATCGCCAAAATGGGCAAGATCATCAGCACCATGATCGATCACGGGATGGTTCAGATCGTTGTCTCGACTGGCGCGCTGATCGCGCACGGGCTCAGCGAGTCTGTGGGCAAGGTGCACTATCGTCATAGTCCGTCGATGAGCGATGAAGAGCTGTTCCGCAAGGGCTATAACCGGGTGTACGATACTTTGGAGATGGAAGCCAACCTCAATTACGTGGAACACGTGGTGGCGCAAACGCTCAAACGGATCAACGCCGATCAGCCGTTGTCGTCGGAAATCTTGACGCGGGAATTGGGGCGGACCTTGGCGGAGGAGTATGAAGGCAGCGGCATTTTAAAGAGCGCGTATCTCAAGAAGGTTCCCGTGTATATCCCGGCATTCACCGATTCCGAAATGGGGCTAGATGTGGGCACCTGGGCGATGGGCAAGTCCATAGACCTAGCTCGGGCTCAGGTCCAGGGGCAAGCGGGAGGGGATCTTGCGGTGTTGCGGGCACTTCATCGGTTTTGCCCGGTCTTCAACCCTTATCTGGATTTGAACAGCTACACGGATCATGTCCTCTCGGCCAAGCGGTTAGGCATTTTCACGATCGGAGGCGGGGTGCCGCGGAACTGGGCGCAGCAAGTCGGGCCGTATATCGAAATCGGGAACTTGCGGCTGGGGTTGAACATCAAACCGCCTCGGTTCCAGTACGGGGTGCGAATCTGCCCTGAGCCCGATTACTGGGGAGGGCTGAGCGGCTGCACCTATCAGGAAGGGGTCTCCTGGGGAAAGTTCGTGTCTCCGAGCGAAGGCGGCCGTTTTGCCGAGGTGCTGAGTGACGCGACAGTAGTCTGGCCTCTGCTGATGATGGGGTTGATGGAGCGGTTGGGGCACAAAGGAAAGCCCGCATGAGAGTGCGATTGCTACAAGGCTCGAGTGAACCGACTGGGCCGAAGGGGGGCCGAGCGGCGGCACCCTTCTGGACGGTGCTGCTGGCTTGCGTAGCACTGCTGCTCGCGTCCGACGGTGCCCTGCGGGGTGCTGCGGGCGCAGTAGATCTTCGGGTCCGCGGGAATTCGGATGCGCCGGTGACCTTGATCGAGTACTCGGATTTCACCTGCGGGTATTGTCTGAAATTTTTCCGCGAGACTTGGCCCCGCATCCAGGCCAAGTATGTGGAGACCGGCAAGGTCCGATTCGTCTATCGGGACTATCCCCGAGCTGATCAGGGGCCAGGGCTGGATGCGGCGATCGCTGCGCGTTGTGCCGGCGATCAGGGCCGCTACTGGGCTATGCACGATCGTCTGTTCGCGGACGGCGGGCGGTTCGATGCGACGACGTTCGACCGTCACGCGAAGGCGCTGGGGTTGGATACCGCGAGCTTCTCGGCCTGTATGCGCGACGGCCGGCATGTGGATTCGATTTTCCACGATCGGCAGGAGGGAGCCCGTTGGGGATTCCGCGGGACACCCGGATTCGTCCTGATGCCGACCGGGCGCGGTGGGGACGCGGCCGTTACGATTCCGGGAGCGTTCCCTTATCAGGTATTTGAAGAAGAGATCGAGCGGCTGCTGGCGCAGATTGGGCCGCGAGGCAAAAGCGGTGCCTAACGGCACTGCGCCGTTCGGCCACATTCGTTCATTCAGTACACAGGTAGGTTAGGAACTGCGTATGTCATCTGCACAAGCGTTTTGGTCGGTACCCTGCGAAGACGGCGAACCGGACCTATGGGTCTGTATGTCGTGCCTGAACGAAGTCTTCCGCCGCAAAGTTCCCAAGCCGGACTGTCCTACCTGCCACGGGGTGTCTACCTACGAGGCGTTCACGCTCGAGGCTATTCGGGATTGGGGGACGGAAGAACTGATTGCCAAGGCCGTTGCGGCTCAGGCCGAGGACGAGGCGTCGCAGGCGACCCCCAGCGGTCTGTCCGCCGTTGAGTCTGCGGACTGATTCTCCTCTCGTCCGACTCAGGGGGAATTTGCTCGGTGGAAGCAGCGCGCCCATTTCTCCTCGGCGGTCACTGGCAACGGTCGGCTTCAACCGCCAAGGTCATTAACCCCTTCACGGGTGAGACGATCGCCGAAGTCTGTCGAGCCGGGCAGACGGAAGCGGCGGCGGCGGTGCAGGCGGCTGCGGCGGCGGCGGTGCCCATGCGTGAGCTGCCGGCCCACGTCCGCGCCGATGCGTTGCTGAAGATCGCTGCCGCGTTGCGCGCCCGACAGGAAGAGGTGGCCAGGACCATTACTGCTGAGGCGGGAAAGCCGATCACCGATTCCCGCCGCGAAGTTGCGCGCGCCATCCAGACGTTCAGCGTCGCCGCCGAGGAAGCCAAGCGGATTCCCGGCGAGATCGTTCCGATGGATTGGATGCCGGGCACTGAGTCCTACCTGGGGATCATGCGCCGGTTCCCGATCGGCCCGATTTTGGGCATCACTCCGTTCAACTTCCCGCTCAATCTGGTGGCGCACAAGGTGGCTCCGGCTTTGGCTGCGGGCAATCCCATCGTGATCAAGCCGGCGCCGCAGACGCCGTTGACGGCGCTGCTGCTGGGGGAAATTGTGCTGGAATCCGGCCTGCCCGCCGGGGCCTTGAGCGTCATACCATGCGACAACGCGGTGGCGGAACGCCTGGTTGTCGATGACCGGTTCAAGATGTTGAGCTTTACCGGCAGCGCTGCGGTGGGGTGGATGCTCAAAGGCAAGGCCGGAAAGAAGCGGGTGACGCTGGAACTGGGCGGCAACGCGGCGGTGATCGTGGAGCCGGATGCGGATCTGGATGTTGCGGCACAGCGATGTGCGGTGGGCGGCTATACCTACGCGGGCCAGACCTGCATTTCGGTCCAGCGGATCTTCGTCCATCAGTCAGTGCTCCAGCCGTTCACCGAAAAGCTTCTTGCCCGGGTGGCGGCGTTGAAAGTCGGTGATCCGACCAAGGAGGACACCGTCATCGGCCCGTTGATCGATCAGGCCGCCGCCCAACGGGTGGAAGCCTGGATCGGCGAAGCGGTGGCGCAAGGCGGGAGACTGTTGCTCGGCGGCAAGCGGTCGGGTTCGGTGGTGGAGGCGACGGTCCTGAGCGAGGTCACGCCCACCATGAAAGTCTCTTGCCAGGAAATCTTCGGGCCCGTCGTGACCGTTTCACCGTATTCACGCTTCGAAGACGCGTTGACGGCGGTGAACGATTCGCCCTATGGGTTGCAGGCTGGGGTGTTCACCCGAGATGTGGGACGGATCTTCCATGCCTTTCGAAATCTGGAGGTCGGCGCGGTCTTGGCGAACGAAATCCCGACGTTCCGCGCGGATCATATGCCCTACGGAGGAGTCAAGGATTCCGGCCTCGGGCGTGAAGGGGTACGGTACGCCATCGAAGAGATGACGGAACCCCGGCTGCTCGTCCTCAACCTTCGTCAGTGAACCGCGTCCCTCCTAAAAAATACTCCAGCCATATTGCGGAATCGTCTTCAACTTGGTACAACACACCGGCCTTGTGCGCCGGTTCTATGACACGGCGCGTGAGTGAAATCCGGTGGGCAGCGGACGCGGCTGACGCGTTCGCACGGATGGAGGGGGAAGCGCGACGATGGTTCCAACTCATATGTTCTTGACCAGAGGGGTGGGGGTACACAAGGAAAAGTTGGCATCCTTCGAACAGGCCCTTCGGAGCGCGGGCGTGGCATACTGCAATCTTGTCAGTGTGTCATCAATTCTTCCGCCCAATTGCAAGATCATCCCGCGCAAACGCGGAGAGAAGTTGCTCAATCCGGGCGAGATCACTTTCTGCGTGATGGCCCGATCGGAGACCAATGAGCGGAATCGGTTGATCTCCGCTTCCATCGGTCTCGCGATTCCGACAGATCGCCGTACCTACGGGTATCTGTCGGAACACCACGCCTACGGCGAGACGGACGAGGAATCCGGCGAGTATACGGAAGACCTGGCGGCCCAGATGCTCGCCACGACGTTGGGGATCGAGTTCGACGCCAATCAGGCGTGGAAGGAGCGAGAGCAGGTCTTTAAAATGGGCGGCAAGATCGTCAGGACGTTGAACATCACCCAGTCCGCGATCGGGCGGCCCAACAAATGGACGACAGTCGTGGCTTTGGCCGTCTTCATTCCACCGGAGAATCTCCCCAAGAAGGTCCGTCGCCGTTCCTAAGCGTCGAGAGGCATTGGTTGTGCGCCGGCCCGGCGGCCCAAACTGGCGGTGTATACCATGACCCTTCCTTGTGGTTGGCTCGGCCAGGAACGGAATTTTCTTGGCATTGGCGAGCCCTGGTGCCATCCCGATCAGGCCGGAGTCTATGTCCTGTCGGCGCCCTATGAACACACCTCTAGCTACGTTCGCGGTTCCGACCGAGGGCCATCGGCGATCATTGAGGCTTCTCATCAGGTCGAGTTGTATGACGAAACCCTGCATTGTGAACCCTATCGGGAATGGGGGGGGATTGCGACCGCCGCCCCGCTGGCGCTTGAAGGGAAAGTCGACCGGGAAGCTGTGGAGGCCATCGAAGCCTATGTCCGTCCCCACGTGCAACCGGGACGGTTTGTCCTCACCTTGACCGGAGAGCATACGGGCGCACTCGGCGCAATCCGCGCCCATGCGAACCGTTATCCCAATCTCTGTGTGGTCCAGATCGATGCGCACGGGGATCTTCGCAAGGCCTACCAGGACAACCCGTACAGTCATGCGAGCGTCATGGCCCGCGTGGTCGACGATGGGTTGCCGCTGGTGCAGGTCGGGATCCGGTCGATCTCGCCGGAAGAAATCGAGTTGATCCGTCGGACTCCCTCCGTGGCCACGTTTTTTGCGTCCCAGATTTTGGATCCCGCCGGTCCCTACGAAGGACGTGCCGCGCGGTGGGTGCCGGACGTGGTGAAGGCCTGCAAGGGGCCCGTTTATCTGACGTTCGACTGCGACGGATTAGATCCCTCGATCGTGCCGGCGCTGGGCACGCCGGAGCCTGGCGGGCTTGGGTGGTATGACACGTTGGCTTTGGTTACGGCGCTGGCTCAGGGGCCTGGCATCGTCGGCATGGATGTCAGCGAGCTTGCTCCGATCGAAGGGTTTGTGGCACCGCAGTTCGCCGTCGCGCGCCTGCTCTACCGCATCCTAGGCCGCGTTCGCGCAGGGCGCCGCGTGACGTAGCCCGGCTCTTTCTCCCTTCTCCCCGCCGATCCTTGTTTGTGGGTACATTGGAAGCCGCGCGTGTGGACCTATGATCCGAATCAATAAATTTTTTACCGCGCAGGGCATTTGCTCTCGCCGGGAAGCTGACCGCCTCATTGAAGAAGGTCGTATTGCGATTAACGGCCGGATCGCCCGGTTGGGTGACAAAGTGGGGCCCAACGACGTTGTCACGAGGGATGGCCACGTGATTCGCCGGAATGTCGAGGGGGTCTATATCAAGTATCACAAGCCGGTCGGTGTCATCACGACCAGCGAGCCCCATGTGAAGCGCAACATCATCGCCGAAATCGGTCACCCCTCGCGCATCTTTCCGGTCGGGCGGCTGGACAAGGACTCCTCCGGCTTGATCCTCCTGACCAACGACGGCGATATCGTCAATGCGATTCTCAGAACGGAATACGGTCATGAGCGGGAGTATGTGGTCCAAGTCGACCGGGAGTTTGATGAGCGATTTCTGGAACGCATGGCCGCTGGGGTGATGGTGCTTGGGAAGCGGACTAAGCCTTGCACTGTAGTGAGGCTTGGCTCACGCCGCTTTCGCATAGTGTTGACGGAGGGACGCAATCGGCAGATCAGGCGCATGTGCCAAGCCCTCGGGTACCGAGTCGTGAGCCTTCAGCGCGTTCGGATTATGCACATCACGCTCGATGGCCTGCGACCGGGCCAATGGAAAAACCTCACCGAGCAAGAGCGGTCGAAACTGTTCCGCGCACTGGGCAGGACAGAGACCGTCCGCACGTGATCGTAACCGCTGAGAAACTCGGCAATGCGAAGATATGCTTTTGTCAATCACTTCGGGAAATCGAGCTGGGGCTTTCGATGGAGACGGAGATCGGCGAAACGGTTGGTGCCTGCTCTTCGAGTCGCGCAGGCGAGGGGGGAGCCGGAAGCTGCGCTCCCGGCGACCTCGGGAGAAACAGGTTCAGCAACGCAATGAAAAAACTCCCGCCAACCAGCACCGCATTGGTGGTACGGATGGTTCTGGTCCCCTCGTCGCGCATATCTTTGGCGACGTCCGCGACGGTGTCGATGAGTCGATCCAACGCCAGGCTTACCTGGATCATCTTGGGACCGGCATTGTCCGCAGCGTGGATTTCGGCTTTACGGCGGAGCTGGGCCGCTTCCTTGGCGGAAGGAGCGTTCCATTCCTGCGTCAGCAATTGAATCGTCAAGCTGGCTGAGGAGAAATATTGGTCGAGACTGTCGCGAACCGCCTGGAGGTCACGCGGCTCGCTTCGGCCGCTGCGCGAGACCCGCAAGCTCGCGGCGGCGTAACGGTCGACGGCATGTTGGATGCGGGCCCTCTGATACGGCAGGGACTCCGTGATGCGCTCGAATTCCTTCTTGTTGGGAGCTTCGAGCGCGCGAATGATCGTATTGCGGTACCGCATCACATCCGCGGAGATATGAGCCAGGTCAACCGCGCCGAGTGTGTATTCGGTGTACATGACGCGCAGGTCTTGGTCGACTGTGCTCAATGCTTGGCCGCTGACCCAGCCAAGCCCCGCGATCAACGCGCTGATCACAAGTTGCGATCCGCTAGGCCATGTGATGCGAAGCCGACCGGTCACGGTCGCCTCCCTCTCCTGTAGGGGTCGCCTTGCCGAGGCGCGCACGCTAGCGAGCCAGTCTAGCAAATTCAATCCTGGAAAGGAATTGCCGTGCGCTGCCCTTCGGCTCGCTGTCGGGCAGGATGATGTGGCTGTTCGTACGTGCGGCCAACGCGAAATGCGCTGTGTTTCCGACGCTGTTGCCGCAGAAGATGGGGAGGTTTGTCACTGGGGGCTACTTCGTGCCGACCATCACCGCGGCTGCGACAAACTGACCGCAGCGTGCCACGCACGGCTCAGTCCAGCACGATGCGACGATCCACGTAGGGGGTGAGGTCGGGATCGTTGGAGACAAAGATAACCGACCAGGGTTCTTCCTTTGAGCACAACCGCCGCAGAATCGTTTCCCGGGTGGCTGGTTGCATGTTGTGCAGCATCCCGTCGAAGATCAAAATTTGCGGCCGCGATAGGATCGCACGGGCGACCAGAATACGGAGAATGTGAGTCGGGGCAAAGATCGTGCCGGGAGCCCGAACGTGGGTCTTGAGCCCCAGCGGGAGGGCGTCCACTTCTTCTTCCAGTTCGGCGAACCGCAGGGCCCACCGCACGTCACTGTAGGGAATATTGGTGCGGCCCAGAACGATGTTCTCCTCCAGTGTCCCTTCGAACAGCGAGAGTTGGGAATCGAGAACAAGGCCACGGTATTTGTTGATCGTCTGCAAATCAAGGTGACGCAGATCGACACCGTTGTAGCGGATCACACCAGCGGTCGGGGGCTCGAGCCCAGCGAGCACCCGTGCCAGCGTCGTCTTGGCGATCGTGCTGGTGGCGTAGATGCCGACCTTCTCTCCCGGCGCCACCTCGAGGTTGAAGTGCTGAAAGATCGGAGCGGCGTCCGCGTGATGGACGTAAGTCAAATCCTTGCAGGTCACCCGAACGCCGTGAATCGCCGGATCGGGCAACTGGGCGGACAACATCGCCGCACTGACGTCCTTGGTGTCCTTGGGCAAGGAGAAGAGAAAGTCCAGCTCGTGCAGGGCGGTGAAGAAGTAGAAAATGTGGCCCATGCGTTTGACGACGGCGTCGAAGTTCAGCAGCAACGTGCCCACGACGACCTCGGCGGCGACCAACTGACCCAACGTCAGTTGACCGATCGAAAGCAGCCAGCCGGCTGTAGCAATGAGCCCGCTGTGGCCCAACGCCTGCCACCCGACGGAGCCGAGATACTGCCGCATCAGAACATGAAAACGCCTGCGTCTTGCGGCGACGTAGGCATTGACCAGTTCATCCGTTTTCCTGATCAGCAGCGGTTCGCTGAGGGTCGATTTGAAATGCAGCAGGTTGTAGGCGATCTCCTGCATCCAATGCAGCGTGTCGTATTTGGCGTGGGACATCTGGATCGTCGCCCGCAGGCCTCCCTGGCTGAGTAAGAAAATGATTACGCAGAAACCGGCCAGGAGCACCGCGTTGAACAGCAAGAAGTACGGATGGTAGAAGACCAGAATGGTCATGCCGATAGCGCCGCCGACGATGACGTTGACGATATCGATGAGGAGCACCGAAAGGACACGCTGAATCAGCACCGTTTCCAGAAAATAGTTCGCGTACCGTGGTTGGAAGTCCTGAGACTTGAGGCGAGGCAGGTGCTTGGTCATCGCCAAAGCCACGCGCGCGAAAATTCGGCGCTCCATGATCTCGACGGCGAAGAACTGCAATGCGCGGAAGGCGCCGACAAACAACAGCACCAGTACCATAATAGCGGCCAGGGTTACGATCGTGATCGGCTGAATCGCGAACGCGAAGGTGTTGACCAGCTCTTGGACGGTCAACGGGATGATGAGGGAGAAGAGCCCGATCGCCAGCGAATAGGACCCGAGCAGGCCGAGCACCCGGCGTTCCAGGCGAAGGAACAGCCCGAGTCGGCCGAGCATCGACTGGAGTGTGACAGGATGGCTCTCGGAACGGTTGGAATCCATGCCCTCGCTCGGCGACTGGTGTTCACCGGGCCAGAAGACCGACCGGCGGCGGATGCCGATCCCTCACTCTCTCGCCCGGTTGGCTAGCCGGACAGTTTGCTAACCGTATCAAAAGTACAAAGGGAAATGCCACTGCCTTCAGCGATTATTCGCGCGCCCGATAGGTGACCGGCACCGCTGACGCCTCGCTCTTGGCCCATGCGCCGATCGCCCATTGGTAGAAGGCCAGGGCTTTCTGGTAATCCGCCTTAGCGCGGACGAGTTGGTTCTCCGAGTCCACAGAATTGCGCTCCCGCAAATTTACAAAGAGCACGCTGGTTGCGCCCAGGCTGAAACGGAAGCGTTCTCCCTCCTCGAGGGTCTTGGCGAGCCGCAACGACTCGGCGGCGACGGCGATGCGTTCCTTGGCCCGCTCGATGGCGGACAGCGCGTTATCCACGTCCACCATGACCTGCTGTTCACGGAACTTCTGGACGAGCACGAGGCGATCTGCCTTCGCTTGCGCTTCCAGCACTTCGCCGCGGCTTCGTCGTTGGAAGATGGGGATGCGGAATTCGGCGCCGAACCTATAACCGAGGCCGAGAACGAATTTTTCCGGGGCGCGCGCTGGCTCGGCCGACAGGTCCAGACTGGGTAACAAATTGTTTTTGGCCAGTTCGAGATCGATGTTGTTGAGTTTCGCCTCGATTCCGATTTCCCGGACTTCGGGGCGATGAGCCTTGGCCTGCAGTTTATGGGCTTGCACCGTCTCGGGCGGCGGCACAGTGATCTGCGACGGCAAGTCCGGCGCACGCTCGGCCGGTGGCGTCACGGGGGCGTGATTTTCCCAGAGGAACATGGACAATCGATATTGTTCCTGCTCGACGGCGCGCTGGGCGGCGATCCAAATTTCCCTGCGACGCTGCACCTCCTGATTGGCCTCGACGACGTCGAGCGGCGCGACGGCACCGGCCTTGGCACGTCCTTCCACCTGCTTCGCTCGATCCTCCGCGACGCTCAGTGCACGCTTCTGAATGTCGGCCAGCTTCACGGCGGCGACCCAATCCCAGTATTGCGTGGCGGCGGCCAGGAACAGATCCTGGCGGGTCTGTGAAATCTTGACATCTGCCATCGGGTCGGCCAACTGCGACCGCTGAAGTTCGGCTGCATCAGGATTGATCATCAGGCCGCGCAGCAAGGGAATGAACCCGCCCAGAACAACCTGGTTCCTGCCGTTGTTGAACCCGAGGTCGGGGATCCTCGCGGCTGTGCCAATGACATCCCGTACACCAGCTTGGGTCCGGATCCCGGATTGATGCCGGAATTCCATGACCGTATCGTTGAAGCCGGCGGTCTGGGTGTCGGTGTTCCCTCGGGGCACGAACCGCTCCAGTTCCATATCGTTGATGAGGACGGGTTCGAAGGCGCCCAATGCTTTGAGCAACTTGCCTCTAGCGGCCACCTTCTCGGTGCCGGCGCCTTTGAGCAGGGGATGCGAACGGTCCACCCAGGCCAACACTTCGTCCAACGAAAGCGGAATAGGGGGCAACGGCTTCGAGTTGGCCGCGTCGGCGGCGAGCGCATGGCTTGCGGTGGAGCAAGCCACCACGATGAAGCAGGCAATTACGGCATAGAGGTGATTCATCGTGCACACTCCTTTCTGTTTCGTCAAGAGAAGCGAAGCAGTGCGAACGTTGCAACAGCGAGCGTGGGAACAGCGCTTATTTGGCACTGCGTCCGGCCTTGGGTAGAAGCGTATCGATGAGCGTAGGTGGCCGTTCCTGATAGTCGGGCGGGAAAAGATTAAACCGGCGCCATAGTTCATACCACAGCGGTACCCGGTTGCAAATCACCCAACCCATGACCTTGGTGCCGAGACGGACATGTTCCTGCGGGGGCCAGGCACGATCTTCAGGATCCGGAACAACCCAGAAACGGTAGTTCCCTTTCCCATCGTCCACCTGGTCGATCACTTTAATGATGCCCCCATAGGTACCGGCCATCAGTTCAGGCCAAGCCGGAAGCGGAATGGCAGGGATGCCATAAAACAGGAGTCGCACCTTCCGACCGACATTGAGTAGCGGGGCGTCCAGCCCATCCGCCCACAGTTCGGCAGCCCGGTCTGCGAAGGGTGCAATCCGCACCAACTTGTCGCCCTGTCTGACTGTTTCGCCCGGTCCTACCTCCGCCATCCGAACAACAGTCCCGTCTATCGGCGCAAGAATCCGGCTGGCGATCCTGCGTTGCGTGGCATTGGAGAGCCGGAGTGTGATGTCAGCCAGTTCGTTGGCCGCCTTGGCAGCGTCAGCGAAGGCGCCATCACGGGCCGCTTCCGCGTCGATCAAGCGTTGCAGCACTTCGGCACTGACCTGGTCGCGGCCGTAACTCAACGCCATCATGGCCTGCTGGGCGGCTTTCAACGACGCCTGGGCTGCCTGCAAATCCGCCTTGCTCGCGATGGCTGCCTGAATCGTCAGTTCGAGTTCGCGTTGCGACACCAGGCCCCGCTCGGCCAGTTGTCGATGGCGATCGACGTTCAACTCGGCCGTGTCGACGGCAATCTTGGCGGCGGCGACCTTCTGCTGGGCCTCGCGGACCTTGTTTTCGGCCTCCACGACCCGAGCCTGAGCGGACGGCACGGCCGCTCTCACCAGGTTCTGCATTTCCTTAATCCGCTTGTCCAACTGCTCGGCCCGTTTCAGGGCGGCCTTACGGGTTTGCTCCAGCGCAACCTTCCGCTGCTCGAGCAGGGTGAGCAGGTCCGGTGCCATAAAGTTCGGGTCCCAGTCGTCAAGTTCAAGAATCAGATCCCCCTGTTTGACGCGCACGCCTTCAAAGACGTGCCATTTTTTGATGCGCCCTGTGATCTGTGACTCGATATCCTGCGGCCGCTCATACGGCGAGTAGGCCGAGAGTTGGCCGGTGACTGTAATGGTCTGCGTCCAAGGAACGAACGCGATGAGCAGCGTAAAGAGCAAGACCAGTTTGACGGCGAGGCGGGAGGAGAACCTCAGCCGCTCGGGAATCTGCACTGCCTCCCAGGATTGCAGCTTGGAAGAGGTGGCGAGATCGTCAACGGTGATTTCGTCTAGACCGGTGGGCTCGTTGAGGATCGACTGGACCTTGGATTTCAACCCCTCTCCCAGGCGCTGCATCGCGGCCTCCGATACTGGGGATGATGGAAGGCAGATGTATCATAAAAGAATCCGGTTAAAGGGGTCAAACGGCGCCGGCATCTCCTCTCATTTTCATATTTTCATACCATCTCTCGTGTACCTTGACCCTCTCTTTCGGAACAGCTATTGTGGCCGTGGTTGAGCCGTTGCGGGTTGTGACGCCCCGGGGAGAGACAGTATGGGGATGGTCGCGCGCAGATTCATGGCCAGGTCATTAGCGGTAGAGGAAAGCCTATGGCGGGACCGCGCGAACGCCTGTTGAAGAATGGCAAGGGACGGATCAGGCCGCTAGTGGGAGTGCTCGGAGGGAGCAAAAGCGACTTTCCTATCCTGGAAAAGGCCGTGGCGGTCCTCACCGAGTTGGGTGTGCCGAGCGAGCTGCTGGTCGTCTCGGCTCACCGCACGCCCGATCGCCTCTTCGCCTATGCTGAACAAGCGGCGAGCCGCGGCATCGAGGTGATCATCGCCGGCGCAGGAGGTGCCGCTCATTTGCCGGGGATGCTGGCAGCCAAAACTCTCCTGCCGGTCATCGGGGTGCCGATTCCCACAGCACATTTGGGGGGGCTGGACTCGCTTCTCTCCATCGTGCAAATGCCGCGAGGGGTGCCGGTCGCGACTGTGGCCATCGGCGGGGCCGAAAATGCAGGCCTCCTGGCCGCGCAGATCCTCGCGGGGCGGTATCCGACCATCCGCCAGCGCCTGCAACGGTTCCGCGCTGAACAGACACGTGCGGTCCTCGCATCCCAGGGACCCTTACCAGCTCCATCGACACGGATGGGGAAAACACGCAAGACGTGACCGTGGTGCCGATCGAATCCGATGCTGTGTTAGGGGTTCTCGGCGGAGGGCAGCTCGGCGCCATGTTCGCCCAGGCCGCCCGCCGTCTGGGTTATCGAGTCGCTGTCTGGGACCCGGATCCCGAGGCACCCGCCCATCGGAACGCCGACCACTCATTCGTCACCTCCTTTACCGATCCTCTCACCCCAGCGCGGTTTTCCGATCTGGTCCGTGCGGCCACCTATGAGTGGGAAAACGTGCCGGCGACTGTGTGCGAGGTTTTGGAGCGCAAGATCCCGGTTCGGCCGTGCAGTCGAATCTTGCGGTTGATCCAGGATCGGTTGACGCAAAAGGAATTTTGGGCGGCCCACGGACTGCCCGTGCCGGCGTTTCGCCCGATCCGGTCGCCCGACGAATTGCCGTTGGCGGCGGAAGAGGTGGGCTTCCCCTGTCTCTGCAAGACGGCGACGTTCGGCTACGACGGGAAGGGCCAATGGCAGATCCGGAATCGGGACGAATTGGAGATGCTGCGCCGACGATTGCGGGAGACTGCGCGAGATGGCAGCCGGTGGATTGTTGAACCGTTTCTATGTTTCGAGCGGGAACTGTCGGTGTTGGTCGCGCGTGGAGCGGATGGAGGCCGCCGCCTCTATCCGGTCGTGGAGAACATCCACGAAGCCGGTATCCTGCGGATCACCCGTGTGCCGGCCCCGGTGGAACCCGGGATTGCGGAGCGTGCCGTGGCACTGGCCGAAAAGGTCGTTGAAGCACTCGACGGAATCGGAGTGTTCTGTACGGAGTTCTTCCTCATGCCGGACGGCCGACTCTTGATTAACGAAGTGGCGCCTCGGCCGCACAACTCCGGCCATTACACGCTTGATGCGTGCACGGTATCGCAGTTCGAACAGCAGGTTCGTGCGCTGTGCGGTTTGCCGCTCGGAGAAGTCCGCTTGCTGAGCCCCGCCGTGATGGTCAATCTCATCGGCGACGATGTGCGACAGATCAGTGCAGGAACAGGACAGGTGGACTTGTTTGGGACGGCGGGCGCCGCGCTGCATCTGTACGGGAAACGAGTGGTCCGTCCCGGCCGCAAGATGGGCCATGTCACGTTTCTGGCTGAAAAGCCGGAGGAAGCGTGGAAAGCCGCCATGGCGTTTCGCCGCACGCTTGCTGGCCACCCACTGCCATCGTCATTTTGACCTTAGCCGAGCAGACAACGCCCCTACCGGCTGCAGGATCGTGTGCAGGCGCCGAGCACGGAAGGCGTTGAAACGATCCCATCGGGCGAAGACGACGGTGTGCGGAAGCCGCTTGCGTTCGCGATCTACGGGCGCCGCTCTCGCGTCTTGATCGCCGGCGCTCCGGGCAAGCGCCGTGGGCTGGCCGGACACCGACGGGAGCCGTCGGGGGGCTCTGCCGCTTACCAGTCTTCATATCGCCAGGATCGATGCCGACGCGGAGCAAACAACCGGACATTCCGACGTTTGAAAATTCCGATCAGGGCCATGCCCGCGAGAAACCCGCCAATGTGGGCGAAGAAAGCGACCCCGCCACCCTGCCGTCCAAGGCTGAGCCAGCCGCTCAGCGCCTGCATCACGAACCAAAAGCCGAGGACGAACCCCGCCGGCACGTACATCATGCGTGAGAACAACCCCAGCGGAATGAGCACCAGCACTTGCGCGCGGGGAAACAAGAGCAAGTAGGCGCCCAACACGCCGGAGATCGCCCCGCTAGCGCCGACCATTGGAATGGTGGAAGACGGATCGGTCAGTGCATGGCTCATGGCGGCAAGAACCCCACAGGTCACGTAGAAGATCGCGAACCGGATGTGTCCCATGACGTCTTCGACGTTATTGCCGAAAATCCACAGATACAGCATGTTGCCGATCAGGTGCATCCATCCTCCGTGCAGGAACATGCTGGTCAGAAGCGAGAGTGAAGGCGGGATGGCCCCTACGTCTGGCGGAAGCGACGCGCGGCCGAACACCACGGCCGGAATAGCGCCATACGCGTAAATAAAGGCCTCGCCTGGGCCGGCCGGCAAGGAGGCTTGGTAGAGGAACACCACGACACAGGTAGCGATGAGCGACACCGTGACGATCGGCGTGATTTCGGTAGGATTATCGTCGTGCAACGGGATCATGATTTCGGGTTAGAGCCGACCGCTCGGGGTGAGTGGGTGGTCCCGAGTGGTCACGGACTCAGGTCATCTCGTCCGTAGAGCGTGGTCCCTCATTTGCAGAGGCTTGCCTCTCTCCCGCGGCACGTTCGAGCGGAGCAAGCGGCGACGGGGCGTCTGGCGGCAAAGGGACCGAAAACCCGGCGGCGTGGGTATGGCCGCCTCCCCCGAACGTGGCCGCGATGCTCCCGACATCAGTGCCGTCTTCGCGGGAGCGTAGGCTATAGTAACGGCGTCCGTTCTTGTCGTGCCAGATGATGCAAAAGGGATAGTGAAGCGAAAGCCGTTCGCCGATCTGACTGGTCAAGACCGGGCTCTGTACGGCGGGGACGATTTCGCCCTGGAATGAGACGAGGGTCGCGTGCGCCGCGAGCTTGCTGACAAGCTCGTTTTCGTACCGGAGAATCGCGCGCCCCTCCTGTTCGAGTTCGTTCTGTCGAAACGAATCCCAGAGGTTGAAATCGAAAGGGTACGATGCGAGCGCAGCGTTGATTTCCCGGCTGCCCGGCAGTACCCACTGCCACAGGTCTTTGTCCTGGATGTATTGCAACAGCCACGGGGCCGGCTCGTCGTGGGCCCACTCCCACGCCAGCACCGCGCCCGACTTCTTGAGGTCAAAGTACGCATAGGGCAGCCCGGCCAGCGCGTTCTGGGCGGTGATGTGGTGGTCAAGCACCAGCAAACAGGCCGCTTCGCGGGCCATGTGTTCGAGAATTGGTCTCGAATAGCTGAAATCCACGATGACGATCCGCTGGCCTGCCAAGTCGGCGGGTGGCGGATCGCCGTGCTTGACGGCGACGAATTGTGCCGAGGGAAAGCGCTTCCAAATGGCCCAAGCCGCGCCGAATCCATCCGCGCATTCCGCGTGATAGAGCACGAGGCTGGGCGGTTGGTCCGATTTGTGGCAAGACAGGCCCGACATCTCGCGTCACAGAATACCATGTCTGAGGAGAGAGGCCAAAGAGTCTTTTGGCAAAATCGGGAGGAGATGGTGGGGCTCAAACGGCTGGGAGCGTCGGTCCCGGCAGCGCATTCAGATGGTCGATGAGCTGGCGGAGCCGGCCAGCGCTCCTTCGGTTGAAGAGAAACACCAGGCGAGGGAGGTCCTTCACAGCCGGCTCGTCGAGTTCCTCCGGGAGAGGACCCCGCTGCTCGAATACACCCTCGGTCAGCAAGTCTTTAAAGCGGTCGTTCACGTCGGCCACTTGCGCATCGGAGAGCGGATGTTTTAGGCGCATGGCCAACTGCCGCCCCACGAACCGGATGGAATGGTAGCGGCGATAGAACGTCAGGATTTCCGCCACCGCTTGCCGTTCGCTGTCGAAGATTTTGAACAGGCTCAGATCCTCCTGGTTGATGAGGCCGCGTCTCAACAACTGGTTGGTGATGAAGTCGTACCAATGATTCCAGTAATCGCACCCAGGTGCCTGAAGGCAGACGATCGGCTGCGGGTCGCTCTTGCCGGTCTGCGTCAAGGTCAGGATTTCGAACCCCTCATCGTGCGTGCCGAAGCCGCCGGGGAACAACGCAATCGCGTTGGCTTCTTTCTGAAAGGTGAGTTTCCGTGTGAAGAAATACTTAAACGTGATGAGCTTTGGATCGTCGGCGATCACGGCGTTGGGACCCTGCTCAAACGGCAATAGGATATTGACCCCGAAACTGTTCTCCCGGCCGGCTCCTTCTTGACAGGCCCGCATGATGCCGTCCGCCCCTCCGGTGATCACCATGAACCCGTGTTGCACGATCAGGCGGGCAAACCGGTATGCCAGTTGGTAGTTGGGATCATCCGGTTGGGTGCGGGCCGAGCCGAAGATGCTGATCTTCTGGCGGTCGCGATAGGCTTGGAACACGCCGAAAGCATGGCGAAGCTCTTTTATGGCCCGGTTGACGATCTTGAGGTCGAGCAAGTCCAGGCGAGATTCACGCAGACGCAGGACGCCGACCAGGATTTCTTTCATCAGAACGCTGGACAGGTCGTCATCCGGCTCGTCCAGCAGGCTGTGCACTTGAGCAAGGATCTCTTCTTTAGTCGGTGTCGGGCGGCTTCGGATTTGCGCCATCGAATCACTTCCTCGCGGACCGTTGGAGAAAATAACAAAACCGCTGCAGCGGTTGCATTCTATCAAGCGGGTGTCGGCTGGTCAAAAAGAAGGCCGATGCGGAGAGGCTCACTGGCTCTATGAGGTTTTCTTGTAGAGATTCTGAATGGCCCATGTGCTGATACGTGATTGGTCTTCGTCGGACAAATCGGTGAACTGAATTTCCACCCCAGACGTCCGGCGGCGGCGTTCGCCCTCGGATCGGTGAGGGGCGTGATAGCTGGCGACGATCGCGCCGTTCACGTGGATGGACACCGTTGAGCCCGGCAGGGAGAACGAAAGTGTCACGTGGGTCCCAGGCAGTAGCAGACTCGGTGTTTCGACAAACGCGCCCGTGCGGCTCAACTGGGTGATCGTGACCGTATGGTCGACTCCCCGCTCGCGGTCATCAAAGACGCGGACGGAGGCGGGGATCTGTGCATGGCATCGCCGAGGCGGAAAAACGAGGTCGCGGGCCGTCAAAATTCCCACTGGTTGATTCCGGTGGGTGACGATCAGCAGCGGGACCCCGGTTGAGGCCATGAGCGTTGTGGCTTCTTCAAGAGGGCGGTCGAATTCAATGGAGTGGACCGGCCTGGACATGATCGTGCGGGCCTCGATGTTGTGAGGTTCCAGTCCCTGCGCGACGACCTTCTTGACGATGTCGCCTTGGGTTACGATGCCGATCAGGGTCTCGGTGTCTTTGACCAGAAGACACGGCACCTGCTCCCGTTGCATGAGCAACGCGGCTTCGCTGACCAGCACGTCGCCCGGAATTTGAATGACGCCAGGTGTCATCATCTGGGCCACCATTGCAGACGGATCGTCGGACGCGGTTTTGCAAGCCTTGTTCCCGGTGCCTCTCATGGCGACCTCAAGCGATCGGGCGGTTACCGCGGTGTTCGAGACCCCGGGATCACGACGCACAGGGAAGTATAGCAGACCGAAACTCCGCAGAATGCCGCTTGTTCCCTTGCCAGGCCGGCCCTCTGCCGATTAGACTGGCCCCGCGGCTTCGCACTCCCGGTTCAGTCGAGTATAGGGACAATGGCGACGGTTGACCAGGAATTCTTGAAACGTATCAAGGCGATCCCAAGGCACGGGTTCGGGTTGTCGGCGGATGTGTATTCTCCCGAGATAGGTGAACTCCTCGGGGCTTTGGGCGACGACGCGTCGACCGTGGACTATGTGGAGCTCTTCAAAGCGAACGAAGGGGCGCTGGCCGCGGTCAGACGTCGGCTGCCATCGATCGCCCTGGCCTATCACGGAGAAGGATTGTGGATCACGCAGCCGGATTGGTGCGAACAGTATCCCTACAGGTTGGAACTGGAGACGGCGGCCGCGCATCTTCGGGTGCTGCGCAGCCATTGGTTGACTCATGAATGCGCGAGCAAGCAGATGGCGGGCTATGCGTTTGGCAGGTATCTGCCGCCACTGTTCACTGAGACCAGTGCGGCGGTGATCGCCGAGCACGTTACCCTGGTGCAGCGCCAGCTCGACCAGCGCTGCGAGATGGCGAATGGCATGGGACCGCTTTTTCTGCTGGAGATGCCTCCGCTCACCTATTTCGGGTTCGGAACCGTTCCGATTGCGCGGTTCTTTCGACTGATTACCGAACGCACGGCCTGCGGCCTGGTGCTCGACCTTGGCCATCTCTGGACGGTCTACCGGTATTCGAGCGAGGGACGACGTTCCAGCATGGAGCGGTTCGCAGAAAACTTTCTGGACGTGTTTCCGGTCGAACGTGTGGTGGAGATTCATGTGGCCGGTCTGTCAGCGGACGGAGAAGGCGAAGAAGCAACCGACGACCCAATCCCTCCGCGCCTCCTCGACGACCATGCGGCGCCGATCCCGGACATGCTGTTCGACTTGCTCGCGCAGGTGCTAGCCCGTCAGGACTTGGTTCATCTCCGAGGGATTGCCTTGGAAGTCGACAATAAACCGATTCTCCAGACCATTCGTGAATATCGACGGTTTCGCAGAGAGTTCACCGGGGCCTTCGATCGGCGAGGCACGCCGCCTTTGGAGAAGGAGCATGCAGCGGGGTTCGATCGTAAAGGTCAGGCGTCATCGTGCAGCCGCCCCGACAAGATCGGGCTTCAACGCGACTATGCGCGATATGCCGCGGTCGTGTCCAGTGTCGCGCCTCCACGGGCGATTGAATCACTGGGGCTGATTGGAGATCGCGAAGGCGTGGACCGCTATCGACGCCAATATCTGCCGAACGAGATTCTTCATTGGGGGGGAGACCTGCGCGATATGTTTCCGGAAACCTGCCGGTTGTTGGAAAGGCAGGGCGTCGAGCTCGAGGAGTTCGTAGGCCATTGGTTTCGCATGCCTCGCCCAACGACAGCTCCATACGATTTCTTTCTGCTGAAGATCGAGCGATTTGTCGAATTCGTCCGGGACCGGCTTTCTTCCGCGGTTCCGACCGCGGAGCACGAGGCCGGGATACTGCGGACCGCTTACCAAGCAGCCAACGAGCCGGCGGCGGGAGTCGAGGTGACGGCATGAGCTTCTGGGATTCGCTTCCCCAGCCGATTATCGGGCTAGCTCCCATGGATGGTGTAACGGATGCGGCGTTCAGGAAGCTGGTGGCGGAAGAGGGACGTCCCGATGTCATGTTCACGGAGTTCACGCACGTCAATGACATCTGCCGGGGCCCTGATTCCTTAATGGAGTCGCTGCGGTACAGCGAAATCGAACGACCGATCGTCGCGCAACTGTACGGCAAGGATCCCGAGCTGTTTTATATCGCCGCGCACGCGGTGTGCGAGCTCGGATTCGACGGGCTCGACATCAACATGGGCTGTCCTTCGCGCAGCGTCGCCTCCTCGGGGTGCGGCGCGGGCTTGATCCGAACGCCGGACCTCGCCCGCGCTATTGTCCGTGCCGCGTGGCACGGCATCCGGGACTGGTCGGCGGGACAGACGCCTGAGCAGGCCGGACTCAAACCGGCCCGTGCGGATTTGCTGAGAGCGATGAATATCGCCAGGAACGGACGCCCGACGGTGCCGCGCCGGGTTATTCCGCTCTCGGTCAAGACGCGTTTGGGGTATGACCGCGTCGTGGTCGAAGACTGGATTGCTCACTTGGTGGAGGAGCGGCCGGCGGTCATCTCCGTTCATGGTCGGACGCTGCGGCAGATGTACCAGGGCGAAGCGGACTGGAACGCTATTGCGCAGGCCGCGCGGATCGTGTCTGGAAGTGGAACATTGCTGTTGGGAAACGGCGATGTGCTCTCCATGCAGCAGGTGGTCCGGCGCGTGCGCGAGAGCGGAGTACACGGCGTCCTCATCGGAAGAGGAGCTTTGGGAGCGGCCTGGGTGTTCCGTACTAAGGACCTTGCGAAGCGCGAGGTCTGGTCGGAGCAGAACGGAGCCAGCCGGCTCTCTAGCCAGCTCGATGTCGAGGTGAGCATGGGCGAGCGGTTTCGGGTGATGATGGCCCATGCCCGTCAGTTCTACGTGTTGTGCGGGCCCGAACGGTTCCCACGCATGCGCAAGCACTTGGGCTGGTATTGCAAAGGCTTTCCCGGCGCCGCTGCGATGCGGGCGAAGATGTTCCAGGCATCCAGCCTCACCGATGTCGAGAGGATTATCGCGGAGTTCGCCCCGCTGGCTGGTGTTGACCTCGACGCGTGGCTCGCTGCTTCAGCACCCGCACGATCGTCTTCCGTCCTTTCGGCCATCTGACTCATGCCGCTGATCCTCGCATCAACCTCTCCCCGCAGGATCGAACTTCTGGGCCTTCTCCGAGTCCCGTTCAGGGTCGAGAGCCCATCGTATCAGGAGCAGGTGCGCCCCGGCGTGCCCGCTGCAGTCCTGGCGGCGGAATTCGCCCGGGGCAAGGCGCACTCTTGCGCCTCGCGCTTTCCCGACTCACTGGTCCTTGGCAGTGACACGCTGATCGATCTGGACGGCGTGGTGCTGGGCAAGCCGGTCGATCTGCTGGAGGCTCGCGCCATGCTTCAGCGTCTCTCTGGCCGAGAACACGTGGTCCATACCGCGGTCGCCTGCAGGCGGCTCCTCGATGGTATCGACGATGTGGCGGAAACGAGCGTGCGGGTCTGGATGAGGCCTCTCGGACCCGAAGAGATCGAACGCTATCTCAGGACTGGCGAAAGTTTGGGAAAGGCCGGCGCCTATTCCATTCAAGGCCGAGGAGGTGAACTGATCGCCAAGATCTCCGGCGATTATACGGCCGCGGTGGGGTTGCCGCTACGGTTGGTAGCCGATCGCCTCCGAGTCTATGGGATCGAGGTGCCGGTGGATGTGGAGGCCTTGTATCGGACGAAACCGTATCCCAATTGGTCGCGTTTCGCAGGCTAGATTGCAAAACGCTTTGGCCATTCCTTACAATGCCGCTCACACGAGGCACGTTTCGCGCAAGGAGGGGCCCATGCGTTCGGGAGTCGAATCCGGAAGACGGAAGGTGGGGGGAGTGTCGGCGGCGCTGACGGCCGGGATGTTGGTCGGCTGGACTATTGCGGCTGATCCGGCCACCGCAATCGATGTGAAGCTGACGATGGAGGAAGCGAAGAAGGCTCTCGAGGCGGGTCGGGTGCCGATGGAAAAGGCGAATACTTCAGAAGAGGTCAAAAAGATCTTGCAGCAAGCGTCCTTGGCGACTCGCGTCGGCGCCGATCCAGAGAAAGATCCGTGCGGTGCGAGCGCCATTCTGCGCACCAAACGGTATCGGCTGGAGGCATTCGGCCGGCAGGAAGCCACCGAATCCAAGAAGCAAAAGAAAGAAGTTCGGATGCCGGAGGAATTCATCCAGAAAGTCATCGACATGCCGAACATGGAGATTGAGGTGCAACTCTGCGGAGACGATGAGTATTTCGCCGAGGGAGCCCAGGTGGTGTTCCAGCAGAACGGCAAGACTATCAAGCCTGTCGATGTGAGTCCGGCCGAACGGGGCCGCAAGAACGACGGCCAGGGGCCAGCTTACCGTTCCCGCTTCACCGCTCGATTCGCCTATGAGAGCTTTGACCCGAACGCCAAAACCAAAGTAATCATTTTCTATCCAGACGGGAAAATGGTCGATTTCGACGCGGATTTCTCGAAGGTGAAATAAAGCGGGCGGCGATCAGCGGGTAACCCAGTGTGGATAGCGGGTCTTCCAGAGGAAGACCTCGCTGAATGCCTTCAGTTGTCCGGTCATTGCTCTTGCAAGCGGAGCGTGTATAGGTAGTGATAGAAACCCCGCCGTTCCATCAATGAGGCGTGGGTCCCCTCTTCTACAATCCTGCCCTTGTTCAACACGAGAATCCGGTCGGCCTGCTGTACAGTGGTGAGCCGGTGCGCAACCACAAAGGTCGTCCGGCCGGCCATCAACCGTTCGAGCGCATCCTGGACGAGTCGTTCGGATTCACTGTCCAGCGAAGAGGTCGCCTCATCGAGGAGGAGAATTTTCGGATTTTTGAGAATCGCCCGGGCGATCGCCACCCGTTGTCGCTGGCCGCCTGAAAGATTCACGCCCTTTTCGCCGACGATGGTCTGGTACCCATCGGGCAGCGCGCTGATGAATTCATGGGCGTGGGCCGCTCGGCTGGCGGCGAGGACTTCCTCGTCGGTCGCATCCTCGCGACCGTACCGGATGTTGTCGAGAATCGTCCCTCCGAACAAGATGGTTTCTTGGGGCACCAAGGCAATCTGCCGATAGAGACTGTCCAGCTTCACCAGGCGGAGATCGTATCCATCGATCGTAATCCGCCCCTCGAGGGGATCGTAGAAACGATGAAGCAAATTGACGACCGTGGTTTTGCCCGCGCCGGTCGGTCCCACCAGCGCGATTCGCTCTCCCGGCTTGGCCTCGAACGACACGTCCGTCAGCACCGGTACGCGCGCGTCGTACGCGAAGGAGATCCGCTCGGCTCGCACGTGACCGGCGATCGGGGGCAAGTCCACGGCGTCGGGCAGATCGCGAATGTCCGGTTCGGTGTCGAGGATCTCAAAGACCCGCTGCAAGGAGCCCTGGGCTTCTTTGACCTGCGTGAACACGCGTGCGGCCGAACTGAAGGGTCCGATGAGGATGCCAGCGAAAAGCACAAAGGCGAACAGGTCTCCCGGTGTCACCATCCCTTCGATCACTTGGAGGCCACCATACCACAGTACCGCCGCTGCGGCCGAGAAGGTCAGCAGGCTGATGGTGGGGACGAAGATGGCGAGCACCGCCGCCCGGCGGAGTGAGATGGCCAGGGCGGCCTGGATCTGCGAGGCGAACCGCCGCTCCTCGTGGGCCGTCCGGACGAAAGACTTGACGATGCGGATACCGGAGATCACTTCCTCCACGAGCGTGCTGATCGAAGCGGTCTGATCTTGGATCGACGTGGAGAGCGCTTTGAGTCGCTGGCCGAAGAGGCGGGCGACGAGCACCAAAATGGGCAGGAGAAGCAGAATCAGCAGGCAGAGGCGCCAGTTCATCACAAACAGAAAGACGGTGCCGCCGACGAACGTGACCAATTGTTTGGCCGAATCAATGGGTGTCTCGGTCATGAGGGTCTGGAGGACGTTAACGTCGTTCATGAGCCGGGAGAGCAGCTCCCCGGTCCGGCGCTTCGCAAAGAAGCTAACCGACAGTCTTTGAAGATGGGCGAACATGTGCATGCGAAAATCCGCCACGACCCGCTGCGAGACCCAGGCCGTCAGATAGCTGTGCCCCATGGAAAAGAGCCCTTGCAGCGCGATAAGCCCAATGAATAGTTGGATCGTGTCGGTCATGCGCTGCAGGTCCCGTTGCACGGTGATGATGTCCCAGAGGATACCGGCCAGTCTCAGCAAGGCTAGGTTGAAGGCTGCGACCGCCATGGTCATGACCGCTGCGGCCACCATGCGCGGCAGATAGGGTTTGAGAAAGGGATAGAAGCGGGCGAAGTGTGACATGATCTAGGGTCTTAGGCACCAATGACCGCCGAGAGAAACGCCACGAAAGTGGGAGATGAAGAGTGAGGCTGAGAAGACCAGAAGCCGAGGAAAAGAAATCTACAACTGAGTGATCGACTCAATGAGGTTCTTGTTGATTGCGACGAAGTCGGATCGATCTTTGTCGTTGATGACCACGTCCGTCAGGTTGATGAAAAGCCGTTGTTCTTCGTTGATCGCGTCGGAAACGCGGTTGCGCATCGGGGGGATGAGAAAATCCCCAACGTACGTGCAGTTGACTGTTCGAACGCAGATGCGGACTTTTTTGCCCTCCGGCACGGCGGCCTCCGTCCCTCGAACGAGGGGATCCTCAGCTCTTCCGGCGCAGGAACTTCAGGCGCCGGCGCAGCTTCTTATACTTGTGCTTGCGCATCTTCTTCCGGCGTTTCTTCAGCACACTCGACATACGCGATCTCCTCGCAGGAGTGAGTCTAGAGTCTTGTCGCGCAAAATGCAAGCGCTATGCGGGACTTTACGCAACGCTCTGCCCCGAATGATCGTCTCGTACCATAGCGTTTGCGACGCTGTCAAGCAATCAACTAAGCGAATCGTGCCCGCTGTGCGGCGCCGGTTGCTTGACCGGCTTCGACGCGGATTTCTATACTGCGGCATGGTCACGCCGGACTGGCGCATGGCAAGACTCATCGCGCTCTCGCTTTCTCTCTTCCTGTTTCTGTCCGCCTGTTCGTCGAAAGGGCCTCAGTATCCGGAAGATCATGAGCGGTTTCGGCGAATTGACGCGGCGGTCGAATCGCTGCGCAAGGCCTACGTCAATAGAGATGCTTCGGCGTTAGAGTCGCTGATGTTGTCGCTGGACGCACTGGAGCGGCTGCAGCGCGACGCCCGGCGCGACTTCGACCGCTTCCGGGAGATCACCCTGGATTGGACGATCGAGCGCATCGTGATCGACGGAGACAATATCGATGTCTTCGTGCATTGGCAGGGGCAGTGGAAGCGGGAGCCCGGCGAATCCGGTATCCGTCAACGCGGACACGGCCGCCTTCAGTGGGTTGGAGTCCAGTCGATTCTCCTGAAGGGACTCGAGGGAGATTTACCTTTCGGGATGGCGGCCCGCCAAGCGGGGGGCGAACCAGCGGACGTCGATTCGGAGAAGCGGCAGCAATGAGATCAGCAACGCGCAATAACACGGCGGAGACGGATTTCCTGGTCGTCGGAAGTGGGGTAGCGGGCTTGCGCGCCGCGATCGAGCTGTCTTCGCACGGCCGCGTCTTGATCCTGACGAAGGGGCACCCGCTCGAAAGCAGTTCGATCTATGCGCAGGGTGGCGTCGCGGTGGCGTTGAGTGAGGAAGATGATGTGGCTATCCATCTGACCGACACGCTGAAAGCGGGCCATGGGTTGTGTCGGGAAGAGGCTGTGCGGGCGTTGGTGGAAGAAGGACCGGAACGCATTCGCGAACTCATTGCCTGGGGGGCCGAATTCGACAAGGTCAATGGAAAGTTCGCCTTTGCGCGGGAGGCGGCGCACAGCCGCAGCCGCATCCTCCGGGCGCGCGGGGACGCGACCGGAAACGAGATGGTTCGGGTGTTGCTGGCTCAGGCCAGTCGGCACAAGCAAATCCGGCAACTTGAGCGTCATTTCACAGTGGACTTGGTCGTCGTAGATGGACGGTGCTGCGGCGCGCTGGTACTGGATGAGCTCTCGGGGCGGCGGATCGTGATCCCTGCCAAGGTGGTGGTGCTGGCGACTGGAGGGGCGGGGCAGATCTATGCGCGGACCACGAATCCGCCCAATGCCACCGGAGATGGGATGGCGATGGCTTTGCGGGCTGGGGCGGTGCTGGAAGATATGGAGTTCGTGCAGTTCCATCCCACGTCGCTCTATCTGCCATCCAGTCCGCCATTCCTCCTTTCCGAGGCGATGCGTGGGGAGGGGGGCCGACTCCGCAACAGCAAGGGCGAACTTTTCATGCACAAGTACCATCCGGCGGGAGACCTTGCGCCACGCGATATCGTCGCACGCGCGATTTGGTCCGAGATGGCGGCAACCCGCTCCCGCCACGTCTACCTGGACGTCACGCACCTGGACGCGGCGTTCATCAAACGGCGGTTTCCAACCATCTATGCCACCTGCCTGCGCTATGACATCGATATCACGGAGGAGTGGATTCCGGTCTCGCCCAGCGCCCATTACATGATGGGAGGGGTGTGGACTGACTTGTCCGGTGCGACGAGCCTGCCCGGCCTGTTCGCGGCCGGAGAAGTCGCCTGCAGCGGAGTTCACGGCGCCAATCGCCTGGCTAGCAACTCGCTGTTGGAAGGGCTGGTGTTCGGAACTCGGGCTGCACGGGCGGCGGCAGCGTTCGCTTCGCTCCTGCCAGCCGTTCCGGCGGTTCCGTCTGTGAAAGAACTGGAGGGCGGGGCATTGTGTGAACTGGAGGATGCCGAGAAACTGCGGAGTTCGTTGCGTCGGCTGATGTGGGAGAAAGTCGGATTGGTCCGGACGCGGGATTCCCTCGCCAGCGCGACGGCGCAGCTATCGCGCTGGGCACGCTCGGTGTCACGCTCCTTCAGGACGAGGACGGCGCTGGAAGTGAAGAATATGATTCAGGTCGCACAATGCATCGCCGAAGCGGCGCTATGGCGAGAAAACAGTGTCGGTGCGCATTACCGGGCTGACTTCCCCGAAAAAACGCGACCGGGTTGGCGCCAACATAGTCAGGTAATGCAGGTGAACGAGCGGATCATGGTTGGGGAAACGACGAGACCGCGAGGTCAGATGGTTGAGTGGCACGGACGTGCGCGGTGACGGTCTTGAGCCCGGAACCGGCATGGGCGAACAGGAACTGCCGGTAATAACGGAGGACTTTAGAGACATACCGGCGGGTTTCATCGATCGGCGGCAGCGCCCAGTACCGGTCCACGAGGGTTTCACCTGCATTGTAGGCCGCGAGGGCGAGGAGAAGGTTGCCATGGAAGCGGTCGAGCAGATAGCGTAGGTGCCTGGCTCCTCCAGCAATGTTTTCCTCGGGATCATAAATGTCTTGCACATCCCATTGCACGGCGGTTTGCGGCATCAATTGCATGAGTCCCACCGCTCCTGCCCGCGAGACTGCCCTGGGGTCGAAATCCGACTCCGCCTTGATCACCGCCCGCAGCAGTGCCGGGTGAAGGCGGTGTCGCCGGGAGTGTCGCGCGATCACGCGTTCCAACTCTTTTTCGGACAAGGGAGTGCGGAGGCGTGTCGAATCTAGGTCGATTCTCCGGTAACGGGGATCAGACGGCACATTGGTCAGGGAGATGGTGCCGTTCGCGTCGATAAACTGGTAGATTTCAGCCCGAACGTGGACTGGGAAGGGCAGGATCGTCGTCAACACAAAGAACACAATGCCAATCGTAGGCCGGAAACCGACGTCACTTGGTTGCAGGGATAGCGTCGCTCGGCTCGACGATGAAAGCATGGTGTTGACCATAGCATCGAGATCAGGATCTGTCAAAGGACAAGCCGGTCCTGTGCCGACATCGAATTCCTCTCCCGTCAGGTCCGCATGAGCGGTTACGGGAAGTCTTCCCTAAACCGGTGACGCTGATCGACAAAAATCGCGTGTAACCGCTGGGTCATCGGTCCCGGTTGCCCTGATCCGACCGTGGACCCGTTCACCCGCGTGACGGGCATCAGTTCCATGCTGGTGTTTGTGAGAAAACATTCTTCCGCTTCCAGCAAGGCCGGGACGTGGTAACGGCCTTCTTCCGTCGGGATCCCGTGCTCGCGAGCCAAGAGGAGGACAATCTCCCGGGTGATCCCATCCAGAATGCCGCACTCGACCGCCGGCGTGCAGAGCCGGCCACGGCGAACGAAAAAGAGGTTGCTAGTCGTGCATTCGGTCAAGTGTTCCTGCCAATTCAACATGACGCTGTCGAAAGCTCCCGCTCGAATCGCTTCCTGCTTGGCCAGGATGTTGTTCAGGCAGTTCAACGACTTGATGTGCGGGGATAAGGCTGCGGACAGGTTGCGCCGGGTCTGTGCGATGATCACGTGGACGCCGTTGCGATAGAGATGCACCGGATAGGTGGAGAGGGCTTTTGCCACAATGACCACTGTTGGGTGTCGACAGAGCGAGGGGTCCAGCCCGATGTCGCCTTCGCCGCGGGTGACCGTGATGCGGAGATAGGCGTCAGTCTCTTCGTTACCGACAGCGTTACGCGCCATGGCTTCGTGCAACAAGTCAGGCCAGTCCTTCGAAGGAATGGGAATCTCGATCCCGATGGCTTCCGCCGAGCGACGCAATCGGGCCAGGTGGCGGTCTCGCATGAAGATGTGAGGACCGTACGAGCGGAGAGTTTCATAGACTCCATCACCATAGAGAAAACCGTGGTCGAAGACCGAGACCACGGCCTCCTCTACTCGGACAAAACGATCGTTCAAAAAGATCCACATGGTCAAGCTTCCTGCAGGGCTTTGAAAAAGGCGAAGGCCTTGAACAACGTTTCGTCGTACTCTCGGGCGGGATCGGAATCCGCCACAATGCCGGCCCCGACCTGCAGATATCCGCGTTCTCCGGTCAAGACCAACGTGCGGATGACGATGCTCAAGTCCAAGTCTCCGCTCCAACTCAGATAGCCGAGCGAGCCCGTATACGGTCCGCGCCGGACAGGTTCCAGGCTTTCGATGATTTCCATACACCGGATTTTGGGCACGCCGGTGATGGTGCCGCCGGGGAACACCGCCTTGATCAGATCGCTCGCGTCCATGTCATGACGCAAGGTGCCGACAATGTTGGACACAAGATGGCTCACATGGGAGTATTGCTCGACACGCATGAACTCGTCCACGTGCACGGAGCCGAATTCGCAGACACGGCCCAGGTCATTGCGCTCGAGATCAACCAGCATCAGGTGTTCGGCGCGTTCCTTGTGGCTAGCGAGGAGCTCGTCGACGAGTCGCTGATCCTCGGTGCGGTCCTGGCCTCGCGGTCTTGTGCCGGCGATCGGACGGGTTTCCACACGGCGTCCTTGTCGTCTGACGAGTCGTTCGGGTGAGCAGCTCACGAGGCAAACATCGTCAAAGGTCAAGAGCGCCGAAAACGGCGCGGGATTCACGCGACGAAGACGATCGTAGAGGTGCAAGGCCAACGGCTGCCGGACCGTGGAATGGCTGGCGCTGGGCCGCGCGGCGGTGTCTTTCCAGGTCAACGTGAATCGATGGGAAAGGTTGGCCTGATAAATATCTCCCGCGGCGATGTATTCCTGGCATTGCCGCACACGGTCCATGTAGGCCTGGCGGGTTTGGTCCGGATACATCTCTAGCGCGCGCCAGGGTTCCGCATCGTCCGCGCGGATGGACCGGTTTGTCAGTCTTGCCTCCAGCTCTGCCAAGCGATCACACCCTTCCCGATAGAGTTTCTCTCTGGGTTCGCTCAACATCCGCGCTAAGGGCGGACAAAAGATCAGGTGGAGTGTCCGGGTTCTGTGATCCAAGGCGGCGAGTAGGTCGACAAAGGCAAAACAAAGATCGGGCAGGCCGAGATCATCCTTGACCAACGAGGGGAGCGTCTCGAAGGAGCGGGCAAGGTCGTAGCTAAAGAATCCGATGGCTCCTCCGAAAAATGGCGGGACCCCGTCTGGTCTGGAGATTTTGCCCTCCAGCAAGACGCGGTGAAGGCAATCAAAGGGCGTTTGCGCTAAGACCACTCTCCGGTCCAGCGTGTTCATGATGCAGGACCCGTTTTGGCCCGCAAGCATCATATACGGATCGCTCCCCATGAATGAGTAACGTGCGGTCAAGGCATCACCCTTGCCGCTTTCCAGGAGGAACGACGGCCGGTGGGGTTTGGCGATGCGGCGGTAGAGCTCGAAAGGATCCGCGGGCGGTTGGGGGAGGGAAAGCACCAGCGGCTGCGGAGGGCCATTCAGAAAAGACGCACGCGAAAGGTGAACCATATCCTGAATCGGACCGGTTAGAGGACTGACTAGCAGTATGGCCGTATGGTTGTACCACAGGGCAAGGCGACCAAGCCAGTTATGCGCCCCCTAGCGCATCGATGGATTCCGTCGCTCCAGTGACCCGTGCTCTGTCGGGACGGTCTTCGTCTTCGCTTGACATTGCCCTTGGGTTTTTGTTTGAATGGCACGCCCGCAACCGGCAGAGTGCTGACCTGCGTAGGAGTGCTCGCCTGAGGGTGCCCCATGCCTCCCTCCAACGATCCGTTTTACACGGGTCTGGGACAGGCGGTTCGAATCGGAACCGAGTTACTGGCGGCTTTGATCGTGGGAGGAGGGCTTGGCTGGCTCGTCGACACCTATCTGTTTGCCTCCAGCCCATGGGGAACGGCGATCGGATTGGGGTTTGGCGCGGCTGCTGGAGTGCTGAATGCCTACCGAGCAGCCCAGCGGTGGCCGCAATCGTAGTATCACCATAACGCAACAGCGACAGGAAGGGAGGAGTCTTGGACAATCCGCTTCACCCGTTCGAGTTGCACGAGTGGATTCCTATCTCGCTGTTTGGGTTCGATATTTCCATCAACAAAGCCGTGGTGATGATGTGGATGGTCACTGGACTGGTCACCGGCCTCTTTTGGGCTGCGGGTTCATCGCGGAAATTGATTCCCTCCAAACTTCAGGCGCTGGCCGAACTGTTCGTGGAATTCATCCGCAACATGATCTTGGATACGATGGGAAAGGACGGGATGCGATTTTTCCCGTTTATCGCCACCCTGTTCTTGTTCATTCTGTTCTGTAATTTACTCGGCCTGATCCCTGGCTCCTATACCGTGACCAGTCAGATTGCTGTCACCGCGGCTTTCGCCTTTTTCGTGTTCGTCATGAGCATTGTGGTCGGGATTGTGCTCCACGGCTCACGGTTTCTCCGCATCCTCATCCCTGCGGGCACCCCGAAGCTCTTGCTCCCGCTCATGGTTCCCATCGAGTTGATCAGTCAACTGGCTAGACCGGTTTCTCTGTCCGTCCGGCTGTTTGCGAATATGACAGCCGGCCATACAATCCTGTCTGTCCTGTTCGGTCTGGCTATCGCTGGCGGCCTGTTGATTGGCTGGCTACCGTTCGCGTTTACGATTGCGATGAACGCCTTGGAAATTGGCATCGCGCTGATCCAAGCCTACATTTTCACGATTCTGACTTGCGTCTATCTGGGCGACGCGATTCATTTACACGGGCAAGAAGGGCATGGGCATTAAAATGGGAATAATAAATCGAGGGGTAAGGCAGCACCGTCTTGTAGCCCTCTCTAGCCCATCGCCTAGCGCCTGTGGCTGTCGTAACGGGTGGGATCATGCCGCAATTTGAGACTCATTTCTTCTCCTCGTTGATCTTCTGGGAAATTGTCTCATTTGCAGTGCTGCTCTGGGTGCTCTACAAGTTCGCCTTTCCGCCGATTTTAGAGGTGCTGGAAACCCGAGAGCGCAAGATTCGTGAAAGTCTGGAACAGGCTGAGCGGCATCGGACGGAGGCTGAACGGAAGTTGCGCGAATATGAGGCCAAGCTGAACGCTGCTTCCCAGGAGGCGGAGGCCATCTTAACTCAGGCAAAGGAGCGTGCCCAGCGGCTGTTGGAAGAAAACGAGCAGCGGTTGACGGCTGAGGCAGAGCGGATCAAGACCGAAGCTGCCCGTGAGATCGAATACGAACGCCGCAAGGCTGTCGAGGAAATCCGCAACCAGGCGACTGAATTGGCCCTGATGATCGCAGAAAAGGTGGTAGAGAGAAGCCTAACAGATGCTGACCACCGGCGGCTGGCTGACGAAGCACTTGCAGCCTTGGCGAAGACCACCCACGAGCTGGGTTTCGAGCGGTGAGGACCGACTCGCACGGCTCTGGAACACCTAGCGCTCAGCGATTTGCACTTCCTGGTCGGTAGCCCTCCAAGTCCAGCGTGACAAAACGGAATCCCAATTCCTTCAAGCGCGCGGCAAGGCGGCTGCGCCGTCCATCTGCCAGCATCCGGGAGAACTCCTCGACCGCGAGCTCGATCCTCGCGATGTCCCCGTGATCCCTTACCCGGACGTGCGAGAATCCCTCTTCCATCAACGCTGCTTCGGCCCGTTCGACCCGTGATAAGGTTTCCTTTGTGATTGGGATTCCCCTGGGAATGCGGGATGAAAGGCAGGCCGCGGCCGGTTTGTCCCAGTTGGAAAGACCCAGCTCCCTGGCGAGCGCGCGGATATCGGCCTTGGTCAGACCGGCCTCGACGAGGGGACTCCGCACCCCCCATTCGCGTGCTGCCGAGATGCCGGGCCGGTCGTCACCGAGATCGTCGAGGTGAGTCCCATCCACGATCTGCGCCAACCGTAAATCGTCACGCATTCTGCTGAGCAAGGAATAGAGATCGGTCTTGCAATGATAACAACGGCGGTCGTCATTGCGGACGAAATCGGGAATCCGCAGTTGATCTGTCTCGACGATCAGGTGCCGCGCGCCAATTTCCATCGCTACCTGACGGGCTATCCTCAGCTCGTGTTCTGGGAATGTCGGAGAGACGGCCGTGACGGCCACGGCGAGGGAGCCGAGCCGGTCGTGGGCGACCTTCAACACGACCGTGCTGTCGATGCCACCGGAAAATGCCACAAGGACGGACTGCATCCCCTCCAGGATCGTCCGCATCGTCTCAAGCTTGCTCGACAGGGCAGATTGCATAACCGTCTGGGTGCGGGTCTTCGCACCGGTGACTCGAGGCAACTGGGCAGAGCCCTCTCCGTTACTGGTGCACTTTTGCTTTCGCCTGATTGCCCACGACGACCAGGACGTAACGCTGAGGATCGAGATACTGCCTTGCGACGCGCAGGACGTCGTCTTTGGTGACTTTCTCGATCCATTTCGGATAATGCGTGAAATAATCAAGCCCAAGACCGTAGAATTCCACTTGAGCCAACACCTGGGCGAGCTTGGCAGTGGAATCGAGCCGCAACGGAAAGCTCCCGATGAGAAAGGCCTTGGCATCCGCCAATTCCTGATCCGACACCGGAGATTCGCGGAGGGTCCTGATCTCATTCAAGACTCCAGCGATGGCCTCGTTCGTGGCTTCGCTTCGCGTCTGCAGGTTCACCATAAATGCGCCGGGCATCAGGCGGGCGTCAAAGTGACTCATGATCCCGTAAGCCAAGCCCTGTTTGTCACGGATCGAATCCATCAAGCGGGAAGCGAATCCACCGGCCCCCAATATGTGGTTCATAACGGTTACCGCATAGTAGTCTGGATTGGTCCGGCTGATGCCTGTGTGGCCCAGAATAATGGTTGACTGCGTGAGATCCTTCTCGATCAGGTGGATCGTTTTACGCTCGATGGGGGCTGGCTTGCGCGTTGTGCGTGGCGGCGGCGAACCGCGCTTCCACGAGCCGAAATGAGTCTGAACGAGGGAGGCTGCCTGGTCGTGCGTCAAATCCCCAACGATCGCCAGGATGGTTTGGTTCGGCAGATATTCCTTCGCGAAGAACGTCTGAATGTCGGTCAGGGTGATCCGGCTCACCGTCTCCTCGGTACCGTTTACTGGCCACCGATACGGATGATCGTGGAAGACTAACTGGTGAAAAGCCTTCAGCGCTACCTGGCCTGGATCGTCGTTGTCACTCACGATCTCGCCCAGGATCTGGGTCCGGACCCGCTCAAATTCCTGTTTCGGGAAGGCCGGACGGATCAGGATATCGGCCAACAGCGAAAATCCCAGATCGACATCCTTTTTCAACACGCGAACCGACGCCGTGGTGAAGTCCTCGGAGGCTTGAACTTCTAGCGAGCCGCCGACGAAGTCGATTTGTTCTGCGATTTGCTTGCTGCTGCGCGTCGTGGTTCCTTCGTCCAGCAAGCTGGCGACAAGATTGGCCAACCCCGCTTTCTCCGGGGGATCCTGCGCCGAGCCCACCTTGACAAGGGCGTGGATTTCCACGATGGGCAAATAGTGCTGCTCGAGGAACAACACCGTGAGACCGTTCGGAGTCACGAAACGAACAGGGGTGAGTTCGGCCGCGACCGCTGGTGAAGACCAGGTGGCCCCAAAGGTCAGCCCGAGCACGAGCAGAGCGCAAAGACGCGTGGCCGCCCCGCAAAGCCCGGCACTCGCCCGGAAACTGCTGGGGCTGTCTGGTCGAAGGCGCATCGCTGGTCCTTTATCGTGTGAGCTGCCGAGCCGATGCCGATGCGGGATGCTGATCCCGCGGAGGAAGAGGAATCAGCGTGCCGACGGTCCTCACGTCGTCGGTCAGGTATTGCTGCGCAACGCGTTGGACATCCTTCGCAGTGACGGCCCGGATGCGGTCGATGAACTGCCCAACCTTCCGCCAACCGGCACCGACCGTCTCCGCCTCGCCAAGCAGCATGGCGTGACGGAAGTTGGAATCCTGCTGAAAAATGTATGCGGCCTCGATCTGGTTCTTGGCGCGCTTGAGTTCCTGCTCCGTCGGCGGCTCGGCCTGCAACCGTTTGATCTCCCGGTTTAGCGCCTCTTCCACGGCTTCCACCTTTTGTCCCGGTTTCACCAAGGCGTACACATAGAATAGGCCGGGGTCGGCCTGCATGAGGCCATACTCGGCGCCGACCGCCAGGGCCAGTTTCTGCTCGTAGATCAGGCTCTGGTAAAGCCGTGAACTCTTGCCGTGCTGCAAGATCGACTCGAGAATGTCGAGTGCGTACGAATCCTCGCTCGTGTAGTTGGGCACGCGGTAGCCCATGATGACAAACGGCGTCTGCGCCTCGCGCTTGAGGACGAAGCGCCGCTCTCCTCGCTGCTCCGGTTCCGTGACGGTGACCGACGGCGGATTCGGACCTCGCGGAATCGGCTCAAACAACCGTTTGATCGTCGGCAACAACGCATCGGCTTTGATGTCTCCAACGATTACCAGGGTCGCGTTGTTCGGCGAGTAGTAGGTGTCGTAGTGGCGCTGGAGGTCTTCCAACGTCATGGCGTCGAGATCGGAGAACCAACCAATGATCGGCCAGTGGTAGGGATGGCTCATGAAAGCCTGAGCGAAAAGCACTTCGACGAGGGAACTTTGGGGATCGTCCTCGATCCGCAGGCGACGCTCCTCCTTGACGACCTCCCGTTCGGGCTGAAACTCCTTGGGGTCGAGCGACAAGCTTTGCATCCGATCCGCTTCGAGCTCCAGGGCTAGCTCAACCCGATCGGCTGCAAGGTTTTCGAAGTACGCAGTGAAATCCTGACTAGTAAACGCATTGCTGATTCCGCCGTTCTTTCGGATCAATCGATCGAAAGCGCCCTTGGGGTACTTGGCCGTTCCTTTGAACATCATGTGTTCCAGCATGTGCGACAGCCCGGCCCGTCCCATCACTTCATTGCGCGAGCCGACTTTGTACCAGACCTGCACGGTCGCCACCGGCGCTTTCGGTACCTCCACCAGCAGCACCTTCATGCCGTTCGACAACACATACTCGCGCGGCTCGGGCAAGGCTGCGCCTGCGGTGTGTCCGGTCAGCAAGCCCGCGGCCAAGGCTACAGCGCACAGCAGGGCGCGTCGCGCGATGGAGTTCACCAAAATCATGATCGAGCGTGCATCGGGCGGCGCATGCTAACAACGGGGTTGAACGGGTGTCAAGGCAGGGCTCTCCGAGCTGGCAGCCGATTGGCCGAGTTGGCCGCATGCGCCCCACACGTCTCTTCCTTTGCTTTTGCGCACGAACACTTCGAGCCCGGCGCGCTTGAGGATAGATTGAAAGGTCAAGATGGCCTCATCGCTCGGCCGTCTGAACTCGCTCCCCGGAAATTCATTGAAGGGGATCAAATTGACCTTGCACCGGATTCCACGGACCAAGCTTGCGAGCCGTTTCGCATCCTCTCGGCTGTCGTTGACGCCGGCAAGCAGGACGTACTCGAAGGTCAGCCGCCGACGCGCGGGCAGGGGACAGTCGCGGCAGGCTGTGATCAAGTCGTGCAGGGAGCAGATCCGGTTCGCAGTCGGCATGAGCCGATCGCGCTGTTCGTCCGTCGTCGCGTTCAGCGAGACGGCCAGGTTGACGCCTAACGAAGCGGCGTCTTTTAACCGTGACGCCAGTCCAGCGGTCGACACGGTGATGCGACGGGGTGAAAAACCCACGCCCCAGGTCCGGTTGGTCAAGCGGCTGATCGCCTCGGAGATCGCCTCGAAGTTGGCGAGCGGCTCCCCCATCCCCATGAAGACCAGATTGGTCAGCGTCTCGCGGGTGCTCAGGGTGCTCAGATGGTCTTGCACGGTCAACACCTGGTCAACGATTTCGTGCGCCTTCAGGTTCCGATGCAATCCCATTGTCCCGGTCAAGCAGAAGCGACAGTCCAGGGTGCAGCCGATCTGGGTGGAGACGCACAAGGTGAGTCGTCCCTCATCGGGAATCAGGACGCTCTCCAAAAGACGATCGTCATGCAGCCGGAATAGGAATTTCTTCGTTCCGTCGCCGGAGACCAGCACACTGACAGGTTCGATGCGCCGGATTTCGGCCCAACCGCTCAGTATGGTCCGCTCCTGTTTCGACAGGTCGGTCATGGATTGGATGTCCCGAATACGGTTCTGGTAGAGCCACCGCAGGATCTGGCGAGCCCGATATGGAGGCCACCCGAAACTCCGAACGAATTCCTCCATCGCCTGGCTGCTGAAAGCCAGCAGATTGGCAACGGCCGGCGATGCCGATGGATGAGATGGATGATACGACACTGGCATCCGTGATGCTCCGCTGAGCGGAGCCTAACACACGGAAAATTGCCGCGACAAGGACAGCCGGCGAGGATCCGTCCCGTCCGGTGGAAGCGAAACGGTGCTTGGGTGACGCAATGCTTTGCGATAATGCTTTGGTTATAATGTGTCGCGAGAATGCTATGTTTTTCCCGCTTGTTCGCACATGGCGTTGGTGCAGGCGGCCGGGACTGCTTCGTCACACTGTCTTCTGGCTCTCTCTTGCCTGCCTGCCGGCGCTTGATGGGTTCTCTTTTGCCCTTGAGATCCAGGCACATGAGTCGTCTTCCCCCTTCCCGTGCGAAACCGCCGAAGACTGTTTTCGATCCGCGGTCGCCGTCAAAGAAAAGGCCGACGTGTCCGTCAATCGAGATCAACAACTCTCGGCCAAGATCGATCGGCTGCGCGTGGTCATGGAGCGACATCCCGCTTCCCTGTGGGCGAAGCGAGCAGGCCTGCTAATCGGGGTGCTGTTAAGCGAGCATGAGCCTGCGGCAGCGGTGCGATTTCTTCGGGCGGCCCAGCGGGACTTTCCCGTTCTGGATGATTATGTGCGGTTCTGGCTGGGAGAGGCATTATTGCGAGCAGGCGACGCGTGGCCTGCGGCAGCGCTGCTTGACTCCGTGGTGTCGGCCGTGCCGGACACGTTGCTCGCCGGCCGCGCCGCCCTTCGCGCCGGGGAGGCATGGTATCGGGCCGGGTCCTGTGATGAAGCGGCCGCTCGGTTTCTCAATGGCCTTGAGCTGAACGACAAAGATCCCAATGCTCCGTCGGCGCTGCTGCGATTGGCCGATTGCGCCGTTCGAGACGGACGATTTGCCGAGGGCCGGGCGTACTTGCGGCAAGTCTGGAGCCGGTATCCGCAGGTGCCTGAGGCCCGTGAGGCGCAATCGCGACTGGGCTCCGGGATCGGCGGTGAGCCCTGGTCTCCCCAGGCCGATGACGTGTATGCTCGTGCCTTGGCGTTTCTGGGACTATCGCTGCACGCCGAAGCGATCGAGGAACTGCGCGCCTTCTTGGCGATGGCCCCGCAACACCCTCGACGGCACGAGGCGCAGCTCAAACTCGCGATCGCTCACGTGCGGCTCAAACAGTATGACCAGGCGAAAACCGTGTTCCGGGAGCTGGGGGCGGAGCGGGTTCCCGAATCAAACGAGGCGATCGTCTGGTTGGCCAGGATTTATCTGCGGGAAGGAGAGGGGGAAAAATTGCTGGACTTGGCTCAGTCACTGGCCAAGTCGTCGCTGACCGCTGAACAGAAAGCGGCGGTGCAGTTCTTTACGGGGATCTGGTTGGAGGATCAGGCTCGGTATGCCGAAGCGATCGAACGGTATCGTCAAGCAGCGAAGACAAGCGAGTCGATGTCGCAACGTCTCGATGCTCTCTGGCGGATCGGGTGGGTGCAATATCGGATCGGCCAGTTCCGCAACGCCAGTGACACGTTTCACACGGTGGCCGCTGCAAAAGATAGGGATTGGGAACCACAGGCCCTGTACTGGGCGGCGAGGGCTTTAGAGCACGAGGAACGCTCCAAGGCTCAAGCGCAGGAGCTGTATCAGCAGGTATGCCAGCGGTATGTGTTCACCTATTACTGCCAGTTGGCGAGGAAACGGGCCGAGCTGCCTGCTTCACAACCGAGATCGATGGATTCCCCGTCGGATAGGCTCGGTATGCTGCCTTTCAGCAAGCGCGTGGAAATCGAGCGGGAAGCCGGGTACCGCCGAGCGGTCGAGTTGAAGATTCTAGGCCTGGATCAGGACGCCGCACGGGAAGTGGCGGCTCTGACCGAACGATTTGGACGGGATCCGGAAGGGGTGCTGGTTCTCTCCACGCTGTTGAGCGAAGCGGGCGCGCATCATCAAGCGTTACGGCTTGCCCGACAGCATTTTCGGGAGAAGTTGGAACGAGGCGACGGTGCCGTTCCCGCTGTTCTTTGGAATCTCGCCTATCCCACCGCGTTTCTGCCCATTATTCAAGCCCACGCCGCGAAGGGGGTCGATCCACATCTAGTGGCCGCCATCATTCGAGAGGAAAGCCAATACGACCGGCAGGCAGTCTCGCGTGTGGGTGCGATCGGGCTAATGCAAGTAATGCCGACCACTGCCAACCAGGTGGCCCGGCGTCTGGGGTTGCCCGGCTTGAAACGGGAAGATCTTTTTGATCAGGAGACCAATATTGGGATCGGCGTCCGATACCTTGAGCAACTCCTGGAGCAATATTCAGGAAACCCGATTTACGCCGTAGCTGCCTACAATGCCGGGCCTGCAGCGGTCAACGCCTGGATCGCGATGAACCGGGGCCGGGACGCGGACGAATTTGTCGAATCGATTCCTTACCAGGAAACCCGGCAATACGTGAAACGAGTCCTTCGCAGTTACCACGAATACCTCCGCCTCAACAACGGCGCGTTCTGAGCCGGTGTTGCTTTTCTTGACAAGTGCTGGTGAAGTTTTTATAGTGCCCGCGGTTCGGAGTTCGCCACGAGAAGTCCGCTTATGTCGCTGGAAAGACTGGACGCGCTCGAGACTCGCATTCGTGATCTGGTCAAGTTAGTTCAAGAACTGAAACGGAGGAACGCCGCGCTCGAGGAAGAACTGCGAACGACGCGGGAGCGGCTGGCCATCCAGGAGGATGTGAATCGCAGATGGGAACGCGAGCGGAACGATATCCGGATAAGAATCGAGAAGGTTTTGGACGAGATGGAGGCGCTCGAGTGCCTAGAGGATTCACGGGAGGTGGCGCTTGACTAAGGCCATCGAAGTGGAAATCTACGGTCAGCGATACAGTATTCGCGGGGACGCCGACGAGCAGTATGTGCGCCGACTGGCCGGTTTCGTTGATGAGCATATGCGGGCCCTGGCAAAAGGGATGAAGACGACCACGCTCGCCAGGCTAGCAATCCTCGCCGCCATTAATATCGCCCATCAACTGTTCCAATCCGAACAGTTGCGGCAACAGGGAGAGGCGGCCGTTGAACAGCGCATGCTTTCGCTCATGGAATCCATCGAAGAAGAGATGCCGTCGCTCCTCTCGCAGCAAGTTTCGTCTTGAATTCCACGCAGTCCTTTGCTATCGTTTTCAAAGAGAATTTGCTGTGTCGGCCGCAAAGGCTTGAGGGATGTGGCCGACCGGTAAGAAACGAGAGGCTGGGACTGGAAAGTCGGGAATCGGGACGACAAACACGACGATCGCGAACATGATGCTGTGCTGTGCGGTAATCCTGGAGATGCTTGGAAAAGGGTTCATGCGGCTGGAGCCGCTTTCCCTGTGGTTATGGGCGGTATCAGGCCTCCGCTTTTGCTTGCCTGAACCATGGCTCGTGGGTGAGCGGGTTCCCGTCACGGTGCCTGATCGCTCTGCCGTGATGTTGAACGGGGTGAGACGTGCCCGAAGGGGCGGCGCTTCGTTATTTTGCCAGGGAACGTCCCGGGGATCACCGCAAGTCGCCCGTCCTTCCCCTCCTCTAAAGCCCGTCTGATCCTGTCTGGCCTTTCACGCAGGTCAGTCTCGTTTCTTCCGTTCGGTTAATTTGATCCTGCCCAACTGTGGCCGCTCCATTTGACGAGCGTTACGGAGCCGTCATCTTCGTCCGATTTTGAGGATCCATGGCGGAGCACGTCCGTGCGTTAGCAAGAAGGGGGTGAACGCCATTTCTCTCACCGTACTGGCGTACGTGACGACGGCGCTGTTAAGCGCCCTCGTCGGAGCCGGATTGTATGAACTGGTCCGGCGGAAGTCGTTGATGGCCAAGCGGGCCGAGAGCGAGGAGCAAGCTCGGCAGATTGTGCTGAGCGCGCAGCGTGAGGCGGAAAACCTGATCAAGGAGGCCAAGCTTGAGGCCAAGGACTTGGTGTTCCAAGCCAAAACGAAGTTCGAGCGAGAACAGAAAGCCAGGTCGGCCGAGATCCTCACTTTGGAGAAGCGTCTGGTCCAGCGGGAGGAGATGCTCGACCGGAAGCTCGGTATGCTGGAGAGACGCGAGCAGGAAGTCCAGAAGCGCGAGCAGGAGTTGCTCAGGCGCGAGGAAGGCCTGGCTCAGAAAGAACTGGCGTGTGCGCAAGCTGCCAGGGAGCATCGAGAGGCGCTGGAACGGGTCGCGGGGATGACAGCCGAAGAGGCCAAACGGCAATTGCTGCTGGATCTTGAGAGCCAGGTTCGCCTGGAAGCCGCCGGCATCGCGAAACGAACGATCGAGGAAGCGAAAGAGAACGCGGAACGGGAAGCCAGGGAGATCATCGCCCGGTCGATTCAGCGGGTGACCAGGGACTATGTCTCGGAGGCGACGATTTCCGTGGTGCCGATCCCGAATGACGCCATGAAAGGCCGTATCATCGGCCGTGAGGGCCGGAACATCCGCGCGATCGAGGCGGCCACCGGCATCGATCTTATCATCGACGAAACGCCGGAGGCGGTCATCATTTCCGGATTCGATCCGCTGCGCCGCGAGATCGCCAAGGTGTCGTTAGAGCGCCTGATGCAGGATGGGCGCATCCATCCCACTAGGATCGAAGAGATCGTGGAGAAAGTGAAGACCGACATCGACAAGCTGATGATCGAAGAAGCCGAAAGGATCATTTTCGAGCTTGGCCTGTCAGGTTTTCATCCGGAGTTGGTGAGGATCCTGGGCCGATTGAAGTACCGAACGAGCTACGGACAGAACAACCTCTATCATGCGCGGGAAGCGGCTTACATTTGCGGGATCATGGCTGCCGAGCTGGGGCTCGACGTGAAGCTAGCCAAGCGAGGTGCGCTCCTGCACGACATCGGCAAGGCGGTGAGCCATGAGGAAGAAGGGCCCCACGCCATGCTGGGCGCCGACATCGCCAAGCGGTATGGTGAAGATCCCAAGGTGGTCAATGCGATCGCGGCGCATCACGAACAAGTGGAGGCGATCTGTCCGGAAACCGTGCTGGTCGCATCCGCCGAGGCGCTGTCGGCCGCCAGGCCGGGTGCCAGACGGGAGGCACTCGAGTCGTATGTGAAGCGGTTGGAAAAGCTGGAAGCGCTGGCAGTCGGGTTGAAAGGCGTGCAGAAGGCGTACGCGATTCAGGCGGGGCGAGAGATCCGGGTGATCGTGAAACAGGAAGATCTCACGGATGCAGAAGCCTTTCAGTTGTCCCGCGATCTGGCCAAGAAGATCGAGCAGGAGCTGACCTATCCCGGTCAGATCAAGGTAACCGTGATCAGGGAAAGCCGGTTTGTGGAATATGCGAAGTAAACGCAAAAGGCTATAGGGGATAACGGTGATGGGCAAGAGCTCTCTGCTTCCGTCGTTGAACCTCTCGCTCATGCCCGTAGCCTTGGTAGCGGTTCCCATCGCCAATTGCCTATCACCCATTGCCAGTTTGTTTTTATGAAAGTCCTCTTTATCGGCGACATCATGGGGGAACCCGGTCGGCGGACCATTTCGCGGACGTTGCCCCGAGTCATGAGCGAGCATGGTGTGGATGTGGTGATCGGTAACGGGGAAAACGCCGCCGGCGGTTTCGGGATCACTCCGGACCTAGCCCATGAGCTGTTCGATATGGGGCTCTCGGTCATCACGACCGGCAACCACGCTTGGGACAAGAAGGAAATTGTAGAGTTCTTTCCCCATGAGCCCCGGCTTCTGCGTCCGGCCAATTATCCTGACGGTGTGCCGGGGCAGGGCAGTATCGTGATCGATACGCTGAAGGGAGAACGGCTCGCGGTTCTCCATCTAATGGGGCGCGTCTATATGCCCGCGCTGGATTGCCCCTTTCAAGTCGCCCGCCGGGAAGTCGGGAGGTTGAAGCGCGAGACTCCAGCTATACTCGTCGATATGCACGCGGAGGCGACCTCGGAGAAGATGGCAATGGGACACTTCCTGGACGGTGAGGTCACGGCGGTGGTGGGTACCCACACGCATGTTCAAACGGCGGATGAGCAGATTCTGCCCAAAGGGACAGCTTATATCACCGACATCGGGATGACCGGCCCAATCCATTCCGTGATCGGTATCAAAAAAGAACTCGCGATCGAAAAGTTTCTTACAGGAATGCCTCGCCGGTTCGAGGTCGCCTCGGGACCCACCCTGTTGTGTGCGGTCTTGATCGAGCTTGACGCTCGGCTCGGTAAGGCTGTTTCCATCCATCGCGTTAGAATCGCCGATTAGCGCCTGTGCGGATCCAGCGCCGCCGGACTGGCCCCCCTATGTATCCGGGCAAATCTCCCAGACAGGTTCTCACAGTTTCCGAACTAACGCTCCTTGTCAGAGACACCCTCGAGGTTCGTTTTTCGGATTTGTGGGTCGAAGGTGAGGTCTCCAATCTCCGCTCCCCGGGATCCGGCCATCTCTACTTCACTTTGAAAGATCACAGCAGCCAGATCCGGGCCGTCTTGTTTCGCTCCGCCTCATTGCGCCTACGTTTTGCGCCGAGAGACGGCATGCAGGTGATTGCCCAGGGTCGCCTCACGGTCTACGAGCCGCGTGGCGAGTATCAACTCGTGATCGAGTCTCTCGAGCCCAAAGGACTCGGGGCGCTGCAATTGGCCTTTGAACAGTTGAAAGAACGCCTGGCGCGGGAAGGGTTGTTCAGTCCGGACAGAAAACGGCCTCTGCCGGCTTTCCCCGGAAAGGTAGGCGTGGTGACCTCATTGGACGGGGCCGCTGTACGTGACATCGTGTCTGTATTGCACAGGCGCTGTCCGATTCTGAGCGTAATTATCGCTCCCGTGCCGGTCCAAGGAGAAGGGGCGGCAGCGCGGATCGCGGAAGCGATTCGCTTGCTCAGCCTGTCCGGTCTGGTCGATGTCATAATCGTGGGACGGGGTGGCGGCTCACTAGAAGATCTCTGGTCTTTTAACGAGGAAGTGGTTGTCCGGGCGATTGCGGAGTCCAAGGTGCCGGTGGTGTCCGCGGTGGGACACGAGATCGATTACACGCTGGCCGACTTTGCGGCCGACTACCGGGCGGCTACCCCTTCTGCGGCGGCCGAAGCTGTCGCACCGGTCCTTGACGAAGTCGTCGAGCGGTTGCACGAATTGATGGAACGCGCCTGCCGTGCCGTGCGATTGTATCTTGCCGGCGCGGCGAATCGTCTGCAGAGTTGCCAGAGCAGCTTTGCGATCTGGCGATTCCGAGTGCAGCGCGAAAGTCAGCGCCTCGATGACATGAGGAGCCGTCTGATGATGGGGATGAGGAAGACCCTCGTTGAAATGCACCAACGCGTGTCGGCCTTCCACCATGCCTTGCTGGTGCAGAGTCCACTTGCGCCTCTCAAGGAAGCGTGCACACTGGTGCCTCAACTGCTCAAGCGTCTGAAGCAGCAGATGGGTACCGTCCTCCATACCAAACGACAGGCTCTGCAATCTCACTTGATGTCGCTGGAGAATCTCAGCCCGCTCGCGATCTTGAAGCGCGGCTATAGTATCGTACAGACGGTCCCCGACGGACGCCTTGTACGACAGGCTGACGACGTGTCCGTGGGTGACGAGGTGCAAATCACGTTGTCGGTCGGCCAGTTGTTGTGCGCCGTGCGGGAAACATGGCCTGATTCTTCGGCTTGACCTCCTTCAACGGGATTGTATAATACTGCCCAATCTCTTGGAGGAATTTTGAGGAGAACGTAATGGCTGCGGTGAAGTTCGAACATGCCATGGCCAGGCTCGAGGCCATCGTGTCCGAGCTGGAGAAAGGCGATCTGCCGCTCGATGAATCGCTGAAGATCTTCGAAGAGGGAATTCGCCTTTCTAAAACCTGTCTAAAAATGTTGGATGAAGCCGAACGCAAAGTGGAAATCTTGGTCCAGGAAAAGGACGGGAAAAAGCGGCTTCGTGCATTCACCCTGGAAGACGACGAGACCGAGGACTCCTCCTCAGCCTCCTAGCTCCACGGCGCGGGCAGGCGCTGTGGCTCTCCGGATTTTCCGCCTGTTGTTTCATGGTCCCGACGCAGCCTCCGGCCCGGGAACGTTTGGATCGCGTGCTTGTGATGCGAGGGTTCGTGGAAAGCCGCGAACTGGCTGGCCGCCTCATTTTGGCGGGGGCAGTGAGGGTGGACGGTGTTCCTGTCACCAAACAAGCCAAACTGGTTCCGATCGACGCGAAGATCGAGCTGACTCAGCGCAGGGGGCTTTTTGTCAGCCGGGGTGGCGACAAGCTCGTCGCGGCGCTGGACGCGTTTCAGATCGATCCTCAAGGACTTATAGCGTTGGATGTGGGATGCTCGACCGGAGGCTTCACCGATTGCCTCCTTCAGCGGGGAGCAAGACGGGTGTACGCTGTCGATGTCGGATATGGGCAGCTTGATTGGCGGCTTCGCCAAGATCCGCGAGTCGTCGTTTTGGAACGACACAATATCCGATACCTGCCGACGTCCTTGGTACCTGATCTCATTAACCTTGCGGTCGTCGATGTCTCGTTCATCTCGCTCACTTTGGTGCTTCCGTGTGTCGTCCGCTTTTTGGCAAGTGGGGCGTCCGTCATTGCATTGGTCAAACCGCAGTTTGAAGTAGGGCGCGGACAGGTGGGCCGTGGGGGTATTGTCAGGGATGATGGGCAGCGACGCGCGGCCGCGGAGAAAATCATCGCGCTTGCCGAAGAACTGGGCTTCACGCCGCTGGGGACCCTTGACTCCCCCGTCTTAGGGCAGAAGGGAAATCGCGAGATTTTGTTGGGGCTCAAGTGGCGGGTGAGCCCGGCGTTGGAGCGACCCGGTAGTTGACGGATTAGCACATTGGGTGCTGGGACTCGAAGCCTGGGAGCGTGGCGCGGAGTTGCCGGAGCGCTGACCGCAGCCACAGCCTGATACAAAAACTCGACAGAAGGTCGGCGACAGGCCTCTTTCATGAGGGAAGCGGCATGAAAGTCTTGGTGACTGGGGGAGCAGGATTTATCGGGTCGCATCTCGTGGATCGCCTCATTCAAGAGGGGCATGAGGTGACCGTCGTTGATAACCTTTCGACCGGCAAGCGCCGAAATCTCAACCGGCGAGCGCGCTTCTATAAGCTCGATATTCAAAGTTGGCGCCTGGAACGGGTCTTTCGTAACGAACGTCCCGCTCTTGTCATGCACCTGGCGGCACAGATGGACGTACGCCGTTCGGTGGAAGATCCGGTCTTCGACGCCCGGGTCAATATCTTGGGAACCCTGAATGTCTTGGAGCAATCAGTCAGGCACGGGGTAAGAAAAATCATTTTCTCATCATCAGGCGGGGCGATCTACGGCGAACAGCATCTGTTCCCTGCGCCCGAGACTCATCCCACTCAGCCGGTGTCACCCTACGGTATCAGCAAGCTGAGCGGTGAGCACTACTTGGCCTATTACCAACGTATCAGCGGGATCCGCTATGTCAGCCTTCGGTATGCGAATGTTTACGGGCCTCGTCAGGATCCCGAAGGAGAGGCGGGTGTGGTCGCCATTTTTATTCAAAAGATGTTGAGCAGAGAACAACCCATCATCAATGGGAACGGACGCCAAACCCGAGATTTCGTCTATGTGGACGACGTGGTCGAGGCGAATTTAGCAGCCATGGCTCAGGAGGTGCAGGGAACTTATAATGTGGGAACCGGTGTCGAGACTTCGATCAATGACCTCTTTCGCATGCTCGTCGAACTCACCAAAGCTTCCTGCAAGGAGGTCCATGGACCGGCCAAAAAGGGCGAACAGGCCAGAAGTGTGATCGACTCCGGCAGGATCAGGCACGAGCTAGGGTGGGAACCCCGCGTCGAATTGCCTGAAGGACTGAGAAGAACGGTCGATTATTTCCGCGCACGGATAGGGTGAGAGGGGGGACTATTGTGCAACCAGTTGCCCTCTATCGGTATCGAGGCACCGATGGATCGACCTGAACGGACCAGGCGTCGATTCCTCCGACTAAGTTTTTGACGTTCGTGAACCCCTGCTGAAGGAGGAAACTGGTGGCATCGGCACTTCTCATGCCATGATGGCAATAGGCAATGATTTCCGCTTGCCGATCCAGTTTGTTCAAAGCCTGCGGAAGCGTCCCCAGCGGAATCAAAATCGATCCCTCGATCTTTGCTAAAGAATGTTCCCACGGCTCACGGACATCGAGTAAAACAAGCTTATCGCCTTTGTCCAGGCGAGCTTTCAATTCGTGAGGCGTAATCGTGAAACTCATCGCGGCACCTCCCTGGTCCTCAATCAGCCCTCATCTTAGGTGAGGGCAACAAACAGAGTCAATCGAGAAGATCCCTGTACTCAGTCCGTTGTTTCGAGAATCGAAACCAACGGATGAATGCGCAAAACGGAGCCGGGCTACGGAGAAGCGGAACGCCTTCCCGAAACCCTTTTGACAGGGAGTGGGAACTCCTCCCCCTAAAAGCTGTTGGTGGACATTTTCGTTAATGCTCAACGAGCAATGTATAGTTTTGCATACACGTTTTATGCGGCTTCATTTTCTGACTGGGCGACCGTTTTGACGCCTAACAAGTTGAATTCAAATGGTTTTTACATTTTAGGCGGTTTTGACAGGAACAAAACTTGCTTATATCCGTGATGGAGTATTGGCTTTCGGAAATCGAGAAGGAGCGATAGAGTTAAGGGGAGCCGGTGACCACTCAGGTGTCCGAGGTTGTTGTTCTAGTGACGGCATCATCTCAGGAGGAAGCGGTCAAGCTGGCCAACCTAGTGGTGGAGGCAAGACTTGCAGCCTGCGCGACGGTTATTCCTCAGGTCCGATCCATATATAGGTGGGAAGGGAAGATTCATGACGACCAGGAGGCGCTGATTGTGTTCAAGACGGCTTCCAGATCCTTTTCAGCACTGGAAGAGGCTATTAGATGCCACCATAGTTACAGCGTCCCCGAAATCATCGCTCTTCCGATCATCCTTGGCTCTCAGCCATACCTGGATTGGTTGAGAGGGGAAATTTCTAAGTAGTTGAAAAGATTAAGTATGAAGCCATAAAAAGAGAGTTGACCATCGACAGGACGGTCAGGTAAACTCGCCGGCAACTTTTTTTGAAGAGGAGTGCAGGGATCCAAGAAGGAGACACGGGCATGCGCCAGCACACCGAACAAAGCGACGCCTATACCGTCGTTATTTTTCGAGGATCGACAGCCAAGCCTCTACGCTTTAGTTTTCCGCGGAAGTTTGTTCGCAAGCTCTTGATTCTCTTGTCTATATTAGTTTTTGCCGATCTTCTGATCATCTCCCACTACGTGATCCGGACGGGAGAGGTTTGGGAACTTTCCGCCTTTCGAGCTGAGGCAATGAGTGCCCGAGAGCAAACCGCCGCCTTCTCGGCGGCAGTGGATGACCTCAAGCGGCGATTAATGACGATGAAGGAGGTCAATCAGCGGCTCCGGGTCATGTTGGGGATTGAGTCGGTGAAGCCCGGAGACTTGCTCAACGGACGGGGTGGTGACGATGCTCCTCTTCCGGAAGGAAAAGAGGTCGGCTTTGACACATCTTCCGTTCAGCCTCGCCAGGGTTCGCAGGGTTCGGATGATCAGGTAGACAGAAGGCTGCAAGTTCAGGAGAACCCGACAGAGACGCGCACACAGGCCGAACAGGAAAATCTAGCGCAGCGTGTCAAAGAACAATTGGCCTGGCTGGCAAAGGAGGCCACCAGACAAGAACAGGCCTTGCAGGAACTGACGGCGGTCGCTGAACAGCGTTCGGCTCGATGGGCGGCCACCCCGTCCATCTGGCCGGTGAAAGGATGGGTCACGTCGGGGTTCGGACCGAGGATTTCTCCTTTCACCGAGAAGCTGGCCTGGCATGATGGATTGGATATCGGTGCGGCCCCGAACGCACCGGTTCTGGCTCCGGCTCAAGGACGGGTCACGGCGATTGGGTTCGACCCGAAACTTGGAAACTTGGTCCGCATCGATCATGGCTACGGGATTGAGACGCTTTACGGTCACCTGGCTAAGCCAATGGTGAGGGAGGGCCAACGAGTCAAACGGGGAGATGTTGTGGGGTTGGTTGGTAGCAGCGGGCTTGCAACCGGGCCCCATCTCCACTACATGGTCAAGGTGAACGGACAAGCGATCGACCCGATGCGATATATTTTGGAATAGATTTCATCATCACCTTCTGGCCCTCTTTCCCCCTTTTCCCATTGGTAAAGCCCCATAATTTCATGATTTCATGGAGCACAGTCCTTCTCCAGCACCCCACGATTTCTTTGGACACCGATTGGAGGGCATACTGCCCCCTCAGTGAAGGAGGTGTCCATGGCGAAACAGAAGGCGGAGTGAGGCTGCTTCTCCTCGCGCAAGAAGGCTGAAGCCGTGCTGCGCGGTGAAGATCTGGACCTCGTGTCCCGCGAGCTGGGGCTCACGGCGGCCCGGCTCTCCGACTGGTGGGACCAGTTCCTCGCCGGTGGTCAGGCCAGTCTGAAGAGCCGGGCGCTGATGGCCGCGATGCCGAGCTCGCCCGACTGCAGCCCTGGTCGAGGATCTCACGATGGGCCTGGAACTCTCCTGCGAGGCGGTCTGTCGTCTGCGGGGTAGTGCCCCTTTGGTCACAGGGAGGTCGACGCGATGCGCCACGTCCCATCGCCTTCCGTCAACCGTCCGTATGGGGTGGTCCGGGTCTGCCAAGAGTGGGGCCTGCGCCGATCGACGTGCTCTCACCAGCGGAGTCGTGCCGGGGGCCTCCCTGTGAGCTGGCCAAGCGGGGACCGAAGTCTTGGTCCACGGACGAGGCGCTGACCGGCCACATCCGCCAGGTGCTGTCCGCCTCGCCGTTTCTGGGCGGAGGGCACTGCAAGGTCTGGGTGCCGCTCTGCGCATAGGGCATCCGGATCGCCAGGGCCGGGTGCTCTGGCTGATGCGGCAGGCCGGTCTCTTGTCCCCAAGCCAGACCCAGCGGGTCTGGGGCCCTCAGGCCCACGGTGGGACGATTACCACCGATCGGCCCAATCACAATCAGATCAGATGTGGGGCACGGATGCCACCAGCACCATCAGGCTGGAGGACGGCTGCGCGACCGTCTTCGTGACGGTCGATCACGGCACCCTCGAGGGCGTCGGGATCCATGCGGCGAAGACGGCCACGCGTGTCGAGGCCCTGGAGCCGCTGCGCCAAGGGGTCCGGCGGCAGTTCGGCGCCTTCGCGATGGCTACCGCGGCGGGCCTGCAGATCCGCTACGATCACGGAGTGACGACGTTCAGGCTGAACTCCGGTTCCGAGGGATGACGTCCAGCCCGGCCTTCGGGCGAGCGCCGGAAGGCAACGGGGTGACAGAGCGATTTATTCGCACGCTCACGGAACAACTCCTGGGGGGCGAACGTTCCGCACGATCGAGGAACTATGCGTGGCACTCCAGGCCCGGCTGGTCACGGACAACGAGCCGTGGCTGGTGGAGCGGCATGGCTTCCGGTCCCCGGCCCAAGTGCGCCGCGATCTCCTGGCCATGCCGGAGACGGCATGAAGACGCTCAACTTCGTGTCCAAGAAATCGGAAGCGAGACACCCCCGCGCGGCTGTGTCTCCGGTTCATCTTCTGTTTTCCTTGTACATGACCAAGGGCGATGAAACGAGCGCTCTAGCGACACCTTCCGCTCGAGGCACCGAGCGCTCACTGCAAGGTTGGTGGGACTCCTATGTTATACTCCGGCAACTTTGGATTCGCCGGTAAATAAAATCGTACAGAAGAGAATCAGTATGAGCGACTTGGAGATTGCACGGTCCGTGAAACCTCGCCCGATAGAAGCAGTCGGTCAGGACGTCGATTTGACACGAGACGAACTGATTCCTTATGGGAAATTCAAGGCCAAAGTCGAGTTGTCAGTACTCGATCGGCTCGCCCATCGACCCCAGGGCCGCTACGTTCTGGTTACGGCCGTCAACCCGACCCCGATGGGAGAGGGAAAAACGACGACCGCAATCGGGCTTTCGATGGGGTTGTGGCGGCTCGGGCATCGGGCGATCGTGACCTTGCGCCAACCGTCCTTAGGTCCGGTGTTTGGTATCAAAGGGGGAGGAACCGGGGGAGGCAGGGCACAAGTGATCCCTATGGAGGATATCAACCTCCACCTGACCGGGGATGCACATGCCGTAGCCGCGAGCCACAACCTCCTCTCGGCGTTTCTGGACAACCACGTGTACCACGGCAACGCCCTTGATCTTGACCTGACTCAACTCTTCTGGCCGCGAGCGATGGGGATCAGCGACCGAACTTTACGGAGAATTGTTCTCGGAAGCTCAGAGGGGAAGGTTAGCCGAGAGGCTCAGTTTATCATCACCGAGGCATCAGAGGTGATGGCAGTACTGGCGCTGGCGTCCGATCATCAGGATTTGAGGCGCCGGCTTGGCCGAATTCTGGTGGGGCTCACGAAAGGGGGACGGCCTGTGACGGCAGAAGATTTGCGTTGTGCCGGAGCCATGGCCGTTCTGCTGAAAGATGCGCTGCTGCCCAACCTGGTCCAAACTCTGGAAGGGACGCCTGCGCTGATCCATGCGGGCCCGTTCGGCAACATTGCACATGGCAACTGCTCGATCCTCGCCGATGCGGTTGCGTTGCGCTGCGCTGACTATGTCGTGACGGAGGCTGGATTCGGTAGCGAACTGGGGGCCGAAAAATTTTTTGACATCAAATGTCGGATATCGGGCTTCCGTCCGCATGCGGCGGTTGTGGTCGCCACCCTCCGGGCGCTCAAACTCCACGGCGGAGGCGGGGTGGTCAAGCTCGGCGCTCCGCTTCCCCCAGGCCTGACGGGCCCGAACAAAGAAGCCTTGACCCGCGGTTTGGCGAACTTGGAGCAGCACATTGCTAATGTCCGTGCCTTCGGCGTTCCGGCGGTGGTGGCTGTCAACGCGTTTCGGGAGGACCGAGAGGACGAGCTGGAGCTGGTCCGCAATCGAGCGCTGGAGGCTGGTGCGGTGCACGCGGTGGTCTCGACCCATTGGGCGGACGGTGGAAAAGGCGCCGAGGAGTTGGCCAGAGCCGTCGTGGCTGCCTGTCAGCAACCGTCCAACTTTTCAGTGTTGTATGACGACGGCTGGCCGATCCAGCGGAAGATCGAAACCATCGCTACTCGTATGTACGGAGCCGCCGGAGTCTCGTACAGTGAGCAAGCCGAGCGCCAGATTGAGCGGGCGATGCAACTGGGTTTTGAAAGGGTTCCCATCTGCATGGCCAAGACCCCTCTTTCTCTCTCGCATGACCCGACGCTCAAGGGGCGGCCCTCGAAATTCACACTCCCGATCAACGAACTGCGCATGTTCGCCGGCGCCGGATTCTTGACGGCGATCTGCTCGGGCATTCAACTTATGCCAGGCCTCCCCAAACGGCCTGCAGGGGAGAGAATCGATTTTGACGCGGAAACTGGAGCGATCGTGGGATTGTCTTGACGCAGATCAACGCTGCTTGAGGTACTTGAAAAATTCCGAGTCCGGGCTCATGACCACAGTGGACTTGCCATTGAAGATTTTCTTGTAGGCTTCCATTGAGCGGGTGAACTCGAAGAACCGGGGATCTTGCCGGTATGCCTCCGCATAAATCTTGAAAGCCCTGGCATCGCCCTCGCCGCGTAGCTCCTCAGCTTCCCGATAGGCTTCCGCCAAAATAATTTCGCGGTCCTTCTCCGCCTCGGACCGGATCTTCTGCGCTTCTTCCGCTCCTTCTGCGCGATATTGCTTGGCCTGGCGCTCACGCTCGGCCTGCATACGGGCGAACACGGCTTTCTCGTTCTGTTCCGGCAGGTCCGCGCGTTTGATTCGGACGTCCTGGATTTCAATGCCGTAGGCTGACGCCTTCTCGTTGGATCGTTCCGTCACCACCTTCATGATTTCGGCACGCGTCTTGGAGACGATTTCGGAGAGGTCGTGGCGGCCCAACTCGACCCGCAGCTCGGAATAGATGATGTCATGGAGCCGCTGCAACGCGCCCCGTTGGCTCTGGAACGCTTGATACACTTTCAACGGATCGACGATACGCCACTTGGCGAAGTTATCGATCAGAATCGTTTTCTTGTCCTGGGTGATCACGTCCTGCGCGGAGGAATCGTAATCCAGCAGGCGCTTGTCGAAATAGGTGACTTCCTGGATGAACGGGATCTTAACGTACAGCCCAGGCATCGTCACGTTGCGAACAGGCTTACCAAGCTGGACGACAATCGCCGTTTGCGTGACGTCGACGATGAAGAACGGCGAAGCGCCGAGCAGGAACAGAAGGACGGCGACGGCGATCAACGCCACCAGAAGATTTTGCTTGGTCATGGCTGCTTCTCCTCGCCGGCGGGCGCCCCTGAAGGTTTCGGCAAACGATCGAGCGGCAAATACGGAATCAGCCGATCGCCAGCCTTCCCGTCGATGATGACTTTCTCCACGTTGGGCATGATCTCTTCGAGGGCCTCGATGTAGATCCGCTTGCTGATGATGTCCTTTGCCTGGTTGTATTCCTTTAACGTTTTCAGAAAGCGATTCGCTTCGCCCTGGGCGCGATTTACACGGGCCTGAGCATAGCCTTTTGCCTGGTTGATCAGTTGCGCCGCCTCTCCCTTCGCCTTGGGGATGATATCGTTCCGGTATCCCTGCGCCTGGTTGATTAGCTTCTCCCGGTCTTCTTTGGCGCTCGCGACGTCCTTGAACGCTGCGACGACCGCCTCGGGCGGGTCGACGTCCTGCAACTGGACCGCGGCGATCTGGACGCCCGCCTGATACTGGTCGAGGATACCCTGCAAAAGCGCCTGCGTGTCCTGCTGGATCTGTGCCTTTCCGGTGGTCAACGCCTCATCGATCTTGCTCTTCCCGATTACTTCCCGCATCGACGCTTCCGCGGCCTTGCTGATAGTCTCCTCGATCTCGGCGACATTGAAGAGATAATTGCGCGCGTTCTTGATTTTGTACTGGACGATGAACTCGATCGCGAGAATGTTCTCGTCGCCTGTGAGCATTAAGGCTTCCTGTGGCAGCATTTGCTGACGGCCTTGCCGGTCTGTGCGGAAACCGACTTCGATGCGATGGAGCTTTGCGACCTTTGGTTGTAGGACTGTCTCAATGAAAGGGATTTTCAAATGAGGGCCCGGACCCACCACCCTGACCACGTCGCCAAACCGTTTCACCACCCCTTCCTCGTCCGGTGCAACGATGAACGTCGCCTGCCATACGAGCACAATGAGGAGGATGATCAAGAAGATCGAGCGCAGGCCGCGCGACGGCATGATCTGCCGCAGGTGCGCCTGCGCGTGGCGAAGTGTGTCTTCGAGGGGGTCGCTTCGCTTAGTCCAGGGGTCTTTAGGGTCCCACACCATCGGGATCTCACCTTAGCAGACTGAAAGGGAGAGGGCAACAGGATATCGGCTGAGTGAATCAGCGCATGATGACTTTTCCGCTTTTGCTCCAGTCGTAGTAGAGGGGGAAATTCGGAAAGAAGGCATCAAGCCTGTTTTGACCGGCCACGGTGAACAAACCACCGAAGGTGCCGAGCCAGTGCTCTCCGAGTCACGCTGAATTGTGGGTTGAGCACCCAACGAGTTGAAGCTGTTTTCCCCTCCGACATTGATGTGGTGTCCGTCGGCACGACAAGTCAGCCCGTGAAACCCCACCAATTCCAAGTTATATCTCCAAATCCTCGCGTGTCGTTGAGGATATGCTCGATGATGAGCCGGGTGCTGACGGGGGCGGTCGGATACGTGGTCTGACCGGCCTCGCTGCCAAGGGAGTGGGAGGAATAAAATGCTCCGCCGCTAATGCGAAACGGCGAAAGAGGTTTCCGCATCATGACCATTTCCGTCCAGGTCAATACGCTGAATCGGCTGGCAGGGAGGCGGCCTCAAGGGGCGAATCCCCCTGGCCGGCTCTCCGTGCCCGAGACCCACCGGCTTGTCGCTAACACGATCATGTAGAAGGTGGTCACGGAGGGCCGCCAGCCCTCGGGGACCTGTAAGATCGGGCGATACTTAATAGACTAGCGTATTGCCGAGGCCCGGGTCGGTGAGCCAAGGGCCGCCGTTGCCTTTGTTGAACGACTGCGTCCTGCGGGCTCAGAAGGCGGAGCCCGTTAAACCGATGTTCAGTTCTGTGTGATGCTGTAGGCTGTGGTCACGACCGGAGCGATCTGATATGAGTGCGTCGGCGATGTCATGCGGTGCCCGGTGAGGTCGTTGCTGAATCGCTTCTCGCTGATCCGAGAGAAGATGAAGGGATGGTAGGCGAACTACCCTTCCGGATGGATGTCCATTCCGCTAATGAACATTGGGCCGTTCGAGGGTGGATTCCAATTGCGCCGATACGTCTGGATCTCCTCGTCGGCGCGGTACCCACTCGAACGCTTCGGCGCCGGCCCAGGGAGTCGCCGGTAGACCGATGGTCAGAAGTGCATCGGCAAAGATCATCAGCCGGTTCTGTCTGAACAGGTCCCCTCACAAGATTCTGCTCAGCGCGAAGAAAGCCAAAGCAGCCATGAATCCGGAGGCGGGAAGGGTCACGATCCAGGCCAGGACCATGTCCCGGACGGTACCCCAGCGGACCGCCTGCAGACCTTTGAGGAGGCCAATGCCGATGATCGCCGAGCTGCTGACATGGGTCGTGGAAACAGGCAGACCCATCATGGCGGAGATCAGGACCAGGGAAAAGGTCGTCAGGTTGGCCGACAAGCCTTCGGCATGATCCATCCGCGTCACTTTTTCGGCCAGAGTCTCGGTGACGCGGAGGCCACTTACGGAACTGCCCAGCCCCATCGCGAACGCCACGGCCGCAAACACAGCGACCTGAATCTGGGGACTGGGCCAAGCCACCACTGTACTGCCCAGGATCAACATCGCGACAATCTTCGGCGCGTCGTTCGTACCTCGAGCCAGTGATGCCAGCCCACTGGAGAGCCAATGGATGCTGTCCAACCCGAACGTCAATCCGCTGAGACCGGCCCGGTTGCACTGGGCCGGCACCGCAACGACAGGCTGACCGAAGCCTGTGGCTTGGACAAGGGTGCGAGTTATCCCCTTGGCATCAACAGTGACCAGCGCGCGGGCTGACGGCATGAGACACAGGCAGGCTCCCTCCCATCGGCCAGCCAGGAAGTGGATAGCCGGATGGATCAGGAGCGAGACCGTCAGGGCCATGAGGGGACTGAGCAGAAGGGGGAGCGCGATGTTCTTGATGATGGCTGGCCAGATCAGCCCTTGCCCACCGTACGCAGCCAGGCCGGCACCGAGGATCGCGCCGGTGAGCGCATGCGTCGTTGAGACGGGGAGTCCGGTCCGGGACGACGCAAGCACCCATCCCATCGCGCCAACGAGCACCGCCAACGCCATTCCCGGCGGTGGGACCACGTCAGGCAGAAGCAGTCCACTGCTGAACGTGTTGACCATTGCCGTGGCCACAAGGCCTGAGGCACAGGCGCCGACCACAGTCCAGGCGCTTCCCCAAGCAATGGCCGTCCGGTAATTGGTGACGCCACTGCCCACCAATGTGGCAATGGCCTTTGACACGTCGTTGGTGCCGTTGACGAACGCCAGGACGAGGACAAGGATGACGGTGAGAGCGTCCATTTAAATTAAACCTGAACCTCAACCTTGACCTTTTCAGTGTTCAGTTCAAGTTCCGTTATGTAACGGCACCGCCGCACGACGAGCCGGCTCCAGCCGTGCAACCATAACAGTGGTTGCCGGTCACGATTCGGCGGTGGTGAAGGAGGGTCGGCTCGAACTCGCGGATATGCCGCGGCACTCCGCGATCGACCGGCAGGTCCAGCATCTGATTGAAGTCGCAGTCGTAGAGCGTGCCATCCCAGCCGACCGACAGGGTGTATCGGCACATCACTCCGGCGGCCGCAGCGGGGTTGAAGGCATTGGCGAGATGCTCCATGTACCCTTCGTAGTTTCCGCTCTCTATCAGGAATTCCAGGAAGCGGCTGATCGGCATGTTGGTGATGGTGTACAGGCGGTTGAACGTGATGCCATACCGGCTAGATAGCTCACGCCGGAACTGTGCTTCGATCGCCTCCTGTTTCGGGGGGAGGAACGCGCCAACGGGGTTATAGACCAGGTTCAGCAATAACCCTGAACCCTCTTGTCCGTAGCCGACTCGGTTCAGCAGTTGCAAGGCTTGAATCGATTTCTCGAAGACCCTTTCGCCGCGTTGTGCGTCGGTCTGCGCCGCGCGGTAGTACGGCAGGGAGGCGATCACCTCCACGTGGTGTCGGGCAAGAAAGTCGGCCAAATCAACCTGGGAGGGAAGCAGGAGGACGGACAGGTTGCAGCGGTCCATCACATGGCGCCCCAACGCCTTGGCCTGTTCAACCAGCCATCGGAAGTGGGGGTTCAGTTCCGGGGCACCTCCGGTGATATCGACCACCGGAATCTCGGTCGTGGCGAGTGCGCGGATACAGAGTTCCGCCGTGTCCCGCGTCATCATCTCTTGGCGATCCGGCCCTGCGTCCACATGGCAATGCCGGCAAGTCTGGTTACAGAGTTTGCCGACGTTGATCTGGAGGACCGTGATGCTGGTGGCGCGGAGCGGGTGCAGGCCAGCTTCACTCAGCCTGGTCTCGAACGGCTGACAGGGGGAACCTTCCAAGATCCGGAGTTGCTCGTGAGTCGATGCGAGCGGACTCTGGCGAGCGAGCAGGGTCAATCCCATGGTCAGCAGCAACCGCCTGTTGGGCTGCATGTGACTTCCGCACCGGAGACAGCGGAGGTCGCACGGTTGATGATTGCGAAGTGGGACCGGTATACATCGGCCTTAAGGACGTCCAGGGTCTTTGAACAGATTTCCAGCGGGACGCCTCGACGGAAGGTGTGGTGATCGTCGTCCTCGACTTCGGCGAAGGGGCCAGTGAAGATCGCGAAGTGCCCTTGCCAGATGCAGGGTTTCTGCTCGGGTACCACGGCCAACCAGCGGGAGTCCGATGGCTCGAGGACGACCGGCGTATCCGACAACACAAACAGGGGGCGAAACGGCGGCAGGCTGAATACCTGAGCCGTTGCCATCGTGATCTGTCGAGGTATACCGCGCTGGTACAGGTGACCACGTTCATCAATCACCCGGCTGAATGGGCCTTTGAGCGTGGCGAACCGCGCTTCAGTCGGCTCGGGCACGGCGGGCAGCTTGAAGCCAGTTAAGGTGATCGACAGGAAGTGAATGCCGTCGATCGACTGCCAGGGCACGGCCTTGAGCTGATGCACCCCGCGAAAGCCCGCTTCGACTAACCCGCCGATGTACTCGGCGACTTGTAGAGCGCCGGAGAGGCAGTTCCCCCATTTCTCCGTGTCGTGGATCAAATACTGAGGCACCGCTTGGTCGGCGACGATGTCCGAGATCGTGAAACGCCCACCCGGTTTGAGAACCCGAAACATCTCGCGGAACACGCGACGCTTGTCTGGTGCCAGGTTGATCACACAGTTTGAAATGATGAGGTCGACACTGGCGTCATCGACCGGCAGGGCCTCAGCCAGGCCCTTGCGGAACTCGACGTTGGCCGTCGAATAGCCCAAATTGGCCGCGACGATCGGCGCATTGCGTCTCGCAATGGCCAGCATGGTGTCGGTCATATCGATGCCGATTACCTGGCCGGTCGGACCGACCCGGCGTAAGGCTTCAAAGCAATCAATGCCCCCGCCAGACCCGATATCCAGGACCGTCTCTCCGGGACGAATGGTGTCCATGCCGGCTGGGGTGCCGCACCCATAAGAGATCTTGAGGACTTCCTCCGGAATAAAGCGGCGCAGGTCGTCAAAATCGTAGCCCGTCGGACAACACATTTGCTCGCCGCTCGCCGCGGCCCTGGCGTAGCGCTCGCTCACGAGTTCGGAGATCTTCTCGGCGGTCATCGATTCCCTCTCCTTGGGAAAATGATGAGTCTATGTATCAACTCCCACGCTTTTGTCAATCCCGTTGTGGAGGCTATTGGCTGATCTTGGCACTTGACTTCTGTAAGCTGGCTCACAGCCGAGGTGAAAGAGACCCAGATCCAACTCTCTCTGGTCGACTACTGCCGACCCTCTTTCCAGCTCGGCTGGATGGGGTTTTCCGGTCCCCCTTGACTCGGTACTGTGGTAGAGGGTGTATGGTCTAGGGCAGAAAGGAGGTGAGCGCCATGTGTCCCTGGGTCGAGACTCTGGGCTTCTGTCCCTATGAGGCAGCCGCGACAGTCTGGCAATGGGTGCAGAGAGTCTTCACGTGACGAGTCCGTCTGCCCGGCCGGAGGGCCGGCGGCGGATCGTCGCCGGCCCGTTCCTCGCCGAGCTGCCCTTGACTCTGTACCATGGGACACGGTGTAGAAGTTTATTCGTGACGTGGTGCTCGTGTGTCCGGTTTCTCTCGCGGAACCGGACGAGCCAGCCGACCCTGGGAAGCATCGGCTGAGCTTGGATGTTAGAGCGTGCCGCCTTTGACACCGCACCAGTCTTGGCTAGAATCTCGCCAGAATGCATCAGGGGATCGTTCTGGCTCAGGAGACCATCGAAGCGTTCGCGCGTTGAAGCCAGGTGGTCAGTCGGCCGTTCGGGACGCTCTTGAATGCAGCTTGGGCACGAACCGATGAAAACGAGCCGAATCCGGATCAAGCGGTTGCTGGATCTGTGCAGGCCACACCGGCGAGTTCGTGTCGGCGAGATTCGAGTCTTCTACAATGGATCTGCCAAGTCCGCCGATGTCTTGGCCGTTGTTCAACACTCGTTTGCTTCCCAAACCATCGCATAGCACGACAGACAAGAGAGACTTGATGGCACGAAAGAAGAGGGAGACCAAGCGTCTGATCGAATCTATGAGCATCGAGACATGCAGTGCCGCAACAACCCACCGGTGAGGGGGGAGTGACACCGGAGACCGACACGGACGCGGGGGCGAAGAAGACCTGCGCCGACCTGCCTACGCCGCAGAGCGAAGTGGCGCGCGTGTCCTTGACGCCGTGGCGATGACTGCGGCGGCGAACTCGCAGAACGGAGACCACGATGAGAAGCACAATCGCGGCCACCTGCTTCCTCCTTCTGGTTGGCAGTAGCGAATCGGATCGGGCACTCTCCCCGGTTGCCACAGGTCTGTATGGGCAGTCTCCGCCTTCCAAGTCGATCATTGCTCTAGTCCGTGGTGAATTCCCCGATAAGTCTGGCTTGATCGCCATGTATAACCAGTACACTGTCGGCGATGGGGTCACAAACGGCGCAAGGGATATCGGTGCCTCCTTTCCGGGCCGGTCGGCCCTGACTTGGCTCACCCAGCTTCAAGGGATAGAGTCGCCCGGAGGCAAGATGACGGCTTATTTTTCACTTGCCACAATCCAGAATAACCTCGCATCGGATAGGGCGCAGGGCGTGGAGTGGGTCTTTTATGACTTAGAGGGCGGTCTTAGTCCCCCTGCCGAAGTCAACGACCCCGTCAACGCCATCAATTCCGCTGCCCAGATGGTGCATGCCGCTGGCTTGAAATTCGCCTTCACGGTGGTCAATGTGAGGCGGCACCCTCGCGAGATTATTCCCCATGTGGTCGCCAACGCGGAGGGCTACGACCCTCAGGGGCAAAGCTTCTTCGCGCAGGGATGTGGCACTTACGCCAGCAAAGTGGGGGAGGTCATCGTGCTGGCAAAACAGCGTAATCCGAACCTGCTTGTGTGGGCGCAAGGCTCGTTGCTGCGAGGCGATGTGGCAACCAACCAGCAGTGTCTGCAGATGCTGGAGACCTACCTGCAACAGCGTGGCTATGCACTGGACGGCGTCACGATTTTCTACAGTAACGACGCAGCTCAGACGCCTCTGCTCGATCAGTTCTATCGGTGGTACAGTGCGACCTATCGTTCAAAGAGGTAACAGGGGCGATGGAGAGCGCACGCATTCCTGCCGATATGGCATGCTCGAGATTCCCAGCGGTGCTCCCGCTCGCTGACCGGACTGTGAACAGCTTTTCGAATGCCATCGGACGCTCCGGGGCTGCCGGTGCATGAGCTTCCGCGCCAGCTCTGACGGCAAGGTTCCCGGAGTCGTGCGGACGTATCGCTCCTCATTCCTGCTTTACTGGTGTGCCTGACGAACGGCGATTACCTCATGGCGGACACCAAGAGCCAGGATACGGAACAGGACGAGGTGAAGCGCCGCTCTCTGGACGACTGGGTGCAGAGAGTCTTCACGTGACGAGTCCGTCTGTCCGGCTGACGGGAGGGCCGGCGGCGGATCGTCGCCGGCCCGTTCCTCGCCGAGCTGCCCTTGACTCTGTACTATGGTACACGGTGTAGAACTCTATTCGTGACGTGGTGCTCGTGTGTCCGGTTTCTCTCGCGGAACCGGACGAGCGAATTCGGCCGGAGCGACGACGCATGCGCTTGACGATCGGGCGATTGGCCAGAGCGGTCGGCGTCAACATCCAGACGGTCCGCTATTACGAGCGGCTGAATTTGTTGCACCCGTCGGCGCGGAAACCCTCCGGCTACCGGATTTACGGCGAGCAGGAACTCCGTCGCCTCCGGTTCATCAAGAACGCCCAGCAGTTGGGATTCACGCTGCGCGAGATCACCGACTTGCTGGGGCTTCGCGTGAGGTCCAGGGTGCAATGCGGCGCCGTGCAGCGCAAGGCCCGAGCGAAGCTGGCCCAGGTGGAAGCGAAACTTAAGGATTTGCAGGCGCTGGCGCGGTCGCTGCGGAGCCTCATCCAGGCTTGCGAGCAGGGACAGCCAACCGAGGCGTGTCCGATTCTGGAAAGTCTCGAACAACCGAGAGGGAACGAGGATCGAGGACGGCGATGAAGTGGCGTCGCGCACACGTGTCAGCGTTGGCGGCGGATCAGCAGCGGGTGCCCGGCGAATCGGCATCGCCGGCCAGACGGTCTCTGATGGTGACGACGGTCGGAGGGATGCTCGCCGCCTTTTTCGCCTCCCTGTGCTGCATCGGCCAGGTGGTCCTGGCCATGTTGGGCGTCGGGATCGGCGCGACCGGCTTCCTGGCCGGCACGGCCGAATTTCTGAAGGCGCTCTTACCCTATCGTCCGGTCTTCATCGGCTTGACGATCCTGCTGCTGGGCTTCAGCTTTTACCTGGTCTACCGCAGCCCACCGTCTGCCGTGTGCGCCTCGGGGAAAGTGTGCGCGCCGGGAGCGATGAGCCGGTCGAATCGGATCGTGCTGTGGGTGCTGGCAGTCCTCGCGCTCGTGCTGATCCTGGCCCCATACTGGTTGGCGTTGTGAGCCTGTGCAAAACTGAAAGGGGGTGACTCAGCATGCAGTATGAGCTGGGATGGGTTGTGCTGACTGGCGCCTTGGCCATGGGCCTGGCGCCTGTGACTGGTGCCGCGGCGGAGAGCCAGGGAGTTCAGTCGGTCACGTTGCAGATCGACGGCATGACATGCGGGGCTTGCGTCAAGGGCGTGAAAGCTGCCCTGGCCAAGGTGCCCGGCGTCAGTGCGGTCGAGCTCACGGTGGGAAAGAAGTGGTTCTTTTTTTCCGACTACTCGGATGCGCGCGCCTTGGTGAGGTTCGATCCCGAGAAAGCGAATGTCGAGCAGTTGATTCGGGCTATCGAAGCGGCCGGCAGCCCCTTGTCGGCGTACAAGGCGCGGCTGGTCGACAAATAGGCGAGGGGCGAGAGGCGCGAGGCGAGGAGAGGAGAGGAGGGAACAGGCATCATGGATCAAACAGCCGATGTTGAAACCAGACTGTTCGCCGAACTCCGAAAGTTGAGTCCCAAGGTCACCGGCGGCTTGCTGCGCATGCGACAAGAGGCCTATCGCGATGCGGCCGTGCCGGCCAAGTACAAGTTGCTTACGGCGATGGCGATCTCGATCGCGATCCGCTGCGAGCCTTGTATTCGGGCCTACGTCCGGATGGCCTACGACAAGGGGATCTCCCAAGAGGAGTTCATCGAGTTCCTAGAAGTGGCCATGACCATGCAAGGCTGTCCGGGCGAGGAGTGGGCGCTCAAGGCCTATGCCGCCTACAAAGAGTCCGGTGGTGGGACCGCGTCGGATTCGGTGACGGCCTGCTGCTCTCACTGAATCGAGTCGATTCGGTTCGAGAGGATGAGTATGCAATCGTGGCGCTCACCCGTTGGCTGAAAAAGTGGGCGAAGTCCTTCGAGAGGCGACGCTGGCCATTCGGTTCGGGCCGAGCGTGCAGGATCTCGCCGCCACATTTCACCCCTATCTGACGATGGTGGAAGGCTTGAAGTTGACCACGCTGGCCTTCAAGAAGGATGTGAGTAAGCTGTCTTGCTGCGCGGCCTGAACAGCATCCAACAATCTCAACACCAAGAAGGAGGTGGCACCATGAGGCGATCGCTTGTCACCATGATGGTCCTCGCCCTCGGCAGTGTCTTGTTCGACGCCGCGACGGCCGAAGCTCAGGGCGTCGCGGCAAAGCGGGTGCTGATCCATATGAACACCTCGCTGGCTGAAGACGACGCGCACATTTGCGCCGTGCCGAACGTCGCGTGGGCGGCGGTGAAGGACGGCCACAGGGTGACGATCCTGGTGGATGCGAGCGCAGTGACCTCCGCGACTAAAGGCTTCGGTTGGTTCAGAAGCCTGATCGGGTCAGATTCCATAGCGTGGGATCGCGCGGGGTTCCCCGAGCGGGAACGGCAGAGCCTGTCTGAGCAGATGGGCGTGCCGCTTGAGCCAATCCCGCACGACTCCGGCGAGTACTTTGACTTTCTGAAAGACAAGCTGGGCGTCGAGATCTCCGGCAACCGGACCATGATGCTGCTCTACAACATCGATCCGGCGCGGGTGGCCGCCGCTGTCACACCGATCCCTCTGGATCGAATGGTGCAGTTGTTCAGCGAGGCCGATCGGGTCATCGTCTACCGATACGGGCGGCGCTCATACAGAGCCGCGGGATCCTACAACATACCGCTCAAAACGTGATGACCTGATAGCCCTCCGACACGAGTTTTTTGAAGCTCGGGTGGCCTTCGAAGTCTCCGGCCAGTCTCACGCCGCACGCCTCCACCTTGTCTTTGACACTGAAGGCGCCCGCGCAGAATTCGCACGCACCGGCGATTCGATCCTTCACGGCTTCATAGAGCCCATGAATCTTGTGGTCTGGCTTGGACAGTTCCGGAATCCACTTGGGCCCGGCGCCATCGAAGATGAGCTGCACGTCGTCATGGGCTTCCTTGAATTCCTTGACCGCCTCCAGCGCGTTGACGACCCGTCCCAGTCCCTCGTGCGTTTCCGTATCCGCGAATACGATGATGGCGACCTTGGCCATGGCATTCTCCTCTGTGTAGACAAGTAGCTTTGAGCCATCGGCCGTCAAACCTCAGCGTTTGTGCTGAAAGCCGATAGCTGTCCTTACGTCCCGCACTTCGGCGCCGGAGTCGGCATGAAATTCATCGCCGTGCCGGGCTTGAAATGCAGGCCCATCATGTCGAACTCGGCCACGGCGATGTGCTTGAGCCAGTAGCCTTCTTCTGCGGCCTTTCCACCGTGCCCATGAGCAGCTTCGCCGGTTTCCCCCGCAGGAGTAAGGGAGCGGTGGAAATGCACGAATCCGGTCTTGCCGCCATCGGGTTGATCCTGGGCACAGAAGCGACCCTTGATCCCTTCACCCACGAAAATCACGGTGGCCGTGGGGTCGCTCACAGGCTTAGTGAAATGCAGAAACACTATGCGACCGTTTCCGGTATCCATCCAGAGATGGTCAGGCATTGCGGGGCGGAACGGCTCATAGGTATAGACCTTGGCCAATGTCGGCCCGACAGTTTGAAGTGCCGCAGGGGACGGCGTGGTCTTCCCTTCTCCGGCGACTCCGCCCGCAATCCAGACACAGCCCACGAGCACTCCGCTGAGTGCCACAATACCTACAGTTCTTCTTTGCATAGTGCCACCTCCATACCAAGCTTCGCTTGATCCGCTCGCTCTTCAGCGGTTCATCTACTGAAGCGAGCGGAAAGGGTCCTCAACTCGTTTTCCCGTCCTTCGTAACCGGATGCCTGAGATGCCTTCACCGTACGCGGAAGGCTTAGGAATATCTGTGGCCTAGCTTACAAACGAACGGACCGATGGTTGCGAGAAGTGTGGGCTCTCTTACTGCGGGCACTCAGCAACTCTCCTGCCATGATCGGCACCGAGGGGCGGAAAGGGGATTGTGTCGGCGAGCGCCGGGGGGATCCATGACATGCCACCGGTGTGGAGGAATGATGATCGTCGATCTGGGCTGCGATATGCTAGACGGGACCGGCGAATTGTGTGTTGAGGTGTGGCGCTGCTTGCTCTGTGGAGAGCGTATTGATCCGGTGATTGTGGCGAATCGAGCGAACCCGCCGGAGCCGGACCGGTCCGCAAGACGAGCACCGGGGCCGGTGGCTACCGCGCGGATTGGGTCCAGGAACCCACCCATCGAGGACGACCGACCGAAACCTCCGGCACGCATGGCCGTGCCCGGTCAGCAGAACCTCGGTGTTTGTAACCTGGGTCCGCAGACCTGAAACGACGAAGCGGCAAAAGGAGGAAGCCATGAGAGTCCGGGATGTCATGTCGACAGGAGTGGTGACGGGGAGGAGAACGGACACGGTGCGATCGGTCGTGGTCAAGATGCTCACGCGGCGGTGCGGCGCGATTCCGATTGTGGAGGACGATAACCGTCTGGTCGGGATCGTCACCTTGCGCGACGTGATGTTGCCCATGTATCCGAACTACGGTGATTACATCCACGATAATGTGCACAGCCGGGATTTTTTGGAAATGGAGCAGAACTATCCCGAGGTGCTGACGAAAAAAGCGGAGGAGATCATGAGCCGGAATCCCCTGGTCGTCTCGCCTGAGACGCCCATCCTGGAAGCCGCGTCGTATATGGGCTTGAAGCACTTACGGCGTATCCCGGTCGTGGAGAACGGCCGACTTGTCGGAATGGTGAGCATCGGCGACATCCACCGAGGACTGTTCTTCGCCCGAGGCGGGTGCGAATGATCCGCGCCACCGGTCGGCAGACCTTCGTGACCGCCAGGCGCGGCGCAGGCATCGACTGCTTCACCGGCGTGATGGGTCGATGGCCGGGCCTTGGGCTCCACGCGCCTCAGGCGGCTGGGGTATCACGAAGTGATTGAGCAGCGCGTGGCGCTCGTAGCTTAGCAGATACAGGTGAAGAAGAAACGGATCGTCGCAGGCCAAAAGGAGCACCAGTCCATCGACGCCAGCGGTGTGGTGGTCGATTCAGCGGTTCTGCCCGTCGAGATGAAACCCGTAGAACGTGCGCTGTGTAGGGGGATTATTCACTGCCTCGTCATATGACTCGAAAAAACCGGGATTGCCGATGCTGAAGGGAACCTGCCATCCTCGCACATATTCCTCTGGAGGGACAGCGGGTAGCGTGGCGAGGTCGAGGCCGCCCACGATCGGGCGCGTGGATTCCCCGGTTTGATTGCTGCGGAACGCCAGCTCGATTTCGGTAAATGAGTTTGGACCGTTTGGACTCCTGACGCGGCGAAGGGTGGCACCGGTCAATTCGGCCAGGTAGTGGAGCTGTATGTCTCTGGGATGCCGGATGGAGTAGCGGCCCGGTGGGATGAAGCTAGCGAAGCGAACCGGCTGCCGGTACCAGTCCCCATTGGTAGCGGTGACGGGCGTCAGGATGTTTCGGCGTTTGAGGGCCTGCTCGCCCATGGCCGCAACTGCTTCGTCCCATCGTGCCGTTGGATGGTCCATTCTTGCTCGACGGTTCTGAACCAATCGAGGCGGATCGGCGTCCCTGCTGGATCGACCCAATGTTCCAGCTTCCACCGGTAGGACCAATACGACAAGCCGTTCACCCGTTCGAAGACCTGCTTGCACAAGCCCAGCGGGAAAGTGAACCAGAGGTGCTCATAGGCCCGTTCTTCGCCGTCCTCCGAGGTGAAGAGCAGCAATTCCCACAAGCCTGCGTTCACGCAATTGCGGGCTAGATCGATGCGGCTCAACGCCCGTTCTTCGAACCCATCTCCTCCGGCGAGGACGCGCACATGGGGTGAGGGCCTGGGAAACCGGACCTGCTGCTTGTTCCATTCGCGGTCGATCAGCCCGATCAGGGTGAGATCAGGGTCTACCTTCACCCACGAAGGGATGGCGGCGACGAAATGAGCGAGATCCACTTCGGTCAGCTCGATAGCGGTCGCGTGGTCGGAACCGGGCTCGATCAAAAACTGGAACCGCGTCTCCGCCATCTGTTCGATTCTGAGTGTCCGGTGGGGATAGCGGCCGAATAGCCCGCTTCGAAGTTCGGGGTCTTCCGGATATTCGGTGTCACTGAAGGCGTGCAGCGCGACCGTTTGGACCGGCGCGTCGTCGTACCAAAATGCCAGAATGAGCCACAGGCGTCTTTTCAGTGTAGAGTGCTGTTCGTTCAGTCCTAATGCCGTCATGGGAGGTGTCACACCATATCCAGTCTGAAAGCGCGAATGCAGGCTGCGGCGGGCGGGTTGCCTTTTGACGCGCGTATCGCGTACGCTCAAGCACCGCCGCTGGAGCAAAGTATGGCACCAGATGCCGTCACCACAAACAAGCTCTGGTACCTGAAGCACATCCGCTTGATCGACGGCCTTACCCCGGCCGAACTCCAGGAGATGGAACGGATCACCCGCATGCAGGCGGTGAAGAAACGGCAGCCGCTGTACCTGCCCGGCGACCCTAGCAGCAACGTCTATCTCCTCAAGCAGGGACGCGTCAAGATCGCGAGCACGGAGCCCAGCGGGAAAGAAGTGACCTTTGAAATCCTCGAGCCGGGCGAAATTTTCGGGGAACTGGAAGTGCTCGAAGAAACTCCCCGAGAAACTGCGGCTGAGGCGCTCGACGACGCCTTGCTCTGCGTCATCCGGCGCGAAGACTTCGACCGCTACCTCAGGACGCATCCGGATCTGTCAGTGAAGCTCACGAAGCTCATCGGGTTTCGGCTCCGCAAAATTCAAAGTCGGGTGGAAGACCTCGTCTTCCGCGACGTGACGGCCCGCTTGGCCCATCTCCTGCTCGAACTCAGCAAGACCGATAGCGTGCGGGACGGCCCACACATCCGCCTGGGGATAAAGCTCACCCATCAGGAAATGGCCAACCTGATCGGCTGTAGCCGTGAAACGGTCAGCACCACACTGGGCCAGTTTCGCGAACAGGGCCTGATCCGAATGGAAGGGCGGTTGATCACCATCCTTAACCCCGATCACCTGGCTCGGCTCCTGTCGTCTCGGTAGCTGGACAGCGATCAAGCGTTCAGCCCTCAGCGGTCAGCCGTCAGTCTTCAGTCTCCTTCGAACTGAAACGACGAAGAAAAGGGGTCGGCGATGAAGAAAAGGGGTCGGGAGTCTTTATCGGATTGTTAAGAACTACCCCGGCTCGCTGGAAAAAGGGTTCAGGGGTCTTTGGTTGGCCTTCACGGCCGAGATCTTTGGCATGCAAGGTGATCGAGGTCGGGCCACGAGTTCGCCATGGGGGCCACAGCGCCAGCGAGAGGGGCCTTCGTAAAGACTCCCGACCCCTTTCCTATGACCCCGTCTCGTTCTTCACCGGCAGGCGGCCCACGATCCGGCTAGCGAATGGCTTGGACGAGGCTCACCAGCTCGGCGGGGTTGTTCATGTCGTAGATGATGAAGACACCGGCGAAGCCGCCCTCCGTCTTGACCCACGTGGCGGCATCGGCCAGCTCGGTCGCCGTATTGAAGGCAAAGGACATCTGGACGAACAGCTTCAGGTCCGGGCGTGTGGCGCGCACGTCGTCGCGGACGCGACGCGCATGGGTCTGAAATTGGCTGAGTCCGCCTCCCGGGTTGGCCGGATTGAGCGACTGCTGAAGCTGGACATCCATCGCGTCATGACTGCGCAGGGCCACGGCGCCCATATCCCATGGGAGAGGCTGCGCTTCGGCGCGAAAGGGATTAAAGGGTGTGGGAAAGACCTTCTTGCCATGCATTGCTGCGATGGTCTTGGCCTGTTCAAACGACGGAAGCGCATCGGTCTGGATAAAGGTGAACTCGGGTTGGAAATTCGGCTCGAAGTCGTAGAGTACGTATTCGATGGCGGCTGGGAGCGGATGGGCGGTGAGGTAGCTGTCCATTGTGGTGACCGAATTGAGACCGCCGGGATTGTCACCGAACACCACGTGCACCCCGGGCTTGTCGGCGACGATCTGTTCGGCCAGCGCCAGGCTGCCGGCCAGGTTTTGCTGATTGGCCAGCACCAGCACGAAGTCGTTGGGCTGAACGACGTCCTTGACTTGCGCCCACGTGGCACTACTCCCCACCGCGAAGGCGATGTTCAACGAGGCGGTTGCCGGAGGCGGAGGGGTTCCACTCGGGTTCGTGCCCCCGCTGGTTGTGGCGGGATTGTCGTTGCTCTCAGCACAGCCGAGAACAAAGACCAGCAGAGCCGCGTAGATCAGGCGTTGAATCATCGTCCTGGAGCGTCCCTGGTTGGAGTCGCATGATGCGCGCGCATGGCCGAGAGGTTCGGCCTCTTCTGCCGAGAAGGACCGCGCGATAACGTACCACTCATTCATGAACGTACACCCTTGCATTCCATTGACGGCAGGACATCACCGCAGGGACCGGCGCGGGCTCTTACGGTCTGGCGGCATGCAGGCGGATCTGGACATCCCAATCCGAGAGGAAGGCGTCCAGGTCCGCGCTCGGTTCCGCGAGGTCTGCCAACCACCCTTCGACCCACAAGGTCCCGCTGTAGGCGGCTGTTTCATCCCATGGATCCAACCGGAGGCTGTTCACCAGCAAATCCTGATACGGGAGGTTCGCCTCGGGATACCCCCGGCTTGAAAAGGGAGTCCACAGTTCCCAAGCATGGCGCGGATGCGTGGCGACATACCGGAGAGGATAGGCTTCCGTCTTCGCGTAGTTGCCTCTCCATGTTGCTGATGAGGTGGCATAGCTTACAGCCAATGCTTCGTTCCTTACAATCACTCCGTTTTCGCCGGCGGGATGCGCCGACTGAAGGATCGCCGTGATCGCCGCCTGATCGGAAGTGACGAGCCCGCTGCCTGCCGTGCCATCTACCAGGTCCCACGTCCAGACCCGCTTGGCGAATTCGCGATAGCCTCCGTACTCCTCTGCAAACTGTGCAAACGCGGCTAAGTGGCCTTGATAGGTCCATCCGAACCCATAGCTGTCGCCGGCGGCCGCGAAATAGGGTGCTCCGAACAGAACGCGCATGCCGATAGAGATCATGCTGGGGCCTGTGAATCCCACTGAAGTCACGCGTGTCGCATTCGGATCGGCAAGGGCCAGCCCATCGTTGATCGCCCTCAGCAGCCCGCGCAACTGAGCGTGGTAGACGGGATCGGTGGGGATCGGCACATCCAGCGAAAACGCGTCCCCCTGGAGAAAGGGCAGCACCAATACCTGCATTCCCAGCTCGTTGGTTGCCTTGCGCCCTTCGGGCGGCAGCTCGCTGCGGGTCATGCCAAGCTGTGCCTGAAGTTCCGTATCGGTGAGGACCAGCCAGGGGGGAGGCCTGTCGGATAGAGACGGAGCTGGATCGGAGGCGTGGGCCGCCCGGCCAGTGTTGCTGCTTGGTCGAGCTGATCGAGGATGTACCGGATGCGGGAGGCATCAGGAGATGCTCCGGCGGATGGTTGCAAATCTTCCCAGCGGACGAAGAGTGTGACGCCTCGAACGTACGGGCGCTTTAGCGCCTTCACGATGTCGGAACTCACTGACAAGGATTCGAGTTTGCTCCAGCGGCGAACCATCACATGGAGTCCGGTCGGTGGAAGGGTCAGTGCCTCATGGTTCGTCGGTCCTGACCCGCCATCGTGCTCGGCACAGCCAAGGACAACCGCCACCAGGGCCGCGTGGATCACGCGTTCAATCATCGTCCTGAAGCGTTCCTTGGGTTGGAGTCACATGATGGGCGGGGCAAAGAAGCAGCATAGGCTGGATTGAAAAAGAGAGGTTAATGCGCCGGACGAGATTTTAGTAACAGAGACGAAGTATTGAACCAATTCGTAGAAAGCAAGAAACTGCGAATTCCCCTTAGAAATGATCGAGACGCACTCTTACTTCATGGTGATCGATAATATAGGTCAACAGGGCGTTGATCAAGGTGATAACGCCTGCCATTTCGAGACCTTCTTCCACTGTTGCGAGCATGGTGTACTGAAAATTTAGTGTTCCGTGTGTTGCGGTGTAGAAACCTCCTATGACTTCCATACCCAACGAGCCGCTAAAAAAAATCGCTGCTGCTGCAAATAAGTGCCTTCGTGTTTGGGGAGGGAGACTGAGGAAGAACTTCAGGTAGGAGAGTGCGAAGATCAAGACAAAGGGGATGCCAAAAATGACCCAAACCGCAGTGAAGGAGCCTTTGCTGCCAGAGCCTAGCAGCGATTTAGCTAGGTTATTGAACATTTCATGGATGCCGGAAGCCTCATCAACTGCCATATACATCAGTGCGAATGAGAGAATTGCCCATTGATGCCAATGAGCATCATGAGATTGTTTCTTTAATCTGGCGATGAACGCGAGCAGAAGGGAGGCCAAGAGCAGCAGAGTTGATGAAAAAAACGTAGGGATATTGCTTTCGCGGTCTACGTAGAACAGATTGATGAGTCCATATACCGTATCATGTCCAAATTCATACTTTGTTACCTGTCCTGCAACGCTGGCAACGAGTATGAAAACGGCTGCTGCACTCAGAGATCGAACGATCGTTCGACGGCCCAGCGATATTTCGTTATGGTAAAAAATCACTTGGCACTCTCGACTACTCACAGGTGATGCTCTATCCTTCCTGTAAAAGTGAGTTGAGTCGAAAGAAAAATGGCGTAAGACTCCTCCACCATCCATCAACCCGGGGCCGAGGCCCCAAGCTGAGGGAGGACTTACGCCATGCGCACGAAACGAGAATACCACCGAGCGAGCACCCAAAGCAAGCCGTCACGACCCTGCTAAGCCAGCGAGAGTGAAGAGCATCCGCTGGACCAATGGATTTGCTTGGGAGCTCGGTACGTGTTGCAGGTGGCTTTTGAGCAAGAATTGACCGAGTGGCTGGGCCGCGTCATCTCGCGCACCGGCGTCAGCGCGGTGAGTCGGCAGCTACAGACGGACTTCGAGGCCTGGCCGCGGCGGGATCTGAGTGCCCTGAAGGTCGTCTCTCTGTTCCTGGACGCGATCTCCCTGGCCGTGCGGCAGGGCATGGACGAGCAGGGAGGCGTGCTCTGTGCCTATGGGATTCTGGAGTCGGGCCAGAAAATTCTGTTGCACCTGGCGCTCGGGAGCCGCGAGTCCTCCGACGCCTGGCTGAGCCGCCTCCATGACTTGATGGTCCATGGATAGGAGGCGCCCTTGCTGGTGATCTCCGATGGTCAGCCTGGCCTGCGCACGGCGCGGCGAGCGGTGTGTCCCTGGGCATTCCACCAGCGCTGTTAGGTCCACAAGCCGCGCAATATCCTGGCCAAGCTGCCCCTGGCGGCCCGGGCGCTGCTCAAGCCGCTGATCCGCCAGGTCTTCTGCGCGGCCACCTCCTAGCAGGGCCTGAGCCGGGGCCGCGCGTTGATCGCCCGCTGGCTGGCGCGCGATCCGGTGCGCGATGGTGTGTGTGGAACCAAAAGTATCTGGACCACCAATCTCCTCGAACGCACGTTCGGAGAAGGGCGGCGACGGACCAAGGTGATCCCGCGGTTCCCCACAGAGACAGCCTGTTTGGAGCTGGTGTTCGCCACGTTGCTTACTGCTGCGTAACGCTGGCGTGGATTGCGGATGACCCCGCGGATCCTGCTTTCAGAGTGGAACCATTGATATCTTGGAGAAGAAAAAGGGGGCGAAGAAAAAGGGGTCGGGAGTCTTAATTGGACACTCAAGAAATGACTCCCGACCCCTTTTCCGACCACCTCGTGGTGTCAGGATCCCTCGCCCTACCGGACCCGGAGATTCGCGGGTGGCGCCGGGGGCTGCATATCTCCCGCTCCGGATGACGCCAGGGCGATCGTCGCGGATGCAGGAAAGTGATCGGACAGGTACCGGCCGTTGACATTATCGTGGTGAATGGCGGCCTCGAACACGCGAATCCCGCTTGGCGCGAACACGTAATCGATCTTGGATCCGTGCGTGTTGCCGGTCCACCCATTGTACGTGCCGACGTCCGTGGCGTCCGGGTAGAGGACGCGGAATGTGTCCACGAAGCCGAGTGGGCTCTCCTTGACGGCACGAACCGGGACGGAATCCTCCGGCGCATTGAAATCGCCGGTCAGGATCACGGGCTCCAGATGGGAGCGTCCGGCGATGCGTTGCAGGATCAGGTCGGCTCCCTCGCGCCTTGCGTCGGCGCTGGCGTTGTCGAGGTGCGTGTTGAAGTGGTAGAAGCGTAGACCGTCGACCATCCGCTCGAAGCGCACCCAACTGCAAATGCGTGGCTCGTCGGCGTATCGGCTTACAGTTCTGGGGACCTCGGGGGACTCGCTCAACCAGAATGTTCCAGCTTCCAGCACCCGCAAGGCGTCCTTACGATAGAAAATGGGCGATTGCAACCCGCCGCCATCAGCCCGGACCCCGACGCCGTAGACGTCGTAGTCCGGCAAGGCCGCTAACAGGTCCTGGCGCTGAATGGCCGCCACTTCCTGCATGCCGATGACCAGAGGCTGTTCCCGCCGGAGGAAGTCGTAGACCAGAGCTTGGCGGTGAGTCCAACTGTTCTCGCCGTCCTTCTCCGTGGCGACGCGGATGTTGAACGTCATGACGCGAAGGTCCGGGTTTGGCCCCCCGGCCGTCGCCCGTTCCGGTTCCGAGAGCCCGACCAAGGGCAGCAAGCCCATCACACTCGACACGAGCAGCCGCGAGAACCGGTTCATGGCCTCTCCGTCATATCGTGACTCATGGCCTGATTATTGGCATGAATCATGCCGGCATAAAAAGGCTCAAGTGACTGATTCAGCAGAAGTTACGCTTGTGGTGTCGTGGTTTGTTGCTGATCCGGGTGGTTCACCTTTCCCGCTCATTGAGCAAAAATGTTTCCACGCGAGAGGATGGTCACCGGTCAATCGTCAAGCGGAGCCTGTCCGACATTGACCTTTCTACTGCGGCGAACGATCTGCAGCCATCGGCGTCGTGCTCGGCCCGAAAAAATCCACACCGTATTCCAGCGAATATACCTCCGGTTTTTCGGGTGGGGTCAGGCGCCCTTTTCCCCTGGTGCCTGACCCCTGGGGAGCCCCGGAAGGGGGTGACCCCACCACCTCGTCACGTACCGCGCCGAGGCGGTCGAGAACATCGTTGACCACCGCTTCAATCGCCGGCTTGCCGCCGAGCCGATCGTAGAGGGAGTTCTCTGTCGTCATCTTCCCGCCGGACGACTCCGTGGTATTGAAGCCGGCCACCGCAAGGATGAGCCCCCGATAATTGAATTGATGTGAACACTGTGCGCGGCATAGTCTCCCTCCTCGTATGGAATGGCGCGAGCACTCTAGCCTTTCGCTTTCCATTACGGGAGAATTCATCCGGCGGATGTGCGGCAGGATGTGGGAAGCAGAACGAAAAAATGTCGGACGGCATGCATCCGATCGCTTACTTGGGCTCGTAATAATGTTTTCGCCAGAGCCACGCATAGACCGCTCCGTTCACAAACAGCACGCCGAATCCTAGGAGCAGTTGAACGCTACGGGTGAGGCCGGTTGAGAGAGGATCGGCAGAAGATAGTGCGCGACGAAATCCGTCTCGTATCCAGACTCCCCTCCTTGCGTGCGCAACCATTGTTCCAGCGGCGTGAGGGGGCAGAGCCAGCCCGACAATTTCACCAATGCTCCCCACACAGCGGCCGGAAAATGGAACCAGATGGTCCGCGGCCATTTCAGCGCCAGGAAGCCTCCCGTCAGCACAAAGACCACAAAGGCCAAATGGAGCAGGACGACGAAATTGGCGAGCAGGCCGTAGAGCATGGCTCCGGCAGTGTGGCGGAATCCGGCACGGGCGGCAAGAGACCGTTTAGTCGAACAGCCTCGGTTCTTGCTGGTCCATCGGAGCGGGATAGGTGACGCGGCCCTGCGTCACTTTGGCGAAGGGCGTCAGTCTGTGCGGGTCGGCGCGCTGCTCGGTCATGATGTCCAGCACGGTCCAGCCGCGGCTCACCAGCGCGTCCGCGATCAGCGACCGGTGGCAGCGCCAGGGGACCGCTTCGGCGCACATGATGGCCGTGTGTTTGTCTGTGCCATACGCCATCAGCTCTTCCAGCGCTTCGACGAACTGATCCGTCTGCATGTAGTCGGCATAGCCCCTGAAGCCCTCGCTCCGCCATCCGAGGTTCACGGAATCAGGCCGACTTTTCCGTCGCCCGCCCAGCTCCGGCATGTGCCGGTAGTGCACGCCGGCTTCCCGTAGGCTTTGGGCGAGCGGATCGGCATTGAACTGGGGATGGCGTCGGGAAGCAGGAAACCTCCGGACATCGACCAGATGTTCGGATTCCGTGCGTCCGGAGGAGACCGATGAGTGCCTCGATGGGTCTAGTCGAATGGCCGATGGTCCAGATAACCATAGACTTCACCATGCCTGAAATGGCATCGGGATGTCTACCACCTGCCGCCCCTTTCTTGCTCCCCGGGCTCTTTCGCCTCGAGCTGAATTGTCACCGGCACCGGAATGGACACGATGTCAAACACCGATGAGAACTGGCAGAGCGCGTGCGAGTGATCCACAGGCGCGTCTAGACAGTGAACTTTGCTTGGATCTGCCGGTCGCCTTTCCGCGACCTGGTCGCAGGGTCCCAGGAACCCGCGCAGATCGAGATCGCCCTCGAGGCTGGACTCCACGGATTCCAGATGGATACCCCGGCGGCCGTATGGTCGACCACCGACATGGTCGGGCAGGCTGCCAGCGCATACAGCACAAACTCCACGCGGGATGGCGCCAAGCTCCTCTCCCAAGGGCACTGGAGGCATCGGCGTCGAGCACGAACGGAGTCGTGCGCGTCGTATTTCCTGACCGGCTCCGTAACAGTCTTTGATCGTGGTGCGATGAGGTCTGCTCGCGATCCAGCGATTGCGCGCGAAGTGCGAACGTGGCCAGGTCGGGTCGACTCTTCACTGCGTCGAGCGTAGCGAACAGTCAAGACACATCCGCTCCATTGACCGCACGATCGTTCATGGCACACCTTCCTTGGTCGAAATGAAGGGGTGAGAAAAACGCGGCGCGATTCATCCCGTGACACATCTCCAGCCAGCGCGCCGTTTGGTTCTCCGCCCGTTCCATACACGGACCCTCCGCCGCATCGGATCGCAACCGATATCGAGAACAAGGTTCAACGAAGCACGACCAGCGAGAGCGATTCGAGATGGTTTCACGGCAACAACGAGAGCGTCCGTGCCGACAGGCCATGGCCGATCAACGCCAAGGCGCTGGTGCCGAGGAGTTGCATTTAGTTGTCTGCACGCGCACCAGATGAGTTTGCGCGATGACCCCTTCGCAGGGGGGCCGGCGATGTCGATCGCATGGTCACGCACCCATAGGCCACCCCTCCAAAAGGCGAGGGCCCGCAGACGGCGGGACTCTTCCGGGTGCTCGGTGACCCAGGCCGCATGGGGGTTCAACGCCTTCGCGGGAGTCTGGACCAGCAAGGTGAAAAACCGTTCCCCGGTCTCCGTCGCCGTCCCTTCGACGATGGAGTGAGCGCGGCTCCCTCGTCAAGGTCGTGTAGAGGTGGGGGAGGATCTGGGGCCATGCCGGAGTTTGCAAGCGGGTTCGTAGAGAAGAGAGGCGAATTCTTACACACAAGGATCGGCTTGCGGACCGGCGTAAGGCAAACTCCCATGCAGCCGAAATATTGTCCGGCCCATCAAGGGAAAGCGGCGGCTCAGAAGGAGTCCATCCGGAACGCTTATTGCGGCCAGACGATCAGCCGATCGCGGTCCTCGATCCCGTCTGCAGGCACTTCGTAGTAGCTCTTGAGCGTCTGCTCCTTGTTCGGCCGGGAGGGCTTCATTCCGTGCGCAAGATAAGCCGGGCGGGAGCTGTGGTTCCTGAAGGCCACGGGATGCGTTCACAGAGGTTTACGGCCGACGACGAGACGGACGGCGATCGGGAGAACGATGGTCTCGCCTCGACGATGCTCATTTGCGGCTCGGACGATGCGCCGTTCGGCCTCACTTTGCTGAGCGGGTGACAACTTGGCGAAGAGATTCTGCAGCGGGGCCGCGAGGTCCATGAGGCTCCGGTAATATTCCTCCGCGGAGCCGTAAGTCAACTCGGCGAGAAACTCATCGTCCGCCACGTCGATCAATCCCGCTTGCCGAAACATGCCGGACAGCTCTCCGCGCCGGGCCAGGCGGAACAGACCCGGAGCATCAGGGTCCGGAGGGGGCAGCTCGACGAGCTGCTTCAGAACGTCCATGGTGATGCCGAACGAGGCGTTCTTGTCCGGGTCGGACCAGACGGCGGCGGCCACCCAGCCGCCGGGCTTGAGCACCCTCGCGATTTCGGCCGCTGCTCGAGGAATGTCCGGCAGAAACATCAGGCAGAAACGGCTGGTCACCGCATCGAACGAGGCCATATCGAACGGCAACGTCGTCGCGTCGCCGGTGCGGAAGGCAATGTTGGTCAGGCCGAGCCTTGCGGCCTTGCGCTCCGCGACCGCCAGCATCTGCTCCGCCAGATCGATCCCGATCACGCGACCCCGCGGGCCAACGACCTGCGCGGCCAGCAGCGCGGGGTAGCCAGTGCCCGAACCGAGGTCGAGGACGTGATGACCAGGGCGCAGTCGGGCGTCGCCGACTAGACGGTGATTCAGGAAGGCCAGGCTGCGATCGAAGAACTCGTCCCATTTTTCCCATCCAGCCGCGACACGGTTCCAATCCTGCCGTTGGGCCTCGATGACCTCCTGCGCCGTCTGTTGGGGCATAGAATCTCCTCATCCAATGACGGGTGACGATTGACGCACGTCCAGATGTGCGTCGATCACTTCAAGCTCTGTAACGTCTCGCGCAGCTCTTTGACTTCCGACGCGAACAGATCTAAATGCTGCTCGCGCTGCGGTTGATCGCTTTTGAATTTCCAGGCGCGCTTGAAAATAGCCCACAGCTCTTTGTTGTGCGTCACCGCCAAGTCGTAAGCCGGCCGCTCGCGTATGGCCTTGTCCACGCAGCAGAGAGTGTTGTCGAATGCGTGAAACTGATTATGGAGATCGTTCAGCGCCTGATCGGACCCCGTGCCGCTTCTGGCGGCCTTCGCGCTGGTCTCCATCATTGTCGCGAGGTTGATCAGCGTTTCGACATGCGTAGCCCCTTTCGCTTGCTCTGCAAACTTCTTCGCCTGCGGGTAGAACACAGAACTGCAACCGGCGAACCCGGTGAGCGCGAGCGCCAACACTACAAAACCGAAAATGCGGCCCATGCCAGCCTCCTTTAGGAAAGAATGAGACCAATAGTCAAGCACGACGGTCCATCCAGGTCAATGCCGCTCTTGGCCGCTGCACCGAGAAGCGCCAGCTGCCAATAGCGAACAGCTAGGAGTTGGACCTTGGAAAGGGGGAGGATCTCGTGGAGAAGAAGCGACGTGAGGAAGCGGTGGGAAGCGGGAGTCCCTGGGATCCGCTAACGTTGTGCGATCCTCTGCCGGCTTTGGGCCCAAAAGACCGAGAAGCGCGTATAATGCCAGTCATGCAATTGGCGCGGCTGGTTGAGGTAGTTGCCAAGGTCCGCACGACCGCGAAAAAGATCGAGAAGATCGCCCTTCTCGCGGATTTTCTTCGGCGGACGCAGGGCACGGAAACGGCACTGGCTTCGCTCTATCTGTCCGGCGCGCTCCGGCAAGGCAAAATCGGTGTGGGCTGGCGCATGATCGAGGCGGCGATGGGCGAGGAGCCGCCGTCCGGCGCACCCTTAACATTGATGGAGGTTGACCAGGTCTTCGATGAGATTGCGGCGGATCAAGGCGCCGGCTCGACCGAGCGCAAGATTGGCAGGCTGCGCCGACTCTTCGGGCGGGCGGGCCCAGAGGAACGCCGGTTCCTGGCGCAATTGCTCATGGGTGAAATCCGGCAAGGTGCATTGGAAGGGTTGCTGCTGGATGCGATTGCCAAAGCCGCTATCGTCTCGTCTGGCGACGTTCGTCAGGCCTTCATGTTCTCCGAGAACATCGGCGAAGTCGCCCGTGCGGCATTGGAAGAAGGCGCGGCCGGGCTTTCCCGCTTTGCGCTCCGGCTCTTTACACCTGTGGCACCGATGCTGGCCAACAGCGTGGAAGATGTGGAAGAAGCGTTAGACCGGCTGCAAGAAGCGGCGTTTGAATACAAACTGGACGGCGCCCGCATCCAGGTCCACAAGGACAGAGATGTCGTCAGGATTTTCACGCGGCAACTTCAAGATGTGACGGAACGGCTGCCCGAAGTCATCGAGTGGGCGCGGGCCTTGCCGGTGCGGGAGGTGGTGCTAGAGGGAGAAGCCATCGCCCTGCGGTCCGACGGGCGGCCATTGCCGTTCCAGATCACGATGCGCCGGCTTGGCCGCATCAAGGATGTGAACATGGTTCGGCGGGAGATTCCCCTGTCTCCGTTCTTCTTCGATTGTCTGTACTTGGAAGGCGACGGACCTTTAATCGCGATGCCCTATCGGGAGCGCATGGACCGCCTCGCCAAAGTGGTCCCGGCACCTTCCCTTGTTCCACGCCTGGTGACGCACCGTGCGGATGAGGCCGAGCGGTTTCTCCAGCAAGCACTGGAGGCAGGCCACGAGGGTGTGATGGCCAAGTCGCTTCTCGCGCCCTATATCGCGGGGCAGCGAGGCTTCCACTGGCTTAAGCTCAAGTCGGCCGCGACGTTGGACCTTGTCGTGCTGGCGGCGGAATGGGGCCACGGCCGGCGCTCTGGCTGGCTCTCCAATCTGCACCTCGGCGCCCGCGATCCGCAGAGCGGGCAGTATGTGATGTTGGGGAAGACATTCAAAGGGCTGACGGATGAGATGCTGGAGTGGCAGACGGAGAAGCTGTTATCGCTCGAAGTGAGCCGTGATGAGTGGACGGTCTATGTCCGGCCGGAGCTGGTGGTCGAGATCGCCTTCAGCGAGATCCAGGAGTCACCGCGCTATCCCGCCGGGTTGGCCCTTCGCTTCGCCCGTGTGAAACGCTATCGGCCGGATAAATCGGCGGCCGACGCTGATACCATTCGGACAGTGATAACGTTATTCCACAAACAGCGAGGAACAGGCGAGGCTGCGGTTTCGACGGACCCCTGATGCCTCCGCTTGGACGGCTGAGGCGTCTGCTGAGAGGAGAGCGAGGAAGGCACCCAGAGAGGAGCCGGCCGCGATTCGCGCCAGAAGGGGTGAAGACCAAGGGATGGATGGCGACGTGTGAGGAACGGCAAGTTCGTCACATGAGTCCGCTATAGCTTGCCGAGTCAGAGCGTCGGCTAGATCGCCAGCTTCGCGCGCGTGCGCTTGATGACCTCGTCCGTGAATTCGGTCGTCGTGGCATGGCCCTTCAGATCCGCGGTGCGGACCCCTGCGTTGATGGCTTCGAAAACCGCTGCTGTGATTGCCTGCGAGACCAGAGTCGCTCGGCCGCCGATGTAAGACAGAAGCGTCGCGCCTGCGAGGATCATGGCCATCGGATTCGCGACGTTCTTGCGAAACAACGAGGGTGCCGTTCCATGCGGGGCCTCCGCCAGGATAAGGCGGAGATTCCAACCCTCGTCAAAGCTCAACAGGAGGGATTCGGCTCCCGCAATCGACCCGAACATTTGCAAGACCAGATCGGACAAACAATCTCCGTCCCGGTTCAGGGCGGGGATCACCAGGGCGTCGCCGGGATTGGCCAGCAGCAATGCATAGGTCGCGTCGATGAGTTGCGGCTCATAGCGTACATGAGGATAGCGCGCGGCGGCGGCGTCCAGTTCTTCTTTGAGCATGCCCTCGTAGACGGGGCTAACCGTGTACTTGGGGCCGCCGAAGACCTTGGCGCCTAACCGTTCGGCATGACGGAACGAGAACTCGGCGACCGCGCGACAATGCCGCCGGGTGATCCGGTCGACCCGATAAGCCGCCTGGTCCAACCCCTCTCCTTCCCGCCACTCTTTCGCGCCGTATGCATCCCCGACCGCCATTCGCACGATCGCGATGGGCGCGTGGACGCCTGCCACGGGCTGCACGCCGGGAATGCGTCGGCCGGTGCGCACGATGACCGTGCCGTCGACTCGCTCCCGCAGCAGAGCATTGGGGCTTCCCAGATCCGGCTCACCCTCCGGGGTGATGGTGGCTGCTTTCAATCCGAATCGGTGCGCGAGCAAAGCTTTCGCTGCCTCTTCGATGACTCGATTCTGGGTGGCTCGCCGATTCTCAAGGCTTAAGTCGAAACGTTCGAACGTGAGCGCAAGCCCCGTCACTTCGGGGGCTAACACTCGGAGCGCCTCCTCGAGGAGTTCTTGCCCGGTCTGGTCTCCTTCCAGGATCACGATGGTCGTGTTCATCCGCACGCCCCTCTCATTGATTTGGGCCGTTGAAATCCCTCGCTCAGTATACCTTGCCCGGGATGAAGAAAAGGGGTCGGGACTCTTTTCTCGCAACAACTCATAGCCTATCTGCTTGCTTAGAGCAAGACCTTCGCCATTGAAACAGTTCGACTCGTGGCACCGTCACCTTGTCCCTGTTGCCGTATGTACCATTCTAACGACCGACGTAGCCATTGCTAGAAAAGAATCCCGACCCTCTTTGTTTGCCCCACACGGCACGCCACTCGGCGTGGGACTCGGTAAAGCGCTCGTCAGAGCGGAGCGCGGCGCCGATGATAAAGATCGCGACAAAGGCTTGCAGCGCGGGACATGACAACTTCACTCACCAGAGTGGTTGCAGCGGAGTAGCAAAGATGAGGAGGCAGCAGCTATACTGTGTTCCCCCGCTAGACTGACCAACATCGTTATCGGATGGGAGCAACGCGATGGATTGCAACAACCTCCAGCAAGACCTGACAGATTTCTGGTCGAGAGCACTCGATCGGCGACAGATGCTCAAGACCCTCGCCGTGGTTGGATCTGCCCTGACGGTGATCGGCCCGCGAGAGCTAGAGGCGATCGCGTCGTCAGTGACAGCCGGCCAGGACACCGAGCGTGGTCCGACAACCGGAGAAATTCCGAAACGCTCGCTGGGCAAGACAGGGGTTAAGGTTTCGGTGCTCTGTTTCGGTGGCGCGCATTGGGGCCGTATGCAATCGGAAGCCGAAGCGATACGGCTGCTGCATGAGGCCATCGATGCCGGTGTCACTTTCATGGACAACGCCTGGGAATACAACGGCGGGCGATCCGAAGAGTGGATGGGCAAGGCGCTTCAGGGGCGGCGGCAGCAGGTCTTTCTCATGACCAAAGTCTGCTCGCACGGACGCGACAAAGCGGTGGCCATGCGGCAGCTCGAGGATTCCCTGCGCCGTCTGCGCACGGATTATCTGGATCTCTGGCAAATTCATGAAGTGATCTATGAAGACGATCCCGATCGGCACTTTGCACCCGCCGGAGCGGCGGAGGCGTTACTTGAGGCCAAGCGGCAGGGCAAGGTCCGGTTCATCGGCTTTACGGGACACAAGGATCCGAAGTTCCACCTAAAGATGCTGGCCCACGACTTTCCGTTCGACACCTGCCAACTACCGCTGAACGTGTTCGACGGCACCTATCGTAGTTTCGAGCAGGAGGTTTTGCCGGTACTGAATCAGCGCGGCATCGCGCCGCTGGCCATGAAAACGTTGAGCGGCAATGGGGAGCCGATCAGGCAGGGGATCATCACCGCGGAAGAAGCCCTGCGTTATGTGTTGAGCCTTCCGGTTGCATCAATCGTGTGCGGCATCGATTCCCGGAAAGTGCTGCAGCAAAATCTTGACATCGTGCGTCGCTTCACGCCGATGACCGCAGTGGAGATGCAAGCGCTGCGCAGCCGTGTGGCCCCCTACGCCGTGGACGGGCGGTTCGAGCTGTTCAAGTCCACCAACCACTACGACGGCCGCATCGGGCGGGAGCAGCACGGATTATTGTGAGCGTTGTTCGCAAACGCGTGAAGCACACCAAAAGCCAAGAAAAGGGGTCGGGAGTCTTTATCGGCTTATACGCACAGTCTTCGTTCCAAAAAAGAGTCCCGACCCCTTTTATCGACCCCTTTTATAGCCGCTTGTGCACGAAAAACTCACCAGCATCGCGGAAATGCTCTGACGCTCAGTCTCAGCGACCTCGTTGCCTCTCTCTGAGGCATAGCCGGACATGCGGCAGGATGTCACTCGGAGCGCGCTACTTCTTGAAGAGATTCTGCAAGGCGCGCCGCGCGGCTTCAGGACCGGACGATCCCGACGACGTTTCCCGCTCGACCGTGACGCGCAGCGCAAAAAAGGAACAGTCGTTGCGCGCGCGTTTGTCAGCGATGCGCTCGGGGATCGGCTGGGTGCATTCAAACCGCTGGCCCGGAGCAAAGTGGCGGCACTGCTGGCAGGCATGTAACTCGACTTGACACTTGGGACACTGACCTCGCGCATCGGTCAGCGGGGGGAGCGGTGTGCCACAGTCGGCGCAGCGGACGACGGTTCGACTCGGGAGCATCGTGGGCGTACGCGGGCCCGATGGCCCTTTTGCCGTTGTTCTTTCAGGCTTCTCGTAATCCCGATATCCTCGTTGACCGTATTTTCTGTCCGCCATAGGTGCCACCTCTGGGTTGGTCAGTTTCAGTCTACTCCAAGCAGCCGTTGGTGTCATCCGGCATGCACCCATGTTGCCCGATCCGGCGAGAGCATGTCTTTGTAGGGCACGGCTTGCCTCGCTCGAGCCGGGTGTGACGGCTACCTGGTAAAGCTCTGTCCTGTTTCATTGACTTGCTCAGCGTAGTGTTGTCATCCGCCTCAGACGGTCCCGACCACGTCTTTTCCGGTCGTCCAATCCAAAGCGCGGAGGTGTAGAATACCCATCGCAGATCAATCTGCCTGGCCTGGGCGAGGGTCGTTCATGGAAGGAGGGGGGGACATGAAGCGGATCACATGGGACCACGACCGGGGATGCGGAGGTGATACCCGTCGTTGGATCGGGCGTGGAGTATTGCCCGTCTTAGTGTCGGGATGGCTAGCCCTACTCCCGCCGCTGGCGCCGGCCAGCCACCAGGGTCATGCGGGCCATATGGAGGAACATGCCCATGAGCCACTCGGACCGGGCTATGTGATCCCGGGCGCCCCATTTCGGGTTTTCCTCGATACGACAACAGCAGCACTGGCAGGCGGGGGGCTAGACCAAACCCACGTCGAAGCCGCTGTCCAGACTGTCGTCGATGCCCTCACCATCATGCTGCAACATCGGACCGACTATGCGCGATTCGACGAGGCCTTGAAGAAAGACGTGCTCGACAAAGTCGTCGTTGAGCCCACCGTGGTGAATCGGGACGGGAAAGAGTTTTCATTTTTGGTCGCCCGCACGAAGGATCCGGGCCGGGTCAAGTTGCTGATCAGTGCGTCGGCTTTACAAGACAAGGGTTATCTCGGGCATCCAGACAAACTGGTTTCGGTTCTGGCCAGGGAGTTTCAATGGGTCGTCAGCAAAGCGGATACCGCTCCCAAACCCCAAACGGCGTCGGTCGAACGCGACCTCCGACACGCACCGATTCGCACGGACAAAGAGATTCGGGAGATGTCGGGGGAGGAGCGGGAACGTCTCCTTCGCCAACTGTTCGACACATATCTGAAAACCGTGGACGACTTGAAAAGCTTGCAGGGGCAACCGTTTTATGAAGTCGGCACCACCACGCTGGTTCCGCCGAGCCAGCCCGACTCCACGATTAAATTCTATGACATTCGCATCCGTGAGGCTCTGCAGAAAATCGTGCGTGACCCGTATTTTGCGGAGCACACGCCGAAGGCGGTCCGCAGTCTGTTAAACGGAAAAATTTGGAATGTCGCATTCGTCAAAATCGATCAGCGGGATTGGCCCACGCGCACTCGGGTGCTACCGGAAGACAAGGCCGTGCGGGTGGGGAACAGCGACCATCCGATTCAACCGGCGACGGTGTTGATCAACACGTACCGAACGGCAGCCCCGGATGACCCGTTTTATGCGGATACGAAGGGCCTGCCGATGGGGGCGCTTTCGGCGGATCAGCTCGCCCGCGTCATCGCTCTCGAAATTCAGCACAACATTGTCGAGAAGTCCATGCGAGGGCACGTGGTCCAGGACGCGAGCACCGCCCCCAAGTGAGGGAAGGGGGCGGGTCGCGCGAAACAAGGTTGCCCTTTCCGAATCATGCACCAGTCAACACAGCCGGACACGAGGGACAGGAAGGGGCTCTCGGCGCCTGGCATCTCGATCACTGTTGAGAGACAGCGGGAACTGACAAGGATTCCACATGAGTGGGGAGAAAGTATCGGTGCGCTGCGGTATCGCGGGAGGCGGTCCGGCCGGGATGATGCTGGCATTGCTGCTAGCCCGCGCCGGCATTGATGTGCTTGTCCTGGAGAAGCACGCCGACTTCCTGCGGGATTTTCGCGGAGACACGATTCATCCCTCCACGCTTGAAGTCCTGCACGAACTTGGGCTGCTAGAAGATCTGTTGAAGCTGCCCCACCAGAAGGTGTTCCGGATCAATACGCGGTTCGGTGACCTGGCGCTGACGGTGGCGGACTTCACCCATCTGCCGACCCGGTGCCGCTTCCTTGCGGTCATGCCGCAAGGGGAGTTTCTTGACTTTCTCGCCCGCGAGGGGGCTCGGTATCCTGGCTTTCAGTTGAGGATGCAGGCCGAAGTGACCGGCCTTGTCGAGGAGGCAGGTCGGATAGTCGGACTTCATGCGCAGACCGCGGACGGCCCGTTGGAGGTGCGGGCGAACCTGGTCGTCGCCGCCGACGGCCGGCATTCAGTCGTCCGGGCACAGGCCGGCTTGTCGGTGGAAGAATTCGGCGCGCCAATGGACGTGCTGTGGTTCCGGCTGTCGCGTCGAGCGGTCGATCCCGAGGACCCGATCGGGCGCTTCGATACCGGACGGATTCTCATCATGCTGAACCGTGGCGACTACTGGCAGTGTGGCTTTGTCATTCCCAAAGGCTCGCGCGATCAGCTCCAGGCTCGAGGGTTGGCAGCGTTTCGCGACAGCGTGGCGCAGCTCGCGCCGTTTGTGGCCGATCGCGTCGGCGAACTGCAAGACTGGGCGGCGATCAAACTGCTTACGGTTCAGGTCGATCGGTTGCGTCAATGGTACCGCCCGGGACTCCTGTGCATCGGTGATGCGGCGCATGCCATGTCGCCTATCGGCGGCGTCGGCATCAACCTTGCCATCCAGGATGCCGTCGCGGCTGCGAATCTATTGGCAGAACCGTTGCGGGCACAGCGGCCGACGACTGACGATCTGCGCCGCGTCCAGCAACGGCGGGACTGGCCGACACGCGTGACCCAGCGCGTGCAGCTCTTCATACAGAATCATGTCATCACACGTGTGCTGGGAGAGGCGGGCCCGCTTGCGCCTCCGTTTCTTCTTCGCCTCCTGGCGCGACTTCCATCTCTTCATCGGATTCCTGCCTGGCTGATCGGGATCGGCGTCTGCCCCGAGCATGTGTGGGCGCCAGCGGTTTCGAAAGTGAAACCCTAACACGTTGTCTAGTCGGTGCGCTTGGGCGGGGAGCATACCTGGGGACCGATCGGAAGATCGCGGGACCGCTATGGCGATCAGGGGGATATGGGGATGCATCGACAGTTACGCCCGCAAGCGCCGCTTCAACGGGTCCTCCCGGTCGTCCCGCTTGTTGCGCCTGGCTGTTCTCACGGCCCTCTCAGGCACGCATTCCCACTGATCCTTTTCAACGCGTTGACGGGAGACGAGGAGAGAGTGATCCGGCGAGCAGGTGAACGAACTGACTATGCGACTTCGCAACTGCTGGTCCAGCTATGGCGTCTTCTCCCTTGGCGACGGACCCTCTCATGCCAATTTATTCTAAGCCCCCTCTGGCTGTAAGCGCAGGAGTATTGATGGTGGAGTCGCGCAACTGTCGCATCGAGGCGCTCCAGTCTCCGGCCCGAGGTAGCCAGAAAGGCAGCATGCTGTGCGCTCTCGACTGGTGAGCGTAGCAAGGAGACAGTGGAAATGCCGTCGATGCGCGCTTGCTCCGGCCAGGTGTTGGGAGGCATGGTGGGACTGGACCGAAGCGCGCACAGATGCATCCAGGCGTCAGACGTATTTTGAAGCAGGCTAGCACGGGTTGATCGGCTTTCTCACGGATGCCGAGGGCAATGCACCGCATTTTACGAAGGGCAGGGCGCTAACTTTAGCGTGACGTCGCCCAAGAGACGGGACAGGGCGGAAGAAGGAGGAACTGGTCTCATGGTGGCCACTATTTGATCGGGCATTCCAGGCCATGCCCTTTCTGGCATGGGAGTCCTGAAGATGGGGATTGGGAAGCAGACAAATCAAACCGTCATGGCCGGGAGATCACGTGGTGGTGAACATGCCCTCTCCCCCGGGCTCCAACTCGATAATTCCTCCCACTAGCTGTCCTGGCAGCGGAGCGCAATGGCCCCGTGTCCACGCGGATACCATTGGGTTCGGCGATGCGTCCGCTCGTGGCAATGAAGGAGAAGCCACGAAGCCTTGACCGTCGGTCCTCTTGGCCGTCATTTGAAAAATTTGTCGGCGGAAGGACGGAGATCTTTTTCCAGGTTGAGGGGCCGCCCGGCTGGCGGCGAACCGAGTCCCTCGGGTGCGCGTCTGCCGAGTTCTTTGTCGAGGCGTTTCACGATCTCCTCTGGATGTGGGACGCCGGTGAAGTCGCGAAAGAGCGTCGGCCCCGGGGGCGGACTCGGTCCTCCCGGCGGCCCGACCGTCGGGGCGGTTCCAGGCCGGTCATCGACCCGGAAGTCGCCGGCAGGACCCAGTTGGGCCGGTTGCGCGAGCACGGAGACGCTGAGAGCTGCTATCCCAAGGAGAAGCAGAGGCGCGAGCCATCTCATGGAAGCCTCCATCTCTACTAATCGCTGTGATGGGTAGGAACAAGCAAGACTTACTCTACCACACCGGAGTACGTACAGGTGTCGAATCCCATTGGACACGATCGGAAAGGCAAGTGGGACCGGCGAATCCGAAGGGCAAGACAAGGTGTGGACCGCACGGGGGCTGTTTGATCCGGCGCGCGTGACCGTTGCCAGTCACTCTCGATACAATAGAATTTGGGCTTGCTCGCCGGATGAACGTGCTCAACGGAGGCCCATCATGCAACTGATGTTAGAACCGCAAGAACGAGAGATCTTGGTGTGGGCTCTAAACAGTGCGGTTTCTGACCTTGGAGCCGAGATTGCCGATACGGAGAATCAGGAGTTTCGAGAGGATCTGAAGAAACGAAAGGCGATCTTGTTGGGAATTCTCGACCGCCTGAAGAAATAGACGGGGACGGAAGGTCGCTCCCAGCCTGACAGTCGCCAATCGCACCAAATGGCTCGGGCGAGCACGGTGCGGGATGGAGGCGTATGATTCCAGAAAGGATGGGTGCGCGCTGCGCATAGGCGGCGTGCGATGTTACAAGGAGGGTTGATCGTCATGGCCGACAAGAACATCATTGCGGTGGTAGGAGCGACGGGGATGCAGGGCGGTGGGCTGCTCCGCGCGATCGTCAACGACAAGGATGGAGGATTTGCGGTGCGGGCGCTGACGCGCAAGGTGGGCTCGGACAAGGCCAAAGAGTTGGCAAGACACGGAGTGGAAGTCGTTGCGGCCGATCTCGATGACCTGGAAAGTCTGAAGCAGGCGTTTGCCGGAGCCTATGGCGCGTTCTGTGTCACCAATTATTGGGAGCACTTCTCTCCCGAGAGGGAATTCGCCCAGGCGCGGAACATGGGGCAAGCGGCTCAGCACGCAGGTGTCCAACACGTGATCTGGTCGACGCTCGAAGACACGCGCCGCTGGGTGCCGCTCACTGACACCCGTATGCCCACGCTCCTGGGCAAGTACAAGGTGCCGCACTTCGATGCCAAAGGCGAAGCAGACGACGTGTTTCGAGCCCTGAACGTTCCCACCACCTTTCTGCTCACCTCATTCTACTGGGACAACCTGATTCACTTCGGAATGGGTCCCAAGAAAGGTCAGGACGGGACGCTGACGTTCACGCTCCCAATGGGCGACAAGAAATTGCCGGGCATCGCCGCCGAAGATATCGGGAAATGCGCCCTCGGGATCTTCAAAAAAGGCCGGCAGTACGTCGGCAGAACGGTCGGTGTTGCCGGCGAACATCTCACGGGCGCGGAAATGGCCGCGAAGCTTACCCAGGCGTTGGGGCGGGAGGTGCGCTACAACGCAGTGACGCCCGAGGCGTACCGGAGATTGGGATTCCCCGGCGCCGAGGACCTCGCCAATATGTTCCAGTTCAAGTGCGATTTTAACGACGTGTTCTGTGGCGCACGCGATCCTGCTATCGCCCGCGCGCTCAACCCCGCGTTGCAGACCTTCGACCAGTGGTTGGCTCAGAACAAGACGCGCATTCCGCTCGGCTAGCACCTTTGTCACATTGGGGTTTCTCTATCCGCACGCGACCGAATCCCTCCCTCCTTCAAGGGCCGCCTGCGAAGGACGATATGCCGCGACTGCACGGGAGGACATTTTTTGTGGTGCGAGCGACAAAACGCGTCAGCAAAAGACCGAGCTGGTTAAACGGCGATACCTCGATCCGGCCCGGTTGAAGCACAAAAATCACTGGCGGCGCATGCAGTTCGCCGCCAGCGGCGGCGGCTCTCTCCCTTGGCACTCCATTTGCCGTCTTTTCTCCAGGCCTGGGGTGCGGGACTGTCCCGCGTGTCAAGTCGCAGGCCCATTCTTTTCAACGGTCAAGGAGGGGTGCCATGAGAAATCTGATCCTGGTGGTGACCGCGGGATTTCTGCTGGTGGGGTGTATGACAGACGATGGGCGACGTCCGAACGTCAACGTCGGCGTCGCCATCGGTGGTGATGCTCCCGCCCGCGGCGGCGGTCCTCCACCCTGGGCTCCTGCCCATGGGCGACGCACCAAGGAAGCAGTCTATCGGTATTACTACTATCCGGCGTCGGGCGTGTATCTGAACATCAACACGGGAACCTACTTTTACCTGAGCGGCGGGACGTGGCAGATGTCCGCTAGGTTGCCGTCTTCCGTGGTGATCGACACAGCCGAGTACGTTAGCCTCGAACTCGACACGGACAAACCGTATCTCTTCTACGACGAGCACAGGGTTAAATTTAAAGGCAAGAAAGGCCATCTGAAAGGCAAAGGGAAGTGGAAAGATGCGGGTCCGCCTTTCTGATGTCGGCGTTCACAACTCGTGCTCCCGATCCGGATCTCGGAACACGCTCCAGGTGGCGGCGCAGGTTCTGTTTTTTCGGAGCCGCCGGTTCACATTGTCCTAGCCGCGGATAGGAGTCCCCATGACCTCTGCTCCGGCAATCCCTTGAAGAGAGGGAGGCGAACCCGGGAGGTTTCACAGGACCTTGCTCAATCGAGCGGGGCAACCCATCCAGCCGGACCGATGGTGTGTCTCGCGCTTCTCCGGTTGGGAAAACTTGTGCGTGAGCGTCAGGTCGGTGCCCTCCGGAACCGTCCGCAGCGCGATGGTGACGAGGGGTTCGTAAAATTCCGTGAGCCCGCGCCAGCTCAGACCTGTGCCTGCCCATGTCCAGGCGAACACCAGCCGTTCAGGCGGCGTCATTTCTTGAGAGCCGCCTTTGACGGGAGAGCTCGCCTCGTCGAGAGCCTTCATTCCAATGCGATAGCTCCCGCTGACACGCAGGTCCACTTCGGCAAGCAAGGTGGAGTAGTCATCCGACGGGGCAAACCACCGCATCAGCGCGTGCGGGTCTGTCCAGGCCTGGAAGACTTTTTCCCGCGGTGCCGCGAACCTGCGGGTGATCCGGAGCATGGCGTGGGAGGCGGCTGCTCGGCTGGCCATATCAATTCCACCGCAGGCGGGGAATGCAAGCGAGGAAAGCGGGAAGGCGTCCGAGCGTAAGGCGTTGGGATGCTTTTCTTCCTTTAGCCGGGAGCAATGGACAGGAAGATGGTCGCATTGCCTCGGCTGAGCAGGAGGAGGACCGGTGAGTTGGGCGCGAGCTGGCTAGTCAGCCGCTCGAAGTCCTGGACGTTCTTCACCGGCTTACGGTTGATCTCGCGGATGATGTCGCCGGACCGCAAGCCAGCGCGTTCGGCCGGGCTGTCCGGTTCGACATCCGTGACCAGCACTCCGCTCTTGGGGCGGCCTGAGCCGGGTGGGATCGGTTCAACGGTCACGCCGGCGAGAGCATGCTCGCCTTTCGCACCTTCCGAGGAGCCGCGCGAAGCCTTCGCGAGGTCTTTGGGCAATTCCCCGATCGTGATCTTGATGTCTTTCTCCTGTTTGTCGCGGAGCACTCTGATCGTCACCTGCGTGCCCGGGGCGGTTTCGGCAACCAGGGCGCGCAGATGAGCCGGGTCGTTGATTGGCGTCCCGTTGTATTGCAGGATCACATCGCCCCGCTCGAGCTTGGCCTTGGACGCCGGGCTGTCCTCCATCACGTCGGCCACCAGCGCTCCCTTCGTGTCGGAGACGCCGAATTGTTTCGCCAGGTCCTGATTGAGCTCCTGAATTGACACGCCGATCCAGCCGCGCACGACCTTGCCGTGCTTGATCAGGCTGTTCATTACGCTCTTTGCCATGTTGCTGGGAATGGCAAACCCGATCCCCATATACCCACCGGTGCGGCTGAAGATGGCCGTATTGATCCCGATTAACTCGCCTTTCAAATTGACCAAAGCGCCGCCGGAATTGCCGGGATTAATGGCGGCGTCGGTCTGGATGAAGTCCTCGTAATCGACAATGCCGACGTTGGCCCGTCCGACCGCACTGATGATGCCCATTGTGACGGTCTGGTTCAGGCCGAAGGGATTGCCGATGGCGAGCACGAGTTCGCCGACCTGCAACTGACTGGAGTCGCCCCATGGCAGCGTGGGCAAATCGGTCGCGTCGATCTTGATGACCGCGATATCCGTCTTAGGATCGGTGCCGACCAGCTTAGCCTTGAAGCTGCGTTTGTCGGCCAGCAGGACCTTGAGCTCATCGGCTTTTTCCACGACATGGTTGTTGGTGACGATGTAGCCGTCTGGAGAGACGATCACGCCGGAGCCCAAGCCCTGTTCGCGTCGTTCCCTCGGAATGCGGAAGCGCCGTTCGAATTCCTCCCCGAAGAAGCGCCGGAAGAAGGGATCATCGAAAAACGGGCTGGAGAATTGCTCGCCGCCGTCGCTTTTCCGTACGGCTGAGATGTTGACGACGGAGGCACGGGCGGCTTTGGCGACTGCGATAAAGGTTTCGTTGGACGGAATCCCCGCGGTCGGGACCGCGGTGGCGACGGGGGACGGCGCAGGAGCCGGGGCGGCCACCGCTGCGGGAGGGTTCGAAGGCAGGGGAGGCGGTGCTTGTTCTTGCGAGCAGCCAATCACCACCAGCAAGGCTGCGGAAAGCCCGAAAAACAGAAGCCTGGCTGCCTTCCACTGACACGACCGATGCCCGGTCCCATATCCGCTTCGCACCATGCGTTTCTTACTCCCCACTTCAGCAGGCCACCAACGCCTATGCCAGTTTACTAACCTTCTCGGGGGCTTAGTCAAGATGCAAATTCCAGCTCATTTTTGGAACGCGAAGCGTCGTGCTCACCGGCACGGCCAATCCGGGCGGGGATCGGGGACAAATCCGTGCCGGTTTGGCATTTGCACGTCGGGCAATGTCCGCGCGTCGAGCATGGCGGGCTCGTCCACGATGCCGTTGCGATAGAGCAACCAGGCGACGACGGCGGACACTTTATCGGATGTCAGCGACTGCGGGACGGAAAAGGGCATGGCGCGGCGGATGTAATCGAACAGGGTAGTGGCGTAGGCCAGTAACTGCCCATCGTCTTGATCGGATGCGACATGGCCAACGTGCCCTGCTCGCCGACCAGCCGATCGCTTGGGCCTTCCACGCCCGTCGGGCCGTGGCAGGCGGTACACTTCTTGGCAAAAAGACCGCGGCGCCGTGTTTCACGCTGCCGCGGCCGGAGGGCAGGCCGTCGCCGTTCGGGGATACGTCGATGTCCCCAGGCATGGATCTCTGCCTCGGTAGCCGGAGGGCCAAGGCCATAGGGTGGCCGGCCATCTGGAGCAGGAGTACCGGCCCAGGCTGAGACCGTTGCGGCGGCTACCGCAACCAGGCAGGTTCTGCGCAATGAGGTGCATGCCGCATCGTTCTTTCCCGTACGGGAGCGAGGGGAGTCCTTAGACTTAGACATGGACATTGGTCACTGTGCCGTTGCGCGCCGCGCGCCAACTGTGAACGGCGTGGTAATGGTACGCGGAGCTCACGCCGCGCACTGCCAGCAAGTCGGCACGGGCCGGATGCACATAGCCAGTTTCATCTGTGTAGCGGCTCTGCGGCATCGCGTCCGCCCCCTGCCCGCGCCAGGGGAAGCGAAAACGCGTCAGGCATTTGGGCAGTACCGGCTCCTGCAACTGCGCCGGTCGCCATGTGCGCCAGCCGTCCGTGCTCATCTCGACCATCGCGATGCGCCCTCATCCGCTCGAGGCCAACCCGCGGATCTCCACGAAACCCGGCCGAATCTGTTGCCTGCCCGAAGGGTTGGTGATCACCGATTGGGCCTCCATGACGAAGGTGAACTGCCGCGCGGTCCCGTCCGGCATGAGGTCCGTATAATGTGACGTCTCTTCGCGGGTCATGAATGGTGCGGTGCCCAGTTGCAGGGCGGCGTAGTCACTTGATGCAGTGTTGCCTTCCCAACCGGGGATGACCAGATGGAGCGGATCGCCCTGCTCGGGGCGCAAGGCTTCGCCGTTCTGCGCGTAGCACAGCAAGGCTTCTTCTAGAATAGTCGAAAGCGGCAGGCTGCGTATTTTATTTATTTATGGCGGCGGCGTCGCTGCCTTTGGCGAGCATCCAGGCCGCTTGCGGCCTAATACCAACTTCGGCCCATACCGTCGCCAAGGGCACGCCGGTCCATTCGCTGGCGCTCAGCAGCCCATGGGGGTCCTGGACAGTGCGGCCGCTCGGCACCGTCCATGCTCCGGCCGAGTTCCCCGAGCATTCGATGAAGACGACTCGCGAAGCAGACGGAAACCGGACTAGATCGTCCATAGTTGAAGATCAACGGGCGTTCCACTATGGCCGTGCACGAGCACCCGGTGCCTGGCTGGGTCGATTACCGGGACGCCGTTATGGTGTCGCTCGAAGTGCAGGGAGTGAGGGGTGATGATCCGGTGGAGCGACTGGTGCGGGCGTCAAGGACACGGCGGATCTGACCACTCGGCCTGCCTGCTCGAACGCGGCGACGGCGCCGAGTCCAAGGATCGCGCAAAAAGACCGAGTGGCCGGTCATGGGAAATTAAGGATTGCTGTATCAGGGAACGTGCCCAGCATATCGTATTACCAGATGACCTCTTACCATGGACTGGAAGCCTTCTGCCTCGCCGGTTCTAGATCTTGTGACAACCGGCAGGAGACTGACTCGTTGAAGGTGTCGGCCGCCTCAAAAACGGGAGGCATGACGAGTGGTCCGGCCTTGCGAAGTGGAGGGAGCTTTATATGAGAGCGAACCGTTTACAGGGAAGCAGGTATGCGACTTGGGGAGCGGTCGTCTTGTTGCTCGCATTCGGGTCCAGTCCGGCTGTCTCACAAGCGAAGGAGGATCGGCAGCCGCCGGTTCCGCTGCCCGGGCTCACGGCCGAGGAGCGGGCGAGGTTTGAGGAAGGACGAAGACTGTTCGAATTCGAGTTCACCCCCCAGGATGGCCTGGGGCCGATCTTCAACGCACGGTCCTGCGCGGCCTGCCACCACATCCCCACGATCGGCGGACACGGGCCGGGCTATCGAGGCAATATTCGTTACCTGGACGGGCACGGGACTCAAGGCAAGCTTTTCCATGACAAAGCCATCGGCGGGATGCCGGTACCGGCCTTGCCCGATGGCGCGGTGATCTCGAAACGGAAACCGCCGTCGCTGTTGGGGGTGGGGCTCATCGAAGCCATCCCTGAAGAGGCGATTCTTGCGCACGCCGATCCGGGGGATCGGGACGGGGACGGCATCAGCGGGCGACCTGCGATCGGGAAGGATGGACATCTGATGCGGTTCGGATCGCAGGCTCACGTCGGCAGCCTCGTGGAATTTGTGGCCGATGCGTTGCGACAGGAAATGGGATTAACGTCGCCGATGACCGGATTTGAAGAGGAGACCGCTCCGATGCCGTTCCCTGCGCCGCCACGTCTCCAACGAGTGCCGAGTCCCAACGTGATGTTGGAGACCGTGCAGAAGCTCGTTGACTTCATTGCTCTGCTTGCGCCGCCGTTGCGCGGGAGGAGCGAGTTCGGCGAGGCAGGATTGGCTCGCGGAGAGAAGCTGTTCAGAGAACTGGCTTGCGCGACGTGTCATGTCCCCTCGTTCCGCACCGATGTGCGACCGGTCGCGCGTCCGGGCATGCTGCAGCCGTCTTCAGTCCGCGCATTGCTCGATCGAGACATCGCGCCCTACTCCGACTTTCTCCTGCACGACATGGGGCCGACGTTGGACGACAAGGTGTCGTTAGGCGTGGCCCAGACCTCGGAATACCGGACGCCGCCGCTCTGGGGCCTGCGCTTCCGCCAACATCTGTTGCTCCACGATGGGCGGGCGAACAACATCGAACAGGCAATCGTCTTCCACGACGGCGAAGCCGCCGCCTCGCGCAAACGATATCTGAGTCTGTCGGCGGAAGACCGGAAGGCGTTAATCGAATTCTTGAAAACGCTATAGCGTGAGGACTCAACCCCTTTCAATAGGCTGCCCAAAACGTCGACGTGAGCACCACCCCGGCTTGGGCGCACCAACGCGTGCCCCCTCCCAAGCGAGGCCGGGCATCATTCTTCCTGCGGGCGTGGCGGCGGTCGGCTCTATTGCGCGTTCGGCGAGCACATTCGGATCATGCGCGCCCTGCGAGCACGGAGGCGGCCCTGCCAGGGCAGCTCTCCTTTTTCAACAACCTGTCAGTCGTAGCCGATATGGCGGCTGGCGGTAACGATCCCGTCGCGGTCAGCAACGAGCGCTGGTCGACAGCTCATGCCTCCGTAGAGCGGCAGGGGGGATGCTCGTCAACTTGGCCAGCCATCCGATCGATCGTCATGTTCCACACCATCTCGATCGTTCTGTCGTCCAAGCTAGCCGGACCGCGGCTCGCCGCGCGGCCGGCGAAACCCGTTAACATGTCCAAGATCAGCAGCACTGTGCGATCGTCGGCCTCATGGTCTCTCCTTCCGTGATTTTCGATGGCGTTTGGCGTATTCTGTCGATCGAGCCGGCCGCGGCGCGCGGACCGCGTGGCAGCGAGGAGGTCTTGGAATTGAGATCAGAAGGCGTAGGGCAGCCGGTCCAAGAAGAGCGCTGTCAGGGCTGGGAGCACGGAGGGGGAACGAGCCGTGGCGCCGAGAATCGTGAGGCCGTGAAACGTCGATGAAAGTCGCCGGTCTGGTGCGTTGGATCAAGCGCGGAATCGTGCTTCTGGCATGGAGCGGGGTCGCGGCTTGTCTCGGCCTCGGCCTCTACGGATTTTACCTCTCGACCAATCTGAGTCTGCCGAAAAGCGAAGACCATCCGCCGCTGCTCATCTACGGCGCTCCGTTTCTACTGAAGCCGGATCAGTATATCGACGAAGTCCGGCTGCTCGAACGCCTCCATCGTCTGGGTTACCGTCCGGCCTCCTCCGAGGTCCTCGCACCCGGCGAGTATCGCGTCACCGAGCAGACCCTGGACATCTACCTCCATGATCAGCCCGACGCGCACGCTCAAGCTCTGCCCATCCGTCTGACGTTGGATGGCAGCCGCGTGGTCGAGATCCTCTCCCTCGTGGACGGGGAGCCGATTTTTCCGGTCTCACTTGAACCCCAGCTTATCAGCGGTGTCCGCGGCGAGTCCCGCCAGGTGCGCGAATGGCTTCCGCTCAGGTCGATCCCGAAGCCGGTGATCGATGCGGTGCTGGCCGTCGAGGACCACCGCTTTTATTCCCATCCCGGCATCGATCCGGTGGCGATGGGGCGGGCCGTGTGGGTCAATCTCGTGCAGGGCGAGGTCGTGCAAGGCGGCAGCACCATCACGCAGCAACTCGCCAAGAACCTCTTCTATACGCCGCAGCGGACCATCGTGCGCAAGATCAAGGAGTCGATCGCCGCCTTGGTTCTGGAGGCCAAGTATCGAAAAGACGAGATCCTCGAGAGTTATCTGAATGAAATCTACCTGGGGCAAGCCGGTTCCGTCGCCATCTATGGGGTGGGCGAGGCGGCACATCGGTACTTCGGCAAGTCGATCCATGATCTCTCCATCGAGGAGACGGCGCTGATTGCCGGCATGATCAAAGGCCCCAACACCTATTCGCCGGTGCGGGATCCGCGGCTTGCCAAACACCGGCGCGACGTGGTGTTGCGCCGGCTGCGGGATGCGGGCCAGATCACCGAAGAGCAGTGGAGGGCCGCCGTCAATACGCCGGTGCGCGTGTCTCCCCCGCAGGACAGCCTGGCCGACGCGCCATACTTCGTCGATTACGTGCTCCGGCAGACCGAGGAAGCGGCCGATGTGGCGTTGCCTGACGGAACAAAGATCTATACGACGCTCGATCCCATCCTGCAGCAAATCGCCGGCGAGGTCCTACAGAACGGCCTCGCGCGACTGGAGGAGACCTATCCCAAGTTAAAACGCGCGGATCAGCCGCTGCAGGGCGCCTTGGTGGCGCTGGATCCCAAAACCGGCGGCATTCTGGCGATGGTCGGCGGGCGGGACTATCGGACGAGCCAGTTCAATCGGGCCGTGCAGGCCAAGCGGCAACCCGGCTCGCTCTTCAAACCGCTGGTGTACCTGGCCGCGTTCGAGGCGACAAGGGCCGCCGGGGCGAGCGCCATCACGCCAGCCAGCCTCATCCTCGATGCGCCGGTGACGTTCAAGTCGCCGGCTGGGCCATGGTCGCCTCAGAACTATGACCGCCAGTTCCGCGGCACGGTGACGATTCGAACGGCGCTGGAACAATCCCTCAATGTGCCGGCGGTGCGAGTCGCGCAGACGGTCGGCACCAAGCGCATCGTCCGACTCGCGCATGAGCTGGGGATCAAGAGCCCGCTGGATGACAACCTGTCACTCGCGCTGGGCAGTTCCGCCGTGTCGCTGCTGGAAATCACGGCGGCCTTTGGCGTGCTGGCGCACAACGGGCTGGCGGCGGTGCCGTCGGCGATCAGGTCTGTCGTCGCGCCGAATGGCGATCCCCTGTGGCATGCGTTGCCCGAGCGGCGCCAAGTCGTGTCGCCCCAAGCGGCCTATGTGGTCACCTCGCTGCTGAAGGGCGTCATCGAGCACGGCACCGCGGCTAGGGCGAGGGCGTTGGGACTCAAGAGCGTCGCGGCCGGCAAGACCGGCACGACCGACGGGTCTCGCGACGCCTGGTTCATCGGATACACGCCGGAGATCGTGATCGGGGTGTGGGTCGGGTTCGACGACGAGCAGCCGCTCGGCCTCTCGGGGGCGCAGGCCGCATTGCCGATCTGGACGGAGTTCGCCCGCCGGGCGATTCCGTCGAATTCCCCCGACTTCATCGCGCCGTCTGGCATAGTGAGCCGCGAGATCGATCCGTACACCGGCCAGCTTGCCACCTCGAAGTGCCCGGAGCGGACGCTGGAAGTTTTCATCGAGGGCACCGAGCCAGTGGTCTACTGCGAAGTGCATGGCGAGGGCTTCTGGGACCGGATCAAGCGGACCTTCAGCTTCTTCTGATCCTTCAGTCGCTTGTGGTGGTCTTACGTTGTCCCGCACGCGCCGCCGCGCCAAGCCCGTCGGAAAACGAGTGAATCGTTGACGAACCGGCCAAGGTTGGCGCATCTTCGGAACACATTTGAAGAAGGCAAACTCCGTGGGAGCCGCATGATACCTCCGCCGATTCCTCCCGATGAAGCCCAGCGCCTGGCTGCGTTGCATTCGCTCCACATCCTCGACACTCCGTCCGAAGATCGGTTTGATCGCATCACGCGGCTTGCTCAACGCCTCTTTGACGTGCCAATCGCCTTAATCTCGTTGGTGGATGCGACGCGGCTGTGGTTCAAATCCCGCGCCGGCCTCGATGTTGCGCAGATTCCGCGAGAGATGTCCTTTTGCGGTCACGTGATCCTCGGCCGCGGGCCGTTCGTCGTTCAGGATGCGTGGGCCGATCCGCGCTTCTCCGACAACCCGCTGGTGACCGGCGCCCCCGCGATTCGTTTCTACGCCGGATGGCCGCTGGCCGATCATGGTGGCTATCGATTGGGTGTGCTCTGCCTCATCGATCGCCGGCCGCGACAGTTGAGCGAAGCCGATCTGCAGGTCTTGCGCGATCTCGCCTCCTTGGCGGAGCGGGAGTTGACTGACCGTGCACGCCTCGAGTCGTTTGCTTGCCTGCGGGTGAGCGAGGAACAGTACACGCTGGCGGTGTGCAGTATGTCCGACGGGCTGTGGGGTCGGAACATCCTGACCAACGCCGAATATTGGTCTCCGCGCTTCAGGGAACTCGTGGGCTATCACGAATCCGAACTGCCGAGCACGTTCGAATCGTTCGTCTCCCTCTTGCATCCCGATGATGTGGACCGGGTCACCTTGGCACTGCGTGCCCACTTGGAACGCCGCGAACCGTACGACATTGAATTTCGCCTGCGGACGAAAAGCGGCGCGTACCGGTGGTTTCGGTCGCGCGGCCAGGCCGTGTGGAATCAAGCTGGCCAGCCGGTCCGCATGGCCGGTACGATCACGGATATCACGGATCGAAAGTCGGCTGAAGAGCAACTGCGTGCGACCCAGAAGCTGTTGCGGGCCATGCTGGATCACACGCCGGCTATCGTCTACGCCAAGGATCTGAATGGCCGATATCTCTTTGTCAACCGCCGTCATGAGCAGATGTTCGGCCGGGCGAACGCGGACATGATTGGCAAAAGCGATGACGAGCTGTTCCCGGGCCAGCAGATCGCGGCCTCCCGGGCACATGACCACGAAGTGTTCGCGACCCTCAAGGTGGTCGAATGCGAAGAGACCGCCGTCCGGGACGGCCGGCTTCATACTTATCTGTCGGTGAAGTTTCCGTTGCTGGACTCCTGCGGCCAGCCGTTCGGCGTCTGTGGCATTGCTACTGATATCTCCGATCGCAAGGAGGTGGAGGAGAAACTCCGAGAACTCACGGATCGGCTCCAGGCGATCGTGCGGGCTTCGCCGGTCCCGATCATTGCCATCGATCCCGACGGCATGGTGAACATGTGGAATCCGGCCGCGGAGCGCATCTTTGGCTGGAACGAGGGCGAAGTCATCGGTAGCCCGGTTCCCTTTGTGCCCGACGATAAGTGGGAGGAGTTCCGGACCCTGCGCGATCGGGTGCTGCGCGGCGAATCGCTGTTCCAAGTGGAAGTGCAGCGGCGGAGAAAAGATGGGAGGCGGATCGTGGTGAATCTGTCCGCCGCGCCGCTGCGGGATCGAGAAGGGCGCATCCACGGCATCATGGCGCTCTTGGAAGACGTCACGGAACGCAAACGATTAGAAGAGCAACTGCGGCAGGCGTCGAAAATGGAGGCGATCGGGCGGCTGGCTGGCGGGGTGGCGCATGACTTCAACAACATGCTGACCGCGATCCGCGGCTACAGCGAACTGTTGATTCAGGATTTACCGGAGGGTCATCGAAAACGGCGTCAAGCGGAAGAAATTCTCAAGGCGGCGGAGCGGGCGGCGTCGTTGACGCAGCAATTGCTGGCGTTCAGCCGGCGACAGGTCATTCAACCGAAAACCGTGGACCTCAATGCGCTGCTCACAAACCTGATGGGCATGCTGCGACGGGTGATCGGCGAGGACATCCAGTTGGTCGCTCATTTGGCTCCTGGACTATGGCCGGTCACGGCTGATCCGGGGCAATTGGAACAGGTGGTGCTGAACTTGGCGGTGAACGCACGGGACGCGATGCCTCAAGGCGGCGTGCTGACGATCGAGACGGCCAACGTGCGGGAAGTGATGGCGGGTAAGGGCGGGCATGACGCCGGAAGTCCGGGGGTCGTCCAGCTCACGGTCCGCGACACTGGGACGGGCATGGATGCCGAGACCTTGGCTCGCATCTTCGAACCGTTCTTCACCACGAAGGAATTGGGAAGGGGCACCGGCTTGGGACTCGCCACGGTGTACGGAATCGTGCAGCAGAGCGGCGGCACGATCACTGCGGACAGCGAGCCGGGCCGGGGCACGACCTTCACCCTCCGGTTCCCATGCGCGCAGTTGCCGGTCGCAGATCGGCGGGCGCATGACGACCAGGCCGAGGTCTTCACGGGGTCCGAAACAATCCTAGTGGTGGAGGATGAGCCCTTCGTTCGCCGATATCTAATGGAGCTGTTGGCGGGCCAGGGCTATGACGTACTCGAAGCCGCCTCGGGCGCCGAAGCCCTGGCCCGCAGCGAAGCATGTAGCCGGCCGATCCATCTGTTGCTGACCGATGTGGTGATGCCCGAGATGAACGGACGGCAACTGGCAGAGCGGCTCGTCACCAAGCGGCCAGAGATGCGGGTCCTCTTCATGTCCGGCTACACGGATGACGCGGTTCTTCGGCACGGTGTACAGAACCGCGGCACGGCGTTCATCCAGAAGCCTTGTGCGCCGGAGGCGCTGCTGAAAAAAATTCGAGAAGTACTGTCGGTCGAGGGTGAAGGCTCAAGTCGCCTGCCATCTCTCTCCTGACACTCTTCACCGGTTGCCGCTCGGCATGCCGAAAGGTGATCGATCCGTTGTGCGCGAAGTCACATCACATCGAAGCGATGCGGCGATTGCGCAGGCGATCATCGCGCTGGCCCGCTGTCTTGAGCCAACGGTGATGGTCGAAGGTGTGCCGACGGAGGCGCAAGCGGCGTTCATGCGCAACCAGCAACGAATGACAGGGCTCTTCCTTCTACCGGCTGGTCCCAGCAGAGGCGATGACGGGCATTCGGAAGGCCGAGGGCAGAGCGGAGGGTTCGTGCCGAGGTCTGGTGGGGGCGGATCAAGAACGGCGGCGGTTTACCGTTCAGGAACGGCGGCCGTCGCTCGCGCCGGTTGTGACCGAATGGGGGTGGCGCGGATGAAGGTGACCGTTGCGATGAGGCCGGACTGAATGGTCGCAGCGGACCGACTCCCGGCTCGGATCGTGAGACGGATGCGGGTGCGCCGCAAGGGCTCGCCCAGCGTGGGTATGCTCGACCGGACGCGCCGCTGCGTCAGCTTCGGCCATCTGTCGTTCTGTCAACATTCTCAGGCGGGCAGTGTTCCTGGCCAATCCGACAATGAGGAACGCCAGCGAGACGAAGAACAGCAAGCGCCATGGCGAAGGCTTGTCCCACAGGTCCAGCAGCGTGATCATGAGTTCGCGATCCATGAACAGGGAGAATATGACACAAGGAAAGACCACACCCAGACTCCGCTGCCAGAATACCTCCTGATTCCATCGTCCCACCGTGACACCTCCCGAGGTTCTCGATTGCAAGCAAAATAGGCGCAGAAGGTACCAGAAATGAGGCGTCGGTGTCACGCGATTTTTCTCGCCGACCGCGTTCGCGCCGCGGCGGCCACGTTCCATTTCTCCCGGAGTGTGCCAGCGGAGCACCGAAACTCGACGACTGTGTCGAGAATCCAACAGATGTAGAGGCGATTGCATACGGTTGCCACCGCGGTGCCGCCGTGGGGCTGGGCTTTCTGCCACGGAACCTGTCCCGTGCCGTAGTACGAAACCGCTTGTTCTCCAAAGCGGATGGCGGCGCTCGCCCACGGCAGTTGGTCTACGGGGATGAGCCATGACGAGGATGGCATCCATTTTGCTTGGAGGTACGGGGCCTGTCATCCCGATGGGAGACGGGCAGGAGGTGGTGGAGCTTATTCTTAGTCGGGTTCAACCGAGGAGGAGGTCTTCCATGCAAGCAAACCGAGTTGGGTATGTCTGCCTCGTCGCACTGGCGCTGCTCATCCCAGTGGCGGCTTCCTTGCCTGCGTCAGCCGAGCTGTACGTCGGCGGACAGTTGGGGTTCACGATTCCGGAGGATTTGGGCGGGGTGAGGGAAGTGGGAGGGAAAGTCCGTCTCACCGATCTCGATCTCAACAACTCGTTCACGTACGGCGCGAAGGTCGGTTATTTCCTCGAGCAGGCCAAGTGGCTCGGATTTGAAGCCGATCTCTACAACACGACACCACATCTCGAGGGCCAGGATGCGACACGGACGAACGCGGGCGGAGGCTCTTCGAATTCTCGGGTTGTCGGGGCACTCACCAGAGTGACGACCTTGGCGTTCAGCCTCGTCGGTCGCTATCCGGGCGAGCGGTTCCAGCCCTATGCCGGCCTAGGCATGGGGGTCTATTTCGCCAAAGCGACCCAGGCCTTCGCCCGCGACACCGATTCAGCTCCAGGATTTCATCTGCTCGGCGGGGCGCGATTGTTCGTGAGCAAGGAGGTTGCGTTATTCGGCGAATATAAGTACGATCGGGCGACATTCCGATTCCGCGATCTGGATACAAACGGGCTAGGATCTGCGAACGGGTTGATCGGCGATTACCAGGCGCACACCCTCATGATCGGGATTTCCTATCACTTCTTCTAAGAAATCGTGCTAGGATGAGGCCCGTCGACGGCTAGTCAGGGCGTAACTAAAGCACGAGGGACCTCGCGTGGAGCTTATCAAGAAGAAGAACTCCTCTTCGCCGTCCGAGGAAACCATCACGTTTCTCGCGCGCGGCGTGGAGCTGAGGGGCGTGATCCGCGTGGACGGTACGGTGCGGATCGACGGACTTCTCGAAGGCGAGATTCACACCAAGGGCACGGTGGTGGTCGGCGACGAGGGCATCGTGCGGGGCACGGTCAACACCGGCACCTTTGTGAGCAGCGGCAAGGTCAAGGCGAACATCCACGCGACGGAAAAGGTGCAACTGCTGAAGCCGGGCGTGTTGATCGGCGAGGTGCGCGCACCGGTCTTTTCCATCGAGGAAGGCGCGTATTTCCAAGGGATCTCGGATATGGGGCCCTGCCCTTGGACCGACCAGGCACCGCAACCCTCCGGCAACGTCCACGACCTCGCCGCGCACCGTGGTAAAACCCACGCCTTGTTCGAGAAACGGTCCGATCTCTGACAGGCGCCTTCCCTGCCATTTCCTGTTTACCGTCGAGGCTTCCGGACACGGCCGTTCCGTCGGGCCTGCGGCCCCTCTGGCGCACGCCCGGTGGAACGCGCAATCGGTCCGATCTCTTTCAACCGGCGAAGGTCTTCCAAGACTGGCATCTCCTCGAGGTCGCTCTCAGTCAGCCGATCCCAGGCGACGCCTGCAGGCGGAGGCGGCGGGGCTGTGACGAGAATCGTCTGCGTTGGGGTGACAATGGCCGAGAGCGGAAGATCGATCTCGTCCCGGGGAAACGCGTCAACGAGTTGCAGGTCGTGGACGGTGGTCGCGACCGGGACCGGCGGATGGCCGAGTTCGCGGAGGATCGCATATTCCAGGTCGCTGTAGCCTTCGCCTTTCCCGCAGCGTCGCCCATCGCGCGTGACGGCCACCGATCCGCACACGATTGCGTCTAACCTGGGCAAGTCTTTCAGCGGCACCTCTTCCGCCCACGCCCGGCTCGAGGAGAGCGCGGCCGCCTCGGCGATCTTATCTTCCGGAATCATGGCGGGATCGAGCCGCATGAAGCCGGCCCGCAGGCGTGGCGTCGGGACGAACACGACAATGCCCCGGCGCAGCGCTTCCTCACGGACATACCGCTGTGGCGCGTCGGGGTTCACCTTGATCCGCTTGGCCGTCTTCCACGGTTCCAGCTCGAACAGGCGCCGCGCTGCATCCCGGGCACCGGCGAAATTCGGAATACGCCCGTGCGGAGGAAACGGGAAGCGGGCTGCGCCCTTCTGCTGCAACCGATCCCAGACCGCCCGCCGTGCGTCGGCTTTCGTGGCAAACCGCTGCGCGCGCAAGGTTCGTGACAAGGCCGGACCTTTCTGCTATCTAGCTATGGGCTCTCACCGTCCTCAAGAAAACGGATATGACCCGCCAACAACTCTTCTCGCTCGCTTTCTTCGCCGTGCTCATGCTGTTGCTCTACCAGATCGGGCTGATGTTCCGCCCGTTCCTCTTTCCGATCCTGTGGGCGATCATTCTGGCACACCTGACCTTTCCGATTCACGCAAGGCTGTCGTACTGGCTGGGTGGCAGAGAGACGGTCTCCGCGGCGCTGCTGACGCTTGCCATTATCGCGCTGGTCGTCGTGCCGTTGCTGCTTTTAGGCGTGCTGCTGGTGAAGGAAGCGCGCGGTGCCGAACAGGCGGTGCGGAGCTGGATCGTGTCCGGCGGCATCGAACGGCTGCCCGATCAGTTGGCGCGGTTGCCGATTGGAGGAGAACTGCTCAGGGATGTAATCCGGCAGGCCGAAACGAAGCAGGGCAACCTGGAGTCGTTCTTCCTCTCCAGCGCGAAGACGGTGAGCGAGTTCCTGGTGAACGAAGTCAGCGACCTTATCCGCAATGTCTTCCTCTTCGTGGCGGATTTTCTGGTCATGGTCGTCACCTTGTTTTTCTTCTTCAAGGATGGCCGGCGGTGGCTGAGCTTGGCGTATGAGCTCATCCCACTCGACACCGCGCACAAGGAAAAGATCTTCCGGCGGTTGGATCAAACGGTGCGGGCGGTGGTGAAGGGATTGTTGGTGACCGCTGTCGCCCAGGGGCTTCTGGCCGGCGCGGCGTACTGGGCGCTCGACGTGCCATTCCCGGTCGTGCTCACGGCGCTGACGATGCTGCTCGCGCCGTTGCCGTTCGGGGGAACGGCGTTGGTGTGGGTGCCGGTAGCACTGTATCTGTTCTGGGTCGGACCGGTCGGAAAGGCGCTGGTCATGCTGGCCTGGGGCGCTGGCGTGGTCACCATGGTGGATAACATTCTCAAGCCCGTGTTGATCGGACAGGGGGCGCAGATTCCGGTCTTTCTCTTGATGTTCAGCGTGCTCGGCGGGCTTGCGCTGTACGGCGTGATCGGCATCTTCCTCGGCCCGATCCTGGCCGGCCTGCTGATCACCGCGCTCCAGATCTACCGCGAGGAATACTGCGGCCGGGATGCTCCGGTCTCTGCGTCAGAAACAGGCTGACGGGCAAGCCGTACCTCAGCACTCCCTTCTCTCATTCGAGCGGGATTGTGATGGCGATGCCGCCCATGACATCATTCAATTTGAAGTCGCGCTTGGGGCTCAACGGGTGGCTGTTATGACAACTCACGCAGGCCTTCGAGACGGCGCGGTCGGCGTACACAGCCTGAAAATACCGCTTGCGCCCGCTCGTCACGATGCCGGTAAACGGGCGACCCGGCTGAGCGCTGACGATCTCCAGGGCCTTGCGCTCCAGCGCGGTCGCCGGCGCGTTGCGTTGGTAAATTGGCCACAGGCTGATTAACCGATAGCGGATCCCGCCACCGCCCTCGGCAACCAGTTTGCCGGAATGTTGGAGGAACTGGGCGGGCAAGGGGAGCGCGTTGTCCTGTTCCCAATGCTCTCTGGCGGACACGATACCCTTCTCCTGCATGCGATTGACGATCAACGTGGTGTATATGGTGCGATCCGCCTCGATCACCGCGTGGACATAATCCGCGACCTTCTCCGGCGGGATCCCAGCCGGCAGGCTGCCAGCGTCTTTAGCGTGCAATGCAATGGCGGCGCCACCAAGCCCTGTCGCGACGACGACGACAAGTGCGCAGCGGCCGCCCGATCTTCTGAACCCATTCATGGCCTCTGATCCTCCTTGTGCAAGGGAACATCAACGGCGGGAAGGGTGATCCAGCAGGTGACGCCCTGCCCTTCCACGCTTTCCAAGCGGATGTCACCACCGAACTTGACGATGATGCGCTTCGCGATTGTGAGGCCGAGCCCGGATCCTTCCCCCTGCGGTTTGGTGGTAAAAAAGGGATCGAAGACCTTGGTCAGGTACTCTTGCGGCATGCCTGGGCCAGTGTCGCGGATCATGATGGTGATCGACGACGCGTCGCGTTCCGTGCGCAGCACCAGCGAGCCCTTGCCGCGCATGGCCTGGACGGCGTTGGCCAAGATGTTGACGAACGCCTGGCGGAGCTCGTCGGGCAGGGCGCTGACGCGCAGGTGCGGCTGGTAGTATGTCTGCACCTCGATCCCGAGGGTTTCGAACCCACTCTGTACGATTGCCCAGGCTCGGTCGAGCTGGGCGTTCACATCGACAGGCGTGCGCTGGTCCTTAGCCTCTCGAAACGCCTGGCCGGCGAAATCGCGGATGACAGCGGCCATCCGTCGGCCGTGCTCGACGATGTCCCTGGCATAGGATTTGATACGCCCAAGGTCCGTCTCTTCCTGAATAGCCTCGCCGAGTCCGAGAATGCCGAACAACGGGTTGTTCAATTCGTGGCCGATACCGGCGGTCAGCACGCCGAGGCTGCCGGATTTCTCCGCCTGAATGAGCTGGTCCTGGAGCCGGCTCTCTTCGGTCGCATCCCGCAGGACGAGTCCGATTCGCCGGCCTTCGCCGTGACGGCCCTGCAGACTGAACCATTCATAGCGATAGAGATGCCGGTCGAGTTGGAGTTCGCGTCGCCAGCTTCGTGTTGCCTGGGCCGGCGCCGGTACGAGCGGATCGCGGGCCAACAACGTGGACGTGTCCGCCGCGCCGGTCTTCTGCCGTGCTCCGTTGCCGGCGCTCAGGAGTTCCTGTCGAAGCTGCTGCTGGAGGGACGGATTGACGCGCAGTAGGTCGAACAGCATGAGCGGCTGTGGCGTGTCGCCGTCCTCGAGCTTGAAGGCGTCCTTGCAGGCCCGGTTCATGTATTGGACCCGCTCGGCCTGGTCGATCATGATGATGGGGGTCGGCACGGCGTCGAGGATCAGGTCTGTTGATTGCTGGAGGTATTGGATTTCCTGGCTCTTCAATTCCACCTGGTTGGTCAATCCGGCGAAGGCGGCTTCCAGTTGGGCGTTCATCCGATTGATTTCTTCGGCCAACTCTTCCAGTTCATCGCCGGTCCGGATAATGAGCCGGTCACGCAATTCACCCCGGCCGATCGCTCGTGCCGCTTCTTGCAATTGGCGGATCGGCGTGACGATCCGGCCGGCCGCGAAGGACCCCAGCATGATCAGAAGCCCGACGGCGGCTAGGCCGAACACCGACAGCCACGTGAACAGATGGCGGATGGGTGCGAACAATTCGCTAGAGGATTGCCAGACGAATGTGTGCCAGGCGGTGTCGGAGGACCCGTTGGTCGCCCGGCTGGTCTCCGGCAGCGGTGCGAAACCGATAATGGACGACGTCCGGCTGCCGTGTCCGTCGCTGGGGGCGTTCACCCAGCCGGGCTCTAGCGGCGTGACGAGCGAAACCAAATCCGCGTCCGCCAGCCGCGCGCCGGTCGGCAGGATCGGGCAGTTCATCACGATGCCACGGCTGTCGATCAGCATCACGTGGCCGGTCTTGCCGAATCGGATCGGCGCGATGGCGGGGGAGAAGAATTCTTTCGCGTCCAGGATGCGATGGAGGACGCCGATGGCTTCGTAGCGAATGCTGTCCATCACCGGCACCGAGAGGGTGAAGACGTAGGCCCCGATGCGGTCATCGAATGCCACGTCTTCGATGTACGTGGAACCGACGCCCTTGTTGAAGGCGCCTTGCCACCATGCAGTTCCGCCGTGGGCGTAAGGAACGTCTGCGTTCAGGCTCGCCACCAGCGCGCCCATTTTGTCTGTGAGGAACAGGGCTTTGGTGGCGGAGCGTACCGCTTGCGGCAGGGAGTGGCCAGGATCGCCCTTCGAGCCGGTCTCGTACTGGCGCAGCAGCCGCGCGAGCGTGTTGTCAGTGAGGTCTTTGATCAAGGCCGTATCGCGGGCATGCCAGCGGGCTGCCTGCGCCGCGAGTACCGCGCGCGCCTGGGGTTCGGAGAGGGACTCGATCCGGTCCCGTCGTCGTTCCAATTCGGCCACGATAACGGGGTCGACCGCGATGCGCGAGGCGCGGCCGATCTCGTCGCCGACGACGAGATCGAGCTTGCGGGCCGTCTCGGTGGCGAGGGCCTTGAAACTTTCGCCGCTGACTTCGCGGATTTCGCGTGACCCCTGCAGGAACGCCATGAGGAGGCCGGCGAAGAGGGGCACCGTGCCCACCAGCAACATGGACAGGATCAGTTTGCTCTTCAGCCCACAGCGGGCTTGGCGTCCTGTGAACGGCCCGGCACGGATCATGATCCGTTCTCTGGCGGAATTGGTTCGGCCGGCGGGAACTCGATGCGGAATGTGGAACCCGCTCCCACTTGGCTCTCCACACGGATCTTGCCATGCCACTTGGTGACAAGGGACTTCACATTATAGAGACCCAGGCCCGTGCCTTTCCCCGGTGGCTTGGTCGTGAAGAACGGCTCGAAAATCCGCTCGATCAAATCCTGCGGGATGCCGCAGCCGGTGTCCGACACGCTGATGGTCACGACGCCGTTCTCGCTGTCAGTCCGGAGCGTCAACGTGCCGCCCCGTTCCATCGCCTGCACGGCATTGGAGATCAAGTTCACGAGAACGTGCAACAATTCATCCGGGTTGCCCATCACGATCGGCTTGGGTGCGTAGCGCCGCACCACCTCGATGTCCTGGAACTCGATGGCGTATCGTGCGATCTTCAATGCTTCGTCCAGCTTGACGTTCAGGTCTATCCACGCGGATTTCTCGCCGATGGATCGCCTTGCGTAGCACGTGAGATCGCGGCAGATCGCGCTGGCGCGGTGAACGGCCTGGATGATGTCCCGCGCGTGCTCCCGCACGACGGCTAGGTCCCGTTCCTCGACCAGGCTCTCGGCAAGGCCTAGGATCAGTTGCAGGGGATTGTTGATGTCATGCGCAATGCCTGCGGCGAACGACCCCAGTTCGGCCAGTTTCTCGGCATGGAAGAGTTCGGCCTGCAGTTTGGTCTGGTGTTGGATCAGATTCCAGAGCAGCCTGGTGGCTGCGCCACTCAGCACCTCGGTGCCGGGACCCTTGTGGGCGAGAACGAACCGTTCCATTTCAGGGTCCCCGGTGACGTCCAGGATCAGGCCGACGCCATGGTCAGCAATGAGATCGCGGATCTCATTGCTGACTGGAACGTTCAGGTCCCTCGCCCGTTGCAGGCCAGGCGCCGAAGGATTTTTGTCGGTGATGCCGACGAGCACAATGCCTGGAATCTGATGCAGCAGATCCAGGAGGGCGGTTCCGCCCTTCCCGGCACCCAGTATGGCCACCTTGGTGGTGTGGGGTTGAGTCATCGCGTGCGCCCGTTCGCCAGCCCACAAAGATGTGTCAGGGCCACGGGATGTCTCGAGCCAGGGGAGCTCGACTCCTCTCTTCCTCCTAGAGGTGAGCGATCTCCCGCCGTTCCATGGCGCGCTCGACGGCGGCCCGCAGTTTGTGGCCTTCCACCGGTTTGACGAGGTAGTCCACCACGCCGTCTCGCATGAACGACGCCGCCATGTCGATGTCGGGGAAGCCGGTCAGCACGATCAGGGGAACACGCGGATAGGCGCTGCGGAAATACGCAATGGCTTCCACGCCGTTGATCTTGGGCATGCGGATGTCGCAAATCACGACATCCAGCATCACGCGGTTCTCGCCCGAGTTGATGATAGCGATGGCCTTCTCGCCGTTCTCCGCTTCGAGCACATCGTAACCGGCTTTCTGCAGCGTCAGGCGCACCACTTTTCGGATGTCCGGTTCGTCATCGACCACCAGGACGCGGCCGTTGCCGGTTGAGGAGCCAAACAAGAGATCCGTTTTGTAGTCTGTCATGTGACCCTCCTTGTCTGTTGCGGTGCACGGCACCGTGCCCCGATTCGATTCGGCTGTCGACGATGCTATTCGCAACATCGATGCCGTCACGTGTTTGTGTGAATGGATTCGGGTTTTCCATCAGTTACGGTGAGAGATGCACTCAACGGTTCTGACCGCTGGTTGAGATCGGCCACGCGCGCGCGAAAAGCACCACCAGCGAAATATCTCAGAGGCCACGACGTCTCATCAGCCGGGATAGTTGCCTTGTCCTCGATCACCGTGACCAGAGACTCCTGATGATCAACAGCATTCCAACCGCGATGAACGTGATCGCCGCTACGATCGTGAGCGTCATGGTCTCGGTCTCCTGCCGCCAGGCGCATGACATGGTGATCAATGACCAACCGCAACATCCGTACCAGTGCCGCTCGATGATTCTTCATGACCGGGGTGCGTTGGAAACTTGCTGGCTTTCAAAAAGATTCGAACGGGTCGATTGCCTTCTCTGCGCGCCGTCTTGCGGAATGCGCGGCAAGGCGTATCGAAACGGATACCCTGGGTATACGATTCGATAACAGTGAAGAGCGGTATGGGGGCCGTCGGCGGCAGGCAACGACCCAAGAGCAAACCGCGCATAGCTCGGAGCAACTTGCTATCCGCGATTCGCTGTTCCCAGGGCTTTTGCTACCGACTCCTCACTGGTTCAGGGAATTGCGTTTGCTGAGGGGAGTGGGGTATTGTTACCTCGTTTGTTCGGGCACGATGATCACGCAGGATGCGCTGACCGAGTATATTCGGCAGGTTATGCCGGATGCGACGGTGTCGGTGACCGATCGCACCGGGACGATGGATCATCTCATTATCACGGTCGTGTCGGATCACTTTAAGGGCAAGAACCTGCTGGACCGGCACCGCATGGTCTACCAGGCCCTGGCCGTACCGATGAAGGATGGCCGGATCCATGCGTTGGAGATTACGACGAAGACGAGAGAGGAGGAATGAGAGGTTGGCAAGGGGGAAGGGGTGAGAGGCGAAAGGGTCGGACGGGAAGTGCTTGCGGAGGCCCTCGCCTCAGGCCACGTACCTCGCGTCTGTGTTGGATAGAGGAGGCCGGAGCTATGGGCGACCCGATCGAAGAGGAAATCCAGCGCGAAATCAGAACCCACAAGATCCTAATCTATGGGAAAGGAACGAAGACGATGCCCATGTGCGGGTTCACTCGCGAGACGATGCAATTTTTCGACAAGTACGGCTACCCCTATGAAGTCATCGACGTGCTGTCGAATCCTGCCAAGCGCGAGGCCTTGACTCGGATGACCAACTGGCCAACACTCCCCAAGGTGTTCATCGATGGCCAGTTCTACGGCGACACCGACATTCTCGATCCGATGGAAAAGAAAGGCGAAATCGAGCCACTGCTCAAGAAGGTATTCGGCCGATAGGCGGCACCTGCTTTCTCAGCACCATTCCGTCGGGGCGTTCCTATGAGCGATGAAAAGGGGTCGAGCGATGAAAAGGGGTCGGGAGTCTTTTCTTGATAGGATAGGATGATAGGAGGCAGTGGCATGCTCCTTCTACTACGCCGCCCGCGGCGTGTTGCCAGAGACCGGGCTTTTCACGGGCTTACTCGCTGCGTTGGGCGGCGGCTGTGTGAGTGTGAGGGGCGGTAGGCTGCCTCACGTTTAAGAAGATTCTGGCTGAGACTGTCGACCGGAGTGCAATTTGCCTCGCCGCCTAATGGCTGAGGCCCACTCACTGGCCCTGCCGACTGGGGCGCCGCGGCGATGAGGGAACTGTTGGAGGTGCGCCGGTGGCGCACTGTCAGCCATCCGCAATGCGGGCATGCTCAGCACCACCCCGCGGAGAGGGGCCCGCGCGACCAAGGCCGGTTCACATGGGGTGTGATCCGGACGGACGAGCATTTCTTCCCAATGGCGCGCGGCGTTGAAGGCCATACACGGCAGCGCGATTGGCAACAGACCGCTTGGCGGAGTGAGTGGCGGGGTGGCACGGCCGCGCGACTAGGGCATGCGCGTGAATCGGGCCGAGACCGCATCAGAGGTGGAGGCGTTGCGGGTGAGTAGGCAACGAGGACGCCGGTCGGGTGGAGGTGTGGGGCCGCGGGATGGTCAAGCACGTTGGACTGGAGTCGACGTTGCGGCCCCGCAGCCGGTCGGGGAATGTGAATGTGAAAAAAGACTCCCGACCCCTTTTATTCCGACAAGGCCCTGTTGAAATAGATGGACCGTTACCCTCCCATGTGGGCTCGATCGCCCAACCTTACGCAGGCTGCAGCTTCCGCGGATCAAAGGGCTGGCCCGACTTCAGCACCCCGTACGCCGTGGTCAGTCATGTCCGGGCCAGGGCCACGACCGCAATCTTCTTCCCCCCTCGCCGGGCGATGCGGGCCAAGAAGCGTTGCAAGGGTTTCGCCCCCTCACTCTTCATCCGTGCCACCGTATGGGCACATGGCAACACCACGCGCCGGACCTCGCCCCGCCCATCCCGATTGATCCGCCCGAGCTGCTAGACCGTCCCACTCTGCTGATAGATGGTGGGGGCCAGCGCGCCATCGTGCGCCACGGCCTTCTGATCGTCGAACCGCCGGGCCTCATCGAGCACGCTCACCAGGACGCGGGCGGCCAGCGGGCCGATGGCCGGGCTGCGCTCCCGCAGCGGACCCCGCGGATCCTCGATCGCCTGCAGCCGGGCCGTGAGCCGCTGCTCCGCCCCCGCAAAGCACTGCTCCGGCAGCCGATGTCCTTCCTGGTCCACGGAGCCCCGGATCGTGGAGCTCCGGATCGTATTGATCAACGCGATCCGCTTGCGCTGGAGCTGCTGCCGCGCGCTCACCACCTCCCGCAGCTCCCGCACACGCCCCTCCCCCACAGGCCCCGCCTGGGGCAGCAGCCCCCCTCGCACCAACGCCGCCCGCTGCTTCATCTCCACCCGATCCGTCTTCCCGCCACTCTCCGTGATCCCCATCACCTCATTCGGATGCACCACAGGCACGTGCATGCCGTCGATCTGTTTCAACGTCTCCGCGATCCATTTCATCTGATTGCCCGCTTCAAAGACGACCAGCTTTGCCCCCGCTCCCACCTGCCGCAGCATCGCACCGAGTCCCGCCCGCGTGGCCGGCTGCTTCCCCGCGAATACACGCGGCTTCCGTTCATTGACCGCATACGCCACCAGACTCTTACCACTGACATCCAATCCGACGGACACCCTCTACTGCCCCCTTTCGTTGGTGGTGATCGCTCGCCGTGGACAGTCGGGCCTTCGGGCCTCGGCTGTCAACCAACTGAAAGGGGGCCCTATTCATAGAATTTCCTTGGTGAAGACGCGAAAAAGACACGGCGTTGTAGCCCACGGTCTCTCGGCATGCAAGGAAGAATCTCGCGTTAAGCGGTCAGGCCGCGAGGCGAGCGGGTCGGATGGATCGAAGTGCGGAGGTCGAACTCCGCGAGGGTTTCCTGGCAGAGGCGAATGAACTCCCGCGCGGCGAGTCCCAGATGCCGATGGCGGAGATGGATCAGACCAACTGGATGCGTCGGCACTGGATCATGCAGGGCGACCATCTGCAAGCCCCCGTCCTTCATGTGGCGGCGCACGAACAGCGTGGGGAGGATCGTAAAGCCTGCGCCATGCCGGACCGCCTCCAGGATGCCGTCCGGTGACGTCATCTCCACCGACACCTGCGGGCGGACCCCCGCCTGCCGACACTCCGCGTCGATCATCTTCCGGAGACAGTAGTCGGCCGGCATGAGCACCAGCGGCAGTCTCGCCAGCTCGCGCATCCGGAGCCGTCTGGACGGGAGAGCGGCCCCTTTCGGCGCCACAAGGCAGAGGGTCTCATCGAACAGTCGCTGGCAGGCCAGTCTAGGGTCGGAGACCGGCAGGAGGCAGAGACCCAGGTCCAAGCGCGCCGCCAGCACATCCTCGACGATGTCCGGGGACGGTCGTGCCTGGACGTGGAGGGAAACTTTGGGAAACCGGCGGCGGAATTGCGAGACGAGCGGTGGAATCAGGTACGAGTTCACCGTGGAGAGGGCACCGACCACCAGCCGGCCCCGTTCCGCGCCGTTCAACTCGTGGATGGCCTGGACACCGGTCTCCAGGTCGCGCACGACGCGCGCGGCGTGCTCCCGCAGAATCTGCCCGGCTTCTGTCAGGGCGACCCGGCGGCCCAGCCGGTCGAACAGCGGGGCGCCGACTTCTTCCTCCAGGGCCTGGATTTGCACTGAGAGCGCCGGTTGCGAGACATGCACGGCCTCGGCCGCACGCGTGAAACTCAAATGTTCTGCCACCGCGAGGAAGTAACGGAGCTGTCGCATTTCCATGAGCGATCCCCTTCCATTTATAGATGAGGCTAATTCTTTTGATACAAACAATATATTTGACCTATTTGATCGTAAGACCGTATCGTGATCCCGTCAACGTTATTCTCTCGACGTTCCCCATTCACTCAAGGGAGGAGTTGCACACCATGTCACACGGCTCTTTTGCACGTTCCGGGCTCCTGCTCATTCTGCTTGGGCTGGCCGTTGCGGGTTGCGCGTCCGCACCGACGGCTGGTCCCGCGGCTTCAGGCCCATCCCTGTACGACCGCCTGGGCCAGAAGCCGGCCATCACGGCGGTCGTCGATCGGTTCGTCGCCAACGTCGCTGCTGATGCGCGGATCAATGGGCGCTTCGCCACGACGGATATTCCGAAACTGAAAGCCCATTTGGTGGATCAGGTCTGCATGGCCACGGGTGGGCTCTGTGTCTATACCGGGCGGGACATGAAATCCGCGCATGCGGGCATGAAGATCTCGACCGCTGAGTTCAACGCGCTGGTCGAGGATCTGGTCGCGGCCCTGGATCACTTCAAGGTTCCGGAAAAAGAGAAAAGCGAACTGCTGGGTCTGCTCGGTCCGATGAAAGCCGATATCGTCGAGGTCCCGTGAAGTCTACGCGGGCTTGGCAGGGGGGCGGAGCCTACCGACCCGCGTCGAGGAGGAGGCCGGCGAGCGGTCGCAGGCGGGTGAAATACTCGCCGGCTTCTTCCGGTACGCCGGGGAGTAACACGTCCAGATCGCTGAGGCAGTGCTCCAGCATCGCGAGGCGCAGGGCGTCAAGGCTCCGCTCTTCGAAGTCGTACACGGCACATCCGCTGATGACCGTATCCAGCGTCATCAATTCCCCTTGGTCTGGGCTGGAAAACTTCGGCCAACTCGACTCGCGGTGCTGGTCCCATACGGCTCGAAGGTCCATGTCTTACGATCCGCCTTTTCGTATCACTTCGCTCGCGAGGAGTGTCGCCAGGATGACGGCAACCAATCCGGCCAGCCGCGCGAGCCATGGGGAACTGCCGCACCACCACGCACACAGCCGGTCTCGAGCGTGTGTGGAGAGACCGAACAGGACTAGCGCCGTGGCCGTCGCCAGGCCGCCAACTGCTATCCACAACCATGATCGCGGCTTCATGGACCTGCCGAGCACGGCCAGCACTCCGGCCAAGGGCGCCCCTTCGAGCAGGAGAAACCGTGAAAACGGATCGGCCAGCTTCCGCTGCACCAGCCGGCTCGCCCAGGCAGGCACCGCGATCATCAGAACCCCAGCCGCCAGCCAGACCAGACTGACCATGCCGAGCACCAGCGTCGTCCGCATCGGTCACCGGCTCCCGAGCCAGCCGAGCGCATGCAGCAGCAGGATCGCCAACGCGCAGAGGCCTAGCCCCCAGAACCGGTAGTCCACGTCCTCGCGTTGCATGCACCAATCGACGAGCCAGCGACGCCAGGGTTCTGGCCCCACCGCCAGGAACAGGCCTTTGACGACCATCGCTGCGCCGGTCGCCATCCAGAGCGGCTGATACTGCATTCCTTCCGTGCCCAGCAGCAGCACGACACCCAAACACGCCGCGGCGCTTTCCCACCGGAGCAGCGATGGCGCCAGGGTCAAGGCTTTTCGCACGCGGGCGATCACGTGGCGGGGCGCGACGAGCAAGGCCATCCCGTCCGCCATCCGGATTCCCGCAATTGCCGCCAGCACGTAGCTCATGAGAAGTTTCGTGATCCATCACTGCGTCATGGGCGATGAGTGAGCATGCTCGCTGTTCGGTTCATCGCCGAGCATGGCTCACGCGTCACGCCTGTTACGGGTACAGCCCGCGTGCCAGATGGGCTTGTGCCACCTGGTCAATTCCACTCATCAGCGCCGCCATGCGCATCGTGGCTTTACGTTTCCGGGAAAACTTCAGTGTCCGGTGGAATGCCGAGGTGATGATCTCGTGCAGCCGGTCCCGGATATCCTGCTCATTCCAGAAAAACCGCTGCACGTCCTGAACCCATTCAAAATACGACACGATTACGCCGCCCGAATTGGCGAGGATATCGGAGCGATGAAAAGGGGTCGGGAGTCTTTTCTTGATAGGATAGGATGATAGGAGGCAGTGGCATGCTCCTTCTACTACGCCGCCCGCGGCGTGTTGCCAGAGACCGGGCTTTTCACGGGCTTACTCGCTGCGTTGGGCGGCGGCTGTGTGAGTGTGAGGGGCGGTAGGCTGCCTCACGTTTAAGAAGATTCTGGCTGAGACTGTCGACCGGAGTGCAATTTGCCTCGCCGCCTAATGGCTGAGGCCCACTCACTGGCCCTGCCGACTGGGGCGCCGCGGCGATGAGGGAACTGTTGGAGGTGCGCCGGTGGCGCACTGTCAGCCATCCGCAATGCGGGCATGCTCAGCACCACCCCGCGGAGAGGGGCCCGCGCGACCAAGGCCGGTTCACATGGGGTGTGATCCGGACGGACGAGCATTTCTTCCCAATGGCGCGCGGCGTTGAAGGCCATACACGGCAGCGCGATTGGCAACAGACCGCTTGGCGGAGTGAGTGGCGGGGTGGCACGGCCGCGCGACTAGGGCATGCGCGTGAATCGGGCCGAGACCGCATCAGAGGTGGAGGCGTTGCGGGTGAGTAGGCAACGAGGACGCCGGTCGGGTGGAGGTGTGGGGCCGCGGGATGGTCAAGCACGTTGGACTGGAGTCGACGTTGCGGCCCCGCAGCCGGTCGGGGAATGTGAATGTGAAAAAAGACTCCCGACCCCTTTTATTCTTCGACCCCTTTTATTCTTTCGACGTGCCGCGCCATCCAAGTGGACTATGTGAACCTCCACTGGAACCTTGCGCGACCCCTGCGCCCTGGAGGAAGCTGTGGCTTATCTAAGGGCACAGACAGGCCTGATGGTCATCACCGACGAGATTGGCCAGTTCACTGCCGACTTCCACCGGACCACGGCCGTCATGGCCGGGATCGCAGAGTTGGGCCTGCTGATTGCGGTGTGGTTCGGCCTAGATGGGCCGAACGCACGGGGATTGGTCAACCAGGATGAGCGCCTGCGGTCCATGGGCGAGGCATTCCAGCGTTTCATGGCGCAGAAGCGCAAGTAGCCCCAAGCGTTACCCACCCGCTTCAAGACTCGGTCTGGAAATTCCGGCTGGGTCCGGGAACGGCCCAACGACATCGTGAGGAAGGTCTCGGGCGAGTCGGCGCGGAAGGCCATTGCACGCGCGGGAGGAAGCTGGCTGCAACAATATGACGATCGACTGGACCTCGCACAGGAATGGGCATGCGCAACTGTGTGTGCTGGTCAAACGCATCCTGCGAAGAGATGGCTAGTCGTCGGATAAGCAGGAGCAGGCGACGCAGCCAGTGCTGGAGCAGGCGGCACTGCTACCGGCTGAATAGGCGGCGACGTAAGAACGGCGTCTCACAACTGGTTGAAGAAGTTGTGCGGGACCCCTTCCTGCTGGCTGAGGTCGGATGGAAAAATCAACATGGAAGTCGGTGCCAGAGCGAGTGACACGGACATGGCAGCGGAAAACGGCGCCGCTGCGAGATGCTATCGCCGAAGGCACTCAATTCTGAGTCGTAATCGAATGGGTTGAACTGCTGGAGGGGCCATCCGAGCCGTTTTGTGCTCCGGCGTTGCTGAAACGGAGCGGCCTGCTCAAAGTGGGTGATGAGGACTGGTTGTGTCGAATTGGGCGAAGCTTAAATTTCCTTATTCGCGCTGCTTCGGGGCGTCAGATCCCCCAGCCTCCGCTCACCTGAATATTCGCCCCGTTGACATAGCGCGCCTCGTCCGATAAGAGGAATCGCACAATGGCGACAGTATCGGCGACGGTGCCGACATAGCCGGCGGGGATGCGCTTGACCATGCCGGCGAGTTCTTCCGGCGGGGCGCTGCCGGAATCGATGAAGCCGGGCGAGATGGCATTGACCGTGATGCCGTGCGGTGCCAGCAGCTTGGCCAATGTTCTGGTTAGGATGAGGACGCCCGCCTTGGCGATGTAATGCGCCGTCACGTCCGGTTGTGCCACCATCTGGTCGGCGTTCGCCATGCTGAAGTTGATGATGCGGCCCGATTTTCTCGCTTTCATACCCGGCGCCACGGCTTGCGCCAGATAGAAGATCGGATGCAGATTGCTGGCGAACATCGCTTCCCACCCCGCCGGAGTTTCCTCAAACAGGTTCACGCGATGGTACGGGCCAGCGCAATTGATCAACGCGTCGATTCGTCCCCAGTGTTGTTCGACCTGGGCGGCGAAGTGCTTGGCGGCGACTGGGTCCGACACATCGCACTGGACGGCTAACGCCTGGCCTCCCCGTTCGACGATGGCGGCACGGGTCTTGTCAGCCTCGGCTGCGCTGGTCCGGTAGCAGATGGCAACGGCCCAATGTTGAGCGGCCAGGTCCAGGGCGATGGCCTGGCCGATGCCCTTCGCGCCTCCGGTAATCAGTGCGACGCGGGTGCTCATGATACATCCTCCCTTCGTGAGACGGGTTGGTCGGGGGTTGCGCGGAGTCCGGCCGTCGCGCAGACGACTCGGTTCCGTCCTGTTGCCTTGGCCTGATAGAGCATCTCGTCGGCTGCGCGGATCAAGTCCGGTGCGGTCCTCGCGTGTGTCGGATAGGTGGCGACACCGATACTGACCGTGATGTGATCGGGAGCCGCTGGCGCCAGTTGGCGGAGCGACAAACCCGCAACCGCGATCCGCAAGCGTTCGGCGACCGCCGCGGCGCCTTGGGTGTCCGTCTGGGGAAGGACTACCGTGAATTCCTCGCCTCCGTAACGGGCCAAGACGTCGCTTTCCTTGAGCGTGCGGTTGAGCACCGTCGTGACGGCCTTCAGCACCAGGTCGCCGACCTGGTGCCCGTAGGTGTCGTTCACTTGCTTGAAATGGTCGAGGTCCAGCATCAGTAGGCTAACAATCTGCCCTTTGCGGCGTTCGTCCGGCAGGATCATTTTGGCCAGGAATTCTTCCAGGAACCGACGGTTATAGGCACCGGTGAGTTCGTCGATCAGGGCCCGCCGTTTGGCACGTTCCAGGTGTTGGATATGCCCGATCATCGGGGCTGCGATACTCACCAGCGCTTCCACCCACTGGCGGATCTCTTCCGTCCAGCAGTGGGGGACCGAACTCGCCAGGTGCACGACGCCGATGGTGTGGCCGCCCAAGATCAGCGGGATGCACCAATAGGAGCCCGGCCCGCCGTTCGACAGACTGAAGGAACAGGTCAGCCCCTGCGTCACGTCCTCAACCTTGTATTCACGTCCCGCTCGGATGACAGGACAGTGCGACGGACGATCCCACACAGGATAGGAATCTACGTGCAGGTCATCTCGTTGAGGCGATGACCAGACCAATTCCAAGTGATCCTCCGAGCGATTCAGCCGCAGAATAAAAATTTGGCGCAGCGGCAGCGCCTGATGCAAGGTGTGGCTCAGCGTCCGGTAAACTTCTTGCTCCGAAATGGCCTGCTGGATGAGCTGCGTTTTCTCGCGGAGGTCCATCAACCGGCGATTCAGCGATGTCAATGCGTCGGCCTGGCGCTGCAGCTCCTGGGCGTGCGCCCGCTGGTTGGCGACGATGGTCTCGTGCATGCGCCGAAACTCTCGCCAGAGGGCATGCACTTCTTCTCCCATGACGGTGTCGGTCCATTCCGTCAGAGGCAGAGGCTCGCAGACGTCGCTTCGATTCTCGGCAAGGGCGCGCATGCTGGCGGCCAAGTGCTGCAGGGGCGTCGTCACCACGTGTCGCGTAGCGAATACCACGAGGCCGAGGATGAGGACCCCGACGCAGAGACCAGCGCCGAGCAGGATCCACTGGTCGCGCTTCACTGCCTGCAGCGGCGCATCAATGGGGATCACCAGTTCGATCCCGCCGATCATGCTGTTCAGACGGAAGTCGCGTTTGGGACTGGCTTCATGGCTGTTGTGGCAAGCGACGCAAGTCGGGAGGACGGCGCGGTCGGCCGCCAGGAACCGGATGATTTCCGAGCCGTCCACAGTATCGCGCCGGCTGTAGATGCGGTCGCCGTGCTCGGCCAGGAACTGGAATCCCTCCTGGTGGAACAGGTCGGTCGCAGCATGCTCTTTGTTGATCGGCCAGGGGCTGATCAGTCGCAGGCGATAGGACTGTGGTGTCAGGACCATGAGGTCCGTGACATCCTGCCTCAGTGCGGAGGGGAGCGATGGTACGGCGGCCAGCCGGTGGTAGTCGGCTGGGACTTGCGCGCCGACCTTGAGCAGACGCGGAAGGACATCGGTGAGATACGCCTGGCGATCCGTTCGCACCTGTGTGAGTAGAGCCTCTCCGGCCGCGATCACCTGCTCTTCCAGCAACCGGACCTTCTGCCGTCCGGGCAGATACCAGGTGATGATCACAAGGAGAAGAATCAAGCCAGGGGTCAAGAGCAACAGCAGTGTGGTGGCGACCGACCGATGACGCGACCGGATGGGATCCGGCGCAGCGGGAATGTTGAGGGGTTGGGATGACGGTGCGACGGGCAGCATGGTGGGTTCACCCACGTCCGGGACCGGCTTGTCCTTACGGCTCAGGCGAGCGCGACCGAAGACGGTTCCCAATTAACCGAAGCGCACCGGCAGTGCGTGACGAGAGAAAGGAGACTGCCTTGCCGGCTTCTTCGATCAGCGGCAGTAGGTCGTCGATCGTGTCGATGTCACGCTGGACGGGTAACAGCCCGGTCTTCAATTCCAGGCGATCGGCCTTCCGCCGCGTGAGGTCGAACACCCGGTCGGTGGACCAGGGAATGTGTGCAAACAGTTCAGGCGCCGGTCGCTTCAACCCGATCAAATAATAGCCTCCGTCGCTGGCCGGCCCCAGCACCAGATCATGGTCCGCGAGCAGCGCGAGCGCGTCCCGGTAGGTGTCCAACGGCAGCGATGGAACGTCCGTCCCAACGAGCAGCGCGTTTGTGTATCCAGACGAGAATATCGTCGAAAACGCGTAGGTCATGCGGGCACCGAGGTTCTCCCCCACCTGATCTAACAGCGTCACTCTATGCCGTTCCTCCAAGATCTGGAAGAAAACGTGTCGAGCGGACGGCGCGCAGGCTAGATAGCGGTCCAACGGGAGGCGGTGTTTGGCGATCGCGGTCTTGCTGCGCTCCAGGGCGTCGAGAACGAAGCTCCCGTGCAAGCTGGCGGCCTCGTCAGGCGTCAGCGGCGGACAGAGGCGTGTCTTCACTTGCCCCGCGATCGGAGCCTTGGCAAAGATGATCAGGGCGCTGTCCGAAACGCGGCGAGAGGCGGGCGCGTGCAGAGTGGCTCGTTCTGTTTTCCCCTTCTCCATGATCGCGTGCCTCTAGCCTCTCGCTGGCTCGCGCACTGCCGCATAGAAGCGTGCGAGCCGTTCAGGGCTGATCCCAAGCCAATACAGCAACCGCAGGGTCCACATCAGGAGGATCGTCCGCACGGGGCCGCAGAGGTCCCACCGCCGATAGGAAGTCACGACCGTCGCGGACAACGCCGCGATCCGGCCCATGCGCCTGAGCCGCTTGGTGAAGTCGATATCCTCCATGAGCGGAATGTCTGCATACCCGCCCATCTGCTCGAAGACTGTCTTTCTGACGAAAATCGCCTGATCGCCCGTCGCAATGCCGGTCAGACGGGACCGCAGGTTCATCATTGCGCCGATGACGCGGCTCAGGCGCGAATCGCGGTCGAACCGGACGTCGAACCGGCCACCGACGCACGCCGGGTCGCGCAGCGCGCGCAGGATTGCGTCTTTGGCTTCGCGCGGCAACAGGGTATCGGCGTGCAAGAAGAGGAGGACGTCGCTGTTCGCCACTGCCGCTCCGCGGTTCATCTGCCGCGCGCGGCCTGGAGGAGAAGTCAGAACGGTGAGCGGAGTCGTGTAAAGTTCGCGGTTCGACGTCGTGACCTGGAACGGTGAGCGTCGAACATCGAACTGGCTGGCAATCTCCCGTGTGCGGTCGTCGCTGCTACCGTCGACCACGATGATCTCGTTGAACCCGAGGCCAAGGGTGTGGGAGAGCGTGCGGGGAAGCGCCTGTTCTTCGTTGAAGGTTGGAATGACGACGGCGATGGTCATCGGCTGCCTGGTCGGAGACCGGGAGGTCAGCGGTCAATCGTCAATGGCGATCTCCATGGTTCCTCCGGCTTCCGTTGCCCTTGCCCCATGACCGCTACCCCGTGTTACCGCTTGTCTGGCGGAGCGGTCTTGAACATGAAGAACGTGACGATGGCGACGGTGGACCAGAACACGACCTGTTTGTGCCAAAACAGCACTTCGCCGTAATGGAGGAACGCCAAACCGGCCGTGACAGCCGCGGTGATGACGGTGTAGCGGATTGTCGGATTCTCGATGACGGAGCCGGCCCAGATGGCGAGGCCGCCGAAGTAGATGATCATCGGTACGATGTTGATCTCGAACCCTCCGCTGATGGAGAGGAACACGTTCAGGAATCCGATAAACATGAGAGCGGTGCCGGTCATCATGCCGGCCACGTTGGTCGGATGCTCGCCGCCGGATTCCTTCTCGGGATTGGGCCTCGGCTGAGTCGGCGTCGAGGAGGAAGGCTCGTCAGGACGGTGCTCGGAGGTCATGGGCGCCGCCGTTACGATTTGAAGGGTTTGCTCAACGTCAGCCCCTGCTGCTGGTACGACGAACCGAGGGCTGACCCGTAAACCTGCGTCGGACACTCCAGCATCCTGTCATATACAACCTTGAAGAAGGTTTGTCCATCGTGGATCAGAAAGGGCACGTCGTGGGGGCGCACTTCCAGCACCACTTGGGTTCCATGCAATTCGCCTCGGCCGTACCCGAATCCCGGATCGAAGAACCCGGCGTAATGGGTGCGTAGCTCCCCGCAGGCGGCCTCATAGGCCACCATCTCCGCCGCGTAGCCGGGCGGCACCCGGATTCGTTCTTTGGACGCCAGAATGTAGAATTCTTCGGGTTCAAGCAACAGACTGTCCTGCCGGTGACGGCGGATTGGCTCCCAAAAGTCCAGCGCGGCGTAATAGCCGACCTTGGAGAGGTCAATGACATGACTGTTTTTTTTGGCGCGGTAGCCGATGATCGCGTCGTCGCGCTGGTCCGTCCCTTTCAGATCGATTCGCAGGAAGAGGCCTCGGTCAGTCCGCAGGTTGCGGCCTGCGACGGGCTTGGCCGTCGGCCCGTTGTGGTACAGCAACGGCTCGGAGTTGTGGAGCCTCCTCAGTGCCGTGTCCGAGACTGCCGGTTGCCCGCGAATGAACCGGATCTGGTTGAGGGAATCGCCTGTTCTGACCTTGATGGTGAAGGAGCGCGGCACCACTTCCAGGTAGAGCGGCCCGTGGTATCCCGGGCGGATCTCGTCGAAGCCGGCGGTCAGGTCCGTCACGACGCGGGTGAAGACATCGAGCCGGCCGGTGGTGCTCTTGGGATTGGCCCTGGCCCTCAAGGCCTTCGGCAGTTTCAGACTTTCCAGCAGCGGGACTAAGTAGACATGGCCCTTTTCGAGAATGGCGCCGCCCGTCAGGTCCATCTCGTACATCACAAGATCCGACTGGTAGAAGTCCAGCACGTTGAGCCGGCTGGTAAGCTCGAACAACTCTGGCAGAAAACTACTGAGGAGTCGATAGGCCTTGCGACCCAGCCGCAGGTCCAGGCTGGCCGGCTGAATCTGCCGGTCTTCGATCGGCACCTCCGAGCAGATCGCTTGGTGCCCGATCAACTCCTTGATCTGTTGGTAGGGCAGAATGCCGTTCAGGCGGGAGGGGCGGTTCACAGGTCGTCGAGGCCTCCGTCGGTTTCTTTGCCGCAAGCAGCGACTGACGGGCGTGCACCGACCATCGGCAGTTCACGGCGGACTCCCTCGCCCGTCCCTCCGCCCTTGGGGGAGAGGGTCATGGGGAGGGGGGGCTGCGGGTAATGAAAGAGCTTCCGCTCGTAGTTTTTCAGAATCGCGCCGTCTTCGTCCAAATGGACCAGGTAGTCGCCCGGCAGCAACGGAATCTTGCCGCCTCCGCCGGGCGCGTCGATGACGAAGTGAGGCACTGCCATCCCGCTTGTGTGCCCTTGCAGCGCCCGGACGATGTTGAGACCGGTCTCGACGCTTGTCCGGAAGTGATTGGTGCCTTTCGTGAGATCGGCCTGGTAGAGATAGTACGGCTTGACGCGGGCCAGCAGGAGCTGGTGCACGAGGCGTTTCATAACCTCCGGATCGTCGTTGACGCCTTTCAACAATACGGTCTGCGCACCGAGCGGCACGCCAGCATCGGCCAGCATGCCGCAGGCCGCCTTGACTTCGGGCGTCAGTTCGTCGGGGTGGTTGAAATGCAGATTCATGTAGATCGGATGATATTTCTTGATCATCTCGCAGAGCTTGGGTGTGATGCGCTGCGGCAGGGTTCCCGGCACCCGCGAGCCGATCCGGATGATCTCCACGTGCGGAATCGTGCGCAGGGCCTTCAGGATGCGCTCCAGCAGATGATCGGGCAGGAGCAACGGGTCGCCGCCGGAAAGGATGACGTCTCGGATTTCGGGGTGCTCACGCAGGTAGGCGATTGCCCGATCCAGTTCGCCTTTCTTGAGGAATCCCGGTTTGCCAACCAGGCGCTTTCTGGTGCAGAAGCGACAGTAGATTGGACACTGATTCGTGACCATCAGGAGTACGCGGTCGGGATACCGATGCACCAGGTGGGGGACCGGACTCATCAGATCCTCTTCGAGCGGATCGTCTTCCGCGTCTGTGTCGGCTATCTCGGCGATGTCCGGCACGACCTGTTTCCAGATTGCATCCCCCTTTTCTTTGATCATCGCCATGACCGTCGGCGTGATGCGCATGGGATATTCTCCGACGACCGCTTCGATTTCTTTCTCATCGACACCGAGCCGTTCCGCCAACTCTCTTGGCTTCACCACGCTCTCGGCGAGAATCTTTCTCCACTCTTCCATCGATGACTCCGTAAGGAAAAATGGCAAATAGTCGATAGTGAACGCCTCGGGATCGGAGCGATGACTGACCGCTAGTCAGCCGCCGACTATCCGCTGCTTCCGGTACTTGGTCTCCAGATATGCCAGGATGTCTCGGGTTTCGGTCAGCACTGTGTCGCCGTCTTTGAGCACCGGCACATAATATTGGCCAGAGATGTCGTAGACCTGCTTGCGCAGGGGCCGGAAATCCGGCACCACCACATCTTCATAGGCCACGCCTAACTCGGCCAACTTCTGCCGGACCACCGCGCATTCCGGACACCAGGGAACGTGGTAGAGGGTCATGACGCCACCGCGCACGGCAGCATAATAGCATCTCGCATGCCGTGGATCAGTTTTTTGTCGGGCGGGCACACGGTTGCCAGGATGCCGGCCAGTTCCGCCTGATCACCAGCGACGAAGTAGTACGGCGACAACCGCACGCGTCCTAACATGGGGACGACGTCGCCCGTGGCGGGGTCGAAATACGCCGATTCGAAGAGTCGCCCTTTGTGGAACTCCTGCAAGACGTAGGGCGTCGCCGGAAATGCAGCGAGCGCGCGATCCAGCGCCGCCGCCCATTCCGACTGCGGCAGGTCGTGACCCACGGATACGCCTCGGCTGCCCCAGGCCAGTTCCGAGAAACCGGACGGCTTGACGACATACCGCCGCTCTTTCTGACCCGCGCGGGCCAGTTCGCGCCAGTCGCTCACCGGTCGACCATCCAGTACAAGGCCAGGAATCACCGCGGTCGGCGGCACCGGCGTCGGGTCCAGAATCCAGGTGCGCGGCATCAGCGCTGCGAGTGAGGCGAAGGTCTCCTCCCCCAGCTCCCTCCGCCAAAACGGCGCAAGCACCGGGTGGTGCAGGAGCGCGAAGGCGAGCTTCTCCTCCAGTGCCGGCTTGAAGGGCGGCGTAACGAGCACCCGGCCCTTCTTCGCGCTGTACATGATGAGCTCGGCTTTGGGGATATTTTTGAGGTCGAACAGTTCGAAGAACCGATAAACCACCGCGATCGGACGCCCTCCGGCCTCATCGGCCAGCCGTAAGCCTTCCTCCGTGAACCGCACCTGGCGCGGCTCGATGCATTCGAGATCCAGGCCGCGTTCACGCAGACGCGCGGCGATCCACCGCATCTCCGGCCGGTAGTCGCGTGCTTCTTCGGAAACCACGATTGCGACGCAACCGGCTGTGTCGCCTTGCAGCGCCCGCAGCATCGACCCGAACCCGTCGAGCATTCCGTCTCGCCCGCCGACGATCTCATATGCTGCGTGATGCGAGGAAGATCCGAATGCCGGCTGGTCTGATCCGGCATCGGCGGTTGGTGAATGACAATTCACATCCGCGTACGCTCTGGCCAGTGCCCCGGTCAGTCCGATCCCGCCAGGCACGGAATCCAGTTCGGTGATGACGAAACCGTCTGAGGTCGGAATGATATCGGGACGGATCACTCCTGGCAGTGAGTCGCGAAAACGCTTCATGCGGCTGAAAGCGATCAGCGAGTCTGGCTTTCCTTGGTCGAGATAGCCCGCTACCCAGGCCGGCTGTGCCCCACGGATGCTGTCGAAATAGAGACGGTTCAGCGCCCGATAGAAGGCTAGAAGCCGGTTGCCCAGCGAACGAAAGAAGGCGACTTGCTCGGAAGAGAGGAAAAACGGTGCCGGACCTACGCGCCACGTGGTCGTGGTCGCCTCCGTCCGGCCGACGTCATCAACGCCGTCGGCCGGCGAGGGGTCATAGAGCCCTTCACGGATCAGCGTGTCGCGAATGACGGAACAGCGACGGGAGGCGGTGTCAGAAACGGCGGAGTCAACGAGATTTCGCGTCGGCGCCAATGAGTCATCCCTCAGGCTAATGGCGTGCAGAAGATCCGGCGAGCGTGCCGAGCCCCGGTCGCTACGCGGCAAATCGTAACACGCTCTCTTCAAATCAGACAAGAGCCCGGTCGGAAGCGATGCGGCAGATGACGGGCCGCGTCGCTTCCGGACCGTGATGAGCCGAGCACGACCGGCAGCGTGACCGTGTGTGGAAGAGCGCGGCTCCGTGCGCGAACGATGAGCTTTGAGAAACCAGCAGGTTCCTTGCCCCCCTCCGAATTGCGTCGTATGATGATCGGCGTCTGCTTCACGAACGGTGTGTTGTCATGCGCGAGCTTCGTCACCTGCCGATGGTTGCTCTTCCTCAGCTCGTCCCGAGCCGGACTTGCCTGAGTTGCGAGATCTGCTGTCGCTTCCCCGAGCCGGACAGCCTGCTCCGGCCCTATTTCACGGACCAGGAAATCAATCGGGCCATCGAACGGGGGATCGATCCTGCGCAATTTCCAGCCAAGGACGGATGCCAGGTCAATGTCGTGCCCGACCCCGCCGGCGAAGGCTATGTTTGTCCGGCCTTCGACCCGATCACGTCGAAGTGCCGGATTTACGAGATACGGCCGCTGGACTGTCAGATTTATCCCCTGGCGGTCATGTGGAATGGGGAACAGCGCGAGGTGGTCCTGGGATGGGATAGGAAGTGTCCCTTTCTATCCGGCGAGAGGCGAGAGGCTCGAGATCCCTTGCCCCTCGCCCATGGCCCCTGGCCTGATCTTGAGCTCTACGCCGAGCGCCTCGCGTCGTTGATCGAACGCGACGATATCCTCGACACCTTCGTCCGTCATCCTCGTCTGATTGGCCCCTTCCAAGAAGATGTGGTGATCCTTCGTCCCCTGCCGCGACTAACGGCGCGCCTTTCCGTGAAGCGTGAGGCGTCGACTTCGACTGTGAAGCCTGGTGAAGCGAGCGCAGGGGCCAATCCACCCGCTTCGCGATGTACACTTCACCCGCTCACGCTCGCGGACCGTCAGCGTGTTGAGGAGGCCCTCGCGTCGTCGGTGTTGGCGGCGGACGACGCGCCCCTGGCGGCGTGCTCGTTTCCCTATCACGTGATCTGGCGTGGTGTGCTTCCTTATCACTGGGCGGAACTTGAGGGACATCTGTGCCTGTTCGCCGAATCGCCAGACGGGCTCTTTCTGGCCCTGCCGCCGCTCGGCCCAGGCCCGCTTAGGCCGGCGTTGGACGCGGCGTTTGAGTTCATGCAGGAGCACAACGACGGGTCGGCGGTGTCCCGCGTGGAGAATGTGCCGGCGTGCCTTGCGCCGCACTTGGAGGCATGGGGGTATCGCCTGCGGGCGAAGCCTCCGGATTATCTCTACCGGACGTCGGACCTGGTGCGCCTGGCGGGTGAGCGCTACAAGTCGCAGCGGGCTGCCTGCAACCGCTTCGAACGGGAGCATCCGGGGCGAGTCCGCTTCGATTACTATCGGGCGGACGATCGAGCTACCTGCGAGGCGTTGTTCCGTGACTGGAGCCGGCAAAAACGGCGCGGCGGGCTCGAGGGAGCGGCGAAAGAGATGCTGATGGATTCGGAGTCCGCTCATCGGGAAATGCTCGCCCATGCCGAGTCCTTGGGCCTGTCTGGCGCGGTGGTTCGGATCGACGGGACAGTTCGCGCGTACACGTTCGGCTATCGCCTCGCTCCGGCCGTCTTCTGCGTCTGCGCCGAAGTGACCGATCGGGAAATCCCCGGGTTGGCAGCCTGGGTGTTCCGCGAGTTTTGTCGTCAGGCGTTGCAGCAGGGGTACGAGTTCGTCAACACCATGGATGACTCCGACCTCTCCGGCCTGGCTCAATCCAAGCGCGCGTATCGCCCCGATCGGCTGATCCCCAACTGGATTGCGAGCGTTCGATGAAGTCTACCCCGGTTCGCATTGCCGACACGTGCAGGGTGTATTCCTGGTTGCCGGTGCTCATTCTTGTCATGGCCGCGGTGGCGCTGGCGATCACAGCGATCGCCCTGCATGTTCTGGAAGTGCGGCTGGTCGAGACGACCGGTGAGAGTTTACGGTTGGCCGCTGCCGAGATCTCCGACAAATTGGATCGCTTGGTGTTCGAGCGGTCTGCGGACATCGAACTGATGGCGCGGGTAGCGAGCGATCGGGTGCAGCGATCGGAGGATGTCGAACGGTATCTGCGGTGGCTGAAGACCAAATACCCTGTGTACCTTTGGTTGGGCATCGCCGACGAGCATGGCCGGCTGATAGCTTCCACGGAACCCAGCATGGTCGGGCGGGAGCATGCGCGGAGCGACTGGTTTCGCGCGACCCGAGAACAGCGGGGCCTGGTGGTGGGGGATGCAGAACCATCTGAATCAGGCGACGGAACCGAGGCGATCGCGTTTTCTGCCCCGATCCTCGCGCCGACCGGAGCGTTCCGCGGTGTGGTGACGGCACGGGTCGGGTTGGCAGCTCTCGAAGCAGTCGCAGCCGAGACAGTGGCTGCCTTTGAAAGCGGCGACGGCGGGGTGGGTCCGATCGAATATCAGTTCTTCAACGCGCGGGGTGAAGCCGTTATCGATTCCGATCTCTTGCACAAAGGCCGGGTCAACCTGCGGCAGCTCGGGTTGCCTTCCGTCCAGCTCAGCGAATCGGGCCGCTCGGGATATGTCGAGGAGACGCATTTGCGTCGACACGTCCCGGTCGTCACCGGCTATGCCCGGACGCGAGGGCATAAAGGTGAGGGGGGAGCACAGTGGACAGTCTTGCTGCGCATCGATCGGGACCGCATCCTGGGACCAATCCGCCGGTTGCTCTGGAAGTTGGGAGGCGCTGGATTGGCTGTAGGGCTTCCGATGTTGGGCCTGCTGCTGTGGGCGACCCGTCACCTGCGGACTGAATACGAACAGGCGCGGCAGGAGGGCGAGTGGGCTCGGGCAGCGGAGACCGCATTGCTGCAAAGCCAAGAACGGAACCGGGTGATCGTTGATACGGCGCTCGATGCGGTGATCACCACGGACGCCGGCGGTGTCATCACAGATTGGAATACGCAGGCTTCGCATCTCTTCGGGTGGACGCGGGAGGAGGCTCTCGGCCGACAACTGTCCGTCACAATTTTCCCCGATCGGGAACGGGCGGCGTTTGAACAAGGGCTGGAGCAGTTCCTGTCCACGGGCGAAAGCCAATTCCTGAACCGTCGGGTGGAAGTCACGGCATGCCACCGCGACGGACACGAGTTTCTGGTCGAATTGTCGATCGCGCCGGCGCGGGTCGGGGACGCCACTATCTTCAGCGCCTTCGTCCGCGACATCACGGCCCGAAAGCGCGCGGAACGCCGCCTGGCTTCGCAGTATGCCGTGACGCGGGTGCTGTCCGAATGTCGCGCGTTGGCGGATGCCGCCCCGAAGATCTTGCAGGCGCTCTGCGAGAGTCTGGAATGGGAGGTCGGGGCGTTGTGGCAGGTCGACCGGTCCGCCGACGAGCTGCGCTGTCTTGATCTCTGGGTTTCGGCGGCTTCGCCGGCCGATGAGTTTGTGGCGGCCACCGTCCTGCACACGTTCAAGCGGGGAGTCGGACTCCCGGGGCGGGTCTGGGCTACCGGCGACGCGGCATGGATTACGGACGTGCTGGCCGACGCCAACTTTCCGCACGCCCTATCGGCCCGGGCTGTCGGTTTGCGCGGGGCGTTCGGATTCCCTGTTCGCGTCGGCGGCGACGTCGAGGCCGTCGTCGAACTCTACAGCCGGCAGGTGCGGGAGCCGGATGAAGAACTGCTTCAGATGGCGGCCGATCTTGGGCTCAAGATCGGCCAGTTCATCGAGCGGGCCCACGCACAGGAGGCGCTGCGGCACGCAGAAGCCCAGTTGCGGCAATCGCAGAAGATGGAAGCAATCGGCCGGCTGGCCGGGGGGGTGGCGCACGATTTCAACAACCTATTGACTGTCATCCGGGGTTACAGCGATCTGATTCTGGCGCGCCTGCTTCCGACGGAGCCGCTGCGCAAAGATGTTGAGGAAGTCAAGAAGGCTGCCGACCGCGCGGCACATCTCACGGCGCAGTTGCTCGCCTTCAGTCGCCGTCAGTTTGTCACGCCGAAGCTGGTGGATCTCAACGCGCTCGTGTCGGGTATGGAAGCCATGTTACGACGGCTGATCGGCGAGGATCTGATCCAGCTCTGCACGGTGCTCGATCCGCATGCTGGCCAGGTCAAGGCCGATCCCGGACAGATCGAGCAGGTTGTGATGAATTTGGCCGTGAACGCGCACGATGCCATGCCGACCGGCGGAACCCTGACCATCGAAACCCGCGATGTCCAGATCGCCGAATACCCCGGACGGGATGCCCCGCCGGTTAACCCCGGTTCGTACGTCATGTTGGTGGTCAGGGATACCGGCTGCGGCATGGATGAGGAGACGCAATCGCATCTGTTCGAGCCTTTCTTCACGACGAAAGAGAAGGGGAAAGGGACGGGACTCGGACTTTCGACGGTCTATGGCATCGTCAAACAGTGCGGCGGTCATATTACGGTGGAGAGCAAGCTGGGTCATGGGACCACGTTCACGATCTTTTTCCCGCGCGCCGACGAGACCGCAGAGACAACGGAGGCCGGCGCCATGGCGTCCGGTGAGTCACGCGGCAAGGAAACGGTCTTGGTGGTGGAAGATGAGCCGGGTGTGAGGGGGCTGGTGCACAACACGTTAAAACTGCACGGGTACACCGTGCTGGAAGCCCGACACGGCATCGAAGCGTTGCTGACTGGCGCCAAGCATATGGGCCCGATCCATCTGTTGCTGACGGATGTGGTCATGCCGCAGATGAGTGGGCCGGAGGTCGCCGAACGGCTTGCGGCTGCCCGTCCCGGGCTGAAGGTGTTGTACATGTCCGGCTATCCGGACCATCCGATTTTCTCGCGCACGGGGGGAGCCCTCCATGCCGCCTTCCTGCCGAAGCCCTTCACTCCGAACGCCCTCGCGCGCAAGGTGCGTGAAGTGTTGGACGGGGTGGCTTGATCTTCCCCCTGCTTTCCGCTTATGGTGGCGCCTGGTCGGATAACGAACAGCGGGCAGCCAACAACCGAGAGCTCAGAGCCTTTCGCGCTCGGACGACGCCCGGTGAGGCGAGCAACGCCATAGGCATATTTAGGAAACCCGGATTGGACCATGCACAAAGGCCAGGAGTTGGATATCGATCGCTATCGGGTACGGGAGGAGCCGTTTTACGCGGAGGTGCGCGGGGAAATCGGGCTGTTCACGATCGCGGCCCAGAACCGGATGCCGGTCATGCTCAAAGGGCCGACCGGCTGCGGCAAGACACGCTTTGTCCAGCACATGGCGTATCGCCTGAACCGCCCGCTCATCACCGTTGCCTGTCATGAGGACCTCACCGCCTCGGACTTGGTCGGGCGGTACCTTTTAAAAGGACAGGAGACGGTGTGGGTGGACGGCCCTCTTACGCTCGGCGTCAAGCACGGTGCCATTGTCTATTTGGACGAAATCGTCGAGGCGCGCAAGGATACGACCGTGATCATCCATCCGTTGAGTGACGACCGCCGACTGTTGCCGATCGAGAAAAAAGGCCAGATCGTCGAGGCCGTCGACGACTTCATGCTGGTGATCTCGTACAACCCCGGCTACCAGAGCGTGCTCAAGGAATTGAAGCAGAGCACGAAACAGCGGTTCCTGGCTATCGAGTTCGACTATCCGACCCGCGACATCGAAACCCGAGTGATCGAGCGTGAGGCCGGCGTGAACAAAGAGACGGCGGAACGGCTGGTGACGCTCGGCACGAAGGTCCGCAATCTCAAGAATCACGGGCTGGAAGAAGGAGTCAGCACGCGCCTCCTTATCTACGCCGGAATGCTGATCCGGCAGGGCGTGCCGCCCGAGCAGGCCTGCGATGCAGCTGTGATTCGCCCGATTACCGACGATCCGGATATGCAGCGGAGCATCCGGGAAGTGGTAAAAGCGATTTTTTGAACCGCCGCGCAGTGAGAGGCGCGCGACGAAGGGAACCACGCTGCTACTCTGGTGAGCGTTCCTCCGATCATCCAAGACAGTCCTGCCGGGGTGATTCTTTTAGTGCATGTGCAGCCCAGGGCGGCCCGGACCGAGTACGTCGGGCTTCACGGAGCGGCGCTCAAGTTCCGAGTTGCCGCGCCGCCGACCGAAGGTGCGGCCAATGAGGAACTCTGCCGGTTCCTCGCCGCGACGTTCGGTCTCCCGATGCGCGCGGTCGAAATCGGTTCCGGGGCAACTGGGCGGCGCAAGCGCGTTCTGTTGAGAGGGGTCAGCGCGGTCACCGTGTGCCAAGCGTTCGGATTGTCAGTGTCGCTGCGGAACGAGCGGACATGAACCGATGCCGGTTCGGTGTCAGGCCTTCGTGCGGGCGAGGTCCTAGTCTGGTGGTTGCCTTTGCCCTCTTCGGCCTTGCTGGTTGCTCCAGTCCTCACCCGGTTTTCTATCCCAATCCCCATTTCACCGCCGTCGGCCAGGAAGCGGCTGAACGGGACATAGCCGCATGCAAAAAATTGGCGGAGGCGGCGGGTGCCAAACCAGGGGGCGATCAAGCCGGGGAAGTGGCCGGCAGCACGGCGGTCGGTGCCGGGATCGGGGCGGCCAGCGGCGCGGTCGGGGGAGCGGTGATCGGCGCGGCGGGAAGCGGGTCCGCTATCGGCGCAGCGAGCGGGGCGGTGTGGGGCCTGCTCACCGGGCTGTGGCGTGCGTTCACGGGCGACGGGGAACGGAATCAGACCTCCCGTCGCTTCGTCGAGCGGTGTCTCACAGAAAAAGGGTACGAGGTCGTCGGATGGGAGTAGCCGGCGTCACGCGGACTACCGAACCCCTCCAGCCCGAACGTTCACAACAAAAAGCAGCCGGGAAAGCCGGCCAGCAGGCATTGGAGGCGGATGGAGATCCGCTCCAGCCGCATGATGTCGACCCTGGACGGTTTGTCGGGGTTTACCCGTTCCAACCAGGCGACATCCCGCTTCAATTTCCAGAGCGAGAGGGCGGACGTGCCGGGAATCTTGCTTTGCTCGTCTGCGGCGAGAGCAAGAAGCGGCCGCAAACTCGCCAGTTCGTCGGCGAAGACCAGTCGACCGTTGTCGAATCCATACGGCTCTTGGTCCTGATCAATCAATTGGACGAGCTCTTGCAACCACCCGACCGTCGCGGCCATTCGTTCGTAGTGCAGCGTGTCGGGCAAGTCGGACGGCTGGTGATAACGCGGTGTCCGGCCCGCCGAGAGAAACACGAACGGGACGCCGGCGTTTCGGAACGCGTCATAGTCGCTGAACGCGACTTGCCCCAGCAGCGGGATCTCTTCGACCAGGTGTAGGCCGACAGGAAGCACGGTCAGGGGCATAGGGCCGGAGGCGAGGAGCGAGGGGTTCGAAGCCATGGCCTCAAGCCTGGTGCTTCGCCCCTCGGGCCTGCTCGCCTGTTTGAGGCGAGCGTACAGCTCCGGGCTCTTCTCCGCTCCCGCTGCAAAGATCGTCTCCCGCAAGGGCTCCCAATGCACTCCGCCCATGAGATCCATAATGATGGCGGCTTGGATGTCGGCCGTCGTGCCGATCTCCGCCGGGAGGTGGTCGATGAAGTGTTGCGATCCCATGAGCGATGTGCGGATATAAGGCGGCTCTTCCGTATTGAACGCGGCGAACAGTACCCGATGTGCTCGGAGAGGCGGCAAGGTCCGGGCAGTTTCGATCAGGATCGCGACCGCAGATGCGTTGTCGTCGGCGCCCAGGTATCGGCCCCCCAAATGATCGTAATGCGCTCCGATGACGATCCACCGCGAAGCCGGATTGTACGTGGTCGAAGGCTGCATGCCAAGAAGGTTGTCTCCCAGTGTCCTCGAGACCGATTGGCGGTATCCCTGTAACGAGGCCAAAGGGACAAGCCTGGCTTCCTGAAATTGGGCCTCAATGTATGCGGCCGCCTTCCGATGGCCGGGGGTGCCCGGTTTTCGTCCTGCGAGGTCGGGGCTGGCCAGATAGTCGACGTGGGCTTTCAACCGGGTGGCAAGGTGGCTGGTGACAGGGAGGGCCTTGAGATCAACAGCGGCCATGGCGAACCCGCACGCAATGAACCCGACGATGATGAGATGGAGCGAGATGCGGAGCCACGGTCGCCGCTGGCTGCCCTCTCGTAGCAGCGGGACGGGATGTTCGATCAAGGGTTCGGCCCCGGCTCGCTGGGGGCGGATACCTGCACCCGGCCGGGCTCACGCTGTGTGTGCGCCCTATGCCGAAGCGCACGACCTTTGTCTGGAGTCGGGTCGGTGATCAAACCGTAGACCTGCCGACCCTCGTGGGTCTCCGGGAGGTACTCGGTGATCGGCATGCCGTCCTCCCGCACGAACAGGAGGCAATGGCAATACTTGTAGATCTGCATTTCGTCGCAGGCGCAAATCCATCGCCGCAGCTTGGCCTCCGCTTGCTTGTCTTGGTAGAAATTGCAGGGGCAAAGCGGCCTTCCCAGTTCGTCCACGTGCGCGGCCAGGCCCTTGACAACCGCCTCGGTTACGGCGGGATTGGGATGAAACGTCGTTCCGCTCTTTTCCGCGAAGCCCCGCACGAACTTCCATATCTTCTCTATACTTTCTGGACGTGGTTCAGGCATGCCGACCCTCCACCAACGGCGCATCCCACCAATGCTTGTAAAGCGACCTCTGCGTGAGACCGCAGTTTACAAGCGGAAGGGCCTCCTTTACAATCCGACACCTTGTTAAGAAGGCAAGGGGCAAGGGGGGCCATCAAGCTCTTCTGCTCGTGCCCGCACAGGTCGTCGGCCGAGATGGCACCGAACGAACAATTAACTGCACGCTTGACTGATCACCTCGGCCGGGCGACCGCCGTCGAGCTGGTCGAGGCCTTTACGAGGACTGCTGGGCGTCCCGATTCGGTGCAGGCAGTCCTGATCTTGCTGGATGAACTGGAAGAGGTCTCCCCGAAGGCCGCTCGGTGCGCGATCGAAGCGTTTCCTGACCTGATGCGCCGCGGCTGCCTCGATCATGCTGTGCCGTGGCTGGATCTCGGGATCGCCATAGCTGGGTCCTCCGGCGCGGCAGCGATGAAGTACTTCAAGGAAAGTCCCCTGCTGCTTTGCGCCGTGGAATCGGACTCGGCACGCGCACAGGTGCTCGAAGTTGCATTGGAGTGGGCCGAACAGGATCCGAACGTGACGCTGGAATTGTTCAGGGTTGCGCCAGAACTGACGAGGATATTGCCGGTTGATCGGTTGCGCGCCTGGGGCGAGATCGGCGCCGAGTTGGCCCGTGTGGATTATGTCGTGGGGATCGAATTTATCCGGCAGAGCCCACAGGTCCTCCACGTGCTCCAGCCTGACGATCTTCGGGCGTGGGCTGCCTTCGGAATGAAGCTGATCGTACAGAACAGCCTCGGCAAGACCGACTACCTGGGTGCGCTGGAATTCTTCCGGACTAGTCCGGCCATCCTTGGCGATCTTGACGACGCTGCGGTCCGACAGGCCGTGGTGACGCTCGGTTCGCTGCTCGCCGACCGCTCACCCGATGCGGCGATCGCGTTTGTGGCGGAGGCGCCGACTATGATGCGGCGCCTGCCCAACCTGAATTGGCGCCTGCGGGTGTTGCGATACGGCACGTTGGTCGGAGAACAGGATGCCGAAGCGGCCCAGGCCTATCTACGTCGTGCGCCCGAGTTGGCGGCGCTGATTGGCGATGTTGCCGACGCCGGGAGCAAATTCGAAATCTGGTTCAGAGCTGGGATGGAGACTCTGGCCTGTAGTGTGGAAGGAGGGCGGGCCTACTTCGCCATGGAGACGGTCAAGGCGCTGGCCGCAGCGGAGCAGGCAATGAGCGGGGTGCCGCTTCGGTCCGTGGCCCGATCCCTGAAGTTGTTTGCGGAGGCGCTCTGCGGGACCGAGGTGACGATCCGAGCCTTGCCGGAATTCGGCAGAACCGACAAAGAGCCGGTTCGCGCCACTGTGGGAGACGATGGGCGCAGCATCGCCTTGCCAGCAATCCTGCGACGCTACCCGACACGGGAGGAGAATATCCGGCTCTATCACGTGATGACAGCGCACGAAGCGGGACATCTGGAATTCGGGACTTATCGTCTGAATGTCCAAAGGTTGGCCGACCTGGTCGAGGAAATCCGTCGACGAACTGAGAAAGACTTACGAAGCGAGCGGGGTGTGTCGGGAACGCCCGGCGCGCCCGTCGTGCAGACCCTTGGGCAGTTTTTCGGTCTCTATCCGCAGCCGGGGCTCATCCGGGACTTGTGGACGATTTTGGAGGACGCCCGGGTTGACTATTTGCTGCGGCGGGAATATCCGGGACTCAGCCGTGACCTCGTGCGCCTGGCTCGCGACGCGGCGACGACTCGCTCGCTCGGGCATGGATTGTCTGTCCGTGAGTTGGTCGTTGACGCATTGCTCTTACTCACCACCGCCGAACCCGGTACTGTAAGGATTCCCGATCCGGTGGAGGAAATCGTCAAGCGGGCCTGGCTGCTGTGCCAACGCGTGCTCAGGCCGGACGCGACGGCGGAGGACGCCGTCCGGATCGCGCATCAAGTGTACGGGCTGTTGGAGGAGATGGTGGGCGCGTCTCCTCAGTGCGAGACGGGTGAAGGATCTGCCCAACAGCCGGATCAGGGCGCGGGACCGCGCTCGTCCGAAGACCTCACGGGCGACTATCGACCGGTGACCAACTGGGCCTATCGGGGCGCTATGAATCCGGATCGAATAGGGGATCGAAGCCGGATGGGTGAGGAATCCGTCGGATCCCCAGGCAGCTCTGGAGGCGAGATGGAAGCGGCAGTAGGTGGAATCGGCGGGTCGGCCAGCCTGGCGGACGCACTCGGACGGGGTCGCTCCTCGGAAGCGCCACGCTGGGAAGCTCCCGGAGCAGAAGGGAGGTCTGGCGAGGTCTGGCCAACAGTGCTAGAGGAGTGGTTCCTGGTCGAAAACGAGCAGAGGGAGCTTGCGGGCGGTCATGCGGGCGGCGGTCGCGTGTTTCGGTATCATGAATGGGACGCCGCGATTCAAGACTACCGGACGAATTGGTGTCGGGTCGTGGAGCAGCCGGCCGCCGATGGCCCCTCCGATTTCATCGACGAGACGCTGGCTGCCCATCGAGCAGGCATCAGACTGCTGCGGCGTTATTTCGAAAGCTTGCGCCCGCCAGGATTGCGTCGCGTGCCTGGCCGGCCAGACGGGGATGAGGTTGATCTGGATGCGGCGGTGCGAAGCAGGGCCGACGCCGCCGCGGGTGTGGAACCGACGGATCGCCTCTATGTGCGACGCGAAAAACGAGAACGGCGGGTCGCCGCCGCGTTTCTGATCGACATGAGTGGGTCGACTAGCCGAAAACTGTCGGACGGGCGTCGCATTATCGATGTGGAGAGGGAGAGCCTCGTTCTCCTGTGCGAAGCGCTGGATGCGGTGGGCGACCAGTATGCTGTGTATGGTTATTCTGGTCGCGGACGTTCTCAAGTCGAGTTCTTCGTTCTTAAGGAGTTTGGCGAACCGATCGTGGGACGGGTGGCGCGTCGTCTTGGCGGAATCGCACCCCTCCATCAGAATCGAGATGGTGCGGCCATTCGGCATGCCACGCGGAAGCTGCTGGCACAAGCCGCCAAGACCCGCCTGTTGGTTCTCCTCAACGACGGTCGGCCGCTGGATGAGGGCTACCGGGATGACTACTCGCTGGAAGATACCAAGGCGGCGCTCCGGGAGGCGCGGCTTCGCGGGGTGGAACCGTTTTGCATTACGGTCGATCGGGGAGCTGACGACTACTTGCGCCGTCTGTACGGCGACGTGCGGTTTCTGGTCATCGACCGTGTGGAAACGCTGCCCGAACGGTTGCCGATGGTCTATCGGCGCTTGACATTGAGCTAGCAGCGACGAACGCGGGAGAGAGCGGTCCCGCTGTTCTCTACCAACAAGTTGCCAATCGCGATGGCGAATCGAAGCGTACCGCCCTGGCTCTACAAACTGTTTACCGGTCACCAGTATCCCTATGTGCGGCGGCAAGCCAAGTTTGCGAACCGGGACATCAAGCCCGGCGAGGAACGGCCGGAACCGACTCCTGAAGAAATCGACGCGAAGTTCTGGGAAATTTATCCTCGGTGTTCGGTCAAAATTCTGCAGGAGGTGAAAACCGGCATGATCGTCAGCTTCATGGAATTGGACGAGTATGCGCCCGGCACGTATCAGGAACTGATCGATCATCCGGAGGATTTTCTGGCTAGGAGATATGGCAAGAAAAAGATCAAGGTGAACTTCTACGACGGCGAGAATTTTGTTTGCACGATCAATTTCAAAGTCGGGGGCTGGACAGGGCACGAGCACTGAAGAGTTCTGAATGAAATGATGAGTTTGGGGTGTTTGGAGCGAATCCAACAACTCGAGCAACTCGGAACCCAGAACTCTTCACTCAGAACTTGACTGGAGGGGACATGGGCAGGCCGAAGATCACCGTGGTCGGGGCGGGGAACGTCGGAGGGACGGTCGCTCAACGGCTGGCGGAGAAGAATTGTTACGACATCGTGCTAGTGGACATTGTTGAAGGTGTTCCTCAGGGCAAGGCGCTGGACATCACCCAGGCCGGCCCGGTGTGCGGCTACAGCTCCCGCGTCGTCGGCACCAATGGCTATGAAGAAACGGTCGGCTCCTCCCTCGCCGTGATTACCTCGGGCATTCCGCGCAAACCCGGGATGAGCCGGGACGAACTGCTCGTGACCAACGCCAAGATCGTGCAGTCGGTCGTGCGCGAGGTTGTGTCCCGGTCTCCCAACGCGATTCTGGTCATGGTCACCAATCCGCTGGATGTGATGGTGCATGTGGCTTTGCGGGTCAGCGGGTTTCCCAAAAGCCGCGTTCTGGGCATGGCCGGCGTACTGGACGCGGCGCGGTTGCGGTCGTTCATCGCCCAAGAACTGGGCGTCGCCGCGGTGGACGTGCAGGCAATGGTCCTCGGCGGGCACGGCGACACGATGGTGCCGTTACTGCGGTACACGACGGTGGCAGGACGGCCGGTCACCGAGCAATTGCCCAAAGAGCGGTGGGAGGCGTTGATTCAACGCACGCGTGACGGGGGCGCCGAGATCGTCAATTTGCTGAAGGCCGGCAGCGCTTATTATGCGCCGTCGGCATCCGTCGTCGAAATGGTCGAAGCGATTCTTAAAGACCAAAAGCGTATCCTGCCCTGCGCCGTAGTGTGTGAAGGCGAATACGGCCTGCGGAATGTGGTAGTCGGGGTGCCGGTCAAGCTCGGCCGGAGCGGAGCCGAAGCCATCGTTGAATACGAACTGACCGCCGAGGAACGCGCGGCGCTGCATGCCTCCGCGGCCGCCGTGCGGGAACTCTGCACGGTCGTCGATCGTCTGATGACGTGAACAAAGCATCAACCGTCAAGCGCCCACTGCCGATTGCGCCGTCTTGTCGATCTTTCCGATGGCGCGCGACGAACGAACAGTGATGATCGACGGGTCCGGATGCTTGACACCGCGGCGAGGCTTGCAGTAGATACTCTGGCCTAGCAGTTAACCGAAAGGTGGTGACGCGATGACTTTCCTCGAAAATCCTTACCAGACGATGGCTGCAGGATTCGCACTGACGATTGTGTTGGTCGGCATATGGCTGGCGATGGTCGGCATGCCGGAGGGCGGAGCCTGGTTTGAGCAGATCTTCCGCTGGCTCCATTTCCTGGCCGGCATCATGTGGATCGGGCTTCTGTACTTCTTCAACTTCATCAATGCGGGCTTCCTGAAATCGCTGGACGCCGGCCAAAAAGGGGTCGTGATTCCGCGGTTAATGCCGGTTGCGCTGAACTGGTTCCGTCACGCCGCGACTGTGACCGTGCTGGCGGGGTTGGTGCTGATCGTTTACCTGCACCCCTCGCTTGAGGGCACTGGCGACAAAGCGATATGGATCGGCGGCCTTTTGGGATTGATCATGATGACCAATGTCCATGCGATCATCTGGCCCTGTCAGAGGAAGATCATCGCATGGACGAAGGAGTCCGCGGAGACTGGCAAGCCGACCCCTCCGGAAATGGCAGCGGTGGCCAAGAAGGCACTCTATGCCTCGCGCATCAATATGATGCTGTCGATTCCGATGCTGTTCTTCATGGCGGCCGCCAGTCACCTCAAATAGGTCCCTCGCGATGCTCCCTGCTGTGCGGCGGGAAGCGGGGAGGGCGAATCACGTCTGGTCTGCTCCTCCCGCCGCCGACAGGTCTCGCGTGGGATCCTACGACAAGCTGAGACATCGTAGCGGATTCCGGGGCAGTCGTCTGGAGAACCGACGCCGCGCAGATGGCGGTGTCCCCATCTGGATATAGGTCCTTGGCCCTAACTCCTTGAGAATCAGGCCCATTCGCTGGACTTTGGCTTGACGAGCGAGGTAAATGGGCCGTATAGTGAGTTCCCTCTGCTGGCTTTTCCCGGAGAACTCCGGCTGTGGAACCGCGTGTGCTGCAACAACTCGACGGGCCACCGTGGAAGATCGACCCCTATTTAAAAGTCGGGGGGTATGAAGCCTGGCGCAAGTGTGTAACCGAGCTGCACCAGGACGACATCGTCCGCGAAATCAAACGGTCCGGGCTGCGCGGGCGGGGCGGTGCCGGTTTTCCGACCGGGATCAAGTGGGAGAAGGTCCTTCACCACCGCGTCAAGGAGCGCTATTTCGTCTGTAACGCCGGGGAACATGAGCCTGGAACGTTCAAGGACCGGTATCTCCTGCAACACGCTCCCCATCAACTGCTCGAAGGATGTTTGATCGCGTCATACGCGGTCAACGCCAAGGCTTCGTTCATCTATATCAATCACGAGTATCGCGAGGAGTATGAAAACCTGAAAAAGGCCCTCGCGCAAGCCAGAGAACGGGGCTTTGTGGGCAAGAACATCTTCGGCAAAGGCGTCGATATCGAGATTGAACTGTTTGCCGGTCAAGGGAGTTATGTCGCGGGAGAAGAGACGGCCATGTTGGAGTCGATGCAAGGACGACCGGCGATGCCCCGGCAAAAGCCGCCGTTTTATCCGACCGACTTCGGCCTCTATAGCAAGCCGACGCTGGTGAACAACGTGGAGACGCTCTGCAATGTTCCGCGCATTCTCCGAAACGGCGCTGACTGGTTCACCCAGGTAGGCACAGAAAAATGTCCGGGCACGATGCTGTTCTCGCTCAGCGGGGCCGTGAACCGGCCGGGGGTGTATGAGATGCCGATGGGGACGACGATCCGGCGGCTGATCGAGGAGTGCGGCGGCGGGGTTTCGGGCGGGAGAAAAGTGAAAGCCGTGTTTCCAGGCGGCCCGGCGTTTTCAATGGTCACACCCGACCAACTGGACCTGCCGATGGACTTCGATTCTCTCAAGAAAGCCGGGACAGGACTCGGCTCGGCCGGCGTCATCGTCGTGGACGACGCGACTTGCATGGTGGCCCAGACGTTGAAATTTTCCAATTTCTTTAAGACCGAGAGTTGTGGACAGTGCCCCCCCTGCCGCATGGGGACGATCAATCTTGCGACGCTGGTCGACAAAGTGGAGCGGGGTGAGGGGACCCAGAAAGATCTCGATAGCCTGTTGCAGCTCTGCGGATTCGTGAAAGGGACCGGGTACTGTACCTTGGTGACTGGGGCAGCGGTGCTGGTGCAGAGCAGCCTGCGGTTGTTCCGGCATGAATACGAGGAGCATATTCGGCTGCGGCGGTGTCCCTATCGCCCTATGGCGGCCGAGATGGACTCTTGTGCGTGAGGATGGCCGACGATGCCGCGCGTGACGTTCCTGCATTCTCGCGGAAAGAGTGGGGATGTGGAATTCAATGTGACGTTGCTGGAGGCGGCCCAGAGGCTCGGGTTTCCTCTGAAGCATGACTGCGGCGGCAATGCTTCCTGCACGACCTGCCGGGTTGAGGTGCAGGCGGGCGGCGAAAACCTTTCGGAGATCGATTTTGACGAGCAAGACCTCTTGGATCGAGAGGCGCTGTTGGAGCCGTGGCATCGCCTCGGCTGCCAGGCTCGGGTGCTGGGCGATGTGATCGTGCGGGTGCCGGAATCCAAATGGGAATCGCCGTCGTCTCCCGAACAGGACGCTCGGGCCAGCGACCATGAATGCAGTCTTCCATAAGGAAGATGGTGTGAGAGACCTACGGACAGGTCAATAAGGGAGGAGAACAATGATCACCATTACGCCGGTGGCCGAGCAGAAGATCAAGGAACTGATGGCCGAAGAGAAAGATACGGTCGGTCTGCGGATTTACGTCCGCGGAGGCGGGTGTCACGGGTATCAGTACGGGATGGCTTTCGAATCTAAGCTGTCCGATGACGACACGGTCATCGAGAAGGGAGGCGTGAAGGTCATCCTGGATTCGCAGAGCGCGCCGCTGCTGAGCGGGGCGGAAGTGGATTATGTTGACAGCCTACAGGGTTCCGGCTTCGCCATCAAAAATCCGCAGGCCAAGACGACCTGCGGGTGCGGCAGCTCATTTAGCGCCTAAACCAATCAGCTTTCAGCCTTCGGACGAAAGCTTGCAGCGCGGATGAAGTTGAGCGAGGGGCCGGAGTTGTCTTTCCGCAGGAAGTGCAATTCCGGCCCGATTCGTTTTGTCTTCCCCACGATCGACTGCGGCTGTCTTTGCGCAACCTGGCATCATGGATCGGGTCAGCGTCACACGGCGGTATCGGTTCTGCGCACAGCATCGGCTGCACACCGAGCAGCTCTCCGAGGAGGAGAACTGGGCCGTGTTCGGGAAATGCAATAACCCCAGTGGCCACGGGCATAACTATGTTGTGTTGGTCACGGTAACGGGCGAGATCGATCCTCGAACTGGCAGTGTGATCGATCTGCGGGAGTTGGACCGTCTAGTGGATGACGTGATCGTGCAGCGGTTCGACCACCGGGATTTGAATCAGGACCCCGGATTCGCCGGTCGAACCACGACCGGCGAGAACCTTGCCATGCTGATTTGGGACCTCCTCGTCGCCCGTATCCCGCGAGGGCAGCTCGAGAAAGTTGGAGTGATCGAAACCCGCGACAACTACTTCGAATATGCCGGATCCAGCCCGTGCCGAGTGACGATGGCTGGAGCGTCTCATGGGTGATCGTCTGTCAACGGCGAAACGAGCGGGGCGCCACCGGGTCGTTCGCGCCGATGGTCGCCCGGCCGAGATCGAGGACCTCCAAGTCCTGATCACCGATCTCTTGGCTATGCTCGGCGAGCAACCGAGGAGGAACGGGCTCCTCAAAACGCCCGAACGAGTGGCGAAGGCCCTACGGTTCATGACCCAGGGCTATCAGCAGGACATCGAGCGGTTGCTCAACGGCGCCCTGTTCCCGATCGATTATGATGAGATGGTGATCGTGAAGGACATCGATTTCTTCAGTCTCTGTGAACACCATCTCCTCCCGTTCTTCGGAAAGTGCCACGTTGGGTATATCCCCAACAAAAAAGTGGTCGGTCTGAGCAAAATCCCGCGCGTGGTGGACGCCTTCAGCCGGCGGCTCCAGGTGCAGGAACGGCTGACGGTCCAGATTGCGGAGACCTTGCAGTCGAAGCTGAACGCTCACGGCGTCGGGGTGGTGATCGAAGCCCGCCACCTCTGCATGATGATGCGCGGCGTCGAGAAGCAGAACACCATCGCGGTGACCAGTTCCATGCTGGGGGTATTCAGAAGCCAGCAGCAGACGCGGGACGAATTCCTCAAGCTGATTCGGCGGGGCAGCGTTGGAGATCCGGATTAAGCCAAGCGGAGTGGGTAATACCGAATCGGCGCACTACGAATTCAGAATGGCTCTCCCCCAATGTTTTCCATAAACCCGCTCACCGCTTGGTTGAAGAGTTCCGGTTGCTCCATGTTGCTCAGGTGGCCAGCGCTAGGAATGACTACCAGCCGAGCGCCAGGAATGCCGTCGGCGAGGCGTTGGTTCTCGTCCGGCGTAGTCAGCCTGTCGTGCTCGCCGACCAAGACCAGGGTCGGGAGGGAGATCGTCTTCAGAAGCGGCGTCGAATCGGGCCGTTCCGCGATGGCCATGAGATCGCCGACAATTCCGCTGATCGGCGCACTCAAAATGATGGCCCGCACCCGCTCGACCAAGGCAGGGTTCTTCTGCACGGTGGACGGGGAAAGGAGTTTGGGAACCATCTCGTCGGCAACCGCCTTCGGTCCTTCCTTGTAGACTTTCTGCGCCAGATTGAACCGCCAGGTCACTTGGGTCGGCTGGTCGGCTTCGGCCCGGGTATCCGCGAAGATCAACCCGCGAATTCGGTCGCGATGGCGGCGATACATGGCAAACAGGACATACCCTCCCATCGACAACCCGGCCATGACCGCCCGTTGGATCGAGAGGCGGTCCAAGAGCGCATTCACGTCGTCCGCATACTGGTCCAGCGTATAACGCCACAGCGGGGCGTCCGATTCGCCGTGTCCACGCAAGTCCACGGTGATGACCCGAAACCGCTGCGACAGGGCACTCTCTTGAGCCGCCCACATGGTCCGGTTCAACGGGAAGGCATGAAGGAATACAATAGGCGTTCCGGTGCCTCGGTCGTCGTAAGCGAGACGGATACCATTGACTTCAGCAAGCATTGGCCCACTCCTCCATCGAGTCCTGATGGGTTGCGTGTATAACGTGTTTCCCTATCAGGAGTAGGCAGGTTCGTCAAGGGGCTCAAGCTGACACAGAGGTTCCGAGGCTGTGCGCGCCATTTTACGGGCGTACGTCCGGCGGTATACAATCCGGTCGCTCATCATGTGAAGCTATGACCGATCCGCGACAGTACGAAGGCGATCTCTTTTCCAGTCCTGGCGAGCGGAAGGCTGAGCAGGTACCCCTCGCCGAACGTATGCGCCCGCAAGACTTTTCAGACTTCGTTGGTCAGGAGGAGATCGTGGCGCCTGGTCGGCCGCTGCGGCTTGCCATCGAAACGGATCGCCTCTCGTCGGTCATTTTCTGGGGACCGCCGGGGTCTGGAAAAACTACGCTCGCGCATCTCGTCGCCCGGTACACGAAGGCGGAATTCGTGCCCTTTTCCGCTGTCACCAGCGGGATTCCGGAATTGCGCGACATCATCCGCGGCGCCGAGCAACGGCGTGCGCTTCACGGCCGGCGCACGATTGTGTTCGTCGACGAAATTCATCGCTTCAACAAGGCCCAACAGGATGCCTTCCTTCCACACGTGGAGCGGGGGACGATCATTTTGGTCGGCGCGACCACGGAAAATCCGTCGTTCGAAGTGATTGCGCCCCTGCTTTCGCGCTCCCTGGTTGTCGTCCTCAAACCGCTATCGGATGACGCGATGAGCCGGATCCTGGAACGAGCCCTCGCGGACAAGGAACAGGGGCTCGGAACGCTTCAGATCACCATGACGCCGGAAGCCAAGCGCCGATTGATCGGATTCGGAAACGGCGACGCTCGGGCCTTGCTCACAGCGCTGGAATTCGTGGCAACCCAAACGCCAGTTGGCCAGGATGGACGTCGATTGCTGGATGAGCGGGTATTAGAGGCGGCGCTGCTCAAGAAATCGCTCCGTTACGATAAGGCCGGAGAAGAACACTACAATTTGATCTCGGCGTTCATCAAAAGTTTGCGGGATTCGGACCCGGACGGAGCCCTCTACTGGTTGGCGCGGATGCTTGAAGGAGGTGAAGATCCCAAGTTTATTGCTCGGCGCCTGGTCATTTTCGCCTCGGAGGACATCGGCAACGCCAACCCGCTTGCCCTTGTGGTCGCCACGGCCGTCTTCCAGGCTGTCGAGTTCGTCGGATTGCCAGAAGCCCAGATCAACCTGGCTCAGGGGACCACTTACCTGGCTTCCTGTCCGAAGGATAATGCCTCGTATGTCGGCCTGCTCGAAGCGCTTCGGGACGCACGCGAGTTCGGCAACTTAGGCGTTCCCCTCCACTTGCGGAACGCGGTAACCTCGCTGATGCGGGATCTCGGGTATGGGCAGGGATATCGGTACGCGCATGAAGACCCCATGGCGAAGGATGAGCAGACCCATCTGCCGGAGCAGCTCAGCGGCAGGCGCTACTATCGTCCCAAAACGCTGTGATCGCGCCCCGGAATTGATATTATGGACAAACGATCCTGTTCGGTTATACTTAAGGGCAACGCCGAGGATGCAGGAAATGGGATCGGTCGCGACACCCAATGAGCGTCGAAAATACGTGCGGGCCACGCTGGTGGGGTCCGCCCACATCGTGCCGAAAAGCGGAAGCAAAGGAGTCACCGCCGTCCTGGACAATGTCAACAAGATCGGTGCCGGCCTGCATGCCAAGGAAAAATTGCCGGTCAATGAGAAGGTGACCGTTACCTTGGCGTTTCTGGACCCTGATGGGGTAGAGCAGCAGGAGAAGCTCTCTGGAAGTGTGGCATGGGTCAAGCCGTGGGAAAAAGGCTTTTTGATCGGAGTTGTGTGGGATGAGTTGGTGACGAAAGAGAAGAACCGCTGGCTGTACTACTACTTGGAGGAAACTCTCAAGGAAAGGCTGTAGCCTTATGCGCCTAGCGACTGTTTGATGTTGTTGAGTTCCTCCGCCAAGTGTTCCCACCGAGCGGTCAGTCGCTCGAGATCCTGCTTCCAGGTTTCCTGTTCCAGGTGGAGAGCGTGCCACCGGGCGAAATCCTGGTAGAGAGCTGGATCGGCGAGTTCCTGATCGCGCGCCCGGATCCTCTGCTCAATCGCGGCGATCTCCGCCTCCATCCGCGCAACCTGCTTTTCCAGTCTCGCGTGAGTCTTGGACAGTTCCCGACGGTTCCTGCTGTTGGATTTCGGCACCGGGGATGCGGTCATAGTGGCCGCTCCCGCTCCACGCGGTCCCGTATCTTGTTCTTCGAGTTCTTCGCGCGTTTCCTTGATTGATTCCAGCTCCTGCGCTTTTTTCCAGAGGTAGTACTCGTAGTCCCCGAAATAGTTCTTCGCTTGACCGCCCTCGATCTCCACCACGCGCGTCGCGATGCGCGTCAGGAACGTCGGGTCATGGGAGATGAAGATGATGGTGCCAGGGAACTCCATGAGTGCGTCGGTTAGCGCGTCCACCGAGGCCGGATCCAGGTGGTTCGTTGGTTCGTCCAACAATAAAGTGTTGGCCGGCTCGACAAGCATTCGTGCGAGAGCGACACGGTTGCGCTCGCCACCGCTCAGCGCCTTGATGGGCTTCTTCTGGTCAGGACCCGAGAACAAGAACGCACCTGCAATCCCGCGCAAAAAATTCATCTCGGCTTGCTTCGAGACCTCGGCCAATGAGTCAAGAACGGTATGCTCCGGGTTAAGCGCCTCGGCCTGATGTTGCGCGAAATAGTGCAACGTCACCCCGTGTCCGACGGTTCTGGTGCCCTTGTCGAATGGCAGAATGCCGGCCAATATCTTGAGCAGAGTGCTCTTGCCCGCTCCGTTCTCGCCGACCAGCGCCACTCGCTCCCCGCGCTCGACAGAGAAGTCGAGCGACTCATAGACCACCTTGGCTTCGTAACTCTTCGCGACCCCTTTCAGGGTGAGGACCTGCCGACCGCTCGCCGGGGGGACGGGGAAGGTGAATCGCACCCGCTTGGGATCACGCGTCCGCTCGATCAGTTTGATCTTTTCCAGTTGCTTGATGCGGGACTGCACCTGGCGGGCTTTGTTGGCCTGGTAGCGGAAGCGGTCGATGAATCTCTGGACGCGGGCGATCTCCTTCTCTTGCCGTTTAGCGGAGGACTCCCGTTGGGCATCGCGTGCCGCCCGCTGTTCGCGGAACTCGGTATAGTTGCCGCGGTATTCCTGGATGGTGTGGTCGCGGATCTCCCAGATATGCGTCGCGATCCGATCCAGGAATCCGGTGTCGTGGCTGATAACCAGAATGGTCATCCTTGTGCGCAACAGAAAGCCTTCGAACCATGCTTGCGTCGGCTTGTCAAGGTGGTTGGTTGGCTCGTCGAGCAGCAGAACGTCGGGATTCGACAACAAGAGATGCGCCAGCGCGACGCGCATGCGATACCCGCCCGAGAGGGCTTGGACCGGCCGGGTGAAGTCCGCCTCGTCGAAGCCGAGTCCTGACAAGATGCGCTTGGCCTCGTATTCGGGATAGTGGCCGCGGTGAACGGCGTCCAAGACCGTTGTCCCCGCGATCGTCTCGAGTTCCTGTGGCAGGTATCCGATCTGTAATCGTGGTCGCCGGCGAATGACACCCTTGTCCGGAGACTCTTCTCCGAGGATCATCCGCAAGAGCGTGGTCTTCCCGACCCCATTCGGGCCGACTAAACCAACCCGCGTGCCTGGCCGCAGGTGCACCGATGCGTCCTTCAGCAGGATCTTCGCAGCATATTGCTTGCTAATAGACTCGATCTGAAGCATGAATCATAGCAGGAGTATCTTTCCTGTGCAGGAACGACGAAAGGGACTTGCTGAGTCCTGACTCAACCGGACGTGGGTGGGTGTGAGAAACAATCGCAATGAAGAGTCTGCTCCGTCGGCACCAGGAGCAACCGAAGAGCGACCGATGGGAGGAGCAAGCGCGGGTTGGTGGAGCTGGCCGGGATTGAACCGGCGACCTCGTGAATGCCATTCACGCGCGCTCCCAACTGCGCCACAGCCCCACCCTCTTCTCAGTGCCGAGTTTGTGCGCCACAAGTTCCGAGTTAGGTGGAAAACTGGCGCATGCTAACATGCGGGTTCGGGGCAGTCAAGGAAAGGAAGGGCGAGAAGCGAGGGAGCCTACCAGGTGCCGTGCGAGAGCCGGTCGCATTGATACGTTTCGACTTCGTGCAGGTTAGGCGAAGTCGGCCGCGTGAGCGCGGCTTGACAAACGAGGAGGAGCGTCCATAGGATGAGCCGTTTTCGGCTCTGATCTCGAAAGGTCAGGGCTCTTTTTGCGAGGAGCGGAACGCAAGCTGGTGGGAGGATGGGCAATCTGGTTGTCGTCGGAACCCAATGGGGAGATGAAGGCAAGGGTAAGATCGTGGACATCCTGGCTCGCGACGCCGACGTGGTAGTGCGGTACCAGGGGGGATCCAATGCCGGCCATACCGTCGTCAACCAGCGGGCCACCTTTGTCTTTCATTTGATTCCTTCCGGTATCCTCTACCGAGGAACGCTGTGCATCATCGGCAACGGGGTGGTGGTTGATCCGGAGGCGCTGATCGCGGAGATGGATCGACTGCAGGCCAAGGGCATCAAAATCGGCAAGAATTTTGTGATCAGCCAGCGGGCCCATTTGATCCTGCCCTATCATAAGGCCCTTGAAAAGGCCTCGGAACAATCGAAGGGCTCGCGGCGCATCGGGACCACGGGAAGGGGAATCGGGCCGTCCTACGCAGATAAAATGGCCCGCATCGGTATCCGGGTGGGGGATCTGCTGAATCCTTCGCTCTTCCGGCGCAAGCTGGAGGAAAACCTGGTCGAAATCAATTGGTTTCTCCAACGGCTCTACAAGGTTGATGGTTTTCAACTCGAAAAGGTGTTCCAACAATACATGGGTTACGCGGAACGGCTGAAAGACCACATTGCCGATACGGTTACGCTTCTGAACAAGGCGATCGACGAGAAACGCACCGTGTTGTTTGAAGGCGCTCAGGGAACGCATCTCGATGTCGACTTCGGTACCTATCCTTACGTCACTTCCTCCAGCGCGGCGGCGGGCGGCGCCTGCACCGGCACGGGTGTCGGACCGACGAAGATCGACGCCGTTCTCGGGGTCGCCAAAGCCTATACCACGCGCGTCGGGAGCGGGCCGTTTCCGACTGAGCTGACGGATGCTGTTGGGTCCGGGTTGCAAGAGCGGGGCAAGGAGTTCGGCGCGACAACCGGCCGGCCGCGCCGGTGCGGATGGTTTGACGGTGTCTTGGTCCGATATGCGACCAAAGTCAATGGCCTTGACTCTTTGGCGGTGACCAAGCTTGATGTGCTGGATGGGTGTAAGGAGTTGAGGGTGTGTACCGGGTACAGGCACGCGGGTAGGCTGTACCGTGAAATGCCGGCCGATCTGCAGGTCTTGACGGAGTGCCAACCGGTTTATGAAACTTTGCGTGGTTGGAGCAGCTCCACCACTGGTATGACGAGCTATAAGAAGCTGCCGGCGGAGGCCAAACGCTATTTGAATCGGGTGGAAGAGCTGGCAGGCTGTCCGATCGACATCATCTCCACCGGCTCGAAGCGAGACCAGACAATCATCCTGCGCAATCCGTTGACTGTCCGAAGCCGGAATCGGTAGTGCTAATCTTGTTGATCCGTAACTGATCAGATGCAACTCACGCCCTTCGCGGGCGTGAGTGTCCAGTGACGGGCCACGACGAACGTTTCGAACAGGTGAGCCGCTAGCTCAGTCGGTAGAGCATCGCCCTTTTAAGGCGAGGGCCCTGGGTTCGAGTCCCAGGCGGCTCACCAGTTTCAACGACTTCTGCTCGCCCAGAGATTGTTTCAACTCCCCGCCTGTCTTCTGGCCACCAGTTGCAAGCCGCTCGATCTGCGTGACCTCGACAACGCACATGGGCGGAGAGCCAAAGACGGGGGTGAGGGGAGTTGGGCTAGCCCGCGGAAGAAACGACATGGGAAGAGGTGAAGTGGTGGGAGAACGGTCATCGCGGCAGAGCGGAAAAACTGCCTTATGCACCTCACTTCGTCAGAGTCGGGTCCATTCCTGGTGGTTGACGACGAACCCGAGATCCGGAGGCTCGTCTTTCACACGCTTTCACCGCTGGGCCATGCGGTGTTGCTCGCCAAGATGGAGAGATGGCCTCTCGCCTTTCCCAGCGACATCGCGGTCGGATTCCTCGGCTGGTTCCGGACATGCCCATGTCGGCCAGGAACGACTTGGAGCTCGCCACCATGGTTCATGTCCTGAGTCCAGAGACGTGGATCCTCGACTTGTCCGAAAACGATATCGTGAAAGGCGCCTTTGCAGCGGAGCCGAGAAGGGCTCTGATGCGACGGTCTGGCGTGCTTTCGCGATGGGGCAAAATCAGGTCCCACAATTCCTCACCACACAGTGGGCAGTCGCTGAGCGTTGGCGGAGCGGGATCGATCTGTCATTCGGCAAAACGGACAGGATTACGTTCGGAGGGAATTCTTCAGGGCTTGGACGGCCGCCCGAAGCCGGCTGTTCTCATCAGGGGTTATTTCCGTGAATTGCACGCCGAATTCCTCTCCCCGGCACCAGCGGACCGTCCCTCGGTCGATACGAATAGGAGGGTCCAGTCCCGGCAGATGAAGATGCAGGCCAAGTTGCATACCCGTAAACACAGACATACGGCTGTGCACACGACATCCGCTTGATGAGAGATCCAGGACTATCCCGGCATGTTCATGCGCCTTGATGCTGGTCAAGACCGCATGAAATGAGACCGGAAATCGCTGTTCTTTTCGCAAGATCATGAAATTATGCTTGTTCTATGGCTTGTTCTATGGTCGGTAGCGAAACCGGTCGTTGCTATTCTGGCCGTTGTCGAACGGGCGAGCAAGCTCTTTCCGGAAATCAGAACCGGGCGGGATAGGGGCAGGAAGGACGCACGGCTAAGAGCACCCTTTGTCGCCAGGATGATCCGAGACCAAGCGGGACAAACAGGCCTCTTCCTCTTCTGAGAGGCCTAGAAATTCCACTCCGAATCGCCGTCCCTGGGCCCACCGGACAGCGGCGCGTACGTTCCGCAACAGGCGTTCGTCAGGGAGATAAACGTTGAGACGAACATAGTCGCCGACCCGCAAGGCCTTCGTGCTCTCGATCGCACAGCCGGGCGTGGAAATATTGACCACTATTCCTTCACCCAAGCCATATCCACTCGAAAAGATGGCAGGGATTCGGATCGGGATTCTCAGGGTCTGCCGCTCTTGCCGGGACCGCTCGCCAACCGAGTAGGTCTCTTTCGCCATTGGTCCTGCCTCCGACCGTACTTGGCGACTTCTAAGCTAGGGCGGGTTTTCCGGCAAGTCAAGCCCGGTGTGGGGGAACCGGACAAATCGGAGGGTCAACCCGGCTGGCGGTCCTGTCTTGGACGCGACGTGGCCGACTGCGTTGCCCCGTTGATCGGTGCGGCTGACGGGGGAGAGGAGAACCGTCGAAGCAACAAGAGGAAGCTGCCAGTAATCCCCCTAGAGCCAATGTGGCTCCTGGCTGCAACGAAGAGACGGCCTGGATGGACGGCCGGCGTCAATTTTTGCCAACACCGTGAGATGTTGGGGGCTGGGATAGGTCTTCCCGGATCAAGGTTCGGCGGTATTGCTCGTCCAATGCGTCACACCAGCGCGGGATCAATTCGGCCTGGCCGGCGATACCGAGGCGAAGTGACAGGGATGCTCCCAGCAGGAGGCTTACATCCCGCGTCAGCACGGTCGCGCATCCTCTCTGCCAATTTGGGCAGTCCCGCTCATTCCGCCATTCTGGTTTCAGACTTCCGGCTTCGCTCGGACCCTGCCGCCTTTACGGCAGAAGCAAGGAGTTCGAGCAGCGTCCCTGCTCCAGAGGGTTTTCGAACCCAGGCAACGGCGCCCCGGTCAACCGCGGGAGGATCGAGAGCCGACAAGTCGCAAGAGAGGATGATGACCGGAGTCTCCAGCCACACCACCCGGCTTAACGCGAGCAATTCCAACTCTTCAGTTTCGGAAGGTGGTCGTTGGTCATGACGGCGTCGAACCGCCGTTTCTTCATTTCGTTCGAGGCTTCGAGCCCGTCCCCGGCGGTGTGGGACCTTGTCGCTCGCACTCTCGCGCAGGCACGACAACAGGGGGCGTGAACATTCATCATCCACGATCAAGATTCTTTTGCCGGGGTCTTAGGGGGACTGGACAAGATTCGGCCGCCGGTCAGGTTTTTGTCTATTGGTCCAAGTCCGTCGAAGGGGTATTTCTAGGTCAACGACGAGGATGGGACGGCTCATCATCTGAGTCGCCTTCCCACAGCACGAGGGGAAGGAGAGAGACTCATGAAAGGGCTGGGGTGGTGGTTACCGACGCTGATCTTCGTGATGGGCACAAGAATATGCGTGGGCATGCCCCTGGCGGCTGCGCAACCGGCGGTCTCCCCTCAGGTCATAAAAGGAGAACTCTTGTCCATCAAAGGAGAAGTGTATCTGATACGAGACGTGTTCGGGCGGCTGATCCGGTTGCGGGTCAACAAGGATACCAAGCGGGAGCGGCTGGTTGTTCCGGGTGAGAAAGTGGAAGTGGAAATGATGCCGGATGGGCGCGCGCTCTCGATCAAGCCGGCGCAGTAACGCGCAGGCTCTCGGGAACTGATTTGAAAGGAGCAGGAGAATGAGGATCGCGCAGGTGGCGCCGTTGTGGGAAAGCGTGCCTCCGAAGCTCTACGGGGGGACCGAACGCATTGTGTCGTATCTCACGGAGGAATTGGTCAGGTTGGGGCACGAGGTCACCCTCTTCGCCAGCGGAGATTCCCGCACGGCGGCCAAACTGGAGCCGATCTGCCATCAGGCCCTGCGTCTGAACACCGGCATCTTTAACCGTGACGCACCGCTGATTCTCCAGTTGGAGAGGGTTTTCGGCTCGCCAGGCCACTTCGATCTGATTCATTCGCATCTCGATTTTCTGGGGTTCCCGTTGGCCCGGCGCTCTCCGGTGCCGGTGGTCACGACGCTCCACGGGCGGCTCGATCTGCCGGAACTTGAGCCGGTATTCCGTGAGTACGCCGAAATGCCCTTGATCTCGATCTCTGATGCCCAGCGCCGGCCGTTGCCGTGGGCCAACTGGCAAGCGACGGTCTACCACGGTTTGCCGCGCGACCTGTATCACTATCATTCCCTGCCGGGGCGTTACCTGGCGTTTTTAGGGCGCATTGCGCCGGAAAAGCGGCCGGACCATGCGATCGAGGTCGCCAAGCGTGTCGGCATGCCGCTGAAGATTGCCGCGAAGGTCGATCCGGCCGATCGCGAGTATTTCCGCGCCGAAATCGAACCATTGCTGTCGCATCCACTGATCGAGTTCCTCGGAGAGATCACGGACGATCAGAAGGATGATTTCCTCGGCCGGGCGTACGTGCTGCTGGCGCCCTATGATTGGCCCGAGCCGTTCGGGTTGGTCCTGATCGAAGCGTTGGCCTGCGGCACACCGGTGCTGGCCTATCGTCGGGGCTCCATTCCGGAAATCATCCAGGACGGCCTGACCGGGTTCGTCTGTGAGTCCCTGGATGAGATGGTTTCCAGAGTGGAGCAGGTTCAGTTCCTCGATCGCCGACAGTGTCGACAGGTGTTCGAGGAGCGGTTCACGGTGGACCGGATGACGCGCGATTATCTCAATGTGTATGAGCAGATTCTCAGCGAGGAAGCGGGATCGACTTCGTTGGGGCTGGAACTGGGTGCTCGCTCGGTGCCGCGGACGAACGGAAAGAGTCGTTTGTTTCTCCATTCCGGAGTGCAGCCATGATGTGCAGAACGAGAACCACTTCAAGCGAGCCTCAGCCCGATCAGCATGGTCCGTTGGGCTGGCACCTGTTAAAGACGAAGGACTTCGCGCTCCTGTTTGCCGGGCAGGCGATCTCGCAGATCGGCGACAGCCTCAACAAGGTCGCGCTCTTGTGGTTCGTCTACACGTTGACTGGCTCGGCGCTCAAGATGACGGTCGTCGGATTATTACAGACGATCCCGCCCCTGCTCTTCGGGCCGCTGATCGGGGTCTACTTGGATCGATGGCCCAAGAAGCAGGTGATGATCGCGGTGGACCTGGCCCGAACCGTGATGGTCCTGCTGATCCCGCTGCTCTATGCGCTTGACGCACTGACGCTGGAGCGTCTGTACCTGCTGGTATTCCTCACGGCGGTCGTGTCCGCGATCTTCGGACCCGCGTTGGCCTCCTCGATTCCACTGATCGTGCCCCGGTCGCAGTTCACGGCTGCCAACGCGCTGCTCCAGAGCACGACCAACGTTGGCCTGTTGGTCGGGCCGGCCGTCAGCGGGATCGGGATCGCGTTCATCGGCGCGCACAACGTGCTGTATGTGGACGCAGCGACGTTCTTGTTCTCGGCGTTGTGCCTGATGCCGATTCGACCGCGCGAATCCTGTCCACGAGGTGGGAGGCGGGCTGAAACGCAGCGGGTGCTGCAGGAGCTTCGGGTTGGCTTCCGGTTCGTGTTCCTGCAGCATCGGGCTGTGTTAGTGCTCATGGTGACCGCAGCCCTGTTCACCCTTGGGTCGAGCGCGTTCGTCTTCCTGCTCCCGGTGATCGCGAAGCAAGTGCTCAGAGTCGGCCCTATGGAGATGGGATGGCTCTGGTCGGCCCTGGGGAGCGGCATGTTGGTGGCATCGGTCTCGTTGGCCTGGCTGAAACAGGGCAAACTGTGCGAGCGCCTGCGCATGATCGCCGGGTCACTGGCTGTCGCGGGTCTGGCGGTCTGCGGACTGGGCGTGGTCAATCTGCCCATCGTCTCGGCGGTGTTGGTCGTCCTCATCGGCGGAAGCACGGCGCTGTTTACACCGGTCGTCTGGGCGATGCTCCAGGAGTTGACGCCAGAACGGCTGCTTGGGCGGGTCTTTACCACTTTCAACACCGGGGGGATGTCAACCGCAATGGCAGGGATGGCCGGATTCGGATGGGCGGCCGATTCCCTGGGGCCTGAAGCCAGCTTAATGGGTATCGGTTTGACCTTGCTTCTAACAGCCGCAGTAGCTGAAGTGTTCCGCCGTCGGCTCCAGGCCATGGCTCCCGTTCCATCTTCCCCGGTAGCCCTTCTTGTGCGGTAAGCAGCGCACCCTCTAGCGCTGCCATCGCGATTCTCCTGATGGATCATCAACTGCGTTCGACTTGGTTGTTCTTGACGAGGCGGCTCTGCATTGTGATCGTGCTCTGTTGCTGGCTGCCGCTTTTCACCGGTTTTCTTTTTGCCGAGGAACTGTCGGGCGAGCCGCCAGGCAAGGTTCAGAAGCCGGCGGGAAAAGGATCGAAGGAACAACTTCCGCCGGCCAAGCCCGCTGAATCACCGCGAGCCAAGGAGCAAGAGGACCGACCGACTAAGAAGGGGGAAGCGCCGGCGCAGGGATCTTCCGCGAAGGAGCCTTCCAAACCTCTACGAACATCGCTGATCCTGACGGTCAAACTGGCGCTGATGGCGACGCCGCAATTGTTCCCGTATGCCATCGAAGTGGAACAGAGCGATCATCAGGTCACGCTTACGGGAAAAGTGGCAAGCGAGGATGAGAAGGTGGCAGCCGCTGAGGTTGCCCAGTCAGTGGAGGGAGTCACGTCCGTGCACAACAAGTTGGAAGTGGTGCCGGAGCTCAAACACGCGCTCGCTCACAAGCGGGACGAAGTGATCACTCAGTACGTGAAGGAACGGTTCGCTAAGAGTACGACGCTGAAGTCCGCCAACTTCGATGTCAGGACGGAAAACGGTATCGTAACCTTGAGCGGCGTGGTACGATACCAGGTGATCATTCTCGAAGCGGCCGAGGCGGCCAGGCTGGTCCCCGGCGTCAAGGCCGTACGGACGGACAAGATTCGCGTCGAAGAGTAAGGAGTGATGTCCGGGCACAGCCTTACGCCGGCGCCCGGCGCTTCTCGTGCTGTCCTCTCCGCCGGTCACGCCACCACCATCGGTGTGCAGCGGCTCCTGTTCGCTCGTGACTTCGGACTGGTGTGGGTGGGCCAACTGGTTTCGCAAGTCGGTGACGGCGTTTCCAAGTTGGCGCTGCTCTGGTTTGTGTATTCGATCACCGGGTCGCCGATCAAAACGACGGTGATCGGCTTGCTGCAGACCATCCCTCCGATCATTCTAGGGCCGGTCATCGGCGTCCTTGTGGATCGCTGGTCCAAGAAACTCCTCCTCGTTTCCTCTGATATCGCGCGCGCACTGTTGATCGGACTGATTCCCTGTCTGATCTCGGCCGAATCATTCACGGTCGAGATGCTCTATCTGCTGGTGCTGCTGCACGCCATCGCGACGGCGATCTTCGGTCCGGCCCTCATCGCGGCGGTGCCTATGATCGTAGCCAAGCGGCAGTTCACGGCGGCCAATGCGCTGCTGCAAAGCACCACAAGCCTTGGGATTGTGATGGGGCCGGCACTCAGCGGGATCGGGATCGCGTTGTCGGGTTCGCAGGAAGTCCTATGCATCAACGCCGTCACGTATCTGCTGTCCGCCGCCTGCCTTCTGCTGGTCCGCCTGCCACACCCGTCCACTGTGCCGGTCATGAGGTCGTTCGCGGCGCCGCTGCTGCGGGACTTGATGGAAGGCGTGCACTTTCTGTTGCGTCGGCAACGGGCGTTGCGGTGGCTCATTGCGACGGCGGCGCTCTATGCGTTTGGGACCAGCGCCTTGACCACGCTCTTTCCGGTGTTCGGTCGAAAACTGCTTGACCTGGGACCCGTCGAGGTTGGCTATCTGTGGTCGGCGCTGGGCATCGGCCTGCTTGTGATGTCGTTAGTGTTGGTCCGTTTCACGGAGTGGAACCTTCCACGTCGGACTGCGCTGATCGTGGCGACCAGCGCGGTCAGCGGGACGGCGATTTGCGGATTGGCGTGGATTCGCCATCCCGTGGCGGCGGCGGCGCTGATGGCCGTAGTAGGGTGTGGCATGGGGGCACTCACGCCGATTGCATGGGGGGCGGTGCAAGAGCTGACGCCACACGAGATCGTCGGGCGGGTTCTGGCTCTCTATGGCACGGCGGCAATGGTGGCTGCGATCGCCGGTATCAGTGCATTCGGATGGATCAGCGAGACATTAGGCGAGTCTACGAGCGTGAACGGCATCGGCCTTGCGTTGCTCGTCACCGCGCTGTTTGCAAGCCAATTCAGGCGTCTATTAGTACGGTTGCGTGCGGACGAGCATGAGCAGTATTCTGGCTGAGACGATCGTCTGTTCCCGATGGCCGTCACAGATGTTCGAGGATTCTGGCACTCCCGATCACGGGTGCCACATAATCCGGCAATCACGTGCAATCCGGTTTAAATTGTCCTGACCGCCCCGGACTGTCTAGGGAATGCCTTTCGGGCTCGCGGGGCGCTTTCTGATCCGTCGCTGGTCTTCTCATCTCTCCCGCACCGGAGGCCCACTGAAAGGGCCGGCTCCTTACGAACCCAGTGCACTGCAAACTTGGTGCGCCACGCCCGCCTGCAGCGAAGCGCGTGTTCGGAGGAACGTGGAAAACCTGACGGCTAGTTTGCCGAAAAAACTCGCGGACTCGGAAACGGGTTTGACTATCATGGCGACCATGTGTGCATATGTGACCGGATGGTCATAGTCGATGGTACAGGCACTTGAACTTCGTGCGGAAGCACCCGGCGGAGCGGGGGCGTCTGCGAGGGAGCAAGGCTTTCTCGCTCGTGGACTGTCTGACAAGAAGGGGTGTCATGCGACTGAGAGTTTGATCACGTGCCAGGTGCGGAAAGACGAGCAGCGGTTGGGCGGCGTGCAGGTCGGCCCTCGACAGAAAGACGGCGCAGGGGGCTCTTCAACCCCTGATCAAGTCCGATGCGTGCAACGAGGTGTGCAATTCGTGAGAATCATGACCCTGCTGGTGGTTCCGGGACGGTGGGGTAGTGCGCTGATAGGGCAAGAGGAAGAAAAAGAGCGGCGTGAAGGCACTTGTCGAAAGGGCCAAGTTCTTACTGAGTTGGGTCGGCTGTGTCCATAAGAAGACGGCAGAAGACGGCCGCCTCGGAAGGCAAGCCGTGCTGCCTGTGCGGGTGACCCCGCAAGCGCTTGGTCGTTCGTTCCCGGACTGAGCAGATCCTTGGAAGCGCGGAGTAGCCGTTGTGATGGATGGAAAGCACACACGCCTGAAGGGGTGGAGCACGATGCAGGTCGGATTTCGTTTGAGGAATTCTCATGCCGAATCGGATATGTCGCGGCCAGCGGCGTGGCATTCGTCACAGGACTGTTGGTCGGCGTCGGAGCTGGTCTGTTACTGGCTCCGCAATCTGGCGTGAGAACACGTCGGCAACTGCGATCGTTGGTGGAAGATGTGAGTGAGCCTGCCTGGTGCCCGGTGCTCGATACCAGAGAAGCTCTCGGCTGGGTCGTCGAATGCGGCAACCGCCTGATCGCCTGAGAGTGGCAGCAGGAAAGTCGACCTGATCTCCATCAAGGAGGGTGAATAAGCGGCCTCTCGTCTAGACAAAACCGTGAGCCATATGGAAAGAGGCCATGATGCGATGCTCGCAATGTCAAGGCGGGATGACGATATTTCACCGATCTTCTGGACGATCGGGGTGAATTCGATTTTCAGGGATGGCGGTGTGTCAATTGCGGAGCCGTGGTCGATCCTGTTATTCTGCGTCATTGAGAAGTCAAGGCATTTGAACTGCTGAAGTCCAAGCGCCGCAGGCAGTAATATATGTCGCCTATTTGTGTGAGGACGGAATCGGAAACCTAGAGACGGTGCTCTCGACCATCGTCACGGGTAGAGTGTCGGAAAGCGCGCACGTGGCAGGCCTTGCCCACTAGCGCTCTTCTCCAAGCAAGGCATCTCTTGGACGAAGATCGAGGAGCCCGAACGCGCCGATATCGGAAAGGGGACCTTTCCAAGTACTGCGAGACCAAAGAGGTGCTGCTTCGGGCCTTGCTCCAGCAAGGCCTGGACCTTCTCCTGATGAGAACGAAAGATGCCGCGCACGGCATCAAGCCGGAACTGAAACTCGTCAGGAAGATCATCGCGGTGAGGGGGGATTTTCCTCTGGAACATCCAGGATACCTGTTGTTGTTTCATCAGGTCGAAGGATTGCCCTAGCTCAACAAGATGGAGTCGGCCAAGGATCTGGGCGCAGTCAATAAAAAATAAGGGATCTGCGGTGCCCAACGTCAGCCGGCAACAATGTCGTGAAACGCACGCTCGCCGCAGCCCTGGCGGTCTATACTGCTGGCTTGTTGATCTATTAATCTTCTTGTTCGACAAGGCAGACGAGTTGAAACGGCGGCGCCGAGAGATGCAAGCTCAGCTCGAGTGCAGCCTGGAGGCGTTATTGTAACGTCGGAGGACGCCGATTCGAAGGGTGAAGCGTCCGAGTGCTAGCTCGGCATCCGCCGTTGGGAGAGACAAGCTTATGAGTGGTGCTCCTGAGTCCCGATTCACCACCGAAGGCGATCCGCTTGAAGAGTCATCGTGCGGCAGGTGGCTGGGCGCAGAAGCGCACGTCGGCTCGCCGGTTTCTTCCCCCAGGCAGCAGCGTCTGCCGTTCCCCAATCGGCTGGGACCGCTTACTCTCATCGCTGTTTTTGTCGCAGGTCTGGCGCTTGGCGTCAGCCTGGCCACGATGGCTCCTTTCTCTGCAACCACCAAGTCTTAAAGGCACAGCTGCGATCGTCGGATCGCCAGTGCTCCAGGACGGATCTTCCAGCCTCGGTATTGCAAGGGGAACCCACGCCCACGGAGAACGGCTGTTGCAGTTTGTCGGGAGCAGACGGTTCAATTAGCCGACTTTTCGTCTGCGCCGTTCGCACCAGCGAATCGGTTGCGTGATGGTGGAACAGGCGGCCAGAAGGCAAATCACGGTCAAAAAGATCACGCTGATCAACAAAAAGAATCCGGCTCGGAGGTCCTGCAGCGAGATGCCCGGCATGAAGCGAACCTCAGCGTCTTGAAGATCCACTCACCAGCTTTTCCAACCGCAGACGCACGTCCATGGAGCTTGGGGGTCGTCCTTCCGGAGCCAACGGCCGCATTCGGGGCAGTGTCGCGTCCAGGCTTGGCGGGGAGCTGGACAGATGAAGGCGAATCCCTCCGGTCTTCGGCGTCGCTGTGGAAGGTGCATCTCCATCCGCACGCTCCCCATCGATCTTGTGAACATCAGCAGCCTGTCCGACGGCCTATGGCCTGGTGCGTTGGCTTCATGCGAGAGGATGAGGGACCGTTTCATCGCTGGTCGAAGCTGGGGAGATGCTAGCCGATTACGAAGGATAAAGCTATTCCACGAAGGAGGGGAGTCCATCCTTTTTGAGGAGCGCTCGTGTTGGGCGGAGCATGCGGACTAAAGAATTCTGCCTTCGGTACCTTAGATCTGAACGTCGTGTGCGGGGCTGCGCTCCGGGTATTTGCAACCGGCGAGTCGCCAGGATCCTGCGACAGGTTACTCTTTTGGTAGGATGCAGTGGTTCTTGATTGCCACGTCACGCGAGGGGTCTGTTCCAGATTCTCACCAGAGACGAAGCGGGTGGTGGCCAGTGCCTCGCTGAGGCACCAGTTGAAGCGCTCGACCATGCCAGCGGTCTAGGGAAAGCGGAAGCGGATCAAGCGGGGTGCGAAGTTCGGGCGCGGCAGAGTTGGTCGCAGGAGTGCCGGCCTGAGGGCCTATGCTCGCCTCCTCGCGCGAAGCAGAAGGGGAGTTCCTTTCCGGTATCGGAGAACACCTTCTGGATGTGGAACGACGCCTTGGCGATAAGGCATGTGTGAGGAAGCCTTGCGCGGCGCTGGCAGTCGCGTCGGGCGAAAGCTCCCAATAAACCCACCGAGTGCCCAGTCGAGGGCGACAACGAGAGAACGACAGGAGGGGGCATCTGGCCTCACGGGCAAGTCCTTCACGTCGAGAGGCATGAAGCCTGGTGCCTACCTCCTAAGCGCCTTCACCGGCTTACCATCCTTCTCTTGGGTGATCAAGTGGATGAGGCTAGCCACATTGAGGAACTTGCGGGTGACCCCCAACAGATCGTCTCAAGGCAGCAGTGTGCGGCACCACTCGATGACGATCATCTTTTGCACGGCGTCCAAGGCGGTGGGCAAGCCATGAGGCCAATGCGAACGACGGGTGCGCTCCTCGCGCTGCCGCCATGTGCGCACGGTCACGCGGCTGATCCGTAGCGGCGCGCAAGCTCGCGCTCGGCGTGGATCGCGGCCGCGGCGCGGGCGTTTGGGGCAGGCGTCTGATCAGGATGGCCGCCATCGAGTACGGCGAGAACTTCGTCGTGCACCGCGAGGGCACCGAGGCCACGCCCTATCTGCCGAACGCGATCTTCACCACCAACCCGTACGTCCGGCCGGACGACTACGGCATTTCGATCACGGCCCAGCACCATGACGACAAGACGGTGCGTAACTTGAAGCTCCCGTGGCAGGAGATCAAGCGGCATGCGAACCCGTTGTGGGAGAAGGGGTATCAGTTCTACTGCGTCACCCCCAAGACCCGGCATCGGGTGCACAGCCAGTGGTCGGTCAACGACTGGGTGCAGATGTATGAGTCGAACTTCGGCGATCCCTACCGGATGGACAAGCGGACGCCGGGGGTCGGCGAGCATCAGTTGCCCATCAACCCGCAGGCGGCCAAGGACCGCGGCATCAACGACGGCGACTACGTGCACGTGGATGGTAACCCGGTGGACCGGCCCTACCGCGGCTGGAGGCCGAGCGATCCTTACTACATGGTGGCCCTGCCCCTCTACCCGCAGTGGGGAACCGAACCCAATGGCTACTACATCCCGCCGCGGCACAGCCCACGGGGCTATGCGCGGCAGATGTTCGGGCCGGGGGTGGACAACGCGATCGAGAAGGACCTGGTGCCGAGCCGGGAGCTGTTGGCCGTGCTGCAACTGGGGCGGGCGAGCCAGCAGATCCTCTTCCGCTACGACGTCATTCCGGGCCCGAAAGTGTTCGAGACCCAGATCCACGGCAAGCGGTTCGAGATGGACAACGACACCGTGCTGGGCTTCAACAAGTCGGGCAAGGAGGTCGTACGGCAGCAGGTGGAAGAGCCGATCTACATCCGCCCGGCCGAGCGCGTGAACTGGCTGTAACCACGGCGCCAGGGCACCTATTGAAGGGAGGGGGTGGCTAAGGCCCCTTGCAACAGCAGAGAGCGATCGGCTTCGATCTTCGTCAGTAGTTCATCAAGAGCCTTCTGTAAGGCCCGGTTGATCGGGTCCTGATCCGAGGCGGTAACCCAGCGTACGAACGACCCAATGGCCCGCGTTTCGACCGCATACGACGCAATGGCAGGGGTCTTGGCTGACGAGAGCGCAGCTTCCAATCGTAGGATGTAGAGATATCGGTCGTGCGAACGCATGGCGAGGGATGCCTTTAGAGACAGGGTCACGTCGGCCGGTCCGGTCCCGACGCTACGGAAACTGTGCCGCTTCTCGATATAAGAGATCACCCCTTGGCGGAAGTCCTGCCAGGTCCATTCCAACAGTCCGATCCCCGGCATATGGTCCGCGCCTTCCAGGGCGAATCCTGTGACTTCGACCTTCAGCGAGAGTGGAATCGGGTCACTCGCAACGGTTTCAGGCTCCGGCATCACGTGGATGGTATGGAGACAGCCGAAGAGGCTGAGTGCGAGCCAGGCGAAGAGAAGGGGGAGAATCGCGGGCATTGGCGTGTCAGCCGGTCTGATCTGTCCCATCGGACAAGGCGGTTGGCGTCATGGCTGTTTGGACGGTGGGCTCATGATGTCCAGGTCGCGGAGCGCCCTGGCGGCCTGTTCTCGATAGGCGCGCTCAGTCGAACCGGTAGAGGTGTCGACGACTCGCTGATAGGCGGCGCGCGCCTGCTCATACCGTTTCTTGATGGCGAAGTACTGTCCAAGGGCGAGCCAATTCTGAGCGGCTGCCTCGTTTGCGGTCTTGACGAGCGCCCATTCGCGGTCCACCCGGTTCATTCCCAGTTGCTGCGCTCGTTTCCGAATCGTCTCTGCGAGTTGGCCAGCCAGTGTTTCGATCTGTTCGTTCTCGTGGATAGCGGCCTCAACGCGGTCGGCCTCTAAGTGGGCGTAAAATGCTTCCACATGCGCTTTGATCTGGTCGGTGCGTGCCTGAGAGGGGTCGTGTGCGCAACCGGAGAGAACTAAGCAAATGCTAAGCCACCAGGCGAAGGGGGATAAACGGGAATTGGAGCGTCTCATAGAGGATCCTTTCGGGTTGTCGGCCCCCGACCATGGCGCGTTCGGTCGCAGGGGATGTGCTTCGCGCATCCTACTCGATTCACATGCCTGAAGGCGAGCGCCTAGGCCGCTCCATGATCTGTCTGGACCTTTTCTCTCCGTTCTGCTTTACTTTCTGGAGTATCGAAACGACTATGGTCCATGGAACGAGTTCTCCTGTTCGGATCCGCCGGCGTGGCATGGTGGTGGATTGTCCTGTCCATCGCATGGGCGGTCCCGTCGTTCGCGGCTTCTCTAGTGCCCATCGATGTTGTGCTAGGAAATCTCGACGCGTTTCACCTCCGCAAGGTAACTGTGAAGGGTGCCGTACGAGAGTTCCACGCTCTTCCCCCCTATCTCGGACGAGCCGGTCCCGTCTACGATGCGTGCATCTTCACGCTGGATGACGGCACCGGCATCCTTCCTGTGCATGTGGCTCACGGCTGCCCGCGTTCGGATTGGCCGGTGTTGAACGGCAAGGGGGCCGAGATCCAGGCCACACTGGAGGTGACGATCATCAAGGGGCGCGATCGATCGACATCTTACGCCCTCGCCGCGGAGATCAAACATCTTGGCCCTTGACCGGCCGATGGGGTCGAGGGAGTGTTTCCAACATCAGGACGTGAGTCAAGGGGCCAGCACCGGCAGCACGACATGGACGTCGAGAGAGGCCTCGGAGGCGTTCGTCGGAAAGGGCGGAAAGGGATGGGCATCGATGACCGCCAACATGGCGGATTCGTCGATCCACGGGTCTTCAGAGCTTCGTTCCAGTTGGATCAATTGAGCTTCGCCGTTGGCGAACAACCGAAACCCAACCACCGGATTGTGTCGCGCCCGTGACGGTGGTTGCGTGGACAGCCGCTCGCGCAGACTTCGGCTGATACGATCGTTCACTTGTTTCCAGTAGGCGTGGCTGCCGTTCAGCGGTGACGGGTGGATGAGATCCTCTTCCTGCACGGCTTCTTCTGCAAGCGCGATCTGAGTGGCCGACTCACTGCGAAATCCTGCAGGGTGGCCGCGAGGTGGCACCGAGACCGATTCGGAAGGCGACTCGGTAAGTGCTGGCTCGCTGGCGATCGGGACAGCCAGGGTCACATAGACTGTGTGTTTCTCCATGCGGAGCAATTCCATTCCTCGTATACGCGCGATCACAATGGACACGGGCATCGCTTTCGGTGTTTTACCGACCACACCGGACGGCGCTGCCTCAATCTCCAGGGCAGTCGACAAGTCGCCCCGTGATCCGTCCGGCGTGAGCGGGTAGAGGCGCTTGGGGGAAGATGGATCTTCGACGAGTGCCACCAAGTTTTCCTGTTGCGTCCGTGCTTCACGGCTGACGCGCAGAAGGAGAGGCAAGCGGCTTCCCGCCGGGAGAGATCCTTGGGCGTCTGGAGCTTGGATCTCGATCCGCCAGTGACTTGACGAGTGACGGCTATTGTCCTGCGCCTGTGCTGAGACGATCCAGAAAGCAACAAGGGCGCTCACCGTGAATCCGAGTGCAGGGATCCAACGCCGATGCAGGAGAGGATCCAATGCGGGACCGGAAGATCGTCGGTCTTTGAAAAGCGACATCAAGATGTGAAGTCTGAACGAATCGGCGGCGAAGATCAAGTGCGACGATGGCCGCGAGTGACTTCTTGCCTGATTGTCCTTCTGGTGCGGTAAACCACAAGCTATGGCGAAGCCGAATGTTATACGGCGGTTGCCGGATTTGAACGCGGAGGTGCCACGATCTGCTTCGACCGGGATGGGGTGTGGCTTGGCGGTCATCTACGCTCTCGGAGTGGGAACCCGCTTGGCTGGATGCTCTTTTCTGTGCCGGTTTGTGCGCAGCCCAATACGTCTCGCCCCCGCAACGGCGGCGAATGGCTCGCGCCTGGATCGGAGTCGGTTCGGTCAAGCCCGCGCTGCGCAAGTCCCGCAGCAATGGGACGGGTAACTCGAGAGCGTCAATGGTGAGCGGCGTAGAAGGAAACTGAGCAGATGCGGACATAGAGGTATCCTTTTCCTGGTTGGATCGCATAAGTAGCTGTCAAATGCTTCTCCAGTTCGGCCGAGGGCGGCCATGTCAGCCGAGCCACCAGTCGTGAAAGGCCACGAGCCTGGCTCCGTCGGCACCCACGACAAATGAATGAGTTGATCCTTGACACGGTTTTCCTAGAGGCCTAGCCTTGCGCATGGAGCAGGCTTCCGTCATACCGGTCTGCTGCGGCGTGCTTCGACGAAGACCGGGCCGATGGAGCGTCGTTGACGGTCGGGTGACGGCACGAGATGCTCATGGGCGAACGAGAGCATCCCCGCTTCGAGGTCCAATGGCCAGTGTCTTTTTCCGGGCCAGGTGTAGCCGGAGGCGGATTGGTCTCCTGCCTATCAGTCAGCGGCTGCACCGTGGTCAGCGAGGAACCCATGACGCCAGGGACGTTCCTCTCACTGCACATCCATTTACCCGAGCAGTATGTGCCGCTCGCGGTCGATGTGGCTGAAGTCCGCTGGGCGACGGATGCGCGATTCGGCGTGGAGTTCAGAACCCTGCGGGCACAGGAACAAGAGCGGCTGCGCCGGATCGTGGATGCTCTCGGGCGGTCCCATTAACGGCGGCGTATCCGGTTAGGGGAGGAAAGGGCCGGAGGCCTCTTCTCAGGATCTGGCGGGGTGATCGACGGATTGTGCAGCTGAACATGGTTGAGGGGCGAGTGTCGTCCAGAAGAGAAATCGCCACGCTGGCTGGGGGGTGTTTTTGGTGTCTGGAAGCGGTGTACGACCAACTGCGAGGTGTCGAGTCGGTCGAGTCGGGCTACACTGGGGGCAGCGTCCCGAACCCAACCTACGAAGCGGTGTGCACGGGCCGCACCGGGCATGCCGAGGCCGTGCGGATTACGTTTGACCCCCAGGTCGTGTCGTATCGCGACCTGCTCGAGATCTTCTTCGCCATCCACGATCCGACCACCCTCAACCGCCAAGGCAACGATATCGGGACGCAATACCGGTCCGCGATCTTTTACCATTCCCTGCCTCAGAAGGCGATCGCCGAAGAGGTGATGGCAGCGCTGACCAAAGAGAAGGTGTTTGATCGTCCCATCGTCACCGAGGTCGTGCCGGCTTCAACCTTTTATGTGGCGGAGCCTTACCATCAGAAATATTTCGTCCGCAACCCCTTCCACGGTTATTGTCAGTACGTGATTGGGCCGAAGGTTGCCAAGTTCCGTGAACGGTTCGCCGCCAAGCTGAAGCGCTGATCCATCGCACGGGGATCTTATGTCTCCCGCCGCGTGCTCTGAGGCCTGTCCACTCGACTGTTTACCGGGCGAACAGTTCGACCAAGCTATCCTTGAGATCGCTCAACAAGTCAGGCTTCTGAAACACCTGCTGAGACGCAAGGACGATTTCCGCCTGCGGGGGACAGAATGGAAATTCCAGTTTGGTCTTGCCCTGTACCCGAGCGTGGATCGCGCCGTCCGTCTGGCGGTGCAGAACCACGAGAGGATCGCGTCGTTCAATCACGCATGAGCGGTCGTAACCGGCCTGTCGATACGGTACGGGGTCCGCGAGCATCACCCTGTGCCGCCCGTTCGCGAACACGGTGTCGCCTTCGCGGATGGGCCCTTCTGGCGCGATCGAGTAGAGGAGAAGGGGCACGATGAGCATGATCGCAACGGCCAGGCCAGTGGACCACAACGGCGGCCAGGATCGATCCGTCTGTTCGCTTTGGTCTGGGGGGCTCATACACTGGCAAGCTTGCCACATCCGCCAGAGGTCCTGCCAGGGCTGTCGAAGACACGGGAGGGACTAGACTTTCTCCGAGTGAGAGCGGTACATTTTCGCCCGCCGGGCCCTATGAGGGGTGTGGTCTTGCGCCTCGGTTCTCCGGCATAGGGTGATCGGCCAACTTGACGAAAGGAGGAGTGCATGGACAGAAAGGGAAGTGGACCATTGCTCGTTGCGGCGGCCGTGATCGGATGGTTGTCTCTCGGGTCTGCCTACGCTGATGAACTCAAAGTCGAAAATCTCCCTGCCGATCCGAAAGCCTACCGGACGCAGGTCGATCAAATCATCCGCAAGGTGGACAGCCTCATCGACCAGCTCAAGGCCAAAGGTTTCTCGCCGATACTACTGGATCTCATGCAGACCCGTGACAACATCATGCGCGAAATTTATAAAGTCGAAAATGCGCCTGATGGGGCCAAATGGATGTCCAACGAAGCACGCGCAAGCGTTGACGCCATGCTGCGCCTGCTCAAAGAACAGTACGAAAAGGCCTCGGGCTGAACCCTAATCAATCGGCGTTCTGCCGAGCCTGTCGCAGATTCCCGTCAAACCGCCAGGGCGTAGGCGTACGGGCGAGAGAGGATGTTTCCAGCGTCTGTGCCCTGCGGTCTTTTTTTTCTTCGCTTCCCAGGGGCGGCTGCTTTCCCTTTCTCCTTCCCCGGACAACGGCAGAACGAGGTGTTTCGGGCGCGAGACTCTCGTGTGGCGAGACAGGAGTACCGGGTCACTCTTTGTCGAGCGCGAGGGGCTTGACTTCGGACGTTCCGGCGCGCAGCGCGGAAAAGTCAAACAGCCGACGATCCAGCAAGTGGGAAGGCAGCACATTGGACAGCGCGGCAAAGAGGCTCTCATCACAGCCGGGGAATCGTTGCTTCCACTCGTGCAGCATCATCTTGACCTGTTTGCGCTTCAAGTCTTTCTGCGAACCGCAAAGATCGCAGGGAATGATGGGAAATTGCCGCAAGTCGGCGTACCGGGCTAGGTCCGCCTCCTTCACATAGGCCAGTGGACGGATTACGACATGACGTCCGTTCTGGGAACGGAGCTTCGGCGGCATGGCCTTGAGCTTCCCGTTGTAGAAGAGATTCAGGAAGAGTGTCTCCAGAATATCGTCGCGGTGATGGCCGAGGGCGATCTTGGTCGCGCCGAGTTCGGCGGCGAGGCGATAGAGATGGCCCCGCCGGAGCCGCGAGCACAGCGGACAGGTGGTCTCGCCTTCCGGGATCAGGCGTTTGACGATCGAAAAGGTATCCCGTTGCTCGATGTGATAAGGTATGCCGAGACCGCTGAGGTACTCCGGCAACACGTGGGCTGGGAACCCCGGTTGCTTCTGGTCGAGATTGACCGCCACAAGTTCGAAGCGGATGGGGGCTCGGCTGCGCAGCGCCAGCAGGATGTCGAGCAGACCGTAACTGTCCTTGCCGCCCGAGACGCAGACCATAACCTTGTCGCCCTCTTCGATCATCGTGTAATCGGCGATGGCCTGGCCCACCAGCCGGCAGAGGCGGAGGTGCAACCTCTTGGCTTCGCCGGTCAGCCTGTCGAAAGAAGCGGCGGCTCGTCTGTTCCGTTTCGCTAGGGTCAGCATAACCGATGAATCGGCGCTATTGTACCTGTCGCCGATGGGAAAAGGGAGAGGATGTGAAGTCGATTTTGTTCGTGTGCACCGGAAATATCTTTCGTAGTGTGGTCGCGGAGTATGCCATGAAGGCCAGGATCGAGCCGGACCTGCGCCCCATGATCGGCTCGGCCGGGATCGATGCGCAACCTCAACCGTTTCATCCGTTGATCCGCGCTCGGTTGTTGGAAAAAGGCGTCGATCCCTCGGCACACAGGCAACGGAGGGTCACGCGCGAGTTGCTTGATCGCGCGGACCTGGTGGTGGCGATGGGCTTCGATCACCGGGACGCGCTCCGCCGGTCCTTCGGGCGAGAGGCGTTGCTGTTCAATCAGGTGTGCTACCAGCGGGAAGAGCCGATTCTTGACCTACACGAGGCGATTCCGGATTGGCAACAGAACCTCGATGTTGCCCGCGCCTACATCCTCTCGGTCATAGAGTATATTTGGGATGCCATGCCGGCGTTTCTCTCCCACGTTGGCCAGCGCTGACGGGCGTCTCCTCTCGTCGAAAGGGGAATGACGCGGTAGGGCCGCGGATCGGCGCTCAGGCAGTGGACTTGAAAAAAAGAGCCGAAAGCGGCGGCAGGGTGAGCGCGAGCGAATAAGGACGACCATGGATCGGCAACGGATCAGCCTCCGTCCCGCCGAGGTTTCCCATTCCGCTTCCGCCGTACTCTCGTGCGTCGCTGTTCAACAGTTCTTTCCAGAATCCTCCGCGCGGCGCGCCGACTCGATAGTGAATCCGCGGCACCGGCGTGAAATTGCACACGACCAGGATTAGCTCGTCGGTAGAGGTCCCGCGTCGCAGGAGGCTGATCACGCTGGCGTCCGCATCGTGACAGTCGATCCACTCGAACCCGGCCGGATCGAAGTCGCGTTCGTGCAGCGCTGGCTCGCACCGATACACGCTATTGAGATCCGCCACCCATTTCTGCATTCCTTGATGTGGCGCGTACTGGAGCAAGTGCCAATCCAGACTCTCGTCGTGCGCCCACTCGCGCCACTGGCCGAATTCGCCGCCCATAAACAAGAGCTTCTTGCCGGCTTGGGCAAACATGTAGCCGAACAGCAGACGCAGGTTGGCGAATTTTTGCCAGTCGTCACCCACCATTTTGCCGAGCAACGAGCCTTTCCCATGCACGACTTCGTCGTGTGAGAGCGGAAGCACGAAGTTTTCATGGAAGGCATAGAGCATACGGAAGGTCAGGTTGTGGTGATGATATTTCCGGTAGATCGGGTCTAGGGCCATGTATTCGAGCATATCGTGCATCCAGCCCATGTCCCACTTCATGCCGAACCCGAGTCCCCCGGCATAGGTCGGCCGTGACACTGCAGGCCACGCTGTCGATTCTTCGGCGTAGGTCTGGACGTCCGGATGACGCCGATAGACCTCTTCGTTCAGGCGGCGGAGCAACTTGATCGCATCCAGATTTTCCCGCCCCCCGTACGGATTGGGGACCCACTCGCCCGGGTTCCGCGAATAGTCCAGATACAGCATAGACGCCACGGCATCTACACGAAGTCCGTCGACGTGGTATTTCTCCAGCCAGAACAGTGCGCTGCTGATCAGGAAGCTCCTGACTTCATTGCGGCCATAGTTGAAAATGCAAGTGTTCCAGTCGGGATGAAACCCCTGGCGAGGATCGGCGTGTTCGTAGAGGTGGCTCCCATCGAAAAAGACGAGTCCATGTTCATCTGTCGGGAAGTGCGACGGCACCCAGTCGAGGATGACGCCGATCTCGTGTCGGTGCAGTTCGTCGATCAGAAACATGAGGTCCTGCGGCGTTCCGAAACGACCGGACGGGGCGAAATAGCCGGTGGTCTGATAGCCCCAGGACCCGAAAAACGGGTGATCCATAAGCGGAAGGAACTCGACGTGGGTGAACCCCATCCGCTGCACGTAGCCGACGAGCTTGGCGGCCGCTTCGCGGTAACTCAAAGAACGGTTGCCCTCTTCGGGAACGCGCATCCAGGAGCCAAGATGCACTTCATAGATGCTGATCGGCGCGTCCAGGGCATTGCGGTGGGCTCGAATCCGCAGCCATTCCTCGTCGCGCCAGGCATAATCGAGGTCCCACACGATCGAAGCGGTCTTGGGCGGAACTTCGTTGAACCGCGAAAAGGGATCTGCCTTGTCAACCCGATACCCATGGTGCCGGGAACGGATGTGGTACTTGTACAGGGTGCCTTTGTCGACGTGCGGGATAAAGCCTTCCCAGATACCCGATCCGTCTCGCGGATGCAGAAAGTGACTGTCTGGGTTCCAGTTGTTGAAGGTTCCGATCACTGAAACCTGCTCCGCGTCCGGCGCCCAGACCGCAAAATACGTTCCGGCAACGCCGTTCACCACAGCGGGATGCGCGCCGAGCTTGTCATAGAGGTGAAAGTGCGAGCCCTCGTTGAACAGGTACAAGTCGTCATCGGTAAGAAGTGTAAACAGGGCTCCGGTTGTTTGCGATTGGTGACCCACTGTTCGTCCTTGCTCTTTGTGTCGATGCGCGGCGTGCTTCCACCCCGTAGCCTATCGTCCCGGCTATGGCTCGTCAACCCGGACAATGTTCGCGCGCACTCCGCAATCATGGATAGTTGCTCTGCCGTGGTCGGTGCGGAGGTCGGGCTATGGCGCTAGTGACACCCGCGTCTTGATTGTGATAAACAGATAGCCGATTGTGATTGGAAAGGCCATGTCCGTGCGTCCCCATCGTCTAGCCTGGCCTAGGACGCCGGCCTTTCAAGCCGGCAACACGGGTTCAAATCCCGTTGGGGACGCCAAACCGTCCTCGCCTGCATGGACCGCGACCGGTTCTTGTTTCCGCTGGGCGTACGTGGGAAAAGTGATCGGGGTTGAATCTTATCAAGAGAGTCGGAAAGCTGCTTCACGGCGGTTCGCGGGAGGACGATGATGCGTCCAAAGTGGAGCAGCGGTTTGATGCCGGCTGTACTGGTCGCCGGTGTCTTGGCCATGGGCGTTGGTCCTTCGCCGGATGCGCAGACAAAGAGCGACGAAACCGTCATCTTTCCGGAACCGGTGCCAAAGGGGAAAGACAACACGCCGATGGTGTTGATCCCAGCAGGGTGTTTCCCGATGGGGACGAATAACATCGGCGCGGACCCGACCCAAGGTTTTCCGAACGAGAGTCCTGAACACGAGGTGTGCCTTCCTGCGTACTTCATTGATCAATTCGAGGTCACGATCGAGCGTTATGCAAAGTTTCTCCAGGATACCAATCACGATCCGCCGTCGTTGTGGGACGAAGACGCGCTGGCGACGGCGCCGGACCGGCCCGTGATTGATGTGACGTGGTATGATGCGGAAGCGTACTGTAAATGGGCCGGTAAGCGACTGCCCACCGAAGCCGAATGGGAAAAGGCTGCGCGCGGGACCGATCGGCGTCGTTATCCGTGGGGTGACGTACACACGTTTCCTGATTTGGCGAATTACAACCGGGGAGATTGGGTGAGTTACCCGGTGACCTTGGCGCCGGTGACCTATGGAGTTGAAGGGTTCAACATTCGCACGGGTCTGGTCCCCAAAACCGGGGGCCGGAGTCCGTATGGCATTTACAATATGGCCGGGAATGCCTCGGAGTGGGTCGCCGATTGGTATGACCGTGAATACTATTCCAAGAGTCCGAAGGACAATCCGACGGGCCCTCCGTCAGGGGATAGAAAAGTCTACCGCGGTGGGAGTTGGTACGACATTCCGCGCAAGCTCCGCGCGACCGCGCGCTTTTCTGCTGAGCCGGACTTTCATGATCGCACGATAGGATTTCGTTGTGCCATGGATGCGGAAAAACAATAGGAAGGGAAGCAGACTGCCCGCGGGCCGAACCGCTGACATCCGTGATTAAAGGAGTCAAGAGGCCGGGTGGGCTCTTTGCTCACAGCCAAACCAGCCAGCGAGTTCATCCCCTCGTTCATCTCTGTCTCTCCTGAAGCATGTCGAATCCCGAATTGGATCAGGAACCCCCGGAGCCGTCTTCCTCCGATGACAAGAAGGCGGAGTCCCAGGTTCTCTCAAACGAAAGGGCTTGGACCGCCATCATCATTGGCGTGGTCTTGCTGATTGCCGTCTTCGCGCTCGGACGGTCCGGCCCGTCTCCGTCGAAATCCAAATCCGAACCCCAAAGAGCCAAAGCAGCGCCTCTGCTCTCACCGGAGGCAGTACCCCTGGTGACCGGAGAGGAGCCCGTAGAAGACTTATTTGTAAAAGCGGGTTGCGTGGTTTGCCATACGATTCCCGGCATCGCGGGGGCGAGCGGCCGGGTCGGGCCTGAGTTGCTGCTGAGGACCACGGGGCCTGATCGGCTGGCGGATCCGAGGTATCGCGGTAAGGCCAAGACGGTGCGGGAATACATCATCGAGTCGATTCTCTCGCCAAGTGTCTATGTGGTGCCCGGATATCCAGATCGGACGATGCCCAACTGGTACGGACAGAAACTCAGCGCCGGGGCGGTGGAGAAGATTGCGACCTACCTGGAGCGCATCCCAGCACCGGACCGGCCTGGCGGCGGGGGAGATTGACTGGACTGTGGATCTAAAATAGTGAGACGGGGAGGGATCAAAGCGGAAGGCGGGCTGCCGTCTCTCTCAGTGTTTGCGGAAAGGGCTTGGCCGAGACGGGGCCGTACCTTGAATCTGGAAGGTTTTTTCTTTCCCCCCTTTGTCTTTGTCCAGTAGCGCGGCGAGCGCCTCTTCGCCCTTCAACCCTTCCAACTTGATCTTCAGCCGAAGATTGTTGGCGCTGTCGGCATTGATCAATGCCTGTTCGATGCTGATCTTGCCGGATTTGTAGAGATTGAACAGGACGTGATCGAAGGTCTGGCAGCCTTCCTCGATCCCCTGTTCCATCGCCTCCTTAAGCGCGTCGACCTGCGCCTTTTTGATCAAATCCTTGATACGCGGGGTGTCCAGCATGATCTCCAGCGCGGGCACTCGTTTGCCATCCAGGGAAGGAATCAATCGTTGAGCAATGATGGCGCGGAGATTGAGCGAAAGCTGGAGATAGATCTGGGCGTGCCGTTCGACGGGAAAGAAGTTCATGATGCGCTCAATGGCCTGGTTCGCGTTGTTTGAGTGCAACGTGCCCAGGCAGAGGTGGCCAGTTTCGGCGAAGGTAATAGCTGCTTCCATGGTCTCCGTGTCCCGGATTTCTCCGATCAAGATGACGTCAGGCGCCTGCCGCAACGTGTTCTTGAGCGCATTCTGGAACGAATGCGTGTCGAAGCCGACCTCCCGCTGGGTGATGATGCATTTCTTGTGCTGGTGGACGAATTCGATCGGGTCCTCGACGGTCACAATGTGACCGGGTGCGGTCGTATTGCGGTGGTCGATCATCGCCGCCAGTGTGGTCGACTTACCGGAACCGGTAGCGCCTACGACCAAGACGAGACCGCGCTTGGTCATGGCGATGTCCTTGATGATCGGCGGGAGCTGCAGTTCCTCGATGGTTTGAATCTGCGCCTTGATCAGCCGGAAGACAAGGCCGACGTTTCCTTTCTGGCGGAAGATATTGACCCGGAAGCGCCCCAATTCTTTGTAATAGAGCGCCAGGTTCATTTCCATCTTTTCCTCGAACTCGCTCCGCTGTTGTCCGCGCATCAAGGCCAGCGCCAAGGCTTCGAGCTGTTCGTTCGTGAAAGGCGGGGCGTTGGTGTGTTGGGTGACGCCGTGAATGCGATACACCGGTGGCGCATCGACGGTGAGGTACAAATCCGACGCGTCCCGATCCACCATCACCTTCAGCAAACTGCGAATATCCATGCTCAGCCTCCGAGCTCATCTGTTGTGGGTGAATGGCTGCCGAGCGATTGCGGTTTCGACACGAACCCTCGTGAAAAGCGCAGCTAAGCGGTGGCCCCGACTTGGTTGAACAGATTCGGGTTCATGCTCCGCGACTGCGCCTCGCCTTTCGTCACCAGTCCTCGGTTCACCAGTTCGATCAAGGCCATGTCCATCGTCTGCATCCCGTCCTTCTGGCTGGCCTGCATGATACCAGGGATTTGATGGAGCTTGGCCTCGCGAATCAGGTTCCGCACCGCGGTCGTCCCGACCATGATCTCGACCGCCGCGACCCGACCGCCCGTCCGTTTCTTGAGCAGCGTCTGCGTCAGCACGCCTTCCAGGGTTTCGGCGAGCTGGGCTCGGACCTGTGCCTGTTGGTTCGGCGGGAATGCATCGATGATCCGGTCGACCGTCTTGGGCGCGCTCGACGTATGGAGGGTTGCCAGCACCAAGTGACCCGTTTCGGCTGCGGTGAGTGCGAGTTGGATGGTTTCCAGGTCCCGCATCTCGCCTACCAGGATGACGTCCGGGTCTTCGCGGAGAGCCGAGCGAAGGGCATTGGCGAACGAGAGCGTATGCACGCCCAATTCCCGTTGATTGATTAAGCACTTTTTGGACTTGTGGACGAACTCGATGGGGTCTTCGATCGTGATGACATGACCTTCAAACGTGTTGTTGAGGTAATCGATCATCGCCGCCAGCGTGGTTGACTTACCAGATCCGGTCGGACCGGTGACGAGGATCAGACCTTTCTCTCTGTCGCAGAGTTGCCGAATGATCGGAGGCATACCGAGTTTTTCGAGCGGGATGATCTCCGTCGGAATGGTCCGGAAAACGGCTCCCAAACCCCGGTTCTGCAGAAACACGTTGACGCGGAAGCGCGCAATGTCGCCCATCGTGAAGGAGAAGTCACATTCCCGATGTTCTTCGAAGATCTTGCGCTGCACGTCGTTCATCATGTCATAGACGAGTGCGTGGACCTCCTCCATGCTCAACGGTGGATGGTCCAGTTTCTTCAAGTCCCCGTGAATCCGGACCATCGGCGGCTCACCGGCACTCAGATGGCAATCTGAGGCGCCTTCCTTGACGGCAAACGTCAGCAACTGCGAAATATCCATGAACCGATCCCTCCTCCGTGGCGGATCACGTCCAGAACGACGACCGCCCGAGACGAAAAATAAACGGGCAATGACCGATCAATTTGGGAACAGGTAGCCTTCAAGCGGGCAGGATCCTGGGCCCATCATGCCACATCGATTCTAGAAAGCAAGAAAATACCCACACGCTGATGCTGCTCCGGCGGAGCCTATGGGGGCTATTGGTGGACGAAAGAAGCGGTTCAGATCAACCCCAGGTCCTTGCCGGCTTTCCGAAAGGCCTCCAGCGCGGCGTCGAGTTGCTCGCTCGTATGTTCGGAGGTCACCGTGACCCTGATGCGGCTTGTTCCTTTCGGCACGGTTGGAGGCCGGATCGCCGGAGCATAGACGCCGTGCTCGAAAAGTTTCTCGGCCATCGCGAGAGCGCGCTCGGCTTCGCCGATGAGCACCGGGATGATCGGACTGCGGCTGTCGGTCGTGGTGAAACCGAGCGCCCGCAACCCGGAAAAGAGATGCCAGCGGTTGATCCACAGGCGAGCACGTCGTTCCGCCTCGGTCTGGAGGATCGCCAATGCGGCTACTGAAGCAGCCGCACTGGCAGGCGGCGGCGCAGTGGTAAACATGAACGACCGCGCCGTATTGATCAGGTATTCAATAAACGAGGCGGGACCGACCACATAGGCGCCGATCCCACCCAGCGCTTTTCCGAGCGTGCCCATATGAAATGGGATGCGTGATTCGACGCCCAAGTGTTCAAGCGTGCCGCGACCGTGTTCGCCCATCACGCCGGTCCCGTGGGCATCGTCGACGAGGACCTGAGCGTCGTACCGCTCCGCCAGGCTGGTGATGTCGGACAGCGGAGCCACATCGCCGTCCATGCTGAACAGCCCGTCAGTGACGATCAACGTCCGGCGTCGCGCCGGGCGACGACGAAGCAACGATTCGAGATGGCTCATGTCGCAGTGGCGGAACACGCGAAACTCGGCTCCACTCAAGCGGCATCCGTCGATCAGGCTGGCGTGACATAATCGGTCGGCGAAAATCATCCCGCTGGATCCGATCAATGCGGGGATCAATCCGAGATTGGCGAGATACCCCGAGCCAAACACCAGGGCTGCCTCCGCGCCCTTGAAGCGAGCCAACGCCGACTCCAATTCCTTGTGGGGGGGGAGCGTTCCGGAGACTAGGCGGGACGCTCCGGCGCCGACACCGAACGTCTCAGTAGCTTGGACGGCGGCTTGAATGACTCGAGGATGGGTGGCTAGGCCGAGATAGTCGTTCGATGCCAACAGAATCACTCGACGTCCGTTGATGGAGACGACCGGGCCGGTCGCAGACTCCAGGGATTTCGGCCGACGCAGGAGGTGATGCCGCTCCAGATGTTGGAGCCGCGCAGTGAACTGCGCATCCCGATTGGTATCGTCCGTCAACGCCATCGTGTTGTCCCGACATCGGTGCGCGGTACGCTATACCTGCCGATTCCCGGTGTCAACGGTGGGCCAGGGCGATTGGAACCTCGCGCGTGATTGACAATCAGCGGGTAACCCGCGTATAAGGCCCCTCACCGTCGAGTCGGCGAGTCGTCGCCGGCCATGGGCTACAGGCGCAAAGAGATGTCCTACCGCATCAGAGTTCCATCAAAAAGTGAACCGGTGACCGAGCCTCAGTTGCTCAGCAGGATGGAACGCCTACTGCTCGCGATGCAGGAAAATCGCCGAGCTGTGCTGGTGGGGATCGGGGTCTTGCTCGCGGCGGTAGCGCTTGTCACCGGTGTGCTGTGGTATGACCACCATACGGCGGAGGCGGCGCTCGATCTCTACCGCGAAGCCACCCGCCACTATTTGATGCGCCCAGCCGACAAACCGGAACAGGCTGACGCCAACCTCAAGGAGGCGATCAAGAAGTTTCGCCAAGTGGTAGAACAGTATCCGCGCGCGCCCAGTGCGCCGCTTGCTCTGTATCACCTGGGAAATGCGTTGGTGCAGGCAAATGAGCTCGATGCAGCGATCGAGACTTACAAGCGGTATGTCCTGCTATATGGTTCCAACTCCGCATTGCTTGGACTGGTTCAGCAACGATTGGGCTATGCCTATCTCCTGAAGGGAGACCGGGATCAGGCGGCCAAAGCGTTTGAGACAGTCCTACAATTGCCGTCCGCCTTGAATAAAGACAACGCGCTTTTTGAATTGGGCAAGCTCGAAGAGGCTCAATCACGGCCGGAAGGCGCGGTGAGCCATTATCAGCAATTGATCAAGGAATATCCCACCTCTCCTTTCGCGAGCGAAGCGGCGGTCCGCATCAAGGCGCTGGAAGTGAAGAAAGGGCCGGACGGAAGTGCTTCCGGAAGCGCAACGGCCGAATCGCAACCCAGCGGGTCCGCTGCGAATCCAGCCGGCCACTCGTCCCCTTCATCGGGCACAGTACAACGCTAACCCAATCGGTTCGGCCACGCGGGGCTCAGTGGAGAAGCCCGTCGGTTGGGCAAGACGGGCCGGAACGGTTATCTGATGGCGAGCACGTCGCCCGGCTTAATTATGGCGCGGGTGAGGTTATTTCTGACTTTGAGCGCTTTGACCGAAATTCGGAAGCGCTTGGCGATCTTTTCAAGCGTATCGCCCACCTGCACGCGATACACTTTCGCGCTATCGAAATCTCTGTGGCTGCGCTTGGATTTCGCGATGATCGGGGCGTGCTTGTAGGTTGGAATACGGTCCAGCAGCCGCTCGACTTTTTCTTTCGTTCCTGCCGGGACCTTGAGATGATACTCGGCGTCGTCCGGCGGTGTGGCGTCCCGGCGAAGCTCCGGGTTCAGATTTTTCAACTCCTGATAAGGAATGCCGGTGATGTTCGAGATCGCCCGGAAATGGATCGGGCGGCGGACGATCACTTCTTCAAAGCTATGAGGTGGCACCTCTTCCAGCGGAAACCCGTAACGATCCGGATTCTTTGCGATGATGGTGGCGGCCATGAACCGGGGAACGTACTCTTTGGTTTCCCGACGGATCAGCGTAGTGCGGGAAATTTCTTTGAACGTTTCGGCTTGCGCCTTTTGCAGCGCGCGCAGCACTTTCCCTTCACCGGCATTGTAGGCGGCCATGGCCAATGGCCAACTTCCGAACAGATCGTACAGATCCTTCAGATATCGGGCCGCCGCGACCGTTGACTTGATGGGGTCGCGGCGCTCATCTACGTATTGATCAACCCGCAGCCCGTAAAGCTTCGCCGTGCCTTTCATAAACTGCCAAGGGCCGGCGGCCCGGGCGCGCGAATAAGCATACGGATTGAAACCGCTCTCGACCAGGGAGAGATACACCAAGTCGCTCGGCAAATCGAATTCAGAGAAAATGCGTTCCACCAACGGCTTATACTTGCCCAGTCGGAGCAACCATTTCTCGAACCGATCACGAATTGCGGTGTTGAAGTAACGAATATGGCTCTGGACGGAGGAATCCAGCACGATAGGGACGTTATAAGCGACTTGTCCATTTCGTACATGCTCTCCAGGCGCGGCCTTTGCCGATCCTTCAGACTCGCTAACTTGCGAATCGGTGGCCTGCTGAGGTCCGGCAGGTTTCTCCGAAGCCGAAGCCGGCGCCGTCGCTGCCTGATCGGCAGGAGAATCGTTTAGAAAAAGCCGCTCCGAAGTTTCTTGCGGGCCAGGCGTCTTCTCAATGGCTTGTGAAGTGATTTGGCTCGTCGATGAGGATTCATCAACCGAGGCGGAGGCCAGCCCTCCCGCAGCCTCGACGAGCGCTTGTGCAGCCGTTGCAGATGTCGCCATGGCCACTGCAACCAGGACCATGATTGGCAAGAACATCACCGCAAAGCCTTTCATCTGCCCACCTTCTTGCCTCTGCCTCCGCGCCGAGCAGCTCGTGCGGTTGTTGGACGCGCAACGGAAAACAGAATTTTGGGCTACCCTAGCGATTGTTTCCGTTGTTGTCAAGGAAAAGAATATCGACAGGCGTCACCTTGACTCTCTGGCAAGGGCTGTGATAGCGTAGCCGCCTTCCTGACAGACCCCCAAGTCTTTAAAAGCAGAGGAGAACGGGTTGATGTTGAAACGGTATCTACTTGCTCCTGGACCGACCCCTGTGCCGCCGGAGGTCCTGCTGGCGATGGCGCGGCCGATGATCCACCACCGTGCGCCCGAATTTGCCCAGGTGTTCGCCGAAGTGCGCGAGGACCTCAAATGGCTCTTCCAAACCCGTAACGATGTCTTGATTCTCGCCTCTTCCGGGACCGGAGGGATGGAAGGTGCGGTGTCGAATTTTCTGTCCCCCGGTGACAAAGCCCTTTGCGTGAATGCGGGGAAGTTCGGAGAACGGTGGGGAAAGTTGTGCAAAACGTTCGGTGCCCACGTCACAGAGATTAAGGTTGAATGGGGGCGAGCTGTCGATCCACAGGCGGTCGCCGATGCGCTCAAGAAAGATCCGTCGATCAAGGCTGTGTATGTGCAGGCGAGCGAGACATCGACTGGTGTCGCACATGATGTGAAAACCTTGGCGGAGATTGTGCGCCCATATGAGGGCACGATTCTCGTGGTGGATGCGATCACCGCGTTGGGCGTGTTTGATATCAAGACTGATGCGTGGGGCTTGGATGTGGTGATCACTGGATCGCAGAAGGCGCTGATGCTGCCGCCCGGATTAGCCTTCGTCAGCGTGAGTGAGAAGGCCTGGCAATTGGCTGAAAAGGCCCAAAATGGCGCGTTCTATTTCAACTTCAAGAAAGAACGAGCTTCTCAGAGCAATAACCAAACGGCATATACCCCGGCAGTTTCCCTGATCCTTGGGCTTCGGGAAGTGCTCAAGATGCTGAAGGCAGAGGGACTGGAAGCCGTGTTTGCCCGCCAAGCGGCGCTGGCTCAGGCCATGCGGGAAGGAATCAAGGCGGCTGGCCTCTCCCTCTTTCCTAAAGAATCACCCAGCGACGCGGTGACGGCGGTTTCCGCTCCCGATGGCATCGACGGTCAGGCGATCTACAAGAATCTCAGGGTGCACTACGGAATCACGGCCGCTGGCGGCCAGGACCATTTGAAGGGAAAGATTTTCCGTCTCTCGCACATGGGGTATATAGACCGATTCGATGTCATCACGGCCTTGGCGGCTGTTGAAATGGTTCTGAAAGGCTTCGGCCATCCGATCAAATTGGGCAGCGGTGTGTCGAGAGCGCAGGAATTGCTGATGGCCAAGGTTTGACGGGAACGATCAGACGAGATGGCGATGAAAATTCTGGTCAGTGACAGCTTGTCCAAGCAAGGGATCGAGGTCCTCGAAAAGGCCGGATTCACCGTTGTTGTCAAGACCAAGCTCTCCAAGGACGAGCTGCTCAAGGAGATCAAAGATTGTGACGGCCTGATTGTCCGCTCGGGAACGAAAGTCACCGCCGATGTGATTGCCGCTGCGGAGCGTCTCAAAGTCATCGGGCGGGCCGGCTCCGGGTTGGACAATGTGGATACCCAAGCAGCGACCCGCCGCGGCATTGTCGTCATGAATACCCCCGGCGGCAACACCGTGACAACCGCGGAACACACCCTGGCGATGATCCTCGCGATGACCCGTCGGATTCCCCAAGCGACCGCATCGATGAAAGCCGGGAAGTGGGAGAAAGAACGGTTCATGGGCGTTGAGTTGTACAACAAAATTCTGGGGATCGTCGGGGTCGGGCAGATTGGCGGCTATTTGGCCAAGTTGGCGCAAGGAATCGGCATGAATGTCATCGCCTATGATCCCTATCTGGCTGAAGAACGAGCACGCAAGATGGGGGTCGAGATGGTGGCTCTCGATGAACTGTTCCGCCGAAGTGACATCATCTCGGTTCATACGCCCTTGACGCCGGAAACCAGGTCGCTGATTGACGCCAGGGCGATCGCCAAGATGAAACCCGGCGTGATGATCGTCAACTGCGCGCGCGGTGGGATCGTCAACGAGACCGATCTCTATGAGGCCCTCAAGAGCAACCGGGTGGCCGCAGCCGCGTTCGACGTGTTTGACCAAGAACCGATCAAGCCCGATCATCCTTTGCTAACCTTGGACACCTTCATCTGCACGCCGCACATTGGCGCGGCAACGACAGAAGCGCAGGAGAACGTCGCCATCGGCATCGCGGAGCAGATCGTCGATTACTTCACTAAAGGGATCGCGCGCGGAGCCGTCAACGTGCCATCAGTGCCCCCGGAGCTGCTTCCGCAGCTTCAGCCGTATGTGGCATTGGCCGAAAAAGTCGGCCTCCTACAAGCTCAGCTTTACGAGGGCGGGCTTGAGCGGGTCACGGTTGAATACAATGGAGAAGTCGCTTCGCTTACTGTGGCGCCGTTGACGATTGCGCTCTTGAAAGGACTGCTCACTCCGATCCTCGAAAACGCGGTGAATTTTGTGAACGCGCCGCTCGTCGCCAAGGAGCGGGGGATCGAAGTGAAGGAAGTCAAGAGCGGAGACGCCGGTGACTTCACGAGTGTGATTCGGGTTCGGGTCGAGGCGGGCAGACGGGCGCATCAGGTAGCCGGGACGTTGCACAATCGCAAGGAACCTCGCATTGTCGAAATCGACACGTTCCAAGTCGAAGTGGTGCCCGAGGGACATCTCCTGCTGATTCTCAACGTCGATCGGCCAGGCGTGATCGGCGAGGTTGGGAAAGTGCTGGGCGATCACGACATCAATATCGCTCGCATGCAGTGTGCCCGCGAGGAACGCGGCGGCAACGCCTTATTAATCATCGGTACCGACGTTCCCTTATCCCGCGAGGTCCTGGACCACATTAAGTCCGCGAAAAACATCCTCTCGGTCAAGGTCGCCGATCTCTCCATGAGTCTGTAACCGTCCCTTCCACTGGCCATGGCTAGCCGGCCGAGCACACCATCCGCGCAGTTGTCCCATCCGATCTCTACACACGAGCGCTCGCTCGTGCCGGCGGGGATGACGACCATTTTGCCCCATGTCGCGATGCAGGTCCGGCGGCTTGAAAGCATCCTCCTGACCCAATTGAGTCGTTGGGGCTATGACGAAATTATCCTGCCCACGTTCGAATACCTGGATGTGCTGGCGCCGGGCCTTGAGCAGGATCTCATCGAGAAGTGTTACCAATTTGCCGATCGGACGACCGGCCGCATCTTGCTCCTGCGGCCCGACGCCACGGCGCAGATCGCCCGGACCGTGGCGATGGGAATGATCGACCGGCAGATTCCTCTGCGCCTCTCCTACCGGACTTCCGTCTTCCGGTACGAGCCAGAACATGCGGGGCGGGATCGAGAGATTTTTCAAGTTGGGGCGGAACTGATCGGGCGGGACGATGGGGCCGCCGACGCCGAAATTATCGCGCTCCTGGCGGAATGCCTGAAACAGGTCGGGCTGCGTTCGTTCAAAGTCTCTTTAGGGCATGTCGGCTTTTTTAAGGGCCTGCTGGCCCGAGCAGGGATGTCCACGGAGGGGCGAAAGCGGGCGGAAGAGGCTGCGGCCCGCAAGGATTTGCCGCGCCTCGAGGAAATTCTTTCGTCCGAGCGAGTGCCGGCGGCCCAGGCTCGAGTCATTCTCGAAGTGCCCGGATTGTATGGCAAGGACGAAGTGCTGCGTCGAGGGCGAACGCTTGCCGGGCGGGACCGGACACTGCAATCGACGCTCGATCGACTCGCCCAAGTCTACCAGTTGCTAGAGTCCACGGGGCTCGGCGGATGTCTCTTGCTCGACCTCGGCGAATTACGCGGCTTCGAGTATTACGACGGGCTCGTCTTCGATGTGTTTGCGGATGGAGTCGGATGCGAACTCGGCGGCGGTGGCCGTTACGACCATTTAATCGGACGATTCGGTCGGGATCTCCCGTCCACCGGCTTTGCGGTGGATGTCGATCGGCTGTTCCGCGCGTTGAGTGTGGATATTGCCGGGGAATCCCGCCAACCGGGGCCTGACTATGTCGTCTGTGCACCGCTCCATTTGTCTCAACGCGTCTTTCAGTTGACGAGCCTGTTAAGGGCGCGCGGGTGCCGGGTCGTTCATGGAGAGGTGCGACAACGACCCGCCGAGACCGTCCAGGCGGCTGTTGAAGAGGCACGTCGGTATCAAGCCACGGCGGCTCTCGTGCTTGGTGCCCCTGGTCTCTCCGCCGATGAGGTGCTAATGATTGAGAACCGCTCATCCGGTCCTGCGGCCAAACGGCCGGGGACACGCCGCTCCCGGGTGTACTCGTGTAAGCGGGTCAAGATTCAAACGCTGGCCGATTGGGCTGGCGGAACGACAAGCTCCTGACGGGAGCTGGGGACGATGGATTTCTCCGAACCTAAACTCCCTCCGCAAAACCTGGAGGCCGAGCAGTCAGTGCTAGGCGCCATTCTGCTCGATAACGGGGCCATCGCCAAGGCGATGGAGCTGGTGAGTGAAGACGATTTCTATCGGACCGCGCACCGGAAGATCTACCGTGCGATGATCGAGCTGTCCGAAACCGGCGAGGTGATTGACCAGATCACCCTGACCGAGCGGCTCAAAATGCGGGGCGAGTTGGAAGCGGTGGGAGGCGCCACATACCTGGCAGAGCTCGTCCAGGCGGTGCCGAGCGCGGCGAATATTCGCTACCACTGCAAGATCGTTCGGGACAAAGCGCTCCTCCGAGGGTTGATTAGCACGGCCACCGACGTCATTGCCCGCGGGTACGAGGGCGTGGCCCCGGTTGACGAATTGCTGGAGTATGCCGAGCAATCGGTCTTCAGTCTCGCTCAGGGGAAACTCGGCCGATCCTTCACCCAGATCAATCAGATCATCAAAGAAAGTCTCGAACTCGTCGACCGTCTCTCCAAGCGGAAAGAGCGGGTCACGGGGGTCCCGACCGGATTTTACGATCTTGATGAACTGACGGCTGGTCTGCAGGCATCGGATCTCATCGTGATCGCCGGACGTCCCAGTATGGGCAAGACCAGCCTCGCGCTAGGGATCGCCCAGCATGCCGCCATCCATGCGGGAGCCGTCGTTGGGATTTTCAGTCTGGAAATGTCCAAGCCGCAATTGGTCCTCCGCATGCTGAGTTCAGAAGCTCGGGTGGATTCGCATGCGTTGCGAACCGGAAGGCTGCAGAAAGAGGATTGGTGGCGGCTGGCCGAGGCAGCCGGGCGCCTGGAGCAGGCGCAGATTTTTATTGATGATACGGAGGCGCTCACGGTTCAACAGATGCGTGGCAAGGCAAGGCGGCTCAAGGCGGAGCGGGGGCTTGATCTGTTGATCGTGGATTATCTCCAATTGATGCAGGGTCGAAGCGATGCCGAGTCCCGCCAGCAGGAGATTTCTGACATTTCCCGGTCCTTGAAAGGGTTAGCGAAGGAACTCAATATCCCGGTTGTTGCCCTCTCGCAGTTGAGCCGAAACGTCGAAAACCGTAAACCGCCAATTCCGATGTTGGCAGATCTGCGCGAGAGCGGCGCCATCGAGCAGGATGCGGATGTGGTAATCTTCATTTACCGCGAAGAAGTCTACGATCCGAATTCGGAGAAGAAAGGGATCGCGGATATTCTCGTGCGAAAGCACCGCAACGGCCCCATCGGAGACAAGCAACTGTATTTCCACGATAAGTTCGCGAAGTTTGAAAGCCTCGACATCCGCGAAGCGGTTTGACGCTGGATAAGGAGCGTCTGTATAATCCGCTTCGACGCCCCCGGCGTCTCTCCACCACTTCATACACAGTTGGGTGACAAGCTATGAGATCGGTTGTGGCGATTGCTGGTTCTGCTGTGAGGGGACTGGGACTTAGCGCCTTGATCATTGCGGCGATCCTGTCGAGCATTGCCGCCTGCGCCGCCGCTCCTCGCACCGATGCCGTGCTTCCTCCCGATTCATCCCCATCAGGGGCCAAATCGGCTTCAGCCGTCGATGCCCGGTCTTCGTACCATTTCATGCTGGGGTATCAGGCTGAACTGGCGCAGGACATCGACCGCGCGATCCAAGAGTATCAGGCTGCGTTACGAACAGACCCGACTTCTCGCTTCTTGAAGGCTCGCCTGGCTACGCTGTTGTTTTCCGCGGGAGATCTGGTGGCGGCTGTGCGCTATGCGGATGAAGTGGCCGAGGGGGCCGGTCAGGATGCGCAACTGTTGGGACAGATCGCTGGAATTTACGCTGGGGCCGGCCAGGTGGAGAAGGCCCTCGCGCTGTTCGATCGCGCGATCCGGATCGACCCCACCAAAAGCGAATCGTATTTTTCAAGGGGGTTGTTACTGTTGAATCTGAAGCGCTTCGACGAGGCGGCGCAGAGTATCGAGCAGGGCATCACGATCACGCCAGACTCGCCACTGGGCTATTACTATCTCGGTCGCGTGGCGATTGAAGCGAAGCAGCCAGACAAGGCGATTGCCAGTTTCGAGCGGGCCATGGCCGTCAATCCAGCCTTTGAACCGGCGTATATGGCGCTGGCGTCGGCCTATGAGACTCAGCAGGACCGCGAAAAGGCCATCGCCGTGTATCGCAAATACTTGCAGTTCGTCAACCCCCATGGCCGAGAAATTCGCCAGCATCTGATTCGGTTGTATATCAATGGGAAAGAATACAGAGAGGCGATGGCGGAGTTGGAAAAGGTCCTGGCTGACGATCCTTCCGATTTCGATGCGCAACTTCGCCTGAGTTTGATTTACGGCGAGTTGAAGGAGTATCCGAAAGCGATCGAACGATTAACCCAAATTTTGGCCGCCCGTCCGGCTGAGCTGAAGATCAGGGATTACCTGGGATTCATGTTTGAAGAAACCAAGCACTACGACAAGGCGGTGGAGGCCTATACCGACAATCTTAAGCTGGAGCCGAACTATTTCGACAGTCATCTGCATCTGGGCGTCTTGCTATATCGGTTGAAACGCTTTCCAGAAGCCGTGACACACCTCTCGCAGGCCGTGAAGTTGAACCCTAAACAGCCCGAAGGATATCTGATGCTCGGGCTGACTTATCTGCAAACCGAGCAGTACGAGCTAGCCTTGCACACCTTTGAAGAGGGGATCCGGTATAACCCGACCAATCCTGATCTGTATTTCAATCTTGGAACGGCCTATGACAAGTTGAACCGGTTCGACGATGTGGTCCGTGCCATGGAGACGACGCTGAAACTCGATCCCAAGCACGCGGACGCGCTGAACTATCTTGGCTACAGCTACGCGGAACGAGGAATCAAGATCGAGGAAGCCGTCGCGCTGACCAAGCAAGCGGTCGCGTTGAAACCGAACAACGGCTATTATGTGGACAGTCTCGGCTGGGCGTTCTTCAAGATGGGATTGATCAACGAGGCGCTTGCCGAGATCAAGCGAGCGGTCGATCTGGTCGGTGACGACCCCGTTATTTTTGAACATTTGGGCGAAATCTATCTCAAGCAAGATCTGCTGGCAGAAGCTCGGGAAGCCTGGCTGCACTCATTGGAGCTGGATCCCTCCAACGTCAAATTGATCGAGCGCTTTCGTGAACGCGGCATGGGTGATCCGACTCAAGAAGAACGGGTGAGACAAGCCCAGCGAAGGGTTTCAGAGAACAAGTCCCTCCAACACGCAACGCCCTGACCGTAGCGATTCGAGCGCTGGCACGGGTCGGCCTCCTCTTTTGAGGCGCCGAGAACAAGCCTTCCACCGGAAGAGAACAGCTTAGCAACAGTTGTCGAATCGCGGCATTCCTGCCGCACGGTCAAATCACGACACGATCAGCACCGATCGGGGACGCTATTCGGATACAGGCTGTATCTGTTTTGATTTCGCTCAAGCTTCATCAGCCACCCCTTCATCCCCTTCCCCAAACATCTTGTTCTCCGGGAACGACGTCCATTTTCTTTTGCCATTTTTGGTCATTCCGGGCGCGAAACAAGCGCTCCATCCTGACGGTCTGAAGACTGGTCGCATGGTGAAAATTCAAAAAAACCTTTTCTTTCAACCAATTCTTGGTAGGCTTGGCGAAGGCAGGCTCCTGGCATGGTCTCTGCTTGTGGGAAAGCACCACTGGCTGGAGGAACGGGCTCAGCGATGAGGCCATCTGCTCGGATGCCACAGGGCTTTACCTTGATAGAGCTGATGATCGTGGTAGCGGTGCTGAGCATCGTGGCAGCCCTCGCGATTCCGAATTACCTCCGGTATCAAACGCAGACCAGGCAGAGTGAAGCCAAAGCGAACCTGGCGGGAATTTTTGTGGCGGAGAGTGCGCACTTCGGTGAGCAGTCGGTATTCGGCACGTTTGATGAGATCGGCTTTGGACTCGCTGGGGCAGTCAATTGGTATGCGTATCGGGTGGGGGCGGGAACCACAGCGGGAAGCGATCTAATCCCTCCGCAAAGAGGAGGCGACCCAGGTCCCAATACCATAGTGCCGTCCGGCTTGACAGGGCCCCCTGCTCCAGGATTTACCGCCACCGCGACCGCGAATTTGGATGCAGATACGACGATCGACATGTGGCATGTCAACAATCTGAAGCAAGGGCTACAAATTGCCGATCAGAGTGACGTGAATTGAAGGGAAGGGAAATGGATACGTGGAAGGGCATGGCGTGAGGAACCACTAGAAACGGCTGAAACCATGAAGGAAACGGTGAGCCTGTCAGGTCAGGGTGAAGGGTTCAGAGCAAATACTGGTTGGCACAGAACGTGCTGGGGCTTCTAAGGACAGTTCAAAGACCGCTGAAGCAAAGGTGAGCGCGGGGAAGAAGACCGCACGGCCGGTGTGGCGGTGAGTCAATCCAACAAGGGAGGGAGCATCATGTTCACACGAGTACGGAGTCAAAAAGGCTTTACCTTGATCGAATTGATGATCGTGGTCGCCATCATCGGGATTCTGGCGGCCATTGCGATCCCCAATTTCCTGAAGTACCAGGCCAAGTCGCGGCAGTCGGAGGCAAAAACCAATCTGGGGGCGATCTTTGTGGCGGAGAGCGCCTTCTTCGGAGAACGGTCGTACTTCGGAGCTTTCAATGAAATCGGTTGGACGTTGACGGGTACATCCAATCGTTACACCTATGTGGGGCCAGCCGCTGGTGGAGGCGTTGGTGTCAACACCAGTGCTGGCACGACTCAAGGCGTGGACATTTGTTATAGCAACGCTGGATGTGCTCCAAGCGGAGGAACATTAGTTGCGTATAACGCAGGAAGTACCGGCGCTCCAGCTGCAGCAACGAACACGGGCGGAGCATATGGTTTTACTGCCACTGCTGCGGCAAATTTAGATAATGATGCTGATGTTGACTCTTGGCATGTGAATGATATTAAGCAAAATCTCCAAGTTCCTGACGTGAACGATGTGTAGTTAAGCGGGATCATCTCGATCCCTATCGGAGTGAAATGCGGGGTGGGGACCGCCCACCCCGCTTGCTTTTTCCTGTCCTCGCCTGAGACCCACCCCGCTGGCAAGGGTCCTGTTCTGCTCATGGGTTTTTCGAGGTCATAGGACCAGTTGCCGAGTGAACCGTGCGTTGGACGCCTTGAAGATGCTGCGGTTTGGCTTACCGGCCTGGCTTCTTCTGCTCTGTGGTCTTTTGGGCTTCGCGCCGTTGTTCGAAGGTGGCACGACCCATGTGGCCGCCATGATCATTCGCCTGCTCGTGCTCTGGCTTGCGGCCACTGGGCTTGTCGAAGGCCTGCGCCACGGCCAGTTTGTCTGGCCAGGCGGCCGTGTAGGATGGCTCATCGTCGCCTTTCTCGGGCTCGCTGCTGTGTCCACGCTGCTCTCGGCGTATCCAGCCCAGAGCCGACAGTGGCTGATCGTGCTCTGTACCTATGCAGGATTGCTCTATTTGGTTGTGTTTTTTTTGCATCGATGGAATCATGTGCTCGTCCTGCTCGGCACCCTCGCCGTCATGGGTGGGCTGGAAGCTGGTTGGGCGCTCGTTCAAGGCTTGTGGTTCGGGACGCGCCGGCCAACGGGGACGTTTTTCAACCCGAATTTCCTGGCCGGCTATCTGGCAGCCCTTCTCTCGATGCTGCTCGGCATGGTGGCCTACAGTTGGAGCACGCCGCGATCGTCTCGCAGGCTTACGCCGAAGTTCGCGACGCTGGCTCGCGGTGGCTGGAGAGCCCTTGGTTGCCGTCAAGCTGGACAGAGGCATGCTGGAGCTCCCGATCCGGTGGCACAACGAGCCAACGCGCCGAGCAATTGGCTTCGGCACCCTTCAGCGGGCATGGTCGTCGTCGCCGCGCTGCTGGGCGGCACAATGGGGGCCGCGCTGATTGCGACGGGTTCTCGTGGTGGAATGCTCGCGCTGTTGGCTGGGGCAGGAACGGTCTGTGCGCTGCGCTGGGGCAAGCGAGGCCTGGCCGCTATGCTGGGGATCGTGGTGTTCGTAATACTGCTTCCGACTCCCTGGCAGAGCCGACTCATCGCTGAGCACCAACACAATCCGGTGACCTATGCGCGACTTCAGATGTGGCAACAAGCCGCTCGCATGATGCTGGACCATCCGTTCGGGGTCGGGCTTGGGCTGTACCAATATCTCGCGCCTCGCTATGCCTTTCCTGTTGAGCAGCAGGTGACCCGGTATGCCCAAGTCGCTCGGACACCGCATAGCGAGATTGCGCAGATTGGAGCTGAGCTCGGGGTGCTTGGATTGGTGCTCTTTGGGTGGGGAGTCCTAGAGGTGATGCGCCGAGCCAGGGCAGCCCTCCGCTTACGCCTTGTGCGATGGCAGCGCGGGATCCTCGTCGGGGCCATCGGCGCGGTGGCGAGTATCCTTGTCCATGCGGCCGTGGATTCGAACTTGCATGAGCCCCCGCTCGCGATCCTGCTGGTCCTGTCGGTAGCCGTGATCCTGGTGGCACCGAGACTCGCGTGCAAGAACGTTCGTCCTGAGCCAGCGCTGGTAATCCACCGCCCGTGGCTGTGGAGGTGGGTGGGCGGCAGCGCGTGTCTCATGCTGGCGGCCGTGGTCGTGATGCTGGGGACGGCGTGGCTCTTCTATGAAGCCAGTAGACGGGCGCTGGATCGAGGGGACCTCAAGCAAGCCGTGGCGCACCTTCGCCATGCGACGGCGCTCGATCCGGGGAAGGCGCTCTATCACAGCGCGCTCGGAGGCGTGTCCTTTCGCGTCTTTCAACACACGCATGATGCAACAGCTCTCGACACATCGCTTGCCGAAGTGAGGAGCGCAACGGTCTGTAACCCGCTCGATGGACGGTTGTGGGCGATCTCCGGTGAAATGGCCATGGCGATCGCGTCACACCATGAATTGGTCCGCACGCCAGAAGAGAAACGCTCGTGGCTTCTCGCTGCGAAGGATGCATACGAGGAGGCCCTTCACAGGATGCCCTATGCCGTCTTCGAGCGGTTGGCCTTGGGAGAGGTCTTATGGGCCTTGGGGGAGCGAGAGGCAGCCGAACGGCTGATCCGCGAGGCGGTGGAGCTTGAACCAAATTTTTTGCCCGGACGGGCTTGGCTTGTCCGACTGTATCTGAGCCGTCAAGGCGAGCACCAGAAAGCCAAAACCGAATACCAGGAGATTGTCGATCGGCAGAGGCGATACCCCCTCGCGGGGGTGGCCCCTTTCGAGCGTCAGTATCTTGAGGTTGATGTGACGCGGCTCGCCAGTGCGTTGCAACGAGCCGGGATCGAGCTGTCATGACCGGACAGAAAGCACAGTCCCTCAAACAGACCATGGTGATGATCGGCCTCGTTGTCGGCCTGGGTGCCATGGCGACGAGTCTTCTCGTGACCATGGAGCGCCAGCGGCCGTCAACCGTCCGGGCTGCCGAATTGTCGTACTTGCCGAGAGGCGAGTATCTCAAGGTAGCCGTATTGGGATACCGGCAAATCGCGGCCGACCTCATCTGGCTGAAAGCCATCCAACATTTCGGCGGACGGGATGCGACCTTGGCGGATTATCGCTGGGCGTACCACGCAGCCGATGTCTTGACGGATCTCGATCCTCGTTTCGTCATGGCTTATCACGCGACGGGTACGATTCTAGGCGTGTGGGCGGGGTTAGTGCAGGAGAGCATCGCGCTCTTGAAGAAAGGCCAAAGGCACAATCCGGATGTGTGGCAACTGCCTTTTACGATTGGCTACGACTATTTCTATGAGCTCTGCGATCCGGCGAACGCTGCAATCTATTTCCGCCAGGCGTCCCTTCTCCCCGGCGCGCCGGAGTATCTTCCGCGGTTGGCGGCGCGAATGACGGTCGAAAGTGGCGATCCGGACGCCGCCCTCGAATTCCTTCAGCGGTTTGCTCAGCAGACCCACGACGAGCGGATGCGTGAAGCGTTGGCACAGCGGATGAAGGAAATCCTCGCCGAGCGGGACATCCGGTTGTTGGAAGAAGCGGTGCGTCGTTACCAGCACCGTTACCGCAAGCTGCCGAAGGCGCTCACCGACCTGGTCGCTGGCGACATTCTTGACCACGTGCCGCAGGATCCGTTCGGGAATCGGTATCAGTTCAATCCGACGAATGGCACTGTTTCGTCTCCTGGCCTGAAGGAACGCTTGCGCGTACACCGGCATATGGGATGCGGGTCTGCCTCACGAGGAACGACCCCGCCGTCGTCTCCCTCTTCGAGTGGCGAGGACGGGAGGGGTGCCAGTCGGTCATGAGGCGATCGGTCGTTTGGGGAGCAACCCGATGGATGTGATTCTGGTCGATCAATTGACCAAGGTCTATACGCCCAATTGGCCGTGGCAAAAGCCGGTGATTGGGCTGGACGGGTTATCGCTCTCGGTGAGCCGGGGTGAGATTTATGGGTTTTTGGGCCCGAACGGTGCGGGCAAGACGACGACCTTGAAGATCCTGATGGGGCTCATGCGGCCGACGCGTGGGACAGCCGAGTTGCTCGGTCAACCAGCCGGCGACATCCACACCCGCCAGAGGATCGGCTTCCTTCCTGAGGCTCCGTATTTTTATGACTATCTGACGGCAGAAGAGTTTCTGGGCTTTTACGGACGCCTCGCCGGGCTGGACCGAAGCGCACTGGCTCACCGCATCACGGCGTTGCTTGATCTTGTGGGATTGACCGAGGCCCGGACTCGGCAGCTTCGGAAATTTTCGAAGGGGATGTTGCAGCGGATTGGGTTGGCTCAGGCCCTCATCCACGATCCCGAGCTGGTCATTCTGGATGAGCCGATGTCCGGTTTAGACCCAATCGGACGGAAACAGGTTCGTGACTTGATTCTGAACTTGCGGGAACAAGGCAAGACCGTGTTTTTCAGCACGCATATCATCCCCGACGTCGAGATGATCTGTGATCGCGTCGGCATCGTCGTCAAAGGTCGGTTGCTGGCCAGCGGGCGGGTGGATGAATTGGTCAGCCGACGCGCTGGTCCGGTGGAGATCGTGTGTGACGGGCTCTCGCCCGACCGTGTCGCTGAGATCGTGCCGGATGCCGCCAAAGTCCTCTGGCGCGGCTCTCGGTGCCTGATCGTATTGCCACATGCTGATCTGGTAGATGGGGTCGCGGAACACATCCGGAGGCATCGAGGGCGATTGATCTCCGTCACGCCGCAGAAAGGCTCGCTGGAAGAACTGTTTGTGGCCCAGGCCGAAGACCACTCCAAGGCGTAAGCGGGAAGACACGTTCGTCGATGACATCCGTACTGGTCATTGCGCTGAACACCTTTCGCGAAACGTTACGCGACAAGATTCTGTACAACCTGTTGATTTTTGCGGTGCTGCTCATTGGCGCCTCGGTCTTGCTTGGCGAACTCACCATTGCCGAACATAAAAAAGTGGTGACCGATATGGGACTGGCCGCGATCAATCTGATCGGAGTGCTCATCGCGGTGTTTGTCGGGATCGGGCTGGTCAGCAAGGAAATCGAGCGGCGGACCATCTATACCATCATGGCAAGGCCGATCAGTCGGACTCAATTTCTCTTGGGTAAGTATTTTGGATTGGTGCTGACCCTGTCGGTCAATGTGCTGATCATGATGGCTGTGTTCATCGTGACGCTGCTCGCAAACAGGGCCCCCATACACATCGCCCTGTTCCAGGCAGTCTGGCTGATTCTCGTAGAGTTGCTGGTGGTGACGGCTGTCGCGCTTGTGTTTTCCACATTTAGTTCAGCCACGTTGAGCGCGATCCTCACACTGGCCATCTATGTGATCGGCCATCTGACGGCTGACCTTAAGGGGATTGCTGCAAAGACCGAGAGCGTTCTCCTCAAGTGGCTGACCGCGTGCCTGTACTATGTCTTTCCCAATTTGGAGATGCTGAACGTGAAGGGACAGGGCGCGTGGGGGATAGCTATCCCGTTCTCGTACCAGGTGATGGCATCGACATACGGGATCCTGTATGCAGCTTTACTCCTCATGGTGGCCTGTATCGTGTTCCAGAGAAGAGATTTTTAACGACGATCCAGACGATTGAGTCTTCAGGCTCCTGCGCCAATTGCGAAATGTCGCTCCTCGACGGAGGAAGCAGAAAAGGGCAGGCAAGAGGGTAGCCAGAGGAGCGGGTTCATCAAATCATGTTTCCAGAGGAGAGACAATGAAGATCGAAGGCCATCACTTTCTCGTGACCGGGGGCAGCGGCTTTATCGGTTCGCATCTGGTCGAAGCCTTGGTCCAGCAAGGAGCTGCGCGGATTGTGGTCTTTGACAAGATAATCAACGATCGGAACTTGGCTGGTCTAGGTGGGGCTTGCGGTGTCGAAGTGATCGAAGGTGATCTGCTTCAACGCGACTTGTTAGATGGCGCCCTCAGGGGAATTCATGGAGTGTTCCATCTGGCGGTTCTTCCGCTCGGGGCCTGCGAACAAGATCCGCGGCTTGCATTCGAAGTCAATATCCGCGGCACATTCAACGTGATCGACTGTGCGATTCAGCGAGGTGTGAAGAAGCTGGTCTACTCTTCGGCCTCATCGGTGTATGGGGATACTTTAGCCGTGATGGACGAACAGCATCCGTTCAATCCATGGACGATGTACGGGGTCAGCAAGCTGTGCGGTGAATTTCTCTTGCGGCCGTTCCGATCGACGTTGCCGTATGTGATTCTACGATACATGAACGTCTATGGTCCCCGGCAGAAGGGTGGGCTCATTCCAGCCGTGCTCACGAAAATTAGGTCAGGTGAACCGCCTGAGATCAACGGGGACGGATCCGCTTCCTTTGACTTCGTACACGTGCGCGATGTGGTGCACTGCAATCTTCTCGCAATGGCCAGCGAAATTGAGGCGGAAGCCTTCAATGTCGGTAGTGGTACTACGGCGACTGTACAAGAGGTGGTGAACCGGTTGCTTCAATTGACCGGGTCTTCTTTGCAGCCAGTATACCGGCGGGATGTCAACGTTCCAATGATGAGGCGAGTGGGGAGCAGCGAAAAGGCGATGCGACTGTTGGGTTATCGGCCGTCCATACCCCTTAACCAAGGATTGGCGGAACTCGCGAAAGGAAACTAACGGCATGTGTGGCATTGCCGGCATTTACAACTTGAGTGGGCGGCCGATCGAGCCGTTTGCGATTACAAAGCTCTGTGACGTCCAGGCCCATCGCGGGCCAGACGATGTTGGGTACGTCCTGCTGAATCCCGTGGATCGGTCCAGCGGACCGAGATGGTGCGAACTCACCAACGCGGATCGCCTTCGCTCTTTACCCGATCCCCACGCAAGCTGGTTAGGCAGCGAGTCAGATCAGGTTGGACTGTCGCGCCGATTACCGGCGTTTCGGCTGGCCCTCGGCCACCGTCGGTTAGCGATTCTTGATCCGTCGATTGCCGGGCACCAGCCCATGGCCAACGACACGCGCACAGTGTGGATCACCTATAACGGGGAGATCTACAACTACGTCGAACTCAAAAAAGAATTAGTCGGACTGGGCTATCGGTTTCTGTCCGGGACCGATACAGAAGTGATTCTACACCTGTACGAAGCAGTCGGGCCGGCTTGTGTCGAGCGTCTGAACGGAATGTTTGCGTTCGCCATCTGGGACGACCGGACCGAGACACTGTGGCTGGTTCGCGACCGTTTTGGGATCAAACCACTCTACTACACCGAAGTCGACGGCATGTTCGCCTTTGCCTCGGAAGTGAAGGCACTGCTGGCGCTTGAGGTCGTGCGTCGGGAAGTGAATGTCCCGGCCCTGGTGGATTATTTCACGTTCCAGAACACGTTTGGAGAAGACACTCTGTTCAAGGGGATTCGTTTGCTCGAACCCGGACAGATGCTCGCGGTCCGACGTGGCGAGGTCGCACGGCGGCGCTATTGGGATTTCTGCTTCGAACCGGACAACAGCTTGCGGGAAGGACCGTGTATAGAACGGTTGCGATTTCTGCTGGAGGATACGATCAAGCGGCAGCTCATCAGCGATGTTCCGGTGGGAGCCTATCTGAGCGGGGGAATGGATTCGGGGTCGATCACGGCGCTGACGGCTTCCAGTATCCCCCGGCTCATGACCTTTACTGGCGGCTTCGATCTTACACACGTGTCGGGATTTGAAGCCGGATTCGACGAACGGAAAGATGCCGAAGTATTGTCCGCTCTATTCGGCACGGAACATTATCAGATGGTCTTTCACGCCGGGGATTTGGAATGGGCGCTGCCGCGGGTCATCTGGGCCATCGAGGATCTCCGTGTCGGCATGTGCTATCCCTATTATTATACGGCCCGGCTCGCCAGTCGTTTTGTGAAAGTGGTGCTCGCCGGGACAGGAGGCGACGAAATCTTTGCTGGGTATCCCTGGCGATACAAAGTCGTAGAAGGGATACACGATCAGGCCGTCTTTCTCGATCGTTACTACCGCTACTGGAATCGACTCCTCCACGCCGATCAGCGCGCATTGTTCTTTTCTGCTGAGACGCTTGCTGCAGCGCAGTCGCATGATCCGTATGATTCCTTTTCTTCCATATTTTCTTCATTAAAAGACCACGCGGACGATTGGCGCGATCCTCTGCGACTGGCGCTCTACTTTGAGGCCAAGACGTTTCTGCACGGCCTTCTCGTGATCGAAGACAAACTGAGTATGGCGCACTCGATGGAGTCGCGTGTCCCACTTCTGGATCATGCACTGGTGGATTTCGTGACGAGGTTACCAACTCGGTTTCTGATCAATTACGAGTGGGATAAGAATCCGTGGAGAGACGAGAATCTAGCCGGAAAGTATCTCTTTCGGCGGGCGATGGAGGGTATTCTTCCGGATCGGATCCTACTCAAGCGGAAGCAAGGATTCAGCGCTCCAGATCGGTCATGGTACCAGGGGCCGTTGATGAACTACATCAAGGGTGTGCTGCTCGACCGTCGCACACTGGCTAGAGGCTATTTTCGCGAGCAGGCAATCAGGCAGATTCTTGAAGAACATCTTTCGGGACAAGTCAATCATCGGTTGCTGATCTGGAGCCTACTGAGTTTCGAGTTCTGGAACCGTTTGTTCCTGGATGGGGACGGATTCACCATCTATGGCGGGGTGTCTTGGCGATGACACAGAGGTAGGAAACCAGGCTCTCAGTGCAACAAGGGTTCTCATGATCTGCACAGAGTGCAAAGGGGCCGGATCCTTCCCGGAAGGCATGACTGGACTCCTGCGTTATCTGGAGCTCATCCGCATATTGACGGCCGACGATCTGCGGCGAACATACACCGGGTCCGTGGTCGGACTCTACTGGGTCCTGATCAAACCGTTGCTTCTCGTGGGCTTGTACAGCCTGCTCTTTGGGGTAGTGTTTCAAGCCAGGGGAAGGCCTGGCCAGACGGCGTCGGAGTATCTGCTCTTGCTCTTGACCGGATTGCTCCCCTGGCTCGTCTTCTCGGAAGCTGTATCGGCAGCAGCGGGCTCCATCACCGGCAACATCTCCCTCGTTACAAAGATCGTGTTCCCTATCGAAATTCTCCCGATGAGCAGGGTGCTGGCCACGACGGTGTCTGGGCTCGTCAGCCTGGTCCTGCTTGTGGTCCTTCTGGTGTTTCTGCATCGGGTCGGATGGACTCTCGTGTTGCTTCCGCTGCTGTTTTTGGCCCAACTCTGCTTTACGATCGGGCTAGCGTGGTTCCTGTCGGCTGTGAATGTCGTGGTTCGCGACACGAGCCAGGTCCTGCCGCTTGCTCTCATGGTCTGGATGTTTCTGAGCCCGGTCGTCTATACGAGCGATATGGTGCCTCAGGCCATGGCTCTCGTCTTTTCGTTCAATCCGATGACATATTTTCTTGAAGGCTATCGGATGATTCTGCTCACCAATCAGCCGCCCACGGCGCTGATCTGGATGGTGGGGGCCGGTGTTTCGCTTGTGCTCTTTCTTTCCGGCCTCTGGGTGCTTGGCCGCATGCGAGCAATGATCGCGGATGTCATCTGATGATCGCCATCCGAGCCAAACATTTGACCAAGATCTACCGCTGGTATCCCAGGCGAGCCAATCTGCTTAAGGAGATGCTCTGTCTCAACAGGAAGACGTACCATGAACAGCGACTGGCACTCGACGATGTCTCGTTCGAGGTAGGGACCGGAGAAAGCGTCGGGGTCATTGGGCAGAATGGGGCCGGAAAGAGTACGTTGCTGAAGATGCTTGCGGGAGTGTCCGTTCCAACGCGCGGGTCCTACGAAGTGCACGGCAAGGTCGTGGCGCTCCTCGAACTAGGCACCGGGTTTCATCCCGACTATTCCGGCGTTGAGAACGTCAGGATCAATGGGATGCTGATGGGACTGAGCCGGCGAGAAGTGGAGCGAAAGCTGCCAGAGATTGTCGACTTTGCGGAATTGAAGGACGTCATCCATCAACCACTGAGGACCTATTCGACCGGGATGCAAGCGCGCCTGGCCTTCGCGATCGCCACGGCCTTGGAGCCAGATATCTTGCTCATTGATGAAGTGCTAGCGGTCGGTGATGCCTATTTCGTGAACAAGTGTATTCAGTATCTCCAGCGTTTCCTCAGTGCCGGCGGAACCGCGTTGGTCGTCTCGCACAACTCATTCCTACTTGGCCGGTTGTGTCATAGGATCCTTTGGCTGGAGAACGGCAGACTCCGCCAACTCGATGCCGCTCAGACGGTTTGCCGCGCGTACGATCAGCACGTGCGGCGGCTGGAAAGCACCAGACGAAGACAACCAAGCTGGCCTGCGGCTGGCCCGCAATGGGGATCAGGCGAGATTCGTATCCAATCCGTATTCCTGCTGGGTCGAGATGAGCGACCAGAGCACGTCTATTTCCGCGGGGAGCGAATGGTGGTACGCGTGCAGTACGAAACCGACGGTGGGTATGACAATCCGTCCGTGTTTGTGTTGGTGGCCAGGGAGGATGGAACGCTAGCGACGAGTTGTTTCTCGGGAGAGGAGCCGGTCTATTTAGGTCGGTTCCAGGGGAGGGGGGTCGTGGATGTCATCTTTGATCCGCTCCTCCTCGGGGACGGGATCTACTGGTTGTCAGTCGGAATCTTCCCGCACAAACAAGGGCCAGAATCAATCTATCGGCTCGACCCATTTGATTATCACGAGCGAGTCTGTGAATTCACGGTCAAGCGGCCGGTCCGTCCCTTGCAAACTGTCTTTGATCATCCGGTCGCATGGGCTCACCGGAGCGTGTGCTAACTGCGAAGAAACCGGTCAACCGAAAGTAGGAACGGGCTACTATGGAGCCATGGAAACAAGCGGAAATGGCCTTTGAGAACACCATGGCCGGGAGCTATGACTTCCATTATTACAGCTCGCCCATTTCCCAAGCGCATCTGCGAGAGTTCTTTAACCTTGTTCGACGGTACGCTGTGCCGAATCAATTGGTGCTGGATGTGGGCTGCGGCACAGGGGTGATGGCGGAACGGCTGTTGAGCTGTGGGTACCGACGCCTCGTCACCGTTGATATCTCGTTTGCAATGCTGCGCGAGGCAAAGAAAAAGGCGCCATCGTTGACCGCGATCGTCTGCGATGGGGAGCACCTTCCATTTAAGGACGATACGTTTCGGACGGTCATCTGTTCTTCAGTTCTTCATCATCTGCCATTCCCGGAACGGATGCTCAGCGAAATCAAACGAGCGCTGGCGCCTTATGGCGTCGTAGTTGCTCAGGAGCCCAGTCAAGACCATTTTTTCAGCAAGCCGCGGTTCAGCTCGGTGAGTGGCATCAGTATGGGGTTCATGCATTACCTGTATCGCATCGAACATTACGAGCCGGTGAAAGAACCACTTATTCACGAATATCATCGCGCGTTTAGCAGGGAAGAGCTGGTCAGGTTGTTCACAGACCAGTTCTTCGTTCTGGAGTTTCGATCGCGGTTTGCTTTTTCCTGCCTGTTTACCAAGCTTCGCAGTCCCATGATGGCTCGCATTATCCTTGCCGCGGATCGACTCATGCGCAGGAATGAAGGGTCGGTCTTTCACATTGTCTGCAGCAAGTCGGAGATGGGGCATCGAAACCTCCTGAAATACTACTTTCGATTCCTTGAACAATTACGACACGATCCGGATCAGCGGATGCCCAGTTTGTTTCTTCTGAGCCTCCCGGTCTTGATTATGCTGGGGAGGCTCTATGAGCTTTACGAGCGAGTTCGAGCGAGACTCGGAAGGTCGGTTTATTAGCTGAGCATGGATCAACGGGTGCAAAAAAAACAAAAAAAGGACGTTTTGGACGATCTGCTCGTTTGTCTTTACTGCCGGGGGGATCTCAAGGGTACGGAGACGGAGTATGTCTGCCTGAACTGCTACCGGGTGTACCCGCTCATTGGGCACATCCCTCGGTTTCTGACCGGCTTGTCCGAACGCGAACAACAAGTCAAGCGAAGTTTTGACCTAGAGCATAGTAGGTACATGGATTCTCGTCACTTGCGTTTCACCCCTGCGCTGGTGGAGCAATGGCTGGAAGAAATAAGGCTCCCATCCGACTTTTTCAAGGGCAAACTGATCTTGGATGCAGGCTGCGGATCGGGCCGCTGGACGTACGCCATGGCGTTGTTAGGCGCCACCGTGGTGGCCGTTGATCTGACCGACGCTGGAGTCGAAGTCACGCATCAGGCGGCTGCACAGCTTGGGAACGTTGCAGTCTTGCAGGCGAGCGTCTTCGATCTTCCCTTTCGGCCGGAGAGTTTTGACATGGTCGTCAGTTGGGGGGTGCTTCATCACACTCCAAGCACGAAAACCGCCTTTGATCGACTTGCACCGTTAGTTAAGAGAGGCGGCATCCTTTACGTCATGGTGTATGAAAAACACAATCCATTGAAGTTTGTCTTGACAGATCTCATCAGGAGGGTTCTGCGAAGATTTCCAGAAGAGAGACGATATCGTGCCTGTCGATGGCTCATCATTCGGAATCGTCTGTTGCACTCCTTGCTTGCCAACCGGATTATTTGTGCGCTGGAGCCGTCTTCGCGCGATCCTCTCGAGATATCAACACTGCAACTGGGTCTTTACGATGCCTATGCCCCGATGTTTAACCACTTACACTCACGACGAGAAGTTGAAGCCTGGTTCCGAGAACACGGCTTCGATCAAATCTGTTTAACCAGGCCGGTGCGCTTTGTCTCAAAGAAAGACATTCGGCTATACGGTGAGTGTGGTGGATCCATCAATATGAGGGGAGTACGTTTGTGAGAATCCTCCACATCGGCAACATCGCGAACAATGCCTACAACAACGCAAAGTTCCTTCGCCGGAAAGGTATTGAAGCCGACGTGCTTACGTACGATTACTTTCACGTCATGGGACAGCCGGAGTGGGAGGATGCCGAGTTTGACTGCGTGGTGGACGAGTTCAATCCGCAATGGGACCAGGTGGATCTTCATGGGTTCCACTGCCCTTCCTGGTTCATTCGCGAAGAATTGGCTCCTCGAGTGCCTGGGCGACGGAAGCAATGGTTTCGGGGGCAGTTCCGCCTGGAGCATCTAGCCCGTGATCCAGTTCGTTGGCTCCAAGTGTTTGTGAAATATCGCCTGTCATGCGCCAGTGGGGGTGACAGGCACAGCCCGCGGTTGGGCGATTTCTTCAAGATCTATCCGTTCAGGAAGTGGTTCCAGCGGTGGTTTCGCCACTACGACCTGATTCAAGCCTACGCCACCGAACCGATTCATGCCATGCTTTTCGCGCCGGATCGCCCGTTTGTCGCCTATGAGCACGGAACCATGCGGGAAATTCCCTTTGAGAACAGCACGACTGGTCGCCTGCTGGCCTTGGCCTACCGAAAGGCCGGGAAGGTGATCATCACCAATCCCGATGTCATCGGATCAGCGCGGCGCTTGGGGCTAAAGAATTTTCGGTTCATCCCTCACCCTGTCGATGAAACCAAGTATCGCCCCAAGCCCACTTTGCTGCGAGACCAGTTGGTCGCTCGTTACCAGACCAACCTCATTCTGTTCGCTCCATCGCGGCACAACTGGGCGCTGAAGGGCAACGACAGGCTCATCCGAGCGTTCGCTCGACTTCGCAAGGAAACATCCTCGAAACCAGTTCTCATTCTGTGTGAATGGGGTCAGGAGGTGGACCGTTCCCGCACGTTAGTCCGGGAACTCGGCCTTGAACAGGCTGTTGTCTGGACCCCACCTCTCAATAAGATGAAGTTGATCGAGTATTACAATGCTGCTGACGTGGTGCTGGATCAGTTTACGATTGGCACCTTTGGAACTGTCACACCCGAAGCTATGTCGTGTGGTAAGCCAGTAGTCCTCCACTTTGACCGGACCGTTCATGAGTGGTGTTACGCCGAGATGCCACCTGTTCTCTGCGCAAAAGAGGAGGAGGAAATCTTCGGATGGATGGTGGAACTTGGTGGAAGTCCACAGGCACGCGCACGAATCGGACAGGCTTCGCGCGAATGGATCGAGAAATATCACGGGTGGGAGTTTGTGGCCGATCGGCAGATCGAGATTTATCGTGAATTGCTGGAACGATGAGCAAAAGGTTCAAAAACGTCCTCAAGGTGGCCGGAGAATCCGTGATCGTGCCACTGTTCTTGTTCCTGGTGTTGGGTATCTGCCTGCCTCTTCTCACGGTGCGGCGCTTGTGGTCAAGGCCACAGGCGAAGCCGCGTGTGATCTGGGGGCCCACACCGATCATCAATATCTGCACGAACGCGGCCGCGGACCGGTTGTACGGCTATCGTAGTGACACGTTGGTCTACCGTCCCTATTACATCATTCAAGATTTCACCTACAACTTGGAACGGTGGTGGCGGTATCCATGGCTGGCGCTGTTTATTCCGTGGGCGGTGTTTCTCTGGGCGGTTATGCGTTACGACATTTTTCAACTGTACTTCGACGGAGGCTTTCTCAACCGCACAATCGGGAAGCGGCTTGAACTGCCATTGCTCAAGTTATTGGGGAAAACCATTGTGGTTTCGGCATACGGGGCTGACGTGCGGACGGAGCGAATCACTCGGTCTCTGGGACCATACAATTGCTGTATCGATTGCCCGCAACGCCTCGCATTCTGTATTTGCGACGAGAAGCGAGCAGAGCGCAATCATAAGCATGTCAGCCGCTATGCCGATGTCATGCTGTCCATGGGAGACATGATCGAATACACCCCGGGCAGCCGAAACGACATGTTCTACTGGGCCATCGATTTAAAAAAATGGCCATTCGTCGGGGTCTCGTTGTCTAGCTGCCCAGTCAAGGTAGTGCATGCGCCCAATCATCCCCAGTTCAAAGGCACGCGCTTTTTGCAGCGGGCGATCACAGAACTGCAAGCCGAAGGCTATGCGGTTGAGTTGATCATGGTCTCTGGTGTGAGTAACGACCAAGCCCGCGAGCTCTATGCTCAGGCGGATATTGTAGCTGATCAGTTTCTCATCGGCTGGTATGGGAATTTCGCGGTCGAGGCGATGGCGCTAGGCAAGCCCGTCTTGGCGTATGTGCGGAAGCCGGAACGTTACTTGCCTCAAGGGGTCGATTGCCCGATCGTCAACGTTACACCTGACACACTCAAAGCTGCCTTGGTGCGCCTGCTGGGGGATGCGCAACTGCGCTTCGAGCTCGGGGTCAGAGGACGGCGTTACGTCGAAGCTGTCCACGCTCTTGAGCGAGTGGGAGCTCGCATGGACCAGCTTTACCGCAACTTGCGGCCGGGACGGAGTCAGGACATTCAACCACCTATCTAACGAAACGATGCGTCCCCAATGAATATTTTAGTGACTGGAGCGACCGGTTTTGTCGGGGCTTGGCTGGTCAGACGGTTAATGACCGAGCACGAGGTGTTCTGTTTGACAAGAAACAGCAGCCTGCTTCCTCTGCATGCCCGCGTGCATGCCATCCAGCAGGATCTGACCGAGCAGCTCGATCATGCTCGTTTGCCGGGTACGCTGGATGTCATCGTCCATCTCGCCCAATCCCGGCAATTTCGACAATTTCCGGAGCAAGCGCTCGACATCTTCCGAGTGAATACTGATTCCACCTTGCAGTTGCTGGAATACGGTCGCCGGGCCAGGATCAAAACATTCGTGTACGCCTCATCCGGAGGAGTGTGCGGGTATCAGCCAAAGCCGATCCTCGAGACCGATCCGCCGGAAATCATCAATTTCTATCTCGCGTCCAAATATGCGGCGGAATGTTTGGTGAAGACCTATGCCGACTACTTCTCCACCGTTACGCTCCGATATTTCTTCGTCTATGGTGAAGGCCAGCGCAACATGTTCATGCCGTCTTTGGTAGGGCGGGTACTACAAGGCACGCCGGTGGTCATTGCCGGGAAGACAGGTGTCGCGATGAATCCCATTCATGTCGCCGATGCGGTAGAGGCCACGGTACGCGCTATCCAGATTGAGGGCCAGGAGACGATCAACGTTGCGGGGCCTGAAGTGACGACGGTCTTCGATCTGGCTGAGTTGATCGGGCGATTGACTGGAAAGAAGCCTGTATATCAGTTTGAACCCGAAAAAGGGCCAATGGCCATGGTGGCCAATATCGAGAAGATGAAGCTCAAGCTCGGTGTGGTGCCGAAGGTCTCGCTACAGGAAGGTCTCGGCCGCCTGATCCTGGATATAACAAAGGAAAGGTAGCGTACTTCCCATGCGAGTGCTTCACTGTCCGACTGATACAGGGGGCCATGCTTGGGGGCTATCCCGCGCGGAACGAAGACTTGGGATCGCAAGCGATGTGATGGTGCGCCGTTCGAGCCGCCAGTGGTTCCCCGCTGATATAAACCTGCGGCTGAGGGAGGGGAGCCTTGCATCGCAACTCGTCCGAGTTACGGATTTTCTGGTGCAAGCGATCAGACGGTATGACGTCTTCCATTTCAACTGGGGCATGTCAATTCTGGATCACCGTTCTTGGAACATCAATTATCTGGAACTGCCGCTGCTGAAACGGCTGGGCAAGCGAATCGTGATCACGTTTCAGGGGTGTGATGCTCGCATGAAAACCGAGAGCCGACGGCGCTTCAGTCCATCCGCGTGTGCGGAATGCGATGTTGCCTGGTGTACGGAACGGTTGGATCGTATCCGCCGGCGGCGCGTGCGAAAGGCGTTTCGCTACGCAGACCAGGTTTTTGTCCTGAACCCGGATTTGTTGCATTTCCTGCCGGGCGGAGACTTTCTCCCTTATGCGAGCGTGAATCCGGCCGAATGGAAGCCGGACGAAGGTCTCTGCGCAAGGCGATCGTCGGGTCCGATCCGAATCCTTCATATGCCGACGAACCGAAGTATCAAGGGCACTCGTTATGTGGAACGAGCGTGCGCCGATCTGGCGGCGCGGGGCTTCCCAGTGGAATTGATGGTTGTCGAGGAGGTCCCTCATGCCCGGGTCGAAGAATTGATTCGGCAATGTGACCTGGTTGTGGATCAGTTGCTGATCGGGTGGTATGGCGCATTCGCAGTCGAGGCAATGGCGCTCAGGAAACCGGTGCTGTGCTACCTTCGCGAGGAAGATGCCAAACGATTTGTTCCGTTCGGTGACCGGATTCCGATTGTCCGCACGACAAAGGAGAGCCTTGCCGACGATCTTGTCCGGTTGTTGAAGGACGTGGCTTCATGGGACGCGATCGGCGTTGCTGGGCGTCGTTTCGTCGAAGAGTGGCATGACCCGCTTCGTATCGCGCGCCGGACGATTGCAGCGTATGAGGGAAACCGTTAGGCGTAGCTCACTTGTCCAGAGCTTCAGCACCCTTTGTCATGTGCGCCATCGCGGGCATATTCCACGTAACGGACCGACCGGTTGAGCCACTGTTGCTTGGACGCATGATTGAGCAACAAGCGCATCGAGGGCCGGACGGCGAGGGGTATGTGTTGCTGTCCGCTTCGGGGCGCGAGCCGCCCTATGTGACCGGGCGGGCCGCAGCGATCGCGAGCCCTGGTGATCGCCGCTATCACATCGGCCTCGGGCATCGCCGGTTGGCGATAGTCGATCTCTCCGCGGGCGGGCACCAGCCCATGGCGACCGCCGACGGGCATTGTTGGATCACCTACAACGGGGAAATTTACAACTACCTCGAGCTGCGGGACGAGCTGAAGAGCCTGGGGTATCGGTTCCGGTCGGAATCCGACACGGAGGTCCTGCTTGCGGCCTATTGGCAATGGGGGATGTCCTGTCTGGAACGACTCAACGGGATGTTCGCCTTTGCCCTGTGGGATGGTCGAAACAGGCGGCTGTTTTGCGCCCGTGACCGGTTCGGCGAGAAACCCTTCTATTACGTCTGGGATGGAGCGCGATTCGCCTTCGCTTCTGAAATCAAGGGCCTCTTGCCGTTCATCGGGCGACCCCAACCGAATCACCACGCGGTGTATGCCTACCTCGACGGCGGGTATCTGGACTATGCCGACAGCACGTTTTTTGAGGATGTTCGACAACTGCTGCCAGCGCATTATCTGGTCGTCGAGGGGGGGAGGTTGGCGACGCATCGATACTGGCGCCTGCCGGAGTCAGATGGAGCGCCGCGGAGTACTCAGCGGGATCATGTCGAGCGGTTCCGGCATCTACTCCAGGATGCGGTGCGCCTGCGCTTGCGCTGCGACGTGCCGGTCGGGAGTTGCCTGAGCGGGGGGCTGGATTCGTCGTCGATCGTCTGCGTGACCAACGCGTTGCTGCGGAACGATGCGAGTGTCCCGTCCCGCTTCATCGGCGCGCGGCAGAAAACCTTTTCCTCGTGCTTCGAGGATTCTGCCTACGACGAGCGTCGCTTCATCCGATTCGTCGTGGAACGAACCGGCGTGGAGCCTCACTATGCCTTTCCCGATCCGAAAGAGTTCGTCGAGACGGTTATGCAGCTCGTTCGGCAGCAGGATGAACCGTTTGGATCGACCAGTATTTTCGCGCAATGGACCGTGATGCGCCTGGCTGCCCAGCAAGGGATCAAAGTGCTTCTGGACGGGCAAGGGGCGGACGAACTGTTAGCCGGCTATCACGGGTTCTTCGGCGCGTTGTTTGCCGATTTCCTGGCGCAGGGCCGGTGGAAGCAAGGCCTGGCGGAATGGCGCGCCTATCGGCACCGGCACGGGGCGTTGCCACCTCAAGCAATGGCGAATGTCGCCCGCGCACTGCTTCCGCACATCGTGGTACAGAAGGTTCGGCCCCTAATGATAGGCAGTGCCGCTTGGCTGGACTCGGAGTTTCGGCAGCGCTGGAAGGAGGAAGGCGAGGCAGATCAGCCGGAAGGTTCCCATCTCCAGGCCATGCAGCGGCGGCTGCTCGAACGGAATGGGCTGCGCGCGTTGCTCCATTACGAGGACCGCAACGCTATGGCGTTCGGGATCGAGCCCCGCCTGCCTTTTCTGGATCACCGGTTGGCGGAATATGTCTTCGCGCTACCGTCCGATTTCAAGCTGCAGGACGGATGGACCAAAGTGCTGCTGCGGAAAGCGATGGAGGGGATCCTGCCGGACCCGGTGCGATGGCGGACGGACAAGCTGGGATTCGTCACGCCCGAAGACGAGTGGTTCAGAACCAGCTTGCGTGAGATGGCCCAGGATATTCTGTTCGACTCGCGGACCCGTTTGCGCGGCTATTTCAATCTGGTTGCGGTGCAACGCGAGTTCGAGGCGCACCAGGCCAGGCGCAAAAACCTCGGATTTGTACTCTGGCGGTGGCTGAACGTTGAACTCTGGTGCCGTGAATTTCTCGATGTTCCCTCATGCGCCGCACCCTTGTGCTGATCAACAATGCGGGCATCGGCGGGACTGAGCGCCGGTTAGGCCGGCTGTTCGCCCGTCTGGCGGCAGAGGACCGAGAGACAGAACTCATCGTCAACAGCAGTTTGTGGGAGAGGCTTATCGCAGGCGGCGTCGTGATCGGCCGGGAACCGCGCGTCCGGGCGCTGGCGGAACCATTCGGATGGCTGTCGAATCGGCTTCGCCCGATCGGCTCCGATGTGCGCTTCTGGCTCTCTAAGGTGGACTATTTGCTGATGGCTCTCTGGCTGCTCGGGCGGTACGGACTTGCAGGCCAACGCCTGTTCCACCTGGCGCTGGGTGGCGCCTATGTGGCGTTGCCGCTGATGATTGTGCGACCGGGGCACCGTTTCGTGGTGTCGATCACCAATCCCAATCTGTCCGCCCACGTGGGTACGCCCAAGGCCTTGCCGCTGTATCGGGCGGCCGTGTTGCGTTGCGCGCGGGTCGATGCGCTGACGATCCAGGTGCGCGAGGATTTGATCCGGCGGGGGGTTGCGGCGGAGAAGGTCGCGGTCTCACCCGGGAGCCTGGTCGATCTTGAGCACTTTCGTCCTGCTGCGGTGAAAGAGCCATGGGTCGTTTTTGCTGGCCGGTTGATTGAAGACAAAAATCCCCTGCTATTCGTCGAAGCGGCGGCGATGGTCCGCCGACGAGTCCCTGAGGCGCGCTTCTTTCTGTTCGGTGACGGCCCGCTCGCATCCGAGGTCGAGGCAGCCGTCAAGCGTTTGGGGTTGCAAGGGGTGATGACCTGGGGATTCTGCGCAGATCCTGCGCCGGTATTGGCCAAAGGAGCGGTGTTCGTTTCGCTGCAACGGCAGGACAACTACCCCTCGCAAAGTCTCCTTGAAGCGATGGCGTCGGGTCTGGCCAGCGTGGCCACAGATGTGGGGCTGACCTGGCGCTTGGTGGATGAAACGACCGGCGTGCGGGTCAAGCCGGAGGCGGCAGCCGTAGCCGAAGCGGTGGTGGCCTTGTTGCGGGACTCCGACCGGCAGCGCCGCATGGGCGAAGCGGCGCGGCGGCGCGTGAGCGAAGAGCATTCGGAAGAACAATACCGAGCCTATCTGGAACGCCTTCATGCCCATGCCGGCAAGACGGGTGCTCGGATTGAAAGATCGGCGATTCAATGATGGACCGATGAACGCAGGGGCGGCGAAGCGATGATCCTGCTGGGGTTCACTCTGATGCTGGCCTTCGGTTTGTCGTTGTACGGCGTGCCGCTGGCGCGCCGAGCGGCGCTGAAGTACGGAATCGTCGACAGCCCGGACGGGCGCCTGAAACATCAACGTGAACCCGTTCCCTATTTGGGCGGCCTCGCCATATATCTGGCGTTTCTGATCAGCCTTGCCTTCACCTTCGAGTTCCGCCAGGATGTGCTCGGTATCATCTTGGCAGGAACGCTGGTGATGATGCTCGGGTTAGTGGACGATTTTGGTGTGCTGTCACCGGGCACGAAGCTGGCCGGACAGTTGCTCGCCGTGTTCGTGCTGATCAAGAGTGGAATTCGCATCGAGATCGTCGCGTTGCCGGATTGGCTGGCGCTCGGCTTGACCCTCTTCTGGATGGTGGGCATCATCAATGCCTTCAATCTCCTGGACATTATGGACGGGCTTTCCGCTGGCGTGGGCGTGATCAGCGCGACCTTCCTCTGCACGATCGCCTTACTCAACGGCGATCAGACGATCGCGTTTCTGCTGGCGGCGTTGATCGGCAGCCTGTTGGGGTTCCTGCGGTACAACTGGCATCCGGCGACGATTTACATGGGCGACGCCGGCTCGATGTTCATCGGGCTCATGCTCGGCGCGTCGTGCATGATCGGCCAATACACCGGCAGCCATTCGGTCTCGCTGCTGACGCCGCTGCTGATCCTCGGCGTGCCGCTCTTCGATACCTTGTTCGTCATGTACATTCGATTCCTCCGAGGCCTTCCCATCTTCCTGGGCAGTCCCGATCATATGGCGATCCGACTCAGGCACTGGGGCCTGTCGGTGCCGCAGGTCGTGAGCATCAGTTATGGCGCGGCCATGGTCTTAGGCAGCATTGGTCTCTTGGTGATGTGGGTGCCGCAGGACCTGGCGCTCATCTTCTGCGCGCTGACGCTCGTGTCCTTGGGGATCGCTGCCTATGCGCTGACCCGGGTGAACGTGGGAAGCGGAAAGGGGGTCGGCTTCCAGGGGCCGTTGCCGGCTGGACAACCGGAGAGAAGGGCATCCGGATGATTCTCATCGTCGGTGCCGGTTTGGCCGGCCTCAGCACCGCCTATCATCTGAAAGATCTTCCCTATCGGGTTTTCGAGAAAGAGAAAGAAGCGGGAGGGCTCTGCCGCTCGTATCAGAAGGACGGCTTTACCTTCGATATGACGGGCCATCTGCTCCATTTCCGTCAGCCTGAGATCAAGGCGCTGGTGGAGCGGTTGCTCGACGGTCGCCTGGAGAAACATCATCGGCGCTCCTTCATCTACTCTCACCGGACCTATACCGAGTATCCGTTCCAGGTGAACACCTACGGCCTTCCGCCGGAAGTGATCCGGGAATGTCTGCTCGGCTTCATCGCCACCTTGACCAATCCAGCTCCGCCCCTGCCGCCCGAGCAGCGGTCCTTCAAGGCGTGGATCTTGGAGAATCTCGGCGAGGGCATGGCCAAGCACTTCATGATTCCGTTCAACGAAAAGTTATGGCGGGTGCCGCTCGATGAGCTGACATCTGATTGGGTCGCCTGGTTGGTGCCGAAGCCGGAGTTGGAAGACGTGATCAACGGTGCCCTTGGCATCAAGGACAAAGCGTTCGGATACAACCCGACGTTTTTGTATCCGTCGACCGGCGGGATCAAAGTGTTGCCCCAGTCCTTCCTGCCAGCCGTCCGCTGGATCGCCTACGACATGGAACTGGTCGAAGTCGAGACGGCGCGGCGACGAGCTGTCTTCCGCGATGGGTGCCAGGGAACCAGGGTCGAGGAGTATGAGGCTTTGGTCTCGACGATCCCGATTCCGGAATTGGTGCGCCGCTGCGTCGATCTGCCGAGGGACCTCAAGGACGCCGCGGCCGGGTTGCGCTGGGTGTCGGTGTACAACGTGAACCTGGGGATTGCGCGGGAACGGGTGTCGGACAAGCATTGGATCTATTTCCCCGAACCCGAGTATCCGTTCTATCGAGCCGGCTTTCCGATGAATTTTGCACCAGCCTTGGGGCAGCCGGGCACGAGTTCACTGTATGTCGAAATCTCTCATCGTCCGCACGAGACGACACCGCCTGCACAGTTGCTCGACCTGGTTCGTCAAGGCCTGGAGCGAGCCGGCATTGTGCGGAAAGACGATGAGATTCTCGTCGCGGATGTGAAAGACATTCACTACGCCTATGTCCTGTTCGACCGGCATCGGGCGAAGGTCCTGCCGGTGATTCTTCGGGAACTGGAGCAACGCGGCATTCATTCCATCGGCCGGTATGGCCGATGGGAACATACCTCTATGGAAGACGCGATCGCTCAAGGCAAACGCCTGGCGGAGAAACTGGTCACCGAAGCGAACGGCACCGCTGGCTGAGGCTGAGATCCATGAACACGGTCTGCCATGTCATTACCAAGCTGGAACTGGGCGGCGCCCAGGAAGTCGCGTTGTTCACCGTTTCGCATCTCGATCGAGCACGATTCAGGCCGGCACTGGTGACGGGGCCGGATGGCCTGCTCACCGAGGAAGCGAAGGCCTTGCCTGGCGTCGAGATGCAGGTGCTGCCTCCGCTGCGCCGGGAGATCCGGCCAATGCACGACCTGCTCGCCTTGATCCAGCTTGTACGGCTGTTTCGGAAGCTTCGCCCGACCATCGTCCATACCCACAGTTCCAAGGCCGGCATTCTCGGCCGATGGGCGGCGTGGTTCGCGCGAGTTCCGGTGATCGTGCATACCGTTCATGGGTATGGCATCACGCCACAGCAGCCCGCCTGGCTGCGGGCGGTGTTGGTTGGAGTGGAACGACTCACCGGCTTGGTGACAACGCACTGGGTAGCCGTGTCTAGGGCGGATATCGAGCAGGGACTGCGGTGGGGATTGTTTACTCGTGAGCGCGTTTCGCTGGTCCGTCCCGGCATCGACCCGCGACCGTTTTCCACTGCCCTCTCCGATTCACAGCGGACTCGTCTGCGTGCCGAGTTAGGCGTCAACGACGAAGAGCTGTTGGTAGGCACCGTCGCTTGTCTCAAGCCGCAGAAGGCGCCATTGGACTTTGTCGCGGTCGCGGCGCGGGTCTGCCGCCGGCTGCCCTCGGTTCGCTTCGTGCTGGTCGGTGACGGTGAGTTGCGAGAATCCGTCGAAGCGGCCATTCGCCAAGCTGGTTTGCAGGAGCGCCTGCGGCTGCTCGGCTGGAGGCGAGACATTCCGGCTCTGCTACAGGCGCTGGATGTGTTCTTGCTAACGTCTCATTGGGAAGGGTTGCCCCGCGTGCTCTTGGAAGCGCGGGCTAGCGGTCTCCCCGTGGTGGCGACGCGGGTGGGAGGGGCGGCAGAGGCCATTGTTGAGGGCGAACACGGGTGGCTGTGTCCGCCGGGAGATGTGGATGGATTAGCGGAACGGGTCTGCTCCGTTCTGGAAGATGCCGGGCAACGGGCCAGGTTCCGGGCCTCCCAAGCTCCGTTCCCAAAAGAATTTGAGATTTGCGAAATGGTCAGGCAGTATGAAGCTCTGTACGAACGATTGCGGCTCGGCCTGCGGTCGCCGGGCTTCCAGGCGCATACGGGAGATGCGCACCATGCGGATTTCGCCCGGAATATTCACGACACTTCGTCGTAGTCCATCCAAGTCACGACGAGGGTAACAGGTACCCGGTGGACGCGTCGTGAAATGGGCAAGCACAACCACGAAGGACCGAGGCGTACTCGCGACAGTGTACATGGAAGGACTGCGTGGCAAGCACGCCGGGGACCCATTGCCCTCTGCAGAGCAAAGGGCGCCCAGCAGCAGGTCGGGGCGTCCATTGCCTCTCGCTATGGCAATGGGCCAAGGCAGCAGAAGCGTTGGTGAATAATCTGGGCTGACAAGGAGGAAGCCGTGAAAGTTCCCTTATTGGACCTGAAGGCGCAATATCGGTCGATTCGGTCGGAAATTTTGGCGGCCATCGAGGCTACGTGCGAGGAGCAGGGATTCGTGCTGGGGCCCCGCGTCGCTGCGTTGGAGCAGGCGTTGGCCCACTATGTGGGTAGCGCCTATGCAGTCGGCGTGGCGTCCGGCAGCGATGCGCTTTTGCTCTCGTTGATGGCTGTAGGTGTCAAAGCCGGCGACGAGGTGATCACCGTGCCGTTCACCTTTTTCGCGACGGCTGGAGCCATTTCCCGGCTCGGCGCCAAGCCGGTCTTCGTGGACATCAAGGCGGACACCTTCAACATGGACCCTACGAGGATCGAAGCGGCGATCACGCCTCGGACCAAGGCGATTATTCCGGTGCATCTGTTCGGGCAATGCGCGGAGATGGAAGCGATCAACGGGATCGCCAGGCGGCGGGGGCTGCGGGTCATCGAAGATGCCTGCCAGGCCATCGGGGCTGCGCGGCATCACGTCCGGGCCGGTGTGCTTGGCGACGTCGGCTGCTTCAGCTTTTTCCCCTCGAAAAATTTAGGCGGTTTTGGCGACGGTGGCATGGTCACCACCAACGACAAGGCACTCGCGGACTCCGTTGCCATGTTGCGGGTGCACGGCAGCAAAGTCCGGTACGTGCATGAGGCGGTCGGGATCAACAGCCGGCTGGATGCGCTACAGGCGGCCATCCTATCGGTCAAGCTCAGATATCTGGATCAGTGGACCGAGGGACGGAGAAAAAACGCCGCTCGCTACGAACAGTTGTTCAAAGAAGCAGGTCTCGACGAACGTGTGGTGCTGCCCAAGACGGAGGCTGGCAATTTCCACGTGTTCAACCAGTTCACGATTCGCGCGCAGAAGCGTGACGACCTGCGCGCCTACTTGAAGGACAAGGGGATCGGGACGGAAGTGTATTATCCCCTGCCGCTGCATCTGCAGAACTGCTACCGGGACCTCGGCTATCGAAAAGGCGCGTTCCCGGTTGCCGAACAGGCTTCGGAGGAAGTCATGTCGCTTCCCATCTATGCGGAATTGACCGACGACCAACTCTCCTACGTTGTGCAGACGATCGTAGAGTTTTATCGCCGGCACTGAGCGGCACCATGGTTCCCCTCTCCCTTTCTTTCGATGGGGAGGGATGAAGGAGCAAGCTATTGGCTTGTTCGCTGGTGCGGCGGGGGGCCAAACCGCAGGGCAAGAGGGGCGGCTGGTTTCGCGGGACAGGCCGTTGTATCCTGTCAGAAAAAGCCCGGAGGCTCCCTGGTTGGCGAGGGCGTACTGGAGGGGCGTGAATGAAGCCGACTGTCCTGTCAATTGCCGTCGCAGCAGGTCTACTGGTGGGGGAGGGCAACGCCCTCCTGGCCGAACTGACACCGCGCGAAATTTACGAACAGCGTTCGCCGGCTGTCGTGATGGTCATGGGCCATGGCAGCGCCGGCCGACGGGGCAGTGGCGGCACTGGTTCCATTATCCGGCAGGATGGGCTCGTGCTGACGAACGCCCATGTAGTGCTTGAGGAAGGAGCCGGCAAGCCCTATCCCCGTTTGACGGTGTATCTGAAACCGGACCGGGTGACCGGCGATCCGGGAGCGGATTTGTCGCGAGGCGTCAAGGCTCGTGTGGTGGCCGTTTCGCAACCGTTGGACCTGGCAGTGCTCCAGCTCGATGGAACAACTGGACCGCTCCCAGTTCTGGAACTGGGCGACTCCGAGGGGACCAAGATCGGGGATCGGGTTGTGGCGATCGGGCATCCCGAACAGGGGGGACTCTGGACCCTGACCACCGGCACCATCAGCGCGGAATTCGAGCACTTTCAAGGCATCCGGGGCAAGTCCGTATTTCAAACGGACACGGGATTAAACCGCGGCAACTCCGGCGGCCCGTTACTGGATACCTCCGGCTGTATGATCGGAGTCAATACGGCGATCGCACGCGTTGCACCGGATGGACTGCCGATCACCAGTATCAGTTTTTCACTGAAGTCCAGCGTGGCGAAGCGGTGGCTGCGCGAGCAGGGCGTCGGGCTGCAACCGACGCTCGCTCCATCTGACGCCTCGGGCAAACTCGGTGGGTGCTCCCTTCCTCTGCCTAGTGGGCAACCGGCCTTGCCCGCGAACCCGCCCGCTGCTCCCAAGGCTACCTCTCCCTCTGTTCCGCCTTCCACCTGGTCGGCGCCGCAGCCTGTGACCCCGTTTCGGCCGTACAATCTGGACCGACTCATCAACGAACGGAGCCAGGCCGAGGCCGATCTGGAGGAAATGATCCAGGACATGCGGGGCAAGCTGGGCGGACGATAAGGCCTGCTCCGTTCACGTTTCGATCAATCCCACGCAAGCCTGTTCGTTTGACAGATCTGGGCTCCGAGGAGTTTCTTCCGTCGTCTTTCTCCTCGTTCCTCACAACGGGGGAAACGAGAGGGTTCACTGGGAAAGAGTTGGACGCTGGCCTTTCAATCGAGGAAGGAACCTGCCGGAGACGCATAGACCTCAAGCGATCTGCCTCATGGCAGAAATCGGGCAATCACGGTCGTGATGAGGCTATCGGCGCAGTAGGCGAGGAGCGTCACGGCTAGGCGAAGCACCACTACCTCCACCTTCCTACTTTCGTTGCAGTCCCAGAGGCTGATCCGCAGGACTAGGGGAATACCTAGCTTCTCTTTTTGGGTCTTGTCGCGCACCTCTTCTTCGCGGAGTTTCAGTTGTCTGCAACATCGTTCAAATCTGAACAGCGATGCAGGGACTTCACTTCTGGGCGAAGATGTTTTCTGTGTGGCAACTCCGCTTGCTGCTTTCGCATTCGAAGTCATGCAAGCGCTGACATCATGGCCGTTGGCCGTTGTGCCTTCGTCATGGCCCTGAATTCGTCAAGGCTGGTGATCCTACAGGCGGTTCTGCTTGAGACACGGTCTGGTCGGCCCGATGCCTCCTGCTACCAGCTCTCTGGTCTTTCATCTCAGTGGAAAGGCATTGTTTCTCTCTCGTTAGAGAAGTGCATAATTGTCTTCGAAGGGAAGATCAGCTCCGGAAGGTAAGGAGAAGGAAAGCCTCTTGCGTGAGGTGCACCACCGCGTCAAGAACAACCTGCAGGTCGTCTCCAGTCTGCTCACTCCGCAGTCGGCCAGCCTCAAGGATCAGCAGATCGCGCAATTGTTCAGGACACGCCAGATGCGCATCACGTCCATCGCCTTGCTGCACGAAACCCTGCATCGCTCGCAGGACCTCTCGCAGATCAAAATGGGCGACTATATCCGGACGCTGACCGATCACCTCTTCCGCTCGTACTGCGTGGCCCCGGCAAATTGAAATTGTTCTCGTCTCAAGGCGGATGACATGGCGTTCGACCTCGATACGGGACTCGGGTCGATCTGGTCGCCAACCCAGATGGGACGGACGCCCTGCGGGTCGGCGACGACGGAGCCGGGCTGCCAGAGGACGGGGACTTGCGGAATCCAGACTCGATAGGGCCCGAATTGGTCGGGCTGGTGGCGGAGAAGTTGAAGGGGACGGTCGCATTGCAAAGCGGCAAGGGCACGGAGTGGCGGATCACGTTTCGGACGCTCCGCATCGGGAACGCATGTAAGGGGTGATAGAACAGGCGAAAATCCGGGTGGTCGAAGACGAGCCGATCGTGGCGAGGGCCATCCAGCTCAGCCTGCAACGGCTGGGGTACGCGGTGCCGGCCACGGCGGCGTCTACAGAGGAAGCGATCCGGTAGGCAGCGAGACGTACCCCGATCTGGTCGTTATGGACATCATGTTCAAAGGCAAGATGAACGGTCTCGAGACCGTGCAGCAGCTCAAAGACCGGCTGCACGTGCCGGAGATTTACTTGACGGCCTTGGCCGATGATCAGATCAGATCCCTCAAGTGAGCCAAAACGACGGCCGCGGCTAGCTATGAGCTCAAGCCCGAGCAACCTCATGAGTTGCGGACCAGTAGCGAGATCGCGCTTTATCCACGCCAGTTGGAGCGGGGTTTGCGCTGGCAACCACCGTGCGCATGATGGGCGACAACGGGTTGACCACCAGCCGAGGCGGCCGGCTCACATATATGAGCCCGGCCGCGAAGGCGCTGACCGGATGGGCTCACACAAGGGCTTTGTTGCCGGTCTGCGGGCGGTGCTGTGCACCCGAAGACCAGGGGCCGATGCGCAAAATCGACGAGCCGGCTATGGCGGCGATGGAAGAATGCTGCACCATCAATCTATCCGCGGTCACGCTCGCGACCAAAGCCTTCGGGAGCGACCGATCGAAGGCCTCGCCGACCCGGTGGTGGACGACGCCGGGATCGTGATTGGCATGGTGGTGTTCCGTGACGCACGTGCGCCTGCTTATTCCGAGCAGGAACGGGAAATTGACGCGCATCTCAGCCGGGCGAAAGGGATCATCAACCTCTGCGCCTGGTGCAAGAAGGTGCCGGACGAAGAAGGCAATTGGCGGGATCTGGAGACGTTTATCGCTGACCATTCCTGCATCTACTTCACATCTACTTCAACGGGGGACTATGCCTGGACTGCATGGGAAAGAGGGGTGTTCGCCGTGGCATTTCCGGTGGTTGACAACAGCGACCAGAAAGAGCCAACATACAATACAACCGGGAGGCCTGCGATGAGCTTGGGGTAGGCAAGCTCGGGAAAAGGATTCCACACGCGACGCAAAACACGACGCCGTCCGTGAGCGCCCGGGGGAGTGTGTAACCTCCCGGGCGCTTTGCTTTTTGAGCGCGGAAACGGCGTCGTGGGAAAGAAGGAAAACGGTCCAACAAGGAGGTTGACCATGAAGCGATGGGTCGGGTTGTGCTCGCTTCTGCTTCTGCTCTTCGCTCCCGTCATGGCGTTTGCCGAGGGCGTCAGTGGGTATTCCAGAGGCAATGCGATCCTATATTATTCCGCCATTGCGGCGGTGCTGATTTACGGCATCTATGACATTTTCCACAAAAAATGGCTGACGTGGATCAGCGCCATTGTGATACCCCTCGTGCTGTATCTGAATTTGCCGGCGAAATAGCGATCAGGGAGAGCAGTTGATGCCTGGGGAGAGGGAGGCTATGCGTCTCTCCACTCCCCAGCGTCGCTCGCTCGAGGAGATAAGAAAGGGGTCGGGAGTCATTTCTGACCGGAGTCGTTTCGTCTCCAGAAGGAGGAATCGCTCGGCTGGCGACAAGGGGTAGTTCTGCCAGATCCGAATACCAGGGCAAGCGGCAAGGAAATGTAGTCTCGGCCGAAGAGCCAGAATGGCCGTCTGGCGTCAGAAAAGATTCCCGACCCCTTTTCTTGCCCCCATGTCACTGTGCTCGGTCTATTTCTCTCGACTACCGAGACTCTCATCTTCCGAAGCGATCCGAGCAGAAGGATCAATTCGTCACCGCGCCTTCCGATGCCGACGAGACGTGCCGCGCGTACTTGGCCAGCACGCCAGTGGTGTAGCGGGGCGCCGGGTGTTTCACCTTCTTCAGACGGGCTCGAAGTTCCTTCTGCGACAGTTCGACGTCCAGCCGGCGGTTTGGAATGTCGAAGACAATCATGTCGCCGTTCTTTACGGCAGCGATAGGCCCTCCCTTGATGGCTTCCGGCGAGACATGGCCGGCCATCAACCCGTGGGTGGCACCGGAAAAGCGACCGTCGGTGAGGAGTGCGACGGAGTCGCCGAGCCCTTCTCCTACAAGAGCGGCGGTCACGCTCAACATCTCGCGCATCCCTGGCCCGCCGGCCGGACCTTCATAGCGAATCACCACTACGTCCCCAGCCTTGATCCGACAGGCTTTCACTGCGGCGAAGGCGTCTTCCTCGCAATCGAAGACCTTGGCCGGCCCGCGAAAGGTCAGCATCGAGTGACCAGCGATTTTCACCACGCAACCGTCGGGCGCCAAATTGCCTTTCAGAATGACCAGCCCGCCAGTCGGTTTGATCGGATTGGAGAGCGGTCGCACCACCTCTTGCCCCGGCGTTTCCTTTGCCTGGACAGCTTCTTCCCCGATCGTCCGGCCCGTCACGGTCAACTGATCGGGGTGCAGCAGGCCCGCATCTAGCAACCGCTTGGCGACAAGCGTCGTACCGCCCGCTGCAGAGAGGTCGGCGGCCATGAACCGCCCACCCGGCTTGAGGTCGGCCAGCAGCGGCACTTTCCGGTTGATCCGGTCGAAATCGTCGAGGGTCAGCCGCACACCGGCTTCCCGTGCGATGGCGAGGAGATGCAGCACCGCGTTGGTCGAGCCGCCCGTTGTGGCGACGGCTGCGATCGCGTTCTCCAAGGATTTACGGGTGATGAGCCGACGCGGTCGCAGGTCCCGCTGGAGCAACTCCATCACCAGCTTGCCGCATGCGAAGGCTATGTCGTCCTTGCGCGGGTCCATCGCGGGGACGCCGTTCCAGCCCATCGGCGAAATGCCGAGGAACTCAAACGCGATCGCCATGGTGTTGGCCGTGAATTGGCCGCCGCAAGCGCCGGGCCCTGGACAGGCGTGGTCTTCCAGTTCCTTGAGCTCGGCGTCGGTCATCTTATGAGCGGCATGCTTGCCCACCGCTTCAAACACGTCTTGAATGGTCACAGGGTGCCCCCGGAAAGTGCCGGGCATGATCGAGCCGCCGTAGAGCATCAATGACGGCAGATTCAACCGTGCCAGGGCCATGACTGTACCGGGGATGGTCTTGTCGCATCCCGACAGGGCTACGACCGCGTCGAAGAGGTGTCCGCGCGCGACTAACTCCACCGAGTCGGCAATGACCTCGCGGCTGACGAGTGAGGCCTTCATCCCCTCCGTCCCCATGGCGATTCCGTCCGAGATCGCAATGGTGTTGTATTCGATCGGCGTTCCGCCAGCTGCGCGGATGCCAGCTTTCACCCGCTCGGATAGCCGGCGCAAATGGTAGTTGCAAGGCATCACTTCGATCCAGGTGTTGGCCACACCGATCAGCGGACGGGATAGATCGTCGTCGGTGAATCCCACGGCCTTCAGCATCGCCCGAGCCGGTGCCCTGCCAGGGCCTTGGAGCAGGGCGAGACTTCTCCGTTTTAGTTCAGATGGCATAAGACTCCTTTTCACTCACGACACGCCGGCCGGCGCACACGGTCCGCATGGCCCGACCGAAGTATGGACGGCAGATCGGCTATATTGGGGCAATGTCTCACAGAAGATGAGTGTCGGTCAATCGGGGAGGCGAAAGATGATGGGCAACCCTCCGATCGGTCGGAGAAACCGAATCGGAGGGCGTTGCGATGTGAGATCAACCGCGTGGCGACTGCGGGGGAATGGCGATGTCTCCGACCTTGTTCTCATTGTCGAGTAACAGGATCACCTGTTCGCCCGGTTGGACTTGTTTCAATTTTTCCTGGACGAACGGCCGGACTTCATAGAACTTCTCCTCGCCGCGAGCGGTCCGCACCGATATCCAGTTCGTGGGCTTTACGATCGTGCCTTCAATCCGCTGATAGGCGGCCTTCGGGGGGGATTTTCGCCATGCTGTGGCCGCCTGTTGCAGGACCTGCTCGCTGCCGAACGTGGCGTCGATCACTTTATTCGACTGGTCAATCAGGAACACAGCCTGAACATGAAGAGGAAGAGCCGCAATCTTGCTCCGCGCCAAGGGTCGGATCTCATAGGTTTGCTCGATCCCATTTTCGGACTTGATGACTGCCCATTCGTGACCGACCGGGAGTGGCTGGGCTAATTGCCCTTTCACGATCCGATACCAGGTCGGCTGGCCAAGCAGATGATAATCGATGACCAGGTTTTGGTCATTGACCGCGATCTCCAGCCGGTCACCTTTCTTCAGTGACGTGATCCCTTTCTCCATCGCTTCCTTGATCGGAAGGAAGCGTGGTTCGACTTCGCCAGTATTCACGCGGATCATTTCGCCGATCACCTGCTCAACGGTTCCTTGCAGAATCCGGTCGCCCGGCAAGAGAACCGTGGTTGGGGGAGTCGGCTCGATGCCAAGGGGGACTGAATTGCCGGAAACTGACGTCCTCGCGCCCGCGTTCGGAACGGATGTCGACGCGACAAAGAGAAACGCCATCATTCCGGCAAGGACATACTCCAGGCTGCGAATGACGGTGCTGACTCTCTGCATGTGCAACCTCCTTTCCAGAACGAAAGCGGAATAGTAGATAATGCAGCCTGTCGGCAAGTCAAGGGACGCAAAGAGGGGCAAGGCAGATCGGATAGACGAGAGCTATGGGACCAAAGGGTCAGTCCTCAGGAGTCTCGCCGCTGTCATCGTAATACTTCTCGCGGTAGATGGGGCAGAGACCTTTCCTGTTGATGAGGGTGGTGACGTCTCTGATCATGCCGCTGTTGCCGCACAGGTAGACGGCCAGGTTCTTCACTGAGGTCAGCCGTTCTTCCACGAGCGCCGTCACGCGCCCGACCGGACCGGTCCACTGAGCCTGTGGACGGGAGAGTGTAATGACGTAGCTGAAGTGGGGGTGGCGCTTGACCAAGGCGCTCAGTTCCTCCTGGTAGTACACATCGCGTTCGCTCCGCAGCCCCCAATACAGGGTGATGCGGCGCTCGAAGCCGCGTTCGAGCCGGTCTTCGATCATGGACCGGATCGGCGCGATGCCGGTGCCGGTGGCGACGAAAAGCAGATCGCGGGTCGGATCATCCCGCACGTAGAACGTGCCGGCAGGACCTTTGAAGTGCGTCTCATCGCCCAGACGGAGACTGAAGAGGTAGGTGGAGCCTGGACCGCCGGGAACGAGGTTGAACAGCAAGGTGATCAACTCCGGCTGACTCGGCGGGGAGACGATGGAATAAGGCCTGGTCACCGGCCGATGGAGTGTTGGATGTATCACCTCGAACGACACGAACTGCCCCGCCTTAAAGTCGATCTTGGGCGGGGCAAGCAGACGGAGAACAAGTTCCCGCACATCGTGGGTGAGGTCCCGGACCTGCTCAACACGAGCACGGAATGGTTGAATGACCATGGGGCGTGTTTCCCGTCAAAAAAAGACGACCGGCTCCGGCCCGATAGTTGACTTGATTTTCGTCCGAGGCGGGTTATCACTCCAAGTGATTGGAGGACCACTCGTATGCAGAAAGAAACGTCGCACCGTTGGCTTACGTGGTCCGCGGCCTTTGCGTGGCTCGACCCTGTGCGGGCCTGGGCGGCCGTGTGGACGTCGGAAGCAGACGCCTTCTCTGCAGTAGTCGCCGGGCTCGTGTTTGTCGTCTTTTGTCTCAGCGCGGCGTACTCGTTCTGGGAAGAAAGAAGGCGGGCGCCGGTTTCCAAGGTCCTTCGTGATCGGCTCCGCAAGGCGGCCTGAGCAAACAGGGAGCGCCGCTGGTGCGGCGCAAGCCCTGTAGCCGCGCGCTTCCCATTATTTGCTCTTCTCTTTGCCTTTCTTCTTCTCGCTTTTCTGTTCCATCTTCTTTTCTTCGGTATCGATCACATCGCCGGTGGCGGCATCGATATGGACTTCGGTGACTTTATTATCGGCGCCGACGATCTCCACCTCCCAGATCGTCTTGCCATGCTTTTTCTCCAATTCGGCCTCGACCACCGTGCCCTGCACCCTCTCCGAGGCCGTCTTGATCGCCTGGTCGATGGTGACCTTGGCATCTTTCACCAGTTCCGAGACCTTGCCCTTTTCGTTGCTCCAAGCTGGCGCGGTGAACACCAGCAGCGAACTCATGACCGTCATGGCAATGAGACCGAACCTACGCATTATGCACCTCCTGTCGGATGATCAGTTTGTCTTCCCGTCTTCCTTCTTGGGCTCTTCCCTGGGGCTCCCGTGTCGGCGGCCGGTGCTCTTGTGTTCCTGCATCATTTTTTCGTGAATGCTCTTTTGTTTTTCCCGTTGCTCGGGTGTCAACAGTGCAAGCGCTTCCCGGCGAGCCTTGATGGCGGCCAAGCGAAGCCCGACCTGCAGCTCTTCGCTTTGCTTCAGTTTGGCTTCGATGGCGGCGAGGTCGGACTTGTCGTCTTCAACCAGGGCACGCAGTTCGCGCTCGGCGATCTGAATGTCCGCTTCGCTTTTGATGCGGGTCTTGTCCAGGTTGAGTTGTAATTCCTTGAGCTTGCCGACCTGCTCGTCCGTCAGTCCAATATCTTTGTGGTGCCTCAACAGGTGGCGGATCAGGTGGGACGTGCTGCCGTGCAGCATCATGCCCATTCCCATGCCGTAGCCGCCGTAGCCTTCTTTGCTGTAACTGTCCTTGCCATGTTTGTCGGTCGGCGGATCGGCCCATACAGGCTGCAAGCTAAGCGCCACCAGGACCAGAATTGCCACGCCCATCGAGATGACAGTGACTGCGAGTCTTTTCATCATGCCCTCCTTTTGACAGTAAGGTGCCCGCCTCTATTATAAAAAAAATTATTGGCCGAGCAGTCCACCTTCGTGCTTGAGCGCGTTGAACATGAACTGCACAGCGACTGCTGCCAGGATCAATCCCATCAGCCGGGTGATGATGCGTTCGGCGATGGGGCTCAGGCGGCGCGCGCTGGTGCCAGCCAATGCCAGTGTCGCGTAGCTGGCCACTCCCACCAGCACCAAACAGCCCAGCAACACCGCCCGTTGCGACCAGTTCTTCGCCTGCGATTCCAACAAGATCACTGTGGAGATGGCACCTGGTCCGGCCAGCATGGGCATGGCCAGCGGGGTAACCGCGATGTCGTCCTTCTCCTGCCCGGCTGCTCGCTCGATTTCCGTCTCCTGCACCGCTGATCGCTGAGCACGGAGCATGTCGAGTGCCACCAGGAGCAGCACCAGCGCGCCGGCCGCCTGAAACGCCGGTAAGGTGACGCCGAGCACTGTGAACAGCCGCTGTCCGATGAAGGCGAAACCAGCCAACATGCCAACGGCGACCGTACAGGCGACCCTCGCGGTGCGAAGCCGCTCTGCCGGCGAATCGCGCGCCGTCATGGCCAGGAAAGCCGGCACTGCCGCGATCGGATCGACAATGACGAAAAGCGAGCTGAACGCGAACAACGCGTATTCGACCAGCGTCATCGGATCGGGTGGGCGCCTGATCGCTGGCTCCCTCGCCTCTCATACTCGGCGAGCCGCCGCGAGCAAGTCCGCACGCGGATCGGGGTGCGGGAATCGGCCGAGTTGTTCGTACAGTTTGCGTTCTTCCTCCGTCAGCGTCGGCGGCATCACGATCTGCAGTGTCAAAAACAGATCGCCGTGACCACCCGACGCAGCGGGAAGGCCCTTGCCTTTGAGCCGGAGCTTCGCACCGGCTTTGCTGCCCGGTGGGACTTTGACTTTGACCGGCTCCGTCAGAGTCGGGACCAGCACGTCCGCCCCCAACGCTGCTTCCCACGGCCACACAGGCAGCGTCACGTGCACATCGCTGCCTTGCCGGCGGAACACGCCATCGTCATCGATGTGGACCCGCAGATAGAGGTCACCCGGCTTGCCGCCGTTCACCCCCGGATGGCCTTTCCCCGCCACGCGGACTCTGGTGCCCTCCTGCACGCCAGCGGGAATTCTCACCTCGATGGTGCGCGTCTCCTGACGTGCGCCGGATCCCAGGCAGGTCAGACAGGGCCGCCCCCTCATGATCCCCGTTCCGCCGCAGGCGGAGCATGGGACCGTCTCGGACAGTGTCAGCCGCCGCGTGACGCCGGTCAGGACTTCGCGGAGCGAAAGATGGATGTCGGTTTCCAGGTCCTCGCCCTGGACCGCAAAGCCGCGCGTGGCACCTGCCCCTCGCCCCCGTCGGCCGAAAAAGGTCTCGAAGATGTCGCTGAACGCCTCGGTGTCGCCAAACGAAAATTCAGTCCCTGCTCCGGTCCGGGCTTGCGCCTCTTGTCTGGCCTTTTCATAGGCTTCTGCCTGTTCCCAGTTGTGCCCGTACCGGTCGTATTTCTTGCGCTTGTCCGGATCGGAGAGGACCTCGTGCGCCTCGTTCAGTTCTTTGAACTTCCTTTCCATCTCCGCCTTGCGGCTCCCGCTGTGCAGATCTGGATGATACAAGCGCGCGAGCCGGCGGTAGGCTTTCTTGATGTCCTCTTGCGTGGCCGTGCGCGGCACACCGAGCACTTCGTAGTAATCCCTTTGAATCGTTGCCATTTTCAGGCGCGAAGAGGAAACGTTACGATTGAGTGATTAGTGGCGACTGAGTAATTGGACAAAGGCTGAAATGCCACTGCCTGCTTTCATTGACGCGAATTCCCCCGGTTCCTTGCATCACTCTTCCTGCGACTTTTCTCCTTCGAGAAAGGGGGAGGAAGAGGGGGGAGCAGCATATAGCTTGAGGGCTGCTCGCTATTGGCTATTCGAACAGCAGCTTACGGGGTCTCCGGATGCTTTTCAAGTAGCAGGCAGACATCCCATCGCGTGTAGCGAATACCTTGGGAGCCATTTTCAATTTGCTGTTCGCTACGAGCTATCAGCTTCTCGCTGCTCGCTATTTGCCGACCTTCGCGCGCGCCATCATCTTGCAATAGGAGCAAATCTCGGCCGTCGTAGGCTGACCGCAGGCGGTGCAAGGATGGAGCGAGGCCCGGTCTTTTTCCGTCATGGAAGACGCTGGGCGCTCTTTCGCTTGCCGTTCCAGAAAGCCCCAATAGAACCGCTGCTTCGTGCCGGGAGATTCCGTCTCCAGCCGGTTCAGCACCTCCTTGTAGAGGAGCATTTTGGAACCCTTGGCCATTGGACATTCCTCGACGAGGTAATCGATCCTGTTCAGCACCGCATAGGCGGCGATCTCGCGTTCGGCTAGGCGGTACAGCGGTTTCACCTTTTTGGCAAAACCTTCCACCGACGCGGGCAGGCTGGGGCCCTGCTTGTCCAAATAGTCGTCCTGCCAGTGGAGCACGTTGCCGAGCAGCCGGGCGGCTTCGTCATCGAGGTTGTGGCCGGTTGCCATCACGTCGTACTCTCGCTCGATCGCCGCGCGGTTAAACTGATAGCGCTTGATCGCCCCGCACGTCGAACACGTCGGGCGATGAATCCGATCGGCCAGTTCGCGGATACCCGCGCCTTCTTCCTGTTCGACCTTATGGATATGAAGCGTTGCGCCATGCGCGGCGGCGACGGTGTCGGCGAAGGTTTGCACCTTTTGCTGCGATCGCTCCGAATAACTTCCGATTCCGAGGTTGACGTAAAGCGCGTCAGCGCGGTAGCCAAGCTTGAGCAGGATATCCCACAGCGCGAGACTATCCTTCCCGCCGGAGACCGCGACCAGGATGCGGTCCTGCTTGCCAAACATCCGTTCGGCCTTGATCGCGCGCGCGACCTGGTCGTGGACGAACTCGTTGAAGCAGAGTTTGCAGAATGCCGCGTTGTGCCGCGGAAGCCCGATGACCGCTTTCGTGTGACATTTGATGCAGCGCATACCTAAGAGGTGACGCGTTTGTTGGGTATTGCCAGTGCACGACAGAAACCAAACAAATGAAGCATCCCTGTTCAACCTCCTGAAATGACGGGCCGTACTTCTATGCTATCCGTGTCGGCCAGCAGCTCATCTTCGGTGACGAGGTCGTCGCCGCGGATGACCAGGTGCGCTTCGGCGACGAGGTTCAACTCGCGCAGCAACTCACGGACGCGCTTGGGGCCCTTAATTTCGACGGAGCGTTCCGGATGACTGAGCCGGACCTGCATGCCACCATAATACGGGCAGGAAGAGATGCGAGGCAATACCGCTCTACAACTCCGCTTCCCGCAGAAATTTCGCGGATTCTTCTGGAGAGACAGGGTTGATGTAGAAGCCAGTCCCCCACTCGAAGCCGGCGACCTGCGTGAGCTTGGGCATGAGTTCCAGGTGCCAGTGGTAAAACTCGCTGGTCTTCTCGTGCTGGGGAGAGCTGTGTAGGACGAAATTATACGCCGGCCGTGACAGGACCTTGTCCATCCGACGCAGGGCCTCGGATAGGATGGGTGCCAGAAATTCGAATTGGCTTTTCTGGCTTTCTTCGAAGTGGGCAGCATGCCGTTTCGGCAGGACCCACATCTCGAACGGAAACCGCGCGGCGAAGGGGGTGATGCAGAGAAATTCCGGGTTCTCGGCGACGATGCGCGTCCCGTCGCTTAACTCCTGACGGAGGATGTCGCAATACATGCATCGTTCCTTTTGTTGATAGTGGGCTCGGCATCCTTCGATCTCGTTGACGACGCTGGTGGGCACGATCGGCAGGGCGATCAGTTGCGAGTGCGTGTGCTCTAGGGTTGCCCCGGCCGCCGCGCCGTGATTTTTGAAGATGAGGATATAGCGCAGTCGCACGTCCTTTTTGAGGTCGACGATCCGGTCGCGAAAGGCCCACAGCACGTCCTCGATCCGCTTGGTCGGCATGTCGGCGAGGGTGTCCTTGTGGTTCGGCGTTTCGATGATGACTTCGTGCGCGCCGATGCCGTTCATGCGGTCATACAGGCCGATCCCTTCACGGCCCAGTTCGCCTTCTACCTGCAGCGCGGGAAACTTGTTCGGGACGACGCGGATCGTCCACCCCGGCGCATTGGGCTCGCCGGGCTGCGGGCGGTAGGCCAGAATCTCCTTGGGCGTCAGGCGTTCCTGTCCTGGACAAAACGGACATAGGGCCGTCGACGGCGACCGCGCCGGCTGGTTGCGAAGAAAATCCTGTGGGCGAGTGCGGCGTTCCGTCGAAACGATGACCCACCGGCCGACAATCGGATCGCGTCGTAACTCAGACATGGCTTCTCCCCCCCAAATGGGTTCTCAGTCATGAGCGTTGAGTTCTGAGTTGCCCAAGCCGCGGCACGGTTGAAAATTCCTCACCCAACCCTCCGCACTCAGCGCTCAGCACAGCTTTCGTTACACCTTCCACATCATGGCTTCAAAATCGTGATCCGGCACCGTGAAGGTAGCCGGCTGGTGGTGCGGGTAGCGGGCAATCTCCAGGCCGTGCTCCGTCATGACGACGCTGAGCTGCCATTTCTGCCCGGGTTCGGCCCGCAGATCCTTGAAGGGCACGGCCAGTTCGATGATCTTGCGGCGGCGAAGTGATGGAAAACTTCCAACCTCGGCGTAGGGCCCTCCATCAGCCACCAGCAGGGTGTACGATTCGGCGCTGGCTGGTGCAAGCGAAACGACGAGCCTGTACGCGCGCGCTCCGTGGGCTAGATGGATCTCCGCCGCCGGCTCGGCTAGGCGTTCCAGCGCGCGGTCATCCGGGTCCAGCCGAATGAACAATTGCTCGAGGCTGAAGCCGAACCAGATCGCCTGGAAGAAGCCCTCCGACTTCCACATGGCGCCGAGCGGCGGGTTAGGGTCGATTGAGCCTGCGCCCTGCCACTCGAAGAAATCCGTCACCGCGCCGTCGATGACCGGATTCAGCAAACCGGTTGGTTGGCGAAACGTGTCTGTGTCTGGCCGGACTCCGTTCCCGAGAATCGATTGGTTCAGCAATTCCGGCGGCGGCAGCCCGGCCCGCGTCCAGACGTTCCGCAGGTGCGCACGGAAGAGCCGGTCGAATTCGTCTTTGTAATCCGTTTCGAAGTCGTCGCCGTACCACCAGAACCAATCGCTCCCTTCTGCCGCGTACAGCTCTTCCCAGGCAATGTACGCCTGCTCGGCCGCGAGGTCTCGGCTCACCTCGGCCAACCGGGACCTGGTGTGCCGGAGAAGCTCCCAGGCGCGGTTGTCTTCCGGGTGGCCGATCCAAATCTTGTAATCCTGATTGATCCAGGACCCCGAATGTAGGTGTTCGAGCCGCATCGTCGGCGGACAAGCGGACAAGGCCTCGCTCACGGTGGACGAGGCCACCTGGACTCGTCCGCCGCGGTTCAGGACCCCGTCGGCCAAGGCCTTGTAGAACAACGACAGGAAGCGTTCGCCGCCGTCGTGGTAGTGTTCCCAGGGGTTTTCCCCATCGAGAATCACGGCAATCAACGCGCGCTCGTCCGGCACTTCCTCGATGATCGCCCCGAGACGGCGCAGCACGTCCTCCGTCGCTGACTCTGGGGTGGTCTTGTGGTAGACGAACCCGAAGGCGTCGGATAGCTCGCGGTCTCGGAAGATGATCGTAAGTTCCTCTCCCGGCTGCCCGACCAGGTACGGTCTGTAGAGCGCGGCGAGGCGTTCCCAAGGAAGAGACTGCGCTTCCAGCGATCGGGCCAAGATCCCTTCATCCGTGGCGAACCAGTGGATTCCGGCTGCGCGCAACACGGGGATGATCTCGGGACACACCGCGCCTTCCGACGGCCAGAGCCCCGCAGGGGGCTGCCCGAACGTCTCGGTATGAAATCTGACGGCTCTGTGGATCTGGATCTCCGCATCGGCCTTAGCTTGGAAGCGTGCAGGCAGAGGGAGATCGGGCCGCGCGCGACGGGCGAAGTCCGTATCGATGATCAGCGGCAAAATCGGGTGATAGAACGGGGTCGTCGTCAATTCGATCTGACGGCGATCGGCCAGTCGCCGGTACATCGGGATGATCTCCCGCACGGCGGTCCGTTGGAGCGCTAGCACTTCCTGTTTTTCTTCCTCCGTGAACCCGCGGCCTTTCCTCCGGAGCTCGGTCAGGCGCGGAAATCGGCTTACCATGCCGTATCCGAACCACGCTAGGTTGTGCCATACTTGGAGATCCAACAACTCCTGCGTGGAAAATTGGCGGGCTAGCCGTTCCAGGTCGCACCTGCGCACGTCCATGCCGCGCTTCACCAACAGCTCGTGGTAGCGCGGGAAGGGACGGACCATGGTCGCCCAGTTGGCGGAGAAGAAGTGCCGGATGATAAACGCTTTCTCGGCCAGGGTCAGGTCGGCTGCCGGCCGTTCGGCGTGTTCCCAAAACAGATCGCGCACCGAGCCTGCGCTGATCTCTTGCAATTGGAGCAGCAACGAGGGCGTGAAATTGAACGTCGCCGCGACGTCCGGAAACCGGTCCAGCAGGTAGGCCATGTCGAAATAGGCCTTGGTGGCGTGCAAGCGGACCCACGGCATGGTCGCGTATCCGGCTACTGGATCGGTGTAAAAGGGCTGGTGCATGTGCCAGAGAAAGCAGAGCCGGACGGTTTTCATGGAGTGATGAATTCGCAGGACGCGCGTGCAGTTCCACACGCAGTATGTCACAGGGATAGATAGGTTGCAAACAATCCCACAGATTGCAAGCCGGTGCGGCGGCCGTGGAACCGGGGCTGATGGTCATCGGGGGGAGGCGATATGCACGTCAATGGCGTTCGGAACGGGTCTCAAGTCGGGCGCCTCTGGCTCTTCTGCTGGTACTGGGTGCCGCCGCTGGTCTATGCGGCGCTGATCTTCGCGTTTTCTTCGCTCTCCCATCCCGAAGAGACGCTACCGTCGTTTCTGGCGGATCTGGGAGACAAGACGCTGCACGCAGTGGAGTACGGAGTCTTGGGCGCGTTGTGCTACCGGGCCTTCCGCTCTGCCGCTGGAGTTTGGGGAGCGCGGTACAGTTTGCCGCTTGCGATCCTGGCCGCCGCGCTGTACGGGATGACGGATGAAGTGCACCAGGCATTCGTTCCGCTGCGGGAAGTAAGCGGGTGGGATTGGTTGGCCGATACGGTCGGCGCGATGGTCGGGGTCGTCGGCTGGCGGTATTTCCGCGAGCCATGACGGCCCGCAGGGCTCGCGGACAGGCGAGACCAGCGAAGACGGGGCAACTCGCGAGATGTGCGTGCGAGCGGCCCATTGCGCGTTCATCCAGTCTCGCGAGTCCCACGGGTTTGTCACCATGCGTAGGCTTGCGGGGCAGGACCGCCTGGGCCAGGGAAGATTTCGTCGAGGCGCCCGAGGGTCTCGGCGCTCAGCTTGAGGTTCAACGCCCGAATGGATCCATTCAATTGGTCCAGCGTTCGGGGGCCGATGATGGGAGCGGTGACCGCCTTCTGGTGCAGCAGCCAGGCGATGGCGACATCGGCCGGTTGCTCGCCCAGGCCGGCGCAGAGTTTCTCATAGGCTTCAAGTCTCGTGCGGTAGGTCTCCGCGTCTTTCCTCACATCCTCCTCGGCGCGCCGCCCTCCCCTTGTTGAGTTCAGCGCGCCGGCCAAAAGTCCGCCGGCCAGCGGGCTCCAAGGAATGAGCCCGATGCCGTAAGCCTCGCAGGCCGGGATCACCTCCAGCTCGATCATTCGCTGGTTCAGGTTGTACAGGCTCTGCTCGGACACCAGGCCGAGAAACTGGCGGCTTCTGGCTGTCTCTTGCGCCTGAGCGAGGTGCCAACCGGCGAAGTTGCTGCTGCCGACGTAGATGATCTTGCCGTCGCGGACCAGTCGCTCCATTGCCTGCCAGATTTCGTCCCAGGGCGTGTCGCGATCGACATGGTGCATCTGATACAGATCGATATAGTCCGTCCGCAGTCGGCGCAAACTGTCTTCGCAGGCCCGCGTGATGTGCAGCGCCGACAGTTTGGATTGATTGGGCCAATCGCCCATGCGGCCGTAGACCTTGGTCGCCAGCACGACCTTGTCGCGCCGCCCGCCGCCCTGGGCGAACCAGCGGCCGATGATCTGTTCGGTCAGTCCGTCGCCCCGTTTGCCGCCGTACACGTTCGCCGTGTCGAAAAAGTTAATCCCCAATTCCAGCGCCCGGTCCATGATCCGAAAGCTGGACGGCTCATCGGTGTAGAGCCCGAAGTTCATCGTGCCGAGGCAAAGTCGGCTGACGATCACCCCTGAACGGCCGAGGTGTACGTACTGCATGGGCTCATCTTACAGGGTCGGGCGCCGCAGGGAAACTCCGCCAGGGGCCCCATCGCTCTGCCAATGCACAGGTCGTGTCTTTCCATCGCAATCCGCGATGACTCGGAGTATAATGCGCGACCGATGGCTACGGTCGATCCGGTTGTTCCCAAGACCCCGCTCGCCCCGCCCGACCCCGATCATGTCGCCTACACCATCCGAACCAAACTGCCCTTCAGCGCGGACTTTGCCGCCCTCATTCCGCTCGCTGGCGACGCGTCCAACCGGCGCTACTTTCGCGTCATGTTGCGCAACGGACCACCGACCTCGCTGATCCTCATGCAGCTTGCCGAGCCCGAAGCGTTCAAGCACTCCGAAGAGGCGGTCAGCGGGGCCGCCCTCCAGATTGAAGAGCTGCCATTCCTCAATATCCACGCCCATCTGGAACGAGCCGGAATTCCGGTGCCTGGATTGTACTACGACGATCGGGAGGCGGGCCTCCTGTATTTGGAAGACTTTGGCGATCTCACGTTGACAGAGGCGTGTCGCGAGGCCTCCCCGGCCGAGGTTTCCGCGCTCTATCGGCAGGCGATCGACATCCTTGTGCGGATACAGGTGAGGGCTACCTCTCCGGCCGATCCGGGCTGTCTTGCGTTTCATCGCAGCTTCGACGTGCCGTTATTGATGTGGGAATTCGACCATTTTCTGGAGTACGGGATCGTCGCCCGGCGGGGGAAGCCCATGTGCGCGGACGACTGGGAGGCGATCCGGGCCGAGTTCCGGAAGATCGCTGAGGTGTTGGCCGGTTTGCCGCGCGTTTTCACCCATCGCGATTATCATTCCCGCAACCTGATGGTCGAGGGGTCGCGGCTGGGGGTGATCGATTTCCAGGACGCGCTGATGGGGCCGGCTACCTATGACCTGGCCTCGCTCCTGCGAGACGCTTACATTGCGTTGGACGAGGACCTCGTCGAGGACCTGATCGCCTACTATCTGGAGCAACTCGCAGCACGCAAGCATATCTGGACCGATCGCGGCGCGTTTCAGCGGCTGTTCGATTGGACAAGCATTCAGCGCAATCTCAAGGCGGCGGGCCGTTTCGTCTATATCGACCGGGTGAAGAAGAACCCGAAATTCCTGTCGGATATCCCTCGAGTCTTGGGCTATGTGCGTCGCAATTTCGAGAAATATCCGGAGTTGGCGACGTTGCGGAAACACCTGTCGCCGTATGTGCCGGAACTCCAGTAGCCGAATAATGAGAAAAAATTGAGAAATGAGGACTGCGGAATGAGGAATGACGGTGTGCAGAAATTGTCCAGCCATTCCACATTGCTCATTCCTCATTTCTCATTGGCTCTATGAAGGCCATGATTCTCGCGGCGGGGCTGGGAACCCGCCTGCTGCCCCTCACCAACACGATTCCCAAACCCCTGCTGCCCATTGCAGGCACGCCGATCATCGTCTGGAATCTTCTGCTGTTGAGGCGGTATGGCTTCCGCGAGGTAGTGATCAATCTGCATCATCTGGGACCGATGATCGAGCAGACATTGGGCGATGGAGAGCAGTACGGGTTGCGGATCTCATACTCCCGCGAGCCGGTCATTTTGGGCACTGGAGGCGGGATCAAGCAGGTCGAGGCGTTCTTTTCGGGCGAGCCGTTCCTGGTGGTGAACGGAGACACGCTCTTCGAACTGGACCTCGATGCGCTGGTTGCGTTTCACCACCGGCATGCCGCCTCGGCGACGCTGGTGCTGCGCAAAGATCCGGAAGCCGAACGGTGGGGACTCGTGGAAGTGGGATCCGGGCACCGGATTGTCAGGATCGCGGGCCGGGGAGTGCCGCACGCCGGTCCGACCGAGCCGCGCATGTTCGCGGGTGTTCACATCCTGCATCCTCGGTTGCTGCGGGATGTGCCCAAGGGTCAAGCTTCATCCATCATCGATGCTTATGTCGCGGCGATCCAGGGCGGCGAGACGGTGCTGGGCTACGATGCGGAAGGATACTGGTCCGATGTGGGTACGCCGGAACGGTACGCACAGACTGAACGGGATGCAGAGGCCGGTCGGATCAACCTGGCGGCGCGGAAGTCTGGGTGTGCCTCCGTCTCCGCGACCAAAGGAAGCGGGTAGAAGCATCCGCTGTCGTGCACCCCTTGCTTACTTTTCCATTTCGTTCTCCAACCGCAGGTGTTTTTGCTTGATCAGCCTCGCCAGGTACGTGCGCTGCAACCCCAGGCGTTCGGCCGCTTTGGTCTGATTCCCTTCCGCCTCGCGTAGCGCCTGCTGGATAATGAAACGGCTGTGCGCTTGCATGGATTCGTGGTAGGGAAGGCGCAAATACGCGAGTGCCGGATGGTGGGCGCCGGGCGCCGCCGCATCCTGAAACGACAGGGCCAGCGTGTCCGGTTCGATCGTCTCCGTCGGGCTCAGCACGACGGCGCGCTGGATGGCATTCTCCAGTTCGCGGATGTTGCCCGGCCACACGTACCGCTTCATGGCCTCGATCGTGGCTGGGCTAAATTGCATGCCCGGCCGTTTGGTCTCCCGCATATGTCGCTCCAGAAAAAACTCGGCGAGCGCGGGGATGTCCTCTGTTCGCTCGCGTAAGGGTGGCAGGGTGAGATTGATAACGTTCAGCCGGAAGTACAGGTCTTCGCGGAATTGGCCGGTTTTGACGGCCTGCTTGAGGTCACGGTTGGTCGCCGCGATCACACGGATATTGACGGAGACGAGCCGCGTGCCGCCGATGCGATGGAATTCGCGGTCCTGCAAGACGCGCAGGAGCTTAGCCTGAAGGCTCAGCGGCATGTCGCCGATTTCGTCGAGGAAGACGGTCCCGCCGTCTGCCATCTCGATCTGCCCTTTCTTTTGACGATCCGCGCCAGTGAATGCCCCTTTCTCGTACCCGAACAATTCGCTTTCCAACAGGGCTTCGGGAAGCGCGCTGCAGTTAATCGCCACCATCGGCATGGCTTGGCGCGTGCTCCAGGCATGGATAGAGCGGGCGAAGAGCTCTTTGCCGGTGCCGGTCTCTCCCAACAACAAAATGCTGGCATCCGACTTGGCCGCTCGCCGAGCCGCTTCAAGTAGCGATTTCATTTTGGGACTGTCTCCGACGATTCTTGCGTACTTGCTCTGAAGCTCCGACTCGAGCACAGCGATGCGGCGTTTCGCCGCCACCCAGTCGAGCGCCTTGCGGATGACGATCAGCAGATGGTCCTTGTCCAGTGGCTTGGTCAGAAAATCATAGGCGCCCAGCTTCATGGCCTCGACCGCGGTCGGGATGGTCCCGTAGGCGGTCATCATAATGATCGGGGTCTCTGCAAGCAGACCTTGGCGGGCGGTCGAGAGGTACTTCAACACCTCCAGACCCGAGAGGCGGGGCAATTCCAGGTCGAGCAGCGCGAGATTGGGAGATTCCAGGTCGAGCAGGGCCAGTGCGCGCTCCCCGTCTCCCGCCGTGACGACCCGATAGCCGAGTGACTCCAACCGATCAGCGAGCATTGTGAGGATATCCGGGTTGTCGTCGACAACCAGAATCTTGGCATTCATCTTCGCGGGCCCCAGCTAACAGCGAACAGCTTCCGGCTGTCAGCTCTTGACTTCTTCGAGGACATTGATCACCAGCCCCGTCAGCGGCTTGGGGAAAAAATACGTCGATTTGTGCGGCATGCGCTCGCCGGCGGCCGCGACGGCCCGGACTTCGTCAACCTTCGTCGGATTGAGCAAAAACGCGGCCTCGCCTGTCCCTTGCCGCACCCAGTCGAGTGCCTCGTCGGTGTCCTTGGTATACAGGATGGCTTCCTGTTCGCGCAGCGTCGGACAGAGTTTGGCGATCACGTGCTGCTGGAGAATGGAGACGTCCAACCGATCACGCGGAGAAGCGGAAGACGATGGCCAATACTGCGGGCGAAGCGCGAGGAGGATATAGGCGTCAGCGTCCCGGCAGGCGAGACCGAAGACCGGGGCAAATTGTCCCCGCTCCTTGAGCATCTGCAGGAAGCGCCGTCTAACAGCTGGTTCGTCAGTGCTGCTGACAGGAAATGGGTGGAATTCGAACGCTTCGCCCAGCAGGTTCCGAAGGTGCGGAAGCGGCGGAACAGCGGTGGTCAGCACGCGGTGCGTCGGCAGTATTGTGAGACCGGGATCCTCCAGGGCGGCAAAAAGCATAAGCACACTGTCATACGGCTGGCGGGTGTGGGATGCAGAGGCACCGGCCCGCTCGCGGCGAAGCTGCCGATACGTCAGCGCCGTCTCGTACCGATGATGCCCGTCAGCGATGAACAACGATTTCGGTTTCATGGCGGCGACGAGCCGATCGAGCACGACGGGGTCAGTGACCGCCCACAAACGCTGGCGGAAGCCGGCGTCATCGTGAAACTCGATCCGCGGCTTGTGGGCCCGAATGGCCTGTTCTAACAAGTCGATGATCGAACCGTCCGGATCCGAATAGAGTGACCAGATCGGGCTGAAGTTGGCCCGGCAGGCTTCCAATAGGTTGAGGCGGTCCGTCTTGGCCGCGGCACGGGTGTTTTCGTGCGGATAGATGCAGCCGGTGCCAAACTCTTCCAACTCGGCCGCTGCGAGGAAGCCTTTGAGCGTACGCATGGGACTGTCGGGTTCGTCAGATGGCAATCGATACTCGACGGTGTGGTAGTACACAGCCGGTTGCAAATCGCGGCGCAGCGTCCCGGTCCGCAGCCAATCCCGGAGCCACGCGGCCGCGCGCGTGTACTTGTTGGCGGTCGGTCCGTCCCCGGGCTCGTCAAGCCCCAGTTCTAGTCTGATGATGTTCTGCGGATGCCGATCGTAGAGCGCACGCTGTGTGGCGGCGTCGATCACGTCGTAGGGTGGCGCGACGACGCGGCGAATATCACCCACGACGGCCGGGTCATACAGTGTGCCTTGCAATGGAACGATGATCGCCATGGCGACTCCGATCGGCCGCTGAACGTTATGGAGAAACGGTGACGGTGGGTGTCTTTGTCGCCTCGGCTACCGGTCGCGGCTCACCACATAGTCAGCGACGACCGACAGCGCTCGCTTCGGCGGGCAATCGTCGAACAACTCCAAATTACGCTTCGCCGCAGTCACGAATGCGCGGGCCCGATCCATCGCGTACGCGATCGATCCGTACTCCCGCATCAGTGCAATGATGCGCAGCAGATCCGGTTCGGTCAGGGTCCGCGTTTCCATGCGGTCTTTGATCATCCGCTTGTCTTCGTCCGAACAATGCTGGAGGAGATGCAGCAGCGGCAAAGTCGCCTTGCCCTGCCGCAGGTCTTGCCCTAGCGATTTACCTAACCGGTCCCCATCGGCTGCATAATCCAATGTGTCGTCCGCTACCTGGAACGCGATGCCGAGGTGCTGTCCGAAGCGAAACAGGGCTTCTTGTTTCTCCTCGGACGCGCCGCCGATAATTGCGCCGATGCAGCACGAGGCGGCCATGAGACCGGCGGTCTTATGTTCGGCGATGCGCAGGTACTCCGATTCGGGCATCGCTGGATTGCCATTGTAGTAAAGCTGGAGAACCTCGCCTTCCGCCATTTTCCGGCAGGCCTTCGACAGCACTTCGTTGATCGTCTGGCTGCGGAATTCGACGATCTGGCAGATGGCTTTCGAATAGAGGTAATCCCCGACCAGGATGCTGATCTGGTTGCCCCAGACTTTGCGGGCCGTCTGGCGTCCTCGCCGCAGTTCCGCGTCGTCCACGACATCGTCGTGGAGCAGGGTGGCGGTGTGGATGTACTCCACCAGGCTCGCCAGCAACAGATCGTCTTTGTCCGCATATCCGCAGAGACGGGCGGAGAGCAGCAGCAACAGGGGCCGGATACGCTTGCCGCCGCTGCTCAAGATGTGGGCGGCAACGGTGTTGACGAGTGCGACTTTCGAATCGAGGTTCTTCCGGACCTGGTCTTCGACGCCTTGAAGTTCCTCGCGATAGGCCTCCCACACATCGGCCATCGTGTGGATCGTCGACGTCACAGGTCCGTGAGACATGCGGCGGATAGTAGGGCAGGGGGGAAAACAAAGTCAAGCGAGTCAGGGCGCTCCTACGCGTATGAATCTTGACAGAAGCGGAACCCTTCCAGTAAGGTGACGACTCAATTTCACCAACGATGAGTGGCAATGGCGCGACGTTAACGGACCCACGCGCAATCCCCCTTCCGAGAACGGTCCGACCGACGGGCAGACGACCAGCCTTTTCGCGGTAGACGTGAGAGACAATACGATGTCGATTCCTGGATTGCCTCCAAAGCAAGGCCTCTACGATCCGCAATTCGAAAAAGATTCCTGCGGGATTGGGTTTGTCGTCAACATCAAGGGGCAGAAGTCTCACAGCATCGTGCAGAAGGGCCTGCAAGTGCTGGAAAATTTGTTCCATCGTGGCGCTCAGGGGTGCGACCCCTGCACGGGCGATGGGGCCGGCATTCTGATCCAGGTGCCGCACGAGTTTCTCAAGCGGGCAGCGGCAGAGGTAGGGATCAGGCTCCCGGGGCCTGGCGAATACGGCGTCGGAATGGTGTTCCTGCCGCGGGAGGCCACCGCCCGCAAACAATGCGAGGTCTTGGTCGAAAAGGTGATCGCCGAGGAACGTGCGCGGTTCCTCGGGTGGCGGGACGTGCCGGTCAAAAGCGAGGCAATCGGCGCGGTGGCGCGCCGAACGGAGCCGGTGATCCGGCAGATTTTCATCGCCCGCGACATCCTCAATGAAGGCCAGTTCGAGCGCAAGCTCTACGTCATTCGTAAACGGGTGGAGAAGGCGGTCCGGGAATCGGCTATCGAGGGCCGCGAACACTTTTACATCCCGAGCCTGTCCAGCAACACGATCGTCTATAAAGGCCTGCTGCTGCCACGGCAAATCCCGCAGTATTACCAGGATCTGACGGACTCCAGCGTGGTGAGTGCACTAGCGTTGGTCCATTCGCGGTTCAGCACGAACACCTTCCCCACGTGGCCGTTGGCGCATCCGTACCGCTACATCTGCCACAACGGCGAGATCAACACGCTCAAGGGCAATGTCAACTGGATGCGGGCCAGACAGGGCCGGTTGAAATCAGAACTGTTCGGCGACGACCTGCCGAAGCTGTTCCCCATCGTGTACGAGCATCAGAGCGACTCGGCCTGCTTGGACAACGCGCTGGAGTTCCTGGTGTTGGGCGGGCGTTCGCTGCCGCACGCGATGATGATGCTCATCCCGGAGCCCTGGGTCGGCAATCCGCACATGGATCTGGACCGGCGGGGCTTCTACGAATACCACGCGGCGATGATGGAGCCCTGGGACGGCCCCGCGGCCGTCTGCTTCACGGATGGGAAGCTGATCGGCGCGACGCTGGACCGCAATGGCCTCCGCCCGTGCCGATATCAGGTCATGACCGATGATCTGGTCGTGTTGGCCTCCGAAGCCGGCGTGCTGCCGGCGGACGTGAAGGAGATCCGCCAGAAAGGTCGCCTCCAACCCGGCCGCATGTTCCTGGTCGATACGGTGCAAGGGCGGATCATCGACGACGAAGAAATCAAGGCTGATATCGTCGGCCGCAAGCCGTATCGCGCCTGGGTCACACAATACCGCATCTCGCTCGACGAACTGCCGGAACCGTTGAACGTGCCGCAGCCGGATCACCCCACGATCCGCCAGCGTCAGCAGGCGTTCGGATACACGGTGGAAGAATTGAAAATGGTCATCACGCCGATGGTGGTGACCGGCGAGGAGCCCGTCTCCTCCATGGGCACGGACACGCCGCTAGCCGTGTTGTCGGAACGGCCGCAACTGCTGTTCAAGTACTTCAAACAACTGTTCGCCCAGGTGACCAACCCGCCGATCGATCCGATCCGCGAGGAGTTGGTGATGTCGCTCGTGACGAACATCGGACCCAAGCCCAATCTGATGGAGGAGCATCCGGAGTCCTGCCGCCGGATCCGGGTCAAGCAGCCGATTCTGACCAATGCGGACCTGCAGAAGATCCGCGAACTCGAAGATCCGCATTTCCGGAGCAAAACGTTGCGCATGTTGTTCCGCGTGGCCGAGGGGCCGGACGGGCTCGGCGCGGCGGTGGAGGAGTTGTGTCGTCAGGCGTCCGAGGCGATCAGGGAAGGCTATCGGTTCCTGATCTTGAGCGACCGGGGTGTGAACGAAAAGTGGGCGCCGATTCCGAGTCTGCTGGGTATTGCCGCGGTGCACCATCATCTCGTGCGCGAGTGCACGAGGACCGAGGTTGGGTTGATCCTCGAGACCGGTGAACCGCGCGATGTACATCATTTCGCCTGTCTGATCGGGTACGGCGCGGGAACGATCAATCCCTACCTCGTGTTCGAGACGCTGGTGGACATGGAGCGCGACGGCTATTTGCCGGAAGGCTTGGACGCGCAGACGGCCGAAGGCAAGTTCATCAAGGCGATCAACAAGGGGCTGCTGAAAATCTTCTCCAAGATGGGCATTTCCACTGTGCAGTCCTACTGCGGGGCGCAGATCTTCGAGGCCATCGGCCTGAACCGCGAGCTGATCGACCGCTATTTCACTGGCACGGCCTCTCGGATCGAGGGTATCGGCATCCGCGAGATCGGAGAGGAGACTCTGCGGCGGCATGCGCTGGCCTATGAACCGGTGCCGATCCGCCAGCTCGACTTCGGCGGGGAGATTCACTACCGGGTGCAGGGCGAGCATCATAACTGGAATCCGGAGACCATTTACAAATTGCAGCACGCCACGCGCGCCAACGACCCCAAGACCTACGCCGAGTTCGCCGCGCTGGTGAACGACGAGAGCAAGCGCCGTTCGAACTTGCGCGGGCTTCTGGATTTCAAGTTCCTGCCGGAGCCAATCCCGCTGGAGGAAGTGGAGCCGGCCAAGGAGATCGTCAAGCGGTTCACGACCGGGGCGATGTCGTTCGGCGCCATCAGCAAGGAAGCGCACGAAACCCTGGCCATCGCCATGAACCGGATTGGCGCTAAGAGCAACACCGGCGAGGGCGGCGAAGATCCCGAACGCTTCATCCCGCTCCCGAATGGCGACTCCAAGAATTCCTTTATCAAGCAAGTGGCGTCGGCACGCTTCGGTGTGACGTCCCACTATCTCGTCAATGCCAAGGAACTGCAGATCAAGATGGCGCAGGGGGCCAAGCCTGGCGAAGGCGGACAGTTGCCCGGTCACAAGGTGGACGAGACTATCGCCAAGTTGCGATATTCCACGCCGGGCGTCCAGTTGATCTCCCCGCCACCGCACCACGATATCTATTCGATCGAGGATCTGGCGCAGCTGATCTTCGATCTGAAGAACGCGAATCCGGAAGCGGACATCTCCGTGAAGCTGGTAGCGGAAGTCGGGGTCGGTACGATCGCGGCCGGGGTGGCCAAAGCCCATGCCGACAAGGTGCTGATCAGCGGCGATTCCGGCGGGACAGGTGCCTCGCCGCTTTCTTCCATTAAGTACGCTGGCATTCCATGGGAACTGGGGCTGGCCGAGACGCATCAAACGTTGGTGCTCAACGATCTGCGCGGGCGGATCCGGGTCGAAACCGACGGCCAGTTGAAGACCGGGCGCGATGTCGTGATCGCAGCCCTGCTGGGCGCGGAGGAGTTCGGCTTTTCCACGGCGCCCTTGATCGTAGAAGGCTGCATCATGATGCGCAAGTGCCACCTGAACACCTGTCCGGTCGGGATTGCGACGCAGGACCCGGTGCTCCGCAAGAAATTCACGGGTCAGCCGGAGCACGTCATTAACTACTTCTTCTTCGTGGCCGAGGAAGTGCGGCAGCTCATGGCCAAGTTGGGCTTCCGCAAGATGGACGAGATGATCGGCCGTGTCGACAAGCTCAAAGCGCAGAAAGCCGTCGATCACTGGAAGGCCAAGGGGCTGGATCTGACGCCGCTTCTTACGATGCCCAAAGTGGGACCAGAGGTTGCCCGGTACTGTGTCCAGAAGCAGGATCACGGTATCGAGCATGTGCTGGATAAGCAGTTGATCGAGCTGTGCACGCCGGCCATCGAGCGGGGCGAGAAGGTTACGCTCGACCTGCCGATCCGGAATGTCAACCGGACGACTGGTACCATGCTGTCGAGCCGGATTGCCAAGAAGTACGGGTTAGAGGGACTGCCGCCCGACACGATCACGATCAAGTTCACCGGCTCGGCGGGGCAGTCCTTCGGCGCGTTCCTCTCCCGCGGCATCACATTGATCCTGGAGGGCGAGTCCAACGATTATTTGGGCAAGGGATTGTCCGGTGGCAAGATCATCGTGTACCCGCCCAAGGGGTGCACCTATGTGCCAGAGGAGACGATTCTGATCGGCAACACCTCGCTCTATGGCGCGACCCAGGGCGAATGCTACTTCTATGGGACCGCGGGCGAGCGGTTTGCTGTCAGAAACAGCGGGGTTCGGGCGGTGGTTGAAGGGACTGGCGATCACGGGTGCGAATACATGACCGGCGGGGTTGTCGTGGTTTTGGGAAAGACCGGGCGCAACTTTGCGGCCGGGATGTCCGGCGGTATGGCCTTCGTGTTGAACGAGGACGGCAAGTTTGAGTCTCGCTGCAATCTGGGTATGGTGGAGCTGGAAAGGGTCGTTGCGACCGAGGACAAGCAGTTGTTGCGCAGCATGATTGAAGCGCACTTCAAGTACACGGGGAGCCGCAAGGCCAAGCTGGTGCTCGACACTTGGGAAGCGATGCTGTCGAAGTTCGTGAAAGTCATGCCGATCGACTACAAGCGGGTGCTGGCTGAGCGGAAGGCGGCTGCCGCCAAAGAACAGTCACATCGCGAAAAGGAGATGGTGGCGCATTAGGATGCGAGACGTGACGCGTACTCGTGAAGCGCGGGTGTGCGACGAAATGCGAGAGACGAACGACGCGAGACGAGTCGTATATGGCTGACCCCAAAGGCTTCCTGAAATACCCCCGTGAGGGGCCCAAACGTCGGCCGGTCGAACTCCGTGTGCTGGACTGGAAGGAGTTGTACGAGCCGATGCCGGAGGAGAAGCTCCAGATCCAAGCCGCGCGCTGCATGGACTGCGGCGTGCCGTTCTGCCAGAGCTCTAACGGCTGTCCGGTCATCAACCTGATTCCGGAGTGGAACGACTTGGTCCATCGCGGGCGCTGGAAAGACGCGCTCAAGGCGCTCCATACCACGAACAACTTCCCGGAATTCACTGGTCGACTGTGCCCTGCTCCCTGCGAATCGGCCTGTGTGCTGGGGATCAACAACGATCCGGTGTCGATTCGGGTCATCGAGTGGAACATCATCGACAAGGGATTCGCCGAGGGGTGGGTGCAGCCGGTCCTCCCGACGACCCGCACCGGCAAAACCGTGGCCATCGTGGGCTCAGGCCCGGCTGGTCTGGCCGCCGCACAGCAACTGGCGCGGGCCGGTCACAGCGTCACCGTGTTCGAGAAGGCCGATCGGATCGGCGGGTTGCTGCGCTATGGGATTCCCGATTTCAAGATGGAAAAATGGGTGCTCGACCGGCGGTTGGAACAACTGAAGGCCGAAGGCGTCGTGTTCAACACCGGCGTCCATGTCGGCAAGGACATCAGCGGGGAGGACTTGCGCCGGCGGTTCGATGCGGTGTGTCTGGCCATGGGTGCGGAACAGGCGCGCGACCTGCCGGTGCCTGGACGGGACCTCAAGGGCATCCATTTTGCCATGGAGTACTTGGTTCAGCAGAACAAGCGGAACGCCGGCGATGTGATCGCGGACGAGCCGATCACCGCGAAGGGCAAGCGCGTCGTGATCATCGGTGGCGGCGACACTGGGTCGGACTGTTTAGGCACCGCGCACCGGCAGGGCTGTACGGAAGTGCATCAGTTCGAACTGCTGCCGGAACCTCCGCCGCATCGGGCGCCGTCCACTCCCTGGCCACTCTGGCCGATGCAACTGCGCACCTCGCATGCGCATGAGGAAGGCTGCGACCGCCAGTGGAGCGTGTCGACGACGATGTTCTCCGGCCGCAATGGGCATGTAACCAAGCTGCACGCCCACCGAGTTTCCTTCGAGAACGGCAAGTTCGTGCCGATTCCGAACACCGAATTCGAAATGGAGGTCGATCTTGTGCTGTTGGCTATGGGCTTTACCGGGCCGGTGAAGAACGGGCTGCTCGACAGCCTCGGCGTGAAGTACGATGCACGGGGTAACGTGGCTGTGGACGAGAATTTCATGACGTCGGTCGAGGGCGTCTTCGCCGGTGGCGACGTCAGGCGCGGTGCCTCGCTCATCGTGTGGGCCATCGCCGAAGGCCGCAAGATGGCTGCCGGCGTGGACAAGTATCTGCGGGCGGGGCGGAGCGCCAAGGCTACGGCGAAATGAGGAAGATCCCCAAGAAAGAAGCCCGCGCGTATATCAAACGCTGGAAAATGGTGAATCTGGTTCTCGATGAGGAACTGCGCCGAACCTCTACGGAAACGAAATTTGAGAAAATGGATGTCCCCTACCGTACGGCAGTTGAGCTGAGCCTCCTGACAGGACTTTGGAGATCGAAGCAAGAAACGGAGGATGAGGTTCGGCGCCGGTGGCTCCGACTGCAAACAATCCTTCCGTAACCGATCCCTCTCTCGTCTCGCTCATTCCCGCCATCCGCGTGCTCGCGAACCTGCTGAACATGTGCAAGTTCTTGGGACCATCATTGGAGGCGTCGCAGCCAGCTTGCAAGGCCAAGTGAGGATGACCGAAGACGTGGATGCCCTCGTTCGCCTCGACGAAAACGCCCGTGATCGCTTCCTGGAAATGGCAAAAGCCGAAGGGGTTCGGCCACGGATCCCGAGGTCATTCACTGTGCACGGCGTGCGGCGAGGCTTCTCCTCGAACATGAGGTGCGTCGAGTCGAAGTGGATCTTCTCACGATAAGCCGGCTGCCGTTTGATTCCGACGCGATCGATCGCGCTAGGCCGGTTGTGATCGGCGATCTTCAATGCTCTGTCGTCGCTCCGGAAGATCTCAACATGAAATCGGTCGCCCACCGTCCTCAGGATCTCCAAGACATTCACGCTGTGATTCGCGCCAATCCTCACTTTGATATGCGTCGAGTGCGCACCTATGTGCAGGAGTTCGCCAGGGCGCTCGACAAGTCCGAAATTGGGAGAGGACATTGCGTCGTTGTTGAAAAGCCGTGTTCGTTGCGAGCCGATGACGCGCAAGGCAAAGAGTCGAAAGAAGAAGTAGCGGAGAGTAGGATGAGGTTGCGCCGCCGGAAACACCCCGGAAGTGGCGCGTCGCTCATCGTCCTGGCTATTACCGAAGGCCATAAGATGGCCGCGGGTGTGGTCGGCACCGTCGGTCCAGCAAGTCAGCGCGGGCGTCGTGCCAATATGACAGCAATGGCGGGCTCATCTTTGTTCTGTGATGATGGCGGGTATCCAGCGGGCCACTGGCTGGATCCACTGCCCGGCTTAGAGCTCAGTCAGCTTGCGGCCTCTTGACAAAGTGGCGCAAGGAGCGATTATTGCGGATGTTTCTCATACGCGCGGAGACGATCCATGCTGGGATGGACCGCATGTTTATTTCAGGAGGCCGAGCGGTTCGCAAATAAGAGGATAGATAGTTAGCTGTCACGAGAGGATGATAAGGAGTGCGAGGCCAGTCAGACTCTCATCCCAAGTGATCGACAAGGACCTTGAAGGGCAAGTCGACTGGCTGCCGTCCGCTCCAGGACGTCCACCTGGTCGTCATCGGAGCCAAGACCTTCGGCTAGGGGCTGTCCACCCTGCCCGCTCCCGGAGCCACAAGGCGCAGGCAGCGTTCTACCTCCTCAATACTTGCCTGGCGAGACTGGGACGTGACTCGTGACGCCAGGATCGTGTTGAGCTGTGGAGCCGAAGAGTTCACGACCGAACAGGCGAGCTTTCTCAAGGCGGAAATTGGTCCAGACTTCCACACGGTCTCAATCGGTGAGCCAGGACCGCTCCCTGCCTTGTTGCTTCCACGTGAAGGGCCCGACGCACAGGCAACTGCTGCCACATCGCGAGATGCCGAACTTCGCGGTTGAGCAGACCGCTCGCCTTCGCTGACCCTTGCGGCTCATCACGGTGTGAGACAGAAGGTGCAGGGCTCGGAGCAAGAAAGCCTGCGCAAGGCGCTAATCCGGCGTGCGGGTTGAGTTGATTTGATGTTTTCGGTTCCCCACCCGGCCAGAACAAAAACGGGATACCCACACGGGATCCAGAAGTCTCCCAAAAGATGACAACGACGAAAGATCTGGAACCCTTCCAACCGGTTCTTTCGGGCAAAGGGTAGAGGTAGAATATTTAATTAACATGCCTCGCGTTCTAATCGGCACATCCGGGTGGACCTACCCAAGTTGGAAGGGAAAGTTCTATCCTGAGAACCTACCCAGCGCTCGATTCCTGGAGTACTACGCCAAGGAGTTTCCAACCACCGAGGTCAATTATTCCTTCTACCATCTCCCACGGCCGGCGACCTATGAGAAATGGGCGGCACAGGTGCCGGAGGACTTTGTCTTTGCGGTCAAGGCCAGTCGGCTGATTACCCATATCAAGCGGCTCGTCGATGTCGAAGAGCCCTGGCATGTTTTTGTACGGAATGCCCACTCGCTTGGCTCCCACTTGGGACCAATTCTGTTTCAGTTCCCCCCGTCCCTTCGCTGCGACCGTTCACGCCTGGAGAGCTTTCTCAAGATTGCCCAGCAGCCAACCTCTACATCTCGTCCCTTGCGGCTCGTCTTCGAGTTCCGCCATGACTCCTGGTTCACGGACGATATTTATCGGCTGCTGAGCCGACGCGATGCGGCTCTGTGCATTGCGGATTCGCCCCGCTACCCCAGGAAGGACGTGCTGACTGCCGGATTCACCTATCTCCGGTTTCACGGGCGGACGAAGTTGTTTGCATCCTGCTACACGAAGAAAGAACTGGCTGAAGAGGCGAAGAAGATCAAACGGTACCTGCGCGACGGGGTCGACGTGTACGCATATTTCAACAACGATGCGGAAGGCCACGCCGTTGCCAACGCGCGAACGCTACGAGTCCTCGTCGAAGGACTCAGGGCCGAGTGATGCAGAGGGTCGCCAGAATCGCATTGGTGGTCATGCTGCTGCTCGGCTTACCGCTCCTAGGCGTGATCCTCGCCGGCCAGCCGATCGAGCGCTATCTGGAATTCCCGCCGCGTACCCGCTATGTGGAACACGAGCCCTTCTCGTGGAGCCTCTTCATCGCGCTTGCCGTCTTGATCCTTGCTTCGGTGGGGCCGATCGTCTTGCGGGTGATCAGCTCGGGCCATCAGCCCTCAGCCATCGGTCATAAACGATCAGTGGTCGGCTGTCACCATTCTGTTTCGAGCGCTCTGCACCCCGCATTCGGCACTCGGCGCTGGCTTCCACGGTGGCCCTGGTGGGGCTGGCTGGGGGTCGGACTGACGGCCGTTGCCTGGGTCTTGGCCTGGACCCGCTTTCCGTGGTTCGAGGTGTTCCAACCATTCACCTTCACGCCGCTCTGGCTCGGCTACATCGTGATAGTCAACGCCTGGACGTTTGTCCGAACCGGGCGCTGCATGATACTGGATCGTCCCCGGTATTTCCTCTCGCTCTTTCCACTCAGCTCGGCGTTCTGGTGGTTCTTTGAGTATCTCAATCGCTTCGTCCAGAACTGGTACTATGTGGGAGTCCAGGAGTTCACGCCGCTTGAGTACTTCCTCCACGGAACGATCGCATTCGCTACAGTGCTGCCGGCCGTGCTCGGCACGACCGAGTTGCTGGCGTCCTATTCTCGGCTCAGCGCCGGGCTGGACAAGTGGCAGCCGATCCGGATGGCCAACGCGAAGTTAGTCGGCTGGTCGGTGCTGGGATTAGGATCCGGTGGGCTGATCGGACTCGGTCTCTGGCCGAACTATCTGTTCCCACTGGTCTGGGTCGCGCCGCTACTGCTGATCACCGCAGTACAGGCGGTGTCGGGTGCGGAAACCATCTTCTCGCCCCTCTCCCAGGGCGATTGGCGACCGATCTGGCTACCTGCCCTCGCCGCGCTGATATGCGGCTTCTTTTGGGAGATGTGGAATGTCAACAGTCTCGCCCACTGGGAATACACGATCCCGTTCGTGCACCGGTTTCCAATCTTTCAGATGCCGATCCTCGGCTACGCAGGCTATCTCCCGTTCGGCCTGGAGTGCGTGGCACTCGTACGGTGGATTTTTCCACGGGAGCATGTCTTTGCTTGACGGCTCGGTTGGCAGCGCGATACAACCTCGCCTTGCGTGACCACAACCGTCGTCATCGTTTTTGTCCTCGTCTACCTCGGGATGATTCTCGGGGGCCTGCCGTTTTTCCAGCTCGACCGGACCGGAGTGGCGGTGCTGGGGGCGATCGCTCTGGTGGCGACGGGCGATGTGACTCTCGAAGAGGCTGGCCGTTCGATCCACGCGCCGACCTTGCTGCTGCTCTTCGCCTTCATGGTGTTGTCGGCCCAATTGCGCTTGGGCGGCTTCTACACTTTTGTTACGCTTTGGCTGGCGTCACTGCCGCTTGCACCTCCGCAGTTGCTCGGGGCGTTGATCCTGGTGGGAGGCGGCTTGTCCGCCGTGTTCAGCAACGATGTCGTCTGTCTCGCAATGGCGCCGGTGCTCGTCGATGCGTGTTTGAAGCGACGGCTCGATCCCGTTCCCTATCTCCTCGCGCTGGCCTGCGCAGCCAACATCGGCTCGGCCCTGACCCTCATCGGGAACCCCCAGAATATGCTGATCGGCGAGGCGCTCCGTCTCTCGTTCGCAGGCTATGTCCGCGACGCGGCTGTTCCCGTGCTGCTGGGACTCATGACTACATGGGGGGTGATCGTGCTGCAGGTCCGCGGACGGTGGACGTGTGTGCCCCCTGTTACCACGCGACCGGAGCCCGAGCGGCGCGCAGAAGGGGCTCCCCCGTTCGACCGCTGGCAGACGGCGAAGGGGCTGACGGTGGCGGCCGTTCTGGTCGCGGTCTTTCTCGCTACCTCCTGGCCACGCGAGCTGGCGGCCCTCGCGGGCGCTGGCGTGCTGTTACTGAGCCGCCGGCTGCACTCGCGCCATATGCTCGGTCTGGTCGACTGGGAATTGCTCGTCCTCTTCATCGGCCTCTTTGTTGTCAACCGCGCCTTCCAGAAGACAGGCGTGATGGCGGACGCCGTACAGGCGCTGGCGGGCGCTGGGCTGCATCTCGATCAGCCATGGATCTTGTTCTTGACGACATTCGTGCTGAGCAATGTCGTCTCCAATGTGCCGGCGGTGATGCTATTGCTTCCACTTGCAACCCCTCCTATGGCTGGGACTCTGCTGGCTCTGGCCAGCACGCTGGCAGGCAATCTTCTGATCGTCGGCAGTATCGCGAACATCATCGTCGTGGACGCGGCCGACCGGCGCGGTGTGCACATCGACTGGCGACGACACGCCCGTGTCGGCGTGCCGGTCACGCTGGCGACGATGGCAATCTCGGGTGCCTACTTGTGGCTGCGCCTCGGATGAACGCCGTTTTGCGCCGGACCGGAGCAGGGCCTCTCACGCTTTTCGCGGATCCAAATGGTCCCAGATCGGCCGCCGGTGCATCCATGCAGGTGTCCTGCTACGGCTGGAAAGGAGAGTGTCTCCGGTGAATCTGCGCGTGGCCTTGATTGTTCTTGTCCTGGGCTTCATCGGGTTGTTGCTGGTGATGGGAGCGGTCAGCTTTGTCCGGTGGCTCAGGCTTTCCTATCCTCGACACTTCTGGCTGATTCTGACGGTGCTCGGGCTTGCGGCTGTCGGCCTGGGACTGTGGGGCTATGAGGAGGCGGCCGAGCGACCGGCTTTTCACCCTGGCGATCTCATCACGCTGGAAGCGCCGGTGGTTGCGCGCCAGGTTCCGGTCGAGCGCACTGCGCCCCAAACAAGCTGCATTGTGGAAATCTACGAGCACCTTGCGGTCGTGGAAGTGGAGAGCGGCACGCTAAAGGCGCGTGTGGAGAGCAATGCTCGGTCGAGACCGAGTTTCTGCCCGATCGGAGCCGAAGTGCAGCTTGACCTTACATGGTTGCACCGCTACACCCTCACGCATCGGCATCCCTGATCTCAACACCGTTGGGCCATAACGACCAGCACCCTGCTGGCGGCGATCAGATTGGTGGAGAGTGGGCTGCACGTTATAGAGTCATGGAGGCTGCGGTCCAGAAAAATAAATAAGAATAGATCTCGCTTGGGTATTCTGAGATGGACTCGAGGTCATAAGGTCGGTTAGAGAAGAAGCCGGCACTGAATGCGGCGTGCGTCGTGTTTGGATCTACTCGCGCTCCGGTTCGGAGGGGTCGGTCGGGACCGGGGGGCCGGGGATCCGGTAACGCTCGGCGGCCCATGCGCCCAGGTCGATCAGTTGACAGCGCTGGGAGCAGAACGGCCGCCAGGGATTTCCTTCCCAGTGGGTCGTTTTTCGGCAGATAGGGCAGGTCATGAGCAGAATTATACCTGTTTGGTGAGAAGGAATGTCCCCCGGTGCTGTGGAGGGGGCGTCAGCCGAGCGGCTTCGCGCAGCGGAAGCCGATCGTGGCGGAACGGTGATCCGGCGGCGCCCCGCTGCGAGTGGCCGTGCGCAGCATGTGCGGTTTGCTTTTCCACGACCCGCCGCGCACGCTCTTGTACCGGCTCGCAGGGGGGCCGGGCGGATTACGTTCTGGCATGATGGCATAGTAGTCGAATCCGAACCAATCCTGTACCCACTCGGCCACATTGCCCGCCATGTGCCGAAGCCCGTAAGGACTCTGCCCGTCTACTCCGCCGTCGACCGCTGCGACAAGTGGAATCTCGTGCACATGATACTGTCCGAACACGGCCAGTCCCGGTTCCGGCGCTTTGGAGCCCCAAGGGAACAAGTTCCCTTCATTCCCGCGGGCGGCTTTTTCCCATTCCGCTTCGGTCGGCAGCCGCTTGCCGTGCTGGCGGCAAAATTGATCGGCCTCCGTCCAGGTGACGTACATCGCCGGCCAGCGGGCCAGAACGTTATCGGGTATGGCGTGGACAGTGATCACGTGCCAGATCAACCGTTGCAGCTCCTCGGGGACGGGCCAGCGCTGCGACCGAAGGTAGGCGAGATATTCGGCCAGGCTGACTTCGTCGCGGTCCATCGCATAGGTGTCCAACCAGATGCGCCGTTGTGGCAGTTCGGTATCGTCGAACTGGGTTTCCAGTCCGTAGGGGTCATCGTCCTTTCGATTCGTCCCCATGAGGAACCAGCCTTCCGGGATGACGACCATCGGAGAGAGCTGCGCCGCTGCGGCGATCGCGTCCAGGTGTTGGGGCAACTCGGTCTTCATGTCCGGTCCGGCAGCCCGTATTGGCGCTGGTAGCAAGGCAGCGGTTGCCAGCAGGAGGGACATCAGCCGATGCCCGGCCGATTGGCGGAGAGATTCAAGGAGGAAGACGAGTTTCACAACTTATGCGGCGAGGAAAGGGCTTTGGAAATTTCCGCGATCAACCGCCGCTCGATCTCTGCGGTCTCCTCGGCGCTGACAGCCAACACCCGCCCGCCCTGCGCCAACTTCTCAAACTCTGCCTTTACGCTCAGTCGGGTGACGTTGGAGGGGAGGGCTTGCAGTGAGACGAGATACTGGTTCCGAAATCCGGAGACCTCCAACGAGGCGGGCGCTGATACCTTTCGCTCCGTGATGTAGACGGCTTTCTGGTCGGTCTTGATGCTCACCTTGACAGGGTAGCCGTTGCGCGCCAACGCCTCTTCGGTTGCTTTGCTGACTGCCGCCAGGGGGCGCGGCAGCTCTTCCACTTGCGCGCCTTTCTCGTCCACCCGGAGATTTTGTGCCATTTGCGCGTTGGTCGCAGCGGTCCGCTGGACCTGCGCGGCAAGCTTCCGCGCTTCCGCCGTCTGAGCCTCCAGCTTGGCCGTTAACGCCTTCACCTCGGCTTCGGCTCGTTCTGCCTCTTTCTTGGCGTCGCGCAGTTCTCGATTGAGGAGGTCGATCTGCTGCTGCATGACCTTGTTGCCATCCTGTAATGAGGCGACCACCGCCTCGTGTTTCGCCACCTGCTTGCGCAAGTTCTCGTTCTCGGCCCTGAGCGGGGAGTCGTCAGGTTTGCAACTGGCGATCAAGCCGCTGGCGGCGAACAAAAGCGCTGCGGAAAGCATGCGGGACGATCGCCGGGATGGCTCGATGAAAACGTTCCGTTGTTGCACCATGCTAACCCGATTATCCATGCTTCGGCGTCGCTTGTCTATCATGGTTTGTGCCGGTTTGACCGTTGGCGCCGTGCGCGCTATGCTGCCGCCATGCGGGTAAGCATGCTGATGCCGTTTGTGCTGGCCGGTTTGGGATGCCTGATCACGCTGGCGCCGGGATCCGCCTCTGACCATCAAGCGGAGTCCCTCCAGCCGGTTCCTGACGAGGAGTATCCGATCTATGATCTCGTCGTGCGCTCCAAGTTCCTAACGTCCGCGACGCGACTCGTGATTGTCGAGCGGTTGACCGCCACGATGCTGTACCCGTCGCAGGACCAGCCGACGACCCACTTGCTATTCGAGCAACACGGCTATTTCGAGGGGCGGCTTCCTGCGGAGCTGAAACAAGATTTCGTGGCGAAGAACCGTCGTCCCTTCAAACTGGAGTCGCGGTTCGACTTCGGCGTGCGTTACCGGTTCCTGTCCGCTGATGGAGTCGAGGAGCAGGAAGTCTCACTCGCGCCGATCCCTGTGGCGTTCCCGCGCAGGTCCCTGGTGCAAGGGGAGCCTCCCCCGGTAATTGACCGACTGGCGTTCTCGCGTGTGGCATTCACGTCACGCCGGGATCAGGCCCTCGTCTATGTCGCCAACAATCGTCCAGACGGTTCGGGCGCGGGCTTCCTCTTCTGGCTGCATAGACCGGTTGAGTCATGGGAGATCCTCGACAGCGAAGTGCTGTGGATCGCGCGGATCGACGAGCCGTCTCAGGGAGAACGCTGACTTGAGATTCGGCACGGATGAGCGATAGCATCAAGTGCAATAAAATAAAAAAAATGAGGAGGCGAGGTGAGCAGGCGGAATAAGATGAGGGAGGGGCACTGAACGATGGCCGGGATGCTCCGCAGGACCTTCGCCGTTCCTCCGCTGGGCTGCAACTGTTCCATCATCGGCGATCCGGTCACCAAGCGGGCGGTCGTGGTCGATCCGGGAGGCGCGCCAGAGCGGATTCTCCGGGAGGTGCAGGACCTGGGATTGACCGTCGTGAGCGTTCTCCACACCCATGCCCATTTCGACCATTTCCTTGCATCAGGCGCGATCAAAAGGGCGACGGGGGCGATCCTTTGTCTGCATCCCGACGACAGGGAGCTATGGGAGATGCTCGAGGTGCAGTGCCGCATGTTCGGCGTGCCTTATGTGCCGGCGCCGCCGCTGGATTACTGGTTGCAGGATGAGGAAAAGATCATCATTGGCGGGGTCGAAGGCCTGGCGTTGCATACGCCCGGCCACACGCCCGGTTCAATGAGCTTTCATTTTCCCGCGGAAAAACTGCTGCTCGCTGGCGACACGCTGTTTCGAGGAGGAATCGGGCGGACGGATTTGTGGGGCGGAGACTTCAAAGCGATCGAACGGTCTATTCGGGAACGGCTCTATACGTTGGAAGAATCAACCCGTGTGATCGCTGGTCATGGGCCGGAGACGGAGATCGGACTAGAACGGGAGTCCAATCCCTTTGTCCGGGCATGAGGAGGAACTCTTTCCTCGTCATTTGCGCCTTCAGCCGAAGGAGGGAACCATGAAACATCTCGGTCGGTTGATGCAGATGTGGCTGGTCTTCAGCGTGGTTGTTGGTTTACCGGGGTCGGCATCTCGCGCGCAAACTGAATCGCCGGGTCCTCCGCCTTCTTCGCAAGTGACGATCTCGGACGTGCAAGTTCGGCTCTCGGATCACGGCCCGGTCGTCCTTCTGAAGGCTGAAGGTAAGACCATTCCCATCTTCGTGGACATGACGGTCGCCAGCTCCATCTACGGCGCACTCACGGGCGAGAAGATGCCGCGGCCCATGTCGCACGACTTGATGCACTCGATTCTCGAGGCTTTCGGCGGGAAAGTGACGCAGACCGTGATAACGCTGAAAGGCGGCACCTATTATGGGGCGCTCACGGTGGCGTTCAAGGATCAGGTGAAGGTGTTCGATAGCCGATCCTCCGATTCGATCGCGCTGGCCATTCACTTCAAGGCGCCGATTCTCGTAAGCCGAGAACTGTTGGATTCGGCGGGCAAGGTGTTAACGCCCGAGACCAAGGCGCAGACATTGTGATGTGGACTCGTGCGCCGGCGGCGCATCAAGCGGTGGGAGACGGTGTTCGGCCACCGACTCGAGGACGGCGAGGTGTTCCAGCCGGTGTGGCTCCGTCGAGATCGTCTCCTCTTCCTGGCGCTTCTGCTGCGCAATTCCCACCCCCGCACCTTGATTGTTCGCTTGCTTCCGAATCGCCGTGCATCGTGCCTGCGTGTGGATCGGATAGCGGGTGAAGGACCGTGGATGCCGACTTAAGGAGATTGAGGCGTGGGCGAGTCTTCCGGTGCCCGCTTGGCCAGCGTTACGCGGATCTCGTCGTCGAAGGTGTAATACCCGCCGTCGCGGCGATCTTTTTGGATACAGTTGACGATAAAGACGAGACAGACCACATTGCCCATCACCCACCAGGACATGCCGCGCTCGATTTTGACGGTCGCCGGTTCATACCCATCTTTCTCCACGACCGCAATATGATCGGATTTGCGGTTCAAGGAAACCGTCCCCGGCGCGATGACGTGTAAATATCCGTCGATAACGACGGTGGCTTCCGGCGGATCGGTGAAGATCGTCACGGACTGGCGGTCAGAGTGGATGTTCGTGGCGCAGCCCCACAGTGCAAGCATGGTCCAGGCCAGGCCCCAAAGGGGCGGACGCAGCGAAGCGTGCCTCATATTTTCATGGCCTCCTTGACTTCCTCCAGTGTCTGATGCGCGACGGCCGCTGCACGGCGGCTACCGTCCTGTACGATCGCGTCGAGCTGGCTCGGACGGTCCATCAGCGTCCGGCGCGCCTCCCAGACAGGCGCCATGCGCTCGACGATCCGGTCCGCCACCAGTTTCTTGCAGTCGATGCAGCCAATTGCCGCGGTGCGGCATTCGCGGTTGATCTGGTCGATGACCGGTTGCGGCGAGAACATTTTGTGGAAATCGAAGACCGGGCAGACGTCTGGGTTGCCGGGATCGTAGCGGCGGACCCTCGCCGGATCCGTGACCATCGTCTTGAGTTTCTGCCGGACGACCGGCTCGGGATCCGACAGGTTGATCGTATTCCCGTAGCTCTTGCTCATTTTGCGGCCGTCGGTGCCGAGGACTTTGGGAAACCGGGTGAGGAGCTCCATCGGTTCCGGAAAGACCGGCTTGTATAGGTTGTTGAACCGCCGCGCCAGTTCGCGGGTGAGTTCCAAATGGGGCAACTGATCCTTGCCGACCGGGACGTAGTCGGGTTTGTACAGGAGAATGTCCGCTGCCTGGAGCACCGGATAGCCGAGGAAACCATAGGTGCTCAGGTCGCGCTCTTTGATCTCCTCTTGTTTTTCCTTGTAGGTGGGGTTCCGTTCCAGCCACGAAATCGGAATGATCATTGAGAACAGGAGGTGCAGGATTGCATGCTCCGGTACATGGGATTGGATAAAAACTGTGGATCGGTTGGGATCGATGCCGGCTGCGAGCCAATCGATCAGCAGTTCGCGGACAAATTCCCGAATCCGGCTGGTGTCGGCATAGTTGGTGGATAGCGCGTGCCAATCGGCGACGAAAAAATAGCATTCATACTGCTCTTGCAGCGCCTTCCAGTTGTCGAGAGCACCCAACAGGTTTCCCAAATGCAGTAACCCGCTGGGTTGCATGCCGCTGAGGACGCGCTTTCGCAAGGAGGTCATGCTCCACTCAGCACGGTGGTGAGTAGTGTGCCGGCCATCACGTTGACCAGTGTCCCGGTGATCGTCCGAATGACGTGAATCTGCGGGTCGAATACGATCAGCGCGACGATGATCAACATCCCATAGGGCTCCAGCCTGGCCAGGGCCGATGCGGGACGAGCGGGTAGCAGGCTCGTCAGGACGCGCCCGCCGTCGAGCGGAGGAATCGGGATGAGATTGAAGACCATCAACAAGATGTTGATGAACACGGCATACAGTGCCATCGCCGCGACCGGCAGCAACAGCATGCCGAGCCAGTCGTGCCGCGGTTCTTGACCCGGCTGCGGTGGCCAAGATGCCATGAGCGTCGGATCGATTGTGATCAGGATGCTCAACAAGACGGCACTGGCGATCGCCAGCACGAGATTCATTCCCGGTCCGGCCGCCGCGACCAGCGCCATGTCTCGACGAGGTCGCCGGAGTTGTCTCGGGTCGATGGGCACCGGCTTCGCCCAGCCGAGGAAAATCCCTCCCGGCAGCAGCAGGCACAGGAGTGGCAGGATGACAGTGCCGAAAGGATCGATGTGTGCAAGCGGATTGATGGTCAGCCGCCCTGCCAGCTTGGCGGTGGGATCGCCGTAACGGTCGGCCACCCAACCGTGGGCGTATTCATGCAGCACCATGGCCAGCAACAACGGAAGGGCCATATAGGAAAGGGAGTGAAGAACCTGGGGGAGCGTGTTCATGAACGTTTGTCCGATCGAGGTCATTCCATTTGCACAAACCGACCCTGCTTCACCTGGATCACGAACATACGCCGGTTGAGCGTCCCTCCTGCGTCGAATCCGGCCGGTCCGGCCAACGCCGGCAAATCCTCGTGCATCGTCAGATACTCGCGTACGGTTTCACCCGTCGTTGCCCCTTTCCGAACGGCTTCCAACACAAGGCGCGCGGCCTCGTAAGCTTGTGCCGCAAACAGCGTAGGTCTGGTCCGGAACCGTTGCTGATAGCGTTCGACAAAATCCTGCACGTTTGCAAGAGGACTGTCAACAAAGAATCCGTCGACAAAGACGCCGCCTTCGACCGTGCGGTCGGCTAGGCGGAGAAAGTCGGGCGAGTTCCAGCCGTTCGCCCCTAGCAACGGAACCTTGATGTCGTGAAACACAAGCTGTGCGGCGATCAGCGCCACTTCGATGGTACGGCCGGGGACAAACACGGCGTCGAATCCCGGCGTATACGCAATGCGCTTGGCGCCTTTCGCCGTCTTGTCGTTTTCCACCGGAACGGCAATCCCATACTTCTTCACGTCTTCTGCTTTGAGTCGTTTGATCTGGGAGCCGAAGTCTGTTTCGCCTTCTTTATAGGATTCGACCGCGATGATCTCTCCGCCGTGCCGACGCACCTCCTGCGTAAACAGCCGGGCTAGCTCGCGGCCGTAAACCGTGTCGGGATGAAGGATGCAGAACCGGCGGTATCCCAGCTCTCCGGTTGCATAATCGGCGATGCGCTTCGCTTGGAGCGGATAGGTCAGCGCCGTGCTGAACACGTAGGAGCCCAAGCGACGGACGTTCGGAAAAGTGGCGGCCGGCGTGATGACTGGGATTTTGGTCCGCTCGGCCAACTCTGCCATCACCGGAAGATTCTTCGAGAGCAATGGCCCGATGACGGCTACCGGCCGGTCTTCGAACAACAGATCGGTGAGGTCGTTGAGAAACGACGCGCGATCCGTTTCGCTGTCCTTGACGATCAGTCCGACCGAGGCAAGCCCTAAACTGTCCTTGCCTTTCTCCAATGCCAATTGAATCCCATTGAGCACTTCGGCGCCGAACGGCGCGAGCTTACCGGACAGCGGGAGCACCGCGGCGATCACGTGTGGATACGATTTGAGCCTGGCTTTGAAGGAGGCAAGCAGCTCGGACGCCTTGGCCGCAAACTCGTGATTCGGAAAACGGCGCATAAAGAGCCGGATGTTCCGTTCGGCCAAATGGTCCTCGCCCTTCGCCGTGTGCAGTTCGATGAGCCGGATCAAGGCGATGTCGCCGGGAAACGATTTCGGGTAGGTGTCGCGCAGACGAACGAGGGTGTTGGTGTCGAGCTGCTCTTTGATCAATTCTTGGATGCGGGTCTTGATGTTATCCGCCTGCTCTTCCGGGCTCAGCTCGAGTTCATCCAGCCAAGCTTGAATGGCGCGCAGGTGATCTTTTTTTTGAAGCTGCAGCTCGCCCGTCAGCCGGAGCGCTTCGCGTTTCGTCTCGCGATCAGGGGAGAGACTCCGGATTTCGGCTAACACAGGCAACGCGAGATCGAGATTGCCCAAGGCCGCCTGAACGCGCGCCAGCATCAGGCGCGCACGGTCGGCCAGCTCGGATGTCGGAAACTCGCCGAGAAGCTTGTTCAAGTATCTGACCGATTCGTCGTACTCCTTCGTGTAGTACAACGCGGCGCCAAGCAGGAGATACGCGTCGTCTAAGTGTTCGGGTTTCGGCGAGACCCCGATGAAACTCTTGAGCAGCGGCACGGCGGCATCAGCCCGTTGAGTTTCAATGAGTCGTTTAGCTTGGTCCAGAACGACCGGGACGGACTGACTACCTGGAGGCTTGCCCTGTTCAGCGCGCGATGTATAGGGTGGGGACTCCGTTGCGGCGAGCACTGCGGAGGCATCACCAAGAGCGAACGAAATCAATGGAATGGCCAACAGGGCAAGGAACATTGGTCCGGCGGGGGGGCGAAAACAAGGCGTGTTGAGCATCGTCTTCAATGGTCATCATTGGCGGACACTCACACCATGGTAAATGCTACTATAGGCAAGGCTCAGAGGGGTGTCAAGGTCAAGTCCCCAGCGACATTGTGTTCCAATTGGAGCTTGGCTATCGTCGCCTTCAACCCGGATGACACTGGGACCTCACCAGGCGGAGGAACCGCAATGAGCGGAATGGGCCGAGGCGGGAAGCCGTCGACACCGTCGATATGTGTCGAGGCTCTACCACATACGGGACTGGCCGGCTTGATTGGGCGGTATCTCAGCCATCTTCGGGTTGAAGGTGGCCTCTCGACACAGACGCTCGAGGCCTATCGACGGGACTTGGAAAAGTTTGCGTCCTTTCTGCTCGCTCGAAGGATCCATCGCCCGGTGGACGTCACGCGACACACGATGGCGGATTTTTTCGTCTATCTGAAGCGGCTACGGCTGGCTCCGGCTTCGACGGCTCGCTGCTTGGCGGCGCTGCGGGGGTTTTTTCGGTTTCTTGTGCGGGAAAGGTTGGTACAGGAAAATCCTACAGTGGGGCTGACTAGTCCACGTCAGGGGATGCGTCTGCCAGCCGTGCTGACACAACACGAAGTAAGCGCGTTGCTGGATTGGGGGGGCAAGTCCGGACCGGAGGATGTGCGCGATGCTGCAATGATTGAGTTGTTGTACGCGACGGGTGTGCGGGTTTCGGAATTGGTTGGTCTCCGGATGACCGACCTCAACCTGGATGCGGGTTATGTGCTGGTGACCGGAAAGGGTTCCAAGCAACGGTTGGTGCCGATGGGGGAAATTGCCAAGCGCAAGATCATGCGCTATTTGCGGAATGGGCGAGCCGAGTTGCTCAAAAATCGGGAGTCGGCCTACGTCTTTATCACGCGCCGTGGCCGGCCACTGACTCGGCAAGGGTTTTGGAAGTTGTTGCGTCTCCGCGCCGCCGCGGCAGGCATCGCGAAAACGATTTCGCCGCACATGTTGCGACACTCGTTCGCCACGCATCTGTTAGATCGTGGCGCTGATCTTCGTTCGGTGCAGGCGATGTTGGGTCATGCGAATATTGCAACGACACAGATCTACACGCATGTTGAACGTGAGCGCTTGAAGCGACTGCACGCCCAATATTTCCCTCGCAACCGGCGACGCCGAACAATGGGGCCCACGGCATGACCGAGAGAAAATAGCCTGGTCGATCCGACACGAGGGAGGTTCAGTATGAAAGGCGCGTGATTCGGTTGACAAGGTATATAGGACTTGATAGCATCCGCAACCATTCGGGCTATCGAGCAAATTAGGCGGATAGCTCAGTGGGTAGAGCGCTGCCCTTACAAGGCAGAGGTCACAGGTTCAATCCCTGTTCCGCCTACCAGAGAGGCGGAGAAAACCTCAGCGTAGGGCGAAGCCTGAAAAACTTCAGTGCAGGAGAACCTCTCCCTGAACGTTGTAGGTCGGCCGCTCCGGAGTTGTTTCGAGAACCGGTCGAATTTTGAAGAAAGTCTGTTTCATCTCCGTCTCTGATCTGCACGGGGCCGTCGTTCAGCCTGGTTTAGGACGCCAGATTGTCAATCTGGAGGTCGCGGGTTCAAATCCCGTCGGCCCCGCCATCTCTCTCCTGCGAGCTGATTCGTGCGTGAGGATCGTTCATGCTCTTGACAAAGGAGGAAAAGCTCTAACGTAATGATGTTTCAAACAGGCCTGACGGAGTTCATCGGTTCTCTCGGACTCGTCTCGAAGATCATTTTGCTCCTGCTTTTTCTCTTCTCCGTTGTTTCCTGGGCTGTGATTCTGTACAAGTGGCACGTTTTCCGCACAGTTGATCGCGAAGACCACCGCTTTCTGACCGTCTTTGCCAAGAGTAAAGATGCCGACGAATTGCGGCGGCAGGCACGCCGAACGATCGGAAGTCCGAGCGCAAGTGTTTTCCTGGGGGTAATGGAGCGGCTGGAGGCCGGACAGGGAGAGGATTTCGGTGACCAACTTTCTCATCTGAGAGCCCAGGAAAGCGGCAATGGGCCGGCCAGCTTGGATCGGCAATATATCGAGCGGACTGTGGCATACATCGTGCAGAACCAGATCGCTCAGTTAGAGGCGTACTTACCGTTCTTGGCCACCACGGGGAATATTACACCGTTCATTGGCTTGCTGGGCACCGTGTTGGGAATTATTGATTCTTTTAGGGAAATCGGGCTTCAGGGAACCGCCAGTATCGCTGCTGTGGCGCCGGGGGTGGCGGAGGCGCTGGTCGCCACGGCGGCCGGACTGTTTACAGCTATCCCCGCGGTGATTGCGTATAATTATTATTTGGCGCGCATTCGCCGGATGGCATTCCGCCTCGAGACGTTCAGTGTCGATTTGCTGAACTCGGTCCACATCCAGAGGAAACAGGCTGGTGTGGGAGTCCGATGACGATCTTTGAGACCAGGCATCGGCGTTTCCTCGCCGAAATCAATGTCATTCCGCTGGTCGACGTTGTTCTGGTTCTATTGGTGATCTTTATGGTGACGGCTCCCATGCTGTACCGCGGCATCGACATCAAGCTCCCGACTTCGGCCATCAATACGATCAAGCCGGAGGCACGCGTCGTCTTGACGATCGAGAAGGATCAACGGCTCTATCTCGACAAGGATGCGGTAAGCGTCGCGCAGCTTGAACAGCGTCTTAAGTCGCTGAAGGAGCAAAACGCGGAGGTGTCGGTGTACCTGCGGGCTGATCGCGAGGTGCCCTACGGGGTCGTCGTGCAGGTAATGGACGGAGTGAAGCGGGCGGGGATCGAAAAACTCGGGATGGTGACCGATCCGATTGCCGGTGAGCGGGTGATGGAACAGCAGGTCACGCCGGCGGGTCGCCGTCACAGTTCGCTCTGACCCCACAAATCCAATGGCGACGCATACGCTTCCCAGTCTGTTGCCCCTTGCCCTTGATGCGGACCAGCGCGAGGCGTTGGGCGTGCGGTTCAAATGGACCGTAATCGCCTCGCTGACGCTGCACCTGTGCGTGCTGCTCGCGACCTCAGGGATGCGATTCATGCAACACAGTGAACGGCCTCTGGCGTCGGTGCAAGTCTCCTTAGTAACGATGTCGCCTCCTGCCCGGCCGACCGAAACGCCTACCGTGCGGCAAGCCGATGCAATGAAACCGCACAAGGTTGTCCAACCGACTGTTCCGCCGCCGGTCAAACCTGCGCCCCTGCCTCCGATCGCGGCGGCCAAGCCGGTTACATCTGCGCCGGTCCCGCCGATGCGGAGCGACGCGCCCGGCGCCCGACGGTCTTCAGGCGATATGATGCGCGACGTATTGAAAGGTATCGAGTTGCCGCCCGAGGCGCCGAAATTCGGCGAACTGAGCCCGGCTAAACCTGTGACGCCGTCGCAGCGGGTGGATGTGCCAAGGCCCGACCGCGCCCTCGAAAAAGTCCACAGTGATATCGATACACTTTTAGGCAAGTTGAAAGTTCCTGACGTGACGCCCATGACGCCGGCGGCGCCTGGAGAACCGGTCAAGACGGTGCAGGCACAACCGCGCCAACCGTCGTTGGCCGAGCAGTTCGACCAGGAGTTGGAGGAAGAGCTCAAGAAGCTTCAGGCCAGGCCACGTGCCATCAAACCGGTCGAGCCGCCGCAAGAGGCGAAACCGGTGCCGGAACCAGCGGTCAAACAGGTCCCGGTACCTGTGGCCAAGGTGCCGACCGTCCGGAGTCCTGAAACATCCATGAGGGTCTCCTCGATAGGGCCTGGTTCCAATCGCTACCTCGCTCGAGTACAGCAGAAGATCAGCAGCCTCTGGACGGCTCCTCCGGTCGATGTGCCGGAAAAGGCACTCACCGTCGTGGTAAAGTTTAGGCTGCACCGCAGCGGGTCGGTCAGCAATGTGATCATTGAACAGTCCTCCGGCAACGAGTATTACGATCTTGCCGGAAAACGCGCGGTCTTGAGCGCCAACCCGCTCCCTGCGTTTCCCCCGGAGATGACCGATTCGTATCTGGACGCCCACTTCAGTTTTACGGTCGGAGAGCAGGTCGGTTGAGTACATGAAAGGTTTGAGCATTTTGATTCTGGTGCTTGTTCTCGGGGCGGGGGTGGTGGGCATCCTGGAGTCCGGGGCAACGGATGTCTTTCTCGAAGCGACCCGTCCGGACTTCGAGAAAATTCCCATCGGGGTGTTGGGCTTCCAGAACGGCGGCGGGCCGGAGTGGCTCGGCGGGCGAGTGGAGGAGGTGCTCAAGGCCGATCTTCGACGCTCGTTGGTGTTCACCGTGGTCGACTTGCCCAGCCTCGGCATTAAGGTGCGGGATGTCGGAAACGTCGAAAAGGGCGTCTTCAAACAGGCCACGGATAACGGCGTTGCCGTGCTGGTCTGGGGGAGGGCGGGGCTCAAAGAAAACGGCAAAGAAGCCGAGGTCGTCGTAGACGGTTACGTCTATGACGGCGGCAGCGACGAGATTGTAGGAGGGAAGCGCTACGTCGGCTCGACCTCCGTCGTCAGGCTGATGGCGCATCGATTTGCCGACGAACTGGTCTACCGCTATACGGGGGAGCCGGGTATCGCGAGGACGAAGATCGCGTTCGTCTCGGAGGTCGGCGGTGCGCGCGAGCTCTTCGTGATGGATTACGACGGCTACGAGCCTCGGCAAATCACGGCCGATGGCTTTCTGAATTTGATGCCGCGATGGTCGCCGGATCGGCGGTTCCTGGTGTTCACGGCGTACCGGAGCCGAAATACCCAGGACATCGATTTGATTGAACTGGCGACGGGGAAACGGTGGACACTCGTCTCGCTGGGAGGATTGAACATCACGCCGGCGCTCTCTCCGGACGGCAATTATCTGGCGTTCACGACGAGCCAGGACGGCAATGCCGAAATCTACCGGCTTGACACAAGAACGAAGGCGCTGGAGCGGCTCACCGTCAACCCGGCTGCAGACCTTTCACCATCCTGGTCGCCTTCCGGGCGGGAGATCGCCTTCACCTCCGATCGGGGCGGCGGGCCTCAGATTTACTTGATGAGCGCAGACGGGTCGAATGTCCGGCGACTGACCTATGAAGGCGACTACAATGCCGCGCCCGCGTGGTCTCCTCGAGGAAACTGGATCGCACACGTCTGCCGGACTCCTCGCAAGGAATACAAACTGTGTCTCATCAGTCCGGACGGGCAGAAGCGGGTCCAGATCACGAGTGGGCCTGGCGTGGACGACTCGCCATCGTGGTCTCCGGACGGTCGGCATTTGGTATTCAGTTCGACGGTCGACGGGAAAAGCCATATTTACATGATTAATGCTGACGGCAAAGATTTGGAACGGCTGACCTACGGGGGGACCTATCACAGTTCGCCCGCATGGTCGCCGGCTCTGTAAGCCAACCGCCGTCGAAGGCCTCGATGAGGATAAGCGGGCGGTTCATTTCACACACAAGAGGAGAGCAACCCATGAATGCACGATTCTTCCCAGCCTGCCTTGTCGTCATACTGGGGGTGATGATGGTGATCGGGGCCGGTTGCTCCAAAAAATCCGTGCAGGCCGGCTCGGGTTCGAGATCCTCGGAGGAAAGACTGGCAAAATCCCGGAGCGGATCCGGGGCGCCTGGCCAAAGCTTGAACGAAGGGGCCCTGGGCATGTCAGGCGGAGCCGGCGATGCCGGACACGGAGCGGGGACGAGCTCCAGTTTCCCTGACCTGACCGTTTCGGGCCGAGGCACGGATGCATCAGATGCGTCACATGCCGGGTCCGGCACGGATGCATCAAGGCTCGGGTCCGAAGGCGGAGGCTTGAGAGGGCTGGAGCCGGTCGGGCCTGGCAAAGGCGCCACCGAGGAGCGGGTCGGAGGCGGGACCATGATAGCAAAAGTCCAGCCTTCGGACAGTGCCTCCAGGCAGATTGAGGAGATGCGTCGTGAGCAAGCTGCAGCCGCTGCGGCCGGGCTTCGAGACGTGTTCTTCGCGTTCGACAGTTGGACGATTACGGAAGAGGGACGAATGGCCTTGGCCCATGACGCCGAGTGGATCAAGGCCAACCCCGGTTCGCTGATCAAAATCGAAGGGCACTGTGATGAACGCGGGACGCTGGCGTACAATTTGGTGTTGGGCGAGAAGCGTGCCAAGGCCGTCCGGAATTATTTGGTCGAGCTCGGTGTGAGCGCCAATCGGCTGGCGGTCGTGTCTTACGGAAAGGAGCGCCCGTTCTGTAGGGAGCATACCGAGTCCTGTTACCAGCAAAACCGTCGAGGCCACCTCGTGCTTCGCACGAAGTGAAGGCGGGGAGCGGCGCGATGACCAATGGTTCGATGAGTGGCCGTGACGGCGCCCCGATGAGCAAACTTCGGGCGAACGTAGTCGGGTTGAACAGTTATGGTCTGCTGATCTTCGGCATGGTGGGGGGATTGCTCGTAGCCGGGTGCTTGGCCCAGCAAGCGGATTTGAGACAAACCAACAGGGAGCTGCAGAAGACCCACCAGGAGTTGCAACACAAGATCCAGAAGGCCAAAGAGGAATTCGATCGGATGGTGGGGGAAACGCGTGCGCGCCTGGCCGAGGAGATCCGGAGCGTGAAGGAGGAGCAGTTGCCCAGTCTCCGAGGAGACATCCAGGTGACGGCACACCAGGCCATGCAGTTGGTCAGGTCCCAAGAGGACAAGCTCGCCAGACTGGAGCAGTTTGTGCGCAAGCTGGAGAACGAGCAGAAAGCCCGGCTCACGTCTTTGGAAAGCAAGGTCGACAAAGATCTGCGTGAGCAGGCTGCGGCCTTGAAGCAGGAATGGGGGGCGGAATCCGTCAGGCTATCGGCCCGTCTGGATGAAGTGGCGGCCCGCTTGGACGCCGTGCACAAGACCATCACTACTTTGACCAAGGCGATCGATGCAAAGCTCGACGAGCAGCAGAAGTCGATCGCCGCTGTCGATGCCAGGGCCGTCGCATTGGCTCAGCAACTGGATGCGCAAAGCAAGGCATCGAGCGAACAGGCGGCGAAGTTCAGTCACGCGTTGGGCGAGTTTCAGCAAGGCTTGGTCAAGTTGGGCGAGGCGGTGAAGCACCAGGAGCAAGCCGTCAAACAACTATCGGTGTCTTTTGAGCAGCAGAATGCCGCACTCTCGAAGAGGACCGACGCCCTGGCGGCGAAGGTGGAGGCGGACACCAAGGCCGCGACCAACCACATCAATGAAGTGAACCGGATCATGACCGGTCATCTCAACGAGGTCAACCGGAGCGTGGAGTCCGTCGCCAAGGCGCTCGAAACCGCAGGCGAGAAATTCGCCGCACGGTTGGACGAGCAGGATCGCCGCCTGGAGGAAGTCTCCAGGATGGTGGGCGAGGTGGCGCAGATTCGTTCCCAGCTCGATGCGGTCCAACGGTCGGCTCAGCGCTCGCCGCTCAACCATATGGCCGAACAGCCCAAGGCGACCACCGAAGAGCCGGGCGGAGCGGCTTTGCCCTCTGCACAGGGGAATGCCGCCGCCGGTCCTGTTGCGGCGGGGTCCCGGACCGAATCCGACGCCAGGGAGGCCAATCCCCGCGAGGTGTATGAACGCGTGCTCAACAAGTTCAAGGCGGGTGATCTGGAGGGAGCCCGTCAGGGGTTCGCCGCCTTTCTAGCCGAGTATCCCAGTTCGGACCTTGCGCCGAACGCGCGGTTCTGGCTGGGGGAGACCTATTACAGCAAGAAAGACTTCAAGCGCGCAATCGAAGCGTACGATCAAGTACAATTGGATTATCCCAACAGTGAAAAGGTACCGGCCGCGCTGCTCAAAAAAGGCTATGCCTATCTGGCTTTGAAGGATCGGAAGCGTGCGGCCACGACGCTGAAGCAGGTCATCGAGCTGTATCCCAGAACGCCCGAGGCTGGAAAGGCGCTTGACAAGCTCAACCAACTGAAGGATTCGCGCTAGGCGGAAGGTGCTCCTCATGTCCCGTCGCGCTCAGATGCTCTCCGGATTGTTGGCGGTGTCGCTAACCGCCTTCGGCTGCGCTAAGCATGCGGATTTTGTCGATCTGCGGGAAGAGCTGCGCACCGTCGCCAAGACGCAGGAGCAGGAGCTAAAGCGGCAGGAAGCGATGCAACGACGGCTGGAGTCTTTGGAAAAGAGCCGAGATGCCGACGGCTTCAAACAGCGACTCGAAGACATCACCGCCCGACTGCAAAAACTGGAAATGCGCTTGGCCAAATTGGAAGAAGGACAGATCAGCCAGGCGGCCGTTTCCAAAGCGGATGCCGCGATCGCGGAATCCTCCCGTCAATCCAAGCTGCCGAAATCGCCGGTCGCGCCGGATCTCGCACCGGTGCTGCCGGGTATGCCGGCGATCACGCCGACCTCGGCTTTCAACCTGGCGTACAACGATTACCTGAACGGCCGGTATGAGTTGGCCGTGACGGGCTTCCAGCGGTTCATCAAAGACTTTCCCGCCACCTCGCTGACGCCCAACGCGTATTATTGGCTCGGCGAATCCTACTACAACATGAAAGATTATGTGCGAGCGATCCAGTCATTCGAGCACGTCGTGAACGAGTATCCCGGGAATGAGAAAGTGCCGTCGGCTTTATTCAAATTGGGGTTGTCGACTGCCGAGACCGGCGATATCGCCAAATCCCGCAAGTACTTGAAACGAGTGATCGAAGAGTTTTCTTCCTCCGACGAAGCGAAGCTGGCCAAGGCCAAGTTGGCCGAAATCCGATGACCACAACCCTGCCGCGACAGTTTTCGTTCACCCGTGTTGTTCCCTCTGCCTCTCCTGGAGCCTGATCGATGAGTCCTGACGGCGGCGTCGGAAAAATCCGCGTGCTGCCCGTCGAGGTTGTCGGCCGCATTGCCGCCGGGGAGGTCATCGAGCGACCAGCGGCCGTCGTGAAAGAGTTGCTCGACAACAGTCTGGACGCCGGAAGCTCCACAATCACGGTCGAGGTCAGTAACGGAGGATTGGGGCTCATCCGCGTGACCGACGACGGCGAGGGCATGAGCCGCGCGGATGCGCCCCTCGCGTTCCAACGCCATGCCACGAGCAAGCTGCGCTCGGATCAAGACCTCTGGTCCGTACGGACGATGGGGTTTCGCGGTGAAGCTCTGCCCAGCATCGCCGCCGTTTCGAAAGTCCGGTTGCTGACGAGCAGTCGGGATGAGCCGGTGGGCACGCAGGTGTCCGTTGTCGGAGGGGCGGTGACCGGGATTGAAGACGCTGCGGTGGCGCATGGCACCCGTGTGGAGGTCACTGATCTGTTCTTCAACACGCCGGCGCGCAAGAAATTTCTCAAGAGTCCAGCCACTGAGTTCGCTCACATCAGCCAGACGGTTCAGCAAGCTGGCCTGGCCTGGCCTTCCGTCCATTTCCGACTTTTCCACAACGGCCGCGAGGTGCTCAATCTCCCGGCCGTCTCTTCGGTGCGCGACCGGGTCCTGCAGATCTATCGCCTTTCCTTTCTTGACCGGACGGTCGAAGTGCGCGGACAGTGGCCCGGCCTCAGAATCGGAGGCTTCGCGATTCAGCCGGTTCACGCGCGCGCGTCCCGGACACCGCAGGATCTGTTCGTTAATCGGCGGCCGGTCCGCAACGCCACGGTCTTCCATGCGATTGCTGACGGCTATGCGTCCTTTCTTGCAAAAGGCCGTTATCCGGTGTTCGTGCTGTTTTTGGACGTGGATGCAAGCCGGGTGGATGTCAACGTCCATCCGACCAAGCGTGAGATCCGTTTCGTCGATCAGGAGACTGTGCATCACGCTGTCCGACAGGCCGTACGGGAGGCCCTGGGTGCCGCGCCGCGCGTGGTTCCGGTGGCAGGTGTCCAGTTCTCGGGCGGGAGCGGCGGCGAATCTGCGCCGAAGCAGTCCACCGCCGCCGGCTCCAACCAATCCGCGTTGCGTCCTCCGGACATCTGGTCCGGTCCGCGGTCTGATATGGTGATAGCGACTCCAAGGACGGCGATCCGGGACGTCTCAGGCAGCGAGACCCTTCAAACCTCATTTGTTCATGAACCGGGGCAACCTTATGAGGCGGCAGCACTGGAGGTCCTCCCGCTCGGACAAATCAATCGGACCTTTCTTGTCGCGCAGGTCGGGTCGGAACTCCAAGTTGTCGATCAGCATACGGCTCATGAACGGATCTTGTTTGAACGGTTGTGGCGGGCCTGGCAGAGCCGAGCCGTGCAGTCGCAACCGCTGCTGCTTCCGGAGCCAATCGACGTGCCGCCTGACAAGGCGATTCTCTTGGAACGACACTTGGGCGATTTCGAACAACTGGGATTGGCGATCGAGCCCTTCGGTTCGGGAACGTTCATCGTTCGAGCGGTTCCCACGTTGTTGGGCCGTCTTGATGCGGCGTCCCTGATCCAGGACGTGATCGATGAACTGGCACAATGGGAGTCGCTGTCGGCGCTGGAGGCGAAGTTGCGCCCTATCATCGCTACCCTGGCTTGTCACGGAGCGGTCCGAGCGGGGCGTGCGATGAATCTGCCGGAGATGAAGCAGTTGATCGAGGACTGGATCAAGGAAGGGCTGATCATGACCTGTCCGCACGGTCGCCGAGTCGCCCTGCGGTTGCCGGCCGAGGAACTGGCGAAGATATTCGGTCGGGCCTGAGGGCGTCGAGGCTGTTGGCACGCAGTTCACCCATGAACGGCTGCGAGGAAGTCATCAAGTTCAAGCCGGTTGTGGTCATAGTTGGCCCGACCGCCGTTGGCAAAAGCCGGCTTGCCGTCAGACTGGCCAAGCGCCTCCAGACTGAAGTCCTGGCTGCGGATTCCAGACAGGTCTATCGAGAGATGGATATTGGGACGGACAAGCCGACTCCAGAAGAGCGGGACGGCGTGCCGCACCGGCTGATTGACTTGGTCGACCCCGACGACGCATTCAATGCGGGAATGTACCGGCGAGCGGCGTTGCCGGAGATCGAGCGACTGCACGGTGAAGGCCGTCTGCCGCTGGTTGTCGGAGGCACGGGGCTGTATGTCCGCACCCTGATTCGCGGACTGTGTGAGGGGCCGAAGGCCGACCCGGCCTTCCGGGCCTACCTCGAAGAAGAAGCGAAACGCCGAGGGCCGGAGGCTCTGCATCGGGAGCTGACCCGCGTCGACCCGGAATCGGCCGCCCGGCTCCATCCCCATGACCGAGTCAAGGTCGTACGGGCGTTGGAAGTCTATCATCTGCTGGGACGACCGCTCTCTTCAATCCATCAAAGCCATGGGTTCGGCGAAAGGCCGTTTTCAACGCTTCTAATCGGCCTCATGAGAGAACGGGAAGCGCTGTACCGCCGGATCGAAGAGCGGGTGGATGCGCAATTGGCCCGAGGGTTGGTGGACGAAGTCCGGGGTCTGTTGGCAAAAGGCTACGATCGGCGGTTGAGCTCGCTGAAGGGGATCGGGTATCGGCAGATCGCCGCTTATCTCGACGGAGTTTGCGGGTATGCGGAAGCCGTTCGCTTATTGAAGCGGGACACGCGGCGTTTCGCCAAGCGGCAACTTACCTGGTTCCGGAAGGAACCCGGCATTCTTTGGTTATCGCTCGCGGAAGACGAACCGGAGGAGCGGATCGTCGACAAGGTGATGACGATGATCGAGCATTTCCTCGCAGGCTTGGGTCGGCAGGCGCAGGCGAACCCGCCAAACGGGCGCATGGCTGCAGTGGGGGGCACGGCGGGATGAAAACGGCGACAGACAAGGTTCCGGCTCTGCTGGGAATTATCGGAGGGAGCGGTCTCTATGAAATGGATGGCCTGAACCGAGTCCGGCGCGCGACCGTGCGGACTCCGTTCGGGCAGCCGTCGGACGACGTCGTGCTGGGGACACTGGACGGCGTGCGGGTGGCCTTCCTCTCCCGTCACGGCCGCGGTCATCGGTTCAATCCCAGCGAAATCAACTATCGCGCCAACATCTATGCGCTGAAGTCGCTCGGCGTGCGCCGCGTCATTTCGATCAGCGCGGTCGGGAGCATGAAGGAGGCGATCAAGCCGGGCGAGGTCGTCCTGCCGGACCAGTTCATCGACCTGACCAAACGGCGCGCGTCCACTTTCTTCGAAGGCGGGGTCGTCGCGCATGTGGCCTTCGGCGATCCTGTGTGCCGGTCGTTGGCTCGCTCCTTGTCCAAAGCGGCCCATGAAGCGGGCGCCACTGTTCACGAGGGCGGCGTGTATCTCTGCATCGAAGGTCCCCAGTTTTCATCCCGCGGAGAATCCCTGCTCTACCGCAAGTGGGGTGTGGACGTGATCGGGATGACCAACATGCCGGAAGCCAAACTGGCACGGGAAGCCGAGCTGTGCTATGCCACGGTCGCCCTTGTGACGGATTACGATTGCTGGCACGAGACGGAAGCAGCGGTCACGGTCGACACCATACTCACGACCTTGCGCAACAATGTTGCGCTGGCCAAACGCCTGTTGCGGAAGGCGCTGCCGACGGCCGTCGAGCCGGTCGGTTGCGGGTGCGGCCAGGCGTTGCAAGACGCCCTCGTGACGGATCCGCGGGCGATTTCTAAGGCGACGCGGAGACGGCTGGATCTTTTGATCGGCCGGTATTTGAACGCAAAGCGTCATGCGCGAAGCAAAAACAAGTCGGGACAATGAGGGTGGAAAAAAGATGGGGAAATTGCTAGTTGTCGGCTCGGTGGCGCTCGATACGGTCAGAACGCCGTTCGGGGAGGCAGATGAAGTACTGGGAGGATCGGCAACCTACTTCGCCACCGCCGCGAGCTACTTCACCAGCGTCGATCTGATCGCCGTCGTTGGGGAGGATTTCCCAGAACGCCATGTCACGTTTCTCAAAAGCCGCGGAATCGATCTGGCCGGTCTGGAGCGACGACCGGGGGCGACCTTTCGATGGAAAGGCGAATATACTCATCAGCTCAACGAGGCCCATACGTTGGATACGCAGCTAAATGTCTTCGAGTCCTTCCGACCGAAGATTCCTGCGCACTATCGAACGCCTGACGTGCTATTCCTTGGCAATATCGATCCGGACTTGCAGTTAGAGGTGCTGAGGCAGGTGGAGCGGCCGTCGCTGGTTGCCTGCGACACAATGAATTTTTGGATTACGGGCAAGCGCGAGGCCCTCTGGCGGGTTCTCGAGCACGTCGATATGCTGATCGTCAACGACGCCGAGGCTAGAGCCCTCGGCGATCATCCCAATCTTGTTCGGGTGGCCAAAACCATTTTGGCAAGAGGTCCGAAGCACCTGATCATCAAGCGGGGGGAATACGGGGTTCTGATGTTCAACGAGAAGCAGGTGTTCGGCGCGCCGGCGTTTCCTTTGGAAGAAGTCCGTGATCCGACTGGAGCGGGCGACACGTTCGCCGGCGGGTTCCTGGGCTATTTAGCAGCGACGGGGAACCGGTCTGCTGAGGCTATCCGTCAAGCGGTCATCTTCGGCAGCGTGATGGCTTCCTTTACCGTTGAAGCCTTTAGCCTTGACCGCTTGCGCGTCCTGGATTACAAAGAAATCGAGCACCGCTTCCGCGAATTCAAGCGGTTGACGCATTTCGAGGATGTGCCGTGATGGTCGGAGCCGACAGCCGTTTCGTCTTTGGAAGGCATGACCGTCGCGCCCTGTGCTTTGGGCTACTGGCGTTCGCGGCGCTTCATTCTTCGACGCTTGCTGGATGCGCCACGGAAGAGACTATCAAAAAGTCTAACGGCTACTATTTGGAGGGGGTCGCCAGTCTGAGTGTCGATCGCCAAAAAGCGTTCGTGTCCTTCCAGAAAGCGATTCAATTGAATCCGGACAACAAGCAGGCCCACTACGGTCTCGGCCACATTTACGCCTTGCAGGGCAAATTCAAGGAAGCGGAAGAAGCGTTCCGTGAGGCGATCCGTCTCGATGGCGATTATTCGGAAGCCCACACGTATCTCGGACAGGTATTGGCCCAGCAGGGTCGGTGGGCCGATGCGATCGAGTCGTATAAGCGGGCGTTGAGCAATCCGCTCTACGCCACGCCTGATCTGGCGCGCTACCACCTGGGGCGCGCCTTGGCGCACGAGGGCGATATGCAGGCGGCCGTGGAGGCGTTCGAGGATGCGTTGCTGGTCAATCCTCCGAGCGTGCCACCGGCCATGCTCCATCTGGAATTGGGCCGCGCCTACTATAAATTGGGTTACGACAACAAAGCACGCGAAGTCTTGGCGAAAGTCTCGACCTTCGACACGGGGGGCGAGTATGCCGCCGCTGCCGAGCAACTCCTGGAACGGCTGAAACGTTAGGACCTTGCATGGAATCGATCGGCGAATTCTTCAGGCAAGTGCGGGAAACCAAAGGTCTGACGATCGACGAAGTGGCGTCCAAGACCCGCATCCGCTCCGACTTTGTCAAGGCGTTGGAAGAGGACAACTTTGCCAAGCTGCCCGATCAGGTGTTTGCGAGAGGATTCGTTCGCTCCTATGCCCGTTCGCTGGGGCTGGATGAGGAGGATGCAATTCACCGGTTCGTCCAGTCGGCTGGCGCCTTTTATGAAAAACAGGAGGAACGAGAACGGTTGCGGATCCGTCAGGCAGAAGAAGAGCGACGCCGAAAAGCGAACCGTAAAGCGGTCGGCATCGCGATCGGCGTCGCTGTGTTGGCCCTCGTCCTGCTCCTGAGTCGTGAGCAATCCTCGGTGATCCAGCGGTCCGTTCCGGAGCCTTCCGCCGCCGTGCCGAAGAAACCCGTCCTTACGCCGAAGGACACACGCGAGGCCGGACAACAACAGGCGCAGGAGCTGGCCGAGACGAGCGGCCTCTCCACGGCTGGCGAAGGATCGACTGGCAGAGCGGAGGGCCGGCCGTCCGAGTCGGCGGCTCAGTCGGCGACCGCGCCGGTGGCTGAGCCAGAACCGTCGAGCGCTCCGTCATCGGGTTCGGACGGTCCTTTGGCTGGATTGGCGCTCGACGGACCGGGCGCGGGGGACGAGCCGCTGGTTCTAGATCTCGAAGCCACAGAGCTAAGCTGGGTGGTCGTACAAGTCGATGGCGGCAGTCCGCAAGAAGCCCTTCTCAGGCCGGGTGAAAAAGCCCGCTGGAAGGCCCAGGACCAATTCACGCTGACGCTGGGGAACGCTGGCGGCGTTCGCGCCGAACTGAACGGGAAACCGCAAAAGCCCTTCGGTCCCAGCGGCAAGGTCGTACGGGATATCGTGCTGAAGCGCTGAGCCAGGGGCCCCGCTCCCCTCCGTTCTCCTTCTTCGCCACGCCTCAATCAAATGGAAATCCCTTTGGGAATCCCTCGGCCGGTGGGACGGGCATGAAAGCTGAGGCGCAAAGGCGCCACACGCCCTTGAATCGCGGCGCCGTTCTGGGCGTGCCTGTCCGCTAAGCGGTTGGCATGAAGCGCTTCTTTCAGCGTTACCGCGTGGCACAGTCCTTGTGAGGAAACGGCCGGGCAAGGTTGCTCGGTAACGCCTAAGGAGGTGCGAGCGGAAACTGGAAAAAACCCACGCGGCATAGGGCTTCACGTGCCATTGAATTCTTGACAAGACGCACACTCGTTGCTATAGTGCCGCCGCTTCAGCGGCTGGAAAGCTGTCTGCTCAGATGCGTTATCTTTTTTCTTTCTTCAAGGGCGCAACATCAACCACGGAGGAGTGGTTACTTTAAAAAGGAGGCGTCGTGATGGGGTATCTTTCAAGATTGCTTGGTATCTTGACCGCGCTCATATTTGTGACGGCCACCGTGGCTGTCGCTGAAGAACGCGATCCACTCAAACCTCGGGTTCCGCCGGATCAGATTGCTGAGGCCAAGGCACTGAAGAACCCGATCCCGAAGACACCAGAAAACCTGGCCAAGGGCAAGGCCTTGTTTGAGGGAAAGGGTACCTGCTTCAACTGCCACGGCAAAGAGGGGAAAGGTGACGGGCCTGCCGGGCAGATTCTGAACCCCAGCCCACGCAATTTCACGAATTGCAAGTTCCACAAGAAGCGGAAGGACGGAGAGCTGTTCTGGGTCATCAAAAACGGCAGCCCGGGTACGGGCATGGTGTCGTTGATCCCTGCCGCCATTACGGAAGAAGAAGCCTGGACGATCATCAACTACGAGCGGAGCTTCTGCAAGGAAGGCACCGAATAAGTAGTTCGGTGTGTCTGCACACTAAAGGCGGCGGGTGGTGAGCCCGCCGCCTTTTGCTTTTGTGTGCTGCAAGCCCGGGCGGCTTTCTCCATCACCCACCTACCGAACCTCCGACAGCCCCTCCGCAAGCCCGGGTTGGGTCAGAATCACACCCGCCGCCGTATCCGTCGGTCGCAGAGTCGGGACGATAAGCGGACGTTGCTCCTGGCTGAAGCTGGATTTAGCGGCGGCGGGGACCTGCTGATCCAGGAAACTGCTCAACTCACCCAGCGTCACCGCTCCGTCACGGTTGGCGTCGGCATCACCTTGCAAGCCGCGGAGCAGGTAATGCGTGAACAAGCCGTGCCGGAACGTATCGGACTCCAGTCCCGTACCGAATCTGTCGAGCCCGATGAGCCGAACGACGCCATGGCCAGCGGTGTCCCAGTGCGGAGCCTTGCTTTTCGTGCGGGCGTCTCCGCCCAGCCTGCCGACACCTCCATCGAAGATGAAGAGCGTCTGTGCAGCCTTGAGGTTCCTTAACGCCGCCTCCAGTTCCTTTACCGGGTAGAGTCGCGAGGTGGAGGTACTGCTGCCGTCGTAGGGAACGAGAAAGGTTTCGCCGGTCGGCGTTACGAAGGCCTGTCCGGCAAAATAGACGATGACAAGGGCATTGCTGTGGACACGGGCAGGCAGCCAGTCGAGCAACGCTTCCTCAATGTCTGGCCGCAGCGCCCTGACATCTTTGAGGATCCGAATATTGGCGGCGGGCACGCCACCCAGCGATCGGAACGAGGCGGCCACGTGCTCGGCACCCTCCGCTGCATATTTGCGCTTCGGGATCTGTTGATCGCGATAGACGCCGAGTCCGATCGCGACCAGGTAGGTATCGAGACGGCGAAACGCGTTCGGAGCAGCGGTTGCTGCCTCGGCCGATTCCGGTTTCGAGCCCCTTGAACGGATGGATACAGTCAAGGGCTGAACCGGCGCGACCGATGCACCAGTCGCATCCGAAAGAGCCACCTGCAATTCGGCACGTTGCGGCTGGATCGATGGTGGGAGCGTCGCGACGAATTCGATCGAGCGGGACTCCCCAGGCTGAAGGGTGCCGACCGGCAGCACGGGGACCGGAAACTGGGACACCACCGCCGGCGTGCCCGTAATCGACGCGGACACGCCGTGAACAGCCTGCCCGCTGCCGTTCGCCAGGTCGATACGAATCCGGAAGCGTTCGCCTCCTTCCAGCAGCAGATCGCCGTTCTCGTCCACCACTGTCGCTTTGAACGACACGGCGGAGGTCGGCGCTCTCGCCGCAGTGGATCCCGACGGCGGAGCTACCACAGGCTGCATCGCAGGGGGGGGAGGTGCAGGCGAAGCCGCCCGGGGGCTGGACTCATATTGGGCTCGGGCGGCCTGGATGAACTGGGTCGACAGCGCAACGGCCGCCTCGTAAATGAATTCGTCCATGTTGCCGTAATTACATCGACGCTGCGTCGGTTCTAGGATCAGTCGCTGCGTGTGCTGGACTGAGAGGGCTTGTTGCGTCACGACCTTTCCGGATTCATCTTTGAAGGTCGCAACGGCTTCCAAGATCAATTCGGCAGGCACGCGGTCATAAATATTGTCCGTGAGCAGCTTGAGTCCCGACCGCTGCAAGTCAAGGTGTATTTCGTGGGTTGGCGAAGTCGGCTGGAGGTTCGTGCCGGAGGCCGAGACCGACTGAAAATTTTGCGCGGCCGCATCGAGTAACACTGACTCCAGTTCGGTGCCGAGCGGGATTTCATGCGGGCTGTTGCAGGCATCGATGTACTGCACCCGGGCATTGGTCAGCGATGGATCGAACGTCAGCCTCACGGTGACCGGAAGGCGAGGACCCATGTTTGGCAAGGGTGTGCGCCGAACCAGGCCCGCGAGTTTGTCACAGGCCGTCAGCTCTAGCACAAGGAGCCCCAGCGCCACGAGGATCCAGGTCCGCACGGCGGGCCGGCTCGCTGGCGACCACGGATCGATTGAATGGACACCGCCGCGACCGAACATCGACACCTCATCGGAACAGGGAGGGATGCAGCATGCTCACCGTACAGAAACCGGCGGTCGATTGCAACATGCTTCCGTAGGATTGCGCCTTGCCAGTGGAGGAACGCTCGTTTATCCTTACGCGCCGGAGAGGCGGTACGGCCTGAGGGCCGGCCTGCGGGGATGGTCCGTGTTGGTTCTGGGATTCTCGAACATGCGGGATGCGGCCGCCGCGCTCGTCCAGGGTGGGCGGATTGTAGCAGCGGCCGAGGAGGAGCGCTTCGTCCGTCTCAAACATGTGTCCGCCTTGCCCCTGCACGCAATTCGCTATTGTCTGCGCGAGGCCGGGGTACGGCTCGACGAGGTGGACGCAATCGCCGTTCCGTGGAAGTACTGGGTGTTGGGACGACGGGCGGCGCTGGCGCTTGGGGCGATGCTACGATCCCCGCAACTTTTCCGGGTAAAGGGCCGGCGGAGCCTCGAACGGCTCAGTCAGGAATGGGCGGAACTGGTGTTCCTGAGAAGCCGGCTGGGTCGAGATTTTGGCGACATCCGCCGACATCCAGTGTTTCTGGATCACCATCTCTGCCATGCCGCAAGTGCGTTTCTGGTGTCGCCCTTCGAGCGGGCGGCGATTCTGGTGGTCGATGGGGCGTCCGAAGCGCATACCGCATTGTTGGCACTAGGAGAAGGCCAGGACATCCGTGCGCTGAAGCGGATCCCATTGCCGCATTCCCTTGGACAATTCTATGCAGCCGTCACGTCGTTTTTGGGGTTCCGTCCGGACTACGACGAGTCCATCGTTATGGGGCTTGCCGCCTATGGAGAGCCAACATTCGCGCCCGCGCTTCGCACACATGTGCTGCCTCTGCGACCGGACGGCGAATTTCGGCTGAACACCGAGTTGCTGGATTTTCATCTGGCGCGGGTGCGGATCTTTTCACCCGAGTTGATCCGCTTACTGGGGCCGAATCGGCAACCCGGCGACGAGATCACTCAGCGTCACTGCGATATTGCGGCCAGTGCGCAACGGGTGTTGGAAGACACGTTGCTGCATTTGGCTCGATCGCTGCACGCGCGCACTCATGCTGAAGCCCTCTGCCTAGCCGGAGGCGTCGCCTACAACTGCGTAGCGAACAGTCGGTTGCTTCGGGAAACGGAATTCCGACGACTCTATGTCCAGCCGGCGGCGGGAGACTCGGGCGCGGCTTTGGGCGCTGCACTCTGGGGGGCGTTCCGTTGCGGCGGGATGACCGACCGGGAGGTGCTGCGGTCAGCGTACCTGGGGCCCGCCTTCGACGAGCGGGAGTGCCGGCTTGCGCTGGAGAGGGTCGGCTTGGTCGCCATTGCCTTGCCGGAAGAGGAACTCTGTGCGCGTGTGGCGGAAGAACTGGCAAGAGGCCGTCTGGTTTTCTGGTTCCAGGGTCGAATGGAGTGGGGTCCGCGCGCGTTGGGCAACCGCAGCCTTTTGGCTGATCCGAGGCGCGAAGACATGCGCGAACTGATCAACGCCAGGGTGAAGTTGCGGGAATGGTTTCGCCCGTTCGCACCATCGGTTTTGGAAGAACGCGCCGGAGAGTATTTCGATCTACCGTCGCCGTCGCCCTTCATGCTTTTCACTGCGCGGGTGTTGCCGGCCGCAAAGGGTCTCATCCCCGCGGTCACCCATGTGGACGGCACCGCCCGGGTGCAAACCGTCGATCGCGAATCCAATCCACGCTTCCGGAAATTGCTGGAAGCCTTCGCATGTCGGACCGGGGTGCCGGTCTTACTTAACACCTCCTTTAACGTGAACGAGCCGATCGTGTGCACGCCGGACGACGCGGTCCGGTGTTTCCTCCGCACGGAGGTCGACTGGCTGGTGTTGGGCGATTTGTTGGTTGGGCGGCCGGTCACCGCATCGCAATGACCGCGACGGCTTGGCTCAGGCGCGGTCCGTGACGACTCACGATCCACGTGAAACGAAGAATCCGGCTTCGGGGGTTCCCGCTCTCGATGCGCTGCTTTTGTTTTTCATGGTGAACGTGAGCCTCCAACCCCTTGTTGAGCCAGACTTCGGCTGGCACTTGAGGGCGGGGCTCGATCTGATCCGTCAGGGATGGCGGTTACCGGCTGTCGATCCGTATTCCCACACTATGCCCGATTGGCCTTGGGTGGAGCATGCCTGGCTTACGGATGGGCTCATCGCCGCCATTTATCAAGGATTGGGTTTGGTCGGCCCGCTGGGGGTCATCCTGTTGTTTGCCACCGTGACGCTCGGAGCTTGCTGGGCAGCGGCGGGATCAGCAGCGGCCGGGCGAACCCCGAAACTCCTCGCCGTCGCTGCCGCCCTCTGGGTGGCCTTGCCGTTCCTGGGTGCCAGGACACAACTGGTGACGCTCCTGGGAATGGCGCTCACACTCCGTGTCGTTTGCCATGCCCACTCCACTGGTCGGGGCCGCTGGTGGGTGCTGCCGCCGTTATTCCTGCTCTGGGCCAATCTCCATGGCGGGTTTACGGCTGGGCTGTTCCTGCTGGGATTGACTTTGGCGGCTTCCGCGGTGGTGCGATGGATTGTCTCTTGTCGGACAGGGCTGGCCAATTGTCTTGACGAACCGGTCATGCCCGGGCGCGAGATCAGACGGTTCGCCCTCGCTCTAGTCGCATCGGCATTGGTGACATTGATCAATCCCTACGGCTGGCGGCTGTATGCGGAAATCTACGCGTCGCTGAGCGACCGCTTCATGATCGACGTGTTGCACGAGTGGCAGCCTGTTTCCCTCCACAGTCGTGCCGGTCTTGTCTACGTGACCTATATTCTGGGCTTCGGCTTGACCGGGTTCTACTGCTATCGCCGATTCGAACCGGTTCGCTGGACGGTCCTCCTCGTTTTTCTCCTCCTTTCCCTGCGACATTGGCGAAATGTTCCGCTGTTTCTCGTCGTCAGCTTGCCGTGGTGCGCCGAGCTGGCAGCGGCGGTGATGGACCGGGTGACACGACTCGTGCTCGCGGCAGGTTTCCAGCCCAAAGCCTGGCTGTTGGCTGCGACGATGGCGATGGGCCTTATGATGGGGGTAGCCGGGCCGGATCATCTCCAGCGTGTAGCACTCTCGGGATTCGATCCTGGCGAATTCTTCCGCCAGACTGATTATCCCATCGAAGCGGTGCAGTGGGTGCACGCGCATCGTAACCAGGTGGGGAACAGGTTGTACAACGATTACGGTTATGGAGGATTTCTGCTCTGGTGGCTCCCGGAAGAGAAGATTTTTATCGACGGCCGCATGCCGGCCTGGCGGATCGGCGATCGATGGATCTTGTATGACTACATTGCGTTGACGAACTGGGACCCCCCGGCGCTGCATGTGCTTGACAAGTACCGGGTCGACTGGGCGCTCGTTCGCCGCGGAAGCCCGCTGGACCAAGCCCTTCGGCGGGAAGCCGGTTGGCGCCCGGTATACGAAGATGCCAAGGCGGTCATTTACGTGAGACTCTGAGGAATGAACTCAGGAAGGCGGGGAGCCAGGATGGCTCAACACCACATCGGTAGCGTGCGGTAACGACTCGGCGGGAGCGTACCGTCCCTGCGCGTCACGGCGTCGGATGGCGAAAAGGTCGCGCACCATGCAAAGGCCGTCGCGGATGACTCGGACCTTCGAGCCCGGCTGATCGGCCCAATTGACCGGAACCTCCGCGATGCGGTAACCGCGGCGTTGGGCGACGTAGAGCAGTTCGAGGTCAAAGCCATATCCGTCGATGCTGGCGACCGAGAACAGGTCACGAGCGACAGATCTGCGAAACAGCTTGAACCCGCACTGAGTGTCGGCGATGCCGACGATGCCTACTCGACGGACCAGCATATTGAACAGTGCGCCCAACACGCTGCGATGCCATCGCGCGCGAACCGTGTAACGCGGATCGCGCGAGGCGAGCGTGCGGGACCCAATGGCCAAATCGGCCCCGTCGATCACGGCCTGCTCCAATCGCTGGAGTTCTTCGATCGGGGTCGCACCGTCCGCATCGGTGAACAGTTGCAGCCAGCCGTTGGCCTCCAACATGCCCTTGCGCACGGCGGCGCCCTTCCCTTGATTCGCCGGCAGTCGGATCAGTCGGACTGCCGAGTGCCCGGCGCAGAAACGCTCGACCGCCGCGGCGGTGCCATCGCAACTCCCATCGTCCACCACGAGGATCTCGTAAGACGCGCCATGTCCGTCGAGATAGTGCACGAGACGATGGAGGGAAGGAAGAATGCGCCCTGCTTCGTTGTAGGCTGGAACAACGACCGAAAGATCCGGGAGGAATGCAGGATGTCGTGCGGGCATTGGACACTCCGGGGGTGCCTCCCTGCCGCTTTTCGACGGAAAACGGTCGGAGGCGGTTGAGCCGCCACACCCTAGCCGAGTTCGAAGTCGATTGCAAGGTCCAAGGGGCTTGACAGATCTGCCGAACGGGAGCGAACGTATAAAAACAACGACGTCCCGAAGCGGGCTGAACGACGGGACACGAGGAGAGGTAGGATATGCGGATCCAGGGCAGAGCCGCCTGGCTGGCGTTAGGATTGCTTGCACTGACCGCCTGTGCGTCCGTGGTCCCTCCGAGCCGGATGGCGGACTATCTCGGCCCGCAGGCGATCACGGAACCAGCGGTCTCTCTTTTGCCCGCGGGGCGACCCATTCACGCCGGGCTCGTCGTGATCGCCGATGCGTCATCCCCCGATGCAGCCCCGCCTCCACCCGACGAAGCGGTGAACCAGCTAGCACAGACTCTGAAGGAACAGATCAGCCACTATCTGCCGATCGTCATCGACAAGATTCTCCCCGCCGATGGCCTCCAGCCGATAGGGGACATCGCCTCGTTCCGCGAGTTGGGCAAGCGGCATGGCGTGGACTATTTGGCAGTTGCAGTACTCTCCAGTACCGAGCAAGAATATCCAATCTACGTGTTTCTCGGGTGGACGACGCATATGCAGCCCGGGTTCCGGCGCGATAACTGGTCGTTGATCGAGGTTGCATTGATCGATGTTGACGCCGGCCGGTCTTTCCTGCGTGCGGAGGGACGCGCGTGGGCGACGCTCGATAGTCCGTCGGCTCCCGGGATCAACCAATGGTATCCCGTCGTGTACCTCCGGCCACAAGATCCTGAGCGACGCTTCTGGCCGCCGACCTTCGACGGCGCCGCGAATACCCTGCGTGTCGTCTCCATGAATCAAGCCGCCAAACGTCTCATCTTGAGTCTTCAGGATGCCTGGCTCCACAAGCAACGGACGGAAATGAATCCGGCTCAGGGATGAACACACAGCCTGGCCTCTGGGGCTGCCCTCTGGGATGAGATGAGAACGAATGGCTACAACGAACAGCTCGGCCCTGTCGCTGTGTAGCACCGGCTGCTCGCTGGGGTAATCGGTGAAGAGGGTTCCTTCTCGGTGAAGTCGTGGAGCGGGGCTTTTAGTCTTTGAAGGCGGTTCCGTGAATGGTGTAGAATTTTGGCTTGCAGAACGGACCCAACTGGACGGGGTAAAGTTGAGCGGACAAGAGCGACCGCTTCAGCGGCCCCAGTGCCTTTGCCCGGAACAGGTGAATTGAGGCAATCGGTATGAAGCACATCAGCAATGCGGAGGAATCCGTTATGAGACATCGCAGTCAACGAGCTCTCGCTGCGGGCTCAGCTTTGCTCTTGGGTGTGGTGGGTGCGGCAGGGATCGCCCTTCAGCACGTGACCACGGCTGACGCGGCAGGCGTGCCGCCGGCGTTTGCTCAAGGCTTTTCGGAAATCGTGAAACGGGTGACCCCGGCGGTGGTCAACATCGCCGTGACCGGCGGTGGAGAAGGGCGCCGCGAAGGTCGCCGTCCCTTGCCGCCCGGTCCATTTGGAGGACCGCCGGGCGAAGAGCCGCCAGGGGTTGAGCCGCCCGGCCCTCCACCGTTTCCTCCAGGCCCCCGTCATCCGGATCAGAGCGCAGGCTCCGGGGTCATTCTGGACCCCAACGGCTATATCGTGACCAACAATCATGTGGTCGAAAACGCTTCCCAGATCACGGTGACTTTGAACGACCGGCGAGAATTCACGGCGAAAATCATTGGAACCGATCCGAAGACCGATCTAGCGGTAATCAAGATCGATGCGAAGGACCTGCCCTATCTCAAGTGGGCGGACTATAAAAAACTGCAGGTAGGTGATCTGGTGCTGGCGGTCGGGAGCCCATTCGGGCTGAGCTCGACGGTGACGCTGGGGATTATCAGTGCGCTCGGCCGCGGCAATGTCGGGATTGCGGATTATGAGGATTTCATCCAGACGGACGCGGCGATCAATCCCGGCAACTCCGGCGGGGCGTTGGTGAACATGAACGGCGAGTTGATCGGAATCAACACCGCGATTTTTTCACGGACGGGCGGATCGGAAGGCATCGGATTTGCCATTCCCAGCAGCATCGCGATGGACATCGTCGACAGTCTGACTAAGACCGGCAAAGTCGTGCGCGGCTGGATGGGGGTGGCGATCCAGGAGATCACGCCGGCGTTGGCCAAGTCGTTCAAGATTCCCGAACAGCGGAAAGGTGTACTGATCAGTGATGTGAACGAGAACGGACCGTCTGCCGCGGCGGGGATCAAGCGCGGAGATGTGGTCATCGCGTTCAACGGTGAGGAAGTGCAGAGCGTAAGCCATCTGCGCAACATGGTCGCACGTACCGTCGTCGGAAAGGACGCGGAAGTGAAGATTCTCCGTGACGGCAAGGAGCAGACGATCAAGGTCAAGGTCGCCGAGCGACCGCCCGACGAGGTATTAGCGCGGAGAGAACCTCCCCCGCCTCCTGCTGAAACCGTAAAACCGCCGGACAACGTGCTGGCTGCGATCCGAGTGCAACCGCTCGATCCGGCGATGATGAGTCAATTAAACCTGCCCGCCAAAACGACGGGCGTGGTAATCAACCAGGTGGAAGCCGGGAGTGCGGCGGAAGCAGCCGGTTTGCAACGGGGAGACGTCATTCAGGAAATCAACCATGAAGTTATCAAGAGCATGGAGGATTACCAGAAGGCGTCGGCCAAGATTAAAAAAGAGGAAATGGTTGTGCTACTGCTCAGCCGGCAAGGGAACAACCTCTTTGTGGCGGTGAATCCGAAGTAATCGGCAAACAGCCGACGGCGGTCAGGGAGAGGATTCCCGCGCTGAGGGCTGAAAGCTGGCCAGGCACTGCGGTGGGGGGTATGGCTGACGGCCTGAAAAAGTTCGAACAGTGGCTGCACGACTCCATCTTCAAGCCACTCGAAGATAAGAAGATGCCGGTCATGGAGCACCTGGTCGAACTCCAGGTCCGGCTGACCCGGGCGGTTATCGCCACAGGGATCATCTTCGTCGTCACGTTTTTCTACGCCGATACCTTGGTGCAGTGGTTGCGGGTTCCCCTTCAGAACATGTTTGTGCCAGGGTCTCTGACCTGGGTTCCGACCGATCTGCCGACCGTGCCATTTGTGTTCCTCGCTCCAGCCGAAGCGCTGTGGCAGAACGTCAAGGTCGCCGGCCTCTTCGCTGTCGTACTGGCCACCCCCTATATTCTTTGGGAAATCTGGCAGTTCGTCGTGCCGGGATTGCACGTTCATGAGCGGCGATTCGTCGGGCCGTTCGTGTTGCTCAGCACTGTTGCGTTCTATGCCGGCATGTTGTTCTCTTTTTTCTTCGTCCTGCCGTTCGCGCTGAACTTTCTCATTTCCTATGGCGTCAACGCAGGGTTCATTCCGCAACTCTCGATCGCACAATACGTGGGATTCGCCCTGTGGTTCCTCATGGTCTTCGGGGTGATTTTCGAAGTTCCGTTGGCCATTACGTTGATGGCCAAGCTGGGTTGGGTCGATGCGCCGTTTCTCAAACGCTACCGGAAGTGGGCTTTCCTGGGAGCGTTTCTTGTCGCCGCGATTCTGACTCCGACGCCAGACCCGTTCAACCAGTGCATCATGGCGCTGCCGATGTATTTCTTTTATGAGGTTGGCATCGTGAGCGCGGGGGTGTTTGGCAAGAAGCGTTCGGTCTCAGACGCGCAGGCCGGGGCTGGCGTGCCTGCGACGGGAGCGAAACCGGTGGCACCGGTTCCAAACCCGGTGATGGCGGCTGAGGGCGAGTATGTAAGAGTCCCCTCATCGGGGCGTCAGCGTTGATGACAAGGTGCCATCCTGACCGTGGCCCTGTTCATGATCGGTCAGAAGGTGTCCGGACAAGAGGCGGACATAGGACATGGAAGGGAGCGGAGGACGGCTTCGCCATTGGGCCGTGAATGCTGGGCCGTGGGGGGAGAAAGTCATTAGGGATGTGAGGCGAGAGGGCAAGGAGTCAAGGAATGGAACATAGCCGATTTTTCTACGCTTCACGGGCTTCAAGGGAGAAAGCATGCCACGCGAATTAAACGTGATCCAGCCTCGAGGGTCAGGCAACAGCGACGCCTGCACATATATGTGGGCCTGCGCCATCTGCGACGAGAACGAGACCTGTCAAAAAGACAAGGAAGGGCACAGCCGGTGGCTCGTCGCGAAGCGGATGGAGCGGATCGAGTACAAGGTGCTCGTGATGAGTAACAAAGGCGGGGTGGGCAAGAGCACCGTCACCACCAACCTCGCTGTCAGCCTGGCGCTCAAAGGTTGGCACGTCGGCATTTGCGACATGGATATTCACGGACCAAACATTCCGAAGATGCTTGGGGCCGAAGGGCAAAAGCTGAAGATCAGCACATCTGGCGGAATCATTCCGTATCAAACCTACAATCTGAAAATCGCCTCCATGTCTTTCTTGTTGCAGAGCTCAGACGACCCGATCATCTGGCGCGATGCCTACAAGTATGAATTCATCAACCAGTTGCTTGGCGGGGTGGAATGGCAGGATTTGAATTTCCTGCTGATCGACTTGCCACCCGGGACCGGCAACGAGTCGGTGACGACGATTGATTTGCTCGGTACCGTGAGCGGGGCCGTCATCGTGACTACGCCGCAGGAGGTCGCGCTGCTGGATTCGCGCAAGTCCGTCACGTTCTGCAAAGACAGCGAGGTGCCGATCATCGGGATCGTGGAAAATATGAGCGGGCTCGACTGCCCGTATTGCCACAAGCACATCGAGGTTTTTCGCAAGGGCGGCGGCGAGGCTTCCGCCTACGACATGGGTGTCCCGTTTTTGGGTCGGATTCCGCTGGATCCTGATGTGGTCACGCAGTGCGACGCGGGTGAGCCGTTCGCCATGTTCTACTCGGACACACCGACGGCGGAGGCCTACCACGAGATCGCGAACAAGGTTGAGGCGTTTTGCAAGAAGAGCGGCTCGCTGGTGAAAGTCGCGCCGCGACGGAGCTGACCGCGAACAGCGAAGAGGTGAGCGTGTCAGACGAACCGTGCATGCTCCGAATGGTTCCGGATTTGCAGTGTGTTCGATGGAGTCGTCATGCAAGGGTTGACGCCGTTGGATGAGGCGCGAAGGGTCGTTCTCGAAGCGACCGCGCCACTCGGTCTGGAGAAGATTCCTATCCTGGACGCGCTGGGCCGCGTGCTCGGCGAAGATATCGTCGCGGAGCGCGACAATCCGCCGTGGGACAACTCGGCGATGGACGGTTTTGCGGTGCGGTGGGAAGATATCAAACAGGAGCACGCCATCGCCATGCCCGTCACGCTGAAAGTGATCGAAGATGTGCCGGCGGGCAAGACGCCGACCCAGACGGTCGGGCCTGGGCAGGCGATCCGCATCATGACGGGCGCGCCAATTCCGAAAGGAGCCGACACGGTCATCAAGGTGGAGGACACCGAGCATACGCCAGACTCGGTGAAGATCTTCAAGCCCGAGGTACGGGGAGCCAACATCCGGCTGCAGGGCGAGGACGTGAAGAAAGGCGACTGCATCATCGCCAAGGGGACCCGAATCCGGCCGGCAGAAGCGGGCATGCTCGCGATTCTCGCCAAGTCCTTCGTGTTCGTCTATCAACGACCGCGTGTAGCAATCCTCTCCACAGGCGACGAGTTGGCCGATCTCGACGAACGATTCAGCGAAGACAAGATCATCAACTCGAACAGTTACGGGCTGGCGGCAGCGGTACAGGAGGCAGGCGGCGTTCCAATCCTGCTTGGCATCGCGAAGGATCAGCCGGCGGCGTTGAAAGAAAAGATCTCGCACGGCCTGAACGCCGATATCCTGGTGCTGTCCGGCGGTGTGTCGATGGGGGACTACGATTTTACCAGGGCTGTCTTCAGGGATCTGGGCGCGGAGATGAACTTTTGGAAGCTGGCGATTCGGCCCGGTCAGCCGTTGGCTTTTGGGAGGATCCAGGGCAAACTAGCCTTTGGCTTGCCGGGCAACCCCGTCTCCTCCATGGTGACTTTCGAACAACTGGTGAGGCCGGCTATCTTGAAAATGGGTGGCCACCGCAGTTACGGCCGGCCGATCGTGCAGGCCATCTTTCAGGAAACGTTCTCCAAGAAACCGGACCGGCGTCATTTCCTGCGCGGTATCCTCGTCCGCGAAGACGGCGTATTTAAGGTGCGGACCACCGGCGACCAAGGGTCCGGCATCCTCACCTCGATGGTAAAGGCGAATTGCTTGATCGATGTGCCGGCGGAAGTCGAGCGGCTCAATCCCGGCGATACCGTCTCGGTGCAACTCTTGAGCGGAGAGATGTGGCTGTGTGAAGGAGACGTTCCGCAAACCCCAACCAGCGGCCGACAGTCGTGTTGTTGACCGCCTAACCTGGTCGAGGCTGAATGTCCATTCCGATTCTCTGCTTCGTCGGCCGGTCGAACAGCGGCAAGACTACCCTGATTGAGCGGGTCATCCCTGAGTTGGTCCGCGTCGGGTACCGGGTGGCGACCATCAAACACGCTGGCCATGGGTTTGATCTGGATACGGAAGGTAAGGACAGTTGGCGGCATAAACGGGCCGGCGCAAGCGCCGTGATCGTGCTGTCGAAGGGCAGCCTTGCAATGTTTGCGGACGTCTCCGACCAGATCGGCGTCGAGGATATCCGAGACCGCTTCCTTGATCAGACCATCGACCTTGTCATTGCCGAAGGGTGGAAGGGCGAGGGCTATCCAAAAATCGTCGTCGTGCGGGATCAACTGGGGGAAGTGCCGGTATCACCGGAAGGACTTCTGGCGGTGGTGTCGAACAAACCGGTGGACCCGCCTGGGATGATCCCCGTGTTTGATCCCGACGACGTCGCTGGCGTCGCGGCACTCATTGTTCGGCGATTCCCCAAGCGCGAGGCGCATGAGACCTAAGTCCAGGGCTATTGTGAGCGCGGCGATCGTCGTCGGCGCAGTGGCCTTGGGCGGAGTGGCGATCCCGCTGACCAACCATCCGAAGTTCTGCGCGAGTTGCCACACAATTAAGCCTTCCTACGACAGTTGGGTCCAGTCATCCCACAAAGACGTCACCTGCGTGGATTGCCATGTGCGCCCAGGGGTTAAGGGCTGGTTGCTGGACAAAGCCTGGGCGGGAACCAAAGATGTCGCCATTTATCTCTTCGGGACGCCGACCGCTCCCCATAACCTTCGGGCCAAGGTCGATTCCGATGTCTGCATTGCGTGCCACCGGCACATCTTGCGGGTGTCCGAAGTCGCGCCGCGCGATCTTCCGTCGCCGGTGAAGGATGTCGGACTCGTAATGAGCCATCGAAAGCACATGGAGGCCTTCGCCAAACGGGGCCTGGAAGAGGGGTGCAACACCTGCCATTCGGGGGTCGTGCATGAGAAGCCGATCAAAGGCTATCCTATTGTGATTCCCCGTGGGCACGTCAAAGCCGACAGCAAGCCGTGGTACCCCGATCATCCCGAGGGTTCCTATCTACGCGAGCGGGCGCTCGCGGATTGTTTCCGGTGTCACGACGGGAAGACTGAGTATGAGGGCAAGATCCTCAGCCAAAAGTGCGAGACCTGTCATATTCCGGAGAAAGTCGGAGAATTACTGTTTCAGTGACGTGATCGTCGGGGCTGGAAGTTTTTGGTGAGCAGCCCTCGGCGTTCGGTGTTGATCGCACAATCCGGAAAACCGACCGTCGAGAGCCGACGGTCAACACGCTTATTTCCATTATGCCCATGCCGCCCATCGTCCAGGTCAGAAATCTTACCAAGCAGTTCGGCGATTTCACCGCGGTGGACGGAATCTCGTTCGATATTCACCAGGGCGAGATTCTCGGACTGTTGGGACCCAACGGGGCGGGTAAGACCACCACGATCCAGATGCTGCTGGGGTTGATTACTCCCACGGCGGGCTCAATTCACATGTTCGGTTTGGATCTCGCCACGCACCGGGAGGAGATCCTCCAGCAAGTCAACTTTTCCTCGACTTATATCTCTATGCCGTTCTCGCTCACGGTGGAGGAGAACCTCCGCGTGGTCGCCCGACTGTATGGTCTGACTAACATCGATCGCCGCATCGACGACGTGGTCAAGAAACTGGAGATGGACAGCTTTCGCGACAAGTTGACGCGGCGTCTCTCTTCAGGCCAGCTGACTCGCCTCACGCTCGCCAAGGCGATTCTGACCGAGCCCAAGATCCTCTTTCTCGATGAGCCGACGGCCAGCTTGGATCCTGATATCGCCCACAAGACCCGCAGCTTGTTGAGGGAAGTCCGCGCCGCGACCAGCCTGACCATGCTTTATACGTCCCACAATATGCGGGAGATGGAAGAGATGTCTGATCGGATTATTTTCCTTCAACGCGGGAAAATCGTCGCCGAAGGCACTGCACAGGAGATCGTGACCCGCTTCGGCCAGTCGGACCTGGAGGAGGTGTTCTTGAAGCTGGCGAGGGAGCAATGATCCAGAGGGCGGGGCAATAGGCGACGGGTGATAGGCGAAAAACGACGTTTGCCCATAGTCTCGTGCTCTGGCCGCATGCCCTAAGCCATATGAAACTCCACCGTATCGCTGCCCTGATCTCCCGGCACCTCTACCTCTACCGGCGCAGTCTGCCGCGGTTGATGGAGATCTTTTACTGGCCCTTTCTCGACCTCGTCGTGTGGGGGTTCATTACGGTCTATCTGTCGCGGTTTCAAGGTCAGTTGCCTGGCGTCGTCACGTTCTTCCTGGGCGCTCTGATTCTCTGGGACGTCCTGTTCCGTTCGCAGCAGGGCATCACTATCTCGTTTCTCGAAGAGATTTGGGCCAGAAATCTCATGAACCTCTTCGCCAGTCCGCTCAAACCCAGCGAGTTCCTAGCGGCAACCATGGCGATGAGCGTCTTCAAGGTCACGGCGGTCTCCTGTGTGATGATTGTCTGCGCGTTGCTGTTTTATTCGTACAATGTGTTTGTCATCGGGGTGTGGCTGTTTCCCTTCGTCCTCAACCTTATTGTGACGGGATGGGTCATCGGCGTGCTGACGACGTCGCTCATCATGCGGTTCGGTCAGGAAGCGGAAGTGCTAGCCTGGGGCATGGTGTTTTTGTTCCAGCCCATTTCATGCGTGTTTTATCCAATGGAAGTCCTTCCGGGGTGGCTGAAGGCTTTGGCCTGGATGAATCCGGCGGCGCACGTCTTTGAAGGCATGCGTGGTGTGTTGCATGATGCCTCGCCTCCACTCTCCCACCTTGCCTGGTCGACCGGGCTTAATCTTCTCTACCTCGTCGTGATGATCGCCTGGTTCCACCACACGTTCAATGTCTGTAAGGAACGGGGACTGTTGGTCAGGGTCGGTGAGTAGACGGACCGTCGCCTGCTTGCTTCCTGGCGGAAGGTTCCGGATCGGAGTATGATGTGTTGAGTGTCACCGTCAACCCAAGGAGGTTGCTCATGCCGGCGGTTGTTCTTGGCGTCATCACCGTCCTGGTTCTCGCCTTGGCGGTCTGGGCGTCCGTCACGCAGGAAGGCGATATGACCCTGATCGGTGAGAGCGAACCTGATTGGGAGGGTGAAGCGTCCGAACGGGAAGAGCTGCGCAAGGCAAGTTGAACTGCGACTCCGAGTGTGAGCGGCCAATCGGCGCACTTCCGGCGAGCGGGCTGTTCGAGAAAACGGCGGCGCGGCGGAAGAGCCGAGATTGTTTCCCGCGTAGAAGCTGGACGCGACCGCCTCGAGCTACACGTCTTGAGCCTGGGCAAGATACGGGATTCTTCTTCCTGCGCATAAGAGAGTTGTAGGCTGTTCAGTACAGGGCACGATCAAGAGAAATCAAGCACCTGCATGTCTTGCATCCAGAAGGATGAACTCGTTTCCCTCCCTTCCGCCGGGCCTCGATGAGAGACCTTACTCACCGGATTCGCCGGTTTCGTAAGTAATTTTAACGGTTCTCAGTCATTTTGCTTTTTGTCCGCGTCGCGGCATTTCCTTTGCTTCTGCCACGGAGTGGGAACCCCACGTACTCGGACATGGGAGGGCATCGTCATGAAATCTCAACTGCTTCAGAAGGTCATGTCCTTCTGCGCTGGACACGGACAGCCGAGAGCCGGACGCCGAGAATGGCCGGTCTATCGATGGGACAATCTGCCACGCCGGCCACCGCCTGCGCAGGAATTGCGCTCCGAAGAACGTCTGGATTTCACGCGACCTTGTACCTATGAGATGATCGAGGGATTAGGTGAGCGTGCCGTCGTCATTCATTACGGCGAGGCCTGCTCGCTAAACATCAGTTCAAGGGGAATGCTGCTGATGATGGATCAGGTCCCCCGTGTACGGCAGTTGCTCGAGATCCATACGCCGATTTCCAAGTGGCTCCGAACGTTCATGTTGTTCGAGGTGCGGTGGACTCGTCCGATCCTGAATGGAAACCACATCGACGGGTATCTTGTGGGGTGCAAGCTGACCTTCGGGCCGTGTCCATACTTTCGCTTCCAGCATGATCGGGCTCAAGAGAGCGCGTGAATAGTCGCTTGGCTTTCGGCTTCTCAGCGCCAGGCAATCGGCTGTTCCGTTCCAGCTCTTCGGCGGGCTCCTGCGTTTCCGACGCCGCCCGTTTGCGCGATCATCTCCAGTCATGCGGCATTGGAGCGTCGATGCTTTGCTGATCGCGGTTCCCTGTTTTTCGTGTTGCTGGTCTATGATGGGTTGGCCGTTGAGGTCTTCGGCCATCGGGTCTCTCGTCTGGAGCCATGGCACGACTTCGCCCGAGGTATAATGTAAAAAACTTAGGATTGACGGCGGCTTATACGCTGATGGTCACGCCGGAGGTGAGCGGGATCGTCACGGCAAATCCGGACAGGGCGCAATGTATTTTTGTCTGATCATGCTGGGGTTGGGGTTGGCCTGGTAGGAGGTTATCTGTGCCTGGGTGACTCGGGTGTTGGACGCTTCATCCGACTTTGCCATGAGCATAGTTGTGTGGTTTGTCATTCCTGTGCTCTTGGCGCCGTGGTGTGTACAGTGGCTCAAAGGATGGCCAAGAGGAAGGGGGGGAATCTGACCACTGAACGCCTCGAGGACAGTATGCCACGGTTCAGATGCCTACTGCTCCCGAGTTGGGTTGAAAAGACAGGATTTGTTATCGACACGCGAGCACCCTTGCTTGGGAGAGCACCGGGTAAGAGGTATTGAAGTCGGTGTTCACCGCCTTAGGCGCCATTGGTCTGGCAGGACGAGCCGCAAGTGGCTATCACGCACGGCTGTGCTATGGTAAGCTATGACTATAAAAATATCTCAGACGCTTACAGATGCTTCTCGTTCTAGGAAACCGGTCGCATGCGTGGCATATTGTTTGCTTGATCCAGTTTTCGAGCCCTCTTTGCACAGGAAAATGAGATCAAGCGCGCTGTAAGACACCAGCGGAGGACAACCCGCTTTGATCCCCTTGAGGGACGGGGGAAGGAAGACATTGATCCTGCTGACTCCCATGTCAACTCCTTTGAAACGCCGATGTCTCAGCCGGTTCTTTGCCGGTGTCGCAGCAACCTTTTTGCTGGCGCTTGCAATGCCAGGCCCGGAAGCTGGCGCCGTGACCGGTTCGCGCGAACAACTGATTCCGATTCTTGGGGTGACGATGGGGAGTACACCGGAAGGAACCGTCGCATACCTGCACCTGTCATTTGAAGAGCGGCCGGACCGGAACGGCCTGGTAATGCGGTTCATGAACAAGCCCGGTCGATTTTCGCGCATGGCGCAGACTGCCGTTGAACAGGCAGTTTATCGTGTCGCCCAGCAGTTGAACCTGTCTACGGATTCTTGGACCGTCGTGTTGACGGTTCCTTACGAAGGCATCACGGTGTATGGAGACAGCTTGTCAGCCATGGTGGCGCTGAGCGTCGCTGCGATGGCGAACGGAAAGTTCATCGCACCCGATCGCGTCATGACCGGGACGGTCAGACCGGATGGTCACATCGGAGCCGTCACCGCCGTCCCGTTGAAGGTCGAAGCAGCCTACGAGGCGCACTTACAACGGGTGATCGTCCCCGAAGAGCTGGATGTCTCCGATCCGGACTGGCGAACGCCGTTTCTGTTACAGGTCTCTCCCGTAGGTTCTGTCAAGCAGGCCTACGCGGCGCTGACCAATTAGAGGATCCCGGTTCTGCAAACGGCCGTCTGTCACGGCTGCGATTCGGTCCTTCTCTCCTTCCGCTTTTACGAGGATCGCTGCCGTAAGGCATCGAGGCGGGTTTTGTCCAAACTGACGAACATGGAGTGTTCCTGCGTCACCGTCACCGTGCCTGGCGGTTGACCTTTGACTTTTCTGACCCACTTCCGTCGGGTATACATCACTTCTCCCTTGCCGCTCTTTTTGAGATCGCTATACAGCAAGGCGAGGGTCGCGGCATCCTTCAACGTTTCAGGCGGTGGGGTTGCGCCTTTTTCCAGCCGCACGACGACATGAGAACCCGGTGCGCCTCGAGCGTGGAGCCAAAGATCGTTGCCTTTGGCCAAACCGAACGTCAGTTCCTCGTTCTCGCGCGCGTTGCGCCCGACATAGATGGGCAAGCCGTCGGACGAAATAAACCGGCGGAACGGGCCAGTTCTGCCCGAGGGCGGATCACTGGTTGCCGAGAATCGTTGATGGCGAGTAGAAGGTTTCCCCCTGGTGGACGAATAAGGTCCGTCCAGCGTGGAGGTCGGGCGCCAGGTGCCTCGTTGAAGCGCCTCCAACTCCGCGTGCAACCGTTCCAATTCCTGTTGCGCCGTTTCTAGACGGGGGCGAATTGCTCGCTCGGCCGCCAGGTATTTCCGGTGCTTCTTGAAATAGTGGTCCATGTTGCTCTGCGGACCTTTCCCTGGATCGAGCGGGATCGTGATCTCGGGCAAGCGTTCGTCGAAATAATCGATCACCGTGACATGGTCCTGACCTGGGACGATCTTGCTCAGGTTGGCCTTGAGGAGTTCGCCGTAGCGACTGTAGTCGCGATAGCGCTCGGCCTTGTTCAAGTCCGCCCGCAATGCCTCGATCCGCCGGACGGTCTGTCTGAGGTGCTTGCGAATATCGGCCAAGCGAGCCTGCCGTTCCCGTTCTAAAGCCAGTTCTTCTTCGCGCCGCTCATAACGTGCGTCGATCTCAGCGGATATGGGAAATGCCGGATGAGCAGCATCGGCGGCGGGGGGGCATCTCTTGACGGCGTCAAGTTTCCACTCGGAGGCTGACGGAAGATGATAGGGCCGACCGATCCGATCGCGGTCGTGGTTGAGATCGGCCAGAACTGTCCCTGATTCGCCGAGCAGCAACACATCCGCCTTTCGACCGATCAATTCGGCGATGATCGCGCAAGGTCCGCTTCGCGCCGTGAGCCGAATCTGTACGATGCGATCACCTTGCAGTTGCTTGATCGCGTCGATATGGGCTCCCTGGATGTGGGCCCTGAGGAATTGGCAGAAAGGCGGCGGAGCCGGAGGGTTCTGTAGCCGACGGGTAGTCAGGTGAAGCCGGGCGGTCTCCGGATGGGCTGACAGCAGTACCGTATGGGTTGCCCCGGGAGTCCGGATGGCCAGCGTGACGACGCGGGGCAGAGGTTGATGGATCTTTTGAATCCACCCGCCGGTCAACGCGGACGCGAGTTCCTCGACAACCGCGCCGATTTCTGTCGCCGTCAGCGACATGTGTTGGCTTTGAGGTTCCCTCGTTCGTGGGTGTCGGATTGCCGCCTTATGTTATGTAAAGCGGCTGAGGAGGCGCTGCCTCCTGTTCACTGTCGCGCGCTATTTCGAACCCTTGGGATCTATTCGGCCACATCCAGTGCTCTTTGGGGCTGTGCACCGTCGAGCCGTACACACGAAAGTCTGGTCCCCACGTGGATCCCCCCCCTGGATATTGGCACCGGCATTGCTTGGTTCTTGTCTACGAAGGCACAAGTTCTGGCCAGCCAGCTCCCTTCATCGAGGGCAAAACCGAAGCTTGAGCGGATGGGCCGAATACGAAAGGAACGTTCGATGCGCTGTGCTCGCTGCCAAGGATTCGTGGTTACAGAAGACTTCATCGATAGGGAACACGAGAGCGGCCCGATGTGGCCGGCGGGGTTGGCGTTATGTAAGCTGCGGAAATCTGGTCGATCGCGTCATCGCTCAACACCGCGCGCTCCAAATGCCCTGTCGCGGGGGTGACGGGCTCCTACTTCATCACCTCGGCTTTGCAATGCCAGCCGTCGCCTTTCAGCGCGTTGACGACTGCGGTGAGTTGCTCGGGTTTCACCTTGTCTGGGTCGGCAGTGACGATCGCGTGACCCTTCAGGCTTTTAAGATCGACCGCCATCACGCCAGCGATCTTCTTCAACGCTGACTCGACCTCGCTCTTATACAAATCGCAGAACTTGCCTCCCAGCATCAACGTGACCTTGTGTGGGTCGGCGCCAAGGACCGAAAACTCCGCCAGTCCGAATGCAAATAGCCCTGCGAGCCCAACGGCCCATCTTCTCATGTTCTGGTGTTTGTCCCGCTCCATTATCGAGCACCTCCTTCGTGATCGACTTCCAACGCAATAAGTGATTGCGTGATTCTATCGTACTCGGCACTTTGCACAAAAGGGGCAGGAGTGTTCAAAGACCGTTCATCGCTGTGCGTGTTGGGTCCCGCCGTGGCTCTGTCGTTGCCAGGTTCCTGTCATGCCGGCGGAGCGTTCGCCTAGGAAATGAGTGGGTTAGGCATGAAGACCGGAAATGTGGTCTTACTGGCACCTGACTTGCTCGCATGAAAAATGGAAGAGAAGCCAATGAGAGTCTGGGCCAACAAGATACCGATGCCTATCGCAGCAATAGGTGTCTGTGTCTGCCTGCAAGGCTGCTTGCCGGCCGCCTGGGTTGTAGTGGTGGGAGTTGATGTGGCAAGAAGTGGCGATGTGGAGTTCCTGCCCTTCGAGCATTCTTGGGTGGCCTCCCACGATATGTCGCAGTCGGTGCTGGGACCGGTGACCAGCATCGCCGTGGTGCCCTTTGATGGAGATCGCGAGATGGCAGGCCGGTTCTCCAGCGTGCTCGAAACACAGACCGGGCTCACAGTTATTGGTCCAATTCAAGTGGCCGGCTACAATCGCGAGCCTGGTGCCTGGGCGTTCGAAGAGGTGCGGTCACGCGAGGCAGCGCGCGCGATTAGCCAGGAGTTACAAGTGGAGGGCGTGCTATTCGGTCACGTCCAAACCGTTCGACCGCTCCATCCCAGTGATTGGGGATGGAGCGAACGTGAAGAGAAACGATTGTACCTCTATCTGACCGATGCCCAGGGTGCGCTGGTTTGGAAAGACGAGTTGCCCTACACCATCGTCAAAGGTGCGAAACCTCCGCCGGAAGAAGCGGTGCGAGGACGCCTCGCAACGCATTTCATGGCCCATGCGGACGCATTGGGGCTCGATGCCCTTTGGGTGACCCGCAAAAGACCCGATTCCTGATCCCCTCCGGCAAGATCGTTCCTCTTCGTTATCGACCTTTCTCCTGAGCTTGTCGTTTTCGACTCTTGCCCCTCGCGAAAGTCTCCGGTAGAGTCCGGTCGGGACACGCCAGAGACGGTCGGACATTTACGGTCGGAGCCGGCAGAGTTCATGGAACTGTTCGATCAGCGGTTCTTGGCCTCGCTCCTTCACGAGTTCCGCGAGACCATGCAGAAGCTTCTGGACGATCTGTGTGACGATCTAGAACGGCATTATGTCCGAGCGACGGCCGCGTTGGGCCTGCCGGTCGACTACTTCAGGTTGGTCGGTGCTTCGCTGCCGCAGGAGAATTTTTCCGGCTGGAAGGTTGTGGGCTGGATCGAGGAACTCAACGATCTGGTCTACTTCATCGATCTCCAAGAACAGCTTGAACGTGAGCAGGATCGCCGCGGGTTCGTCGAGGCCTTTTTCGCTGAGTGCGAAGAGCAGTTCTACGAGAACAGTTACAAGGACGAGCTATTCCCGACCGGTGTCCCGCAAGCTCGAGGCTTTTCCGGCCGACTCTCCACGCTCTGCACAAGACTGGCGCAGCACGTGACCCAGGAGGCGCTTTTCCTGGCACCAGGCTTGCCCTGTGCCTGGCTTCGCCGCACAGGCCAGCGGCTGTGGCGGGTACCCTGCGACTTGAGTGCGGACTTTGAGCAGGGCGTAAGGAGAGGATGCCTGTCCGTCGGACTCGATGGTGCCTTCTGTCAGCCTCCGGCATTGCTGGAACGCAGGCTTTCAGGGCCTCGGTGCAAGGCCATGTGGTGGATCAGGCCGTCCGGTATCTGCCTGCAAATCGGCCACGACGTGTTTCCGGTTCTTGACTGTGGATCGTCCCTCCAATGGAGATGGACGCACAATCCTTCTAAGTCTGTTACTGGTGTTCGAACCGGGAAACTCACCATCGGGCCGGCGCTGATCTACAGCAAAGACAAGGTTCCGATTCGGATCGGCGCCACGCCGGCCGACTTCCCGTCGCGTGTCGAGCGGGCTCTTGCGATTCTGGAACAAGCTTGGCCCGAGGGAGCCAGACTTGTTGCGGCGCTGACCTCCCGTCTCGTTCCACTTCGAGCGCGTGGGGTCGTCAGTTTCAGCTATCGCCATCGACCTGGGCTGTCATTCATCAACTGCTTCGATCGTGACGATCTCGATCTGATCGACGATCTGATCCATGAGAACGGCCACCATCATCTCAATCTGTTGCTGCGGAAGTACGAGCTCTACCGCGGCGACCGCAATCTCGCAGTGTTTTACTCGCCCTGGCGGAGGAGTCTCCGACCGATCCGCGGCATCCTGCACGCTGCCTTCACCTTCACAATGGGCGCGATGCTGTTCGAACGGCTGTCGTCATGGGCTTCCAGTGTCGGCTACCAAGCGGTACGGCGAGCTGGATTGAGCGCAAGGGACGTTCTCCGCGCCCGCTTTCGCTGCCTGGAGGAAATTGAGTCCGTCCGGTATTCGATCCAAGACCTAGAATATGCCGCCCGTCGTCTGGGCTGGCTCACCGGTTCAGGTAAGCGTTTAGTCGGGATGCTGGCGTCGGAAATCGGCAAGGTCGAGCGGAAGATGATGCCCTATACACAAGCCGTGCTTCGCTCGAAGTATGGCCCCGCGCTTCGTCGCCATGTCATGGAGTTACGCCGCGCCCGCAATACTTACGGGCCAGTTCGAGTGCGCGAGCTGTAGCGGCTGATCCGAAGCGGTTGTCGTCATCACACCGCTTGGTCCGCCCGGGTTATGACCAGGACACCGTCGCAGACTCTCATCAACCCGGCGCTGATCCGAGGGGCGGATTCGGTGAGACGGGCGAGTTCCTGAATGGCGGCGATCGCGGGGTCCTGTCCCGGATCGACCGGGGCTAAGACCATGCCTTGCGTGTTGTCAACGAGCAGCATCCCGCTCGGGGCGAGCAGTTCTAAAGCCCGGTGAGAGTAGCGCACGTCGTTCTGCATGTCCGCGTCGATGAAAATCAGGTCGAACGGACCGGTCACGTTGCGCAATGTCTCCAAGGCCGAGCCCACGAGCACCTCAACCTTCCGGCTATGCGAGCTTCGCCCCAGGCGCTTGTGTGCAAGTAAGCGCGAGGCCATGCGCTGATCTCGCAAGTCAGGACCGTGCCGTCAGTTGGCAGCATTTCCGCCATCGCCAGCGCGCTGGGACCGTCCCCCGTGCCGATCTCCAGCACACGGCGGGGCGGATCTTGGGGGGCCATTGCCTTGAGAACGGTGGGATCCTTCATTCGACTCACGGTTCCACGATTACATCGACATACGCCGGCAGACTATCTGCGCCCTTCTTGTCCGTGACCTTCAGCCGGAAACGGAACAGTTTGGGTTCAGAGACTAACGGAGCGACGAACGAGGCTTTAGGCATGTTGACGTCCAGGAGCGGTACTTTGCTCCCGCGGACTTGGCTCCAGGTGTAGAAGAGGGCTTCGCCTTCCGGGTCTCGGCTGTTGAGTCCGTTCAGCTCCACCTTGGTGCCGGATTTGACCCGTCGGTTCGGTCCCGGAACCGCGATCGGCGGTTCATTCGGTTCCTCGCCGACTTCGACGGAAACGTCCAAGGACGCCTGCTTCCCACGGTTCGTCACTGTGATGGTTGTCTTACCGTTTCCTACGATCTTGAGCAATCCGTCCTGCAAGACTTGGATAACCTTCTCATTCGACGAATGATAGGTCGTCCCAGTGGCGGGGGACGTGAGCGGTCTCGTAACCCCGTCGGCGAATTCGCCTACTACCGGCAGTTCAAAAATCTTCCCCGGCACATCCACCTGTCCGTAGGTGACAATCTGCCCCTTTCGACCGAGGATCAACGGCTTCTCGGTTTCGAAATCGATCGCTTTCAACTCAGCCTCCGGCTCGACACTGACAAGGATCTCATCGAATACGGTGCGGGTGCCAAGCCGCCCGCGCGACACTTCGGCGACGGCGAGGAGCCGCATGGGGCCGATGGCCTCCGGAGGGACCTTCAGGGCGCCGCCAAACGGGGGGGTGCTATCGGCGGTAGAGGTCAACGTGGCCACCGCGACCACGTTGGCGAACACGCTTTCTTTTTGGAAGAACCGATCGTCGGCGATTTTCTCCTGGGTGGGCGGGCCCGATCGCTCGACTTCGTCCTGTTGCACCAGCGTTTCGTCGTTCTCGCGATACCAAAAGTATCGTACCTTCACAATCCCGGGATCCGAGCCGACGTCGACTTTGGCGGTCACGGTCTGCCCGGATTTCAGCGTACTGTTTTCCTTCGGCTCCACGATCTTGAAGGCCCACACCTGCGAGGCGACGGCGACCTGGAAGGCGAGGGCCGTCGCAATGACCCCGGGAACGCCGATGAGTCTGGTCATGGTTGTTCTCCTCACTTCATCGTTCAAGGTGGAACGGGACGTCGGTCAAGATGACGCGCTCCTTGAACAGCAGTGCGGCCTTCAGCATCAACGCCCGTTGATTGTGCAGGATATTCTGCCACCACCGCGCCGGCAAGATCTCCGGGATCACGACAGTGACCCACCCTTCGGGATCTTTCTGCAGCAGTTCCTCTATGTAATCCAGCAGCGGCTTGAGAATCGAGCGGTACGGTGACGGCAGCACGACCAATGGAATGCCGCAGCCCCACTGTGCCCATTGGATTTCCACTTTGGCGGTCTCTTCCTTGTCCACGTCCACCAGCACGGCACGGATGTCGCCCCCTCGGCTTCGCGCATAGTCCAAGGCCCGCACCACGGCTCGATTTACCCCGCTGATCGGAATGATCACCGTATTACGCCGTGGCTGCGGGGGGCGATGATCGCGACCCAGGCTGACTTGCTCCGCAACGGCTTTGTAGTGCGCATGCACGGACCGGAACCAGGCGATCAACACGGGCAGCAACACAATGACGATCCAGGCGCCGTGCAGAAATTTGGTGCTGGCGATGATGAGAGTTGCCAGGCCCGTGGCCACAGCGCCGATTCCATTGACGAGCAGTTTCTTGCGCCAATGGGGCCCTTTTTTCACGAGCCAGCGGCGAACCATCCCAGCCTGCGAAAGGGTAAAGGACAAAAACACCCCGACTGCATAGAGCGGGATAAGCGCATGGGTTTCGCCTTTGAAGAGGACGATCAGCAGGGAGGAGAAGAAACCCAGGAGGATAATCCCATTGGAAAAGACAAGCCGGTCGCCCATGAGGGCCATCTGGTGTGGCATGTATCCGTCGCGGGCTAGCAGGGAAGCCAGACGAGGGAACCCGTTGAAACTGCTGTTGGCGGCCAAGATCAAAATGAGCATGGTAGAAGCTTGAACGAGGTAATAGAGCGGACTGGTGCCGAATGTCGCGCGGGCAATTTGGGAGACTACTGTTTCATCCTCTTTGGGAAGCACGCCAAAGTGGTACGCCAGTGCGCTGATACCGATGAACATGGTGCCCAGAATCGCGGCCATCGCGGCCATTGTGATCGCCGCATTCTTCGACTCCGGCCGTTTGAACGCTGGAACGCCGTTTGAGATCACCTCGATGCCGGTGAGAGCAGCGCAGCCGGACGAGAACGCCCGCAGTAGGAGAAAGAGCGACAAGCCGTCGAAAACCGAACTGCCCCCACGCTCCGGAAACGCATGGGCGGCCTGGCCGAACAGGATCTGAAAACTGCCTGCGGCCAGCATGAGAAAAATCGTACCAATGAACAAGTAAGTCGGGACCGCGAAAATCCGGCCGGATTCGCGGACCCCTCGGAGATTGATAATCAGCACGACTAGGATCGCCAAAAGACATAAGGCTTCACGATGCGGAAAGAGCGGCGGAACGGCGGACGTGACCGCCGCAATGCCTGCCGCCACGCTCACCGCGACGGTCAAAACATAATCGATCATGAGGGCGGCGGCGGCTGTCAGACCGGGCCACTCGCCCAGATTCGACTTGGCTACGATGTAAGCCCCGCCCCCTTCAGGGTATTCGAAGATAATTTGGCGGTAGGAGATCGTGAGAAGACCCAGGAGCAATACGATGGTCAGACTGATTGGTATCGACCAGGAAACCGCGGCGGATCCGGCCAAGATCAAAACAAGCAGGATTTCTTCGGTTGCGTAGGCGACGGAGGAGAGAGCGTCTGAGGAAAAAACAGCCAGCGCGAGAGAGTTGGAAAGCCGTTCATGAACGACCTGCGTAGTCTTGAGCGGCAAGCCGACCAACACGCGCTTGAGCAGCATTTCACTATTATCGCACGAATGAGACGCAAGGTGGCAGAGGCTTTCCGCGATCGCGGCGGATGGGGGATGCGGTAACCGCGAGAGCAAGTGCTGCTTGCGAATCCACATGTGCAGGTGGTCCATCGGTTGGTCCACGATTGGGGCGAAGCCTTCCATGGCTAAGCACTCATTCGACAGCCCACTTCATTGACCCGCTTCAAGGAAGCTGACGTCAGGCTCAAGTTTTTTCTCGATGAAAGCCTCGCACTCGCCATGGAGGCACCGGGGTTCAAGGGCGAACTGCGGGCGGTTCAGGAGTGGCTGGTCCGGTTCATGGCCGACAGGCGCTCGCTTGTTGGATACCTTCAAGAAGGGTGCGATGACTTCACCATAACCCACATTCGATCAGGCAGAGGCCTCGTTCTCTCCGAAGAAGTCCGTCTCGACCTAAGGGTTATAGAAGATTGACTTGCCCGCGAGCTTGGGAGACTTGCCACGCGTTCATCAAGTCCGTCCAGCCGGACGCCTAGGGCCGATCGAAGCGGTGGTCGGGAGACTGCTAATCGGCGCCGTCGGCGCACGCCTCCTGGCGGATTCGATCACGAGGCCGCTGCGTGCATCGGTGGGCGTGTTCGGCCGGAGATTCGGAACGACGTCTTCCGTTGATCTTGATCCGCTCTTCCAACGAGGTCAGCGAATTAGCGTACACGGATGAGGAGATGGCCGCGAATTGGAGGCTCTCGGCACGATCCGGAACGAAATCACCATCATCAGACCGGACGGGCTCGACCGCTCCCTGAAGCGGATCGCCGATTGTGTCCTGAATTGATCGACGCCGCTGTTTGCCTAGCGATGCTGCGAAATGAACGGATGCAAGGCGGGATAGGGAAACTGCCTCCTGAGATCGGAATGAGCGAGTGCACAACTCGATTATGCTGTGGAAAGAATTCCCTCATCCGTGCTGGCCTTCGAAACTCGGCGGCCCGTGGTCGGGGAGGGCCTCCGCGACGATGAGCAACCGGAAATGATCCGCCGGAATCTGATCGGGAACAGCGAACCCTCGATCCCCTCGTTTGCGCCCGGAGGACCGTTTGGAGTGTTGATGCTGAATCAGGAGCATCAAGGACACGCGGGGGCACGGAACCTGCGCTTGGCTCGCGGACTTGCCACCGAAGCAGCGCTGGCGATCTCAAACGCCCGCCTGTACGAGGCGGCCTATCAAAAGACAGAAGGACCTTATGGCCCGGCTACGGCCTCTGGGGGCATCTGGCCGAAACGCTGGCGCATGATCTGAAAGGACCGGGGGAGCGAGTGGAGGGCCTGTCCGCGCAAGGCCCCATCTACAAGCGGCCGGAGGACGGCATCGTGCTGATCGACCAGAACCGCTGCCGGGGTTACAAGAAGTGCGTGGAGCAGTGCCCCTACAAGAAGCCGATGTACCGGGGCACCACGCGGGTGAGCGAGAAGTGCATCGCCTGCTATCCGCGCATCGAGGGCAAGGGCCCGCTGACGGGCGGCGAGCCGATGGAGACACGCTGCATGGCGGCCTGCGTGGGCAAGATCCGCCTACAGAGTCTGGTGCGCATCGGCGAGGA